>OZ243957.1:3032500-4532113 GCA_965214585.1 Pyrinomonadaceae bacterium | reverse complement strand
ATCTTTAAATTCGGCGAAATCTTTTGCGTATTTTTCTCTTAGATCAACGCCGAATCTGCTTTCGTATTCGCGTAAATTCAAACCCGCTGCCAGACGCAGCCGCAGAAAAGCAAATTCGGCGGCGATTTCTTCGTCGCTTAAAAAATTATCTTCGCAAACTGCCGTTTTTCCGCTTTCGATCAATTCAACGTATTTCGCCGTATCGCGTTCGTTCGCCCAACGCCTGTTTTCGCCGTCAAAAGAATGTGCCGAAACTCCGAAACCGTAAACAGGTTCGCACAGCCAGTATTTATTATTGTGCTTGGACTCGAATCCGCGCCGGCAAAAATTTGAAATTTCGTATTGCCGGTAGTTTTCCGCCGAAGTTTTTTCGATTAGCAGTTCATACATTTCGCTTGCCAAATCTTCGTCCGGCAGCGGTTGACGGCTGCTTTTAATTTGTTCGGCAAGCGGCGTTTTTTCGTGGATTTCCAGCAGATAAAGCGAGAGATGTTCGGGTTTCATTTTTAACGCTTCGTTTAGATTTCGTTCCCAATCTTTCAAACTTTGATTCGGCAAGCCGGCGATCAGATCAAAACTGATATTTTCAAAGCCGGCGCGTTTTAAAAGCTCAAAAGTATTCCGCGCGTCATCAGCATTATGCCCGCGGGCGAGAATTTTCAACGCTCTGTTATCAAACGTCTGCACGCCGAAACTCGCGCGGTTTACGCCCAAAGATTTATAATCCTTCAATTTCTCAAACGAAACCGTCGCCGGATTCATCTCCAAAGTTATTTCCGCATCTTTCTCAACCGAAAAGTTTCTATAAATTGCCGCGAGAATATTTTCCAACTGCTGCGCCGTCAAAAGCGAAGGAGTTCCGCCGCCGAAATAAACCGTTTCAATTTTGGATTCTGGATTTTGGATTTTGAATTGATTTTCTGAAATTTCTTTGATGAGCGCATTTATATAACGCTCAACGCTCTCGGCGTTTCGATAAACGTCCGTCGCAAAGTCGCAGTAAGAACAGCGCGATTTGCAAAATGGTATGTGAATGTAAATTCCGGCTTTACTCATTTTAAGGGATTTTTCAAAAGCGGCTTGAGTAAAATGCTTATCAAAAGTTAATGCTTTTTTGATTTTTAGCTCTTTCATTACGGCAAATGAAATGCAATCGGCTTGATTTGTTCATCGGTCAAAAGATTTAATTTTGAAAACACTTGTTCGCGGACTGTCATAATTGCTCACCTCACAAATCATTATATTTCAAGTTGTCTTTCAAGCGAAGTCTTCCAAATGCTTTGCAATTCCGAAACGGAAACGGAAATTTTTTCTTCATCGCCGATTCTAATTTTCAAATCATTTCCCGCAACTTTTCCGATAACTTCAAACGGGCAATCGCCGACAATCTTTTTCACACTTTCAAGATTTTCAGCAGCAAAAGTGACTACAATTCTCGACGGCGATTCACCGAAAAGCAAACTTTCAATCGAAAGATTTTTATCGTTTGAAAGTTCGATTTCCGCGCCGTTCGCTTTATTATTAAGCGAACCGAAACATTGTTCGGCGATTGCCACGGCAAGCCCGCCGTCGGAGCAGTCGTGCGCCGAATTTATCAGATTTTCGTCGTTTAATTTTAAGCAAGCGTTCTGCACTTTTTTCTCCAAATCGAGATCAAGAACGGGAACTTTGCCGATTTCGATCAGTTCGTTTGTCGAATATCCGAGAACGGTTTGCGCGTATTCGCTGACGGACAAATCATCGTTCGTCGTTCCCAAAAGCGCGATAATGTCGCCGTCGTTTTTGAAACCCTGCGTAATAATTTTTTTAGAATTTTTGATCAAACCGACCATTCCGATTGTCGGAGTCGGCAAAACGCCGTCGCCGTCGGTTTCGTTGTAAAATGAAACATTGCCGGAAATGACGGGCGTTTCAAACTTTTCGCAGGCTTCCGCAATTCCGTCAATCGTTTCCGAAAACGCCCACATAATTTTCGGACGCTCCGGCGAAGCGAAATTCAAACAATTCGTTACGGCAATCGGTTTTCCGCCGACGCAGACGTTGTTTCGCGCCGCTTCCGAAACCGTCAATTTCGCGCCTTCTTTTGGATTAACCGCCGAAAATCTGCCGTTTCCGTCCAAACACATCGAAATTGCCCGACGAGTTTCTTTCACACGGACAACCGCCGCATCCGCGCCCGGTAAAACCGCCGTATTTGTCCGCACCATATAATCATATTGCTTGTAAACCCAATGTTTAGAACAAATGTTCGGCGAAGCCAACAACAATCTCAAAACTTCATCTAAATCTTCTGTTTTCGGCTCTCGCTTTTGAGTTTTCTCCCTTTCTCCCCTTCTCCCTTTCTCCCTTTCTCTATCATACTTAGGCGCGGCTTCCGTCAATTTATCAATCGGCAAATCCGCCACGAGTTCGTTGTGATGAAAAATTTTCAGACGATTTCCTTCAACGACTTTGCCGATCACAACCGCGTCCAAATCCCATTTATTGAAAATCTCGACGAGTTCCTTTTCGCGCCCGCGTTTGGCAACAATCAACATTCTTTCCTGCGATTCGGAAAGCAGCATTTCATACGCCGTCATTCCCATTTCCCTTTGCGGCACGTCGTCCAGATATAATTCTAAACCGTTTCCGGCGCGGTCAGCCATTTCCACCGAAGAACTCGTCAAACCCGCCGCGCCCATATCCTGTATGCCTTCAATCGCGCCCGAACGCATCGCTTCCAAACACGCTTCGAGCAGAAGTTTTTCCAAAAACGGATCGCCGACCTGAACCGTCGGACGTTTTTCGAGTGCCGCGTCGTCAAATTCCGCCGAAGCCATCGTCGCGCCGTGAATACCGTCGCGCCCCGTTTTCGCGCCGACATACATCACCGGATTCCCGATGCCCGACGCTTTGCCGAAGAAAATCTGATCTTTGCGGACAATTCCCAAAGCAAACGCATTAACCAAAGGATTTAAATTATACGCTTCATCAAAAACGACTTCTCCGCCAACCGTCGGCACGCCAAACGCATTGCCATAATGCCCGATTCCTTCGACCACGCCTTTCAAAATTGATTTGTTGCGATTCGCGTGTTTCGCATCGTCCAAATGCCCGAATCGTAAAGAGTTCATTGCCGCAATCGGACGTGCGCCCATCGTAAAAACATCGCGCAAAATCCCGCCGACTCCGGTTGCCGCGCCCTGAAACGGTTCGATAAAACTCGGATGATTGTGCGATTCGACCTTAAACGCCACGCACCAATCGTCGCCAATATCAACCACGCCCGCATTTTCGCCCGGCGGCACAATCACGCGCTCGCCCGTTGTCGGCAAACGGCTCAAATGAACGCGCGAAGATTTATAACTGCAATGCTCCGACCACATTACCGAAAAAACGCCGAGTTCCGTATAATTCGGCTCGCGTTCTAAAATTTCTATAATTTTTTCGTATTCATCAGGCGTAAATCCGTGCTGCTCGATTAATTCAGGTGTAATGTCGGGTTGGTTCATTGTAAAAATCGCTCTCTGTTTGATAATTTCGGTTTAAAATAAAAAAGAGAGTTTATTAGTTCAGCGTGATTTTTTCAAATCAGAACTGATAAACTCTCTTTCCATATCTTCTTAAATTTTGATTTCCACGAAAGTTAAAGCGGAAGTTTTTCGAGAAACTTAACGCCGAATCTTTTGGATATTTCTGCTTTCATCACCTCATTATATGCAGTAAAATATTCTGCTGTTGTGTTGATTAAAACACATCCGGTTTCTGTAATTTCAATGCCGTGTTTTTTCTTGAGTTCATTAATTGAATCTTGCGGAATCGCTGCTGTCAGTCCATATCTTTTTATTTTCAAGATTCCTTTGGCAATATCAATTTTCGCATCTTCTTTTCCTTCTTCAGTAGAACGGATATTTGATTCCGGTAATTGATTAACCGAAACTTCAATCACTTTTGCAGATAAGGCATCGCTGATTTTCTCTTTACTTTCTTCGTTTGTAATTTCTAAATTCTTTGGCGAATAATTTGCATCTGCTCGAAACGGCGGAATTACTCCGTAACCACTACCGAATCGGCGTTCTATTTCGGTTCTCGAAATTTTGTTGTATCCGTCAATATATTCAGTTAAATTGCTTGGAATTACACAACCGTAGCTCTGATATTTAACCGGATAATTTTCTTTTTCATATTCCGGCACACCTTTTGGATATAATCCGAAACCGGAAGTTTTAATAATAAATTTGCCGTTTGCGATGTCCTTCTTAGCATCTTCAATTCCTTTTTTATAATTGTATTGCTCTTCTGGATAAGAACTTAAATTGATTGATTCAACAGGCATTTTTGAAACTAAATCGTTAATTTTCTCTTGTGCAATTTCATTATAACCTCGAATATATTTCAGGAGTTCATCCGTCATTTTACAGCCGAATTGCGGAAATTTTATACCGTATTTTTGAATTAGCAATTTGTCGGATTCAGCAGTTTCAGCATTTCCTTCGCCGTATCTGATAATTTTTATCTCGCCTTTTTCCAAATCTTTTTGAGCATCGTTTTTGCCTTTTTCAAAAGGATTCTCGGAATTTGTAAGTTCTTTGAAAATTTTAATTTTTAATTGAGCATCCTCATCAGAATCTTCGGGCGATTTATCGTTTAGCAATTCATAAATTTTTTCTTTGACAATTTCCGGCTTTATCTTTCCTTGCTTTGTATGAACAACTTCGCCGTTTTCATCATACAAAATTGTAAACGGCAAACCGCCCTGCCAGTCTTTTGAAATTGAACTGATAACTCGGCTTTCTTCGTTCGTGTTGAGCAGATAAGCGGGCATTTCCGCTTTCATTTCGCTCAAAAACTTCGGCACGTCGCGGCTGATTTCCGCCAGATCGTCAAGGGAAATCGTAATAAAATCAATTTTGCCTTTGAAAGTGTTGTCAATTTCCACCAAATCGGGAAATTCCTCGCGGCACGGAACGCACCACGTCGCCCAAAAATTTATGAGCAGAGGTTTTTCGCGCGGGACGAGAAGTTTTTTGATCGAAACTTCGTCAACTTTTGTAATTTTCGGCGCGTTTGCGTCTGCCTTTTTGTTTTTCGCCTTCGTTTGAGCAAACGAAACAGAAAACAAAAGCACAATAGCACAGATTAGAATTGCGGAGCGATAAAATTTATTTTTCACTTCGCCGGAATTTATAAGTATTTTTTGCATACTGAATATCGCTGATAAAAAATTTTATCTTAAAATAAAACGAAGAAAATTTAACAGGGATAAAGGTGATGAACAGGGATAAAATAATTAAATAAATTCAAATCAAAATGTTATAACTTATTATTTGCACGTTCCTAAGTCAGAAAATATTATCCCGTTAATCTCCTTTATCCCTGTTAAATTATTCTTTTCCCTAATTTTTATTCTTCCGCCTTTACGCGCTTGATCGTGCATCCGAAAGCCTTTGCGGTTTTTGTCTTGATCTCTTTTTTCGAGAGCATCTGGTTTAATGCGTCGCGCAGGTAATTTTCCGTGATGTTGTCGCCTTTGCGGTTGTTGTCCGCCGGACCGTGAAAAACGAGTTTGCCGTCGGCATCAAATTGATAAAATTCCGGCGTAACGGTTGCGCCCAACTTGTCCGCCAAGACATTTCCTTTGTCAATCAAAACGGGGAATTTATAAAGTTCTTCCGAATGCGATTTCACCCAAGCAAAATCTTCCGTTGAGTTGGAATTTACGCCGATAAAATTGATTCCCTTCGCTTTGTATTCGGCGGCGATTTTGTTGATTCGCTCGTCATACATTTTGACAACCGGGCATTGCGCCGAAAGAAAAACGATAATCGCGCCGTTTTTTCCCTTCAGATCGTCGAACGAATGCTGTTTATTGTCCGTGCCGATCAAACTGAAATTTTCAATCGTCGAACCGATTGCAAAATCGCCTTTCGCGCTGCTCGTGTTTGCCGAAGCGACGAACGCGACCAAAGCCAGAATCGTAACAAATAAAATACTTTTGCGTTTCATAATTTTTTTCTACTCCTTTTTAGTTAGTTGTAAATATGAATCTATCAGTTTGCCGAAGCGTTTGACAATGTTTGTTTTATATAAAAAACCATTTTCACACTCGTATCGCCGGCTTCCAGCCGGCGATACGGTTTAATCGAATCTTCTCGGCAGCAGAATTTCCATCGCGTCGTCAACCGTAACGATTCCGGCGATTTCGCCAACGTCGTCAATTACGGGAAGCGCGAGCAAATTGTATTCGGCAATTTTTAAGGAAACTTCTTCGGCGGGTTCGTTTGTTCGGGCGGTTTGAAATTCGGTTCGCATAATTTCCGCCAAGGAGAGTTTCGGATCAGCTAAAATCAAGGTGCGAAGCGTGACGATTCCTTCGAGTTTCCACGAATCCGGCTCGCCGACGACATACAAATAATAAATCATATTCGGCGTTTCCGCCATTTCGCGCAAATTTGCAATCGCCTCGCCAACGGTCAAATCTTTCGGAAAAGTTACAAATTCCGTCGTCATCAAACCGCCCGCCGTGTCGCCCGCATACGCCATCAGTTCCGCAACGTCAACCTTTTCGTGTTCTTCCATCAAATCGAAAAGTTCACGCGCTTTGTCTTTGTCCATCTCGCCTAAAACATCAACCGCGTCGTCGGGCGACATTTCTTCCAGAAGATCGGCGGCGCGTTCTTCGTCGAGTTCTTCCAAAACACGCGCCTGATTTTCCGTTGACATCTCTTCCAAAGTGTCGGCGGCGATTTCATCATCCAAAGATTCGACAATTTCCGTGCGGTGAATCGGCGAAAGCGTTTCGGCAAGTTGGGCGATCTCAACCGGATGAAGGCGCGAAAGTTTGTCTTTTGAAGATTTTAATTTTACCGCCACGCCCGTTTTATCCGTCGCCAGATAGCCGACATCCGCCCAATCAATCACTTCGACAACTCGCTCGCTGCCGTAAAATCCCTGCGGCATCAGGCGGCGCAGAAACCCCTGCAAGCTGACATCCGCGCCGGTTACGCGCCAACGCTTGCCGACTTCGATAATCTGCACGTCATTAACCCGGACAACTCTTTTGCCGTCAACATCAATTAGTTGATTGTCCAAAACGTCCTTGTTCAGCAAAACCTCGCCTTCGCGCCGTTCAAACGGACTCAAATCCAAGATTTTCGAGTTCATCTTCGCGCCGCTTACCTCAAGCGCGGCAAGTTTCGTCTGCGGCATAAAAAAATTGCGCCGCCGATAACCAGCCATCAAACCCGTAACCAGCGGATAATCTTCTTCGCCGTAACGCACGATGACATCCTTGATAACGGCAACCTTTTCGCCGCCCGCGTCAAAAATCGGACGATTCAAAATTTGCGAAAGATACAGCATTTTTTAATTGTAAACGATTTTTAAAATTAAAGAGAGGAATTTTGCCCGCGAATGAGCGCGAAAAAAAGAAAAGAAAATTTAACAGGGATGAAGGAGATTATTGGGATAGAAGGAAGATTTCAAATTTCAGAAAAGGCTTTTGGGTTTTACCCGTTTCGTTTTTCAAACTTTAAAAAAATCCCTGTTTATCACCTTCATCCCTGTTAAATATTTTCTTGAAATCTGTGTTCATTCGCGTTCATCTGCGGCAAATATTTCTTCTTTATTCCGCGCCTTTCCGCGTGTTTCGCGGGCAAAATCTCTTATTCTTTCCAACAATCAATGTTCGTGTTTCTCATCCACGCGCATTTTTTTCAGCCACCAGCGCAAGCCGACGAATAGAAAGCGGTAATCTTTGAAAAACTCCGGCGGTTTGCCTTCAAAATAATGTCCGACAAATTGCAGAATCCAGCCGATCACGAAAAACGAAACGGGCAGAACCCAAAATCCCTTAACAAAAATCGCCACGACAAAAAACGGCAGACTCAACGCAATCATCGGAATCCCAATTTTGTGCGTCAATTTGTTAATCGGATGCGTGTGCGATTCCGCATATTCGTCAACCCATTCGTCCCAATCTTTTCCGCCCATCATAAGTTTTTTTCTCCTGTTTTTAACCGGATTCTACTACAAATTCATTTTTTCGCAAAAGTTTCCACAAACAAACCGCTTTCGAGTTCCTCTGATTTCTGAAAAACAAATTCGTCCAGAAAATCCAACGGCATAAATGTATCCGCATCTTCAACTGTTTCGGGAATTCTTGTAACTATCCATTTTTTGGTCACATCCGCAAAATTTTTATAAGTTTGCGCTCCGCCGATAACGAACAAATCGCAGTTCAAATATTTCTCCAACGCCGCGACTTCCTCGACGCTTCGCAAAAGCAGAACATTCGGCTGATGTTCAATATTGTGCGAATCCGAAAGCACAATATTCAAGCGTTTTGGCAAAGGTTTCCCGATTGATCGCCAAGTATTAAAACCCATCACAACCGCATTTCCCAAAGTCGTGCGCTTAAAAAACTTCAAATCCGCCGAATGATGCCACGGCAGTTTTCCGTTTTTGCCGATGGCGTAATTTTTTGCAACTGCAACAATTCCGATCATAATTTAGCAAACGGTTAATTGTAAATAGTTAATTGTTTGGCTCAAATCGAAAAAACCAATTAACCGTTTACAATCAACCATTTACATCTTTTCTCCTTTATAAACCGATACTTCCGAGCCTTTTGCCATAAAAATCGAGTGCGGTTTCTCGTTGGTTAAATGGGAAAAACGCTTACCGTAAAGTTTGCCGAAATCGGCTTTTATTTCGTAATCTTCAACCGCAAAAAGTTCCCATTTCGGATGTTCGACCTTGTATTCGTCCGTTCGGTTTTCGCCGCGTTTTGTATAGCCCCAATAATGTTCGATGATAAATTCGCCGCCCGAATTTTCTTTTGGAACGCCCGTATTTTCGCCGATTTTCAGTTTAATATAATTTTCGTTTCCGCCTTTCCGCCAGTCGTAACGCAGATCGTTTCCGCTTTTTTCGTGCGACATCTTCCACGCTTCGTAGGGTTCGCCATAGAAAAAACGGGCAATTTTCGCAATCGCCAAACGCGGCACGATTTCCTTGATAAAAGTTACGCCGCGCCTCGTTTCTTCCGCCGTTTCGCGCTTTACATAAAACCGCAGATTCACTTCCTCAAAATTAATATGAAACGGGACGGCAACGCGCAAAACCTTTGTTTCCAAGAACATAAACGCCACAAGACTGACAAAGCATTTCCCGTCGTGAAAGTCTAATTCAGTTCCGTTCGGCACAAAATCTGCGAGCAAAGACGGCTCGATTTCATAATTTGCCATTACCAAATCCCGCCATTTTGCCGTTAAAAATTTTCTCATTTGATTTAAGAATTTTCACCCGCAAATAAACGCGAATGAGCGCGAAAAAAGGAAAATTTAACAGGGATAAAGGTGATGAACAGGGATTTTTTTAAAGTTTGAAAAACGAACGGGTAAAACCCAAAAGCCTTTTCTGAAATTTGAAATCTTCCTTCTATCTCATTTATCTCCTTCATCCCTGTTAAATTTTCTTTTCTTCGCGCTCATTCGCGTTCATTCGAGTTTATTCGCGGGCAAATTTCTCTCTTTACATACCATTTACAAAACTATTCTTTTGTCGCCCGCGCGTCTTGTAACTTTTTGTAAATCGAAATATTCGAGCAGCGGAATCGCATATTTGCGCGAAAATCCGGCGATATTTTTGAACTCCGCAACGTCAATCAGACGATTTTCACTACCGGAAGCAAACTCTTTTAATTGTTCAATTAAATCATCAATCGCGTTTCTCGCAAAATAAAACTCGTCGGAAACTTTGATAATGTCGCCCGAATTTATCAGAAGCTGGAAAATTTTCCGGGCGTGATTTGCGTCTGATTTCGCGTCTTTCGCCGCATCGCTCAAAGCGTCGCTCAATTTCGGAACTTCGAGTTTTGCGTTTTTGTAGATTTGCAAAATCCTCTCGCGCAAAATCTCGTCGCCCGACGATAATTCCAAACTGTGCGATGCAAGCCGAACAATATCTTTTTCCGCCGCGATTTTGCCGTCTTTTTCCAATTCGCTCAAAACCTTTTTGAAAATCTCGTTCGGAATGTGCGAATAAATCTTCTCGCGCAGAGTTTCGCGCAAAATTCCTTTGGCAAGCGGTTCTTTTTTATGAAAATTTTCAATTTCCGTGAGCGTTTTTGCCTTCAAATCGTCAAACGGCGTTCGGGCGATGTAAACATTCTCCGCTTCGATAATCGCGTTTTTTTCGACGTTTTCCGCCAACGCTTTTTCCAGAACATTTTCGCGCCAACCCGTTTTCGCCTGCAAATCCGCAAAAGATGCGCCGCGCTCTTTGTAATTTTCGAGAAAAAATTTTAATTGCTTTGCATTATCGTCTTGAAAATTTATCAAATTTTCAAGATATTTTCCGACGTTTGCAAAATCCTTTTTCCGATGTTTGCTTGCCAATGCGTCCAAAATGCGCCCGCCCGCAATCGTGATCTGCGGCGAATACGAACGCAGAATAAATCTCTCGGACGGAATTGCGGCGACGGGAATTTCGAGCCGAATCTGCACAAAATCCTTTTCGCCCTGCTTGATTTCGCCCGTTTCATTTAAAACCTGAACACGCGCCAACGCTTCGATTGTGCCGATGTGAACGCGCACTCTCTGTCTGGATTTCAGACTTTTTTTCGCGTCCTTTAAAACTTCAATTTCCGCATCGAAAATCTGCGTCGGGCGCAAAACGTCCTTTGCCGCTAAAACCATTCCGCGCTGAATTTCCTGATGCTCGATTCCGCCGAGATTGACCGCCGTTCGTTGTCCGGCGCGGGCGGTTTTGACCGATTTTCCGTGAGTTTGAATTCCGCGAACGCGCACTTTTTTGCCAACGGGCAAAATCTCCAGTTCGTCCGCGTCATTAATCTCGCCCGAAACAAGCGTTCCGGTAACAACCGCGCCGAAACCTCTGACCGAAAACGCGCGGTCAATCGGAAGTCTTAAAATCGTTTCATTTTTTCTTTCGGGAATTTTTCTGCGGAGTTTTTCGAGCGCGTCTTTTAATTCCGTAATTCCTTCGCCTGTTTTTGCCGACACGGAAATTATCGGCGCGTTCTCCAAAAACGAATTTTGGACGAGTTCGGAAACGTCTAATTCGGCAAATTCGAGCAACTCTTTGTCCGCCAAATCCTTTTTCGTCAAAACGATCAATCCGGTTTTGATTTCGAGAAGTCGGCAAATCTCGAAATGCTCCCTAGTTTGCGGCATCACGCCTTCATCGGCGGCGACAACAAGTGCGACCAGATCAATTCCACTCGCGCCGGCAAGCATATTTTTGACAAATTTTTCGTGTCCCGGAACGTCAACAAAACCGATTTTTTCGTCGCCCAAATCGAGTTCGGCAAAACCGATGTCAATCGTAATTCCGCGCTCTTTTTCTTCGGGAAAGCGATCCGCATCAACGCCCGTCAGAGCCTTTACAAGCGCGGTTTTTCCGTGATCTATGTGTCCGGCTGTTCCGATAATTATGTCCATAAATGGAAATTCCAAGTTTAACATCTTTTCAGGCTAAACTCGGAATTTGAAATTTAAAATTTACAAGCGGATCACTCGACGATTTCAAAATTAATCCATTGAGTCGAAATTTTGTCCGCAATCAAATCTTTGACAATTAATTGTAAAAAGTATTCGCCCGGCTGCGACGCTTCATTAAGCCGCAAAAATCCGTAATCCTGAATACGCGACAAATCAGTTTGCTCTTCGACTTCAACCGTTTTTTCCTGACTTTCCGATAATAATTTACCGTCTTTGAAAAGGCGATACCTTGTCGTCAGCTTGGGTTTTTTTGCAGCTTTATCGAGTTTGGCATTATAAATATGATAGACATACGCGAATGGTATTTCCGCTTCGTATTGCCGGATTGAAGCAATCGTATTCGAGAACACCAAAGCAAACGCGGCATCAACCGGACGACTTTTCGGAAACATCGGTTTATTATTTTCGGCAATATCGGTGGTAATAAGTCCCGATATGAAAAGTTCGTCTTTTTTAACATTGGGAATTTGCACATAATCGCTCGAAGACCCTAAATGACCTGATTTTTCATCGCGCACGGCGAGCCGGAAACTGTAATAACCCGGCTTTTTGATCGGTATATCGGTTGAGTAATCCAGACCGTTTCGCGCAACGGCAGCGAGTCCTCTGGCGGGAATGCGAATCGGATATGTGCGGTTAAATTCTTCGATAATTTTGCCTTTCTCGTCCATCGTAACCGCAACTATATCGAGAACGGTTTTCTTCATTCCGTCCGCCTCGTCGGTAAAGGTCAAATCTTTTCCGTTAATGTGAAAAAGAGCGCGAATATAATTTCCTTCCCGTGCATCGTTTCCGACCAGAGTTGTCAGGCGCAAATCTATTTCGTTTTCCTGAAAAGGCGACGCAATCGCTTGATAAAGCGGACTGTCCGGCTTTTTGTATTGGGGTCTGGATTCCTTTTCTTCGCGTCCGTAAAAACCTTTGCGCGACGAAATCTTTAAATCATCGCGTTTTAATTTTACTTCTATTTTGTGGAAATCCTTGCCGTTAAAAGTCCCTTCATCCGGCTCATAACCGAGCAGATAATAACCGCTTTCCTGCCCTAAAACTTTTTCGATCTCAGGAGCAATAAAACTTTTGTTGCGGATAAATTTACCGCCCGTCTGTTCAGCCAGATAAGAAAGTCCGTGATTTAAAGAACGCTCTTCCTCGATTCTGGCTTCACGGAGCGCGTCGCCGCTTACTTCATCTTTCGCCTCGAACATTCCGGGATTTGTCAAACCTTTTTCGCTGATCGTATAAAAAACCACCGAGGCGCGACTTGCTTTGTCCGTGATTTCCTTCAAAGCGTATAAAATCGTGTCGTCCTCAAAATTAATCGGAATTCCTTCGGAAACGAAGAAAACAATTTTTCTTTGCGGCAGAGTTTTCAAGCGGTCAATGACGAACCCCAAAACTCCGAATGAACCTCTGACTTGATTATTGCGATTAAGATTGGCGGCATCGGCTTTAAATTGTCTGGTTTCATTGCTGTCAAAAGTTCTGCTGCCTTCGCCGGTCAGAATTTTCGCCGTCGAATCGTTTCTCGTCGCATCGAACGCGCTGCCGCAGCCGGACGGAAACCAACGCACTTTCTTGATTACATTTTTGAGAACTTCCTTGTTTGAAGTGTAAATCTGCATCAGACTGCTGCCGCCGCGCGTTCTGTAAATTGCGACCTTATCATCGGAAAGCATCTGTTCATCAATAAATTTTTTCACGCCGTCTTTTGCAAGTGCCAAACTTTCGGGCGTGGCAAGACAATTTCCGTCGTCAATTACAAAAGTAATCGTTCTGCCCTGATCGGAACGAACGCTGATCGGCGGAACGGGCAGGGAATTTTTGCCGGAAGGTTGATTGGAAATTTCGTTTTTCCCGTTAATGTATGAGAAATTTTTGATTTCCTGACGTTTACCGTCTTGAAAAACTTCAAAATCATCGGCGGTCAGATTGGTGATTTGCTTGCCTTCCTTGTCCAAAACGAGCGCGTCAACAAGAACGAGTTTTGAACTGATGCGAATAACGTCGTCGGTTTCCTGCACGGGCGGCGGAGTCGGCGCGGTTTGGATTTTTTCCTGCGAAAAATTTGCAATCGCGGCACAAAAAATCGTCAGAATCAGACAAAAAGTTTTTCGTTTCATAATGCTCTCCTCTGTATAAAATTCCGAATCGAAAAGTTTCCCGATTATTTAACCAACTCGAAATCAATTGACTGCGCCGCGAGTTGTCTGCTTCTTTTTGCCAGATCGTCGGCTGCGATTATCTGCAAAGCGTAATCTCCGGGCGGCAAATCCGTGCCGAGAACGATTGCGTTGGAAACTTCGATGCGGCGCGGATCGGTTTGTCCGTTTGTATTAATCTGGAAGGGTTCGCCTTCTAAAATAATTTTTCCGTCGCGGAAAAGTTTGGCTTGAAGCCGAATCTGCGGCTGTTTTCCGGCATCTGATTTGGCGTTGTAAATTACGAACGAATAAGTCAGAATCGTTCCCGGTTTAAAACTTCGTTTGACCGAATCGAGCAGAGCGAGATTATTCGCCTGACTTGAATCGGCATTTTGGCGAATGGTGATTTTTTTCCATTCTTCGGGCGAATACTGCTTGACGATCATATTTGAAAGCGTCAGGCGTTTTTTATCAATATTCGGAATTTCTATAAACTGCGATGCCGCGCCGGTTTTCTTTGTCGCAGCGTCCTGCAAGGCGACGCGAAACTGATACGCGCCGGGTTTTATAATCGGCACGGGCAGATCGTAGATGATTCCTTTACCTTTGTAATTTTCATATTGCTGCGGAGTGAATTTCAGCGTGTGCGTCGTAATATTGTTATCGGCAGACGCGCCGTTGGCATTAAAGATCATCGCCATCACATCGAATTTTGCCTGATAAGAGCCGTCCGCCTCGCGCGTGAAGGTCAGATCACTCGTGTCAACATAAACAAACGAGCGCACAAACGTCCGATTTTGATTGTCGTTGTAAAAAATCGTGTAAAGATCGAGATTTATCTCATCTGCGCCAAACGGAGAAACCAAAGCGGTGGTCAGTTTTCTCTGCGGAGTCAGTTCGACTTTTGCCAGTTTTTCGTCGGCAACTCCGAAAAATCCGCTGCGGTATCTGATGTTCAAATCATTGCGCTTGAGTTTAACCTCGATTTTATTAAACTTTATTTTCTTCGGGTCAAAAGTATCCGAATCGGGCTGATAAGCGATCAGATAATAACCTTTCTGATCTTCGATAACTTTTTTTAATCCTCCGGTTAAATTGTTTTGATTTGTAAAAGCGATTCCGCCCGTTTCCTCAGCCAGATAACGCAGACTCATCTGCGATTCTCTGAACGCCGTATCTCTTGCGTCGGTCGGGTTGATCGAACTGCCCGGATCGTATCCGTCGGGAAGAATTTCCGTGATGTCGTCTTGGGCTAGTCCCATTGTCGGAACTTGCAGGCTGCGCGGGTCGAATGTGTATAAAATAACCGACGAACGATTTGCCAAATCAGCCAAACGGCGCATTCCATCAAGAATTCTGGTCGGTTTGCCTTCCGAAAGCAGCACAAAACCTTCCGAGAAGAGAACTACGGCTTTTCTTCCGGGCAGATCGCGCATTCCGCGAATAACATAATCCAACGCGCCGAGCGTTCCGACAGTAAAGTTTTCGTTGCGGAACTCTTCAACCGCTTTGGCAAATTCCGCATCCGCATCCGCGCCCGCGACGCTTCCGCCCGATTTGCTGGTAGAAGCTATTTCGCCTTTTATATCCTTTCCAATCGGCTCGAAAACACTAATTCCGCCTCTGCCCTGCGAATTCCATTTTATTTTGTCAGCCGCCGCGAGCAGTTGGCTTTTGTTATTTGTAAACGACTGCAACGCGCCGATTCCGCTGCCCGTGCGAATGATCGCCACCAAATCGCCGTCCTGCATCTGCTCGTTAATAAATTTTTTGATCGAACTTTTCACCTGCGGAATGCTCGAAAAATTAAGTCCCAGATCGTCCACGACAATGGCGTAAGTCCGTTTTATTTGTTCGAGTTTCAGTTTTGCGGGCGGCGCGGGAACGGAGTATTTTTGTTTTGAATTTTTAACATCGTCATTTGAAGATTCTTCGGCGGATCGGCTCAAAATATATGAAAAATTAGAAATATCCTGTTTCTTCCCGTTTTCGTAAATCTCGAAATCTTCCGGCGTTAGATTTGTTATCTGCCTGCCTTTTTTGTCGGTTACAATAACGTCAAGTTGAATCAGCGCGGTTGAGATTTTTACAACAACATCTTCATCAATAATTGTCGGCGGCGGTGTCGGAACAGGCTCGGTTTGTCCGTATGCGGAAAGCGAAAAAAAGGAAAGCAAAAGAAGCACGAAAATAAGAAAAAATCTACACATCGAAATACTCCTGAAACTGAAAATTTAATTGCTCAAATTTTACTAAACTTTTCAGATATTTACCAGTATTTTTTTTTACGGCTCGGAATCTTATCAGCAGCGTTTTATCCGAACAGAACTTTTCGGGTTTCGCGTCCGACAATTCCATCAACCTTTAAGCCGTTCAAACATTGAAACGCTTTGATCGCCATTTGCGTTCGCTCGCCGAAAAAGCCGTCGGCATCGCTGCTCGATAAAAGTTTGTAATCGGAAAGTTTTCGCTGGAGTTCGACGACTTGGCTTCCCGTGTCGCCGATTCGCAGAGTTATTTCGAGGCGCAGAAGATCGTATTCCGAGCAATCTGTATTTTCGCGCTTGAATTTTTTATAAGCCTCCGCCATTTTTACGTCGTAATTGTTTTTCTTGTAATCAATTCCGTTGTAACGGCGGGCAAATTCCGCCCAGTTCAAATTTCGCAGTTCGTCGTCCAAATTGTTGTGCGTGATGTAACTGACAAAGGCTTCCAGATGTCTGCTTTCGCTTTCCTGCATCGCAAAAACGAAATCGTCAACATTTTTGAAACCGCAGATGGCAAAATTAAAACCCATAATCTGGAATTTGCCCCAACTGGTCGAAAGCATCGCGGCAGTCGGATCGAGCATAAACGCTTGGGTAAATCTGTCGTATTGCTCGCTCGTTCTGCCGTAACCGCCGGGCTTCCAATTGGAAATGTGCGGATGCGAATTTGTATATTTTCCGTTCGTATATTTGGCGAATTTATGCCGTTCAAACAAAATTTTAGGGCGATCCTGAGCGTCAAAACCGTCGCCGCGCGATTCGACTTCCGCCACCGCTTTGATTGCCGCTACGGAACAATTCAGACGCTCCGCCGCATTGCAAAAATCTTCGTTGGATAATTTTCTTTTGCTCATAATGATTATTGGTTTTGGGATTTTGGTCTTTGGCTTTTGTCTTAATATATAATCATAAATTCACGATAAAGTTCAGCAAAGACCAAAAACCAAAGACCAAAAGCCAAACTATTTAGTTTTCACCCGCTTCATACTGATTTAATTTTCGATAAAGCGTTTTTCTGCCGATGTTTAAGTAACGCGAAGCGCGGGATTTGTCGCCGTTCGTATAATCGAGCGTGGCTTCGATAATTTGTTTTTCGACTTCGGCAAGCGCGGCGGGAAGTTCGATCTCGATGCCGATTGAATCGCCGTTTCCGGCGGCGCGAATTCGTTCCTGTTTTGCCTGAGCGTCGTCTTCAAAAGCCTTGCGGCTGATCGCTTCGGGCAAATCTTCGAGTTCTATCTGCCGTCCCGAAGCGATTATAACGGCGCGTTCGACGGCGTTTTCGAGTTCGCGGACATTGCCCGACCATTTGTAATTAACGAGTGCGCGAAGTGCTTCTTTGGAAATTCCCGAAACGAAGCGTTTGGTTTTTTCCTTGTAAACTTCGAGAAAATGAAAAACGAGCAGATATATATCTTCGGGACGCTCACGAAGCGGCGGAACGACGATTGGAAAAACCGACAGGCGATAAAATAAATCTTTGCGAAACGCGCCTTCTTCAATGGCTTTTTCCAGATCAATATTCGACGCGGCGATCACGCGGGCATCCGATTTTATCACCTCGTTTCCGCCGACTCTGGTAAATTCGCCGTCTTGCAGAACGCGCAGCAATTTAACCTGCGCCGCCATCGGCATTTCGCCGATCTCGTCAAGAAAAATCGTGCCGCCGCTTGCATCTTCAAAACGTCCCGTGCGCTGATTTCGGGCATCGGTAAACGCGCCTTTTTCGTGTCCGAAAAGTTCCGATTCGATCAGATTTTCGGGAATCGCGCCGCAATTTAGTTTGATATACGGTTTGTTTTTCCCGCCCGAATTATAATGAATCAGATTGGCGAGCAGTTCCTTGCCCGTTCCCGATTCGCCCTGAATCAAAACCGTCGTGTTCGTATCGGCGACGTTCAAAGCGAGTTTGACGGCGCGGCGCAGAGGCTCAGCTTGTCCGACGATTTCGCTGCTTTTTTGGTGAAGTTCGCTCTTTAAGCGCATTACTTCCGCGCTCAGTTGATCGCGCTCCAACGCCGTCCCGATCTGATCGGAAATTCCTTCAACCAGCGCGACATCGTGTTCTTCAAAAGGCTTTGCAGTTTCTTCGCCCCAGACAAAACCGAGCAGACCGAACGCCTGACCGCCGACTCTGACCGGCGCGACCAATGCGGCTTTTCCGTTTAACTGCGAATTAAAGATCAGCCGAATCGCAAACGGCAGATCGGTATCAACGAGGCGCAGAGTTTTGCCTTCGCGCAAAATATCTCCGAGCGCGGGAAACGGTTCGATGTCGAGCGATTTATTGTGTTCCTCGATCATTTTCAAGACCTTGTTCGGTTCGACATCCGCGGCGGATTTGAAAGACGCGAGCGAAATCTTCTTGCCCGTTCCGTCCAAAACGCCGAGTGCGCCGTAATCCGCGCCGACAAGTCCGATGGCGCGTTCTAAAACCTTTGACGAAACGATCTTGAAATCAGAATGAGAATTGAGCGTGTTGGCAATTTCGAGCAGGGCGTTTGTTCGCTTTGAGTCCTTTTCCTGCGCGACGTATAGGCTCGTATATTGATAACCGATGGCAAGCTGCTGGGCGATTGACTGCAAAAATGCGACTTCTTCATCGAGCCACTTGCGCGGCGATTTTGTATCGTGAAGTCCTAAAAGCCCCAAAACCTTTCCGCTTAAAATTATCGGCACGACAAGCAGAGAACGGGTTTCCAAGGCTTTCGTGAAAAATTTCAAGGTCGCATTTTTAACTTTTGAAGTGTCGTTGATGCGGATCGGTTCGGAAATATCGAAAAATTCGGAAAGTTTCGCCGCGTCGAACGGAATCGTCGTGCCTTCGCTGACGGGAACTTCTTCCGATTTGCGCCATTCGTGGCTGATGCGAAGTTCGCTCTCGTCGGTCAATTGCAAAAGATCGCATCTGTCGGCGTTCATCATCCGCCCGATTTCCGACACGACGACGCGCAGAAATCTTTCCAGATCAATGTTCGTCGGCAGATCACGCGCCAGACGGTCAATAATCGCCTCACGCGCTTCGTGCATTTTGATTTTTTGTTCGAGAGGAAGGTTTTGATTTTGCGATCTTTCTATTTCAATCTTCATAAGCCTATAAAAAGCAGACATTTGCTGACAATTAAAATGTCCTTTTTAACGGCTCGATTGTCAAGTTGACACAAAATGAATTTGGCGTGTGTTTTTTAGAAACAGACGGGTTTTTCCGTTTATCCGTCGCCTCTTTTTTTGCCTTCGATTATTTTATCTACGCCGAAATCAATGCGCTTTTTGCCCGCTTCGGCTTCTTCTAAAAGTTCTTCCGCCTGCAAATTCGTTTCGTCAAGCTGGACGGCTTTTTTCAGAGCGCGAACGGCATCGTCATATTTGGCAAATTCGATCAGAACCGCGCCGAGTTCGGTTTGATAGAGGCTGTTTTCCGGTTCGAGTTTGACGGCTTTTTCCAGAGCTTCTCTCGCTTCTTTGTCGTCGCCCAATTTGCTGTAAGCGCGTCCCATATTGAAAAATGCGCTCGCATTTTTCGGCTCTTTTTTGATAATATTTTTATATGCGGTAACGGCGTTTTCAAAAGATTTTTCCGATTTTGTCCGCGCTTCCCGTCTCTCTTTTTTATCTTTTTTATTTTTTTTGCGTTTCGGAGTCGGCGTTGCGTCAGTTTCGGGAGTCGGCGTGGCTTCGGTTTCCTGTAAACTTTCAACCAAAGCGTAAGCAATACCGAGTTTAAAATGCGCTTCGGCTAATTCGGGATTCAGTTTCGTCGCCTGCCTGAAAGCGTCAATCGCTTTTTCGTTTTCGTTTTGGTCAAAATACTTTTCGCCTTCGGCAAAAGCCTCGTCCGCGTCGGTAAATGTCGGAACTTCACCCGAATCGGTATTAACATTAGTATTTTCGCTGTTGATATTTTCGGCGGAATTTACTTCCTGATTTACATTTACATTCTCGTTTCGCGCTTCGCCGCTGTTTACGCAAGCGGTTAGAAACAAAACGGTTACGCCGAAAAGTGAATTTAAGATAATGCGTTTCATAACTTGAATTTCCGTTAATTTTTATCCGGGAGGAAAGCTGAACGGACGACCTCCGAGCAAATGCGCGTGCAGATGAAAAACGGTTTGACCGCCGTTTCTGTTGGTGTTTATCACCGTTCGATAACCGTCTTCGGCGATTCCTTCCTCGCGGGCGATGTCCGCCAATTTCAAAAGAATATGTCCAAGCGTTTCCTTGTTTTCCGCTTCATTCAGCGAAGCGATATGTTCGCGCGGAATAACCAGAATATGCGTCGGTGCTTGCGGATGCAGATCATTGAACGCTACACAAACATCGTCTTCATAAACCGTTTCGGACGGAATTTCGCCCGCCGCAATTTTGCAAAATATACAATCTTTTTCACTCATAAAGGATAAAATCTATTAAACCACAAATGGCGGATTCGGACAAAGGAATTTGGAAAAGCGCGGGGAAAGATTCGGTTGACGGTTGATTTTTAATTGTCAATTGAACCAGAAAAGTGCGGATTTTTCGGCACAAATTTACTACCTCGCAGGTGGGTGTATATTTTCAAATGTAATAAATTAAAAAAAACCAAAATACAATTCATATTTGATAAATGATAATTTTATTGCGCGGCAACTTTTTAGGACTCGACTCATCTATCAAATATCAAATATATTTTAGATTAAAATTTACAACTAAATTTCCCCGACGAATCACCGAACTTTTTCTTATAATAAAAAACTATTTTCCATTTTCCGTTTTCCACTTTCCGTTTTCCACAATTCGCTCGATGTCCGCGCCGACTGAACTGAGTTTTCTGACGATTCGTTCGTAACCGCGATCAATGTGATAAACGCGGTCAACAATTGTTTCGCCTTTTGCCGCGAGTCCGGCTAAAACGAGCGAAGCGGAAGCGCGTAAATCAGATGCCTGAACGGGTGCGCCGTTGAGTTCGGTTTTGCCTCTGACAATCGCTTCGTTGCCCGAAATCTGGATGTCCGCGCCCATTCTGACGAGTTCGCCGACGTGCATAAAACGGTTTTCAAAAATTGTTTCTTTAACAACGGAAGTTCCTTCGGCTTGCGTCATCAGAGCCATATACTGCGCCTGCATATCGGTTGGGAATTTCGGGTGCGGTTCGGTTTTTACGTCTTTTGCTTGCAGCATTTTATCACCGCATTTGACGCGCAAAGTCGTTTTGTCAATTTCCTCGATTTCTACGCCTGTTTCGCGCAGTTTTTCGATAACGGCTTGCAGATGTTTCGGCTGACATTTTGAAATTTCGAGATCGCCTTTTGTAATCGCCGCCGCGACGATAAAAGTTCCGGTTTCGATGCGGTCTGGAATTATCGAATGTTCCGCCGCGCCCAAATCTTCGACTCCTTCGATCTCGATTGTTTCCGTTCCCGCGCCGGAAATTTTCGCGCCCATTTTATTCAGCAAATCGGCTAAATCTTCAATTTCCGGCTCGCGTGCGGCATTTTTTATCGTTGTTTTTCCCTGCGCCAAAACCGCCGCCATCATTACGTTTTCCGTTCCGGTAACGCTGACCTTTTCAAAATTTGTTGTCGCGCCGACAAGCCTGCCTTTCGGCGCACGAGCGACGACATCGCCCGCTTCGAGTGAAACTACCGCGCCGAGTTTTTCAAACGCCTTCAAATGCAGATCAATCGGACGAGTTCCGATAGCGCAGCCGCCGGGCAGAGAAACTTTTGCCTGCCCGAATCTTCCAAGCAGAGGTCCGAGCGCGAGAACGCTCGCCCGCATTGTTTTGACGAGTTCATACGGTGCTTCAAAAATCTCTATGTTTGAAGCCGAAATTTTGTGCGTGTGCAGTTCGGGAGTCAAACAAGTCGCGCCCAAATCTTCCAACAAACGCCTCTGCGTAATCAAGTCGCGCACATACGGCACATTGTGCAGAGTTACGGTTTCGGAAGTCAGAAGCGTTGCCGCCAGACACGGCAGCGCGGAATTTTTTGCACCGCTGATTTCGATTTTGCCTTTTAACGGTGTGCCGCCGCGAATTAAAAATTTGTCCATAATCGTTTGAAAGCACAAAATGATTTTTGGCTTGATTTAGATTGTCTTACGTTTAGAGCAACGCATTTATGCGTGAGAAAACGCCTGCGAAGCACGACGGTTTCACGGCTCAAGCCGTTACTCTGAACAGGGAATTAAAAATCTTATCACGAGTTGAGTTTTTATGAGAAGTTCGGCGGGAAATTATTTATGGAACGCCGTCCATCTTGGCGGCAATGAGCGCGACAGCGCGAAAATAAAGTCGGCAAACTCTAAAGTTTTAAGATAAGTTTTTAAAATATGCCGGCTTTATTCAAACGCTTAGCGCGTTTGTTGCCGCCAGGATGGACGGCGTTCCATTTGTTCGATTGGTTTATGGAGTTAGCACAACTTTGCGCCAATCGTTTTTCTCTGTATTGAATTTATCGTAAGCAATTGGTGCTTCGCTTAATTTCATACGGTGCGAGATAACAAACGTCGGATCAATCGCGCCTTCTTCGATTTTCTCCAGCAGAGGATTCAGATATTTGTGCATATCGGTTTGTCCCATTTTGAACGTCAAA
The DNA here is from genome assembly GCA_965214585.1 of Pyrinomonadaceae bacterium. Lineage (GTDB taxonomy): Bacteria > Acidobacteriota > Blastocatellia > Pyrinomonadales > Pyrinomonadaceae > JAHCHG01. The sequence continues at coordinate 4,509,629 of OZ243957.1, read as the reverse complement.
CCTTTGCCGAATGCCGCGCCCATCGGAAATTGATTCAAAAATCCGCCGTAAACGCCGGGAATCGAAACCGTTCCGCCTTTGCGACACGAATAAATCGCCTGACGCAGCGCGTGCGGGCGACCAGTTTCCAGATATGTGTAAACCTGCGCCCAATCGAGCAGAGCGTCGGGCGAAGTTCCGTGAGATTCGAGTCCGACGGCATCAATGCAGGCATCGGGACCGCGCCCGCCGGTCAAATCCTTGAGTTTGTCGTAAACTTCCGTGTCGTCAAAATTTATCGTTTCAACTCTGTCGTCCTTGCTCGTTTCCGTCGCTAAATCCAATCTTTCTTTATAATGGTCAATCGAAATGACCTTTTCCGCGCCGAGCATCAAAGCCGATTTTATCGCAAATTGTCCGACCGGACCCGCGCCCCAAACGGCAACCGTGTCGCCTTCTTTAATGTCGCAATTTTCCGCCGCCTGATAACCCGTCGGGAAAATATCCGACAAGAAAATAACCTGCTCGTCCGAAAGCGTTTCAGGAACTTTGATCGGACCGACATCGGCAAACGGAACGCGCACATATTCGGCTTGTCCGCCCGCAAAACCGCCCATCATATGCGAATAACCGAAAAGTCCAGACGGCGCAAAACCGTAAAGAGTTTCAGCCGTTCCCGGTTTCGGGTTCGAGTTGTCGCAGCACGACCAAATCTTACGATTGCAGAAAAAACAGTTTCCGCAGGCGATTGTAAACGGCACGACGACGCGATCACCTTTTTTCAAATTCTTAATGTCCTTGCCCGTTTCGACGACTTCGCCCATAAATTCGTGTCCGAGAATATCGCCTTCCTGCATCGTCGGAATATAACCGTTATACAAATGCAGATCAGAGCCGCAAATCGCGGTTGTCGTGATTTTTATAATCGCGTCCCGATCATTCATAATTTCCGGGTCAGGCACATCCATTACCCGAACATCGTGTTTTCCATACCAACATAGTGCTTTCATAATTTTTATTCGTCTCCCTTTTTCGGATCATTTCCCCAATTCATAAGGCTGTAACGCCAATTCGTATCTGTAATATCGCCGTCCGGTTTTTGCGCCCGATGGCGATGAATATAGCCGACGACCTTTTGCATATGCTCGATGTCGTCGTCGGTATATTCGCCCTTGTTTTTTTCTAAAATTTTAATAATGCGCCGTCCCGAACGATGTCCGATTGATTCGCCTTTATCGTCTTCGCCTTTGTCGCCGACCTCTTTCGATTCGTCGGTTTCGAGCCAATCGGAAATTTCGCTCGCGGTCATATTTACCGCTTTGTTAAAATCTTTAATGGTTTCCTTATCTTCGTCTTTCATTTTTACTTCTTTTTGAGTGATTCGGGTTTGTGCGCCGCTTCTTTTCCGCTTTTGTCGCTTTCAACCAAATATTCGGGATTTTCCTTTGAAGCCGCGACGTGATGATCTTTGATGTCCGTTTCCGAAGTCAGCTTTTTTTTAACCGTTCCTTCGGTTTTCCCGTGCGACGTATTCCACTCGACTTTATCGCCTTTTTCCAAATTTTTTGACATATTTTAACCCTCCTTGATATTTTGTTTTGAGAAATAAAAACACGAACAACTGCCGATTGATTCAATCATACAAAAAATAATAATCTGAGATCATCAGCATTTGCCGTGTTTTTATTATTAAATTTTAGGCGTTTGCCTTTTTCGCCTGCGGCGAGCGTCCCGAAGGCTGTCCTTCGACTTTCAGATTCATTCCGGCTTCCATCAGACGCTTGAATCGTTTCAAATCTTCTGCGACTTGAACGCTCGGTTCTTCGCCGAAAATCCAGGCGACGATTGAGCCGAGTTTTCCGCCCGGCGACTGATATTTCATATCCACTTTTACTTCCGTTCCCCGATTTTTCGTCGGTTTAAATTCGACTTTCCCGGAATTCGGAATATCCGCGCCTTCCTTTGAACGCCATTCGATCAGACGGTTTTCAACTTCGTTCGTAACTTCCGCGTCCCATTCAACCGAATAACCGAGAGGTGCTTTCGCCTTCCAGTGCGAATACAAGCCGCCGCCGTTTTTAACCGATTCGAGATGCTTCATAAATTGCGGCAGATTCTCGAAATCGCGCCAGAATTTATACAATTCTTCCGCCGATTTGTTGATTGTCACGGATTTTGTAACTTCGACCTTTCCGGTCAGCCAGTTGTTCGATTTTTTGTTTGATTTAGCTGAACTGAACGCTCTTTCTTCGCTCGAATTCATTCCCAGATTTTGATAAACCTGACAATGCCCGGTTGCTCCGCGAAGTGCCAGACCGCCGCCTAAAATTCCGAGAACCGCGCCTAAACCGTCTTTCCGCGAGATGCCGTAAGCGATAAGTCCCGCGCCGCCGAGCAGCGAAGCAATGCGCTCGTTCGTTCCGACGTTTGTATCCGTTGTCGTAAATGTGTTTATCAATGAATTTTCTTCTTTGTAGTTTTCCATAATTTTCTTTTCCCTTGTTCTGTGTTCTGTAACTTAAAATCAATTTAATTGTTCGCCCGGCTTTAGTTCGTTGTTTTCGCGTGATTCTTTGTCGAGCAGAGCCGTTAAAATTGAAGGCGATGCAAACGAAGTGCTTTCCAGTCCGGTAGCATAATCTTCGCCGATTCCGCCTTCGCCGGGCAAAATCTGATTGATGATGCCGGAAATTCCCGCCACTAATTCGGGAAATATCGCGTTTGCCTTCGCCGCAAACTCAGCCGGAATCGAAATAATCGCTTCCGCTTCGCCTCTGCGACACGCCTCTATAATTTCATCCGCCGCCTTTTCCGCGCTGATCGAAGCAAACGGCAAAGCGTTGGCGATGCTGAACCACGCAAACTCCAACTGATTTTTTCCCTTGAAAATTGCGTTGACGTGGCTTCCAGTTCTCATTAAACCCGGACAAACCGTCGTCACGTCAATATTGTCTTTGGCAAGTTCGTTTCGCATCGCGTTTGACAAACCGACGAGCGCGAATTTACTCGCGCAATACGGCGCAAGATGCGGAACAGCCATTTTTCCGCCGATTGATGAAATATTAACAATTTTTCCTTCGCCGCGCTCGCGCATTTTCGGCGTTACCGCGTTCATCGTGTGATACGCGCCCCAGAAATGAACCGCCATCGCGTCTTCAAAATCCTTTTTCGTCTGCACTTCAAGCGGTCCGACCTGAATCACGCCCGCATTATTTATCAAAACGTCCGTGTGTCCGTAATGACTACAAACATTTTCGATAAAGTTGTCAACTTCGTTTTGATTCCGAACATCGCAGACCTGGCTGAAAACTTCCGCGCCGAAAGATTTCAGATTCTGCCCGGCGCGTTTCAGTTCATCGGCATCACGCGCACAAATCGCCAGTTTCGCATTCATTCGGGCAAATTTTCTGGCTAAAATCAATCCCAAACCGCGCGAACCGCCCGTAATTACTACAACTTTATTTTCAAAATCATATTCGGGACGATCTTTTCCCCAAACCGTATAAGCCGTAATCAAGCCGACACCCAAAGCAGTCGCCCACCAAAAAGCACCCTTTTCTTTTTTTTCCAAATTGTATAATTCCATCTATAAAGTATAACCGACGCAAATCAGATGCCATTCGATTTTAAATTTTAGTTTTTTTCACCTTTCCAATCTTACCTTTTCCCTTTTACCCTTTACCTTTCACCTTTTCCCTTCTCTCTCTTACCGCTTCATATTTTTTCGCCAAAAGATGCGGCGGAAAGCCGAGCCAATAAAGACCTTGAAACAAAGACCAACGCGCAAACGTGAATAAAAACGAACGGTTTTCAAAACGGCGCGAAGACGTTACGACGGGCGAATCTAATGTTTCAAAACGCCCGTATTTTCTGATTTTTTTATACAAATCAACATCTTCAAAAAGCTGCAAACTTTCAAAGCCGCCGATTTTTTCGTAAATTTCTTTTCTGACGAAAAAAGCCGAATCGCCGTAAACCAAATTAATTCGGCGAAGTTTCGGATAAAGTCGGCTCAAAAACCGCGCCCAAATTCCATTGCCGTCAAAAACTATCTTAAAATTTCCGCCGACAATTTTTTCGTCGTCTAGTGATTTACAAATCAGTTTTCCGCATCCGGGCGCAGGTCGCGTGTCGGCGTGAACAAACCAGAAAACGTCGCCGCCAGCGTGTTTTGTGCCTTCATTTAACTGCTTTCCGCGATTTGCTTCTGCCGTTTTGACGAGTTTGATAGTTTTATAATTTTCAACAATTTCAAACGTCTTATCTGAACTTCCGCCGTCAACGACAATAATTTCCGAAATACCTTCCACAGCAAAAAGCGCGTCGAGAGTTTTTGCAATCGAAAATTCTTCATTCAGCGTCGGCACTATAACGGAAATATTCATAAGTTCAGTTTTACTTTACAGATTTGAGAATTTTCCGCCAACAGCAAATAGATTAAAAATATCTGTTGTGCGAAAATTATTATTTTAGAAACGGGTGTCCCTTAGAAGCTGTCTGGTAATTGTATCGCAGGCTTCCAGCCGGCTGTCTTGGCGGCTTCCAGCCGCCAAATTTATCTGTTTTTCCCGAATGTTTGAGTAAATAACGCTCGAATTGGCGGCAAGATGCCGCCAAGACAGCCGGCAAGATGCCGGCGTTACGTTTTTTTTGAATTTCCAAACAACTTCTTAGAGAACAATCCAAAGATATTTTTTATGGAAATTTTCGGAATCAAATTTATCGGAGCAAATGCTGAAAACGGACAGAAACTTCTGCTCACAATTTTGGCGATTCTTTTCATATTGCTGATCGGCTACCTTTTGCGAAAACTGGCAAACGCAATTTTCAGCAGCGAAGAAAGCGAACGGGCGAAATTTTGGACAAAGCAGGGAATCAGTTTATTTACGGCGATTTTCCTGATTATTACGGTGATGTCTATTTGGTTTGACGATCCGACGCGCCTGACAACCGCCGTCGGATTAGTGACCGCCGGACTCGCCTTTGCTCTGCAAAAAGTCGTAACTTCGATTGCCGGTTATTTCGTCATTCTGCGCGGCAGAAATTTCACCATCGGCGATAGAATTTCGATGGGCGGCGTGCGCGGCGATGTGATCGGTTTGGGATTTATCCAAACGACGATTATGGAAATGGGACAACCGCCCGCCGTTCAGGAAGCCGATCCTCCGGTCTGGGTAAAAAGCCGACAATTTACCGGGCGAATTGTAACCGTCGCCAACAGCACGATTTTTGACGAGCCGATCTTCAACTACACGAGAGATTTTCCGTTCATCTGGGAAGAGATCGTGATTCCGATAACTTACGAAGATGACCGCGCAAGAACCGAGGAGATTATGCTTTCCGCCACAAACAGGCACGTTTTAAAAATCAGCGAACTGAGCGCAGACGCGGTTAAAAAACTGGAAGATGATTATTTCGTCAATGTTGACGATTTCAAGCCGCGCGTTTTCTATCGAATCACCGATAACTGGCTGGAATTGACCGTCCGTTTCATCGTCAGCGAACACAAAGTCCGCGACGTAAAAGACGCGATCAGCCGCGATCTGCTCATCGGTCTGGACGCGGAAAAAATCGGCATTGCATCGGCAACTTACGATATTGTCGGTCTTCCGCCGATCCGCATCGAAGACGCGCGAAACGGAAACGAAGCGAATTTCAAACCACAAGAAAAAATATCGCAAACATAATTCGACTACTTTATGTGAATCAAGGGTAGAAACGGAACGCCGTCCATCTTGGCGGCAATGAGCGCGTGAGCGCGAAAACTAATTTACAAAACTTTAAAGCTGAAATTCTCGTTCGAGCCGATTCAGCTTTGCTCAAACGCTGGCGCGTTTGCTGCCGCCAAGATGGACGGCGTTCCAAGGATTAAACATTTCTACTCTTGATTCGCATTACTTTATTTTTTGCAGAAAATCTATGAAAAATATCGCTGAAATTTTCGGCAATATAGACATATACTTGTTCGATCAAATCCAAAAAGGCAGATTCTCGCCCGAAATGAAAATTCTCGATGCCGGATGCGGCGGCGGGCGCAATATCCTCTATTTTATGCGCGAAAATTATAAAGTCTTCGCCGTTGACCAAAGCGCGGAAGCCGTCGGGCAGATAAAACGTATTTCCAAAGTTCTCGAAACAAATCTGCCTGACGAAAACTTTCAAACTTCCCGAATTGAGAAAATGCCTTTTCCCGACGAAAAATTCGATTGGATAATCAGCAACGCCGTTTTGCATTTTGCCGAAAACGCGGCGCAATTTAATGCAATGCTAAAGGAAATGTGGCGGGTTTTGAAACCGAACGGCAATTTATTCGTCCGCCTCGCTTCGTCAATCGGTATTGAAGACAAGATTGTTTTAACCGAAAACGGCAGATACGATCTGCCCGACGGCTCGGAGCGTTTTTTGGTTGACGAAGAATTTTTGATAAAGACGACGGAAAATTTGGACGCGGTTTTGCTCGAACCGATCAAAACGACAAATGTGCAGAATCTGCGTTGTATGACAACTTGGGTTTTGTCTAAACAATAATAGACAGAAAAAATAAGCCGGTCAGCAAAAAATTTAAGGCTTATCGGGAAAATTTTATTAAATATTTTTACTCTAAAATGTATTTGATAATTGATAGATAAACCAAGCGTTAAGCGGCTTAGAGTTAAAAATTATCATCTGTCAATTATCAGTTATCAAATATATTTTGAGTTTCTTTTTTGTAAATCAATATAAGCATTTGCATATAAATAATCAAAATAGCAATTTGCAAAATGAACCGTAAAATATAGTTGAAAAGTGAGAATTGTCCTTTGATTATCTAGAGGATTCTAACTTCTCAAATATTTTGCCGGTATTATAATTGAAATCAAAAAACTCAATAAACCTCAATACTTTCTTCAACTTCTCTGAAAAGTCTAAAAATACTGTTTTCCGAATTATATTGTCCGGTTGGAAAATTTTCTTTTGCTTTGAGAAAGTATATTTTCGCGTTTTGAAAATGTTTTGCCTTTTGCGATTTGTCGGCGGTTTGCTTGGCAAGACTTAAATAATCGCCGGCAATTCTCGCGTATTGGGTGAAATAATCGAGTTTTGAAATCGGCAGATCGCTTGCTTTTCTTTCAGCCAGATTTTGTAAACTTAATTGTGCGCTTTTCTGAAAATTTTCCTGTATTCTTTCGCTTTCGGCGCGGCGGTTTACGGAAGTATAATAATCTGCCCGCGCGTCTGTGTTATTCGGATTTTGTTCAAGATATTTTTTTAAGTTCTGACCGGATTTTTTCCAGTAAACGCACGCCTGAGCGTGATCTTTCAGCGATATGTAAGTTATTGCGAGATTGTAAAAAGCGTAGCCGACATCGAGGCGAAGTTCGACGTTTCCGGCATCGGTTTCTGCCAGATTTTCCAGTTCGCCCGCCGCATTTCGGCTTTGTTCGAGAACAAATTCTTTATCGCCGAGTCGTATTTCCAAAGGTGCTTTCATCAAAATCTGGTCGTAATAATCGCGTTTGTAACGAAAGTTTGAAGGATTTTCCGCCTTTAGTTTCTGCAAAATTTCCGTCGCCCGCCGGTGAGCATTTTGAGCTTCACGGCAGACATCCGGGGTTTTTTCGCATCCTTCATTTTCTATCCTGACTGTCGAATACAGATCATTTCCGATTCTTTGATAATTTACGGCAATTTCGCGGCGAAGTTCCGCATTTGCCGAATTTGTTGCCAGAGTTTTTTGTTTGATCGCAAGCGAATTGCGAAAATTTTCGATGGCTTTTTTCTTATCGCTTTTTCTGGAGAAAAAATCTCCGAGAGTCATATAAATGTCGGAAATTAGAGTTTGAATCCCGACGTTTGAAGGGTTTTTTTCGGCGAGCGTCTGCGCCGTGCGTAAGGCGTTATTTAAAAACTTTTCCGCTTCGTCAAATTTTAGTTTGCGCGTTAAAATAGAACCGATTTTTCTGCTCGAATCCGCCGAAAGCATTAAAATTTTAACATTTTCGCCGTTCTTTTCGAGCAGATTTCGGCTGATCGCAAAAGCCTTTTTATAACTTTCCAGAGCCGCGTCCGTTTCGCCCAGATTCGGCGCAAAAGGTTTGCCCTGAACGTCGCCCATTTTTAAATAAGCGCGGGCTAATTCCGTTTGCAATTCGGGATTGTCTTCCGAATCATTCGCCAGTTTATCGAGATAATTCAAAGCATCGGCGACGATATTTTTGCGCGTCGCCGCCGAGCCTTGCAAATCGGCGATTTGATCGTGATATTTGAAAACGACATTATTTGCCAATTGGCGCACTTGATTGAATTGATTTTTCGCCCGCATTTCCGCCAGACGCGCTTCGTGCGCCTGCCAGATCGCAATTGTTATTCCCGAAATTAGACTGACGAAAATCAGCAAGCCCGCAAAAACGGGGATTTTGTTGCGTTGATAAAATTTCGACGCGCGATATTTAACTGTCAAAGGTCTTGCGTAAACCGGCAAACCGCTTAAATGACGGCGGATGTCTTCGGAAAATTCCTGCACGGAAGAATAGCGTCTGTTCGGATTTTTGCGAAGCGTTTTGAGAATTATATTGTCAATATCCTTGTCAATTTTTTCCGAATTTTGAATTTTCAGTTTGGCATTTTGAATCCTCGAAGGCTTCGTCGGTTCGGTTTGCAAAATCGCTTTTTGAAGTTCGATCTGATTTTCGGCGTTCAATTTATAAGGTTTTTCGCCGGTTAAAAGTTCAAATAAAATTACTCCGAGCGCGTAAATGTCGCTTGCCGTGCCGATTCTTGCGCCGCGAATCTGCTCCGGCGAAGCGTAAGCCGGAGTCATCATTCCGAGTTCGGTTGCCGTTCCGATTTCGTCGCCCGCGTCAAGCGATAAAATTTTGCCGATTCCGAAATCGAGCAGTTTCGGTTCGCCGCCTTCGTTCACTAAAATATTTTTCGGCTTCAAATCGCGGTGAATTACGAGATTTTGATGAGCATATCCGACAGCGGCGCAGACTTTGCGGAAAAGTTCGAGTTTATCTCTGAAACTGCAATTTTCTCTGCGGCAGAAATCGTCAATAAATTCGCCTTCGACAAATTCCATCGCGTAAAAAGGCAGATCGTTTTCGGTCATTCCGCCGTCGAGAAAACGTGCGATGTTCGGGTGTTCCAAAGACGCTAGAATCTGTTGTTCGTGCCGAAAACGCGAGAGAATCGCGTCCGTGTCCATTCCGCGTTTGATAACCTTGAGAGCGACGCGCTGAGTGAAATTTTCCGTTTCGTAAACGGCTTCGTAAACCGCGCCCATTCCGCCGCGCCCGATTTCGCGGACGATTTTATATTTGCCGATCTTTTCGGGAATTTTCGCTTCATTCGTAAAAATCTCGAAGGCATTGCTTTCCAAAGCGTCCGTTTCATCGTCGGCAAACGCGAGCATTTTTTCGATTTCAAAGCGCATTTCCGCGTCGTCGCACAAATCCGCGACAAAATCGTTTCTCTCAAGAATCGGCATTTCCAACGCCTGATTGAAAATTAATTTTATTTTCTGCCAACGTGCAGGCTGCATAAATTCTTAAATATAACGCCGATGACACAATAATTACAACAGTTTTACCGTTATTTTTTGCCGACTTTTATAAACGGCGAGTTTTTCTTTTCGCTTGTTGCAAAAATTGCGTTTCCGTCGGCGGAATAGCAGACCGCTTCGCCTTGCGAACGCGCACCGAGTTCGATTATTGCAGGTTTTTGTTTCCAGATTTTATCGAAATTTTTCTCATTTTCGGGCAGAATGATTTCGTAGGCGTTGAAATAATCGGTAATTATTACGCGTTTGCCGTCGGGCGAAACGTCGCCGCCGGTTAAAAAACCGTTCGGAACGGCGGGAACTGTAAAATCGGCGATTTTTTCAAGTTCATTCGTCTTTGTTTTATCGCAGTCAGCCGGAATTTTGTAAACGCCGGACGCGCCGTTGAGCCGTTTTGTGAGAATATAAATGTCGCCCGATTTTGGATTTATCATCAAAGTTTCCGCGTCGTGGCGAATGTCGGAATACGAAAATTTAATTTGTTCGGCGGATTCGGTCATTTGCGGATTTTCTTTGCCCGAACTTTTATCCGCCGTCGAAACTTTCGGTTCTTTTACTTTATAAACGGTAAGTTCGCTGCGTTTTCTGAGATTGTTTCCGATGTCGCCGACGAGTAGAAAACATTCGCCTTTTTCGTTTTTATAAGCGGCGATGTCTTCCCAATCGTTGTTTTTTGCGCTCGCAACTTTCCAAGTTCCGAGTTTTTCGCCCGTTTCGTCGAGCGCGAAAATATATGCGCCGTCGCCCGAATCATTGTGCGTCCAGAAAACATTTTTATTGCAGCGCGAAGCCGCAAGTCCGCTGCTTTCGGTGATTTCGTCGGATTTTATCGTGCCGAGAATTTCGGGTTTGGCGTAAACATCTGAAAATTTGTCGTCCGGTTTATTTACTCTTTTATTTTCGTTTGAAGAAACGGAAAAACAGCCGTTTGCGATTAAAATTACAAAAAGCAAAGAAATGACAAATATAAAATTTTTAGATATAGTTTTGTGTAACAAATTCTTTCACCCGAAGTATTATAACGAAATTTCTTTGGCAAAGTTTACAAAAAAAATCGTCAAACTTTTGCGGTGCAAATCTCGTAAACACTAATAATTGCAGATTTATAAACGAAATGATAGTCGGAACGGAATGGTTAATCGAAGCGGCGGGTTGTAATACCGAGTCTTTGCGCGAACTTGAAACTTTGCGGGAGATATTCGCACGTCTGATTTCCGATTTGGATTTAAAAATTATCGGCGAAGGCGCGTGGCACAAATTCGGCGGCGAAGGCGGCGTTACGGGACTCGTAATGCTGACCGAATCGCACATCGCCTGCCACACTTATCCTGAACATCACATCGCAACATTCAATTTATACTGCTGTCGGGCGCGTCCCGAATGGAGTTGGGCGGAAAACTTACGCGAAATGCTCGGCGCGGAAAGCGTGAATGTTACAAAGATCGAGCGGGGAGAAATTCAATTAAAACAAGCAGTTAAGGACAATAAAAATTTTGTCGGTTACGGCGATGTAAAAATCCGTGATCGCGGAATACTGCCGCATTGGGAAAAAGAAAACGGCATATATTTTGTAACTTTTCGTCTTGCGGATTCTCTGCCGCAAAAGATTTTACGAAAAATCGAAGTTGAACGCGAACAAACTTTGCAAATTTTGGAGAAGTTGGAGAGAGAACTTTCCGATACGGAAAAAAGTAAAGTGGATTGGTTGTTTTCCGAAAAAGTTGACGGTTATTTAGATGAAGGATTTGGGGAATGTCATCTGAGAAATCCCGAAATTGCCGAAATCGCTGCCGACGCGCTTCGCCATTTTGACAATCAACGCTATCAACTTTTTTCTTGGTGTATAATGCCGAATCACGTTCACGTCGTTTTCCGCGCCATTCGGAAAAATGAATTGGAAGATATTCTACATTCTTGGAAATCTTTTACGGCTAATAAAATCAATAAGATTTTGGGAAAAAGCGGCGAATTTTGGCAGCGTGAATATTTTGACCGCTTGGTGCGGGATCAGGAAGAGTTTGAAAACATAATTCAATATATTTTGGATAATCCCGTTAAAGCAGGATTGAAAAACTGGAAGTGGATTTGGAGTTACGAAAAATACAAAACTTCAAATAAATCAGCTTAAAAATCAGCGCAGCGTTCGTATCGCCGCCATCTTGGCGGCTGTCGCGTTGGCATCTTGCCGACGCATCGAGCGTAGCTCAAACGTATTCGCTAATATTTAAGTTTTGAATGATTAAGGAAAAAGTGGCGGCTGGAAGCCACCACGACAGCCACCAAGATGGTGGCGATACGTTAAGAAAATGGCGGCTGGAAGCCGCCACGACTGCCGCCAAGATGGTGGCGGTATAATTATTATGAGCGTTCTGAAAGCAAACTGCCCGTCGTGCGCCGCGCCGATTGAATTCAAGGCGGGTTCGACGATTGTTTTAATTTGCCCGTTTTGCCGTTCGGCTGTTGCCAGAACTGACCGCAAACTTGAGGATTTGGGGAAAGTTGCGGAGATTATGCAGTCGGAATCGCCTTTGAAATTGGGTTTGAGAGGCGATTTTAACGGGAATAAATTTGAATTGACGGGACGCGCACAGAATAAACACGAAGCGGGCGGTTTCTGGGACGAATGGTATGCGACATTTTCAAACGGCTGGGTCGGCTGGCTCGCCGAAGCGCAGGGAAAATTTTATCTGACATTTTATCAGCCGATGCCCGAAGGCATTTCAGTTCCGCCGTTTGAAAGTTTGCAAATTGGTCAGCCCGTAAATATTCCGAATCAAAAACCGTTTGTCGTGGCGGAAAAGGGAACGGCGACTTCGGTTGCAGCGGACGGCGAAATTCCGTATAAATTAACTCCGAACGAGCGAAGCGATTACGCGGATTTGGCTGGCAAAGGCGGCGCGTTTGCGACGATTGATTACGGAATGAATCCGCCGTATGTTTTTGCGGGACAAGAAGTTACGCTGGCAGACATCGGTTTGGAAAAGGCGAAATCCGCGGCGAGAGAAGCGAGAACTGTTGCGGCGCAAACGATGAATTGTCCGAATTGCGCGGGCGCGTTGGAACTTGTCGCGCCCGACAAAACCGAGCGCGTAACTTGCCCTTACTGCAATTCTCTGCTCGACGTTAATCAGGGAAATCTAAATTATTTAAAAACGCTCAAACCGCCGAAAAATGCGCCGAAATTCCTTCTGCCGATTGGCGCGGAAGGTTCTTTTGAAAATTTCGCGGACGGCGCGAAGATGAAAATCATCGGCGCGGTTCTCCGCAGCGTGAAAATCGAAGGAATCACATATTTCTGGCACGAATATCTGCTTTACAATCCGCAAATCGGTTTTCGCTGGCTTGTAAATTCGGACGATCATTGGAATTTCGTCGAATCGGTCAATGTCGCCGAAGTCGAACTCAAAGAAGGATTTGGTAAACCGAGCGCGGCTTACGCGGGGAAAAATTACAAGATTTTCCAAGACGCGCCTGCCCGCGTCGAATATGTCAAAGGCGAATTTTACTGGCGCGTTGAAGTCGGCGAAACCGTCCGCGCCGTTGATTTTGTTGCGCCGCCTTTGATGCTTTCGCAGGAGAGAACCAAAAGGGAAGTAAACTGGTCGCTCGGAACTTATCTGGAAAAAGAGCAGGTCGAAAAAGCCTTTAACGCTCCAAATCTGCCGAATCCGCGCAGCGTCGCGCCGAATCAGCCTTTTAAAGGTTCATTTTATTACACTTGGGGCTGTTTGCCGCTTTTTCTTTTGATCGTCGCCTCGATTTTTTCGATTCCGTTTATGGGACTCGGCAGAACGGTTTATTCGGGCGAATTGATTCTCGAACCTTTGCCGAACAGAAATGCGACGCAAACCGTTTTTACAAAGCCTTTCAAGATAGAAGGCGGGCAAAACGTGCAGATTTCCGTCAGTTCGCCAACGGTGAAAAATTCTTGGGCGCAGCTTGATTTCGATCTTGTTAAAGACAATAAAGCGGTGGATTCGATACCGATTGATATTGAATACTATTACGGTATGACGGACGGCGAGAGTTGGAGCGAAGGCGGCACAAATGAGGATGCAGCAATTTCCGCGATACCCGCCGGAACTTACTTGATGCGGATTCAGGGAACTTGGGGAAAATGGAAAAGACCTCTGCCCGTAAACGTCAAAATCGAACAAAATGTAGCACGCGGCGTGAATTTTTGTTTGGCGTTTTTCATATTGGCAATTGTTCCGGTTTTTATGCTGCTCAAAAAAAGCGCATTTGAAAAGAAACGCTGGAGCGAAAGTATGTTTGGGAGTTCGTAGAGTTTTGGGAGTTTACAGAGTTTGGAGAGTTGGTTAAATACTTCTTATAACTCTACGAACTCTAAGAAGTTTCAAAACTCAAAAAAAAGATTATGTTGAAGATTTTATATTTGTTGCTTGGAGTTATAGTAGTCGTGGTTTATCTGGGATCGGCTGCGCTCGGTTGGGAATTCGCGGCTTCGGGGCGCAGATCGGTGGTCGGCGTGCCGTTTATTTATACAGGTTATCGTGGAGGAAAATAAATGCAGAATACATTCGCTTTTTTTGTAGAATACAGCAAATTGCCCGAAGTTTTGGTGTCAACGCTGCTTTTCGTCTTTATCGGTTTGGTCTTTTTCGCCGTCGCTTTTTACATCGTAGAAAAAGGCTTGCCGTATTCGGTTCACAAGGAGATCGAAGAAGATCAAAACACCGCGCTCGGAATAATTATCGGCGCGATGCTGATCGGTATTGCGATGATTATCTCGGCGGCGATTCAAGGATGAATCAAGGGACGAGAGAAGAATAAAAGTTCAGAAATGACGGCAGTTTATTTCTCTTTTCCCGCATTCCTAAACTTATGAATAAAACACCTCTGCTTTTTTTGAATGTTTTAATCATCGCCACCTGCGGCTTGATTTACGAACTCCTCGCCGGAACGCTCGCGTCCTACGTTCTCGGCGATTCGGTGACACAATTTTCGCTTATCATCGGAATTTACCTGTTTGCGATGGGAGTCGGCTCGTATCTCTCGAAATTCATCGAGAAAAACGTCGCCGAAAAATTTATAGACGTTGAATTTTCCGTCGCCGTTCTCGGCGGATTTTCCGCGCCGATTCTTTTCTTTACATTCGCATATCTGTCGTATTTCAACCTCGTTCTTTACTCGATAGTTTTCGGCATCGGAACGCTCGTCGGCTTGGAAATTCCGCTGCTGATGAGAATTCTAAAAGACGAACTGGACTTTAAGGATTTGATTTCGCGCGTTCTCGCCTTCGATTACATCGGCGCACTCGCCGCTTCTCTGCTTTTTCCGCTTTTTCTCGTTCCGCAACTCGGCTTGGTTCGCACGTCGCTCGTTTTCGGCATCTTAAATGCCGCCGTCGGACTTTGGGGAACGTGGCTGCTCGCGCCGATCTTGAAAAAAAACGTCGGCATTTTGCGGGCAAAAGGTTTTTTCGTGCTGATCGTTTTAACCATTGCACTTTTAAACGCCAATCAATTAACCACTTTAGCCGAAGACGCGCTTTATGTTGACAATATAATTTACACGAAAACTTCCCCGTATCAGCGAATTGTCGTAACAACGGGCAAAACCGGCTACGCGCTTTTTCTGAATGGCAATCTGCAATTTAATTCGTTTGACGAATACCGTTACCACGAAGCACTCGTTCATCCCGCATTTGCCGCTTACGAAAAAAAACCGAAAAGAGTCTTGGTTTTAGGCGGCGGCGACGGCTTGGCGGTCAGAGAAATTCTGAAATATCCGTCGGTTGAAACGGTTACGCTTGTTGACCTCGATCCCGAAATGACGAAAGTTTCTAAAAATCTGCCCGCTTTAGCCGAATTGAATAACTATTCGTTGAACGACAAGCGCGTTTCCATTATCAACCACGACGCTTTTGTTTGGCTCGACAATGAAAAAGCCGAACCTTTTGACATCGCAGTTATAGATTTTCCCGACCCGAACAATTTCGCGCTCGGAAAACTCTATACGACGCGCTTCTACAATCTCTTGAAATCAAAACTAAAACCCGATGCCGCAGTCGTCATCCAATGCACATCGCCTCTGATTGCCCGAAATTCCTACTGGTGCATTATCAAAACGCTCGAAGCGTCGGGTTTTTACGTCAAACCGTATCAAACAACCGTTCCGAGTTTCGGAATTTGGGGTTACGCTCTGGCAAAATTGCAGCCGTTTGAAACTCCGAAAAATCTTTCCGAAAATATAGATTTGAAATTCTTAAACGACCAAACGCTTCGCTCGCTTTTCGTTTTTACGGCGGATACGAAACTGCCGAAAGATGAGGAAATCGAGATAAACCGCCTCGATAATCAATCGCTCGTCAGATATTACGAAGCCGAGTGGCGAAGATTTGAATGATATAAAATAATTTTCTGCTAAAATAGTAAAAACTAGGAGTATTTTTTTATGCAAACGAACATTGAAAGAATTTACCGGCAGCACATTAAGCCTTTGCCGCAAAAGGAGCAAATCAAACTTTTGGCGAAGATGGCGGAAGAATTGGCAAATGATGAAGGAGAAACCGAGTCGCCGAAAAAGCGAAGTATTATGGAACTTCACGGTTTGGGCGCGGAGATTTGGGAAGGAATTGACGCGCAAAAATATGTTGATGACCTTCGAGATGAATGGGAGCATCGTCCGTGATGAAACTAGACGATGCTTTAAAAAATGTTTCAAAACTTGCTTTTGATACTGCGCCGATAATTTATTTTGTCGAGGCAAATCCCGATTATGACACGCTTGTAACGGCAGTATTTGAGCGCGTCGAAAAAGAGAAAATTATTGGAATAACTTCAGTTATAACGCTCTGCGAAGTTTTGATTCATCCAATTCGCAACAATAATGCAAATTTGAAAAAACAATATTTTGAGATTTTGCAAAACAGTTCGGATTTTCAAACTAAACAGATAACCTTTTCTATTGCCGAAATCGCCGCCGAACTTCGCGCAAATTATAATTTAAGAACTCCCGACGCATTGCAAATCGCTACTGCTTTGGAAAATGGTTGCGATGCTTTTTTGTGCAATGACAAAGGTTTGAAACGAGTTAGGGAATTGGAAATTTTGATACTGGATGAAATCAGCTTGTAAGAAAAATGCCTCAATTCACGCGCCGCGAAATATTAAAATCCTTTTTAGGCTTGCCAATCGCCATTGCCGCTTGCAAAACCGATTCCGAAATAATTTCTTACGACGGCGAAATCGTCGGCGCAAATGCGAATCTCGGACATATTCTGCGCGAAAACCGCAGCTTTGAAGTTCCCGAAAACAATTGGGAAAACACAAAAGTTGCGATAATCGGCGGCGGAGTCGCGGGTTTGAGCGCGGCTTGGAAACTGCAAAAAAAGGATTTTAACGATTTCATTTTGCTCGAACTCGAAAATCGAATCGGCGGAACTTCGGCAAGCGGAACTTCAAAACTCGTTTCCTATCCGTGGGGAGCGCATTATCTGCCGATTCCGTTTAATGAAAACGCCGCGTTGATCGAACTTTTGGGCGAAATGAATTTGTCCGAAGGCTTCGATGAAAACGGCGAACTCAAAATTAAAGAACAATTCTTGATACGCGAACCGGAAGAGCGCGTTTTTTACAAAGGAAGTTGGTATGAAGGCTTATATTTGCACGTCGGCGCAAGCGCGGAAGATGAAAGGCAGTTAGCAGAATTTCAGAAACAGATTGATTTTTGGGTTGATTGGCGCGACGCAAAAGGAAAACGCGCATTTATTCTGCCGATTGCGAATTGCTCGACGGACGCGGAAGTTATCGCGCTCGATAAAATTTCCTTTGCGACGTGGCTCAAACAAAAAGGTTTCAATTCCGAAAGATTATTTTGGTATTGCGATTACGCTTGCCGCGATGATTACGGTTTGAAATTGGAAAACACTTCGGCGTGGGCGGGACTTTTTTATTTTTGCTCGCGCGTGCGGCAAAGCGGCGCGGAATCGCAATCTTTTATCACGTTTCCCGAAGGAAACGGGCGGTTTGTCAATTATTTAGCCGATAAAACAAAGGATAAGATCAAATATTCGCAAATCGCCGTCGAAATTTTTCCGAACGAAAAAGGCGTTGACGTGATTTGTTACAATGCCGAAACAAAAGAAATTCGCGGTATTCGCGCCGAAAAAGTGATCTTCGCCGCGCCGGTTTTCACGGCGAAATATCTGATACGCGATTTTAAGGAAAATCCGCCGAATTATCTGAGCGAATTCGAGCATAACGCTTGGTTTGTCGCAAATTTGTTTTTAAAAGATCGTCCGAAATCAACGGATCGCCGTGATTTTCCGCTTGCTTGGGACAATGTTTTGTATGAAAGCCCGTCGCTCGGTTACGTCGTCGCCACGCATCAGAAGGGAATTGATTACGGCGCGAGCGTCTGGACTTATTATTATCCGATGACCGAAAAAAACGGGCGGGCGAAACTTTTCAGCCTCGATTGGAAGGAATTATCCGACATTTGTTTGACCGATCTGGAACGCGCACATCCCGAAATTCGGCAATTGACGACGCGGATTGATATAATGCGCTGGGGACACGCGATGATCTCGCCGCGCACGGATTTTTTATGGAACGGCGCACGCGAAAAGGCGCAGAAGTCGTTTAGAAATATACATTTCGCCCATTCGGATTTAAGCGGAATCGCGCTTTTTGAAGAAGCGTTTTATCACGGAACGCGGGCGGCAAATGAGATTTTAAATGAAAATCAATAAGTTTTTAGAACGGTTTAATTTCTTTTATGATTCGGTCATTCGTGATATTAAAATTTCTTTTCGCAATGATTATTCCGCAACAAATATCGTAATAATAATTTCAGTTAGAGATATTGAAACTTTGGAAAATGATGGTTGGGTTAATGTAAAATTAGCAATTAGCGAAGTTGAAGAATTTCATTTTCGGGAAAATTCAAAGGAAAGTCATCAAGTGTTATCAAATGGTTTGCATATTTTAGAATCGGAATATTTATTTTACTTCGATTTCGGTTTTCATATTGAAATGCCCGAAAGTATTAAAGAATTCAAAGAATCTAAATTTTATGTCGTCGGCAAGCATTTTAACTGGAAAGTTGAGTTACACGAAGATTTCATACAACTTAACTAAACCAATGATTTTTTGTCTTCTTTTCTCAATTTCTGCTCTAAATTGATTATAAATTGTTTTTCAAAATAAATTTCGCCGCAATCCTGACAGACGTAAGCGGGCGCGTTTTCAAGCAGAATTTCGCGCTTTGCCGATTTGATGGTTTTTGTAACTTCGGTCTTTTTCTGATTTTTGCATTCGCAATTTTTAGATTTCATAGACAGTTTTAAATTTGTTCTTCTTCATTTTTGATCTTCGTCGCTGAAAGCGACAAATATAATAGCGTAGGGTGGAACGAATGAAATGAGTGAAACCCTACGTTTTGTTAAGTTACCAATTGCTCGCTGAAAGTGAGCAACACGCGGGCGCAAGCAAATTTGTTGCTCACTTTCAGCGAGCGGATTTTTTTTCAATCAGACGTAGGGATTCATTTCGCTTTGCTCCATTACTCCCTACGCTATTATATTTGTCGCCTTCAGCGACAGGAAATTATCAGAGTTAAATAAAATTTTATCCAGAACTGTAATATAATGAAGCTGCAAACGGGAATTTAAAGGAAAAATCCTCCGAATCGTAACTCGGAGGGAACTAAAGAGCAATTGCCCGTTTAGTGTGGATTGTTTTGAAATGCTAAACAATTTGTTTATAAATTGCAAATTTTGATGTGAAAATGAAAGAAGACTTTTCAAATAAAAATAAATGGCTGTTTTCCCGAAGTGTAGATTTATCAGTCTTTTTGGGAAGCGCGGTTCTTTCGCTTTTGCTTCTGGCAATCGGCTGGCAGTTTGGTTTTTTGAATCAAGATACGCCCGATTGGACTTGGATTTCGGCGATTTTGTTGATTGATGTGGCGCACGTTTGGTCAACTTCTTTTCGAGTTTATTTTGACGTTGAAGAATTAAAGGAAAGGTTTTGGCTTTACGTTTTAGTGCCGATTTTCGGTTACATCGGCGGCGTTTTGGTTTATTCGCAGGGCGAACTGACGTTCTGGCGCGTTCTTGCTTACTTGGCGGTTTTTCATTTTGTGCGTCAGCAATACGGCTGGGTTGCGCTTTATCGGCGTAAAGCGAATGAAAATAATAACTTAACTTGGTGGATTGACGCGCTTGCGGTTTATCTTGCAACCGTTTATCCGCTGGCGTTTTGGATGACAAATCAGCGAAATTTCAGTTGGTTTGTCGAAGGCGATTTTGTAAATCTGCCCGCTTTTGTCGAAACGATTTTGTTTCCCGTTTATGTTCTCGCGCTCGCGGCTTATTTTGGCAAATCAATTTATCTTTATTTCAAAGACGGTTTTTTGAATGTCGGGAAAGATATAATCATTTTGACAACGGCGATTTGCTGGTATGTCGGAATCGTTTGGCTCAATTCCGATTACGCTTTTACGGTTACAAATGTGATAATTCACGGCGTTCCGTATTTCGCGCTGATCTATTTTTACGCGAAGGCGAGGCGCGAGAAAACGGGGAAAGTTTACCGCACGTTTTCGCATAATTTGTTTATATTTCTGGCGACGCTCTGGTTTTTCGCTTACGCCGAAGAACTCGTCTGGCATCGCGTGGTTTGGCACGAAAGAGATTGGTTTTTCGGTTCGTTCTGGGATTTGGAAACTTGGAAATTGTATCTCGTTCCGCTGCTCGCCGTGCCGCAGTTGACGCATTATATTCTCGACGGCTTTATCTGGAAGCGCAAAGCGACGAAAAATGTTCGTCTTGTTTGAAGTGAGAAATTGGAAGTGAGAAGGTAGAAATAAGAAGTGAGAAGTTAATGAAAAAAGATTTATTAAAATTTTTGTTAGTATTTTTGTTGGTTTTCGCTTTTGCCTGCGGCAAGAGCGATGATTCTTCGGGTTTGCTTGATTTTACGGATGACACGGATAAAGCAGTCGAACTCGTCAGTAGTGCGAATGATGATTTGAAGACGATCAAAAAACTGTATAAAGCTAATTTTAATAAAATCGAAGATTTCAAAATCGCAATGCGCGACAAAAAGGCGGAAGAAGCGAGAAAGATTGCGGATGATTTGGTTTATGTGATAAACGACGGCGTGGGCGCGGGCAAAAAAGCGATTGATAAAATAGATATGGCGCGGGATTTGAATATTAATGACAATTTCAAAACTTATCTCGGCTTGAAACAGCAGAGTTTGAGCAAACTTCTCGATGCGTTTGAATTTCAGCGGCAGGTTGCGCGTTCTTTGCGCGACAATTATGACCCGGAAAATAAAGATCAGCGCGATAAATTGATGATCGAATTTACCGAAAGTCAGGAAAATTTCAAAAAAATTATGGCAGTCGCGCAGGATTACAGCGATCAGGCAAACGAGCTTGCCAAACAAGTCAAACGCGAAGAGCGCGAAAATAAAAACTAATCGCGCGAAATTGAAAAATATCAGTTCTCTATATTTTTATGTGACTTGAATAGGTTGCGCTGAAAACCGGAAAAGTTGCCTTACCTTGTATTATTTTATTTGCATTTGAGTCGGATTTGTTGTAAATTTACTTTTTCTGAAACGTATATCGGCAAAATCGTTCGATTTTGAAACTTTTGCTTGATATACTAAAATATATTTTAAGGACTGGAAAATTAATTTTTTAAGTTACAAACAGAGGAATCAATATGAAAAAATTTACAATACTTGCAGTAGTTGCCATTTTTGCAATGGCTTTGATCGGATGTGAAACAATACCGGAAAATGACAATACAAATAATGCTATCGTTACCGATGACAACATAAATGCCAATATGATGAATACGAATATGGCTAATGATACGGTAATGACAGATGATGATTGGGACGGGGACATTACCCGCGAAACTTACGATGCAGACAAAGATAAATATGCGACAAGAGCCGAAAAAATGGAAGATACCATCGGTTCGGGCGCGGAAGACGGATGGCTTTGGACGAAAACCCGTTCCGCTTTGATGACCACCGACGATTTGAGAGAATCAACCTTGAATGTTGATGTCAACAACAATGTTGTCACGCTCAGAGGAACGGTTGGCTCAAAGGCGCAAATGGATAAAGCCTACAAAGTTGCCAGCGAAATTGACGGTGTAACAAGCGTTAAAAATGAAATGAAGGTTGCCGCCGGCGATTCGGTTGCTAATATGAGCAGCGATACGGACAATATGACAACCAACACGAATATGAAAGAAGAAGATAAAGAAGATTAATAATTTTCTTCGTTCGGTTTTAATCCTAAAAACGCCCGTAATTTTAATAAATTACGGGCGTTTTTCAATGTTAAAAATAAATTTTAGATTTTAGATTTCAATTTTTCCAATCTTTCCGCCGCCGCTTCCAGAGTTTCGTCCTTTTTGCAAAAGCAGAATCTGACCTTTTGCGAACCCATTTGCTTATCGTGATAAAAAGACGAACCCGGCACAACCGCCACGCCGATTTCCTGTATTAAAAACTTTGTAAAATCAATGTCGTTTTCAAAACCGAATTTGGAAATATCGGTCATCACATAATACGCGCCTTCGGGCGAACCGCATTTGAAACCCGCATTTTGCAAAACCGGAACGATAAAATCGCGTTTTTGCTGATATTCCTTTTGCAGATCGTCGTAATAACTTTTCGGCAGACTCAGAGCATACGCGCCCGCGTGCTGCAAAGGATTCGCCGCGCCGACGGTCAAAAAATCGTGAACTTTGCGAATCGCACCCGTAATATCTTCGGGCGCAATGCAGTAACCGACGCGCCAACCCGTCACCGAATAAGTTTTCGACATCGAATTGACGACAACCGTTCGCTCACGCATTCCGCCGATCTGCGCCATCGAAATATGCTTGGGTTGTTCGTTGTTCGTGGTTAGTTGTTCATTGTTTTTCTTTTTATCAAATCCCAAATCGTAAACAATATGTTCATAGATTTCATCGGTGAAGGCGAGCGCGTCGAATTCTTGGCACAGATCGGCGATAAACTGCATTTCTTCGAGCGAAAAAACTTTGCCCGTCGGATTGTTCGGATTGCAGATGATTATCGCCTTCGTCTTTTCGTTAAAAGCGTTTTTCAGTTCATCCTTTTCAAAATACCAGCCGCCAACGCCTTCATAAAGCGGAACATAACTAGGTTTTGCATCCGACAAAATCGCGTCCGGCGCGTAATTTTCGTAATACGGCTCGAAAACGACGACTTCTTCGCCTTTATCCACCGTCGCCAGCATTCCGGCGATCATTCCTTCGGTCGAACCGCAGGTCACGGTAATTTCCGTTTCGGGATCAACGTCCAAGCCCAGAAACCACTTTGTTTTTTCGGCAATCGCGTCGCGGAAACTTTTCACGCCCCAAGTTATCGCGTATTGATTATAATCGTCCGCAATCGCTTCCATCGCCTTTCGTTTTATATCTTCCGGCGCGGGAAAATCGGGAAAACCTTGTCCGAGATTAACGGCGTTATATTTCGCCGCCTCGCGCGACATCTCGCGGATCACCGATTCGGTAAAACTCGCGGCTTTTTGGGAAATTCGGTTCTTTTGGGTTTGCGTCATAAGAGAATTTAACCATAAATTTGAGAAGATGAACACAAATAAAATTAAATTTCCTTAAATTTTTCTGTGTTAATTTTTAGTTGAATTTTATTCTTTCGCGCCGAATCTAAAAGTGAAACCAAAATTCACGGCGAACGGATAACCGGGCGTGGCGTGGATTCGTTCGGTGATGTCGCACATCGGGCAAACTCTCGATTCAAAATAATTCTGCGTTTCAAAGTATTTTTTGTTCAGCAGATTGTCAATCGAAAAATTGATGTCAACCCATTTTTTCAAGCGTTTTGTAACGGCAAAATCCACAACGTCGTGTCCGGCGGCGCGGATATTTTCATTTTCTCCGTCGAGCCGGTAATCTGAAATGTGCCGCCAGTTAAGCGAAGAATTGAAGCCGTAATAATTGGACAAAACGAAATTTCCGCCCGCGACGGTGTGCGGCGCGCTGTCAATGAAAATTCGCTCGCGCCGGGTGTCGCTTTCGGAAAACTCACCGGGGAAAAACGCGCCGATAACCTGCGTCAGATTACCGTTCAAACTCAGGAATTTGTTGAAGCGGATCGAGTTTCGCAGTTCAAAGCCGTAAGTTCTGGAGCGTCCGGCGAATTCGATTGAGCCGTCGTCGGGAATGTAAACCTGCTCGTTCGAGCGGTCTATAAAAAAGAAACTCGCCGCGCCGGAGAAACGGCGCGAATTGTAGCTTGTTCCGGTTTGGTAAAAATCCGTCGTCGAGATTTTCGGCGCGTCCGGGCTGCGAATAATGCCGCGTGCGTCCTGACTTGAAATTCCGCGTCCGTAATTAGCGTAAAATGTGATCGGCGTTGTTTCAAAAGGCGACCACGCGAGCGCGAATTTCGGCTGAAAACGTCCCGCGCCTTCACGTCCTTCGAGATTTGTGCAAAGCGAATTCAAATCTGAAAATTGAGCGCAGGAAAATTCACGATTGTCTGCATTTTGAAAAAACGCGGAATTTTCGCCCGCTTCTTCCGTTCCGCCGAGTTCAAAACCCTGCACATCAAACGTGAAATAATCGAAACGCAAACCGGCTTCGAGGCGCAGATGTCCGTTAAAAAAATCCGTTCCCGTTTGCGCGTAAGCCGCGTAGTTATTTACTTTTGCGTCGGCTTTTGTGTATAAAACGTCCGCGTTATTGACGTTTCCGGGCAGAAATTTGCGAATCGGATTGCGGTCAACTGTCGGATAAAGTCCGACGTTTAATTGATTGGCGAGAAAATTCGCGCCGACAGTTAAAATCGAGCTTTTGCCGAACAATTTATACGGCTTTAAAAACTGAAAATTTGCGCCTTCCTGCAAGCGTGAATCGTGCTGTTGGATTTCATCGCCGTAAACAGGATCGGCTAGAAAAAACGTAAAATTTGAAAACAGATCGAACAGCGAACGCCCCAAAAATGCGTCGGCTTTGAAGGTCGCGCCCGACGCGAACTCTTTGCGGTAATAAGTTCCGAATGTTCCAAGCCGAACGCGCCCGCCGTTTTCCGGGTCAATCGCTCCGAAGCGGTCGAGTTCGCTCGCGTTTACGAGGTCGAGCGGAATTTGTCCCGACGAGAAAAAATTGTTGCGCCCGAAATTCATCTTAAAACCCAACGCTTGTTTTTCGCTGAATTTGTATGTCAAATTTCCCGTAACATTGTCGCGCCGATAGCGCAGAGGGCTGATAAAAGGTCCATCGGTGCGGCTCGGTTCATAAGAAATAAACGATTCGATTTTGTCGAATTTCGGACTGTATGCGAAAAAACCGCGAAATGTGTTGAAACTACCCGCTTGAAGCCGCGCCGTAAATTCATTCGGCAGAGATTCCTTCAAATTGATTTTGACGACTCCCAAGCCGGAAAAATCTCCGTAGGCGGCGGAAAAAGGTCCGTTGATTATCGAAACGTCTTCGACAAGTTCGGGCGAAACGCTTTTTAACGCGCCGAGATAACCTTGTCCGTGTCCCTGCGTTCCCTGATTTTGCTGAATGTTGTCAACCAGAATTTTTAAGCCGCCGTTCACGCCGCCGTGATCAGTGTTAAAGCCGAAGCGTCTAATCTCCAGAGATTTTCCGCCGCCTTCGTGCTGTCCGGCGTTGATTCCGGCGTTTAACGTCTGAATTAACTGGTCGTCGCGCCCGAAAAGCGTGAAATTATAAATCGAATCGTTGCGCGTTTCGATTTGCGGCGTGAGGGAATTATCTTCAATCGTCACCTGTTCGCTGATCGGCGGAACGACGAAATTGATTTTTATCTGAACATTTTCGAGCTTGTCGGCGGGCGCGAAAATTCTCGTCAGAGGCTCGATATTGTTGCCGAAAAATCGAACGGAAACAGTTTCATTCGGAATTTGCAGCGAAAACGCGCCTTCTTTATCGCTCGTCGTCGTAATTTTCCCCGAAAAAGTTTCCGCTTCGATGCTGACATTCGGCACGAGTTCAAACTGCCGCGTAACAATTGTTCCCGAAATGGTGCGCGTTTCCTGCGCGTTTATATTTAGGGCGAATAAAATAAAAAAAAATAAAATCCAGATAGTTTTCATAAGTATAAATTTTTTCTGTAACACGAATATCTAAAAAGTAACACAATCTTACAAAAGTCATTTTGCGTTTGCAAGTGAAACAGATTAAAAATTTTATAAAGAAGATATTTCCGACGACGGCAAAGTTAAAAAAAGTTTACCGTTTTTAACTCCTTTGAGGCTTATTAAATTGTCGGCGAGTTCGACGATTTCGCGCGTGATGCCGCGCAGAGCAATTATTTCCATACAATCGTCGTGCGTAACGTGGAGGTGCATTACGGACAGAATAGTTTCGTGAAAATCGTGCTGAATTCTGCCCATTTCCTGCGGCAGATTTCGCGCGTGATGATCGTAAACGAGCGTTAAACTTCCAAGGGCGATTGTTTCGGATTCGGCATCAATCTTCTGCTGAATCAGAGCGTCGCGGATCAGATCGCGCAAGGCTTCCGAACGATTCGCGTAGCCGCGTCCGCCGATGAATTTATCGTAATTTTCCAGCAAATCCTGATCAATGCTGACTCCGAATCTGATAAGTTCGCTCATAAATATATTTAGAAAAAGAATTTTGAAATTTTTCAACCCGATGGAACGCCGTCCATCTTGGCGGCAATGAGCGCGTAGCGCGAAAATAAAAGTTTTGAATTTTAAGATCAAATTCAAGCATTTGAGATTACTAACTTTTCTCGAACGCTTCGCCGTTCGCTGCCGCCAAGATGGACGGCGTTCCGTTTGCTTATTACGAAAAAATCTAAGTTTCCGCCGTTTTTACTTTTGGAAGAGGCGGATTTTTAAGTTGCGGTTCGGCAACAAAATCTCTGGTAATTTTCACTTCGCTGATTTTCGCTTCGGGCAAAAATTGATTAAACAAACGGCGGATTTCTGCCAGACTGTTTTGCTCGACGGCTTTTTGAAACCGGCTTAAAATATGTTCAACTTCTTCGTTTTCAAAAGTTGCGATTTTGCCGATAAAAATTTTCGGGTGTTTTGTTTTGAGCAAATCTTCGCCCGTAATCTCCAATTCTTCAAAAAGTTTTTCGCCTTTTCTAATGCCCGTAAAAATTATGTCTATGTCTTCGTAAGGCTTCAAACCCGAAAGCCTTATCATATCTTCGGCGAGGTCTAAAATTTTGACGGGTTCGCCCATATCGAGTATGAAAATCTCGTTTCCCCTGCCGAGTGCGCCCGCTTGCAGAACAAGCTGCGAGGCTTCGGGAATGGTCATAAAATATCGTGTCATTTTCGGATCGGTAACGGTCAGCGGTTTTCCTTTTTCGATCTGCTCGCGGAAGATCGGCACAACCGAACCCGTCGAACCGAGAACATTTCCGAAGCGCACCGCCATATAATTTGTCGGGTAAACCTGATTCAAGTTTTGCAGAACGATTTCGGCGATTCGTTTTGACGCGCCCATTATCGAGGTCGGATTTACGGCTTTATCGGTTGAGATCAAAACGAAATCCTTCACGCCCGATTCGCCCGCGAGTTCGCCGATCAGTTTGGTCGCAAAAATATTGTTTTTGATCGCTTCCGTCGGATTCGCTTCCATCAAAGGAACGTGCTTGTGCGCGGCGGCGTGAAAAACGACTTCGGGTTTGTGTTCGCCGAAAATCTCTCTCATTCTCGGCTCGTCGCAAATGTCTGCAATCAGCGGAACGAAATTCGTTTCGGGAAAATTTTTCGATAAATCGCGCTCGATCTGAAACAGAGCAAATTCCGTTCGTTCAACTAACAACAGCAATTTCGGCTCGAATTCCGTGATTTGCCGGACGAGTTCCGAACCGATTGAACCGCCCGCGCCCGTTACCATTACGACTTTGTTTGTTAAAAATGCGTGAAGATTTTCGTCGTCCAATTTGACCGGATCGCGTCCCAGAAGGTCTTCGATCTGCACATTGCGAATGCGGCTGACGGAAACTCTGCCGTGGGCGATTTCGTTAAGGCTCGGCACAATTTGCGCCTGAACGGGAATTGCGCGGCAAATGTCTAAAATGCGGCGGATTTCCTGACTTTCCGCGTGATCGTTGGCGATAACGACCTGCTCGATGTTCAATTCGTCAACCAGACGCGCCAGATCGTCCGTCGTTCCCAAAACCTTCAGACCATTTACGCTGCCGCCTTTTTTTCGCCGATCATCGTCAACAAAACCTCTGACCTGCAATTCCGCGTCGGCGCGTCCGACAACTTCTTTGGCAATCGAAGCACCGATTCTGCCCGCGCCGACAAGCAGAGTCGCTTTGCTCTTAACACGCGGTTTTTTGCTGAAAAACTGCCGCTTTTCGCCGACTTCGTAAGAAAAACGCCGCATTACGCGAAGCGCGAGAAGCCCCGAAAAAGCGAAGATCGTGTCCATCAAAATTATCGAAAGCGGAACTTGCCAGCGAATAAAGCGTTCGGGCGAAAGCAGAAGCCGCACGAGAACCAAAACTATGCCCGAAGCGACTGCCGCTTTCAAAAAAGCCTTGATGTCTTCGAGGCTGACGTAACGCCAGATGATCGAATATCCGCCGACGAGAAAAAGCGCGGCAAATTGAACGAAAACGACAAAAGGAAGCTGATTAAGTGCGTTATCAAAATAATACTCGGACAAATCGAAATCAAAACGAAACAGATATGCCAGAAAAAACGCCGCGCATAAAATTGCGACATCCGCCAGAAACTGAACCGGACGGCGGAAAAACCATAAACGCTCTTCTGTTCTATTTACCTTTGATGAATTTGTCATTCTTTTTCGCCTTCGATGATCTTACGAAGTAAAAGGTTTCAATTTGAAATTACTCGGCAAATTCACACCTGTCAAACAACATAGTAATCATTTCAAAAATTAGTAAATTTTAACTGTCGGTCGTATCGTTCATATTGTTTATATCTTCAAAGTTTTAACACGCATTTTACTCTTAATTTATTTGCCGATTATTTCGGTTATAAACAGACAAAATAAGATGTCCGATCAAAGTGATAATCAACAGCCACATTAGCGGTTCGTAGAAAACGCCTATCCACATATTTTCAATCCCTACGGATGCTCCGCCGAACCATTTATTCAAAAAATATACGCTTACTAATATTATCACTAATATTGGCAAACCAAATTTACTGTCTAATTTTTTTATTCTGACAGCAAGCCAAGTAAAACTACTTAGCGTAGCTATTCCGACCAATATGAAAAGAGCCATACTATATGGAAATTCCCCTTGTTTTGTCGAACTAACAACATAAAGAGCATACCCAAAATTAAATATAATAAGTCCACCTGCGAGAAAACCAAGTATTATATTCCAAGTTTTGTTATTCATATTTTCTCCAATACTAAATCAATCAGTAAATAAGAAAGGTAAAGGAAGTATTTTGTAAATGTTTCCTTTACCTTCATTAATACCTAGCTGTTACACATTGAGCATCTTGAAACTACATTCTTTAAACAATTATCTCTTTGTTGGGTGTAGGAATTAACATTAATAATTTGGGCTGCCGTTAAAGCAATTCCACAAATAACTCCTCCTACTGGTGTAGTAGTAAAGGCAAGTATTCCACATCCAGTATAACCAACTATTCCTCCAGCAATATTTTGCTGTATACTTACTTCGAGTTCAGTTTGGCAATTATTTGACTCTCTTGAAATACATTGTTGACAAGTTTCACCGCCGCCGCCGCCGCCGCTACCGCCGCCGCCGCCGCTACCGTCGCCGTATGGATCATAGCAATTTCCGCCATCACTTCCGCCACCTACGTATCCGAAGAAATCGTTCCAAAAATTCTCAAATCCATATCCGCCGGTGTCAAAGCCGTCGGAACCAAAACATCCGTCAACCGATGTCTTGGTCAACGCGCTTTTGTAATTTGTTTTTTGAATCTGCCAAATATTCTTTTGGCTGGCGGGAAGGTTTACTTTAGCAAGTTTGCCGTTGCCGTTTCTCTGGAAAATTATGCTGGAATTTCCGTTGTTGATGACGCTTTGCAATTTTCCGCGTTTGTTGTATTCTAGCCGAAAATCTCTGCCGTCCGCGCCGATGAATCTGGTTAATGCTCCACGCGAATCGTAAGTATAATACCGTGATTGTCCGCGCCAATTCGTCATTTGCACGATGCGTCCGGCTTCATCGCGGAATATTTTAACCCACTTGTTATCCGCGCTGATAATCTTCATCAGATTACTGCTTGCGTCGCGCTCGGCACGCGCCGAATGACCGCGATTATCGCTTTTACGGATAATTTGATTATCGGCGTTATACTCTTGATTTTCGATCAAACCCGACGGCAGTTTTTCCGACGTTTTGCGTCCCGCTTGGTCAAAAGTTCTTTCAATGCGTCCGGCATCCGAATAAACAGAAGCGATTTTACGCCCTTTCGCGTCATACTCGAAAACCGCCGTCACTCCGTCCTCAACTTGCAGGCGAATTTCCTGACCACGACGGTTATAAGTGCTTTTTACGCTTTTGCCGTTTTTGCGTTTTCGGGTTTCGGTCGAATTCGCTTCGTCATTAACAATATCGGTGCGCTCGCCGTTAATTATAACCGCCGTCAATCTGCCGTTTTCGTTATACTCGAAACTTTTCTGGTCGCCGTTCGGTAAAACTTGGCTGGTTAGTCTTCCTTGCGCGTCATAGCTAAAACTCGCCGTTGTTCCGTCGGCATCCGTTATCTGAACAGGCTGACCGGCTTGATTATACAGAATGCTCAAGAGAGTTCCTTCCGAATCTTTGATCCCGGTCAAAAAGCCGCGTTCGGTATGTTGATAAACGCGGGTGTAATTGAGCGAATCGGTGAAAGTTGTCCGCGTCGAGATATTATTCTCGTTGATTTCGTAAGCCAAATGTTTGAGACCGACGGCATCGCCGACTTCGATTGCGCGTCCATTCGCGTCATATTTGGCGCGAAGCGCAAGTCTGTTTGCCGGACTGGTTATCTCGGTTATCTTGCCGCCCGCGTATTCATATTCCCATTTGCCGTAGGTTGCGTTCGTCGCGTTTTGCAGTAAATTGTTTGACTGTTCAAAGGAAACCCGTCTGCCCGTGTTGTCGGTAACGGATAAAAGTTTCGGATTGTTGCCGTTTGACCAGTTTAAGCTGATCTCACCGGAGAGGCTTGAGATACTTTGTATATTGTTTTTCGAGCCGCGTTTTATCGTAATTTCAAATCCGCCCGGCGCGGTGATTTGGCTCAAATAATAATCGCCGCCCGTTCGTTTGAAAATTTTAGTTATATCGCCGCTCGTCGCCGAAATCGTGCTGCCGTTTTCGACGGTAAATTCTTTAATGTCCGTCGAATCGGCGGATCGCAGAACGTAATGTTTTGCTTTATCGCGGCTGTAAGCGAAAGTATCGCCCGCGCTGTTTGTTAAAACGGCGTTGTCATTATCCAGATTTATTCTGTCATTAAAGGCGAACGACCAGCCTTTTCCGAGTCCAAAATCTTCATTTCGACTGCTGACATAAGTTCTCTGAAAAATCATCAGCGGATTGTCCGCGAAAGCCAGATCGGTTTGTGCAAACGAAAGTTCTCCCGTTGCGGAACTGACATATTCAATCGGAATGCCTTTATTTTGGGAATGGGCGATTGGCAGAAGTTCGATGTTTTTTGTCTGATTACCGATAATCGCCAATCGGTCAAGCGGATTTTCCTGCGCGGCAACGGTGCAGGACGCACAGTTTTCAGTTTCCGCGTCGTTATTTTCTGCTGAATTTGCTGCGGGAAGCGCGAGCGCGGTTTGTGCGATTGAAAAGAAAAAAATTGAATGAATCGTAATCGAAGCCAAAATTCTTTTAAGCATAAGTTTCTCCTATTTTTAAGCAAAAGGAAAAATCAAAAATTAAGCGGAGAACTCACGCGCCAAAAATTTTAATTTCTCGTGCCAATCGTTGAAACTTCGCTGCATTTGCGCTAATATACGAAATTGTTATGAGTCGTATCTGTTGTCCGAAACACAGCAGAAGCACTTAGACAAAAAGCCTTGAAGTTATTGCAAGTAACTTCAAGGCTTCTTATTTTAATATCGTTAAATCTCTTATTTCATTTCTACAAAAAATTCCGAACAACATTATTACGCTCGAAAGAGAGTTGTCGAACAGAGTTAGTTGTGAGATAAAAACTGATAACATATATAATTCTAATTGTCATCATTATTAAGGGTTATTGCAGAGTATCATTGTAGAATTCGCCTGTCAAAGACAAATGATGAAATAAACTTCATAATTAAAAATGCAACTATTAAGGTAAAAAGTTGAATCAAAGCCGTGTTTGATATATTATTCTACTTTCATTTCCAAAATAATTGATATAGAGGTTTGTCTTACTATGAAAATAAAAATTTTAACGCTTTTTGTCCTCGTTTTCGGGCTGTCTTTGGCGGCTTTGGCGCAGGATACCGATTCCGTTGTCGTGAATCCCGAACCCGAACCGCAGCGCGGATATTTGATCGGTCCGAACGATAAAATAGAGGGAAAGGTTCTTAATGAACCGCAATTTAATTTTACGGCGACGATTGACCAAAACGGAAAATTCCAAGTGCCGTTTTTTACCGAAGGGATAATGGCGAAATGCCGCACGGAAAAAGAAATCCGTGCCGACGTTACGCAGCTTTTGAGTAAATATCTGAGAGATCCGCAAGTTACCGTAAACGTAACGGAACGCAACAGTCGTCCGCCGGTCAATGTTTACGGTGAAGTTCGCAAAAATGTTGAAGTTACATTAAGCCGCGAAGCAAATCTTTTGGATATGATTTCCGTTGCCGGCGGAGTAACTGATAAAGCGGGCGGTTTGATACAGGTAACGCGCACCAGACCGCCTTTGTGTACGGAAGAAAATGATGAAAACTGGATTGCCAATGACGGGCGGATTCCTTCGCGTCATTACTCTTTGAGCAGTCTGCGTTCAGGCAGAGTCGAATCGAATCCGGTAATTTATCCGGGCGATATTATTGTTGTTCCCGCCGCTTCTCCGATTTATGTTGTCGGCGAGGTAAATGTTATCGGCAAGGAAATTTTAGTTTCCGATAAAGGTTTGCCGCTGACGCAGGCGATTTCGCAAGCCGGCGGTTTGCGGCGCGAAGCAAAATCAAAGAATATAAAAATTTACAGGCAGGTAGAAAATTCACCGAATCCAAAGGTTATTTCGGTTAATTACGAAAAGATCAAGGATGGTGAGGAAAAAGATATAATGCTTGAACCGTATGACATTGTTGAAGTAGATAAGGCAAAGAAAAGCATTGCTCAATTTTTGCTTGAAGTAGCGACGGGCAGCGTTCGCCAAGCAGGTTCTATTTTGCCGCAGAGAGTTATCTATTAAAGCGATCTGATATTCGGCGTATGGAAAAATGCTTTTATTTATTCTAAATAGAACAAAAAAAATCGTGAACAAATTTAATTTGCTCACGATTTTTTCTTTTCCGCGTCTTTGTAGATTTGCTCGATAACATCGGCGTATTTCTCGTCAATCACGCGCCTTTTCATCTTCAAAGTCGGCGTAAGTTCGCCGCCTTCAACCGTAAGTTCGTTTTCGAGCAGAGCGATTTTCTTAACCCTTTCGTATCTGGAGAGATGTTCGGTCAACTGCGCGATCTGCCTTTCGACCAGATCAACGATTCGCGGATGTGTGCAAAATTCCTCGTTTGATTTGATGTCTAATTCTTTGAGTTTGGCGTAGCTTTCAAGCTGCTCGAAATTCGGCACGATCAAAGCGGCGGGGAACTTTCGGGAGTTTCCGATTAAAACGACCTGATTGACAAACCGCGACGCTTTTATGCACTGTTCGATTGGCGAAGGCGCGATATACTTTCCGCCGGAAGTCTTGAAAAGTTCTTTTTTGCGGTCGGTGATTCGCAGAAAATCATCTTTATCAATTTTGCCGATGTCGCCCGTTTTAAACCAGCCGTCTTTGGTAAAAGCCGCTTTCGTCGCGTTTGGTTTATTGTAATAACCGAGCATCACGCCCGGACCCGTAACTTCGATTTCGCCGTCTTCGGCAATGCGTATCTCGACGTTGCGAATCGGTTTTCCGACAGTTCCGAGCCGCAGATTGATCGGCGTGTTAGTTGTTACGACGGGCGAAGTTTCCGTTAAACCGTAACCCTGCATAATCGAAATTCCCGCGCCGTTAAAAATCAGGAAAATATCGTCCGACAAAGCCGCGCCGCCCGTGATGCAGAAACGCAGATTTCCGCCGAAAAATTCACGCAGTTTCGAGAAAACAAAATTGTCCGCAACCGCGTGTTTCATTGCCAGAAGATAGGAAATTTCCTCTTTCTGCTCGACTCTCAAAGCGTATTCCTTGC
Source organism: Pyrinomonadaceae bacterium (assembly GCA_965214585.1). Lineage (GTDB taxonomy): Bacteria > Acidobacteriota > Blastocatellia > Pyrinomonadales > Pyrinomonadaceae > JAHCHG01. The sequence goes on along the minus strand of OZ243957.1, from coordinate 4,475,757 downwards.
CGACGGCAACCGCCCAATCGAAAATCGCGCCCTTGACGACGCTTTCCTGCGCCGAAAGAAATTTCGCCTTCGCATACGCCTTCTCAAAAATTCTGGGAACGCCGACAAAGATCGTCGGTTTCACTTCGCGCAGATTATCCGCCGCTTTTTCGATAGATTCGGCGTAATAAACCGCCATTCCGTTAAAAATATACAGATACATTCCCGTGCGCTCGAAAACGTGCGACAGCGGAAGAACGGAAAGCGGTTTGTCATCGCTCGTAAAACTGAAATTCCCGCCCGTATCAATTACATTTGAAACGATATTTTCGTGCGACAGCATCACGCCTTTCGGTTCGCCCGTCGTTCCCGAAGTGTAGATCAAAGTTGCAACGTCATCCGGCTCGATTTTTGCCGATATTTCCTTTAACAAATCCGGTTTTTCCGCTTTGAGTTTCGCGCCCGCCTTTTCCAGATCGGCAAGCGACATCGCATTTTCGGCTGTAACATTTGAAAAATCAAAGAAAACGAGTTTTTCGATCTCCGCGCATTCGGGCAGAATTTCCCTGACGCGCTCAAAATTCTCCGCGTTTTGCACAAAAAATATTTTCGCGCCCGAATCGTTCAAAATATATCTGACCGAATCGGAGGCAAGCGTCGTGTAAATCGGAACATCAACAAATCCGCCGAATTGACAACCCGCGTCCGTCAAAGTCCATTCGGGCGAATTTGCCGCGAGAATTGCCGCGCGTTCGCCTCGTCTTAAACCGAGCGAGTAAAGACCGAGCGCGATATTTTCAGCGCGTTCGAGCATTTCGTCCGACGAAATCGAACGCCATTCGCCGTCCTTTTTATAATTCAGAGCATCAGCGCGTTTATGCGTTTCAACCGCATACAAAAACAATTCCGCCAAAGTGCGCGGCTCGTTTTTCTCAAGCGGAATCCGCTTCACATTTCGTCTGATCTTATTTTTAGCTAGACTTTCCATCGGGAAAAATCAAGTTCAGAGTAACGGCTTTAGTCGTGAAACCGCGCGATTACTCAAACTGTTTATATTTTATTTCAACTTTGGATTTACCTCAGTTTTCACGGCTAAAGCCGTTACTCCGAGCGTTAATTCCGCCGAAAAATATCTCCAAAACGACATCCGCCATCGGCGCAAGCGGATAAGATTTTTTCGACAAAATCCAGTTTGTGACCATTTCATCAAGCGCACCGTATAGAATTTTCGCGCAGATTATCGGCTTTAAATCCGCGCGAAAAACGCCCTGTTTTTGTCCGTCTTTTATCGTCTGCGTGATAATATCCAGATAATCGGCAAAGCCTGCGGCGGAAAATTCTTCCATAAATTTTGTCGAACCGCGCAGTTCGATCTGGAAAACAATCGCCAATTCGCGGTCTGCGCCGAGTTTTTCCAGATGCAGTTCGGCGATTCGGCGAAGCCTCTCGTCGGCTTTTTCGATTTCGGCGATTTCGGCTTTTCCTTCGCTGATAAATTCCGCCATCGCGCGGTCAAAAAGCGAATGCAGTATCTCGTTTTTGCTCTTAAAATAAAGATAAACAGTTCCGTCGGCAATGCCGGCTTCCTTCGCAATATCGGCAACTTTAGAATTAAAATAACCGTTGTTGGCAAAAACCTTAGTCGCCGCCTGCAAAATAATTTCGCGTTTGCCCGAACTCGTATTTTTACCGGAATTTTTTAACTGCACGGTTTGCGCCATAATTTTTTTTGAAGTTGGTGAATGAATGGTCATTCATTTTTATAAGGTTATACCAAAGCGCAAAAAAAAATCAATGAAAAGTTTACGAAAGTTGAAAAGTCAGCAGCGTCGTGCGTCAGCCGATGCGTAAATACAGTTGCGGCGGGCGCATCGGCTCACGCCGACGCTACTGCCAAAAGTTCTAAATTGACCATTGCCGAAAGTTAGGCTGTAATAAAAAAAGCGATTTCGGAAAAATCCAAAATCGCAAATCTAAAAATTAAAATGGCGGAGAGAACAGGAGTCGAACCTGCATAGGCTTACGCCCGGTAGTTTTCAAGACTACTGCAATACCATTATGCGATCTCTCCGCAAAAACTTTGCGGTAAATAAAAATATACCTCAAACGCGGCGGAATTGGCAAATTCGGCAAAAATATCTCGTTTACTTTTCTTCGATTTTCGCCAGACTTTTCAATTCATTTTTCAGTTTGCCGATTCCTTTTATGCCGGTTTCGCGTAAAATTATTTTACCTTCGCGGCTGACGATTATGTGCGTCGGAAATTTTATTTCGATTCTGCCTTTTTCGTCGGGAACTGAAAATTTGAGAATCGGCTGAATTGCGTCCGGGATTATCGCATATTCAAACGGATGTTTTTTCAAGAATTTTTGAAGCTGCACTTTTTCATCCGTCGCAAAACCGAGAAAAACAATGTCTTTGTTGTCTTTATATTCATTGACGATTTTATTTAATTCGGGAATTTCCTCGACGCACGGCAGACATTTTGAATACCAGAAATTCATCACGACAATTTTGCCGGACAACTCTTTTTCGCCGTAGATTTTCCCGTCCAAAGCGACGAATCCCGCATCGTTTTCGGCTGTTGTTTTTATTTTAGCAGCTTTGTTTTGCCCGAATGTTGAAAAGCAAAGAGCGAACAGCAGAACAAAAAATAAAATATATTTCATAAACTTTCTTATAATTTCAAACGATTTAAAAACCAAATGATAGCGATTATTTTTGGTGCGGTTTATGGTAAAATAGTTGTATGCTGCTCAAATCGCTCGAAGCGGAAAACTTCCGCAATTTGCAGGGAAAAATTTCTTGCGGAAAAAATCTGAATATAATTTTCGGAGAAAACGGACAAGGCAAAACAAATTGGCTCGAAGCGATTTATCTGCTTGCGACGACGAAATCTTTTAAGACTGCGCGGCTTGTCGAAGCGATAAAATTTGATGATAAAATGGCGATTGTGCGCGGCGATGTCGAACGCAGCGAAGACATTACGCGAAAATTACAGGTAATCGTCGAAGGCAGAAGCAAAATTTTAACCGTCAACAATAAAAAAGAAACCGTGCAGAGATTTTTAGGACAGCTTCACGCCGTGATTTTCAATTCGGACGAACTGGAAATCGTGCGCGGCGGACCTGATGCCAGACGCAAATTTCTCGACGGCGGAATCGTTTCGATTTATCCGCCGTTTGTCCAGACGCTTTCCGATTACAACCGCGTTACGCGCCAGAAAAACAGTCTTTTGCAATCAGCCAAGAGCGAAGAATATTCTCTCGAAAAGGTCGCCGAACTTTTACAGCCGTGGAACGAGCAGTTGATAAACCACGCGACGAGAATTCACAAAGCGCGTGTTCGCTACGTCGAAAGATTGAACGAAGATTTGATGAAAAAACTTTTCGGCAAAGAAGAAGTTTCGATTCGCTACGTTTCGTCGCTCGAAGGCAAAGGCAATTTGGACGATTACGCGAATTTGCTTGCCGAACGCTTGAATTTGCGCGTTCAAGCCGAACTCGCCGCCGGATATTCCCTGATCGGAACGCACCGCGACGAATTAGATATTTTATTCGACAAACGCGATCTGAGAAAATACGGTTCGAGCGGTCAGCAGAGAAGCGCACTTTTAATTTTACAGCTTGCCACGCTTTCCGTCTATTACCAACAGCATCAGGAATATCCGCTTTTTCTGCTCGACGACATTGATGCCGAACTTGATTATCGCCGCATCGGACAACTGCTCGAATATTTGAGCGACAAAACGCAGACTTTTGTAACGACTTCAAAAGAATCCTTCGTCGAGAAATTCGGCGCGAATGCGGAGATTTTCACGGTCAAAAACGGTGAATCGGTCAGAAGTGACAATTTTAGCTGATTCCAAAAGAATATTTAGAATTAGATTAGAGAAAAGTTGATATTAAAACAGCATCCTCCATTACTGCCCTTGTTTCCGCCTTTGTTTTCAGCACTCCAACAAAATTAATTACTGATGTTACGCATTTGGTGTTTTTTCCTGTCGCCAACGGCGACAAATATAATAGCGTAGGGTGCAATGGAGCAAAGCGGAATGAAACCCTACGTCGAATTAAAATATATTTTGCTCGCTGAAGGTGAGCAACAAATTACGTTGATTGTCGCTCGCCTTCAGCGAGCAATCGAATAATGATGAAAATAACGTAGGGTTTCGCTCATACTTCGCTCTCGCCCTACGCTATTATATTTGTCGCTTTCAGCGACGAAAACTAATTATGCGTAACTTGAGTTAATTACACTCCCATTTCAGTTATTTTTGTGCGGGAGCATTAGCAAATTTTCAGTCTTACGTTAATTGAAAATTATCCGTGAATTCTCTTAAAGCATCGAGAATACCGTTAAAATCTTCAACCGCCGCCGTTCCGGTTACAACAAAAACGCTGTCGCTGCCCAAAATAAAAGTTTGCGCCTGCTGAATATATAAATCTTCGATCTGAAATCTCTGCAGACGCTGAAAAGCCGGCGCGTTATTGATTGTCGCCGCCCGTTCGTCCAGAATTTCTATCTGCTCGACTTCATCCATCATCGCCTGTTTCTGCGCTTCGGCGTAATCTTCGACGCTTATCGTATTGCCGGTTTCTTCGCGCGTAACAACGATGTTCGCCGCAATACCCGCCGCGCCCGTTTCGCCGACCAGCGTTATCATCGAACGATCCGACCAGCCTGCGGGCAGAACCGATTTCCAATCGTTTGTTCTAAAGTTTGTCATAATATTTTTAACTTTACATTTACAATAAAAGGCTTAGGAATAGATAAAAAATAACTTATAAAAGCAACTTGTCTTCCTCTATGTTTTCTATGTTTCTATGTGGTTAAGAATTTTTTTTAACCACATAGAAACATAGAAAACATAGAAAGAAAATAATTCAATAAATTCAAATCAAAATGTTATAACTTATTTTTTGCAGTTCCTTACCAACCGAAAACCGATTTTAGATTGTTGACCGCGCCGCCTGCCAGATTACCGGCGGCATTTGAAACAGCCGAACGCGCCTGACTTGCCGCATTTGAAACTGCCGAACGCGCTTGATTAGCGTAACCGCTGACCGTCGAACGCACTTGATTTGCCGTCCGCGAAGCCGTGTTTCTGACCGTGTTGACCGCCGCGTTCTTCGCCTGCGAAACGTATCTGACCGCCGCCCGCGTTCCCGTGCTGATTCGCTGTTTAGCACCGTCGAGTTTTTGTCCGGCATAAGTTCGCGCCGTCCGAACCGCGCTTGAAGCCGAACGATAAACCGCCTTTGCCTGCGTAACCTGCTGATTAACATACTGCCGTCCGGCTTGCACGGCTTGACCGGCTTGCTTCTGAACCGCTGTTGCGGCGCGTGAACCGGCATCAATCGTCGCCGTTACGCCTCTGGCAATTGCTTTGTCAACGCCGAGTTTTCGCAAACCGCCGTCGGCAACAAAACCCGCCGCCACACCGACACCAAAACCGATCACGCCGCCGACCACAGTTCCCGCGCCCGGAATAATGCTTCCGATTGCCGCGCCCGCCGCCGCGCCCGCCAATCCCGCGCCGACACCGACAGCCGTTTCGCCCGTCACCGTTCCGATTGCCTGCGAAGCCGTAACTTCGCCGCGTTTATACGCCCCGATCTGATCGTAAGCCGAAAATCCGCCGTTGACCACTCCGCCGACAATTGAAGAACCGGCAAGGCGGCTGACCGTTTGTCTGGCAACTCCGCTTGTAATAGCCTGCGATCCCGAACGGCTTAAACTCTGCTCGATGCCGTTGGCGATAAACCTTTCCCCCGCCGAACTCACGCCGCCCAGAACCGCGCCCGTTCCGCCGTTTTGAACTAACGTCCGCCCCGCGCCGAGATAATCGCCCTGCCGCGTTTGGTCAAAAACCTCCGGCAAACTCGTCGCCGCCGAAATCAAACCGCCCGCAATCGCTCCGCCTTTCACTTCGCTTCGCATCGTCATCGTTGGCGGCACGTCAACAACATTTCTCACCTGCGGACGCACTTTGAGCGTCGCCGAACCCGAACTCAAACCCGTATCGCGCATCGGCATAAACGAGTTTCGCTGCTGATTCCGAAGCGGAATATTATCAACAAAAAATTCCCGTCCGCCAACCCGCCGATTCTGCGCGTCAGGACGCAAAGTCGTGCCGTCGCCCGTGAAAAGCGGATTCGCGCCATATTCGCCTTCGATTTTATAACGGGCTTTGAACGCTTCTGCTTTCTCAAATGGAAAACTAGCCGTATAATCTTCAACTCTTGTGTTACCCATTTTTTTGAGATGAGCAGCGTAATCCAATCCGTTATACTCAAAATTTTTGACGTTTTTGACAAAATTCGGATTATCAAAATCGAATCGCGTAAATTTGTTGTTATTTTCGGCTTTATCAATTATTGTATCCCAAACTGGAGTAGTGCGACCTTTTGTTCCATCCGTTTCCACAATTGCTAAAGACCAATCGGCAGGTTTCGCTTCGCCGTTTTGAATTTTCGCTCTGGTATCGTCAATGTAACTTTGCGGATAGCCGATGCGCTTCATCGTTTCAAACAAATCGCCTTTCGCGCCCGCAATCTCGTCAGCCGTCGCCATCCAAGCCGTCTGTCTTTTGTGAAAAGCGAGCGTTGCGTCCGGCGAATCCATATGTGTATTTTCAATGAGTCTGACAAGATATGTCGGTTTTTCGCCGTTTTGAACGCGCGAGCGCACTTGGTCGGCGGAAAGAGTTGACAAATTGCCCGGACGATTGGCTTCAATGTTGAGAAAATCCAACGCTTTGACATTGCTGTTGCCGTGAACATCGGCGGGACGAAAACCGGCTTTGCCGAGTTCCGCACGATAAGCGGCATCGGCTCGCTGTGTAACTTCGATGTAACTTTTCGCGCCTGTATAATTCGGGTCAGTTGCGCCGCCTTTCTTGTAGGCTTCAAAAGCGGCAAGTTCTCTGCTATAAGTTTGCCGATGAGCGTTATTAGCTTTTGCCGTGGCGGTCATCAAACGAATATCGTTCATTGTCGAAACGCTCGCCGCACCTGCGCCGTAAAGCCTCTCAAGGCGATCCCTTTGCTGTTGTCCTTGAAAGCGGACTTCGCCTTTTCGCGTCGCTGATGAATTATCAAATGTCTGCGGTTCGACTTTCGACTTGGGTTTTGGTTCAACTCTTGGCTGAGTATAATTTGTAACTCGCTTTACACCGTCATTTTCTATTCTGCCCATCTCTTTTATTCTCCTTTCTTTATTAACTTATCACTTGACCTTGTATCCTTTTCATCTCTTCTAACATTAGTTTTCCCGTTTCTAGCGACATATATAAATCCCATCCGCTACTTTTACTTCCATCTAATATTGCCGGACGATTATTGGTTAAATTGAAACTTGTAATCGGCTTGAAGGACGTATGCGGAAATGTCGAAGTAATGCCGATGACCAAATAATCTTTTCCGTTTTTGAAACTAAAATAATCTTTATCCGTTTCTAATAATTTACCCGCATAAACATCTTCGATTTTCTCAATTAGTTCCAAATGACTATCTCGCTCATATAAAAATGTTGCCGATTCATTGCCATCCAAACCTCGCGTAGAAATTAGGACGTTTTCATCAAGCACCCCAATTTTATATTGGTCAGTATTGTTGAAAACTTCATCTATGTAATCGAACTCGCTTAAAACCGTCATTTTACTTGAATCAATTGTTTCCATAATTTTTATTAGAATATCGTTATTTATATTATCGCCAGAATCACTAAATTGTTTCCTACTTTTTCAAATTATTTTAGTTTTTCAATTTCGGTTTCGGTTTAGGCTCAATTTTCGGTTGAGTGTAATTTCCAACTCGTCTTATTCCGTCATTCTCAATTCTGCCCATTATTCTTTTCTCCTCTTTCTTCTTTATTTATAACTTACTACTTGATCTTTTATCCTTTTCATTTCTTCTAACATTAACTTTCCCATTTCTATTGACATATAAAAATTCCAAACATCTCGCTCTCTTTCATCAATAACTGCTGTTCGATTATTGGTTAGTTTAAATTTCTCAATTGCTTTGAATGATGTATGTGGAAATATCGAATTTATTCCGATAACTAGAAAATCTTTACCTCTCTTTATCGTAAAATGTTCAATATTTAATTCCGGCAATTTTCCGGCATATACGTCTTCAATTTGCTTAATTAATTCAAAATGATTAACTCTTTCATATAAAAATGTTATTAGACGATTGTTAGTAACCGGACTGTGCATACGAATTAAAACATTTTCATTAAGCACTCCGATATAGTATATATAATTGCCGTCAATTTCTTCATCAATCCCTTCGACTTCACTTAAAACCTTTAAATTTGTTGAATCTATAATTTCCATAATTTTACTTCTATTTATATTATCGGCAGAAATTCCAAATTGTTTCCCACTTTTTTCAAATTATTTTTCGTTAATGAGCGAGATTGGCTTTTTGTGCTGCTTTCATTAACTGCACATCACGAACACCTTTTCAAATAAATCGCCTTTTGCGCCCGCAATTTCGTCAGCCGTCGCCACCCAAGCCATCTGCCGTTTGTGAAAAGCGAGAGTTGCATCCGGCGAATCCATATATTTGTTTTCGATAAGTCTGACAAGATACGTCGGTTTTTCCCCATATTGAACACGCGAACGGATTTGATCGGCGGAAAGAGTTGATAAATTGCCCGGACGATTCGCTTCGATGTTGAGAAAATCCAACGCTTTGACATTGCTGTTGCCGTGAACATCGGCAGGACGAAAGCCGGCTTTGCCGAGTTCCGCCCGATAAGCGGCATCGGCTCGCTGTGTAACTTCGATGTAACTTTTCGCGCCTGTATATTTCGGATCAGTTGAACCGCCTTTTTTGTAGGCTTGAAAAGCCGCAAGTTCTTTGTTGTAGGTTTGCCGATGAGCATTATTAGCTTTGGTTGTGGCAGTTATTAAACGAATATCATTCTTCATCAAAACGCTTGCCGCGCCCGCGCCATATAATCTTTCAATGCGATCACGTTGTTGCTGTTCCTGCATTCGCACTTCGCCTCTGCGCGTTGCCGAATTATCGAATGTTTGCACTTCAACTTTTGGTTTCGGCTTCGGCTCAACTTTCGGTTGAGTATAATTTCCAACTCGTCTTATTCCGTCATTCTCTATTCTGCCCATTTCTTTTATTCTCCTCTTTCTTATTTCTAATTTACTACCTGATTCTTTATTTTTTTCATTTCTTTTAACATTAACTTTCCTGTTTCCACCGACATATATAAATCCCAACCGCCTAATTCTAAATCATCTATTATAGCTCGACGTTTGTTCATCAATTTGAACTTTACAATCGGCTTAGTAACTGTATGCGGCATAGTTGCCGTAATTCCGATAATGAAAAAATCTTTTCCACTTTCAAAACTAAAATAATCATTATTTGGCTCATTTAACAATTTTCCGGCATATACATCTTCTACCTTGTCAGTTACAGCACTATAATTATCACGGTCGAAGAAAAAATCGCCTCTTGTGTTTCCTTCTAATCCTTGAACTCGCACCATAAATTTATCTTGTAAAATGCCAAGATAATAATGCTCAATATTGTTTACAGGCTCATCAACATACCGAAAATCAGCTAAAATCGTCATCTCACTTGAATCTATAATTTCCATAATTTTATCGCTATTTATGTTATCGGCAGAAATCCAAAATTGTTTCTACTTTTTTCAAATTATTTTTAGTTTTAACTTTCAAGGCGGTCACGCTGTTGTTGCTCTTGAAATCGCACTTCGCCCTTACGCGTGGCTGATGAATTGTCGGATTTTTGTATTTCGACTTTCGGCGTAGGTTTCGGTTCAATTTTTGGATAGATATTGTTTCCAATTCGTCTTATTCCATCATTTTCTATTCTGCCCATTTCTTTTATTCTCCTATCTAATTATTCTGATTTACTACTTTGTCTTTTATCCTTTTCATTTCTGCTAACATCAATTTGCCTGTTTCTACCGACATATATAAAAACCATCCGCTACTTTCATCTCCATCTAATTTTGCCGGACGATTGTTAGTTATATTAAAACTCGTAATCGGCTTAAAAGACGTATGCGGAAATGTCGAAGTAATGCCGACAACTAAAAAATCTTTTCCATTTTTGAAACTGAAATAATCTTCATCCGCTTCTAATAATTTGCCTGCATAAACATCTTCGATTTTTTCGATTAATTTAGTGTGATTTATTCGCTCATATAAAAATGTTCCACGTTGTTCCCTATTTGATCCACCACGAATGCGAACTATTACATTTTCGTTTAGCACTCCAATTGCATAATGTTCTGTTCCGTTAAAAACTTCCTCAATATAATCGAACTCGCTTAAAACCGTCATTTCACTTGAATCAATTGTTTCCATATTTTTAATATTTAAATTATCGTTATTTATATTACCGGCAGAATTGCTAAATTGTTCCTACTTTTTTCAAATTATTTTAAGTTTCAACTTTCGATGCGGTCGCGCTGCTGCTGTTCTTGAAATCGCACTTCGCCCTTACGCGTGGCTGATGAATCGCCAGATTTTTGTATTTCGACTTTTGGCTTAGGTTTCGGTTCAATTTTTGGATAAATTTGGTTTCCGACCCGTCTTACTCCGTCGTTTTCTATTCTGCCCATCTTTTTATTTTATTCTCCTGTTTCTTTATTTTTAATTTATCACTTGGTCTTTTATCCGTTTCATTTCTTCAAGCATCTTTCTACCAGTTTCTTGCGACATATATAAAAACCAACCGTCACGTTTTCTCTCGTCAAGTATTGCTTCACGATTATTTGTAATACTAAAGTTAATTATCGGTTTGAAAGAAGTGTGTGGAAATGTTTCGGTAATCTCAATAATCAAAGAATCATTTCCTTTCTGAAAATTTAAATTATCTAATGACAACTCTCGAAGTTTTCCGGCATAAACATCTTCCATTTTTTTTACAACCTCTGCATAGTTATCACGTTCAAAAAATACTTTTCCAATATAATTTCCCGCTAAATCTCTGATTCTTGTTACAAAATTATTGCCTAAAATGCCGAGATAATAATGCTCGATATTATTTATCGGCTCGTCAACATATCGAAAATCAGCTAAAACCTGCATTTTACTTGAATCTATAATTTCCATAATTTTTATTAAATTTATCGTTATTTATATTATCGCCAGAATTGCTAAATTGTTTCCTATTTTTTTCAAATTATTTTAAGTTTCAACTTTCGATGCGGTCGTGCTGCTGTTGCTCGTGAAAGCGCACCTCGCCTTTTCGCGCTGATGAATTGTTAAATGTCTGAATTTCAACCTTTGTTTTCGGTTTTGGTTCAATTTTCGGTTGAGTGTAATTTGACACTCGTTTTATTCCATCATTTTCTATTCTGCTCATCTCTTTTGTTCTCCTTTCTACATATTTTGATTTACTACTTCATCTTTTATTCTTTTCATTTCCGCCAACATTAGTTTTCCTGTTTCTACCGACATATATAAATTCCAAACTCCGCTTTCGTCTCCGTCTAATTCTACGCGCCGATTGTTAGTTAATCGAAACTGCACAATCGGCTTAAAAGAGGTGTGCGGAAATGTTTCGTTGATTTTAATAACTAAAAAATCTTTACTCTTTTTTATTGTAAAATATTCGATATTTAATTCCGGCAATTTTCCGGCATACACATCTTCTATTCGCTCAATCAACTCAAGATGATTTGTTCGCTCATATAAAAATGTCGCCGCCTGCCAACCTGTTTCCGAAGTAATACGGACTAATACATTTTCATTTAGCACTCCGATTGCATAATGTTCTGTTCCGTTGAAAATTTCATCAACATAATCGAACTCACTTAAAACAGTCATTTTACTTGAATCTATAATTTCCATAATTTTACTTCTATTTATATTATCGTCAGAAAGTTAAAATTGTTTCCTACTCTTTCAAATTATTTTTCATTAGTAAGCGGCATCGGCTCGCTGTGTAACTTCAATGTAACTTTTCGCGCCTGTGTAGTTCGGATCAGTTGAACTGCCTTTTGTATATGCTTCAAAAGCCGCAAGTTCTCTGTTATATGTCTGCCGATGAGCATTATTGGCTTTCGTCGTAGCAGTTATCAGGCGAATATCATTTCTTGTAGAAACGAATGCCGCGCCCGCACCGAAAAGCCTCTCAAGGCGGTCACGCTGTTGTTGTTCTTGAAATCGCACTTCGCCCTTGCGCGTTGCTGATGAATTGTCAGATTTTTGTATTTCGACTTTCGGCTTAGGTTTCGGTTCAATTTTTGGATAGATATTGTTTCTAACCCGTCTTATTCCATCATTCTCAATTCTGCCCATTTTTTTATTCTCCTATCTAATTATTTTGACTTACTACTTCGTCTTTTATTCGTTTCATTCCTGCTAACATCAGTTTTCCTGTTTCTACCGACATATACAAAAACCATCCGCTACTTTCATCATCATCGAGTATTGCCGGACGATTGTTAGTTATATTGAAACTTGTAATCGGCTTAAAAGATGTATGCGGAAACGTCGAAGTGATACCGACAACTAAAAAATCTTTTCCATTTTTGAAACTGAAATAATCTTCATCCGTTTCTAATAATTTACCTGCATAAATATCTTCAATTTTCTTTATCAACTCTAAATGACTATTTCGCTCATATACTAATCCGGCGGACACTTTTCCATTTAAACTTCGGACTTGAATCAATACATTTTCATCAAGCACACCAATTTTATAATGCTCAGTATTATCAAAAACCTCATCTATATAATCGAACTCACTTAGCACGGTCATTTCACTTGAATCAATTGTTTCCATAATTTTAATTAAATTTATCGTTATTTATATTATCGGCAGAATTTCTAGAATGTTTCCCGTTCATCAAAAGCGAAACCATTTGTTTTTTATTGAAACTTATATTATCGGCAGAATTTATAAAATGTTTACTGCTTTTTTCAAATTATTTTTAGTTTTAACTTTCAAGACGATCACGCTGTTGTTGCTCTTGAAATCGCACTTCGCCTTTTCGCGCTGATGAGTTATTAAATATTTGCGGTTCAGCTTTCGGTTTGGGTTTCAGCTCAATTTTCGGTTGAGCGTAATTTGTTACTCGCTTTGTTCCGTCATTTTCTATTCTGCCCATTATTCTTTTCTCCTCTTTCTTCTTTATTTATAACTTACTACTTGATCTTTTATCTTTTTCATTTCTTCTAACATTAACTTTCCTGTTTCCGCTGTCATATATAAGTCGCGTCCACTATTCTCATCTCCATCTATTATTGAACTACGATTGCTACTTAGTTTGAATTTGTTGATTGGTTTGAAAGAAGTATGTGGAAATGTTTCAAAAACACTGATTATTAAATCATCTTCTCCTTGCTCAATACTAAAGTATTCAACATTTAATTCTTGGAGTTTTCCGGCATAAACATCTTCCATTTTTCTTACAACCTCTGCATAGTTATCACGATCAAAAAATACTTTACCAATATAATTTCCCGCTAAATCTTTTATTCTTGTTACAAAGTTACTGGCTAAAATGCCGAGATAATAATGCTCGATATTGTTTACAGGCTCGTCAACATATCGAAAATCGGCTAAAACCTGCATTTTACTTGAATCTATAATTTCCATAATTTTTATTAAATTTATGTATCGTTATTTCTATTATCGCCAGAATTGCTAAATTGTTTCCCACTTTTTTCAAATTATTTTTCGTTAATGAGCAAGATGGCTTTTCGCGCTTGTATAATTCGCCTCAAACTAAGCAGGTCAACAAAATTATATTGACAGTTGGGAGTGTAAGCATCCCTGCTTGCAAGTTTGCCGTCTTTTGGCAAACTAACTGACGCTAAATTCTCAGATGATAAACTTTATTCGAGTGCTGAAAAACGCACCCGGCGCAAGTAGAATTAACTCCTTAGTTTGAAATTGAATTAAACAAAAGCGGAAAAGTCGCCAGAGATTGCCCGCGATATTGCGGACGGAAGCCGAATAAAATTATTTTGCCTTTGCCCATTTTTACTTCGACAAGGGCGGCGCGTCCGGCGATCTTTTCCGCTCCTAAAGCCCAACCGGAAAGCAGTATGTCTTCCTTTTTTTCGGGGTAACGGGCGATAACATTGACGCGCGATTCGTCCAAAACCTCAAAAGCCGGCGAATCTTCAAACCACGCGATTGATTTTGACTGCATTCCTTTGGCGATTCCGTGTTTTGTATCAATCTGCGTCCGTAAAATCGAGCCGGGAATGTAAAAATCTTTTTCCGATAAACCCTTCGTGACATCGCGGACGGGCAGATCGAATTGTTCAATGGCAAAATCCGACGCTTGATTTAAGAAAACCAAAGTTCCGCCCGCTTCGACAAATTTTTTGAGATTCTCAACGCCTTCTTTGCCAACGCCGCCCGTGTATTCGTCGGGCATCGAGCCTTCTCGGTAGCCGTTTAAGATTTGATTCGGCGATTGGTCGGGGAAGATAATTGTTTTGTATTTTAAGTCATTAAGTCCTTTTTCGATTTTTAATTTTTCATTTAACGTGCTGAACGGCGGTTTCTTTTGTTTGAAATTATTTGCTCTGATTTCTTGGTCAACTATATTTTCATTTTCCATACAAGGCGCATCATCAAAAGCCCAACGAGTCCAACCTTCGTCCATAACAGGAATCTGCGATTTGTAAATTCCGATTTGATTATTAACGCCAAGGTGACAATCTGATCTTCCTGCACTAATTCGAATGTTCTTTATCCAATCGGGTTTGAATGGTGCTTTAATTTCCTCAACTTTTACATTCATCAAAAGTGAAAGTGTGTGAGCCGTTACGTCGTAAGGCGGAATTGGATTTCCTTTTTCATCTTTCAAATTCGGATAAACTTGATTTTCTAAAACTGCTTTGGCAAACGCGCCGTAAGGCTGCTCAAGCGGAATAATAATTGATTCTGATGGATAATATACTGTTCCGCCACTAAAAGTTGTAAATTTAACTTCCGTCTTATTTTCTCCTTTCGGAAATATGTATTGAACTCCTGCTCTGTCAAAAATTCTTAACAATTCTGGGAAATTATCATCAATTTTCACTCTAAAACCGTAAAGTTCGCCTTTTTGTGTGCGCGGTCTTGTCGCATCTTTCCCGATCTTATAAAATCTTTCAAGCCATTCTTGACGATTTTCCGCCGCGTGTTCGAGCAGATTGAACGCGCCGGCGGTCATATAATTCGTGATGTCGCGTAAAGTCCATTTGCCGCCTTTCCAGACGGGCGAGAAGTTTTCGGATTCGCGTTGAGCATCAAAACCGCGTCTGCCGCGCAAGTCTTCAAATTTTATCTCGATGGGCGAAGCGAGATTTGCCGAAGCGGTTTCGGACAAAATCCGCACGCCGCCGTGATAATGCGAGTAAGCGCGAGCCGGTGTCCAAGCGTCGTAGGTCGTGTTGTTCGTGATGCCCGCAAAGCCGTCTTCGCGCATTTCTTTGGCGATGAAATTTCCGATTTCCGTGTAGCCTTCGACGAGTTGTTTCGGCACGTTCGGTTCGACGGGCGGTTCATACGGCGGAATAAAAAATCTCGCGCCGTTCGAGCCTTGCTGGTGAATGTCGTGGACGATTTGCGGGTGAAATACGTTGTGAATTTTCTCAACCGTCAATTGCGTTTCGATTTGCGTGAACGCATACCAATCGCGGTTGTTGTCGTGTCCGACGTATTTTTGATAAAGTTCCGGCGGCGACGTGCCTTCAAATTTTGTTCCCAAAGTTTTGTCATACCAATTTTTCACAATATCAACGCCGTCGGGATTTAAACTCGGAACAAGAACGATGATCGTATTTTCCAGAATCTTTTTCGTTTCTTGGTCTTCCGCTTTCGCAAGTTTTTCGGCGATGAGCATTGAAGAAAGCGTCGAGCCGATTTCGGTTGAATGGATTCCGCAAGTTATCAGAACGAAGGTTTTGCCTTGTTTGATTAAATTATTTGCCGTTTTATCGTTCCGTTTAATAAGGCGCGGATCGGCGAGTTTGTCGTTTATTTCGACGTATTTATCGAGATTTTTCAGATTTTCCGGCGTGGAAATAACAGCGTAAACGAAGGGTTTTCCTTCAGTCGTTTTGCCGATTTCCTTGAAGTTTATGCGGTCAGACGCTTTTGAAAGTTTGCCGAAATAATCAACAACTTGCGCCCAACTCGCTAATTTTTTATCGTCGCCGGGCGTAAAACCGATCACGTCTTTCGGCGCAGGAACGCTTTTTTGTGCAAATAATGTAAACGCCAAAAGCAGAATTAAACCGCAAAGACGCAAAGTCGGAAAGATGGAAAATTTTTTCATTTTTTATGCTCCAGTTGATGTTTTGATGATTTTATATGATTTTGCGGCTTTTCGGAAATTGAATTGCAGACGGCGGGCGCATCGGCTCACTTTGAACGCTGGTGAATTTTTGTGCAAAAAATGTTTTACATTATTTAACAATTTAATATATAATCTTCAACAATGCGTTCGCCGCAAATTGTAAGCGGACGCAGGTTTCGCAAAATTCTTTCAAAATCAAATTTTAGAAGCTGTTTGGCAATTGTATCGCAGGCTTCCAGCCGGCTGTCTTGGTGGCTTCCAGCCGCCAATTCGAGCGTTATTTGCTCGAACATTCAGAAAAAACAGATAAATTTGGCGGCAAGATGCCACCAAGACTGCCGGCAAGATGCCGGCGTTACGTTATTTTTTGAGTTTCCAAACAACTTCTTAACTATTCGGAGAAAAACTCGGATGTCCTTCCAAATTTTACAATTTAAAAAGATTTATCAAGCAAAATTCCATTTTAATATTCTGCTTTCGGCAAGTTTGTTTTCAGCAGTATTCATCAGCGGATGCGCCGTTGAAGCGGCGAAAAGTTCTGGAAAAAACACGACGGAAAACACGCGGATTCAAGCGGAAAATTCGCTTGGTAATATTGATGATTCGAAATCAGAACTAAAGGCTGAAATCGAAATTCAAGCGGGTTCTCCGGCTGATACGGTTCGCGCGTTTTATCAAAAGCTGCGCAAAGGGAAATTTAAGGAGGCGATGTTTTTGACGAATCTGCGCCCGGCAATCGAAGGCTTAAACGATGCGGAACTTGCGGATTTGCAAGTTGATTTTAATTCGCTTGCCGGGCAAGTTCCGGCAAATCTGGAAATAAACGGCGAAATTATCGTCGGCGAAAAAGCGACTGTAACCATTAATTTGCCGGACGAAGCGACGGGCGCGAAAAAATTGCAAAAGATAAATTTGCGGCGGGACGGAGATAACTGGATTTTGCTGATGGTAAACGAGCAGGACGAAAAGGCTGTTCAAAAGGAAGGAAAAAATTATTTCTTCGCTTTGCGTTTGAACGTGCGGCACGAAGAAGCAAAGGAAATGCTCAACCGGATCGCCAAAGCGCAGATGGTTTATGCGGCGCAAAACGCGGATATTTTCGCCGATATGCGGACTTTGATCGAAAATAATTTACTGCCCGCCGACATCGGAAACGCCGACAAAATCGGCTACAAATACGAAATCGTTCTGCTCGATGACAGGGGAAAATACAGAGTTTCGGCAGTTCCCGTAACTTACGGAAAAAGCGGAAAGTTATCGTTCGGTTTTGAATCGAACGGCAGAAAATTTCCGGTGGTAAAAAGTGCGGACAATATGGGAAAACCGATTAAATTTTGATAAAACGGCAAATAACTGTTGTAATTTTCTTTGCAAAGATATATAAATGAATTAAACCCCCCCGAACAATTTAATTTCTAAAAAAAATTCAAATGATACGAAAATTGTTTGCAAAATTTAATAAATCGCTTTCCGAACGCGCGGTTTCCGCCAGACATAAATTCGAAGTTCCGGTGAGAATCACGTTTGCGCCGAACCGAAATACGGGAAGGTTAAACGATCCGGTTTCCGAACTTTCAATTTCCGGCGAAACCAAAGATTTGAGCAAAACGGGAATCGCTTTTATCGTTTCTTCGGTTAGAGTCAGAGAAAATTATCTGGTCGGCGAAGACCGGACGCTCAACGCCGAACTCGATCTGCCGAACGGCAAAATAAAAATGCAGATCGTCGGGCGCAGATACGAGCAGCTTGGCGACATACACACTTCGGGAATACAATTTCTGGTCGGGGCGAAAATTCTGAATATGGACAAAGATCACCGCGAAGCATATCAACAATTTTTACAACTCGGCAGAAAAATGCCCGGCGATGCGCGAAAATTAAAACTCGGTGTGGACGAAAGTTAAAATTTAATTAAAGAATATTTGCCCGCGAATAAGCCTGAATAAGAAGAAAATTCTACGCAGCTAAATACAGAGTTTTAAGATTTATTTAACAGGGATTAAGGAGATTTACAGGGATTTTCAAAGTTTAAGACATAAATTTTTCCCTGCTTTTTACTTTCTGCTTTCTATTCTATCTCGTTTATCACCTTTATCCCTGTTAAATTTCGTCTTTTCTTCGTTCGCTGATTCGCGGGCAAATATTCTTTTTTCCAACAGCAAACAAATTTAGGAAAAGCGCGAAGATTTTATCTCTTTGCGCTTTTTGTTTTTTGCGGGTTTGGTGTGATTTAATTTTTCGTATGAAACAGAAAATCGGAATCGGAATTATCGGAACGGGTTTTGCGAGAAAAACGCAGATTCCGGCGTTTACGGTAATCGAAACGGCAAAAATAAATTCGGTGGCAAGCGGGCATCTCGAAAATGCGAAAAACACAGCGGAAGAATTCGGCATCAAGCATTTTACGGACGATTGGCGAAAAACGGTTGAAAGAGAAGATGTTGATTTGGTCTGCATCACGACTCCGCCGAATACGCATTACGAAATCGCGCTTCGCGCCATCGAACTCGGTAAGCACGTTTTGTGCGAAAAACCGATGGCGATGAATTTTGAAGAAGCGTCTGAAATGGCGGAAAAAGCGGAAGAAAAAGGAGTTCTGGCATTGATTGACCACGAACTCAGATTTGTTAGCGGCAGACAAAAAGCGTTTGAAATGCTCAGGGAAAAAGAAATCGGCGAGATAATTCACGCAAAATATCATTTTTCAAACGCTTCGCGCGGCGATGCGAGCCGCGAGTGGAATTGGTGGTCGGATGAAAAAGCGGGCGGCGGCGCGTTGGGCGCAATCGGTTCGCACGCGATAGACGCTTTTCGCTGGTTTCTAGGCGCGGAAATCGAGAGCGTTTTTTGCCAGCTTCACACGCACGTTAAAGAGCGTCCGTTAAAAAATGCGGATGAGAAAAAAGTTGTAACAACCGATGACGAAACGCTTCTGATTTTGAAATTTGCCGACGGCGATTTGACCAAAGATGCAACCGGAATCGCTTCGATCTCGATGGTCGAAGCGGGAAAATACCACAACGCGGTTGAGTTTTTCGGAACAAAAGGCGCGTTGCGAATCGAAGATTCGGGCGGGATTTTTCGCGCCGATTTGGAAAGCGGCGATTGGAAACAAGTCGAAGTCGAGATCGGCGAAATCGCACCGAAAATGCAGATGAACGGTTGGTCGCTCGGCTTCGTGAATTTTTCGCGCGAAATTATCGGGGCTTTATCGGCGGGCGAAATTCGTGTAAAACAAGCGGCAACATTCAGAGATGCCTGCCAAACACAGTTGATTTTGGACAATGCACGAAAATCAAATGAAACCGGAAAAGTAGTTTTGACGAAATAGCTATAAATTCATTGAATACTGTGATAGAATCGCTTATCAAAAAAGTTCCACGAAAATAGATATTAAAATAGAAAGGAGTTTCTTAATGAAAAGTCTGAAAATTGCGCTTGCGTTTTTGTTTGTATTTGCCGTATCAGTTCCGCTGTGGCAGCAGGTTGATGCCCAAAATCAAACGGGTAAGAAAAATTACGAAAAGTTTGAAGAGAGCGACGATCTGCCGGCGGGTCTGGACGTTGAAATTGACGAAGGCGAATATAAACGCTTGCGGCAAGAGCAAGTTGCGATGCTGCGCGGGCTTCCGACAGCCCAGCCGAAATCGCGCACCCAAGCTATCAGGCAGATGAAGGAACAGGAACTGTTGATGGAAGTTGACCGGCAGTTTTCATCCGAACCGCTGGCGGCGATGTGGCAGCCACTCGGACCTGCTCCGATTCCGATCAGCGCGATAACTTCTTACAGCGGGCGTTTTATTTCGCTTGCCGTTCATCCGACCAATCCGAATATCGTTTACGGCGGCTCGGCGCACGGCGGTTTATATCGCAGTTTAAATGGCGGAACAACCTGGACTTCGATTTTTGACGGGCAGTTGAGTTTGGTTATCGGCGCGGTGGCAATCGCTCCGTCCGATCCTTCAACCGTTTATGTCGGCACGGGCGAGACGGGTTTTGCCATTGACAGCTTTTTCGGAGTCGGCGTTTACCGCATTTCAAATGCCGACACAAATCCGGTTATCACCGGACCGCTGAATAAAAATTCCGCCGGAGCAGACATTTTTACCGGACGCTCGATCAGCCGGATTCTCGTTCATCCGACAAATCCCAACACGATTTTTGTTTCCTCAGCCAGCGGATTAGCCGGAATCGGCGGCTCGGTTCAAGGTTTATCGCTTCCCAATCGCGGACTTTATCGCTCGACCAACGCACTTGGCGCGTCGCCCGTTTTTCAGCAGATCGGCGTTAGCAGTCCGAGTGAAAATATCAGTATGTCCGATATAGTTTTTGACCCGCTTGATCCGAGCAGATTTTTGATAAATCTGGTTTCGAGCAGCGTCGGCGGAGTTTATCTCTCGACTGACGCGCTTTCCGCCCAGCCGACTTTTACGCGCACGCTTCCTCTTAACGGAACGAGCGCGAGCGATCTTCGCACCGAATTTGCGGCGCAGAGATCGGCGGGCGCGGCGATGCCTGTTTTCTACGCGGCAACCGGCGACGGCGAGGGAAGAGTTCTGCGTTCAAATGACGGCGGAACGACTTGGACGGAGCAGATTGACAACAATTTCTGTAAACCGCAATGCTTTTACGACATTGCTGTTGCCGTTGATCCGACCAATCCTGAAAACGTCTATCTCGGCGGTTCTCCGGCGTTGATTTTCGGTAAATCAGCCAACGGCGGCAAAACTTTCGATGCCACGCCGCGTTCTTCCGGTCTGCACGTTGATACGCACGCGATTGCCGTTTCAAAATCTAATCCAAGCATAATTTATTTCGCAAGCGACGGCGGGCTTTGGAAATCAATTGATCGCGGCGTTACCTGGAAAACCTTAAACGACGGAATCAGCGCGACGCAGTTTAACGGTCTTGCTCTGCATCCGACTGACCGTCATTATCTGATCGGCGGAACGCAGGACAACGGAACGGAATTTCTCGCGCCCGACGGCACGACTTGGGTTTATTCCGACGGCGGCGACGGCGGTTATTCCGTGATTGACCAAAACTCCACTTCGCCGACAAATCTGGTCGCCGCTTATCACACATATTTTAACCAGAAAGAAACCTTATTGGGTTTTATCCGCGCGACTTCAACCGTTTCCAACGGCGATCCGATCTGGGATAAATTTCTCGGATGCAGCAGCGGTTCATCCAATAACGGCATAAATTGTTCGGATGAAACTTTATTTTACGCTCCCTTGGTCAGAGGTCCGGGCAATCCGAACACCATTTATTACGGCACGAATCGCCTTTATCGTTCGGCGGATATGGGAACGACGATGACTGATGTCAGCGGAACATTTCCAAATAACGCGCGGGTTAGCGCGATTGCTATTGCTTCGCAAAATGATAATGTGCGGCTCGTCGGTTTGACCGACGGCGATGTTTATCTCTCGACAACCGCCGGAGCGACATCTCTGAAAAATATCACCGGCGCGATTCCTTCGCGTTACGTAGGGCGCGTCGCAATTGATGCAAACAATATAGATACAGCTTACGTCGCGCTTAACGGATTCGGTTTGCAGAACGGTCAGCACGTTTGGAAAACGACAAATCTAACCGCTGCAAGCCCGACTTGGACGGTTGCCGGAAACGGAATTCCCGATGTTCCGGTCAACGCCTTTGAAATTGATCCGGCAAATTCGCAGACGCTCTACGCCGGAACTGACATCGGCGTATTTCGTTCAAAAAATGGCGGCGCAAACTGGGAGCCGTTCAGCGAAAATCTGCCCAGAGTTGCCGTTTTCGATATGGATTTGCACCCGGTTCACCGCGTTTTGAAAATCGCCACGCACGGACGCGGAGTTTGGGAATACAACCTTCAAGTGCAGAACCGCCGGGTTGTCGCTGATTTTGACGGCGACGGCAGAACCGACATTTCGGTATTTCGCCCGTCAAACGGAGTTTGGTATTCGCTGAACAGTTCAAACGGAAATTTCCGCGCCAATCAGTTCGGGCAGAACGGCGATAAAATAACGCCCGCCGATTACGACGGCGACGGTAAAACCGACCTTTCCGTTTTCCGCAACGGCGTTTGGTATATCTTTAATAGTTCCGATTCAACCGTCCGCGTTCAGCAATTCGGAATCGCGGGCGATGTTCCGGTGGCGCGAGATTACGACGGCGACAGCCGCGCCGATCTCGGAATTTACCGCAACGGCGTTTGGTATATCGCCCGCAGCACCGATTCCGGCTTTACGATAATGCAGTTCGGAATTTCAACGGACGTGCCGATTCCGGGCGATTACGACGGCGACGGACGCGCCGATCTAGCCGTTCACCGCCCGTCAAACACGCCGGGAGCAACCGACTTTTACGTTTTCAACAGTTCAAACAGTTCGCTTTCGGGCGCGTCTTGGGGCGATGTCGCCGACATCGCAACGCCCGGAGATTTTGACGGCGACACCAGAACGGATGTCGCGGTTTTCCGTCCGTCAAACGGAGTCTGGTATGTGCAGAACAGTTCGGGCAGTTTCAAAATCGCGCAGTTCGGCGCAAACGGCGACATTCCAGCACCCGGCGATTACGACGGCGACGGCAAAACCGATTTTGCGGTTTTCCGCCCGTCAAGCGGCGTTTGGTATATCACGAACAGTTCGACGGGAATGATTACGATTTTGAATTTCGGCGTAAACGGCGACGTTCCCGTTCCGTCGAAATATAATCCGTAAATTACAAAGAGAATTATAAATTGATGTAAGGTTTACAATCGTCATATCTATTGCTTGATTCGGCATTGATAATTGGGCATTAAGCATTATGTCACGATAAAAAATCTATAGATATATCAAAAATGTAGCATCCGATCTTGAATTAATCCGACAGAATTTAAGCAAAAAAAATAAAGGGAAACGGCAGCTTGAAATAGCCGTTTCCCTTTATTTTTTGTGAAAATTTACCAAACGCCTTGGCAGCGATCTACAAATTTATCTTTTTATTTTCGCCGCCGTCCGCTTGTTCGCCCGTTACCAGAGCCTTTAAGAATCCGGCAACTTGAACAAAAGTGCTTGACGAAGAGTCCCAATATTCGGCTTGTTCGACGTTGATCTTTATCACGCGGATATTCGGGTCGTCCTTTCCTTCGGGAAACCAAGCCTTATGAACCGGACTCCAAAGTTCATTGATCTTTGCTTGATCGCGCAGAATTTCCGCCGTTCCCGAAACCGAAACGTATTTATTGTCATCCGGCGCAGCATACGAAACATTTACGCGATTGTCTTTTTTTATCTCGTCGTCTTTGTGCGTGTCTGCTCCGGTCAAAAACCAGAGCGTTCCGTCAAACTCCGTCTTCTGCGTGTCCATCGGACGCGAACGCAAAACGCCGCCGTCAATTGTCGTCAGCATTGCGATGCTGATGTCCCGTGTCAATTCATTTAATTTTTCTATCGCTTCTTCTCTGTTTTTACTCATAATTTTTTACATTCCCTCGTCTGAAATTCGGTTTCAAGATAATAATTTATTAAACAAGCAATTAGCATTCCGCAACTGCTTTGTTCGATTTACCTTCACACATTCTCAACCTGTTCGCCGCCTGCGAGCATATCTTATTACTGATCGGCACGCTGTTTATTCAATGAATTTTAAGAAGATTGTCCGCTAAATTCACGGAAAAACGCGGAAATAATTTGAATTTCCTTCTTTTTTTCCGCGCTCTTCCGCGTGTTCAGCGGGCATAAGTTTCTTATTTTTCAAATTAAACAATTCTTAGATCGCTCAGTAATGAGCGATTTATAATAAAATTATTGAGATTTTAATTTATAACAAAACCAAGTCTATTGATAAATCTTAAACGAATTGGTCAGATACATATAATTCCAATCTTCTTTATCAAATTTCGTCCCGCCCGCCATCATCAAATAAAGCGTAATTCTATCGCCTTTTTTCAACTCCTTCGGAAAATCATTTGCCGCCGGAGTCGAAACGGTGAGCCAATATTCTTTGCCGCATTCTCTGAAAAGATATTCCTTTTGAATGATGTCGAGAACATTGAAATCCGCATTTGAACTCCCGACATCCAAAGCCGCCGCCCAAATTTTATAAAACGCCAATTTTCTCTCCGAAAGTTTTCTCGATTCGCCCGCATATTCCAATCTAACCGCAGAATAAAACGGCTTTGCACTTATTGCAATCTGCGTTTTCCCGATAGTCTGTGTCTTCTCCGCAACAGAATTTAATTCCATCAATTCCGCCATTGTTCGCGTGTCATACAAATGATACGGAAAACCTTGCGAATAAGCCGTTTGAGCAATAGTTACAATAGTAAAAACCAAAAGCAGAGCTAAAAATAACTTTTTCATAATTATTAAATTCCTTTTCATTTTGTGTAAAATCAAATTTATTTTATCTGTAAATTTTAAACTAAGCAATGAAATTTTAAGTTACGACAATTTCTTTGCAAAAAATCGTTTGTTAAAATAGTTTTAAGTTTATAATCATTTGATTTGCGGTCTTTGGCTTTTGGTTTTGGTCTTTGAAAGATAAAACCAAACTGATAATGTTTATTTGGATTTTACAAAGACCAAAGACCTAAGACCTAAGACCAAATTTCATAAAATCAAATTTCGATAAAACAGGAAAAAATGTCAAAAAATCGCCAACTTATAATCTCAAGCGTTTTCTTTTGCATATATTTTATATTTAATGCTTCATCTGTTCAGGCTCAGAATGAAACAGCCGTGTCCGACACTATGTCCGACGGGATTTATTACGGTAAGGGAAGTGTTGACGGGGCAGAAAATATTGCTAATCTCCAATTTCAGTTAAATAAAGGCGAGGCGGTTGGTGTCTGGATAAATCCTGAAAAAGACTGGATAAAACAAGGTGTAACTCCTTTGATGGCTTGCTTTAAGGGGGAAATTGTAAACAACACGATTATCAATGAATATGTTTCCATAAAATTAAAAGATGTCAAAACCGGCAGAGAATGGTTTGAACAAATTGGTCAAAAGTTCCCTGAGTTTTCCAATATTACCGCTTATCAAGCAGCCTTCGACAATACATCTATTAAAACTTGTATTGATTACAACAAAGAAAGATACTTCTATGAAAGGTATCCTTTACAGGTTTCTCCCGACGGGAATTTACCAACTCCATTCGTAGATACTTCTTACTACGGAACAATTGCTTATTACGATTTTCGCAATTATGACTATATCAAAAGAAATCCCGGAAAATCTCCACCCGCTTACTATATAAATTTTGGACAAAAAAATCTGGATATGTTTTACAAGAAAATTTATCCTGATCTTACTTCTGACGGGAAATATTTTCTGTCGGATGCTGCAGCAATATCGCAGAAGAAAATAGAGGATAAATTAAACGAAAATCCGAAAGCCTTTGCCGATTTGGAAAACGATTCCGATGCTTTTCAGAAATTCGCTTTTAAAACTTATCGTCCTGCATATTGCGAAGCAGGCTGGAACGACCTTTCCTACTCGGATAGAAAGAAAATATATGACGCAATAAACATCGCCGAGTTTAAGAAAAATTTTACCGAAACAAGATTGCAGCTTAACTGCTCCGGTTATAAAAAACAAAAGAAACGGCAGAAAATACCAAGTCCGCAAGATTTGCCAAAACCTACGTCAGAAAACCCGCAAAACTCCAAAATCAAATGAAACTCTTCGTTTAGCTTCATCCTAAGGCTCAAATGCCGAAACTTTTACAGGATTGCTCGAAGCAATAAAATCCACGACTTCCTAATATGTCTGATGATTTTGCGATATATCAATAATCAGTTGTTATTAAATTTCAAACTTTGTTCTACACGCTCAATCCAAGTTTCACTATGGTTTACAGCAGTTACTTGGTCTGAGTAGTTTGTTCTCGCTTCCCATTTAGATACTTTAGTTATTTCTTTCCAACAATACTTTCCTTTATTGATAATGTAAGTTGCATTTCCATAAATTGGACACTCTATTATGACTTTTTCTGTCCAATCAAAGCAGTAAACTATGTATCCTTCAAACTCATTCTTTCCGATAAAATATTTGTTTGGATTTAGCATTTCTTCAATAGAATTCAAGCGAGATTTATCAAAGATTTTGTTTTTCCACTTTTTGTTTTTTTGCAGGCGACTGAAATGTTCCAGAATTTGGGTTAGAGAATCTTTAGCGATCCACGCCCCTCTTGGTAAAATTTCCCAAGAAATATCCTCAGTATTCATTAGTAGTTTGTTTTTTGTTCTTTCTTCAACCGCGTTTGGTCTTCTTGGACATTCACTCAATATATGCTTGTTATAATTGTTTTCTGAAATTTCAACTGAACAGTATTTACAAGTTTTTAGCAACTTGAGAAATTTTTTATTATTCAAATTTCTTTTTTTACCCTTAGATAGTGCCATAATGACATTCTTTGCCTCGTTCAAGTAGAGAGAAGAAGAAACTTTATTGTTAGAGGATTTTCTTTTGGCATTTTGCATTGCTGGTCTTTCTATACTGGTTATTGAAGGTCTTTTAGGGCATTCGTTTAAAGTATGATTTTTGTATCGTTTAGCTAGAACTTTTGCATAACAATACTGGCATTTATACTTTTTTTTGGTTTTTAGAACAACGCTTGGTTTTTTTGGTGTTCTATTTTTATTGTTTGAACTGATTTTATCCGGCGTTCTTTTAGATTTTTTAATGATTCTGATTTTATCTTTAAGAGGTCTATTTTCATTAGATAAGTATTTTTTCCGCATTTTATCAGCAAGTTCTTTCGATAAACTATTTGATGGAACACTAACATCTGAACCTTCACGCCGTGCTTCTTCTATAACACATTGCACATCTTGTTTTAGCTCTTTGGCTAAATCATAAATTCGGATTTTTTTATTTTTCATATCTAAAATAAAATAACAAAAATTTTATCACAATAAGTATTTGCTGATAAAGATATTAGCATACAGATTTTCAGAGTGGAGAAGTAGGTTCTGCTTTTTTTCGGCGGGCAAATTAACGCAGCAATTCATACAATAGTATTAATGATGAATGCAATTTACGAATTTTAGTGATTCATTTTCTTTTGAATAATTACTTCCTCACTCAACTTACGCGATTTTGGTCGTGGTCGCTGAAAGCGACAAATATAATAGCGTAGGGTGAGAGCGAAGTATGAGCGAAACCCTACGTTTATTTGGAAAAAGGTTTCCGACGCTGAAAGTGTCGCACAATCAACGCTGGAATGTCGCTCACTTTCAGCGAGCATAAGGATTTTCCAATTAACGCAGGGATTCGTTCCGCTTCGCTGCACTACTCCCTACGCTATTATGTTAGTCGCCGTCAGCGACAAGATAAACTTCATTTTCTGCGTAAGGTGAGTTAAGCAGGTGAGTAAAAATAATCAGGGATAATGATTTGAATAAGAAACCTCGCAAAATAATTGAAAATTGAAAATTGAGAATTGAGAATTTACCTTTGATTACCGATCCATTCTCAATTCTCCATTATTTTGTTACTTAAAGTTTTAATTCATTCGGAAATAGAAAATAATCTATTCGGATATACTCACGGAACATTAAACACCTTGCGAAAATGCGAAAAGTTGATTTACTCATCTAAATTGAAAAAAGAATCGAAACTTTTTTTCTCTAAGCCGATTTTCAGAGTTTCATCTCTTGTCCAAAGTTCGCCTTCGAGTTCCAAAGTTAAAGCGACAAACGGCGTGTCTTTTTCGTCTATGTCGCCAAACATTTTGTATGCTTTGATAAAATTCACTATCTGAAAATTATCCATTATGCTACAATTTTTATAAATTGAGGTGTTAATTATGGAAACAACAACTGTAACAATCAATTTTCCGAAAGATGTCGGAATTGTTTTGGAAAAACGTGCCGAAGCAAGCGGGCAGGATGTTGAAACATATATAAAAAATATCATCGAAACGCAGGCGAAGAAGATGACTTTGGACGAAACTCTCGCACCGATTCGGCAAGCTGTTGAGAACAGCGGTTTGACCGACGATGAATTGGACGGCATTTTTAAGCAGGCACGACGGGAAGTTTCACAAGAGAGAGAAAAACGCAGGAAAACATAAAGAAAATGCCGAAGATCGAGGCTGTTTTTGATTGCAACATTTATCTGCAAGCCGCCGCTCGCAAACAAGGTGTAGCGGCGGCTTGTCTGCGTTTGGCGGAAAACGGCGAAATAATTCTTTATGCAAGTGACGAGATTTTAGATGAAGTTTCCGAAGTTTTAAGTCGTCCTGTTGTGCGGGAAAATCTTCCCGAACTGACTGATGAAGCGGTTGATGCTTTTCTTGAAAAGTTGTTGGATTTTGTTATTTTCGTAAAAAATGTTCCGAGTAAATTTCATCTGCCGAGAGATGTTGATGATGAAGATTACATAAATCTCGCCGCCGAAATCAGAGCCGATTGTCTTGTCAGTTGGGATAATGATTTGTTGGATTTAATGACCGATCACACAATCGAAGCAAAAGAATTTCGCCAACGGTTTCGTTTTCTCAAAGTTGTCAATCCCGTTGCGTTTTTGGAAATAGTGCGGCAGACGGAAAACGAAATATAAAACTCAAAAATTATACTCAACATAATTCTAAATAAACATTTCCTAATCTCATTGCTTGCTGAATGAATACTCATTCAGTTATACTTGTCCGTAATAAAATCAACATTAAATCAGTTTATAAAGGAAAAGTAAATCTATGTTAAAAGTCGAAAAAGCCGCTGTTTTGGGGGCGGGAACAATGGGAGCGGCGATTGCTGCACATCTTAGTAATGCGGGAATTCCGACGCTGCTGTTGGACATTGCACCGAATGAGTTGAACGAAACGGAAGAAAGAAAAGGTCTGCCTTTGAGTGATCCTTCGGTGAGAAATCGCCTTGTTAGTGATATGTTTGAGGCGGCGAAGAAATTGAAGCCTGCACCGTTTATGTTGAATGACAATGCAAATTTAATCGAACTCGGAAATTTTGAGGACGATATGGAGAAAATCAAAGATTGCGATTTGATTATCGAAGCGGTTGTTGAAAGGCTTGATATAAAACACAAGATTTTCGAGCAAGTTGAGAAGCATCGCAAGGAAGGTTCGGTGATTGCTTCAAACACTTCGGGGATTCCGATCAAGGATATTGCCGAGCCGTTTTCGGATGAATTTAAAAAACATTTTTTGGGGACGCACTTTTTTAACCCGCCGCGTTATATGAAATTGGTTGAGGTTATTCCGACGGAATGGACGGACGGCGAAGTTGCCTGCAAGGTTCACGGGTTTATGGACAAGCGTTTGGGCAAGGGCGTTGTTTCGGCGAAGGACGAACCAAATTTTATTGCCAATCGCGTTGGGACTTTCGGGATGATGGCGACGATTCACGAGATGTTGGCGATGGGTTTTACACCGACGGAAGTTGACCAGATGACGGGTAAGGCAATCGGACACGCGAAATCAGCGACGTTTCGGACTTCGGATTTGGTTGGGTTGGATGTGCTTGCTCACGTCAATAAAAATCTATATCCCGCCGTTCCCGATGATGAAGATCGTGAGGCTTTTAACTTGCCAGATGTTGTCAACAAAATGCTTGAAAATAAGATTTTGGGCGATAAAACGGGCGGCGGTTTTTACAAAAAATCCAAAGACGCGGAAGGCAATCGCGTGATTTTGGAATTAGACCTTGAAACGCTCGAATATAAGTCGCAGGAGAAGACGAAATTTGCGTCTTTGGATGCCGCAAAACAAATCGAAGACAAGGAAAAACGCATTAAAAAATTGATGTGGGGCGAAGATAATGTCGGCGAATTTTTGTGGAAAACGACTTCGCGGACTCTGCGTTACGCGGCGAATCGAATTCCTGAGATTGCCGATACGGTTGTTGAAATTGACAACGCGATGAAATGGGGTTTCGGTTGGGAGATCGGCGTTTTTGAAACGTGGGACGCAATCGGCGTGAAGGAATCCGTCGAGCGTATGAAAAAAGAAGGTCAGGATGTTCCCGAAAATGTTCAGAAAATGCTCGATTCGGGGGCGGAAACTTTTTACAAATCCGAAGACGGCAAGAAGTTTTATTACGATTTGGTCAACGGCGAATACAAGGAAATTCCCGCACAAGACGGCGTGATAATTCTTGAAAATGTTAAAGAGAAAAACGGCGTAGTCAAGAAAAATGCGGGTGCTTCGTTGATTGATCTGGGTGATGGCGTGGCGTGTTTGGAATTTCATTCAAAAATGAACTCCATCGGCGGCGACACGGTTCAGATGATGAACTTTGCGTTTGATGAAGTTGAGAAGAATTTTGAAGGCTTGGTCATTGGAAATCAGGGCGGAAATTTCTCGGCGGGAGCGAATATTATGATGGTTCTGCTCGCGGCACAAGAGGAAGAATGGGACGATATAAATATGATGATCGCCCAATTTCAAAAAGCCGTGATGCGAATCCGTTATTCTGCAAAACCTGTCGTTACAGCACCTTACGGTCTGGCACTCGGCGGCGGTTGTGAGATTTCAATGCACGGCGACAAAGTTCGTGCGGCGGCGGAAACTTATATCGGACTCGTCGAAGTCGGAGTCGGACTGCTTCCCGCAGGCGGCGGAACGAAGGAAATGACGATGCGTTCGATGGACAAGGCGAAAGCCACGCCCGACGCTGATCCGCTGGCGTTTTTGAAAAGCACATTTGAAATGATCGGAATGGGCAAGGTTGCAACTTCCGCTCAGGAAGCCAAATCTTGGGGAATCCTGCGACCTTCCGACGCGATTTCGATGAACGGAGATCGTCTTATCGCCGACGCAAAACAGGAAGTTTTGAATTTAGCGGCTTCGGGCTACGTCCAACCGATTGAGCGAACCGACATTCTCGCACTCGGCGAACAAGGACAAGCGGCATTTAAAATCGCTCTGCATCAAATGTTAAAAGGCGGTTTTATTTCCGAACACGATCAGCTTATCGGCAAAAAAATCGCACGAGTTATGTGCGGCGGCGATCTGAATCACACTTCGTATGTTTCCGAACAGCATTTGTTGGACTTGGAACGCGAGGCGTTTTTGTCGCTTTGCGGTGAGCCGAAAACTCAGCAAAGAATTGCTGGAATGCTGAAAACAGGAAAGCCTTTGAGAAATTAGGAAAGATTATTAAATGCAGAGAACGCAGGGAACGCAGAGATTTTTATTGAAATTTTTCTCTGCGAACTTTGCGTTCTCTGCGTTTAAATTGTATCGAACCGCATAAGAAATTTTATAAAAACCGCAAAAATAAAATTTAGTGTAAAATTAGTAAAACTTTGAGATTTTATTTTGGATGTTATAAAAAATGACAGTAACTGAAATTTTACCAAGTCTTAGGCAATTAAATCGTTACGAGAAAATGCGTGTTGTGCAGATATTGATTGATGAGATTGCCGAAGAAGAGATTCTTTTTGGTCAAAATCAAAAACACGAATTTTGGTCATTGTATAATTCTTTTGAAGCGGCTCGAACTTTACAGAAGATGCTGGAAGATGAAAAACAAAATGTTTAGATCAAATAAATTTTCTCTTTGTAAATTGTTGAGAATATAGACGATTAATTTCTACGCAGATTGAAAGAGTTGAAAATTTGCATTCTTGGTCGCCAACGGCGATAAACATTTTAGCCTATGGTGCAGGCGTTTTTCGCCGAAACCATAGGCAAATTGAATGATTCAGACCGTCGCTGAAAGCGACGAACAAATTACGCGGCATAGTTGAAATTGAGCGATTGTTGCTCACTTTCAGCGAGCAATTGATACGTTGAAAATGACCTATGGTTTCGGCGAAACGCCTGCACCATAGGCTATATTATTTGTCGCCGTTGGCGACCAAGAAACTTTATCTAAACTGTTGAAAATAAATATCTCACGAACCTAAAACCTATGAAAACACAAAAAGAAGAATCGAGAATTTCAACCGAACAACGCGGACACATTTTGCTGATCGGTTTGAATCGTCCCGCAAAACGCAACGCTTTCGATAATCAAATGCTGGCGGAACTTGCGGCGGCTTATGCGAAATTAGAAGACGATGAGAATTTGCGTTGTGGAGTTTTGTTTGCACACGGCGAAATGTTCACGGCGGGATTGGATTTGGCGAATGTTGCACCGACGGTTGTTGATAAAGGCGTTTTGACATTTGAAAAGGATGCGATTGATCCGCTGAATATTTACAGCGAAAGAGAACGCACGAAGCCGATGGTTGTTGCGGTCAACGGAAAATGTCTGACTGTCGGAATCGAACTTATTTTAGCGGCGGAAATCTGCATCGCGGCGGAAAATGCGGCATTTGCACAGATCGAAATAAAACGCGGGATTTTTCCGTTCGGCGGTGCGACGCTTCGTTTTCCTGAGCGTGCGGGTTGGGGAAATGCGATGCGTTGGCTTTTGACAGGCGATGAATTTGATGCGAAGGAAGCGTTGCGAATCGGGCTTGCACAGGAAGTTGTTACAACGGAAAAGGTTTTAGATCGGGCGATTGAGATTGCCGAAACAATTGCAAAACAAGCACCTTTGGGCGTGCAGGCGACGATAAAATCAGCGAGGAAAATGCAGAGCGAAGGTTTTGAAGCGGCGAAGAAACATCTTCAGCCGCAGATTTTGGAACTGTTTCAAAGCGAAGACGCTAAAGAAGGCGTGCAGTCGTTTATTGAAAGACGCGAAGGAAATTTTAAAGGAAAATAAAAGCAAAAAAATGAACTCACAGTATAATCTCTCGTAAATACATTTGGAAGGAGCGAAAAGATGAGCAGAGAAATAGAGGGATTTATTGCTGAGGCGAAAGAAATTTCAAAAGAAATTCGGGAAACTTTCGGCAAATTATCAGCCGAACAATTAAATTGGAAACCGTCCGAAAATGTCTGGAGCGTCGGGCAGTGTTTTGACCATTTGATAATGACGAATGAACTTTATATTAAAGAGATTCAGAAGGTTGCGGACGGGACGCATCGAAATAATTGGTTTAGTGCGATTCCGTTTGCCGCCGATGTCGTCGGAAAAATACTCAAAAAAGCGGTCAGTCCCGCCTCGACTCGAAAGATAAAAACTTTCGCTGTTTTTGAAGCCTCAACGAGCGACATCAGCGAAAATATTATCGAAGATTTTCACGCGAATCAAGCAAAAATTATCTCGCTGATGGAAGCGACAAAAAATCTCGACACAAGAAAAATCAAAATTCCCGAACCGATCAGTCCGCTGGTTAATATACGTTTAATTGATGCCTTTGATGTAACGATTCTGCACGAAAAACGGCATTTTAATCAGGCGAAAAATATCTTGGAAACAGAAGGATTTCCCAAATAAAAACATTTATAATTATCGGCGGATTTCTTTGGTTGGCAGGCATTTTTTGTCTTTCACATTTTCTTTTAGAAATTATTCGATTGGAAGCGGGATTTGAAATCTCTTGATTTTTTGAAAATATAATCACTATCTTAACTGTTCGGTAATGACAAAAATCACGAAAAAAAGATAAGATTTTTTTAATTTCTTGTGCTTATTTTTCGTGATTTTTAATGTATTCGCGGGAAATTATTTTAACGTCTTAGTTGTATTCTAAAGCCAACTTCAAAAAATTCTCAAATAAAATCCGCCCGTCGCGCGATTCGTTCGGATGTTCCCATCTGGTCGGGTTTTTCGACCAATCCTCGAAAGATTTTTCCAAGTGAAACTGCACCGAATAGATCATTTGATTTCCGTCGCTTTTGACCATCATCTGATTTTTGCAAAGATAAGAAGTTGCGAGCAAATTAAAACCGTCGGGAACTCCGACGACCTGCAAACCGTGATTTTGCCAAACTCTTAAAATATTGTCTTCCCTTGTGTATTCCTGCCAGAGATATGTATTTTCATCGTCAATTCCGGCAAAGATCGGATCGCTCGTGTCAACAATTTTTATATAGCGATATTGATATTCGATCATTCGGTCTTCACGTTTTTCCGACGGCTTGAGATCGTCGAGCGTGGCGAGTTCCGCGCCGAAACTCATTCCGACGAGTTGATGCGCTCCGCAAATTGCAAGGACGGGAATTTTGGTTTTTGTTATAAATTCAGCGAATTTTTCGAGATGTTCGGGATTATAAAAATCGAAATCGCTCAAAGTTCCACTCATCACGATTGCATCCGGGTTATATCTCGCGGCGGCATCGGCGACTTCCGATAAATGAACCGTTAAGGTTTTCGGCTGACGAACGAGCCGCAAAACATTCTGCGCGATGTTATTGCAAGCCATTGCCGAAATTTTTCTCTCAAAACGAAGTTTGCTGTCCAAACTGCCGTTCCATTCTTTTTTCGCAACTTCCGAAACGTCCGATTCGTAACGAAGCAAGTTGTTCATAATCAACACTTTCGCGTGATCTATCTTTTTCTCAATCGGCTCGTAGCGGCAAAAAGTGCGCTGATTATAAGGAAAAGGCAGTTGATGCGGTTTCGGTTTTACTATCACTTGTTTTGCGTCAAACATATCCATAATTATATTAAAATTTTCGGAATTTGTAACCTTTACTAAGACACAAATTCGTTAAATTCAGCAGATTAGTTTCAAAATCTAAACTTTTCGTTGTTTTGTTGATTGCTTAAATTCGGGCATCAGCGAACCCGCGCCGATCTCGTCAATTTCCGTTCGGATTTCTCTGAGCAAAGCGGAACGCATACGCCCTTTCGCCTGCGCGATCTTGCCTTTTGCCGCTTCTTCAAAAAACAGAAGGATTTTTTGTCGTGAAGATTCGAGTTCGTCGGCGAGCGTGGAAATTTTCGTGATGTCGTAAGGAATGGCGATTTCCTGACAGCCGAGTTTGGCGAAAATCTCTAAATACCGCGCCGTTGAAAGATCGGGACAGGAAATTCTTCTTTTGCCGACTTTGAGTTCCACGCCGAGCAGCGTGTGTTGAATAATCGCCCGATTTTCGCGTTCGGGAATTTCCAGACGATGCGACCGTGTTCTCTGCGTTCGCACCTTCGAGCGATAAATCTCCGGCAGCCATTCGTCGCCCAATTTTTCCTTGATTTCCGTCCTCGTATCCATAAATTGAGCATTTCCGAATGCCTTTTACAGAATAACATAAATGCTCAAACTGTGAATAGATTTAAATTTGAACTCTTGTCAGTAGCGTCGGCGTGAGCCGATGCGTCGGTATAGACGCGACAGACGCATCGGCTCACGCCGACGCTACTGACTTGTGGAAACTTATTACCAACTCGCTACAAATGCGGATTGCGGATTTTCTAATGATTTTTAATTACACTTATTCCGCAATCCGCATTCGTTCTATTTCGCGCTAATTATTCGCGGCGGCGATTCGGCGAATTTTTCGATCACGCTGTCGCTAAAAATTCCGAAGTAGAAAACGCCCAAAACGGTTATCAACAAAACGGCGGTCAAAGCGGCGGGAATGCGCGGCTCAATCCATTCGGTTGTGCGTTCGCGGAAGAACATTACCACAATCAAGCGCAAATAATAATAAGCGGAAATTGCTGTGTTGACAACGGCGACGACAACCAAAACGGTTAAAAGCGGATTTCCGGCTTCGAGCGCGGGACGGAAAACCAAAACTTTTCCCATAAATCCGGCGGTCAGCGGCAAGCCCAAAAGCGAAAGCATAAACAGCGAAAGCGTGAACGCCAGAACGGGCGTTTTAAAACCGATTCCGTTGTAATCTTCAAATTCGGTGCGCCTGTCGTTTTTCTGCGCTAAAAGCGTAACGATTGCAAAACCGCCGAGATTTGTAATTGCATAAGTGAGCATATAAAACGCCACCGCCGCGATTGCCGTATCGCGTCCCAATTCTGTCGTCGCCATTCCCGCACCGATAAAGCCGACGAGAGCGTAACCGGCGTGTGCAATTGAGGAATAAGCGAGCATTCGCTTGACGTTATCCTGCACGATTGCCGCGACGTTTCCGACGGTCATCGTCAGCATCGCCATAATCGAAAGCGATGTGATCCAAGATTCGTGCAGAAATTCCGAAGCCTGAACGCCCGCGACAAGCGGAAATCCGATAACAAAAACGCGGATAAAAGACGCGAAACCCGCCGCTTTCGGACCAGCCGCCATAAACGCCGTCACGGGTGTCGGCGCACCTTCGTAAACATCGGGTGTCCAGACGTGAAACGGAACTGTCGCCACCTTAAAGCCGAAACCGATAACGAGCATCGCGCCGCCGATCAAAAGCAAAGCGGGAAAGTTCGCGTCGGCGGTTCTCACGGCGATTTCCGTGATATTCGTCGCGCCGGTCGCTCCGTAGATCAGAGCCATTCCGTAAAGCAGAAATCCGGTGGCGAACGAACCGAGAATGAAATACTTCATCGCCGATTCGTTCGAGCGCAAATCGGTTTTTCTCAAACCCGCCATTACATAAGTTGCAATCGAAAGCGTTTCGAGTCCGAGAAAGATTATCACAAGGTCGTTGCCCGAAGCCATCAGCATCATACCGAACGTGGCAAACATCAAAAGCGTGTGATATTCGCCGACGGGAACATCTTCGCGCTCCGTCCAGATTGACGAAATCAAAATCGTCATCGCCGTTACAAACAAAAAGACAAACGAAAAACTCAGACGCAAATTGTCGTGCGCGATCATCCCGTTCCAAGCAGTCGAATTATGCGGCATATCCGCCCACATAAACGCCAAAAGAACGGCTGAAGCAATCAATCCGATCATCGAGATCGCGCCCGTTACAAGTTTCTGTTTCGGAAAAAACGAATCGTAAAGCATAACGATCACGCCCGCGACGGCGACGATCATTTCGGGCAAAATAATCGAAAGATTGACGTTCGGATTTGCTAATTCTGCTAATAAAATCATTATGTTAAATTAAAAATAAAAATACGAAATTGTTTTTTTAACGGAACGCCGGCATCTTGCCGGCAATGAGCGCGTGAGCGCGAAAACGGATTTGGCAAACTCTAAAGTCGAAGATAAAAATTAGAGTAAATTAACTACTTTCAAACGCCTTCGCGTTTGTTGCCGTCAAGATGACGGCGTTCCATTCTCCGTTTTAACCGCGACAGTTCCGCCCGCGCGTCCCATCACTCTTTCTTGAATTGCAACAATGCTCGCCTTTGATTTTTCCAAGATCGGTTTCGGATAAACGCCCATAAAGACCATCAAAAACAAAAGCGGAATCATCAAACCGATCTCTCTGTAATTCAGATCGAGCAATCGGCGGTTTTTCGGGTTTGTAATTTTGCCGAAAAAGACTCTCTGCGCCATCCACAGCAGATAAACCGCCGCGAAAATAACGCCCGTTCCGGCAAACATCGTGGCGATCCAAGGATGCGCGACGGCGTTTGACTGCCACATTCCGAGCATTATCAGAAATTCGCCGACGAAGCCGTTCAAAAACGGCAAACCGATTGAAGCCATCGTCGTAATAATAAAAAACGTCGCGTAAATCGGCATCACATTGGCAATTCCGCCGAATTCCGTGATCGCTCTCGTGTGTCTGCGCTCGTAAATGAAACCAACCAAAAGGAATAACGCTCCCGTCGTTACGCCGTGCGCGAGCATTTGATAAAGTGCGCCCTGCATTCCGTATTCGGTAAACGAAAACATTCCCAAAATCACAAAACCCATATGCGCAACGGACGAATAAGCGACCAGACGCTTTACATCAGGCTGAACCATTGCGACGAGTGCGCCGTAGATTATGCCGATGATCGCCAAAATTATAAAAATCCAAGCGAGTTCACGCGACGCTTCGGGAAAAAGCGTGAAATTAAACCGTATCAAGCCGTAAGTTCCCATTTTCAGCAAAACAGCCGCCAAAATCACAGAACCCGCCGTCGGTGCTTCGGTGTGCGCGTCGGGCAGCCAAGTGTGAAACGGAAAAAGCGGAACTTTGATCGAAAATGCCAGCGCAAACGCCAGAAATAAAAGCAATCCCGTCGTTTCCGTAAACGCTAAATTCCCCAATTTCATCGAATTGAGCAAAGTTACATAATCAAACGTGCCGATTCCCGTTGTGTCCAGATGCAGATAATAAAGCGTAATGATCGCCACGAGCATCAGAAGGCTTCCGAGTGCGGTGTAAACGAAAAACTTGACCGCCGCGTAAATCCGATTTTCGCCGCCCCAGATTCCGATAAGAAAAAACATCGGAACAAGCGACGCTTCAAAAAACAGATAAAACACGAGCAGATCGAGCGATACAAAAACGCCGAGCATCGCCGACTCCAAAAGCAGCAGAAAAACGTAAAACGACGCTTTCCTTTTTTCCACCGCGTGCCACGTCGAAAGAACCGCAATCGGCATTATAAAAGTCGTCAGCAAGACAAGCCAGATCGAAAGCCCGTCAACGCCGATGTGATAATTCGTGTTTATCGCCCGAATCCAAGGAATATTTTTCTCAAAATAAAACCCGTTCGCCGAAATCGCCGCCGAACCGAGCAGTAAAAGCAGAGAAATTAAAAAATTCACCGTCGTAAAACCGAGCGTTATCCATTTTAATCCGCCTTCCTCTTTCCAGAACATCGCGTGTCCAACCGTCGCTAACGCGCCGAAAACAGGCAGCAAGATTAAAATCGTTAAGAGATTTTCGTTTATAAAATCCATAAGTTTGTTCGTTGTTCATTGTTTGTTGTTCGTTGTTTTTTCTGCTTGCAGCGAACAAATATCAACTAACGACTATCCAATTAACTTAAATCCGTAATAAATAAAGTATCCGATCACAATCAACGCGCCGAACAGCATAAATGCCGCGTAGCTGCGGACGAAGCCGACTTGCACTCGTCTTGTAATCGAGCCGAGCGCGGTGACGAAATGACCGATTCCGTTTACCGTTCCGTCAATAAATCCGACATCGAAGCCTTGCCACAAACCGTTGCGCGAAAGGCTCGTGATCGGGTCAACAATGTAGCCGTTGTAAAATTCGTCTATTCGCCATTTTTCGCGCAAAATTCTGGGCATTTGTTTTAACGGTTCTTTTTGGAAAATAAACCAGCCGATTCCGATGCCGAGCAAGGCGAGCAAAACAGAAAGTCCCGCCAGAAGCCTTTCCGTTCTTATTTCTTCGGGCGAATGTGCAGCGTGTTCCGCGTCTTCGGCGTGTTCTGTTTCGGGATTCGCTTCGCTGGCGAAAAAATGTTTTACTTCGCTCGATTTTTCCGAATGCGCGGGCGTTTCAACTGCCGTGTGTCCGACTTTTGCAATGACGGGTTCGAGCGTGTGTTCAAAATAATTCGGAATCGCGCCGCCGCTTAATGCGTAGGGAACTCCGACGAGTCCGACGAAAGTTGCAAATACCGCCAAAACGATCAGCGGAACGGTCATTGTCCAAGGCGATTCGTGCGGGTGAAAATCGTCGGGCAGATGATGATGTTCGTCATCGTGATCGTCGTGCGCTTCGTCTTCCAAATCTTCCTCGGCAGAAGCCCAAGCGTGCGGATCGCCGTGCGGTTCAACCGCATCGTGCGCGTCGCCAAGGGCAAACGCCGTTTCTTCGGCTCTCGACGCTTCGCCGATGTTTTCGGCAACGGGCAATTCTTCGCTAATCGGCGTGTGAAATCTTTCTTCGCCCCAGAATGTCATCACCATCATTCTGGTCATATAAACTGCCGTCAAAACTGCCGTCAGCAAGCCGACAATCCAGAGAACGTAACTCCAACTTCCCAAACCTGCGGCGGCGAAAGTTTTGTATAAAATCTCGTCTTTTGAAAAGAAGCCCGAAAAAACGGGAATGCCGGAGATCGCCAGCCAGCCCGTAATCATTGTGGCAAACGTGATCGGCATATATTTTTTCAAATTGCCCATCCGCCGCATATCCTGTTCGTGGTGCATTCCGTGAATGACCGAACCCGAACCGAGAAACAGCAGAGCCTTGAAAAATGCGTGCGTCATAACGTGGAAGATCGCCGCGCCGAACGCGCCGACTCCGCACGCTAAAAACATATAGCCAAGCTGCGAAACCGTCGAATAAGCGAGAACTTTTTTGATGTCGTTTTGCGCCAGTCCGATTGTTGCGGCAAAAAGTGCCGTCGCGCAGCCGACAATCGCTATAATAAACATCGCCGTCGGCGCGTTTTGATAAATCGCGTTCGAGCGCACGACCATATAAACTCCCGCCGTCACCATTGTCGCCGCGTGAATCAGAGCCGAAACGGGAGTCGGACCAGCCATCGCGTCGGGAAGCCAAGTAAAAAGCGGAATCTGTGCCGATTTTCCCGTCGCGCCGATGAATAAAAGAACGCCGATTGAAGTAATTCCGCCCGCAAAGATCGCGCCCCAAGTAAACGGGTCTTGCGCCATTTGCGCGATAATCCCGAACGCGCTCGCCACCTGCGTTCCGTCAACAACTTTGTCGTAAAACGAGATCGAACCTGTCATCGAAAACAGCAAAAACACGCCCATCAAAACGCCCCAATCGCCGATGCGGTTCATCACAAACGCCTTTTTCGCCGCTTTGCTCGCTTCGTCCCTTTTGATGTAATAGCCGATCAGCAGATAAGAACAAAGCCCCACGCCTTCCCAACCGACGAACATCAGCAGAAAATTATCCGCCAACACAAGCGTCAGCATCGAGAACATAAACAAGTTCAGATACGCGAAAAATCGGTAAAATCCTTTGTCGCCGTGCATATAACCCGTGGCGAAAATATGTATAAAAAGCGCGACAAACGTAACAAAACAAGCGTAAATCGCTGAAAGCCTGTCCATTCCGAGCGCGAAATCAGCGCGAAAACCGCCGACCTCAACCCACGTCCAGATATGGTCGAGAACAGGTTTCCCTTCGGGCATAAACAACGCGCCCGTGTGCGTCGTCCCGATGCCGAACGCGATCATCAGCGCGACCACGCACGACACGCCAACCGCCGCGCAAGCAACCGCGCCGCTGAAAAGTTCGCTGTTCATACGCTTGCCGAACAGCCAATTGATAACCGCGCCGACAAGCGGCGCGAAAATTATCAGACTTAAAAAGTTGTTTTCAGTCATTTGTTTGAACTATTTAAATTAAATCGAAACATTTTCTCAATAAATTTAGTGTTTCTTTTTTGAAATATCCCTATCCTTTTCTAACGGCGAAGCCGTGCGTCGAAAGTAGCCGGATGTGAAGCGCGACAGCGCGGAACGTCTGGACAAGCAAGAATATTATTTTAGCTCTGAAAGAGCGACAGAATTCTTAAATCTCACCACAAATATTTCTCGTCATATTCAACTCCGCTTGCTTTCAATAATTCCAAATATTCTTCCTCAAAAGTTTTTACGCGATGATGCTCGGCTTGATTGAAAATATAACTTTTCACGCCCTCAATACTCGTCGGACTGACCGAAAATGCCGCGTAACCTTTTTGCCACCCGAAATTTTCCGTCAATTCCTTATGCACCCAACCCGAAGATTCCGCCTTTAATTCACGCAAAAAATAATCCAATCGGTGTTTTGATTTCAAACTCACAAGCAAATGAACGTGGTTTGTAATTCCGCCGATTGCCAATGGAACGGCTTCCAAACCTTTTACAATTCCGCCCAAATATGCGTGTAATCTTTCCTGCCAATCAATTTTTATCTGCGGCAAACGATCTTTGGTCGAAAAGACGATATGAACATTTAAGCAAATATGACTCGACGGCATCTCTTTTCTGTCGCTCTTTCAGAGCTAAAACCTTGTTTGGCTTTCTTCCCAGATGTTTCGCACTTCGTGCTTCACAACCGGCTATTTTCTTTTCGTCGCTCGCGCGACTATGAATTTAAAGATTCTCCAAAAGTTTCAATATGAAAACGAATCGCGGATTTTACATCGGCTAAAGCGTTTCCAAGTATATTACCTTTACCGATTACCACGCCTTTTAAGCCGAACGGATATGCAGCAAATCCGTCTTCGTGTTTCTCGATAATTATTTTCGTCGAGTCCGACATATTTCTAACTTGAAATCTTTCGTGCCACAATCGAAATTTAGAGAATTTCTATCATTATTTTATTCCGATTGCCGGAATCTCTAACTTATTTGCGATGTTCGGAAATAGACGCTGCACAGACGCTTTCGAGTCAATGCGGATAAATTTCCAGTTGC
Source organism: Pyrinomonadaceae bacterium (assembly GCA_965214585.1). Lineage (GTDB taxonomy): Bacteria > Acidobacteriota > Blastocatellia > Pyrinomonadales > Pyrinomonadaceae > JAHCHG01. The sequence goes on along the minus strand of OZ243957.1, from coordinate 4,433,491 downwards.
TGCCGTTATCTTCTGAAATACCAAGCAACGCTCCCGCCATATTTACGCTCTTTTTGGGAGCTTTAATCACCGATAAAGTCGGCAGGACGACGTATAATTCTGTGCCTGATTTTAACAGTTGAGTTGGGTTTTCGACGGTATAATCCGTGATTTCAAGCCCGGACTTTTTATACTGCGCCATCTGATTTTTGGTGGCGGTAACGAATTTTGCTTTTCCGCCAACCATTTTAATAATTTTCGGGTGCATAGCATCGGCAAATTTATCATATTCGTTGCCGACAATCGCATTCACCATTTCATCCGCCTGAACTTTCAGATTCGGATATTTTTCGATAATTTCATTGCTCTTTTCGGTTTCGGCTTTTGCCGGCTGCATTTGTGCAAAATTTGTCTGCGCGGCGCAAACCAAACAAACAAATAAAGCTATTATAAATTTTCTGTTCATTACAATTTCCCCCTCTAAAATATACTCTGTAATTAGATTTAGTTTCTTAAAATACTCGCGTCGTCAACGTCAACCGATTCGCGGTTGCGGAAAAATGCGATGATAATTCCGAGTCCGACAGCCGCTTCCGCAGCCGCGACGCTCATCACCATAAAGACGAAAAGCTGTCCCGTAACGTCGGCGTAATAGCGCGAAAAGGCGACGAATGTTAGATTTACGGCGTTGAGCATCAGTTCGATGCACATAAACATCCCGATTGCGTTGCGTTTATAAATAACGCCAACCGCGCCGATGGTAAATAAAATTCCTGAAAGTGCTAAATAAGTTGCTAAACTCGGTTCCATTGTTTTATATCCAGAGTCCAGAGTCTAAAGCCCAAAGTCCGATTTGCAAACGGCAATGAACTATTAACAATGAACTAAATTATTTTCTTCAATTCTTCTAAATTCACTTTTTCATCGAAAACGGCGCGAATTTGTATCTTGAAATCGGGCAGAACGACGCTTTCGATTGTGCCGTCCTTTGCAATTCCACCTTTTTTTCTTCATCAATCATTTGGTAGAAACGATTTCTTTCCTTTTTTTCCTCTTTAAGCGCGGACTGAATGCGCTCCGCCAAAATTGCGGCGTGCGGCATTTCCATTATTTGCGAAAGAGAAACGGACATAACTTTGTATCAAATTAATTAACGTATTCGTCTTGTCTGATCTCGCCTTTTTGCGCGAGAATGCTGTCTTGATCGAGTCCGTCGTCCGCGTCTTTGACGAGTTCTAATTTCGGATGCTTCATACTTCTGGCTAAAATTACCGAGCCGACGAGAGCCATCAAAAGCAAGATTCCGACGATTTCGACGGGCAGAAGATATTCGGTGTACATCGCCGAGCCGAGATTCAGAGTTTTTCCTACTGTTTCATCGGCTTGTATGTTATGCGTCGGCGTTTTCGTTACGGCGTAAAAGATAAAAAACGTCTGCGCCAGTAAAATCAAGCCCAAACCGCCGCCGATGGCGTATAAATGACTGAGCCGACCAAGCGGCAGGTCTTCTTCGAGATTCAAAAGCATTATCACGAAAACGACCAAAACCATAATCGCGCCGGCGTAAATCAAAATCTGCACGGCGGCAATAAACGGCGCGGCGAGCGTGATGTAAATACAGGCAAGCGAAATCAACACGCCGACCAAAGAAATCGCGCTGTAAAGCGGGTTTTTATGGTAAACGAGCGAAATCGCACACGCGATTGCCAGACCTGCGAATATGAAAAATAGAACGGTAGTCATTTTTTTAAGTGAGAAGTGAGAGGTAAGAGGTGAGAATTTTTCTCTCACTTCTCATTTCTCACTTCTCATTTCTCACCTATTTAATAGAAATACAATTACAATCGTTACAATCACGTTGCCAAGCGCGACGGGCAGTAAAAATTTCCAGCCGAAATTCATTAATTGGTCGAAACGAAAGCGCGGCAGAGTTCCGCGAATCCAAATATACAAAAATAGAAACGCGAAAATCTTTAATAAAAATCCGATGTGGCTGACAATGGCGTAACCGATTGAGCCGACCAAAAGCCAAGTAAATCCGAAATTATCCGCCAGCCAAAGTCCGAACCAACCCAAACCGGGAATATACCAGCCGCCCAAAAATAGAGTTACGATCATTACGGAAACGGTGAACATATTCACATATTCCGCCATAAAAAAGAGAGCGAATTTCAGAGCCGAATACTCTGTGTGAAAGCCCGCCACAAGTTCGGTTTCGGCTTCGGGCAGATCGAACGGAACGCGGTTTGTTTCAGCAAAAGCCGCGATCAAAAAAACGAAAAAGCCGACGATTTGCGGAATAATAAACCATTTGAAAGGCGATTGCGTCTGCGCGGCGACAATGCCGTTCAGATCGAGCGTTCCGGCGAGCATTACGACTCCGATCACTGACGCGCCCATCGCAAGTTCGTATGAGATCAACTGCGCCGAAGAGCGAAGTCCGCCCATCAGAGAGTATTTATTATTTGACGACCAACCCGCCAGCGCGATGCCGTAAACTCCGACGGAAGTGATGCCCAGAACGAACAAAACGCCGACATCAATCTGCGCGATGGTCAAAGGAATCTGCCTGATTCCGTCGCCCAAACCATACGGCAGAAAACTCAGATCGGCGACAATCGGCGGTCCGAACGGATAAATCACAATCGGCAGCAAAGCGCACGTTAAAGCGACAATCGGCGCGAGATAAAATATAAATTTCGTTGATTGGTCGGGAGCTAAATCTTCTTTGAAGATAAATTTGAAAAGGTCTGCAAACGGCTGCAAAAGTCCCCAAGGTCCGACGCGATTCGGTCCGATGCGCCCTTGAATCCAGCCCAGAATCTTGCGTTCACTCAAAACCGTATAAGCGACGATCATCAAAACCCCTTGAAAAGCGAGTAAAATCGCTACCGAGATAACGACGAATGGAAAAGCTGTCTGTATAATCTGTTCCATAAAAATCTAATCTATTTGTTCTCGGCGGCGTTCTCTCAATGTTTTCTCGCCGAAATAACGGCGCGGATTGCCGCACATAAAACACGAACAAGGCTTGCGCGTTCTGGCAAGTTTTCCGACAAATTTCGGATCGTTTGCCAAATCATCTGAACAAAAATTCAACTGATTGCGAATTTGCTTTTGACAACGGCGTTTGAATTTCTCGTCGTTATGCCGCCTAATGCTTCGCGTTTTCATTGTTTGAACAAAATCTAATTATCTGAAATCTGTGCGTAGTTCGGAAAAACACTTCGGAATAGATTATAGATGATAAATTGGAGATGATAAATAAGAAACGCAACAAAAATCTATAATCTTTAATTTATAATCTATAATCTATTCCGAACAGTTAAACTATAATTTCAAAAAAGGTTAAGCAAGCGCACCCCTTAATTATCAACACTCAAATTTACTCTATCAATCACCTCAACTTCCGCCGAATTCATATCTGCGGCTTCGGTTGGATTTATGCCAACTCCCGTCTTGTCTTCGTCGCCGTTTCCGTTCGCGCCAATCGGCGTTCCGTCCAGATTGAATTGGACAAGCGGCGATACAAGGAGATTTTCGGGCTTCGGATTGCCGTTTGCAAGCAGATGAAACTGCTTTGTTTTTCCGGTCATCGTCGTTACGCGATGCAGTTTGTGTCCGACACGCGGCGTTTCCGTGATTTTTTCGGCTTCATCGGGCAATTTATCGGCGTTTGCTTTCAAAGTTTCAAATTCTTTTGATAAATCCCGATTTTCCGCAATTTCGTGTTTCACCTGAACGGGATTCGATTCGTCCTTTAAGTTGGGATAACGAATGCCTTCATAAGCCGGAATCGCGTCGGAAAACGCCTTCAAGACGGCGGTTGAAGCGTAATTGTAACCGAAATTTACGCCCATTTCCAAAGCGATCATCGAAGTTATCATCCAATCGGCTTTCGATTGATTCGTCGGCTCGATTGCCTGTCGGACTCGCTGAATAAAACCCGTATTATTCGTATAAGTTCCGTCAACTTCCGCAAAACTCGCGGCGGGCAGAACAACATCGGCAAATTGGGTAGTTTCGGTTTCAAAAAGTTCCTGCACAACGACGAAATCTTTATTTGCCAATAACTTAGCGTCCGCGCCGCGCAGACTTCCGCCGATCAAAAGCGATTTGGAATTTTGAACAACGTCGGCAAGCGATTTTTTATCCGCCATCATATCGTTCGCGCCGACGGAATTATTGTAAAGCGGCAGCGGATGAAGCAAAACCTTTCGATTTTCCGAAGCGAATTTTGCCGCCGAATTTGCCAGAACCGCCTGCGCTTCGCCGGATAAATCGCCGCCGAACATTATAATTAAATCGCCTTCGGTTTCGCCGATTGTTTTTAACAAATCGTCAATTTCCTGCGGCTTGATGCCGAGTTTGCTTGTCAGATTGTTGCTTGAAGAATCGGCAAAAGCAAGGGCGAAAGCGTCGTAAGAATTCGGGTTGATATGAACAAATTGCGAAGCCAACTGCGTTAAGCGAATCGGCACGTCGTTGACGATTATCAAACTTGCGCCGTCGTTGCGGACAGCCTGCCGCATCTGTTTCGCCGTAAACGTCTGCTCTTCTTCGGGTTCACCGCCGATCAAAATGATCGTTTTCGCATAACGAATATCTTCGTGCGTTGCTAGCGGAACGCTCAAATTATCAAAGAACGGCGACAGATCATAAGCGTCGGAAACCGCGTAATTATCCGTTTCGACAACTTCCGTCGCAAAGCGTTTTAAGGTAAAAACCGCTTCATTCGTCAAACGGCACGAAGCGACAACGCCGACATTGTTTGCTGTTTTGAATTTTTCGGCGACAAAATGAATCGCGTCGTCCCAAGTTGTCGGAATCAGTTTTCCGCCTTTTTTGTAGCGAATCAGAGGCGTTTTTATTCTGTCTGGATGATTGATGAATTCGTGGGCGAATCTGGCTTTGATGTCCAAAAATTCGCCATTTAAGCCGTCAACATAGCGGTCACGCGCCACGATTCTGTGAACCAATCCGCTGCGCGAGCCGATGGAAAGCTGCATTCCGTCCGAGCCGTATGTGTCGGTCGTGATCGTCTGGTCTAATTCCCAAGGGCGCGTTTCGTGCCGATAAACGCCGTCGAGAAGCGTTCCCGTCGGACAGACTTCAATGCAGTTTCCGCACTGCGAACAGTTGAGCCAGCCGCCGTAAGTTCCGATCACGGTATTCACGCCGCGATTTCCCGCCTCGATTGCGTCTTCGCCCATCCATTCGTCGCAAACTCTCGTGCAGCGTTTGCACAAAATACAGCGTTGCGGATCGTTGGCGACAATCGGCGACAGAAATTTTTCGGGTTGGACGTTTTTATATTCGGTAAAACGCTCTTCAACGTCGCCCCAATCGAAAATAACTTCCTGCAATTCGCACTCGCCGCCGCGATCACAAACGGGACAATCAAGCGGATGATTGGCAAGCAAAAATTCGCCCATCGCCCTTTGCGCCTTTTCGATCTCGTCGCTCTGCGTCGTCACGGTCATCCCGTCCGTGCAAGTGATCGTGCAGGAAGTCTGCAATTTCGGCATCTTTTCGATGCGAACCAGACACATCCGACAACTCGCTTGCAAAGCAAGGTCTTTATAATAACAAAATGACGGAATCCCGAAGCCTTTCTCGTGGCAAACGTCAATCAAACGCGCACCTTTTTCGACCTCAAATTCCTGTCCGTTAATATTTACTTTTATAAGTTCTGACATTTTATAATAAAAATCTTAGTCTTTTTTTCTTAAACTTTCCTTATCTTCGGTTTCGAATTCAAATATTTCTTCAACTTCCTTCTTCCACTCATCACGAATTTCTCGAATATCCGCTTCAATATCAGCATCTTCGGGAATTATGCGACACCAAGTTCCGCGCACGCTTTTCGGTTTTTTCATTTCCGCCGTTTTCCCAACTGTTTCCAAATCTTCCATATTTCATCTAAAAATCATTTCATCTAAAAATCAATTCCCGAATCGCGCAGTTTTTCCTTCATTTTTTTAACTGCTTCCTTTCCGGTTAAAATTAAATTGCCGCTTTCTACATCATACCAGCGCAGCCATTCGCCCGAAAGACCTTCAAATTCGCCTTGCCAAAGACGCGCTTCCAAGCCGATCTCGTCGAGGATCGCGTCATTTTTCGGACGCAGACGTTTGCCGAATCCCAATTCATAAATTTGCAAAACGTCGCCGCCCAAATTTCCGAACGGGTCAAGCACGACGTAATAAGTTACACCGATATTCGCGTAATCGCGCAGTTTTTTCGTCAATTCATTACCCTTCCGATTGGAAACGATTTCAACGACCACATCGGGAACTTTGCCGAATTCCCAAACAAAATACGAACGATGTGCTTTCAAATCAACATCGGCGGGCATCTCCACATCCAAGCTCAAAAACATATCCGGCACAAGCGGCGGTTGATGAACGGAAAAGAACAAACCGACATTTACGGCGGCAAAAAACTTCCGCCTTTCACCCGATTCCGCGTCCGTCGGTTTCCAAGAAGTGTAAAGCGGTTCGACGAGCAATCTCTGTTGTCTTTCCGAAAAGAGATTATCCACAGGTTCATCGTCCTCCGTTACCAGATTCTCGATTAAATCCGTCGTGTCGTAAGCTGAATTTGATAAAATCTGCGGCATCGTTCGTTTTAGTTTCTAATGTTTTAAATAAATTTTAACCTTGATTCAAAACCTTTCCTTTGGCTGACGTGCAAAATCGTTGAACCGATAATTTACTCGTTTTCATAGCAAATTATAACATCGCCGACTATTTTTTATCTTCGGATTTATTTTCTTTGTCTTCCGATTTTTTATCAGTCTTTTTCGGACGCGATTTGCCGTAGCTTCCCGCAAAAATCTTGCCGCGTTTTGTTTTTTTGTCGCCTTTTCCCATTTTAGCATTTACTCCTCGTCTTTGTTTAACTTCAAATGATACGAAGACGCTTGCCTCGAGTTTTCGTCGTCCTCGTCGTCAATTCCGGCGAGCCGATCTCGTCTTAATTTCAAAAAGAACTGCTCGGCTTGATACCGTATATCAAAGTCATCACCGGAAAAATTCCGTGTTCCCAAAGTTTCATTCGGTCAAAAGCCCGGAACAGAAACAAAATCGTAACCAAATTCAGTTAATCTATCAAGAAAGTAAACTGTTTTTCTCATTAGTGTCTTAACTAAAGAATATGTAAAAAATAACTTATAATGAACTGCTTTTATTCATTTCGATAAATGCGCCGGTTTTTTTCGTGACATAATGCCAAATTATCAATTAGGCATTTGGCATTGATAATTACGTCACAATAAAAAAATTATTAATTATCCGATTGTAATACAATAGTAATAACAGAATAACATATATATAAAAGCCTTATTTACCGCTATAACTTATTTTTTGCACGTTCCTAAAAATTTTTTGCGCCGTTTCTACTTTAAACGCTGCCGGCTTAATTAGTAAACTTCTTCATCAAAAAAAAGGCGTGCCTGCAAAAGCGCGGGAGCTATTCCCGTAATGTGATTAAAGCTTTTGTCTTTAATCACAAACTGCCTCACGGTGTCCGTCCCGATGCGGCTTTTTCTCATCATCAGATAGGCTTTTTCGGTGTTTCCCGGATCAACGATTTTGTCTTCTTCCAGATTTATAAGCAGCATTTTTGTGCGCGGCGACCAATCGTAAACGTCGTTTCTTTTTAATTCAGCAACAACCGGATTGCTCATATCCGATTTTTGCAGAGCTTCCATAAAACGGTCGGTGATAACATTTTCAATCGAATTTTTTGCACGCATCAGCACTGCGGCTAACGCGAGCCTTTTAATAATATTTTCATCCGAACGGTTTTTCTTAAATGCCTGTGAAATCGTTAAAGCCATCGAGGGCTTAAAATAATCGGTTAATTTCACGCCGTTATTTTTGTGGAAAGAATAGACGATATAAGACAAAAGATAAAGCCGCGTAACGAATTCCTCCTCATTGGTCGGCGAAGCGATCAGCCATTTTCGCGTTGTGCCGGACAAATCATACGGACCCGACATCGGCGCGGCGGCTGTAACTTCATATTCTTTTTCCGATTTTTTCTCCAATTCGCGCACCGTCCACATCGCCGTTGCGCCGCCTTCGGAATAACCTGTTATAAAAAGGCGCGAGCCGAGCGCAACGCCGTTTTTCGCCGCAACCGTTCGCGCCGGTTGGATCAAATCAATTGCCGAACGGCTGTTAATCGCGCCGAGCGGATACGGATGAAATCCTTTTTCGTCGCCCAAGCCCAAATAATCGGGCATCGCCACCGCGTAACCGCCCGATGCAAATGCCAGTATCGCCGTTTCCGTTTCCGAAGAATTGGCTTTCCCCGTATAACGCGACGGCGAAAGATCGCGGTCGGCGGTCGTGCCGTGATTGAAAATGACAAGTCCTTTCGGTGCTTTGCTTTTCGGCAAAATTGTTAAGCCGCTTAAAACAACCGTTTTGCCTTCGGCATTTTGCGAACGATAATTGACTTTGAATAAATCAACCGCGCTCGATGCCGGAGCAAGAGCCGACGCGCCGAAAACCGCTTTTATTCTTTGACTTAACTGCTCTGCCGAGATCGTCGCGTTAAACTTTGAACTAACAAAGTTTTCGGCATTGACAACGGGCAATTTATTGCTCTGCGCCGATACGAATGCGGCAAATGCCCACACAATCAGCAAAAAAGCGACTGCTGAAAATTTGAATTTGTGGTTTGAAAACATAATCTCACAAATTGACTAAATTACTTTGTTTCTGCCGGCACGAATTCGATTTCGACTCCTTCGCCGGGATCGTTTATTTTAATGTTAAACTCATCTTCGCTAAGTTTCAAAATATCCACTTTATACGGTTTTGACTCTTCGGTTATCGTCAGGTTTCCGTTTTCATTTGTCCAAGAGCCAAAAGAAGGCTTACCATTGGGCGATGATATTGCCAATGTGCCGTCCGACATAAATACATAAAGTTGTCCGGGAGAAACGCTGTTCGATTTATTAACTTTCCATACTTTGTTAATAAAAGCAGCTTCCGACTTTTCAGCTTGATTCGTTTCGCCGTTCGCGTTATTTGCAGTTTGATTTGCTGAAATATTTGAATCGTTTGCCCGTGGCGACTCTGCGGAACATCCGACAAACATTGATACGGACAGAACTAAAAGCATCAGACATATACATTTGCTTTGATAATAATCTTTTTTCATAGTTTCACCTTCTCCCGATTTAATTTTGTTTATGAACTCTAAAAAATTTCAACGTGCCTGTTTCCGATTCGATGAACAAAAAATTGCCTGAAACGCGAAAAGTCCGAGCCGATTCCAGACCTTTTACGAACCGTCCGTCGAGCGATTGTTCGCCGCAAAAAACCTGCGTTCTGATGATTGACGAAATCAACAGTTTATCGTCTTTTATTTTGTAAGTTCCGCCGCCGCCGTTGCAGTCGGCTTTTACGCCCAACTCGCCGTTCGGATTAAACTGAATCTGATAATTTTCCGGCTTGTCCACGATAATTTCATCTTTCCGGTCGTTTATGCTCTGCCAACGCCAGAGAGTATTTTCCAAAACCGTCGCCGAATCGCTTGATGACGCGCCGGAAAACTTCATCGCGCCGCCGCCGGACAAATTTATAAGCAGCATTTTGCCGTCAATTTTATAGCTCTGCGCCGCTTGAAGATCATTCAAAAAGCGCATGTCGAGCGAACCCGACGGGCAAGCCATTTTCGTCGTAAAAATCGGCGAAAATTTTAAACTCTCGCCGCTCGATTCGTAAGAACCGCCGCCGCGGTTACAGTCCGCCAAAACTCTTATTTTGCCGTCCGCCGTAAATTCCAATTGATAATTCTCCGGTTTATCAACTTTCGTCGTTCTTGACGCGGTTTCCGTGCTTTGCCAACGCCACGAAGTATTTTCCAATTTTCCCGCGTCGTCCGAATTTTGATTTCCGCCTTTAGCATCCGCGTCAATTTTCATCTCCGGCACGAGCAGAAAATTTTTGCCGTCCGGCTTGATCGTAAACGTCACGGCTTCCGTCTTATACGGGCAGCAAAGCGCGTCCGATTGACGATAGCGGGCGTAATACGCCGTCAAAGTTTTTTCGGTCGTTAATTTTACATTTGTCAAATAACCGTCGCTGCGCGAATCCATCGCACCCGGCGAAAGCGTTCCGGCAACGCGGTTTCCGACGAAAATCAGAGTTTGAAATTTCATCGGGCGGCACATTCCGTCAAACGCCTGAGCGACGGTAACGGCTGTCATATCGCCGAAAATCTGCGCTTCGCCAACTAAAGTCCAGCCCATTTTTGTTAAAAGCCGATCTTGCGGCAGCGTCGGTTGGCGCACGACAATGCTGCATCTTTTCAATTCATCATTCGATATTTTATCAATTTGCAGAATCGCCCGACTGCGCTCGTTCCAACTCGGCAGAGTTTCCATACCGAGCCAATTGCTCTGCGCTTGAACGCTTAGATTTAACAAAAATATAACTGCTGAAAAAGCGATTAAAAATTTGATTGTTTTGATTTTTTGTAACATTTTATTATTCTCCTTTTCCCGAATTCGGGAAAAATTAGAATGTTCCGGCAAGGCGCGTCTTGCGCGTCCTTTACAAAATTTTACAAAACGCGCCCGAAGCCGAAACTTTTCGCCAAATCAATAAATTTTCAAATATCATTAACGCGGCTGTTTTGGCGGCGTTCCTTTATAAACTTTGATCGAACGAATATTGTTATACCATTTATCACCCGGCGCAAACGTCATATTCGAACTGACATTATAAGAATCTCCGCGAAAATTCTTTTTCGTGTATAGTGCCAAATACCAAAAGAAAATAAACCGTTCGTCGCATTGTTTTACCTCCGGCAAATTAAATTTTGCTAAAATAAAACAGCACGACTGTAATAAAAATCATTTAAACCGCATTGCCGTTTCCGCTTGGCATTAAGTGTTTTTTGAAATCTTCTGCAAATAATTGGTTATTTTTTTATTTGCCTTAACTTAAAGTGTGTCATTAAATTCGATTCAATAACAATTGAGTATAAATTTAATCTCGGAAACTTAAAATTCCTTTGCGGTAAGATAGACAAACGCCATTTGTCTTCGTCGTTCGTATATGAAAATTCAATAGTTCGTTCGCTCACAACTTCTAAATTTTCCAAAAAAAATGAACCCCAAATATTTCCGCTTAACAGCAAATCATCAATTATTTCCAAATTATCATCAAGTAAGTAAAAATATACGATTTCGCTCAAGGATACTAATGTTGACGTTATTAATAAATAAAAATTTTCTACTTGAAGTTGATAATCAAATTTTTCACCTTTTAAGATTAGATTAGTTTTTTTTCGATTAAAACTCACAGATGAAACAATTTCTTCAACTTTCGATTCAGCATTTAGAGATTTAATCGAAAATAAATCAATTTCTATCATTCTCATTAATCAATTAATTTCAACATTTCCATTCAGCAATAAGTGTTTTTTGAAATCTTCGGGAAAACGCTTGACCGCGCCTTGAATCGCCCACGCCGCCGCGTCGCCGAGAGCGCAGAAACTTTTTCCTTCGATATTGTCAACCAAATCCAAAATCAATTGCGCGTCTTCCGGTCTGCCGCCGCCTTCGGCAATGCGCGTGAAAATCTTCGTCAACCAATCCGTTCCTTCGCGGCACGGAGTACACCAACCGCACGATTCGTGCTTGTAAAATTCGGTCAAATTCTTCGTCGAATCAACAATATCAACCGTTTCGTCCATCACGATAAAACCACCCGAACCGACGAGCGAACCGCCTTCGACGAGTCCTTCGTAATCCATCAAGACGTTTTTGCCGATAATCTGATCGGCACGCATCACATAAACGCTCGATCCGCCCGGAATGCAAGCCTTTAATTTGTGTCCGTCGCGTATTCCGCCGCAGTCTTCCATAATGAACTTTTCCAAATCATCATAACCCATCGGAAGTTCATAAACGCCCGGTTTTTTAACGTGACCGCTGACCGACCAAAGTTTCGTGCCGCCCGATTTTTCCGTCCCCAACTGCTGCCACGCTTCGCCGCCCATTTCGATAACTTGCGGAACGGCGGTCAGAGTTTCGACGTTATTTACAACCGTCGGACAAGCGTAAACGCCTTCGACGGCGGGAAACGGCGGCTTCATTCGCGGATGACCGCGCAAACCTTCGAGCGACGACAAAAGCGCGGTTTCCTCGCCGCAAATATACGCGCCCGCGCCCGTGTGCGTATAAAAATTGCAGGTAAAATCCGCACCCAAAATTTTTTCGCCGACGAGATTTGCCGCTTTCGCTTCTTCGATGGCTTCGTCCATTATGTCAATCAAATACCGATATTCGCCGCGATAATAGATGTAGCAAGTTTCCACGCCAAGCGCGAACGCGCCGATCAACATTCCTTCGATCAAAGCGTGCGGATCGCGCTCAAGCAAGTATCTGTCCTTAAATGTTCCCGGCTCGCTTTCGTCCGCATTGCAGACAATATATTTCGGCTTAGGCGAATCACGCGGCACAAAACCCCATTTCATCCCCGTCGGAAAACCCGCGCCGCCGCGCCCGCGCAAAGCAGACGCTTTGACCTCATTGATGATCTCGTCCGAAGTCATATCCATCGCCTTTTTCAGCGATTCATAACCGCCGTGTTCCCTGTAAACCTTTAGCGTATGCCCGTCTTTGACGTGCATCATTTTTAATTGTAAAGGTTCACATCCTATCGCTTTGATTTCCATTTTTTAATCTAATGAGTCCAACATTTTGTCAACTTTCTCAATCGTCAAATCTTCGTAATAATCAAATCCGACTTGCAGCATCGGCGCAGTTCCGCAGCTTCCCAAACATTCAACGCGCGTAACCGTAAATTTTCCGTCAGCGGTAGTTTCGCCCGGCACGATTCCCAAACGATTGCAAATATGCGCGGTAATTTCCGGCTCGCCGGTAATTCTGCACGAAAGCGTTTTACAAATTTGGATGTGATGTTTGCCAATCGGATGCAGATTAAACATCGAATAAAACGTCGCCGTTTCCCAAACATCGGTTACTTCCAAGTCTAAAAATTTCGCAATAAAATTCACGCCCGGATTGTCCAGATATCCGCGTTCTCTCTGAATGACGAAAAGAAGCGGAATCAGCGCGGAACGCTTTCTGTCGGGCGGATATTTTACGAGATGTGCTTCCATCTCCGCGACGATTTCAGGCGAAAATTCCGCGATCTCGTCGGTTACTTCGACTTTATTTGTATAATCGGTTGCTGCTGTTGCCATATAACTTATGCTGTCAATCTTTGTTCGAGTTTTTCAACTCTTCTGGTCAAATCATCAATTTTATCTTGAGTTTCAATATAATTAACGCTCAGACGCGAAACTTTTTTGTCCAAAATGTTAAGCTGTCTGTTCATTTGTTCAATTTCCGCGTGAATCAAACGAACATCCGATTCTAAATTGGTTATTCTTTCTTCAACACTCATCAATCTTTTTTCAAACGAATCAAAACGGATTTCGAGTTTCGTCAAACGCTTATCAATATCAATGACTTTCAAACCGATTTCGGTCATTTGCGCGGAAAGCGTTTTCATTTGATTTTCCAGCGAATCAAAACGAGCGTCGTGCGAATCAAATCTTTTATCGTGCGAATCAAATCTCTTATCGTGCGCCTCGACTTTTTCAATCAAAAGCGCAAGTTTTTGAATAACTTCTTGTTCAAACCTGTTTGTATATTTTTCAGCCATAATTTTTACGCAAATACTTCTTCTTCCAAATTCTCAAGGCATACATTCAATTCATTAAGCTGAATTTTCGCATCGGGATTTTCTTCAATGTCTTCAGTCAATTTTAACAATTCCGTAAAAATTCGATTGCGCTCCGCCTCTAAAATCGAGAATCTGTCGGCACAAGATTTTATCGGCTTTTCAACTTCAAAAAGACGGTTGAACATCTCGATAATTCTAAATCTGTCATCATTATAAAAACCGGAGTTACTGCGAATCTCTTTTTTCAGATTCTTTAATGCCCTGGTGTTTTTGTCAATCTCTTTCCTTAAAAACGCAATCTCATTTGAATTTTCATTGAGTTTATCAATAGCAGATTTTAGCAAATAAAGTAATTCTTCTTCTTTGAAATTTTCATTCGTCAAAACATCAGCCATAAAACTTTAACGGTCAATTTCGCCCAAAACAATATCGAGCGAACCGATAATTGCCACGACATCGGCGACCATTTCGCCTTCCGCCATAACGGGAAGCGCGGCGAGATTGACAAAACTCGGACCCCGGAAATGAACTCTTTCGGGTTTCGGACCGCCGTTTGATTTCATATAAACGCCGAGTTCACCTTTTGACGCTTCAATCGGCAGATAGACTTCGCCTTCGGGAACATTAAAACCTTCGGCAACAATTAAAAAGTGGTGAATCAGCGAATCCATATGAGTCCGCATATCGTCGCGGTCAGGCAAAACAACTTTCGGCGCGTCGGCTTTGATCGGTCCAGGTTTTAGTCTTTCAAGTGCCTGAATACAAATTTTGTGCGATTCGTAAAGTTCGCGCATACGCACGCGGAAACGCGACCAGACATCGCCGCCCGTTTCGACGGGAACATCGAAATCGTAAGTTTCGTAACCCGTGTATGGATTGACCTTTCGCAAATCCAGATTAACGCCGCTGCCGCGCAAGCAAGGTCCTGTCAAACCCCAATCAATCGCTTCTTCTCCGGTGATTACGCCGACTTCTTTTGTTCTGCTCTGGAAAATAGTGTTGCCCGAAACAAGGGTTTCAAACATATCCATCGCTTCGGGAAAATCGGTCAGAAATTGTTTAACGCGGCGGTCAAAGCCGGCGGGCAAATCCATCATCAAACCGCCGATTCGGAAATAACTCGGTGTCATACGTCCGCCCGAACAGGCTTCGATCAAATTTAAAATCTTCTCGCGCTGTCGAAAACAGAAAAAGAAAACGCTCATCGCGCCGAGGTCGAGGGCGTGCGTTCCGAGCCAGACCATATGCGACGCGATGCGCTGCAATTCGCACATCAAAACGCGGATAATCTGCGCTCGCGGCGGAATTTCAAGTTCCAGAAGTCTCTCAGCCGCCATCACATACGCCAGATTATTGCCAAGCGGATTCAGATAATCCATTCGATCTGTGATGACGATGCCTTGCTGGTATTTCTTGTATTCAAAGAGTTTCTCCATTCCCGTATGCAAATAGCCGATGTCGGGAACGGCGCGGATGACGAGTTCGCCGTCAAGCTGGAGTTCAAGCCGCAAAACGCCGTGCGTCGAAGGATGCTGCGGTCCCATCGAAAGCGTCATCTGCGAATCGAGCGCACCGTCGGAAACTGCGGAAACGCCTGTTTGAATTGGTCTTTCTTCTGTAACAACACTCATAATGATAGTGGAAAAACTATAAACTAAAAACTAAAAGCGGAAGAAAAATTTACGTTAAACTGTATGGTTCGTAGCCGCGCAAAGGATAATCTTTTCGCAGAGCGTGTCCGTCGAAATCGGACGGAAGCAGAATTCTACGCAAGTCCGGGTGTCCTTCAAAAATTATCCCGAACATATCGTAAGTTTCGCGCTCGTGCCAATTTGCCGTTTTCCAAACCGTCACAACCGTCGTAACTTTCGGGTCGTCTTCGGTCAATAAAACCTTTAAACGCAAACGATTATAATGAATCGTCGAAAACAAATGATAATTGACCTCGAAACGCGGATCGTCTTCCGGTCCATTGTCTGCGCCGCACAAATCGGCGAGCATATCGAATTCGTATTTCGTCTTCAAAACCCAGCAGACATCAACGATTGATTCACCGGGAACGGTGATCGTAACTTCGCCGTGCGAGTCTTTAAAATCCGCAATCCAAGCGGCGTTTTCTTCTTTTAATTTTTCGATGTAACCGTGTAAAACTTCCGTATTCATATTTTTATGATGAGCGACGTTTTTCGTGTTTTGAAGCGATGGAATATGGACGCGTCGGAGCGTCTTCGGCTCTGCCTGCCAAAACCGTTCCTTCGGTGATCGGTAAAGTTCCGGGCGAAACCGATTTGCGCGATTCGCTTTCAAATGTGTCGCGGCGATCCTTGACCGATTCGTTCATAATTTTCTCTTGCAGCATCATAATCGCGTGAACGAGCATTTCAGGTCGCGGCGGACAGCCCGGAACGTAAACGTCAACCGGAACGATTTTATCAACGCCCTGCAAAATCGCGTAATTGTCGAAAACTCCGCCCGAAGTCGCGCACGCGCCCATCGAAATAACCCATTTCGGTTCGGGCATCTGATCGTAAATGCGGCGCAAAACCGGAGCCATTTTTCGGGAAACTCTGCCCGAAACGATCATCACATCGGCTTGACGCGGACTAGCGCGAAATGTTTCCGCACCGAAACGCGACAAATCATTACGCGCCGAAACGGTGTTCATCATTTCGATAGCGCAGCAAGCCAGACCGAACGTGGCTGGCCACAAAGAAGATTTTCGCGCCCAGTTGACGACGGCATCGAGTTTAACCGTTAAAACATCGGGCAATGATTCAAATAATTTATTTTCTAAACCCATAATTCGATTTCGGATTTTGGATTTCGGATTTTGGATTGAAATCTAAAAATCAGACTCAATACGGAATCCGCAATCAATGTAAAAGTTATAAAATTTTTATAGACGATTTTAAGCTAATAGAAATCGGAAAAATCCAAAATCCGAAATCTAAGTTTCTAAAATCGCTATGCTGCACGTTTAAGTTGTTCGATTCGCTGCTGTTTTTTGTTTATCAGAACTTTCGCTTCGGCGCGAGCTTCGGCGCGGGCTTGAACTCCCCAATCGAAAACTCCTTTTTTCCAAACATATATATATCCGATTACCAATGTCCCTATGAAAATCATAATTTCCAAAAATGCGATTGTGCCATACGCGATGGCGGTTGACTGCTCCGCAAAAAGAAGACCTTTAAAGGCGACGGCGAACGGAATAATGAACAAAACCTCGATGTCGAATAACAGAAAAACTACGGCGACGGTGTAAAATTTTATTGAAAATCTTTCGCGTGCCGTGCCGATAGGATCAACGCCGCATTCGTAGGGCATCATTTTCGTCGCCGTTCTTTTTCTCGGACCGATCAGCTGCGTCACCAAAATCTGGCTGGCGGCAAAACCCATCGCAACCAGAAACATAACGATTATCGGCGCGTAATCAAATAAGTTAAATTCAGACATAATTTTAACCGAATTGCTTTTATTTACGACTGCAAAACAGCCGGGTAAAATGAAACTTCAATCAGTAATAGTTTGAGAATTATTGCACAAACTCAATCGTAAGTTATGCTGATTTGAGTGTCAAGGCAGACGGGTTTTGAGCGTTATATTTTATAGGTAAAATGTTCGCCGGCGAAAAATTCTGCCGTCGTGTTTGCGGCAAAGATTTTACAACCTTAATCAAATAATTCGTTGACCGCGTATAAACGCTTGTGATACTTTCATAGTAGGCAGATGCCTGCCTGAATCTACTGCATTTTCTCGCCGAATTTTACAAAAAAACTGTGATTACAGGATTTAATACAGACATTAAATATGAAGGAGTAACGTATCACGTTCAGACCGAAGATAAAGGTGTGAATACGCCTCTGATTTTGTCGCTCGTCTATGATCGCGGAACGATTCTGGCAAGCAAACGCTCGCCGTATGACGATTTGATCGCTGAAAACTTTGACGAGAAAGTTCTCGCCGAACGTCTGCAAAAACAGCATTCGCTGATCTGCGCCGCGATTCGCGCCGGACGAATCGAAGATTTAAAGCGGATGACTATGAAGGAATCCGCCTCGAAACAAAAAGAACTCGTCGCTCAGAGAGAAATCAAGATGCCAATTTCTGAAATTGCGGAAATCAAAGAAACCGTTTCCGAAATTGCTCAGACTGAAATCAAAGAAATCCTTCCGCAAATTGAACAAACAGAAGACGAGATTCCGCCGATTCCAAAGCCGGACATCGAATTGGCAGGTGAAGAAAAATCAGCAGAAAAAATCGAAGAAAAAATCTCAATTCCGAAAATTCCCGAAACGGAAGAAGCGAAAATCGCCGTCAAAGCTGCTGAAAAAACAGTTCCGCAAATTGGTGAAACTAAAGAGTCGGCGGGTAAAAGTTCAAAACCTGAAGTTTTGCCTGCAAAACCGGCAATTCCCGTTCGGAAAAAAACTCCGTATATTCCGCCGAAAGATGCGAAACCCGCGTCAATTAAAATTATCGAACAAATCGAAGCCCGCGCGTCCAAGATCGTTGAGGAAGAAGTTTGGGATATTCCTATTGAAATAATTGACGAGCCGATTATCGAAGCGGTTCAGATTGTCGAAGAAGAATTGATTCTGCCGGACGAAGCGGTTGAAATTATTACCGATTCGGCAAAAAATCCGTTACAGAACACGGGAAAACTGCAAATCGAACTTCTCGACGACACGGAATTTAAGGGCGGCGAACGAAAAACAATCGAAATTTCGGTAAATCGCGGAAACGCCGAAAAAGGTTTAAGCGGAGCGCACGTTTTGACGAAAGTTCTCGGTTCGGCTTTTCGACCTTTGATTTTTCATTCAAAAACTGATAGCAATGGAATTGCGGTTGTGCATTTACAATTGCCGCGCTTTAAAACCGGACGCGCCGCAATCGTCATCAAAGCGATGAACGACGGCGAGGAAATCGAATTGCGACGCGCTATTATTTCAAATTAAAATTATGCAGATTACGATAAACGGCGAAAAAAAAACATTTCAAAACGAACTTAATTTAACTGAACTGCTCGAAAACCTTTCTCTGCCCGACGAGCGAATCGCGGTTGAACTCAATAAAAAGGTCGTGCGGAAAAAGGATTGGGAAAGCGTAAAAATTGAGAATGCCGACAAAATCGAAATCGTCCATTTCGTCGGCGGAGGCTGATTCGATTCGGGATTTTGGGTTTGGAAGTGCGGATTTGAAACATTTTTGTTTTCAGTCCGCATTTCTTTTGTCGGCATTTTTGTTAAAATCTAAATACGGACAAAAAAACTGAAATTTAATATCCGAACTTAATTATGCAAGATTTATTTACATTAGCGGGAAAGACTTTTAATTCGCGCCTAATTATCGGGACGGGAAAATATCGTTCGCACGAAGAAATGCAAGCGGCGCATAACGCTTCGGGCGCGGAAATGGTGACGGTGGCGGTCAACCGCGTTCCGCTAGACGGAAAAACCGAATCGTTTCTCGATTATCTGGACAAAGAGATGATGATTCTGCCGAATACGGCGGGCTGTTTTGACGCGGAACACGCTTGTCGAACGGCGCGTCTGGCGCGTGAAGCACTTGATACCGATTGGATAAAACTTGAAGTTATCGGCGATAAAACGACGCTTTTACCCGACAACGAGCAGACTCTGGAAGCGGCGCGAATTCTCGTCAAAGAAGATTTTATCGTTCTGCCGTATTTTTCCGACGACCTGATTATGGCGAAAAAACTTCTCGACATCGGTTGTCCCGCCGTGATGCCGCTTGCGTCGCCGATCGGTTCGGGAATGGGCGTGCAGAATCCTTCAAATCTGCGGATTATGCGCGAGCAATTGCCCGACGCGACGATTATTGTTGATGCCGGTGTCGGCGTGCCGTCCGATTCGGCGACGGCAATGGAACTCGGCGCGGACGCGATCTTGATGAACACGGCGATTGCCGAAGCAAAAAACTCGGCGCAAATGGCGGAAGCGATGAAACTCGCCGTCAAAGCGGGAAGACTCGGCTATCTTGCGGGCAGAATGCCGAAACGCCTTTACGCAAGTGCGTCTAGTCCGATTGAAGGCGCGATAAGATGATTTGAAATGCGGAGACGCGGGGAATTTACGACACGGCGACACGGAGACGCGGAGACGCGGGGATAAGATGATTAGCGGTAAGGAAACACAGCGATACGACGAAGGATTGAGAAAAAACCTCACGTCTCCGCGTCTCCGCGTCTCCCTTCCCCCGCGTCTCACATTGTCTGCGTCAATTATCCTTTTATTTATAAGTCTTTTCATTATCGCCTGCGTGAAGACCGAATCGAGGCAAAATAACTTCGTTATCGCCGACAGCAAAAGTTACGAAGCATCGCTTTTTCGGCAAAATTGCGCCATTTGCCACGGCAAAGAAGCGTTTGGCAAGGAAGTTGACGGGAAATTGATTCCGTCGCTTCGTTACGGCGACGCGGCGGCGAAAAGCGAAACGGAAATTTACAACCAAATAAAATTCGGCAAACTTCCGATGCCCGGTTTCAAAGATCAATTGACCGAAAAGGAAATTCGCGGAATGGTAAAATTCGTGATCGAAGATTTGCAGGGCAGAAAAGAAGGAAAAAGATAAAAGGGTAAAGGTAGAAGGTTTGTCGAATTCTTTTTAACAATATGAAAATTTTAGTTACAGGCGCGAGTGGTTTAGTGGGCGGCGAATTAGTTCCGACGCTGAAAGCGAAGGGACACGAGGTTTATAAACTTTCGCGCAAGCCGGCGAGAAATCAGGACGAAATTCAATGGGACGCTTATGAAGGTTTTTCCGACGAAGAATTTGCAAAACTCGATAATTTCGATGCGGTTGTGCATTTGGCGGGCGATAACGTCGCATCGGGAAGTTGGACGGACGAGAAGAAAAAAAGCATCAGAAACAGCCGCGTAAAGGGAACGAAAACTTTGGTTGACGCTTTCAGAAAAGTTGAAAATCCGCCGAAAATTTTTATTTCCGCTTCGGCAATCGGTTTTTACGGAAATCGCGCGGATGAAATTTTGACCGAAGAAAGTCCAAAAGGAGAAGGCTTTTTCCCGGAAGTTTGCGAAGAATGGGAAGCGGAAGGTGATCGAGCGAAGGAATTTGGAGCGCGTGTCGTTCATCCGCGAATCGGTATTGTCTTGTCAAAAGACGGCGGCGCACTCGAAAAAATGGTTACGCCTTTTAAGTTCGGTGTCGGCGGAACTGTCGGAAGCGGCGAACAATGGATGAGTTGGATTGAGATTGACGATTTGATACGGATAATTCATTTCGCTCTCGAAAATGAAAATATCAGCGGCGCGGTAAACGCCGTTGCGCCGAATCCTGTTACAAACAAACACTTTACGGACGCGCTCGGAAAAGTTCTGCATCGCCCGACAATTTTGCCGCTTCCGGCTTTCGGCGTTAAATTACTTTTCGGCGAAATGGGCGAAACTCTGCTTCTGGAAGGAAATAGGGTTTTGCCGAAACGACTCGAAAAAAGCGGCTTCGAGTTTAATTTCAAAAATTTGGAAAATGCCTTAAAGCACGTTTTACAAAGTTAAAAAGGTAAAAGGTGAAAGGGCAAAGGTAAAATTAAGAAATAATTCGAGCCTTCGATATTTTTCAAACTTTCACATTTTATCTTTTACCTTTTACCTTTTTAACTTTATATGTCCTCTAATCAGACGGTTTTTGTGTCCCGAATGCTTACATAATTTAATAATTTTGCGATTGAAAAATGATAAATCCGCGTATTTTGATGATGGCACATTTTTTGCTGATATTTTGATGATGGCACATTTTTTGCTGATATAAGTTTTTGTAAAGATTTCAAAAATACAAAAAGGCGGCAGATTATGTATAAAACAGTCGGCTTTAAGTGTATTTGAAGAAAATCTCGAAAAGGTAATTTACGGAAAATCTTTGAAGGAGAAGTCTTCTTCAGCGAAAGATTCTTACAAAACGAGAGATAAAACGATTCCGCGACTTGCGCCGGATTTTTTCAATGAAACTTTTTCAAACGAGTGTTCCCGGAAAAAATTCGCAGACGCAAAACAAACTTGAAAACCACAGAGGAGAAAATTTATGCAAGACGTTCAGAACATACCGAACCCGGATGTAACTACGACGGATACGATGGATGACTTTGGAAGTCATTCGGCAATCGAGCAGGATTTGGACAATGATGATGTCGAAAATCCGGTTAATGAAAATGCCGAACCGACTAATCCCGATACGAAAACCCGCGTCGAACAACCGCCCGACATCGAGGGAAATAGTTAAGAGCAGATACATTCAAGTCTTAAATTAATGACAGCAATTTTTACAAACGAATTGCTGTCATTTTTATTTTTCAGACATTTTCAAAAAATTGATAAATTCAAAATTTGACATTGACTTTAATTGTAACTACAATCGTTACAAATGGCATCAAACAGTCAATTTGCAGTAGCGGTTCATATTTTGGCAATGTTGGCGAAAGGCTCGGAGCAGCGTCTGAAATCGGAGTATATTGCCGAAAGCGTCAATACGAATCCGGTTGTTATCCGACGGCTTTTGTGCAATTTGCAGGAGGCAAATCTAGTCAAATCGCAGAAAGGCGCGACGGGCGGAACGCTTTTGGCGAAAAGGGCGCGAGAGATAAATCTAAACGAAATTTACGAAGCGGTTTCTACCGGAGAAGTCTTTTCGCTTCACCGGCAAAAACCGAATCAGGATTGTCCCGTCGGCAAAAATATCGAATCGCTTTTGTGCAATTTGCAGAAGGATATTGACAGCGCGGTTGAAGCAAAACTTTCGCGTTACACTTTGGCTGATGTGCTTGAATTTGTTGACACGGGAGAAGGAAATCTGGCTTGAAAAGCCGGTTTCCGCAATCGCGGATTGATCTGTTTGAATCAAAATAATTTTATAAATAAACTGATTGGGAAATAAGAAAAATGAACACATTTTTTACAACTTGGTCGCCGAAAATCCTGAGCGTTCTGCGTTTCGTCGCAGGTTTTTTAATGTTGTGGCACGGAAGTCAGAAATTATTCGGTTTTCCGCCTTCGCCGAGAGGCGGCGACCTTAATCCGCTGATGTTGTTTGCCGGAATTTTGGAGTTTTTCGGCGGCATTCTGCTCGTTTTGGGGCTTTTCACCCGCGGAACTGCTTTTATTTTAAGCGGTTTGATGGCGGCTGCGTATTTTATGGCGCACTTTGCATCTGGATTTCCAGAATTTTTGCCGATTGTAAACAAAGGCGAACTTGCCGTGATTTATTGTTTTGTTTACTTTTACCTGTTTTTTGCCGGCGGCGGCGAATGGAGTCTGGACAACATTATCTTTAAAAAGAAAAGATGAAAAATTATATCGAAAATTCGATGAGATACGCCGAATACATTAAGTTGATTGATGATTTGCTGCTCGAAGGGAAAACAACCGGACCGAATCAATCCGAGGCAATGTTTAATTACGGCAAACTGAATCGTCAACGAATGAAACGGCTCGGAAATACGGTCAAATTAAACGATTCCTTAAAAGATGCGGCGAAAAACGTCAAGCGGAAAATGATCTGGCTGATAATAACCGAAGGCTGGTGCGGCGACGCGGCGCAGAATATTCCCGTGATTGAAAAAATCGCGCACGAAAATTCCGATATTGAAACCCGTTACGTTTTGCGCGACGAAAATCTGGAATTGATGGACGAATATCTGACCAACAACGCGCGTTCGATTCCGAAATTGATCGCGCTCGATGCGGAAACGCTCGAAGAGATCGGAACTTGGGGTCCGCGTCCGAAAGAAGCGATGGATTATTTTTACGAAATGCGCGACGCGGGCAAATTGGAAAAACCGGAAATGATGGAAAATATGCAGCGTTGGTATTTGCAAAACGAAGAACAGAGCATTCAGACGGAATTTGAAGAATTGTTAAGCGAATGGACGGAGAAATAAGAAATTTGCCTGCGAAAAACGCGAAAAAAGGGAAGAAATTTTAACAGGGATGAAGGAGATGAACAGGATAGGAAAAAATCTGAAAAACTTTAATTTATTTAAAAATTAAAATCCCTGTTTATCCCCTTCATCCCTGTTAAAATATTCTTAAAAAATCCGCGTTTATCGGCGGCAAAAAAACTTCTTTTTCGAGAAGAAAAAAATATGAAAGTTTACGAAATAAACGAATTCGGCATCGGGAATTTATCTCTGACCGAAAGGGACGAGCCAAAGCCGGAAGCGAATGAAGTGAAGGTGAAATTTCACGCCGCATCGCTTAATTATCGGGATTTGATGATGATTCAAGGGTTGTATAATCCGAAATTAAAGCGTCCGCTTGTGCCGTTTTCCGACGGCGCGGGCAAAGTTGTCGAAATCGGCGCGGATGTTACGAAATTTAAGATTGGCGATAAAGTTACGCCGATTTTTATGCAAGGCTGGCTGGACGGGAAAATCGAGGTTTCAAAAGCGAGAACCGCGCTTGGCGGAGATTTGGACGGCGTTTTGCGCGAATTCGGAACATTTGACGAAAACGGGCTGGTTTGCATTCCCGAACATTTTTCCTACGAAGAAGCGGCAACTTTGCCGTGCGCGGCTCTGACGGCGTTCAACGCGCTTTTTGAATCGGGCGGTTTGCGATCCGACGATACAATTTTATTGCAGGGAACGGGCGGAGTTTCGATTTTCGCTTTACAAATGGCGAGCGTTCTGGGCAACCGGATAATTATCACTTCTTCGAGCGACGAAAAGTTGGAAAAGGCAAAAAAACTCGGCGCGACTGATTTGATAAATTATAAAACGACAAAAGATTGGGACAAATCGGTTTTGGATTTGACCGAAAAACGCGGCGTTGATCAAATCGTCGAAGTCGGCGGCGCGGGAACTTTGGCTAAATCCTTAAACGCCGTGAAAATGGGCGGACACATCGCGGTTATCGGCGTTTTATCGGGACAAGGCGAGATAAATCCGCTGAATATTTTGATGAAAGCGGTTCGTCTGCAAGGCATCTTTGTCGGTTCACGCCAGATGTTTGAAGCGATGAACCTGATGTTTTGCCAGCACGAACATTTAAAGCCCGTGATTGACAAAACTTTCGAGTTCGGCGAGGTAAAGGACGCGCTGAGTTATATGAAATCGGGATCGCATTTCGGCAAAATCGTCGTGAAAATCACATCGTAGAAATTATTTTGAAATATGAATTTTACAGCACCGGAAATTCAAGATTACGCGGAAAGATTTACGTCCGGCGAAAGTGTCTTGTTAAAAGAATTGCGCGAAAAAACATTTAAAACGCGCAACGATAAATTAATGCTTTCCGGCTTTTATCAAGGTCGCTTGCTGGCAATGTTCAGCAAGATGATCGAGCCGAAAAGGATTCTGGAAATCGGAACTTATATGGGATATTCCGCTTTGTGTCTGGCGGAAGGTTTAACTGAAAACGGCAGAATTATCACGATTGATATGCAGCCGGAAACGCACGAGATCGCCAAAAAGTTTTGGGCAAAAAGCGATTTAAACGATAAGATTTTCGGCATTTTAGGCGACGCGGCGAAAATAATTCCGAGTTTGGATGAAGTTTTCGACCTCGTATTTATTGACGCGGACAAACCGAACTACGCAAATTATTACGATCTGGTTTTCCCGAAATTGCGAATCGGCGGTTTGATAATTGCCGACAATATTTTATGGAACGGAAAAGTTCTGGACACGAAAATTAACAACGACGAAAGCACGATTGCGCTCGAAAAATTCAGCGAAAAAATAGAAGCCGACGAGCGCGTTTTAAACATTTTGCTCGCCGTGCGCGACGGTTTGATGATTATTAGAAAAGAAACGGATTAAAATCAATCGGGATGATAAAAATAATCGGATTATTGCTGTTTACAATCGCGGTTTTTGTTTTTCAGGAATGCGCCGGAAAGTTTGTCCAACCGCCGCTTCTGGAAAATCCTGATGTTGACAGAGAAGTTTTCGATGCGAAAAAATACACGGGTTTAGCGGCAGTCGGCAGAATCGAATTCGGAGATAAGCGTTGGTGTTCATTGACTTTAGTTGCCGCAGACGTAGTGGTTACGGCGGGACATTGCTTTTTAGTTTCAAATGAGAAAATAGATTTGGAAAAAGATTTGCAGCCGGAATTTACAAATGTCGTATTCCCGAAAATTGACGGCGAGCCGCTTGAAAAAATCAGCGTCAAAAGAGTTTTGAAATACAAACTGATTCCCGATTATGCGATTGTAAAATTAGACCGAAAAATACCGGCGGACGTTATCAAGCCTTTGAAATTCGCCAAGTTTTCGCAAAAAGAATTGCTCGCAAATCCGCAAAAATTCGGATGCGCCGGATACAACGGCGATTTTTTGGGAAAAGGCGGCAGAGATATGACGATCAGCCGCAATATAAAATTGATTCCCGAAGACAGTTCGGAAACCAGAATTGACACAAACTGCGTTTCTTGGAACGGCGGAAGCGGCGGGATTTTTTTCGAGGAAAAATTCAACGCGGAAACGAATTTAACTGAATACGTTTTTTGCGGCGTTATTTGGGGAGCGATCAACGGGGAATATTCAAAAGGAAAATTCGTCCGATACGACGTTATGACGACTTCGATTACTCCGGTTAATGTATTTTATGACGAATTGACGGAAATTATTGATAAAAATTAAAAAAGAGAGAAAATTATGAGCGATAAAAACAGAGTTTGGTTTATAACGGGAAGTTCGACGGGATTTGGGCGCGAACTGGCGGAACAGGTTTTGGAGCGCGGCGAAAAGGTGGCGGCGACGGCGAGAAATACGAAAGATATTGAAGATTTAATCGAAAAATATCCCGAAAATGTCGGAGTTTTCGAGTTGGATGTAACGAAGGCGGACGACGTTAAAAATTCGGTCAAAGAAGCCGTCGAAAAATTCGGCAGAATTGACGTTTTGGTGAATAACGCCGGTTACGGTTTGGGCGGCGGAATCGAAGAACCGTCGGAAGATCAGATTCGCAGGCAGTTTGAAACGAATGTTTTCGGCGCGATTCGCGTGATGCGCGAAGTTTTGCCGATTATGCGCCGGCAGAAAAGCGGGCATATTTTGAATCTTTCTTCAATCGGCGGTTTTCGTTCGATTCCTTCGGTCGGTTATTACACGGCGACGAAATTCGCGCTCGAAGCACTTTCGGAAGCGTTGGCGGGCGAGATCAAGCATTTGGGAATAAAAATTACAATCGTCGAACCGGGCGGTTTTCGCACCGATTTTGCGGGGCGTTCATTTGAACAGCCGGAAAATCGCATTGCGGAATACGTTACGTCCGAAAGAATTGATAAGATCGGCGAATACGACGGCAAACAAGACGGCGATCCGGTCAAAGCCGTTGCCGCAATGATTAAAGTGGTCGAAACCGAAAACCCGCCGCTTCGCCTGCCGCTCGGCGCGGACGCGGTGAAAGGAATGGAAGAAAAAATCGAATCGGTCAAGAAAAATATTGACGAATGGCGCGAAGTTGCCGTAAATACTGCGGTTGATGAAACGGAAGCGAATAAGGCGGGAAGCTAATTATAAAAATTCTTATGCTGAAAATATGAACATAAATTACGCAAATCAAATCTCGAATGTTTTGAAAGTTAGTGTTTTGCTTTCAATCGTGGTCGTTTCATTTTTGCTTGCGCGTAGTTCATTCATTGTTCTGCATCCTGAAGTTGCTTCGGCGATTACGTTTGATTTGACGATAACTTTGCCTTTTGTTTATTGGATTTTTATCAGGAAAACAAGGATTTCAAAGTTGTCGGTATTTGGAATTATTACTTTTGGAATTATCATTGCGTCTTTTATTTTGCCTGAAAATAATAGGCAATTGCTCGGTTATTTAGAATTTTTTATTCTGCCCGTTATTGAATTGAGTGTTTTGTGTTACGCCGGATTTGTTGTTTATAAATCGCGGAAAACTTTTAAATTGCTCGGTCAAAAACAATCAGATTTTTTAGTAACTTTGCGCGAAACTTTAGTCAAAGAATTTCCGTCAAAATTGATGGCAAACGCCGTAACATTTGAAATTGCGGCTTTTTATTACGCTTTTTTCAAATGGAAGACGAGGCGCGGCGAAGCATTTTTTACTTATCACAAGAAAAACGGCGCGATGGCTTTGCTTCCGGTTATGGCGTTTGTTGTCGCCGTCGAAACATTTGTTTTGCATTTTTTAATTGCAAAATGGAGCGCAGCAATTGCGTGGATTTTAACGGCTTTTAGTTTATATTTTTTGTTTCAGATTTACGCGCACGGTAAAGCGATTCTTTTGCGTCCGGTTGAAATAACAGGCGAAAAATTATTTATTCGCTGCGGATTGCTCGGCGATGTGGAAATTGATTTGGAAAATATCGAATCAGTTGATTTTGTTGTCGCGTCGATTGAATTGGAAAAAGATGTTGTAAAACTTTCGCCGCTCGGAGAATTTGTGCAATGCAATTTGAAAATTTCTCTGCATAAGGAAGCGGTTTTGAACGGAATATATGGAAAAAAGAAAAATTTTAGGACAATTTTTTTAAATATTGATGAAAAAGATATTTTTAAAAGTGAGATTGAAAGAAAAATAGAAAAGGAAAATAAAATTTAGGAAAAATTATGGCAAAAGAAATTTATGAGATTCCCTTAAAGACGATTGACGGGGAAGAAACGAATTTGGGCGAATATAAAGGCGAAGTTTTATTGGTGGTAAATGTCGCTTCAAAATGCGGTTTGACTCCGCAATATGAAGGTTTGCAGAAACTTTATGACGAATATAACGGCAAAGGTTTTGAAGTTTTGGGTTTTCCAGCGAACAATTTTATGGGACAAGAACCGGGAACGGAAAAAGAGATCAAGGAATTTTGCGACGCGAATTATAACGTGAAATTTCCGCTTTTCTCGAAAATTTCCGTCAAAGGCGAAGATCAGCATCAGCTTTATCATTATCTGACCGAAACGAAGCCGGAAACCGATGTCAACGACGGCGTAATGGAAGAAAAACTCGCCGGTTACGGTTCGACGCGCTCTGAGCCGAGCGAAGTTTTGTGGAATTTCGAGAAATTTCTGATCGGTAAAAACGGCGAGATCGCGGCACGTTTCGCGCCTGATGTAACGGCGGAAGATTCGCGTCTTACTGGTAAGATCGAAGAAGAATTAAATAAGTGATTAACCACATAGAAACATAGGAAACATAAGGGGTTTTAAGATAATTAAAGTTGAAATAGATTATCGAGATTCGTTAATTGTTCAAATCAAGAGGCTAAAAAGGCATAATTTAAAACCTATGTTTTCTATGTTTCTATGTGGTTAGAAATAAAAAAATATGGAAAAGCGAAAATTCGGAAAAACGGATATGGAAGTTTCCGTGCTTGGATTCGGCGGCGCGGAGATCGGGCGCGATGTGGCGGGCGCGAAGGTTTATGAACTTTTGAATCAGGCGTTGGATGCGGGTTTGAATGTGATTGACACGGCGGCGGCTTATTGGGAAAGCGAAAAATTGATCGGCGAAGCGGTCAGGAAACGGCGCAAGGAGTTTTGTTTATTGACAAAATGTGGTGCGCTCGACGGTTTTACCAGATCGGATTGGTCAAAAAAAGGAATTTTGGAAACGATTGAAAATTCTCTGCGAAATTTGCAGACCGATTATTTGGATGTCGTTCAATTGCATAGCTGCGACGGCGAAATTTTAAAACGCGGCGAAGCCGTCGAAGCGTTACAGCGTGCGGTGGAAAAAGGCTATACGCGCTACATCGGATATTCGGGCGACAATGAAGATGCGAAAGTCGCAATTGAAATGGACGTTTTCGATTCATTGCAAACTTCGGTTTCGGTTGCCGATCAAGCGGCGATTGAGGAAATTATTCCGCTTGCGGCGGAAAAAGAATTGGGAATTATCGCCAAACGTCCGATTGCAAATGCGGTTTGGCGGCACGATTCCAAACCGGACGACGCTTATCATCACGAATATTGGGACAGAATTCAAAAATTGCAGTTTCCGTTTATAGATCATAATTTGGAACATTCGATTGCGACGGCTCTGCGTTTTACAATGTCAATTCCGGTGGTTGATACAATGATCGTCGGCACGACGAAGCCGGGACGCTGGAGCGAAAACGCAAAATATATCGGAATCGGCAAACTTGCAGAAGATGATTTCGAGGCGATTCGCAATCGCTGGCGCGAAACGGCTGATGAAAATTGGGTTCAAATGACGTAATTCGATTTGAGATGTCGGAATTTTAGATTTTGGTTATCGAACAAGCTAAATTTATGAGCAAATTATTTGAGAAATTTAAGCTGCGGGAAATCGAATTTCGCAATCGGATTTGGGTTTCGCCGATGTGTCAGTATTCGAGCGAAGACGGTTTGCCGACAGATTGGCATCTTGTTCATTTAGGAAGCCGTGCGGTTGGCGGCGCGGGACTCGTCATTGTCGAAGCGACGGCAGTTTCGCCCGAAGGCAGAATTTCGCCGCAGGATTCGGGGATTTGGTCGGACGCGCACGCCGAAAAGTTTAAGCCGATTGCAAAATTTATCAAAGAATGCGGCGCGATTGCCGGAATTCAGATCGCCCACGCCGGGCGCAAAGCGTCAACTTCCGCGCCTTGGGAAGGCGGAAAATTGTTAGGCGAAAATGAAGGCGGTTGGCAGACAGTTGCGCCGACGGCGGAAAAGTTTGCGGAAAATTATTCGATGCCGCGCGAGATGGACGAAGCGGATTTTGAAAAAGTGCAAAACGATTTCGTCCAAGCGGCAAAACGAAGCGTCGAAGCGGGCTTTGAGGTAATCGAAATTCACCAAGCGCACGGTTATTTAATGCACGAATTTCTCTCGCCTCTGTCAAATAAAAGAACGGACAATTACGGCGGAAGTCTGGAAAACCGTATGCGTTTTCCTTTAAAAATTGCCGAAAAAGTGCGCGAAGCAGTTCCTGAAAATTTGCCGGTTTTTGTCCGCATTTCCGCGTCGGATTGGACGGCTGGCGGCTGGGATTTGGAGCAATCAATTGAGTTTTGCAGGAAATTAAAAGAGATTGGCATTGATTTAATTGATGTTTCATCAGGCGGAAATGTGCCGGACGCAAAGATCGAGATCGGCGCGGGTTATCAAGTGCCGTTTGCGTCAAAAATTAGGGAAAAAGCTGAAATCCCGACGGGCGCAGTTGGTTTAATAACCGAACCGAAACAAGCGGAAGAAATTTTGCAAAACGGCGCGGCGGACGCGGTTTTACTGGCGCGTGAGTTTTTGCGCGATCCTTATTTTCCGTTCACGGCGGCGAAGGAATTGGGCGCGGAAATTGATTATATTCCGAAACAATACGGACGGGCGATTGATTTGCGAAAGGCGAAATCAGCTTAGGTGATTAGCCGCGAAAAAACGAAAGGAAGAATTTTTAGCCACAGATGAACATAGATTTTTAAGAGATAAGAAAGATGAAATTATTTGAGTTTTATCCTCTTTTATATGTGTCCATCCGTGAAAATCTGTGGCAGAAACTCTTTTTCGTGAATTTTTCGTGTCCGTTCGTGGTTAAAACAAGGGGAAATTATGAGCAGTAAAATTACAAAAATCCCGTTTTCAATTTTAGATTTGTCGCCCATTTTTGAAGGCGAAACGGCGGGCGACGCGTTGCGGCATACTTTGAAACTGGCGCAGCACGCGGAGAAGTTAAATTATAAAAGGTTCTGGCTCGCCGAGCATCACAATATGCCCGGAATTGCGAGCGCGGCGACTTCGGTTGTGATCGGATTTGTTGCCGGAAATACGGAAAAAATTCGCGTCGGTTCGGGCGGGATTATGCTGTCGAATCACGCTCCGATTGTGATTGCCGAGCAGTTCGGGACGCTCGAAAGTCTTTATCCGGGACGCATTGATTTGGGTTTGGGACGTGCGCCGGGAACTGATCGTCCGGCGACGCTTGCGCTGCGGCGGACTTTGCATAATTCGGGCGAGGAATTTCCCGAACAACTGGAAGAACTGCGGTTTTTCTTTCAAAAGCCCGTCAAACATCAAAAAGTGCAGGCAATTCCGGGCGCGGGTTTGGATGTTCCGATCTGGCTTTTGAGTTCGAGTGGTTTTTCGGCACAATTAGCCGGAATTTTAGGTTTGCCGTTTGCGTTTGCGGCGCATTTTTCGCCGGAATACACGCTGCCGTCGCTCGAACTTTACCGCAAAACATTCCGCGCCTCGGACGATTTGCAAATGCCATACGCGATGGTCGCGTTAAACATTATCGCGGCTGAAACCGACGAGGAAGCCGAATTTTTGGCGACTTCGCAATATCAATCGTTTTTGAATTTGGTCAGACAAACGCCCGGAAAAATTCCGCCGCCAATTGAAAATATGGATGCGATTTGGAACGCGCAGGAAAAGGCGTTAGTCAATTCGCGCACGGGCGGTTCGATTATCGGAAGCAGGGAAACTGTCAGGCGGAAATTGGAAAAATTTTTAGACGAATCGAAGGCAGACGAAATTATGGTTAATGCGATGATTTTTGATCAGGCGAAACGTCTGCGTTCATACCAAATCGTTGCGGAAATTTTCAGCGAAAGTGAAAAGGCAGTTGGAAGATAAAAATTATGCCTTATATAAACGTAAAAATTACAAAAAACGGCACGACGAAAGAGCAGAAAAAGCAAATCGTCGCGGAAATGACGGATACGATTGTTAGAATTTTGGACAAAAAGCCGGAGCATATTCACATTGTGATTGATGAAGTTGACGAAGAAAATTGGGGCTTTGCCGGAAAATTGACGACGGAATACAGAAATAAATAAAATTATGAAAGCAATCAGAATAACAAAATTCGGCGGGGCGGAAAATTTATCGTTTGACGAGATCGAAAAGCCGAAGCCGAAGGCGGACGAAGTTTTGATAAAGACGGAAGCGGCGGGAATAAATTTTGCCGACATAATGCTGCGTCAGGGAAAATATCTGTTTCGTCCCGAACTGCCGTTTACGCCCGGTTTTGAAGCGGCGGGAACTATTGCGGAAGTCGGCGAAAAGGTCGAAAAATTCAAAGTCGGGCAGAGAGTTTTGGCGATGATGAAAGGCGGCGGATATGCGGAGTTTGCGGCGGCGAACGCTTCGCAAATTGTGCCGATTCCTGATGAAATGAGCTTTGGCGAATCAACCGTTTTGCTCGTGCAGGGCTTGACCGCGCTCGGTTTGCTGGAAAATCTGAAACCGGACGATACGATCTTGATTCACGCGGCGGCGGGCGGAGTCGGAAGTCTGCTCGTGCAATTGGCGAAAATTAAAGGCGCGAAAAAAATTATCGGAACGGCTTCGAGCGAAAGCAAACTTGAAAGAATTGTAAATCTCGGCGCGGATGTCGGAATAAATTACACGGAAAGCGATTGGACGGAGCAGATTAAAAGCGCAGCCGACGGGCGCGGCGCGGATTTGATAATCGAAATGGTCGGCGGCGAAATCGGCAGGCGAAACTTTGAATGTCTGGCGGCAAAAGGCACAATAATCGTTTACGGCGCGGCGAGCGGTGAGGATTTTCAAATCTCTGCGTTGAGCCTTTTGAGCAGAATGCAGACAATCAAAGGTTATAATCTGAATTTGGAAACTGCGGAAAATATGGCGGAATTTACAAAAAAATTGATGCAGTATTTTCAAGACGAAAAACTCGAAATCTCGCTGCAAAAATTTCCGCTTGAAAATGCGGCGGAAGCGCACAAAGCAATTGAAAGCAGAAAAACGACTGGAAAAGTTGTTTTAACAATTTGAAGTTACAAAAAATAGTTTGCGGAAAAAAATATAAATTATGAAAATTGGAATAATAGGCGCGGGAAATATCGGCGCGACGGCGGCAAAGTTGTTTGCCGATGCGGGACACGAAGTTGCGATCAGCAACTCGCGCGGCGCGGAAACATTGGTAAAACTGAGCAAAGAACTCGGCGAAAACGTGCTGCCGATGGAAACGGAAGACGCTGCAAAATTCGGCGAAATCGTTTTGGCGGCAATTCCTTTTAAGGAATATAAAACCTTGCCCGCCGATGTTCTGGCAAACAAGATCGTGATTGACGCGGGAAATTATTATCCCGACAGGGACGGCACGTTTCAGGAAATTGAAGACGGGAAAATTACGGAAAGCGAACTGGTTGCCGAACATCTGAAAAATTCGACGATTGTTAAGGCTTTTAACACGATTTATTTCGAGCATCTGAAAACGCAGGGCGACAAGAATTTGCCGTTTGAAGACAGGCGCGTGATTTTTGTCTGCGGCGATGACGCGGATGCGAAACATACGGTTTCACAACTGATTCGTGAAATCGGTTTCGGCGCGTTCGATACGGGAAGTCTGAGCGAAGGCGGAAAAACTCAGGCTGTCGGTTCGGCGATTTACAACCGCGATTTGACCGTGGCGGAAGTTGACGGAGTTTTGTATTCGAGCTATTGAAATATTTTGGTTTTGAAGGGAGATGTCCGAAATATTATAAAAAGAAATTTGCCTGCGAAACACACGAAAAATACGAAATAAAGAAAAAATCTTTTAGAACCTGTTTGGAAATCAAAAAAAACGTAACGCCGGCATCTTGCCGGCAGTCTTGGTGGCATCTTGCCGCCAGTTCAGGCATTATTTACTCGAATTGGCGGGAAAAACAGACAAATTTGGCGGCTGGAAGCCACCAAGACTGCCGGCTGGAAGCCTGCGATACAATTACCAGACAGTTTATTAGTTGTTTTCTTATCTTTTTTTCGTTTATTTCGTGTATGTCGTGGGCTAAAATCTTATTCGGATTTGTTTGGTTGTAATACAGAAAGAGAAGAAGAAAATTGTCCACAGATGAACACGGATAAACACAAATGAAACCGAAAACAAATCTATTTTACCTAATAAAATTGTCTGAAAGTTTTTCTTAAATCTGTGTTTATCCGTGTTCATCTGTGGATAAAAAACTCTTTTTTACTTTCGCGTTCTTTCGCGTTTATTCGTGGACAAAATTTTACAAAAACCAGATGACATCGGAAAATACAATAAAAGAAATTCTAGCTTCAAATTTTGATTTGGAAAATGCGGAAATTTCCGTGTTGGAAGGTTATGAGAGCGAAAATTATAAAGTTGAAAATTCCGGCGGGAAATTTGTTTTGAAGATTTATGAAGATTCGCCGAATTTGCAGGAATTATTAACGGCGGAAAATTTGCTTTTGGGGAAATTGTCGGGCGAAAAGCCGGATTCTTTTTCGATTCCGCAGGAAAATATTGACGGCGAATTTTTAACGAAAACTGAAAATAAATTTGTGCGTTTGTTGTCGTTTGTCGAAGGCAAATTTCTTGCGGAAGTTGAACATACGCCGGAACTTTTTTATTCATTCGGCAAATTTTTGGCGGAAATGAATCTGCGAATGCTTGATTTTCGGGACGTTGCGATTGAAGCGAGAAAATCGGATTGGGATTTGCAGTATTATTACTTGAATAAAAAATATTTGTCATTTATTGAAAATCCTTCGCAGCGGAAGCTGGTTGATTATTTCTTTTTGCAGATTCGTGAAAATGTCGAGCCGGAAATCGAAAATTTGCGAAAATCCGTGATTCACGGCGATGCGAATGATTGGAATGTTTTGGTCGAAAACGGAGAAGTTTCGGGGATTATAGATTTTGGCGATGTGTGCTATTCGCCGCTTGTCAATGAATTGGCGATTGCGGTAACTTACGGCGTTTTGGGCAAGGAAAATCCGATAAAGCGGGCGTTGCCGATTATTAAAGGTTATCACGAAACTCTGCCTTTGTCGGAAAAGGAAATCGAGTTGCTTTACTGGTTGATTGTGGCTCGTTTGTGCATCAGCGTTTGCAATTCGGCGAAGGCGAAACTTGAAAAACCGGACAGCGAATATATTACTATTTCGGAAAAACCGGCGTGGGGACTTCTTGAAAAATGGGTGCGTTTGAATCCGGTTTTTGCCCAAGATGAGTTTAGAAAAGCGTGCGGTTTCGAGTCTAAAATTGTTAATACGAGCGAACGGGATTTAGAAAGGCGAAACAAGGTTGCGAACAAATCTTTATCGCTGCAATTTGCAACGCCGATAAAAATGGTCAGGGCGGCGTTTCAATATATGTTTGACGCGGGCGGGAAAACTTATCTGGATTGCTACAACAACATTCCGCAAGTCGGACATTGCCATCCGCGAGTCGTCGAAGCGGGGCAAAAGGCGATGGCTAATTTGAATACGAATACCAGATATTTGAGCGATATTTACAACGAATACGCGGAAAATTTACTGGCGAAATTTCCCGACAAATTAAGCAAAGTTTTTTTTGTAAATTCGGGAAGTGCGGCGAGCGATTTGGCGATTCGGCTTGCTTTAACGCACACGAAAAACAAAGGAATCGTCGTGATGGAACACGGCTATCACGGCAACACGCGGCTCGGAATTGACATCAGCCATTATAAATACAATCGAAAAGGCGGCGGCGGAAAGCACGAAGCGATTGTCGAAGCGGAAATTCCCGACGCTTACAAAGGCAGATTTACAGGAAATGGCGAAAAATATGCGAATGCGACGATTGAAAAAATAGTTGAAAACAATTTGCCGATTGCCGCGTTTATTGCCGAACCGATTGTCGGCTGCGGCGGGCAAATTCCGCTTGCAAAAGATTATTTGAAAACGATTTATCCGTTTATTCGAGAGCAAGGCGGCGTTTGTATTTCAGACGAAGTGCAAACGGGATTCGGGCGTTTGGGTGAGTATTTTTTCGGGTTTGAGATGCACGAAGTCGTTCCCGATATTGTCGTTCTCGGCAAACCAATCGGCAACGGGCATCCGTTGGCGGCGGTTGTAACGACTGACGAAATCGCTGCATCTTTTGAAACGGGAATGGAATTTTTCAGTTCATTCGGCGGAAATCCTGTTTCGTGTGCGATTGGAAACAGCGTTTTGGATGTTTTGGATGATGAGAAATTGCCCGAAAACGCTCAGGTTGTCGGCGGACATTTGTTGAAATTATTTGATGAATTAGTTGAAAAATACGAAGTTTGCGGCGATGCCCGCGGCGTTGGGTTGTTTTTAGGTTTGGAGTTTATTACTGACAAAATCAGCAAAAAACCGCATACTGAACTTGCTTCGATTATTCAGAACGAATTGCGTGATAAAAATATTTTGGTCGGAACGGATGGACCGTTTGTAAACGTAATAAAG
Source organism: Pyrinomonadaceae bacterium (assembly GCA_965214585.1). Classification (GTDB taxonomy): domain Bacteria; phylum Acidobacteriota; class Blastocatellia; order Pyrinomonadales; family Pyrinomonadaceae; genus JAHCHG01. The sequence continues at coordinate 4,396,706 of OZ243957.1, read as the reverse complement.
ATTAAACCGCCGATTTGTTTTACGAAGGAAAACGCCGATGAATTGGCGGTAAATATAGATAAAATACTGGAAAATTATGAGTAATAAAATAAACGGATATGCGGCGATGGAAGCCGCCGGGAAGTTTCAGCCGTTTGAATATGATGCGGGTGAATTGGGCAGCGAACAGGTCGAGATAAAAGTTTCGCATTGCGGAATTTGTCATTCCGATCTTTCGATGTTGAACAACGATTGGATGATGACGAAATATCCGTTTGTCGGCGGACACGAAGCGGTTGGCGAAGTCGTCGCGCTTGGTGAAAATACGAAAGGATTAAAAGTCGGCGATAAGGTTGGACTCGGTTGGAACTCGGAAACTTGTATGCACTGCGATCAATGTATTTCGGGATTTCAGATAAATTGTCCGACACTTGAAGGAACAATCGTCGGAAGACACGGCGGGTTTGCGGATAAGGTTCGGTGTCATTGGGCTTGGGCGGAGAAATTGCCCGACGGCTTGGATCAATCGAAGGCGGGACCGCTTTTTTGCGGCGGAATTACGGTTTTTAATCCGTTTGTGCAGAACGATATTTCACCGACGGACAAAATCGGAGTTGTCGGCATCGGCGGTTTGGGACATCTGGCGTTACAGTTCGGTGATAAATGGGGCTGCGAAGTTACGGCGTTTTCGACTTCGCCCGAAAAGGCGGATGAAGCGAAGGAACTTGGTGCGGATTATTTGGTTGACACGCGGAGCGATGCGGAACTTGAGAAACTCGCCGGTAAATTCGATATGATTATTTCAACCGTAAATGTTCCGCTAAACTGGGATTTGTATATGAAAGCACTCGCTCCAAAAGGGAAACTGCACATTGCCGGTGCGGTTTTAGAGCCGATTCCGGTTGTATCTTTTGATTTGATCGGCAAGCAGAAAATCGTTACGGGAACGGCGACGGGAAGTCCTGATGTTGTCCGCAAAATGCTCGAATTTTGTGCAAGGCACGATATAAACGCCGTAACGGAAGATTTTAAAATGTCGGAAATTAACGAAGCGTTCGAGCATTTGGAAAACGGCAAGCCTCGTTATAGGATTGTTTTGGAAAATGATTTTTAAGAGTTTTTCGTCCGCGAATGAACGCGAATAAAAACTAAAATAAACAAAAAGTGAAAAAAGGGAGATTATAAAACTTATGAAATTTACAAGAAAAGCGGAAGCCGATTGGAACGGCTCGATTATGGACGGAAAGGGAAAGGTCAAACTCGGAAGCGGCGCGTTTGAAGGAGCGTATTCATTTCAGTCGCGTTTTAGCGATGATAAAGAGCAGCAGGCGACCAATCCCGAAGAACTGATCGCGGCGGCGCACGCCGGTTGTTACACGATGGCACTTTCGGGGAATTTGGGTAAAGCGGGATATGAACCGACGAATATTCACACGACGGCGAAAGTCAAAATCGAAAAGCAAGGCGACGGATTTGTGATTCCGAATATTGATTTGCAGACCGAAGCCGAAATTGACGGCATCGAAGACGGCGAATTTCAGAAAATAGCGGAAGAAACAAAGAAAACCTGCCCCGTTTCGCAGGTTTTAAGCGGCGCGGAAATCAGCCTCGACGCAAAGTTGAAAAAGGCTTCGGCGGCATAACTTTAAAAATGAAAAAGGACGGATTTTGCCACGTCCTTTTTTACTCTGTTCTAAAATTAAATAACTAAGCGGCTTTCCCGCGTCCGGTTTTTTGCTGCAATTCGTCTATGCGTTTTGATGCTTCGGCTTTGCTTAGATTTTCGTCGAAATCCACGTTTGCCTCTTCGCACAAAGTCTGCAAATAGGATGCTTGTGCGCCCGTCATTTTCTCGTCGCCGGTTGTCCAATTGTCCGGGTCTTTAACCGTGTTGCTGATGTTTTCGTCGGTAAGTTCTTTTTTGTTCGTCATAATTTTCTCCTGTGTATTGATTTGTTTCATTTGTAAAACAGTAACTTATACGTTGCACGAAGTGTGCCAAAAAAAATTATTTAAGAAGTTGTTTGAAAATTGTATCGCAGGCTTCCAGCCGGCAGTCTTGGTGGCTTCCAGCCGCCAAATTCATCTCTTTTTTTCCGAATGTTCAAATATATAACGCTCGAATTGGCGGCAAGATGCCACCAAGACTGCCGGCAAGATGCCGGCGTTACGTTTTTTTTGAGTTTCCAAACAACTTCTAAGATTAAGCAAAGTAATTTGGCAATTGTAACAACATTTGTTACAATTGTAATTGTTTTAGAATTGGGTTAGAATTTTAGAGATTTAGTTTATATACATATAGGAGAATACAGATATGGGAGATTTTGCAAAAGCAATAACGGATTCGGATTTTGAAAGTGATGTATTGGGTTCTGACAAACCTGTTTTGGTTGATTTCTGGGCTGAATGGTGCGGACCGTGCCGGATGATCGCGCCTTCGGTGGAAGCGGTGGCGGAAGAATACAGCGGAAAAGCCGGAGTTTATAAAATGAATGTTGACGAGAATATGAATGTTCCGCAGCGTTTCGGCATTCGCGGAATTCCGACGCTGATCGTTTTCAAAGGCGGCGAGGAACAGGAAAGAATCGTCGGCGCGGTAACGAAGGAAGCAATTTCAAAGGTAGTTGATAAATACGTCTGAATTGCGGAAAATTTTAATTTACAAAGGGTTAAGCGGTAATTATTTCCGTTTAATCCTTTTTTATTTCGGGATTGATTTTTTAGAAGCTGTTTGGAAACTCAGAAAAAACGTAACGCAGGCTTCCAGCCGGCAGTCTTGGTGGCTTCCAGCCGCCAATTTGAGCCTTATTTACTCAAACATTCGGTAAGAAAGAGATAAATTTGGCGGCAAGATGCCACCAAGACTGCCGGCAAGATGCCGGCGTTACAATTTCTAAAGGGTTTCTTAGAGATTTTTGAAAATTATCCCGCACGTTTTATGATATAAAAATATGAAAGCGATAGTTGTCAGAGAATTCGGCGAGCCGGACGTATTGAATTTAGAGGAGATTTCCGATCTGCACCCGGAAGAAAATCAGATTCTGGTGAAAATCGAATCAGCCGGAGTCAATCCGGTGGATACATATATCAGACAGGGAACTCACGCGCAAAAGCCGGATTTGCCATATACGCCGGGAAAAGACGGCGCGGGAATAGTTTCGGAAATCGGCGAAAACGTCAAAAAATTTGAAATCGGCGATAGAGTTTTTACGGCAAATTCGGTTTCGGGAACTTACGCCGAATACTGCCTGTGCGAAGAAAATCAGGTTTATCATCTGCCGAAAAACATCAGTTTTGAACAAGGCGCGGGCGTTTTTGTGCCGTATGCGACAGCTTACCGCGCATTAATGCAGAAGGCGCGGGCGAAAAAAGGCGAAACGGTTTTGATTCACGGAGCTTCGGGCGGTGTCGGAACGGCGGCGATTCAATGGGCGAAAAATGCCGATCTGAAAATTATCGGCACGGCGAGTTCAAAAGACGGCAAAAATCTCGTGCTGGAACAAGGCGCGGATTTTGTTTTTGACCATTCGAGCGAAAATTATCTGGAAGAAATTAGCGAAACGACAAACGGAAAAGGTGTTGATATTATTTTGGAAATGCTCGCCAACGAAAATCTCGTTAAAGACTTTAAGGTTTTAGGTAAATTCGGACGAATCACGATTATCGGCAGTCGCGGCTTGATTGATTTTGATCCGCGTTTGACGATGGGAAAAGACGCGACGATCAAAGGAATGTCGCTTTTTAACGCTTCGGAAAAAGATATGAGCGAGATAAACGAAGCGATTTACGAAGGTTTGTCAGAGGGTTTTCTAAATCCCGTCGTCGGCAAAACTTTCCGTCTGCGGGAAGCGGCAAAAGCGCATCTGGCGGTAATCGGCGAAAAGGCTTTCGGGAAAATCGTTCTCAATAATTAAGCGTTTGACAAAAAGCTGCAGAATCAGCGGGTTGGAACAAAGATTGCGTTAAATAACTTTAGACTTTATAAAATGTATTAAAATCAAGCACCGAAAATAAAAAAGGAAGGGAAAAATTATGAACGCAATTGAATTATTAAAGGAAGATCACGAAGAATTGAGAAGTTTTTTCGGAAGTTATAAAGCGTCGGACGACGACGAGGAAAAACACGAAATTTTTAAGAAAATAAAAGATAAACTCGCGGTTCACACGCACATCGAGGAAACGGTTTTTTACCCGAAAGTAAAAGAGTATGAAGAACTCGAAGACATCACGCTGGAAGGCATCGAAGAACATCATCTGGGCGATCTTTTTGTCAGCGAAATTTCAAAATTGACCGATGACAGCGACAAGTTCGATCCGAAAATGGAAGTTTTAATCGAAAGCACCGAACATCATCTGATGGAAGAAGAAGGCAAAATGTTTCCGAAAGTAAAGGAAATTTTTGATGAAAAAACTTTGGAAGAATTAGGTTCGGAAATGGAAAAGGCGGAAAAGGAATTTAACAAAACTCATTCCGCCAAAGCCAAATAGTTTTATCAAATCATCCGAAAATGCTAAATCAGCCGCAGAATAGTTATAATTATTTTGCGGCTGATTTAGCATTTTCGCGGATAATGCAATATATTATTTAATGATCTGAATCAAAAATTTAAAAATTAAGGTCGGGTAAAAAAGATTTACAGAGAGATTTCAAATTTTATCGAATGAAAAATCACACAGACATATACGTTACGAGCATAACGGAAGATTTGCGGGAAAGATTTGTCCGCGACGAAACTTTAATTTTTGACGAACGGAAAATTGAAAGAATTTATGAATTCGAGGACGGCGCGGTTGTCAAATACGAATGGCGGGACGCTTCCGCCGCAAATTCTTTTGATGAGAATTTTAATCACAGATTTACTCTTGAAAAACTTCCTTCTCCAAATCCGCACAAACTCGAAAAAGGCGTAATCAGAACAATCGAATATACAAATTCGGGATAATCTGAAATCCGCATAGAAGCTGTTTAGAAACCGTAACGCCAACATCTTGCCGGCGTTACAGTTTTTTCCGAATTTCCAAATAGTTTCTTAGAAACCCTTTAGAAATTGTATCGCAGGCTTCCAGCCGGCAGTCTTGGTGGCATCTTGCCGCCAATTCGAGCGTTATATATTTGAACATTCGGAAAAAAAGAGATGAATTTGGCGGCTGGAAGCCACCAAGACTGCCGCCAAGATGGCGGCGTTACGTTTTTTTTGAGTTACCAAACAGTTTCTTAGAAATTAACCGTTTCAAGTCTAAATCACATAATTATTCGGATTCCTGTTTGATTATTTGATAACATTTGCAAGCGGATTTTTCCAAATCTTTTCGGTTGAGAATATTGATAGTTCCCCGGCTGTATTCAATTAAGTTTTGTTTTTGCAGATTTAACGCCGCTTTGTTGACCGCTTCGCGCCGCACGCCGAGCATATTTGATAAAAATTCCTGCGTTATCTGAAATTCGTTTTTTCCCATTCTGTCGCTCGACATCAAAAGCCAACGCGCCAGCCGCGTTTCTATCTGGTGATAACGGTTGCAAACCGACGATTGCGAAATCTGCGTCAGCAGCGAAAGCGTGTATCTTTTTAGAAGGCGCGAAAGTTCTTCGCCGCGCTCGCATTGTTTCAGAAAATTTGCCGCAGATATTTTCAGCGCGACACCTTTTCCCTGCACGATGGCGCGATTATTCGATTTTTCAACGCCCAGAAAAACGGGCAGCCCGACGATTCCTTCGCTTCCGACGATGCCGACTTCCAGCATCGCCTGATCTTCAACCGACGAGAGCAGGGAAATAATACCGCTTTCGGGAAAATATATCTGCTCTATTTTTTCGTCGGTTTCGTAAATATGATCGGCAAAAATCAACTCGAATTCTTCCAGATCGGCGGAAATTCGCTGAAATTCTTCTTTTGGCAAAGCCGCAAGAATGCGGTTTCGGGGCGTATTTGAACGAGGCATCTGAAATCTCCTTAAATTTCTTTTGACTGTGAAAACAACAGTCGGCATAAGAAGATAGATTAGTAAATCCAGATGTCGAATGATGAATCGGTTAATTTTTCAGTTCAACCGCAGATAGAGTGTAACAAATAAAATTTTTTTATTCAGTATTATCCGAAAGTTCTGGAAATTCCTCTGCCGAGAAGCCGGTTATATTCCTTGCTGACCACCGCGTAACATTCACAGACGGAGTTTTCCAAGCCCTGCCGGTCAATAACGGTTATCGTTCCGCGCTGGTTTTCGATCAGATTTCTTTTGGCAAGTTTTTGGGCGGCAAGCGTTACGCCTTCGCGCCGCACGCCGAGCATATTCGAGATCAGATCGTGCGTCATTACCAATTTATCCGTTTGCAAACGGTCGTGGCTGAGAAGAAGCCAGCGGCAAAGATGCTGTTCGATAGGATGCAGCCGATTGCACACGGCGGTTTGCGAAATCTGTGTGATAAGTGCCTGCGTATAGCGCAGCAGCAATTTTTGAAAAACTCTGCTTTTGGCAAATTCTTCCTTCAAATCCTTAGGATTCATTCTAAAAGCATTTCCCGCGCTCTGGACAATCGCGCGATTGGTGGTCGAATCGCCGCCCGTAAAAAGCGTTATTCCGAGCAGTCCGTCGTTGCCGACAATTCCGATCTCGGCGGTTGCGCCGTTTTCCATAATATGCAGCATCGAAATAATCGCTGTTGTAGGAAAATAGGCGTATTCCATTTTCTCGCCGAATTCATACAAGGATTGACCGAGTTCCAGAGAAACTATCTTGAGCTTGGATTTAATTCCGTCAAACTCCTTTTTTGGCAAAGCGGCTAATAAATAATTCGTAAGAGCGTTTTCTTCAATAATTTTATTACGGTCAGACATTTTTTTTCTTTATTTTCGGTAATTTAATAAATTTATCGGTAAATTAAAATTATAAAATACTATGACAAAAAAGGAAAATCCTTATGTGTGATAACGCACATAAGCGGAATTTGGTGATTTTAATTTAAGCAGTAAAATTTTTATCAGATTCTGCCGGCTGAGAACTTGTCGGCAGCGTAATAAATGTAACTAAGCAGATGAGTAAAAGTAATCAAGGATAATGCAGAAGCACGCTACGCTCGTAAGGGCGTAAAGAACACACTTACTATGTGCGTGTTTCTGCATTCGGATTATCTTTGAAAACATATTACAACCTGCTTATTTTAATAAATAATTTCTTAAATATACGGATTCGCAAGTTCTTTTAAGAACTTTTTTGATAAAATTTATTTGTTTCGGATGTGTGTTCAGCCGCACTTACAAATGTTTTTTGAGCAGATAAAATATATAAAAAGCTATTGCAATAACAGAATATTTTTTACGAAAGAATTATAAACGACAAATTGCCGATTTCGCTTAGAAGCTGTTTGGAAACTCAGAAAAAACGTAACGCCGGCATCTTGCCGGCAGTCTTGGTGGCTTCCAGCCGCCAAATTCATCTGTTTTTTCCGAATGTTTGAGTAAACAACGCTCGAATTGGCGGCAAGATGCCGCCAAGACTGCCGGCTGGAAGCCTGCGATACAATTTCTACACAGCTTCTTAGTCATCAAAACTTGACAGAATTTAACAATCAAAACATTTTTTCGCAGAAGTAATTTACAAATTATGGCGGACGCTGAAAATTATCGGTGATTGCTATAATCGAAGGACAGAGTTTAGGGGAATAAACTCTGTCCTTCGACTTTTTATGCTCGGAAAAAGATTCTCGTTTATGAATCTTTTTTTTGCGGATTCTGTTCTTTAAAAACCGTATAAAAGCAACGCTAATTTTTTTTTAGTTTCCGAACAGTTTATAATAGTTGACGATACAAAGTTCAAAGATTTTCCGAAATTTAGCGCAAGCATAAAAATATATGTCCCAAGACAATCCGCAAATCAAACGAGAGTCGGCAAACGAAGAAAATCTCACCAAAGATTTCAGCTTTCTGCAAAGCGATTTTACGCAAAAAATTCTGATTATAATTTTCTTTGCAGTGATTTTGCTTGTTATCTGGAAAGGGGCGGAAGTTTTTCTGCTTATTTTCGCGGGCGTTTTGCTGGCGATTTTTTTGCAAAGTCTGAGCGATTTTGTAAGAAGGCATTCGACGCTTTCGGAAAATTGGGCGGTGGCTTGTGTAATGTTGTTTTTCGTCGCTCTTATCGCGCTTGGCGTGTGGCGGCTCGCCCCGACGATTGAAACGCAGTTTGTGGATTTGACCGATCAGCTTCCGAACGTATATGAACTGGCGCGAAATCGTCTGTCGGAATATCCATCGGGAAAAAAAATTGTAGAAAAACTGCCTTCTCCGCAGCAATTTGTTTTGGGCAGAGGATCGGGAAACGTATTTGGTCGCGTAACCGGCATATTTTCGACGACTCTGGATATAATTATCAACACGCTGATAATTTTAATGACCGCCGTTTATTTTGCCTTCAGCCGGAAAATTTACAAAACAGGTCTTCTCAAACTTGTGCCGAAAAACCGCGAAGCAAGAGCGCGTGAAATTCTTTCGACCATTCATTCTACTCTGAAAAGTTTTCTGATGGGAATTTCCGCTTCGATGGCGATCAACGGAATTCTGACTTTTTTGGGTTTGTGGATGTTGGAAATTCCTTTTGCAATTCCGCTTGGAATTATCGCCGGATTGATGAGTTTTATTCCCAACATCGGACCTTTGATCGCCGGTTTTCCGGCAGTTGTCATCGCCTTAGCACAAAGTCCGACGCAGGCACTTTATGTGATAATTTTATATCTGGCAGTTCAAAATCTCGACGGATTTCTCATCACGCCGCTTATTCAGCACCGAGCCGTTGCAATTCCGCCCGTTTTAATTATTGCGGCGCAGCTTCTGCTGGCAGTCATCTTCGGTTTTCTCGGTTTACTGCTCGCCGTTCCGATCACCGCCGTTGTATTTGTTTTGGTAAAAATGATTTACGTCGAAGACATTTTGGGCAGAAAAGTCAAGATAGAAACCATAGCGGATTAATTAAAATTCAGCGTTTATCCGGCGGACATTATCAGCAGTAATAAATTTGATAATATCTTTAGGAGTTACGCAGTTGAATTGTTTATTGTTGAGAATAAAGCAAATAATGTTTTGCAGAAACCCGCACGAAGTAAGGGTGCAATACGTTTGACACCCTTACTTCGTGCGGGTTTCTGCAATGTTCGGCTTTTCAACTGCGTCCCTCTTTAGCGAATTCGTTCTGAAATTTTTCAGTTTAATTCGCGCTGACTGCTTCATTTTTATCTTTAAACTGATCCAAAACCTCAAAGACCTGCAAAGCGTATTTTACGTTTCCGAAGGGCGCGGAAACCTGCGCTCCCTGTATCACTTCTTGTATTTCTTCCAAGGATTCGCGGGCGATTTGCAAACCTTCTTCGCGGGCGTGTTCCTTACTTTTGTCAGAAGCGGCTCGCATACGCCTTAGAACATCCTGCGTAACGCGCACGCCGGGAACTTCGTTGTGCATAAATTCGGCGTTGCGGCTCGATACAAGCGGGAAAATTCCGGCGATGATCGGAATCCGAACGTGCGCGATTTTGTCTATAAATTCGCGCAATTGTTCGGTATCGTAAACCGGCTGCGTGATCGCATATTCCGCGCCCGCTTCAACCTTCCACTCGAAACGGCGGATTTCCTCGTCCAGATTTATCGCGCCCGGATTTACCCCGACACCGATTGAAAACGCCGTCGGTTCGCCAATCGGATTGTTTCCCAGATCAAGTCCATGATTGAGTTTGCTGACCATATTTGTCAGACCGATTGAATCAATATCAAACACAGCCGTTGCATCCGGGTAAGTTCCCATTTTCGGCGGATCGCCCGTAATTATCAGAAGATTATGCAGTCCTAAAGCCGCCGCGCCGAGCAGATCGGACATCATTCCCAAAAGATTTCTGTCCCGGCAGCAGTAATGCAGAACGGCTTCGATGCCGAGATTTTGCTCGACAAGAATCGCCGTCGCCTGTGCGCTCATACGAGTCTGAGCGCGAGGACCGTCGGGAATGTTTACCGCGTCAACTCCGGCATCTTTGAGCAGAGCGATGCTGGCAAGCGTTTTGTCGGCGGTAACTCCTTTTGGCGGAAGAACTTCAACGCTCGTAACAAATTCGCCGAGAGCGACCTTCCGCGACCAATTCGAGCGAACAAGCGGCGAAACCGGCTCGACCTCAACCGTTTTTTTATTTTCGGAAACTTTTGCCGACTGATTTTTATTGGCGGTATTTTTCGCTGAACGCGGACTGATGGCGCGAACCGAATTTGCCATCAACTTGATATGCTGCGGAGTCGTTCCGCAGCAGCCGCCGATAAATTTCGCGCCCGCTTTGATAAAACGCTTGGCAAATTTCGACATATATTCGGGCGAAGACATATAAAACTGCCGTCCCTGAACATCTCTGGGCAAACCGGCATTCGGCTGGGCGGCAAGTTTTTTGTCCGTGTAGCCGCGCATTTTTTCCAGTTCGTTCAAAATATGCGTCGGACCGACACCGCAGTTTAAGCCGATCACGTCCGCGCCCCAATCTTCGAGCCGTTTTGTGATAACTTCGCTGTCCGCGCCGAAAATCGTTTTTCCGTCGGTTTGAATCGTCATCTGCGCGACAATCGGCAGATCGGAAAGTTCACGAACCGCCTCAATCGCCTGCTGAATTTCCGACAAATCCGAAAATGTTTCCAAGACGAACAAATCAACGTCACCTTCGAGAAGTGCCTGAATCTGCTCTTTGAACATATTTTTAGCTTCCGTGTAAGAAGTCGGACCGTAAGGCTCGATTCGCAAATCGAGAGGTCCGATTGCTCCGGCGACAAAAGCATCATCTTCCGCCGCTTGTCGGGCAATGCGTGCGCCCGCCAGATTTATTTCGTGCAGTTGATTTTCCAGACCGTATTGCTTGAGTTTGTGCCGCGTCGCGCCAAAAGTGTTTGTTTCGATAATATCCGCGCCCGCTTTGATATATTCTTCGTGAACTTCGCGCACGAGTTCGGGCGCAGTCAGATTCAGTTCGTCATAACTTTTATTAATAAAAACACCTTTGTCATACAACATTGTTCCAACCGCGCCGTCGAAAACATATACGCTGTCGTCGTCTAAAATTTCCCGAAAATTTTTCATAAAAATATGGTTTTTGGTCTTCAGCTTTTGGTCTTTGAACATTTTTAATGAAAATCCAAAATCTAAAATCCAAAATCAAAAAAGCCCGTGCTAAACAACACAAGGCTTTTTTCGTAAACTTGTTGAAGCTGTTTAGCAGTTTGTTTAACGTGGTCGCAAGTTGCTGTAACTCACCACGAATTGTAAAGATAAATGATGCGCGTTTGAACGGGAAGTGTCAAGCGACAAGCAAATTCTATTTTGATTCGTCGGTATTTCCGTTTTGCATTCCAGCGTTTGAATCCGATTTTAATGTGCCGAAAAATGTATAATTTGCTTTATTTCCCTTAACTTCCATTCGCCAGTTCGTAAAATCTTCCGCGCTTGTGCAGATGTTTCCTCTGCCTTGAAGAACTAAAAAATATTTCGCGCTGCCTTTGATGCCGTTATGAAAAATTCCTCTTTTGTCGCCGATTCCGCCTTTGAAACGCCATTCTTTATACAATAGCGGACTGCCCGCCTCGTCTTGTTTTCCGTCGCGGATGTCAACTTTGAAATCGGTCATTTCGCCCGGATTGAAAAGATTGAGCGTTCCGCGTTTATTGTTATTATCCTTAAAACTCATCGTCCAAAAACTCTTGCTGATTATCTTATTCACCTGATAATTTTCACCGATCGGTTTTAATCCGACGACGGCATCAGTTCCCGCCGCCGTCATATAAAGTTCGGCATCGGAAAAGTTTATTTTGCTCAAAATTTCCAGTTCATTTTCTCCCGGTTTTGCCGTATCAATCGAATAATGACCGTTTGCGGCGCAGCACGCGCAGGCGAAAAGTTCGGACGGCAGAAGAAGAAAAATCACGAATAAAGAAAGTAAAAAAGCGGAACGGAATTTCATAATAATTTCTCCTGTTTATTAAAATCGGAAGAGTAAAAATTCAAGAGGGTAAACAATCAGACGTTAAAATTTTAACTATTTTGCCTTCTGACATTTCGGGCAGAAATAGCTTGAACGTCCCGCTTGTTTCAGCCTTTTTATCGGCGTTTGGCAATTCGCGCACGGCTCGTCTTCGCGGTTGTAAACCAGCCAATGATTTTCGTAACCGCCGCCGTAATAACTGCCGTCAATATTTTCGGGATCAACCTTTAAGGTCGAACCGTGCGCGATTGAATCGGACAGAACTTTGATAATGAATTTGTGCAGACGATTGGCTTTGACCGCCGAAACTTCGTTTGCCGAAGTTTGCGGATGAATCCGCGCCAAAAACAAGGCTTCCGCCGCGTAAATATTTCCGAGTCCGGTAACTTTTGTTTGGTCGAGAAGAAATTCCTTCAAACTTTTCGTCGAGGTTTTCAAGATGCGGCGAAAATACGCGGGCGAAAAATCTTTACCGAACGGTTCGGGAGCGAGTTTTTTTATTTCTTTTGCTTCGTATAGTTTTTCGGTTTCGACGATTTTCATAAAACCGAAATGTCTTTGGTCTGAAAAAATCAATCTTGTTTCGTCCTCAAAATAAAAAACCGCGTGAGTAAATTTCGGCAAATCCCGTTCGATTGGTAAAAGCAGAAAACGCCCACTCATACGCAAATGAACGATCAGCGTTTTGCCGTTGTCGAATTCGATTAAAACGTGCTTTCCGCGTCTGTGAACGCGAACGATTTTAGAATCATTTAATTTATCGGCAAATTCCGGCGGCGATGTGTCGGGCGCAAGCCGTTCGCGCAGCAGTTCGGCGATTAAAATTTTCCGCCCGGCAACCAATTTATCGAGCGATTTTGCGACGAGTTCGACTTCCGGCAATTCTGGCATAAGTTTCTAAATCGGAATTATTTAATAAAGTAAATTTTAAATTATCCGGCGTTTTTACTTGTTACACAGCGGGCGCAGAGCAACCCTTCCTAACCTGCCATCTTTTTAATCTTGAGTAATTAATGTTAATGATCTGTTCAATATAAAGTGAAAAAGCAAAAGTTTATAAAATTGGCAGGTCGGGAAGGGTTACTCTCTCGCCCGCAAAACTTCAATTACAAAAACTTAAAAATCAGACTAATTTACTGTTTTCAAATCTTCGTGTAATCGGTCAGAGAAGTTTTGTCGCCCAAAACCGCGCCGTCGCTGATAATTACGTTTCTGCCGATGTAAGAACCGCGTCCGACGACTGCGCCGTTTATTTTTGCGCCGCTGTCAATTCTCGTATGCGCCCAGATGACGGAGTTTTCGATTTCGGCTTTTTCCTCGATGTGAACCTTTTCGCCGATAACCGAATTTGTGATTTTTACATTCGGTTTGATAACGCAGTTTTCGGCGATTATCGAATTTTCGTCAATAATTGCGTGAGTTGCGATTTCCGATTCGCTTTGATTTTCAAATTCGAGATTTTTAATTTTTCCGGCTAGAAAATCGTGGTGCGCCGCCAGATAACTCTCCGGTGTGCCGATGTCGCGCCAGTAATTATCATTCATCAAAAAGCCGTAAAAGTTTTTATTTTGCGCCAGAATTTCGGGGAAAATATCGTATTCAAACGAAGAATTTCTGCCTTCGGGAATCAAATCCAGAATGCCCGGTTCAAGCACATAAATTCCGGCATTTATATTGTGGGCGGTTAGTTCGGAAAGTTGTTCGGGTTTCGGTTTTTCGAGAAATCGCTGAACTTTTCCTTCCGCATTCGTTTCAACCAAGCCGTAAGCCGACGGATTTTCAATCGGTGTCAAAACAATCGTCGCTTCGGCTTTTTTTTGTCGGTGAAAATCTATGACCTTTGAAACGTCCAGATCGGTTAAAATATCGCCGTTAAAAACGACGGTTGTTTCGCGGATTTCGTTTTCGGCAAATTTGTAAGCTCCGCCCGTTCCCAGCGGCGCAGGCTCGGTAATATAACGCAGATTTACGCCGTATTCAAAACCGTAACCCAAAAGATGCTCGATCTTATCCGGCTGATAACTCAGCGAAAGCGTTATGTCCTCGATTCCCGCTTGCCGCAGAATTTCTATCTGATACAGCAAAAATGAGCGATTCAAAAACGGAACAATCGGTTTTGGCGTGTAAACTGTCAGCGGACGCAGACGCGTGCCTTTTCCGCCGGCTAAAATTAATGCTTGCATAATAATTTCGGAAATTTTTTTTCAACTTCATATCAAGATTAAATAAACCGAATCAAAAAATCAAAAATACGAATTTTTATAAAACAGCAAACTTGCCGCAAACATTGTTTAAATTTGTTGACAACTTTTGTTCGCCCGTGTTAGTTTTATAAAAGCAAATTATGCCGCTGACGGCGGCAGGCAATAACCCGCAAAACGATTTGACTATCTCTCAGAAGCTGTTTGAATAATTGTATCGCAGGCTTCCAGCCGGCAGTCTTGGTGGCTTCCAGCCGCCAAATTTATCTGCTTTTCCCGTAAATTCGGGTAAATAACGCTCGAACTGGCGGCAAGATGCCACCAAGACTGCCGGCAAGATGCCGGCGTTACGTTTTTTCCGAGTTTCCAAATAGCTTCTCAGGTTTATTAACTACAACTAAATAGGAAAACAGAACACGATGAGTTTCGACAAAATAAAAGCAATGCGAAGTGCTGAAAAATTTATGTCGCAAGGGAAAATCCGTGCGGCGATCAACGAGTATAAACGCATTACCGAAAGCGATCCGAGAGATTTCAACACTCTGAACACGCTTGGCGATTTGTATGTCAAGAACTCGGACGAGAGAGAAGCCGTCGGCTGTTATAAACTGGTCGCCGAGCATTATAACAATCAGGGATTCGCGCACAAAGCCATCGCCATTTACAACAAAATTTCGCGCCTCGAACCGGATTCGGCTGAAATTTCCGAAAAACTCGCTCATCTGTATCAAATGAAAGGTTCGGTTGCGGAAGCGCGTTCTCATTATAAAAAACTCGCGGAAAAATACGAAAAAAGCGGCGATAAACTCAAAGCTCTGGAAATCTGGAAAAAAATCGCCGATCTCGATCCTGACAACATCGAATTTCTGCTGATGATCGCCGAAGCGTCAAAGCAGGAAAATATGAAGGACGAAGCGGTTGACGCTTACGTTGAAGCGGGAATCAGATTTAATAAAAAAGAAAATTACGAGTCCGCTTTGGAAGCGTTTTCCAAAGCTCTGGAAGTTCGCCAGCACGATCTGAGAGCCTTAAACGGAATAGTCAAAGCGCAGATCAATTTAGGCTGCGCCGATGAAGCGGCGGAAAATTTGCAGTCTATTTTGCAAGAGCAGCCGTATAACCGCGACATTCTGCATTTGCTGATCGAATGTCAGATGGATATGAACGATCCGAAAGCGGCGGAGCAGTCGGTTATAAATCTGGTCGAACAAGAACCGGCAAATTACCCGAAATTTCTGGATTTGGTAAAAATTTATCTGAAGGAAAATGATCTGGATTCGGCGGCGAGGATTCTTTTGATGTCTTCCGAACATTTGCTTGTCGGCGGACAATCCGAAGATTTTCTCGACTGGACAAACGAAATTTTAGCCAGAAATCCCGAACAACTCGACGCTTTGCAGCTTCTCGTCAGATACAACAATTGGCAGCGCGACGAAGCCGGATTAAAAGAATCGCTCGAACGTCTGGCGGAAAGCGCACGGCTCGGCGATCTTCCCGAAATCGAAAAAAACGCTCTGATGCAGTTGATATTGATCTCGCCGCACGAAACTTCATACCCGGAACGAATGCAGGAATTAAAAAGTCTCTACGGTTTTGAAGACGAAATTCCGCAGTCGGCGGAACAAACGCAAAAAGTTTCCGATTTTGAAACATTTTCGTCCGATGAAAATAATCAAAACGAAGAAACAGAGCAATTTGTTGAAGATTTTGAAAAATTCAGCGGTGAATTCAAATACGACGAAAGCGGCGGCGCATACGACGTTGAAACCGACAATATAATCGCGGAAACCGATCTGGAAACGAATGCGGAATTCGAGTTTCACAATCAGGATGTAGAAGCCGAAATGTTCGGCGATGCGGAAAACTCGTCTGAAGATTCGCCGCCGTCTGAAAACGGAGAATCCGCACTTCCGATGTCGGAGCAGTTAAAACTCGAAAAGGAAATTGACAGCATAGAATTTTACATCGAACAAGGTTACACGGATTTGGCTGTAAAATCTCTGGACGCTTTGGAAGAAGAATTCGGCAATCGTTTCGTTATCAATAAACTGCGCGGAAAATTAAGCGATTCTCCGGCGGAGGCTTCAAACGAAAAACCTGTATCAGCCGAAGAATCCTTTGAAGACTCTGACACTCCAATTGCTTTTGAAGTAGAAGTATTAAATTCTGAAATCAGCGAAGAATTTGTTTCAACCGCCGAAATTATAACTTCCGAAAATCCGCAAAACTCGGAAAACTCGATTCAATTTAACGATCTTCGCAGCGAACTCGGTTTGGACGAATTAAATTCAGAGCAGGCACAAGGCGATCACGAAACGTATTATCATCTGGCAGTCGCTTATCAGGAAATG
Source organism: Pyrinomonadaceae bacterium (assembly GCA_965214585.1). GTDB lineage: Bacteria > Acidobacteriota > Blastocatellia > Pyrinomonadales > Pyrinomonadaceae > JAHCHG01. The sequence goes on along the minus strand of OZ243957.1, from coordinate 4,380,186 downwards.
GGCTTGCTGGAAGATGCCATCAGGGAATATCAGGACGCAATAAATTCGGTGCAGGTAAACGACGGAACGCGCCGTTTTTTTCGCTGCTCTAATCTTTTGGGACATTGCTTCGTCGAAAAGAAAATGCCGACTATCGCCATAATGTGGTTTAAACGAACGCTTGAAACGGAAGACCTCTCGAACGAAGAAAAACAAGGCGTTTGGTATGAAATCGCCAACGCTTACGAAATGGGCGGCGATGAAGAAAAAGCTCTCGAATACTTTGAAAAAATCTACGCTTTTGATGTGGATTACAGAGATATTACTGCGAGAATCGAAAAATTAAACGGCGAATAATCCGCAAATCAAAAAACAATTTGTTTATCTGAAAAAGATTGAGTTATAATCGGACGGTATGGTTGCAAAACTTACCGTCATTATTTTTATAATTTTGTGTCTGCAAATCGGAATCGCTCTGACGCTTTTGCCGTGGATAAATTTCGGAATACTCGGCGATTGGGGCGATAATTATCTGCTGGTCGTCGCCGCACAGAAAACGGGAATGCCGTTTTTGCAGAAAACGATTTCGTCGGGCTGGGTGCGCGGCGCGGTTACGGGTTTGGGAGTTTTGAATTTGTTTATCGCTTTCTGGGAAATGGCTCATTTTAAGGAAAGCGTCAAAATGATCGAGGGTAAGCAGGTAAAAAGCGAGAAGTGATGTGGTTTTCCGTTGGCAATTTACGGTTGTTTTTAATTTTTACCGCCTGTGTTGAAAAGTGATAAATGACGAACAGAAAGAATTTATATATTTCGCGTCCGCTTGTTTATCTGATTACCGACGGCGAAATGACAAGCGAAAATTTTACCGAAAAATCTTTGCAAACTCTTGAAATTATAAAATTTGCGGTTGAAAAAAATGTTTCCCTGATTCAGATTCGTGAAAAGAAACTGAGCGCGAAATTAATTTTTGAAATTACGCGGAAAGCCTCTGAAATCGCCAAAAAATCAAATACGAAAATTCTCGTAAATGACCGCGCCGACATCGCTCTGGCGGCAAATTCGGACGGCGTTCATTTAACTTCCGAATCAATTTCCGCCCGAATAATCCGCAGACATTTTCCGGCGGATTTTATAATCGGCGTTTCAACTCATACAATTGCAGAAGCGCAGTCGGCGAAAGAGCAAATGGCAGATTTTGTAACTTTCAGCCCGATTTTTAAAACGCCTTCAAAAAGCGGCAAACCGCAGGGCTTTGAAAAATTGCGCGAAGTCTGCGAAAAATTAAAACCTTTTCCAGTCGTCGCGCTCGGCGGAATTGATGAAACAAATTACAAAGAAGTTTTGGTAAACGGCGCAAGCGGTTTTGCCGCAATTCGTTTTTTGAATAATGAAGAAAATTTTCTTTACTTAGAGCCGTTTAAGAATTGATATATAGCAAGAGTAACGCCTTTAGTGGTGAAAACGCCGGCAAAGCCAGGCGTTCACGCCCATTAGTTTCTACACATCTTTAAAATCTGTTTGCGAACCGATTATTTGTAAAAACTCTTTGGTTATTTCTTCTAGTTCTGCCGTCGTATAGCTTTCTAACACATCTATTAGCGTTAGAAACTGCCACATTCCGGCGAGTAGTGCCGGAATTGTGTATTCAACTCCGCGTTTCATTAGTCTGCCGCTTAGTCTGATTAAAAACTTTCTTAGCTCCTTTGCTTTTTCTTCTTTGGATGCTGCTAATGCCCAGACGATCACGCAGACTTGTGCGACTATCATCAACCGTTTGGCGATTGCTTGTGCCGATTCTTGTTGCCATTGTTCCAAATGCTGTCCGCCTCTTTTGAGCAACTTGAAGAAACTCTCGATTCGCCATCGCCAGTAATACCAAAGGGCAATCTCTTCTGCTTTTACTTGCCTTTGAACATTCGTCCATAACCGCCAAACCGCCAAGACTTTGCCTTTTTTATCCCGCACCTCAGATAACACATATCTCAATCTGATCGGCTTTCCTTTGATTAACTTTCGCTTATCGGGCTGCTCTTTGGTTGGACGTTTCGTGCGTCCTATTCGATCCAACACAACCTCCGTTTCAGCGACATACTGAAACGCTTTGCGTCCCGGATACTTGACTTCCCGAACATATTGAAAATCTTCCTTGATTCGCTCTTCGACTTCCTTGAGCAGCAAACTCTCCTCGCCTAATTTCACTCGCCGAACATCATTTGAACGAATCACGAACTGCCTTCCGCATCTGATAAATCTCCTCAAATGAAGCAGAGAATCGGCTTGTCTGTCAACTATGTGAACACACGGCTTGGCTAATCCGAGTCCTTCGACATAGCCGAATGTCCTGTTTAATTCATCTAATTGCCGACGACGCGGCAAAGGCTTTTCGCGTCTTGATGAATGCACTCCATCGTCGGCTTCCAAGCCAATGTAAAGCGGTGCTAACGGTTCGCCTTCGATGTCAGACACCAGCAATGCACTTTGCAAAAAATAGCCCTGCTCCAAATTATTACATAATCTGATCCGATCGGCTTTGCTCTCGTGAGTCGTATAGTTTAGATCGCTAAAATCGTGCATCACAAGTGCATATCTATTGACTTTAGAATCACTTACCTGCCCGGCATAATCAATCAGAGGTTCTGCCAAAGAAGGCAAACTAACTCGTTCATTAGCAAAAAAACGCCACGCCGCCTGTGCTGCCGCAAACGGCTCTTTTGTTTTTGGCAAGGCACGTAACCCGCTCGCCACCGATTGTGATAGACTTAAATGTTGTCGCACCAGCATTTTATAACGTCTTTGCAGACGTGGTTCTAAATTCGGAACTTTTATTTCATACTTTCTGATATTATCAAAGAACCTTTAGACTTGTGTAGAAACTAATGGTTCACGCCTAATGGTCTTTGAAAAATAAATACCGTAAAAAAATGATTCATCCGTTTTAGCCCGTGATAACGGGCGGCAGCATAAAGCCTAGCTCGTGAGAGCTAGGTCAAGTTAAAAATAAAATTACAGCCCGTGATAACGGGCGACAGAACAAACGGCTGTCGCTATCTTCGATAGCTCTAAATCTATATGTTTCAATGACCTAGCGTTCCGCTACGCTTCACGCTAGGCTTTACGCTGTCGCCATCTTCGATGGCTGACTTATTGCGGCATTTAATTTTCAAAGATCATAAGGCGTTACTCTTACGGAAAAAAATCTACAAAAATTAAAATGAACGAATTAAAATCCGCAATCCGCAATCCAGACTCCGCAATTTCCGCGCCGCCTGTTTGTTTGACAATCGCCGGACTCGATCCGTCGGGCGGCGCGGGAATTGTCGCCGATGTCAAGACTTTTACGAGTTTCGGCTGTTTTGCAGCCGTTGTTATTTCTTCGCTGACTTTTCAAAATACGACCAAAGTTTTCGGCGCGATTCATCAGACGCAAAATTCGATTCGCGGGCAGTTCGAGCCGATAATTGAAGATTTTCAAATTTCCGCTTTGAAAACGGGAATGCTTCCGACCAAGGAAGTTATCGAAGAAGCGGCGCGGATAATCAAGGAAAATAAATTGCGAAATCTGGTGGTTGATCCCGTCGTGCGCTCGACTTCCGGTTACGATCTGATTGACGATCACGCGCTTCGCATTTTGATTGACAAACTATTTCCGCTTGCCCGAATCGTTACGCCGAATTTGCCCGAAGCCGAAAGAATCGCAAAGATCGAAATCAAAAATGAAAATGACATCGAAAAAGCGGCGAAAATTATGCAGAATCTGGGCGCGAAAAATGTTTTGATAAAAGGCGGACATTCGATTGGGAATTTGGGATTCAGGAGTTCGGATGTCGGAGAAAACAAGAAAATGGCGCGGGATTTTCTGTTTATCGGGGATGAGAGAATTGTTCTGGAAACGGAATTTATCGAAACGGATGCGACTCACGGAACGGGATGTGCGCTGGCGGCGGCGATTTGTGCGAATCTGGCTTTGGGAAAAGGTTTGAGTTTATCCGTTCAAACTGCGAAAAATTTTGTAACCCAAGCAATAAAAAACGCGCCGAATTTGGGACAGGGAAATTCGCCGATTGGAATTGACGGCAAAATTATCGGGCAGGAGTGAAAATGCTCGGAGATTCGTAAGTAAAGCCGAAGGTTACGCCCGTTCGCGGGCTGTTTTTCGTTAAACCTAAAATGGCGGCGGTGTCAAAACGCAAACCGGACGCTTTTATCTGCGTTCCGATGCGAAATTCGCCGCGGCTTTCCGTTCCGAGAGGCGCGATTCCGCTTCTGGTGTTGACGCGCCCGTTTACTTCGCCGACGATGTTTATATTGTCCGTAACGCGGGCGATTCCGCCCAGACCGTAAAGCAGAACGTCGTTTTGCGTAAAATCTTCAAGCGGTGCGCTCAAAATTCCGATTCCGAGATTGCCGAACACGTTAAATTTCGGGTCTTTTCCTTTTATCTCGCCAAATTTTTTCTGAACGAGAATTTTTCCGAAAACATTTATCTGGTTTGTTCCGATGCCGCGCGATTGGTCGGAATTCGGCAGTTCAAAACCGAGTTTCGCGCCGAATGCGGGAAGATTTTTCGTTTCGTTCGATATTTTTATTTTTGCCGCCAAGACAAAATCGCCCGCGTCGTTTGAAGAACTGCCGTCAATATTAAGCGGAATCGGCGACGTTTCCGATTGCGAATTTACCGCCAGAAAATTTTGGATAACGCCTTCGATTTGCAGTTCGACATTGGAAGCCAAACCGATGCGAACGCGAACATCGCCGACGCGCGTTAAATCGCCTTTTAATCCCGACAGCGGAAACTTTTCGTTTTGCTTGAAATCAACTCCGACAGCCAAGTTGATCGCGCCCGGCGGAGTAATATCAACATCTTCCGTAATCAAAGGTCGCTGTTGTCCCAAGGCGCAGAAGCTCAATAGAAAAATAGAAATTAAAAGGGCGAAAAGCGATTTCATAAATGTAATTCTGACATCAAAGGGAATTTTTGTAAATCAAATAAAATAATTAAAACAGCATCAAATAATGCTTCCGATACATATTTTATACATCAATTTTGCGATATTTTGCGAAAATGAACATATATAATCCGTAAATCATCAGACCGACGGCGACGACGCTCAAAAGTATCCAGCCGTAAGGCTGATCGCCGAGAGTTTGGAGCGCACCTCTGATTCCTTCGGCGGTTTCCGGTTCAAATTCGATTGCGGCTTTGGTTAGAAAAATTCCGATCAAAAGAAAAACGACTCCACGCGCCGACAAACCGATTTGAGCGATGCGGACGACGATTTTTTCGAGGCTTTCGCTCATTTCGCTTGTTTTCAGTTTTTTGCGGAATTTTGTTGTAAATGCTTCGTAAAACTGAAAGAGCGCGAAACCGACGATTCCCAAACCGATCAAACCGACCAAAATTTGTCCGAAAGGCTGGGCGAGCAAAGTTGCCGTCCAATCTTCGGCGGCTGAATTTCCGCCTTTTGAATCTTCCAGATCGAAAAATAATTTGACGGCAAAAAAGATCAGACTTCCGTAAATCACGCCGACAATCGCATATAAACTTCTGATAAAATAACCTTTCCAATCCGAACCTCTGTCTTCGGTGTCTTCAAACGCCTGCACGAAACGCCAGATCATATATCCGAATAATCCGACGGCGACGGCAAGCAGCAGATACCTGCCGAACGGCTGTTCAAAAATCGCCCGCAAAGCACCGCGTGAACCGCTGGCTTCCGATTTTGTCGTATATGCGGCAAGCGCGGCGAGAATTCCAACCGTGATATAAACAACGCCTTTGGAAATAAAACCGATTCTGGCTAATAATTTAACCCAGCCTTTGGTTGACGGCGGAATGTGGTTTGTTTGATTTTCGCTTTTCATAGATAATCTCTTGTTTACAAAACTTATTCCGATTATAGCAAAACCTGAAATTCTGCGCTTTGGACAATGTTAATAAAACTTGGCACAATAAGCAGGTAAAATTTTTCGCGGAATGTTTAACGCTCCGACTTTAGATTTAACGGCGATGGAATTATTGGAATCAGAAAAAAAGGACGCGGAAGCCGGGAATTTACGGCTTGTCTGCGATAATAAAGAACCTCATAAATTTCCGGTTATTGATAAACAATTCGTTAATTTTATGTTTTTGCGCGTCAATCCCGAATGGCGAAAACTAAATGCGGAAACGAAGCGGATTTTCAAAACAGAATTCCGGGCGACGTTTAAAAAGTATAACGAAAATTTTCTCCTTTTTTCATATTCTCTGGTCGGTTTCGATTCAAAAGCCGATTTGATGTTTTGGCGAATCGGCAGTTCGCTCGATCTGATTCAGGAAATGACGGCGAAACTTTACCGCACGAATCTGGGAAGTTTTTTAGAAACAACCGACAATTATTTATCGGTAACAAAAAAGCGTATGTTCATCGCGCCAACGGCTCACGAAAGCATCGAAGACCGTTATCACATAATCGCCGGCGAGAAAAAATATCATTTTGTTTACCCGTGCGCGAAACACGCAAATTGGTATGAGAAAACAAACGATGAACGAATCAGTTTGATCGAAGAAAATTTTATGGTCGGCAAAAAATTCGGAAATATAAAAATTCACCTGACGCACGCTTTCGGTTTTAGCGAACAGGAATTTATAATCTCATTTGAAACCGACGAACCCAAAGATTTTTTGGCTTTAGCCGAAGAATTACGCGAAACGACGGCGAGCAAATTCACTCTGCGCGGAATGCCGATCTACACTTGCCGGCAGAGAAGTTTGGGCGAATGCCTCGACGCTTTGGGATAAGCGGGAAGTTTGGAGAGTTCGGGGAGTTTTGAAAGTTTAAGAGTTCGGAGAGTTTGAAAAATTGTAACGGTTAAATTCAACTCTCAAAACTCTCCGAACTCTCCAAACTATTACTTATGAAAATTGCCAGAAAATTTTACATATCGGGACTTGTGCAGGGAGTCGGGTTTCGCTTTTTCACGCAGCGTGCGGCGGCGCGGCATCAGGTTACGGGATACGTTAAAAATCTCGAAGACGGGCGGGTTGAAGCCTACGCGGAAGGCGGCGAAAAAGCGGTTAGTGAGTTTCAAAAAGATTTAACAACGGGACCGATGCACGCCAAAGTTGACGAAATCGAGGAAATAGTTGTAGAACCGGAAGGTTTATATTCGTCGTTCAGAATTGAAAGATAGATGCTGTTCATTGTTAATGGTAAATAGTTCATTGTTCTTTTCAATTAACGATGAACGATCAGCAATGAACGATCAACAAATATGGAACAAATAAAAAAACTTATACGCGAAGTGCCGGATTTTCCGAAAGAGGGCATAAATTTTTACGATATTACAACGCTTTTGCAAGATGCGGACGGATTTAAGATGACGATTGATTGGCTTGTCGAGCAGGTCAAAGACGAGAAAATTGACACGGTGATCGGAATCGAATCGCGCGGATTTATTTTCGGAACTCCGGTTGCTTACAAACTCGGCGCGGGTTTTGTTCCCGTTCGCAAACCGAATAAACTGCCTTGGGAAAAAGTTTCGGTTTCCTACGATCTGGAATACGGGCAGGACACGGTTGAAATGCACAAAGACGCGCTCGGCGAAAATCATAATATTTTGATCGTTGACGATCTGCTCGCCACCGGCGGAACTGCCAGAGCCGTTGCCGATCTGGTCGAAAAAGTCGGCGGAAAAATCGCTAAAATCCTTTTCATCGTCGAACTCGATTTTCTAAAAGGACGCGAAAAATTAAGCGATTACAACATAAATTCGTTAATAAGATACGATTCTTAAAAATTATGGAAAAACGGATACGGAACATAAAATCCCAAATCCGACATCCCAAATCGCTTCTGCTTCCGTAGCTCAGTTGGATAGAGCGTTCGCCTCCTAAGCGAAAGGTCGCAGGTTCAATTCCTGCCGGGAGCATTTTATTTTCCGAATAAATTGGAAAAATCGTTTGAATAACACTTTTCTTTAAATAACGGAAAAAAAGAAGTCGGTCAAACACAGTGGCAATTGAATTTGGCTGAATCATTTTTTTCGTTGCTGTTCACATTCTCCAGATTAAGAACCTTTAGAGCCGCATTTATAAAAAAAATGCGGCTCTTTTTTTTGGCTTTTTTCCGTCGTTTATGGCAATTTATATTAAGTTATGGAAAAACAAAGGCGGAAACCCGACAGTTATGCTAATCTTGTAGGAGTTTTGAAAAGCAGGAAAATTGAGTGCTTCTACACTTAACTATTCCATAAATAATTATAGCTGAATCTCTTCAAAATCAGCCGAATTTTGTAAAATAATGATGTCTATTTTGATTTTGCTATTTATATAGAGCAATTCTTAAATTATTTGGCATTTTTACTTTTTGAAAGCGGGCGCAGAGCAACCCTTCCAGACCTGTCAATTTTATAAACTTGCGCTTTTTTACTTCATCTTGAGCAGATCATTACAATTAACTGCTCAAGAATAAAAAGATCGCAGGTCTGGAAGGGTTGCTCTGCGCCCGCAAAAGTTAAATTACGAAAAACTTAAAAATAGACTATTTAATTTTGTTACTTAAATTTGCCGCTTTTTGAATAAATATGTCGCTTTGATAGAGCAAAAATACAGCTAAAACCACATTTTACAAAACCTCTATAAGATTAGCAGTATGAAGGGTGCTGTTTATTTGGAAAAATTTAGAGCTATTGACAGCACCCTTGTTGACACGCGGGTTTCCGCCTGTTTCGATTATCTTGATTCCTATTGATTTAATAATAAATATGCAAAAAGTTTTAACCGCCGAAGAAATGCGCGAAGTTGACCGACTGACAACGGAAAAATACGGCATTCCGTCAATAATTTTAATGGAAAACGCCGCGCACGCCGCTGCTCGAATTATAACTGAAAAACTCGGCGGTTCGGTTGAAGGAAAATCATTTTTGATTTTATGCGGCAAAGGCAATAACGGCGGCGACGGCGCGGCTTTGGCGCGGATTTTGTGGACGCAAGGTGCAGATGTTGATGTATATTTGTTCGGAAAAGTTAGCGAAACAAAAGGCGATGCAAAAACTAATTTTGAAATCATAAAAAAGATTGACGAAAGAGAATATCCGTCTTCACCATATTTACTTTTTTACGAAAACGAGGAAATTGACCAGACTAAAAAAGTTCAATTTTTAAGAAATGACGTAATTATTGATGCAGTTTTCGGAACAGGTTTAACTCGTCCGATTGATAAAACTTTAAGCGACTTATTTTACTTTTTTGAGTGTCAAAAGAATATTAGAGAGAAAAATCCGCTATTTGTTTCAATTGATATTCCATCCGGTCTAAATGCCGATTCTTCTAATGAATTTAAGAATTGTTTTAAGGCTGATTTGACCGTAACTTTTACGTTGGCAAAACCTGCAAATGTTTTAGCTCCAAATTATAAATCAAACGGTGAACTTTTTATAGAAAATATCGGTTCACCGTATGAACTAAAGGAAAAAGCTGAATCACAGTTATTTATTTCAGAAGAATTTGATGCTCAGTATTGGCTAAAGCTAACCAAATTTACAAGCGATTCCTATAAAAACAAACGCGGACACGCGCTTTTAATTGTCGGTTCAAGAGAATATACGGGCGCGGCAGTTTTGGCGGGAAATTCGGCGATGATTTCGGGAGTTGGTCTGACGAGCGTGGCGACGAGCGAATCGGCGCAGGCGGCGGTTGCGGCTAAAATTTATGAGGAAGTTATCACGCTAAGTTTACCCGAAACGAAAAACGGCGCGATTGCGAAAAAGGCGTTTGAAAATATAGAAAAATTAACTGAAAAAGTTGATGTCGCAGGAATCGGATGCGGTTTGAGTTCGACGGAAAAAACGACGAAAGATTTTGTCCGCGAAGTCGTAACGAAACGAAAAACGCCGATTGTGATTGATGCCGACGGTTTGAACGCGCTTGCGCCGTTTGATTTGGAAGGCTCAAGCGAATTGCCGCTGATTTTGACTCCGCACGAAGGCGAATTTTTGAGGCTTTTGGGAACGGAAAATAAAGATAGGATAAAAGACCGCGTGAAAGCCGTCAGGAATTTTGCGGAAAAGCATAAAGTGATCTTGGTTTTGAAAGGCGAGAGAGTTTTGATCGGTGCGCCGGATAATCGCGTCGTGATAAATCCGACGGGAAATTCGGGACTCGGAAAAGCCGGAAACGGCGACACTCTGACGGGAATTGTTGCGGGATTTGTCGCGCAAGCGGTTCGGATGAAAGTTGATATTTTTGAAACGGTTGCTGCGGCGGTTTATATTTCGGGTTTGGCAAGCGACATTGCGGCGGAAAAATTCGGCAAACGCGCGATGCTCGCGTCCGACGTGCGCGAATGTTTGGGCGCGGCATTTGCAAAGTTGGAAAAACCATTTGAAAATTTGCCCGCGAATCGGCGCGAATAAGCGCGAATCAGAAAAGAAAAAGGACGCGGATAAACACCGTATGAATTTAGATTCAAAAACCGAAAACCGAAAACCGAAAACCGAAAATTTTGTCTGCAAAACGCCGCAGGAAACTTTTGATTTGGGCGAAAGTTTCGGCGAAAAACTGCAAGGCGGCGAAATTATCTTGCTCGAAGGCGGACTCGGCGCGGGAAAAACTCTGTTTACAAAAGGCGTTTTATACGCGCTCGATTACGACGCGGACGAAGTTACAAGCCCTTCGTTTACGCTTGTCAATCTTTACAAAACCGAAAAATTTGACGTTTATCACATAGATTTCTGGCGTTTGGATGATAATTCGGATGTCGCATTTGCAGTTGGTTTGGAAGACATTCTGGAAAATGAAACGGCGGTTGTCATTTGCGAATGGTCGGAGCGTCTGAAAGATTTTTCTTTTGTAAAAAAGGTTTTTCGTGTAAAAATAGAAGGCGACGGCGACGATTGGCGGAAAGTTTCGATTTCGGACGGGAAAATTTAATCACGAAGAAACACGAAGAAGACACGAAGTTAAAATTGGGAAAATTTGGAAATCAGAAAAATGAAAAAATTGTTTATATTCGGTTTCGCCGTGATTTTGCTTGTCGGATTGATAATTTTCGCTTTTGCAAAAACTGCGGATAAGAGAAATTCGCTTTTGCAGATGGAAAATCCGCTGAAGACAATTTCCAAAAGTATGTCGGAAAATAAGCCTTTGCCTGAACTCGAAAATCCGCGTCTTGTCGTGAAAAAGAAAGAGAGAAAACTGGAAGTTTACGACGGCGAAAAATTAGTTAAAACTTATAATGTCGCGCTCGGTTTCGCGCCCGTCGGCGATAAAGAAATCGAAGGCGACGGCAAAACGCCGGAAGGCGATTTTTATATTTTTACGAAAAACGACAAGAGCAATTTTTATTTGTCAATCGGCGTAAGTTATCCGTCAATCGAAGACGCAAAACGCGGTTTAGCAAACGATTTGATAACCGAAGCGGAACACGATTCGATTGTAAAAGCGATAAAAGAAAAGAAAACTCCGCTGCAAAAAACGAAACTCGGCGGCGAGATTTATATACACGGAAACGGCGCGGCGACGGATTGGACGCACGGCTGCATCGCGCTGGCAAATGATGATATGAAGGAGATTTTCGATGCGATTCCGCTGAAAACAAATATTAAAATTTTGCCGTAATTTTTTATTTGCATTTCCTTTTCAAAGCAAAACTTGACGAATCCGATTGAAAGTTTCATACTTGAATTAAAAATAAAGATTGAATTTTTACTGTTAATTTATTTTATAAAAAAGGATTATAAAAATTATGCCATACCCGGAAATTATGATACACGGAATGCGTCAGGAGTTGGCGCAGCTTGGAATCGAGGAAACAAAAACGCCCGAACAGGTGAAGGAAGCGGTGGAAAATACCGATGGAACTGTGATGGTCGTCGTCAATTCGGTTTGCGGATGCGCGGCGGGCGGAGTTCGTCCCGGAATCGCGGCGGCTTTGCAGAATTCGACGGCGAAACCGGACAAAACGATCACGGTTTTTGCCGGTGCTGATATTGACGCGACGGATGTTGCGCGTGATTATTTTACCGATTATCAGCCGTCTTCGCCCGCCATCGGGATTTTGAAAAACGGCGAACTCGTCGAAATGTTTGAACGCAAAGACCTCGAAGGTCGTCCGCCGATGATGATCGCGCAGACTTTGATTGACGCTTTCGGCAAGCATTGCGGAAAAACCGAAGCGGCGAATAATTAACCCGAATTACGGATTAATTTGCAGAAAGCATTCGTTTTAAACGGCGGATGCTTTTTTATTTGCATAAATTCTTGCTATTATATATCAGTAATCGTTAGTATATATTTGTAAGAAATTCTGATACTACAAAATTTCCCGAAAAACATTTCCCGGTATGTCCATAGAAAAAAGAAAACATATTAGATTTTCGCTCGATATTCCCGCCGTAAGATTTACGAAATACGGCGAAAAAGTAAATACTTCGATGACGCAGATCAGCATCGGCGGTTGTCTGATAGATTGGGATGAAACCATATATGTCGGCGATGAATTCAGGATGCTTCTTGAACTGCCCGACAAAAATTTTCTGCCTCTCGCCTGCAAAGCCCTGTATCAATCGGCTGACAACGGAATCGGCGCGAAATTTATGGACATTACAAGATTCGAGCAGGAACTTTTAACAAAAATAATTACCGCCCATCTGGAAAAATCCGGGCTTCCGATGCAGGTTGATCCTTTTTCTCAACCGCCGAGAACCGAAAGTGCGAAATCCGAAGTTTTCGATCTCCGCAAAAGCAGGGAAGAAATTCTGGAAAATATTATGTCTTCAAACAAATAGCTTTGTTTTGAGAAAGTGTTTGAACACGGCTTTTAGGAGGCTGTTTGGAAATTGTATCGCAGGCTTCCAGCCGGCTGTCTTGGTGGCATCTTGCCGCCAATTCGAGCGTTATTTACTCGAACATTCGGAAAAAACCAGAAAAATTTGGCGGCTGGAAGCCACCAAGACTGCCGGCAAGATGCCGGCGTTACTTTTTTAAAACAGCCTCCAAGAAAAAAATCTATTCCGCAAGTGATTTTTCGTATCTTTCTAAAACCGGCTGCGCCGAAAATCCGTGAATCAAAATGCTTAGTGCAATTACCGAGATCACGAGCGAGATCAAATCTTCGGCGTTTGTTTGCAAGCCGTGATTTAAGGCGTAAGCGAGATAATAAATACTGCCGATTCCGCGAATGCCGAACCAGCCGAGCATCCATCTCTGCATTTTGCCCGTCGGCGTTTTGAGCAGAAAAATCTGCGTTAAAATCGGGCGAATTACAAAAAAGAAAACCAAAGCCAGCGGAATTGCCCGCCAGTCCCAATAATTCCACAGACAAACGCCGACGATTATCACGAGAAAAACTTCCGCCAGACGTTCCGCCGTATCGCCGAACGAAACGGCTTCGGAAACGACGACTCCGGCGGCGATTGCCGGTTCTTTCATCGCTTCGTCTTCGCGCACGACATCTACGACGTTTTCGGCGGGCGTATGTGAACTTTCGTCTTCTGCATCATTTTGTTGATTTTCCTTTTCTGCAATTTCCGCCAAATCTTCAAAAACTTTACGGTTGTCGCCAATCGGATTTTCTTCGACGGTTTTAATTTCCGCTTGGCGCAAACCCAAACCTGCCGCAAAAACCGAAAGAAATCCCCACGCTCCGACCCATTCGGCGAAAACGTAGGAAAGTGCGATCAAAGCCAGCGCGAGAAAATCGTTCGGCGCGGCTGAATCTTTGTATTTGTTGCGAAGCCAGATTGCCAAATAGCCGATGCCCAAGCCGAGCGCGTAACCGACCAAAAGCCCGACGGGAACTGCCCAGACGAGCCGATGCAAAGCCCATCCGCCGATCCAGCTTCCCAAACCATTGTTCTCCAACATCAAAAGTCCGAAAACGACGAACGGGAAAGCCATTCCGTCATTAAGTCCCGCCTCGCCCGAAAGTCCGTAGCGCATAAGGTCTTTGTCGTTCGCTCCTTCAACCGAAACCGACGAAGCTAAAACCGGATCAGTCGGTGCGAGCAGTGCGCCGAGCAGAACCGCAATTCCCCAACCGAAACCAAAAACGTAATGAGCAAAGATCGCTATGCAGATAATCGAAAAAAGCATTACCGGCAAAGCAAGCCGAAATGCCGCCGACCACGCATCATTTTTTAAGGGCAGACGCAGTTTCAAACCGCCGACGAAAAGCGAAATAATCACCGCAATTTCGGTCAGATGTTCGAGAAAAACTTTGTTTGCCTGAATATCCACGGACACGACACCGAACCCGAACGGGCTGACCGCGATGCCGATTGCCATATAAATAAAAGCTGTCGAAATAGGAATGCGCCGCAGATATGCCGACGATAAAGCCATCATCAAAAGCAAACCGCCGACCAGAGCCATCCACGAGAGAAATGTCATAATTTTTTATTCTACATAAAGCCGACGCTTAATTAAATGTAAGATAATGCAATAGTTTAGAGTCGGATTTAACCGACGGCAATTTGCAGGGCAAAAAGCGTTTAGAGTTTATCAACTAATGTTTATCGAGCAGATTCTGCGACAATTCGGTTGAATCATTTGGTATTTTTAGAGGATATTTACTGATGATTGATAAGTAGAGCAATTTTTAAATCCTTTAGCATTTTCACTTTTTGAAAGCGGGCGAGAGAGCAACCCTTCCTGACCTGCCATCTTTTTATTCTTGAGCAGTTAATTGTAGTAATCTGTTCAAGATAAAGTGAAAAAGCAACAGCTTATCAAATTTACAGGTTAGGAAGGGTTGCTCTGCGCCCGCAAAAGTTAAACCAAAAACTTAAAAATCAGACTAATAAGGCATAATCATCAGTAAATTAAGTAGTTTAGGTAAACAATTAAACTTCTACGAATCGAGAAGTTTTTTCCGGTTCATTCGTTGATGAGTTCTTTCACGATGGCAATTTGAACAAACGACATCGCATTTTGCGATTTCCTGTTTTAATTTGTTCATTCCTATACGCTCGATTCGATTTAACGTATAAAATTTCGTTTCATCTTCGCGGTGATCGAAGTCCATTACATAGAAGGGATATTGAACGCCGCAATCCATACAGGGATGAGATTTAAGTTGACGCACGAGTTCCCGGCGTTTTGAAAAAGATTTGTTGTTTCTTTTCAAATACTGTTTTTTATTATTTTTATAGTGTTTTCTTTTATAGAGTTTACCGCATTCTCTGCAATAAGAATGTTTCTTATCAGCCGCACGATTTCTGAAATTAAATTCCGTTTCAGATTTGGAGATACTGCATTTTGTGCAAGTCTTGAAAGGCATTTCAAACCAGCTAGAAGAAAATTAAAATGCACCCGGCAAGATTCGAACTTACGACTTCTTGATTCGTAGTCAAGCACTCTATCCAACTGAGCTACGGGTGCATAAAGCGAAATAATAGACTACAAATCATATCGTTTCGTGTCAAGTAATAAGGCGAATTATTTGGCAAAATATCCTGTTTTTGTTCTGGAGATGAGTTCGGGTTTATCGAGTTCGAGTTTTATTTCGCGCCATTTGCCGTCGCGTTCGTTGTTAATCGGTTCGTATTCGATGGTGTAGAGCGTTCGCAGATCGGCGGCGACGGCGGCGTAAAGTCGGCTCATATCTTCGAGGCGATTGATTTTATTGAGCGTTCCGCCGGTGCGTTTGGCTAAGGTTTCAAGCCGTGCGCGGGCGGCGGTAAACTTTGCGATCTGAATTTTTGTCGGGTTGGTTATGCTGTTCGGATCGCTTGTCGGCAGAGCGAGAGGATAAATTGTAACGCCCTGAGCGTCCGCTTTGGAAAGCATATTGTTGAGAATAATATTGCTTTCGGGTTTAAATTCGCCGGCGATTTCATTTTCAGAGAGTTTTTCGAGCAGATCATTATCGGAACTCTCGACAACCGTATCGCGTCCGTCGGTTAAAACGATAATTGCTTTGCGGCGGCTCGATTCTTTGGAAAGTTTTTCGAGCGCGAAGTCCAACGCTTTATAAAGCTGCGTTTTGCCGCGCCCGTTGGCGACGCTGATCGAATGAACGATGGATTTTCGATTAATCGTAAAATCATTAAGGAGATTGACTTTATCGTAAAATTCGATAACGGCGATGCGGTCATCAGGCGCGAGCGCGTCAATAAAACGGATTGCCGACTGCGCGATAATCTGGCGATACGGAATGGTCGAGCCACTCATATCCAGAAGAAGCGCGACGCTGAACGGCGTTGCCGTCGGCTGAAAACGCCCGATCTTTTGTTTTACGCCGTTTTCATACAAAGTAAAATTCGCCGCGCTTAAATCCGTGATCGGGCGACCCCGATCATCAACAACTCCGACATTTAAACGCACAATCGGCGAATCCACCTTGATAATTTCTTCGTCAGGCTCTTGAGCCGCAACGTTTAAAAAGCCGGAAATGAAAATTAAAACTAAAAATAGAGATTGTTTAAATGACATAACGATTGTAAATAATTCAGACGCAAATCGAGCAAGTTCGGGTTGCATACGGGTAAAAATTTGAGAATAATCTTAACATTATATGAAAATTAGTTTATAATATATTGCATCATACTTAGTAAATTACGGCTGAAACTCTGGAATTAAAGATGTTTTCAGCTTATTATTTTAATATAATTTTACAAAAAGAAGGGAATTTATGGGATATAAACCCAAATACTGCTGTGAATGCGGCGATAAAATCGAAGAAAATCTCAACAGGAATTTATTGGCAAGCAGTCGTTTCTGCCAATTGTGCGAAACAAATTTTAAGTTGGAAGACTGGATGCCCCGCGTAATTTTGGGTTTGGGACTTTTCTTTGGAATTGTCGGCATTGGCGGATATTTTCTAAACCACGAGCCTGCCGCGAATCTTGCGGTCAAACAATCATCGGCAAATTTACTGAAAGCAAATATAGAATCGGCGGACAGAGATGTTTTGCCGAATAAAATTTCAGACACGGATGAAATGCAAGCCGCTTTGGTCGAGGACGTTCAAAATAAAGCAGAGGTCGAGCCGCTTGAAACGCCTGTGATCGGGAAAGTGAAAGTTCGGCAGCCGCGTATTGAGCAAAAAAATGCAGATTTGCCCGTCTATTTTTGCGGCGCACAAACAAAAAAGGGAACTGCCTGTTCCAGAAAAGTCAGAGGCGGCGGGCGTTGCTGGCAGCACGAAGGACGCGAAGCGATGATGCCGCAGAAAGATTTGCTGATTAGCCCTTGATTTATTGTAAAATTAATTTATTGGAAACTCGTATTTTATGAAACCATTAGCTCCGAATACTTTATTGCAGAATCGTTATTTAGTCGTTCATTTGATTGGAAAAGGCGGAATGGGCGAGGTTTATCTGGCTGTAGATCAGCGGCTCGGCAGCGCGATGGCTCTCAAGCGGACGTATTTCACCGATGACGAAATGTATGCCAATGCGTTCGAGCGCGAAGCCCGCACGCTGGCGCGTCTGCGGCATCCGGTTTTGCCGAAAGTCAGCGATCATTTTCAGGAAGACGAAAATCAATATTTGGTAATGGAGCATATTCCGGGCGATGATCTGTCGGCGCGTCTGGAAGTTACAAACAAACCTTTTCCATTAAGCTGGGTTTTGTTTTGGTCGGATCAATTGCTCGAAGCCTTGAATTATCTGCACACGAACGATCCGCCGATTATTCACCGCGATATAAAGCCGCAAAATCTGAAATTGACCGATTCCAATCATATAATTCTGCTCGATTTCGGACTTTCAAAAAATTCGGTTGAAAACACGAGGCTTTCATCAACCGGGAGCGTCGTCGGATACACGCCGCACTACGCGCCGATGGAGCAGATTCGCGGCACGGGAACAAATGCGAGCAGCGACATATATTCTTTAGCCGCAACACTTTATCAACTTTTAACAAATTTCGTGCCGTCCGACGCTCTGACTCGCGCGGACGCTCTGTTAAGCGGTCTTTCCGATCCGCTGAAACCGCCGCACGAACTAAATCCCGAAATAACTCCGGCTATTTCCCAAGTGCTTATGAAGGCTCTGGATATTAGTCAGGACAGAAGATTTCAAACCGCCCGCGAAATGCAGAAGGCTCTCCGCACCGCGTATGCCACAGTTCAGCAGGAAATGACGGCTAACACGGTTGCTTTCAATACGAATGACAAGGAAATCGAAACAAATACGAAATCCGTCAAACCGAATACGCAGGGTTTTAACGAGCCTGCACAAAATCAGACCGCATCAAACGCCGAACTTCCGCAGTCGGGTATGGAAACGGTTGCAATGCCGCACATTGACGCGGCTCAGATGGTCGAAGCGGCGAAAGCGGAAGCGCAGAACGATTCACTTGTTTCATCTGCAAAGGCGCATTCAAAAATTGATTCGGTTGTCAGAACCGATTCGCCGCCGTCAACTTCTTCAGAACCTTTGCAGTCGGGCGTAAAAACGGAAGTATTTATCGCCGGTTCAACGCCGGCAATTTCGGAATATCAAAACAATTATGCGAACGCGGGCGAGCAGACAAATTCGACTGCAAATTCTTTCACCGAAAATTTTGATGCGGAAGATGATTTCAGCGGCGTTTCAGAAACTCCGGCGCAGAATGATTTCAACACGGCGGATGATTTTATCGAAGACGAAAATTTCGCGCCGGGTGCGACAGTTCCATTGATTTCATTCGATAAAAAAGAGGCAGATACGGATTTTTCTCTGGATGACGAAAATTATACCGACGATATTGACGAGGATATGAATTTCGGTTCTGTTCCGAATCGTCAGGAATCGGCTGCGCCTGCCGCCGTTCCGTATTCGGGCGAAAGTTTCGCGCCGCCGCGCAATCTGAATTCACAAACGCCCGCTGCCGCAAATGTTCAAACTTCCGTTCCCAAAGCTGCCTCGCCTGCTGCCAAAAAAGGCTCGAAGGGAAAGATTTTTGCGATAATCGGCGGATTGTCCGCGTTACTTTTATTGGTAATCGGGGCAGCCGGCGCGGGTTGGTATTTTTACAATTCAAATACGGTTGTCGAAAACGACACTCCGCAGGCAACGCCGTCCGCCGTAGTCGAACAATCGCCGGAGAAAACTCCCGATATAATGATCGCCGATACTGACAATTCAAACACGAATGCCGAAACAAATACGAACGCAAACACCGAAGAAGAGCCGGCTGAAATTCCGACTCAGAAACCGACACCAAAACCGACGCGGGCGGCTGTAAACCCGACACCTGTTAGAACTCCTGCACCGATCAGAACGCGGACACCGAAACCGAAACCGGCTAAAACTCCGCGTCCGCAGATTCTTCCATAATTTGAGGATTTAAGAATGATGAAAAAAAAGATTTTACCGATATTCGTTACTTACTGTTTACTTTTTACAGCCTTTTTCGCTTTGAGCGTCAACAACGTCGCGGCGCAAAGCAAAAAAGATTTAAAAGAAGCCAGAGAACTTGTTAAAAACGGCGATACGATGTTTAACCGCAAGCAATATGCCCAAGCGATTGATTATTACGCAAAAGCCTTGACGTTAGTGCCGAATTATCCGTATGCACATTTCTGGAAAGGTTATTCGCATTATAATCTCAAAGAATTCGATACGGCTTTGAGCGCACTCAACACCGCCTTCGAGCAGCAGCATCCGCCGCTCGAAGTTTACAAAGTGCGCTGGTTTGTAAATTATCAACTGAAAAATTTTGACGATGCTTTCAAAGACGCGGCGGAAGGTCTTAAACTCGATTCTGAAAACGTAATGTTCAAGGCGGGACTCGCCGATATTTATTACGCGAAAAATGATTACGCAAATGCTCTGAAATACTATGAGCAGATTGTTGAAACAGTTCCCAATAAATCGGACGTGTATTTTTTCATTGCCAATTCGCATTTTAATTTAGGCAACACGCAGGCTCAGGCGGAAGCGGCGCGAAAAGCCGTTGACAATAAAACGAAATTTCTCGGCGAATCTTATTATCTGATCGGCGATGGAATGCAGAAAAGTAAGAATTATGATGAGGCAGTCAAAGCCTTTGTAAAAGCGAAGGAAACAAAACCGGAAATTTACGGAATTTATCCGACTCTGGGCGAAATTTACCGAATGAAAAGTCAATTCAAGGATGCCATCGCTATTACGAAAGAAGGTCTTCTTTTATATCCGAAAGATGCCGGATTGTATGTAGATTTGAGTTGGTATCAGAGCCTCGCCGGACAGCCGGAAGAAGCCATCGGTTCAGCCGAAAGAGCCTTGGTTTTCGATCCGAATCAGGCGATGGCTTATACAAATATGTGTCGCGGTTATAATTCGCTGAAAAATTATCCGCGAGCAAAAGTTATTTGTAATCAAGCGCTCGAACTCAGCCCCGACGACGGTGAAACGCATCTTTATCTCGGCTTTGTGTATCTCGGTTTGAAAAAGAACGCCGAAGCCAAAGAACATTTCACCAAAGCCGTTGACGGATTAACAAAATATACAAAGGAAAACCCGGAGTATTCAGACGGTTTTTATCTTCTCGGAAGTGCTTATTATTCAACCGGAGAAGTCAAAAAAGCAATTCAGGCTTACGAGCGAAGCCTCGAACTCAGCCCGCGTTTTGCCAGAGCGCGTTACAACTTGGGAATCGCCTATTTTGTTGACCAAAAGCAAAATCTAGCCGACGAGCAGTATAACGCTCTGCTCGATTTGGATAAGCAATTAGCAGAGGACTTGAAGGGAATTATAAAAAAATAATTCGTTTTTTATGAATTGCCACGAGTTTTAACCATTAGTTTCTACACATCTTTAAAATCTGTTTGCGAACCGATTATTTGTAAAAACTCTTTGGTTATTTCTTCTAGTTCTGCCGTCGTATAGCTTTCTAACACATCTATTAGCGTTAGAAACTGCCACATTCCGGCGAGTAGTGCCGGAATTGTGTATTCAACTCCGCGTTTCATTAGTCTGCCGCTTAGTCTGATTAAAAACTTTCTTAGCTCCTTTGCTTTTTCTTCTTTGGATGCTGCTAATGCCCAGACGATCACGCAGACTTGTGCGACTATCATCAACCGTTTGGCGATTGCTTGTGCCGATTCTTGTTGCCATTGTTCCAAATGCTGTCCGCCTCTTTTGAGCAACTTGAAGAAACTCTCGATTCGCCATCGCCAGTAATACCAAAGGGCAATCTCTTCTGCTTTTACTTGCCTTTGAACATTCGTCCATAACCGCCAAACCGCCAAGACTTTGCCTTTTTTATCCCGCACCTCAGATAACACATATCTCAATCTGATCGGCTTTCCTTTGATTAACTTTCGCTTATCGGGCTGCTCTTTGGTTGGACGTTTCGTGCGTCCTATTCGATCCAACACAACCTCCGTTTCAGCGACATACTGAAACGCTTTGCGTCCCGGATACTTGACTTCCCGAACATATTGAAAATCTTCCTTGATTCGCTCTTCGACTTCCTTGAGCAGCAAACTCTCCTCGCCTAATTTCACTCGCCGAACATCATTTGAACGAATCACGAACTGCCTTCCGCATCTGATAAATCTCCTCAAATGAAGCAGAGAATCGGCTTGTCTGTCAACTATGTGAACACACGGCTTGGCTAATCCGAGTCCTTCGACATAGCCGAATGTCCTGTTTAATTCATCTAATTGCCGACGACGCGGCAAAGGCTTTTCGCGTCTTGATGAATGCACTCCATCGTCGGCTTCCAAGCCAATGTAAAGCGGTGCTAACGGTTCGCCTTCGATGTCAGACACCAGCAATGCACTTTGCAAAAAATAGCCCTGCTCCAAATTATTACATAATCTGATCCGATCGGCTTTGCTCTCGTGAGTCGTATAGTTTAGATCGCTAAAATCGTGCATCACAAGTGCATATCTATTGACTTTAGAATCACTTACCTGCCCGGCATAATCAATCAGAGGTTCTGCCAAAGAAGGCAAACTAACTCGTTCATTAGCAAAAAAACGCCACGCCGCCTGTGCTGCCGCAAACGGCTCTTTTGTTTTTGGCAAGGCACGTAACCCGCTCGCCACCGATTGTGATAGACTTAAATGTTGTCGCACCAGCATTTTATAACGTCTTTGCAGACGTGGTTCTAAATTCGGAACTTTTATTTCATACTTTCTGATATTATCAAAGAACCTTTAGACTTGTGTAGAAACTAATGGTTTTAACTCGTGGACTCGAAATGAAAGAAACACAAGGCTTTAGCCGAACTACAAAAAATAATTAAAAATTCCTTACAGCTTCAGCTAAAGCAGAAAGGATAATTGATATTTTATTTAATTTGGTTAAAGTCTTGTGTTTCTTTCATTTCGAGTCCATTAATTATAGAATTATAAAAATTTAAAATCCAAAAAATGATTTGCGCGGAAATTCAAAGCTGTTTCCCATCAAAAAGTAAGCCAGATTCGGTTGATCGTGCGAACGGTCATAGCCGACGAGTTCGACGTAAGCGTTGCCTTTTACGTCCGCGCCGCCCGCTTTTCCGCCGACTTCGCACGCGCCTTCCCAGTAAACTATCATCGTCGTGCCGCGCGTGTCCAGTTCCTGATCCTGCATTACGGGCGTAACTTTTAACTCCAAATCAAATTTCGGAACGCGCAAATTCCAACTGCTCGGATAAGTCGCCTTCGTGTTCGGACTTTTCCAGAAACCCGTCGGTTCGATTTCAAAATCTTCACTCGAAAGTGTGGTGAAATTTCCGTCCGCGTCAACAAAATTTCCGCTTGAAAACGGCGAAACGCCGCCCGCGCTGTTTCTCAGTTGATAGCACATCAATTCGCAATTATTATCGAGTTGAACCGAAAACCAATCCCAACCCTTCTGTCTTTCCGTCGGTGTCCAAGTCCCGAATTCCCTGTCCATCCACGCCGAACCCGTAAAATGCTCGGTTTCGCCGTTTCTCGTCAAATCGCCTTCCATTTCCATTCGTGTATATGAAAAATATCTGGACGCTTCGCCTTCGTCTTTAAAAGAAACGCCATCCTTTTTCGTGCCGTTTAAGATCGGTTCTTTTTTCGGCAAAAGCGTCGCTTCAAAAACGACTTCATCGCCGATTGTCGAGCGCAAAACGTGCGCTCCGTGCGATTCGCGCAAAGACCAGTCGCCGAGCCGTAAATGATAATGTTTATCGCTTGCCGAAGCCGGAAAATCCAGCAAACCGTTTGAACTTTTGCGATGCGCGTAGCGAAATTTCTTTTCGTCAACATCGGTCAGCGCAAAATGTGCAAAATAGATAGGGTTGCCGAGAAGCCGCAGCGGAACGAGTGAAAATTTATCCAAATCGGTGCGCCGTTTGAAAAAAACCAATTCAAAACCGAATCGTCTGCCCGAAACCGTTTCGCCGTGTCCCGTGTAATACCACCATTCGGTCTGCGCCTTTTCGTGCGCGTAAAGATCGCGGGGCAATTTCACCGGATCGAGTTCCGTTCCGTCGCGCAAAGTGTCGGCTTTTCCGGTAATAACATCGGCGAGATTTTCAAACGCGAAAACCGCACTTTTTTCAACTGTTTTTAATAAATTTTCTAAACTGTCCTGCAATGTATTTTCTTCGCTCATTTTTTATTTCCTTCAAATTTGTATATTTAAAGCTATAACAATTTTGAGCGATTGGTGGCAAGTTGGAAATATTTTTTAGGAGGTGGTGAGGAATTTTCAAGTTGAAGAGCTAAATTCTAATTAGGGTTGGAAACAACATTAACCGTCTGAAATTTTAAGATGATCCGCACATTGTCGGAGCGTCCGTCCATTTTTGCGGGAACAAACGGCGCGTAAGCGGGATCGGACTGCAATGCTTTTTGCAGTTCGACGACGGCGCGGCGGTTGCTTGACGGTTCGATTACTTCGTCAATTCTCGCCAGACCGTTGCCGAAAACGTCTGCGACGACGACAACTTCTTCATCCTTCATTTCGCCGCGCACCAGAGATTTTGTCAGCGCAATTAACGCGCCGTTCGGGTTGACCGAAGGCGATTCGCTCGAAACGGCGAGCCTGTTTGAAGCAAATTCTTTTGATGAGATATAAAAGTCATCGAAATTTTCCCTCGGAGTCGCTTCGGCAAGCAGAATATTTTGTTTATTATCCGATTCGTTTGCCGCAAAAGTCGTGTTTGTTTCGATATTATTCGCCGTTGAAACCAGAGATAACAAAAGAGCCGAGCAGAAAAGCAGCGACAAAGCCGCGCCGAAACCGTAGGGAACAAGATTCATTTTCAGCCGCCCGAAAAAACTCTCCCTGAACAAAAAAAGCGGCTCGAAATACGCGGGCGAAACTTCCTGCCTGACGCGGCTTCTGATCGAACTTAGTAACTCGCTCGGCATTTCCGGGCGGGCTAATGTTCGCAGATTATTTTTTATCAACTGAAAATCCGCCAGTTTCTGACGACACAGCGGACACGAAACAAGATGATTATCAACATCCGCGCGGTCTTTCTCATTTATCGCGTCGTCCGCATAGACGGAAATATTCAATTGTAATTCTTCACAGTTCATCTTACTTTCCTCTAAAAGAGTTTGGAGAGTTTTGGAAGTTCAGAGAATTGTTATTAGGAATTTTAACTCTCCAAACTCTCCAAACTCTCCAAACTCCTAAACTCTCTAAACTATAAAAAGCGAATGACTCACTGACCCCGGCTGTTTTCTCGTAAAAAAAACAACGCTTTGTTTTCAGCAACTTTTGCAAAAAATCTCTAAAGTGAATCCGGTTTATCGGTTGTTGTTGTTGGTCATTTTCAAATAAAACCGAACAAACTTTTGAATTCTTTTGCAATTGACTTAAAACATTTTCGTCACCCTTTTGACCTCTCGTTGGCACCGATTTTGGTTAAATTAAAAGTGAAACCGGGGCGAGTCAATCATCCGCTTTTTTTCAAATATCAGCTAACTTTTTTCTAAGTTCTTCGCGTCCGCGGGCGATTCGGGATTTTACCGTTCCGATATTTATATCGAGCGCGACGGAAATTTCTTGGTAACTAAAACCTTCGATGTCGCATAAAACGACGGCTTCTCTGAAAATACCGGACAATTCCTGCAAAGCCTTTATCAGAAACTTTTCGCGCTCGCGTCGTAGAACATCTTCTTCGGGACTCGAACCGCTGCCGGAAAAAGTTTCGCTCAGAGGTTTTTCATCCATTCCCAGCGGTTGGTCAATCGAAATTGTTTTTTCGCGTTTCCGGCGTTTCCACCAGCGAAAACGGTTTCTCGCGTTGTTTATCGCAATGCGGTAAAGCCACGTTTTGATGTCCGCTTCGCCGCGAAATTTTTTTATCGCTTTTAACGCCCGCAGAAAAGTTTCCTGCGTTAAATCTCCGGCTTCTTCGCGGTCTTGCGTAATTCGGAAAAGAAGCGCGTAAATGTCGCTTGTGTAACGATTTACGAGCGTATCAAAGGCTTCCGCGTCGCCGGCTTTCAGCTTTTCAATAAAATCGGCTTCCATCGCCGAACCGACAGAAGAATTTTGCGCCGCCAGAGCGACTTTTCCAATTGCAACTTCCTCGTCAATTGTAATTGACTTGTTGAAGAACATTCTCTGTCGTTTTCCCCTCTCTTTAATCAGAGATTCTGCATTTACCAATTCGCTTTTCCGGGCGAATTATATTGTTAGACACCGTTTTTTTGAAATTGTTCCCGAAAAATAAAAAAAAGTTTTGTTCGAGGTTTTTTATCCTGCAAATTCCTATTTGACGCTTTATAAACTTGCTCTCGCCGCCATTTTAAGATAAATTGAACTCTTTTGGTAAAAAACTTATTCACAATTATACAACGATTGACAAAAGAAATTTTGCAGTAATTTAAAAAAATGGCAAGTAATAAAAGAAAAAAGAGAAAAATTCCGGCGCAGTTCAGAAAACCCGTCCAAGAGGAAAAACCGGAAGAAGCGTTTCACGACGAGTTTCAGACGACGGTTGGCGACCGGATCGAAGACTTCGGCAAAAAATTTGAAGGACAAGGCAGAACGATAACTTACGTTCTAGCCGGACTCGGAGTTTTGATTTTAATTGCAGGAATTTTCTTCGTGTATAATCATCGCTCGAAAAATGCCGCGCAAGCCGCGCTCGGCAACGCCATCGAAACTTCTCAGGCGATTGTAACCGAATCTCCCGTTCCGGGAAATACGCAGAAAACATTTAAAACCGAAAAACAACGCGCCGAAACCGCGATCAAGGAATTTCAGGCGGTTGCCGACAAATACGGCGGCGAAGCGGCGGAAAAGGCGAAATACTTTATCGCCACGACCAAACTTTCGATTGATCGTCCGGCGGCGATTCAGGAACTTCAAGCCTTGAAAAATAACGGCGGCGAAGTCGGCACTTTGTCAAAATTCGCTTTGGCGCAGGCGTTGACCGTTGACGGAAAACCAGACGAAGCCGCCGCGCTTTACACGGAATTAGCCGCGTCGGACAATCCGATTTTGGCGAAAAATACAATTAATATCGCGCTTGCCAAAATTTACGAAAAGCAGGGAAAAAATAAGGAAGCCGCCGCAATTTATTACGAAATTGCCAAAAATGCGAGCGAAGCGAAAGATGCGGAGGGAAACCCGATTCCGCTGTCAATTACAGCCCGCGAAGCAAAAGAGAAACTGGAAACTTTAGACCCGGAAAAAGCCAAAACCATCCAAGAACCCGCGCCGCAAATGCCCGCCGGTTTTCCGATGGGCGGTTAAAACGAACGGAGAAAATAGTTTTCGTGCTGATAGAATGCGTCTGAAAATCGGAATGAATTTTATTCGGATTCAAAGATCGTATTCTATTTTGATTTTAAATCTGATTTATAAAAATTTTCGTTTGATTAGTCATTTGTTATAATTACAAACAGAGGAAAAAATTATTTTGAGTAACATTGCACCGACAAAAACTGCGGAAGTTTCTGCACAAAGCACATCGTCCGCTAAAATATCCAGCAAAGACATCAGCATAATACGCGTTCCGCCGAACAGCTATTTTGCCGCGCTTTTCGTGATGACGTTTTTTTCAGCCTTTCTGATTTATCTGAGCGAAAATTGGATCGGCGGAGCGTTTTTATGCGTGAGTTGGATCGGTTTTCCGCTGTTGGCTTGGACTGACCGGATAACTTTTGACGGGAAAAAACTCGTCCGCACGGGATTTGTGCCGAAAATTTGGGCGTGGCTTAATTCGGCAAAATACAGTCTTAAACTTTCCGATGTCGAGCAGGTCGAAACGCAGGCTTTACGCGCTCTAAAACGCGGCGGCAATGTTTTTTACCGTTATCGAACTTCGGTTCAGGGGAAAAATCTGGAATTTACATTTGCATCGGGCGGCGAAGAATACCGCCGTTTGATTCACAAACTTTTTCCGCTTTTGTCGGAAAACACTCTTGATACACGCTCAATCGAACTGCGCGATTATTTGTCCGAACCCAAGGAAACTTTGATGAAAGCCAAATTTGCAAAGATTCCGTCGGCGGAAGTTCTGGAAAATTCGCTGAACAATTTTCAGCATAAAAATAAGTTACCGCCGGAATCCGAAAGGGAAATCGGCGATGAAGATTTGGAAAAAGTTGAAAATCTGCGCCGTCTTGCCAATGAGCTTCGCCTTTCGGGTTATCTTTTGCAAGCCCTCGAAGCGTTTCGCCGCGCACTCGTTATCAAACCGAAAGACGCTTGGCTGTTGTTTGAATTTGCCAGATGTCTGCATTCTCTGGCGGGCGCGGAACGCGATGCGAAACTTCACCGCAAATCAATCGCTCTGCTGCGCCTTGCCGAAAAACGCGGGCAGAACGACAATTTATTTCTCGCGCGTCTGGGCGAAAGTTATTTTCAATTCGGCAACGCCGAACGCGCCCGGAAAGTTTTCCGCAAATCTCTGGAAACGGCTGAGTCTAGTTTTCGTTCGATCAGAGGTTTGGCGGAAATCGCGCTTCGTGAAGGCAAGATCGCGCACGTCATACATCATTTCGGAACGGCTTATCATCTGGCGGAAACTCCCGCTTTGCGGCGTTGGACAAAGAATGAAAACGAATATTTCCGGCGTTTGAACAACGATGATGAATATATGGAGTTGGAAATCAGCCGCGTCAATATGCTCGAAAATCTGGAAAATGCCAAAAAGACCTCGCTTAAAATCGCAATTTTCGGAATCCCTATGATTATTCTGGGTTTGATTTTCGAGGAACAGTTGATTGCAAACGTCGGCTGGGCTGTTTCGTGCGTTGCGATCCTGATTTGGACGGGTTTGATTATGAGCCGTAATCTTCTTTCATCGCGCGTGCCGCTTGATCTGGAGTTTGAGGAAGATTAAAAATTTTAACTGCGAAGAAACACAAAAAAGATATTAGAAGCTGTTTGGAAACTCGGAAAAAACGTAACGCCGGCATCTTGCCGGCAGTCTTGGTGGCATCCTGCCGCCAAATTCATCTGCTCTTCCCGCGAATTCGTGCAAACAACGCTCGAATTGGCGGCTGAAAGCCACTAAGACAGCCGGCTGGAAGCCTGCGATACAATTGCCAAACAGCTTCTTAGAGATATTGCCGCACGAGCTAAACATTTGTGGACGCTGCAATAACGCGATTGATGCTCAACAGATTATTTCTTTCTTAAACACTGAACAGACTCTGAGAATAAAATCACTTGTATTTTAAATTTTGTTTTTATCTGTATCTATGGCTGAAACTTCCATTTTTTCAGCGTTTTCTTTGTTTCGGATCGAGAAATTCGCGCAAACCGTCGCCGATAAAATTGAACGCGAGAACGGTCAGAGCGATTGCAATGCTCGGAAAAAACAGAACGTGCGGCGAATTATACAAAATGTCTATGCCGCGAGCTTCTTCGATCATCGTTCCCCAAGAAGGCGCGGGCGGCGGAATTCCAAGTCCGAGAAAAGACAGCGACGCTTCGGACAAGACGACTCCCGCCATTGCCAGCGATGCCTGCACGATCAGCGGCTGAATCGCGTTCGGCAGAATGTGCGTGAAAAGCATACGCATATCGCTCGCGCCAAGTGCGCGGGCGGCTTGCACAAAATCGTATTCGCGTATTTTCAAAACCTGTCCGCGCATCACGCGGGCGTAACCGACCCAGCCGATAACGCACAACGCCAAAATTAATTTCCAAAGCCCCGCGCCGAGAAATGCGACGAGCGCGATTGCTAAAAGCAAACCGGGAAAGGCGAGAAAGACGTTGAAAACATAACCGGCTAAAATTTTATCGAGCCAACCGCCGTAAAAACCGGCAATTGCCCCAATAAAAATTCCGATTGTGGCGGAAACCGTGACAACTACGATAGCGACTTGCAGAGAAATCCTCGCTCCGTAAACAACGCGCGAAAAAACATCGCGTCCGAGCGCGTCAGTTCCGAACCAATGTTCTGCGGACGGCGCGGCGTAGCGCATCAGCAAATTTTGCGCCGTCACGTCGTGTGTGGCGATCAGCGGCGCGAAGATCGCCGTCAAAATGAAAATTACGGCGATGGCGATTCCGATGTATGAAAGTCTGTTCATTGTTCATTGTTCATTGTTCATTGTTGATTGTGAATTGTTTAAGAAACTATCAAAGATTTATTACCTTATAATCAATTAACAATTAACAATCAACAATGAACAATGAACCACTATCCGAGCCTGATTCGCGGATCGAGCCGGCGGTAAACCATATCGGTTAAAGAATTTGCTAGAATATATGTAACGCTGATAACGAGAACGCAGCCTTGCACGAGGCGGTAATCGCGTTTGCCGATTCCGTCGTCGAGCAGAAGCAAACCCAAGCCTTGCCAGCCGAAAATCTTTTCCGTGATGATTGCGCCCGCCAGCAGAACGCCCAATTGCAAACCGAGAATCGTCACGACGGGAATCAGACCGTTTTTCAAAACGTGCTTATAGACGACCTTTTTCTCGCTCAGACCTTTGGCGCGAGCCGTGCGGACGTAATCTTCGCCGAGTTCTTCGATCACGCTGGAACGAATCATTCTCGTCAAGATCGCCGAAAGTGCCGCGCCCAAAGTTACGGCGGGCAGAACGATGTCTTCGGGATTCGCGCTTCCCGTCGGCGAAAACCAGCCCAAATTTACGGCGAAAATGTAAACCAAAAACGGTCCAATAACGAATGTCGGCAAACTTATGCCGAGCAAGGCGACAAGCGAGGCGAAATTATCAATATAAGTGTCTTTGTTCGTTCCCGCCAAAACGCCAAGCGGCAGGGAAATGCTGATAGCAACAAATAAGGCGGCGAGAGCTAATTTTATCGTCGCAGGATAACGCTCCAGAATCATATCCAGAACAGGACGATCCGTGCGAAACGAAGTTCCTAGATCGCCTTGCAGCAGTCCCGCCCAATATTCCGTGTAACGGTTTTCCGCGCCGTGCCACTCGAAGCCTTTTTCGCCGTCGTATGAAAAGAAAAACGAAGGTTTGTCGAGTCCGTGTTTGCGGTTGAAATTGTCAATTTGTTCGGGAGTCGCCTGCTCGCCCAAGATCGCCGTCGCCGGATCGCCCGGAACGAGTTCGATCAAAACCGTGACAAGCGAAACCACCGTCCAGACGACAAGCAGAAGCAAACCGATTTGTTTGAGATAACCAAAAAATTTATATTTCATTCGTGCCGACTGCCGGTAGAAAAATGCGAAATGGATTAAAAACGCTTTGTATTATAGAACTTTGTGAGGATTATGTCATTTTCGGAAAATTTGATGTTTTACCTAAATAAATTTTAACCGTTGAGTTACTTGTAAACTCCGAATTTAATCAATAATAATTTCACGAAATCCAAAGGCAGAAACCCGACAGTAATGGAGGGTGCTGTTTGCAAATTAAAAGTTTAGTAAATAAACAATAATTTTAGCCTTTTATTTTGAAATTTAACAATTTTCTAATTAATCAGCACCCTCCATTACTGTCGGGTTTCCGCCTCTCTGAACGGCTGATGTTGTATTTTCGTGATTAACTATTCGTTTTTAATCAATAAAGCAATAGATTCGGAAAAAAGTGAACAGCGAAAAGTTAATAGCGAACAGTTTATCTCTTCATATTTTCGACTTAGAAGCTGTTTGGTATTTGTATCGCAGGCTTCCAGCCGGCAGTCTTGGTGGCTTCCAGCCGCCAAATTTATTTGTTTTTTCCGCCAATTCGAGTAAATAACGCTCGAATTGGCGGCTGGAAGCCACCAAGACTGCCGGCAAGATGCCGGCGTTACGTTTTTTTTTAGTTTCCAAACAGCTTCTTAGATGCCTTCAACAACTTCCTCTAACCAATAAAAATTATCCGTCCGAATCAACATTTCTTTTTTCGCGTCGTTCCGCCCTTTTTAATTCTTCGTCGTTAGTATGTTTTTCATAAGCGCGAACGATCATCTGCACCAATTTATGACGGACGACATCTTTATCGGTAAAGTTTATAAAAGAAATTCCCTCGATTCCGCTTAATATTTTTTCCGCTTCCTTGATGCCGCTTTTTCTGCCCGACGGCAGATCAATCTGCGTTTTATCGCCCGTTACAACCGCCTTCGAGCCGAATCCGATGCGCGTCAGAAACATTTTCATCTGCTCGCTCGTCGTGTTCTGCGCTTCGTCTAAAATTATGAAAGCATCTTGGAGCGTACGACCGCGCATAAAAGCCAGCGGCGCGATTTCGATAATGCGTTTTTCGAGCATTTTTGAAACTTTTTCGCCGTCAACCAGATCGAACAGCGCGTCGTAAAGCGGGCGCAAGTAAGGATCAACTTTGTCCTGCAGATCGCCGGGCAGAAAGCCGAGTTTTTCGCCCGCTTCGACAGCCGGACGAGTTAAGATTATGCGCGAAACCTGCTTTTCAAAAAGTGCCTGAACCGCCAGAGCGACGGCGAGAAACGAATTGTGATTGACAAAACCGTTAGCGGTAAACGAATGAGTTTCGGGAACTGTCAGATCGTAAACCTGCGCTTCCGATTCTTCGATTGCAGCGATTTCTAAAAATAAAAAACGATTTTCGAGAATTGCCTGCAGATGATCTAACGATTCGCCTTTAACATTTTTATTGTTTAGAATTTCAAGCAATTTCTCTAATTTTCCGTAACTCGGACGGCGGCGTTCGATGCGGTAATCCCAAAACTTTTTGTGTTCGGCGCGAGTTAAAACGGCTGATTTTACAGCGCGATTCAATTTTTTGCCGATGTTCGGAACGACATCAATATTCGTATTAGAAGTTTTAATTTGGCGGCGTTCGTTTTTGCGTTCGAGTCCGAAACCGATCAACTCGTCGAATTTTTCGGCTTCCGCGCCCGTTATTGAAAGGATATTTGAAAAATGCTTTTCGCCCAGATAAGTTCCGCGTTTAACGGATTTTGACGAAACGACTCCGAAATTTAATAAAACGATTTGAATTTGTTTGACGAGTTTTTCCGAGATCGAGCCGAAATTTATTGCTCCGTCGCGCTTTTCAACCGTCCCGTCGGCATCAAAAAGTCCGCGCAAAAATGCGGCGACGATTTTTTGCGGTGCTTGCAGAATCGAGTTTGGAATTGATTTTGTTTCCGCTTTGCCGTTTGACATTCCGAGATGAATCAGCAAATTGTAAAGCTGAGAACTGGCTATCGCAAAACAAAAAACGCTCGGATTTGCCGAAAAAACTTTTAATGAAAAACGGTCTGCCAAACTTTGAAATGCGTTTAAAATCTTTTCATCGCCCGAAGAAATTATGACGCGATTTTGAACCGTTAAACATCCGTCGCCCGTTAAAATGCCCATTATGTAAGCAAAATCTTCGTCTAGTTCGCGCATTTCGACTGCTTTGGAGTTGCTGTCGTGTTTTTTTCGTTTATAAACAAAATCGGTTTCGACTTTTTTTCCGAACATTTTTTGCCCGCGCTGAAATGTTACAAAATCGCCTTTTTTCAATTTGTCCGCGCGTTTCCAAGACAAATTGCCGTCCGTGTTTATAACAAGAAGCGGATGTTCGGGCGTGGCTTCGATTGAGTAGCCGAAGCGGGTTTGGATTTTTAGAGTTCTGCTCGTTCCGCCGTTGTAAACGTGCGAAACATTTTCGCGTCCGCCGATTCCGCTGATGGCAAAATTTGCGGAAAGAAATTCGTCCGTTTTTGCGTCGCGGCAAAGTTCGCCGATTTCGAGCATTCCGAATTCGGTCAGCACAATCGAATCTTCGGCGATGCACTTTCCCGTTCCCGCCGGACCTATGCCGAAAACAAGATCGTTGTTTTGAATCGCTTCGATATATTTGCGCTGATTTGCCGATTTTGCGGCGACTTGTTTTTTGCCCGACGGGTTAAAGCGCGAATTTATAAAATAATCTTTCAGAGAATAAGCGCGGTCTTCGGCGATCTGCTTGAATGCGTCGCGCAGTTCGCCGTCGGTAAATTTATTGCCTTGTTCAAAAAGTTCGGCAAACTCGGCGAGAATTTTTTCAACCGTTTCGATGTCGCGGGCTTCGCCGTCAATATTCAGTTCGTTGCCGCGTGCGCCGATTCTGATGTTGAGAAGTGTTTCGAGATATTTTATGTTTTCGTCCCGCACGCCGAAAAGCGTATTCATTCCCCTGGGCGGAAGTTCGATTTTTTTCAGATTTGTCAAAATTTTTTGATTTTTTTTACTCCTTTTTTTAGTTATAAAATGAGGCTACTAAAAGGTTTCGGCGGTGTCAACAAAATTTTAGCAAAAAATTAAACGATTTTTGCCGAAAAAACCTTTAAATATTAGCGCAAATATGAAATGATAAAGCATCGGAAAATTTTAGAGGTATAGTATTAAAATTGCTATTGCCACGGAACAAGGTTTTTGAAAAGGGGAGAATTATTATGAATCAAGCAGCGGCAACTGTGATTGAAGACGAAGTTGTTATTTTTCAAACGAACAGAGATGAATCAAGGGAATTAAAAAATTCCGAAAATTTGCAAGTCAAGGCGGAAACAAAAATTGTCAAAACCGTTGCAAAAGAACGGTTTGCCAGATTGAAAAAATCTTTGCGTAAAAAATCAACAGATATTTTGTAGAAAATACTGAAAAAATTATGTTAGGAAAGATGCGTTTTTAAAATGAATCTTTCCTTTTTTTATTTTAAAGTTTCGCCACTTGATTTATTTAATTTAAGAACTCGCGTTACGCGATTTCGGTTTTCGTCGCTGAAAGCGACAAAGATAATAGCGTAGGGTGAAGCGAATGAAATGAGTGAAACCCTACGTCGCTGATTATCAAACTGCCGCTCGCTGAAAGTGAGCAACAGCGGGCGCAAATTTGTTGCTCACTTTCAGCGAGCAAATGGTTTTTGCAGCGAACGTAGGGTTACATTTCGCTTGGCTCCATTTCACCCTACGCTATTATTTTTGTCGCCTTCAGCGACAGGAAATTTACTCAACTGCTTGTCATAAATTAGTAAATGGTTCAAACAGCATTTTTCCGACGGTTACTTGCGTTTTGCTCGGAAATTCGGGAACGCCGATTGTTATTTCACTTTGCGGAACGTCGCTGCGAAAAGTTCCGTGCAGGCGATCCCAGACGCTCAAACCGCTTGACCAATTTGAATTCATCTCGTCTTTTTCAATCGAATGATGAATTCCGTGAAGGCGCGGCGTGGCGATCAGATATTCCAATTTTTCTTCAAAATCCTTCGGCAGACGAATATTCGAATGATGAAAAAATACGCTGATAAAAAGCAGAGTTTGCCAGATTTTAAAACTTTTTGGCGAAACGCCGATCAGCAAAATGTGTCCGGCGCGGAAAACGACGGAAATCAGCATTTCGGCAAAATGAAAACGAATCGCCGTCGCTGCGCTCAAATCGAGGTCGGCGTGATGAATTTTGTGAAAATTCCAGAGAAAATCGGATTTATGCGTTAAATAATGCCAAATATAAAGCGTGTAATCGAGGAGAATCACGGCGAGCGCGTCTTCGATGGATTTAGGAAGTTTGAAAAATTTAACGATTCCGAAATTTTTTCTCTCAACAAATTTCGTAAGTTTTTCCGCAACGGGTTTTTCGCACAAATTAACGGCGAGCGCGGCAGTCGAAGCGATTGCCAAATCTCTGATCGCGCTGACCGCTTTCGGTTCGATCTGTTTTCGCAAAGGTCTTTTTGTTTCCAAAATATACAACGCCGCGAAAGTTCCGACGGTTAAAATTCCTCTGAGCCATTTCATATTTAAATTGTAACCGATAAATAAAACATCGTCATTTTTGAAACGCCGTCATCTTGACGGCAATAAGCGCAAAGCGTTTTATTAAAACAAATGCAAATTTTCACAAGCCGTCTTTGCCTTTTTCCGCCCGAATATGTTACTCTTTCTCCTTTGTAAACACACACCTTTTTAAGATTTAAATATTTTAGGAGCTTATTAAAAAATGGCAAATGAAAATGGAAAACACGGAACGGTTGTGCAGATCATCGGTCCGGTTGTTGACGTGGAATTTTCGGATAATTTTCTGCCGCCGATTCATCAGGCGTTGCGAATCGTTTCCGAAGGTTTCGATGTCGAAACGGAAGTTGACGTGATCGCCGAAGTTCAGCAGCATTTGGGTGAAGGTCGCGTTCGCGCGGTTTCGATGCTGCCGACGGACGGAATGGTGCGCGGAATGAAGGTTATTGACACGGGCGATTCGATCACCGTTCCCGTCGGCGTTCCGACGCTTGGGCGCGTGATGAACGTGATCGGCGATTCGGTTGACGAACTCGGTCCGGTTGTTTCCGAGCAGCGCGATTCGATTCACAGACACGCGCCTGATTTTGACGAACAGGCGACGGAACTGGAAATGTTTGAAACGGGAATTAAGGTTATTGACCTTATTCAACCGTTCAAACGCGGCGGAAAGATCGGTCTGTTCGGCGGCGCGGGCGTTGGCAAAACGGTTTTGATTCAGGAACTTATCACGAACATCGCAACCGAACACAGCGGTTATTCGGTTTTTGCCGGAGTCGGCGAAAGAACCAGAGAAGGAAACGATCTTTTGCGCGAATTCGTCGAATCGGGAGTTA
Organism: Pyrinomonadaceae bacterium; assembly: GCA_965214585.1. Taxonomy (GTDB): domain Bacteria; phylum Acidobacteriota; class Blastocatellia; order Pyrinomonadales; family Pyrinomonadaceae; genus JAHCHG01. The sequence goes on along the minus strand of OZ243957.1, from coordinate 4,344,391 downwards.
TTTCCTACGGCGAGGATTTTCTTCACAGTTTTGAAGAAACAGGCGTGTTCGATATGACGAAAGTTGACAAAAACGCCTTGAAAGATTCAAAAGTGGCGTTAATTTACGGACAGATGACCGAACCGCCGGGAGCGCGTCTGCGAGTTGCTTTGTCGGGTTTGACGGTTGCCGAATATTTCCGCGATCAGGGAAACGACGTGCTTTTCTTTGTGGACAATATTTTCCGCTTTACGCAAGCCGGTTCAGAAGTGTCGGCACTTCTCGGACGGATGCCGTCGGCGGTTGGTTATCAGCCGACGCTCGCTTCGGAAATGGGAGAAATGCAGGAGCGCATCACGTCAACAAAAACGGGCGCGATCACTTCGATTCAAGCCGTTTACGTTCCGGCGGACGATTACACAGACCCCGCGCCGGCGACGACGTTTGCACACTTGGACGCGGTAACGGCTCTGTCGCGCCAGATCGTCGAACTCGGAATTTATCCGGCGGTTGATCCGCTCGCTTCGAACTCGACGATTTTAACGCCGGATATTGTCGGCGACGAGCATTACAACACGGCGCAGGCGGTTAAGAAAATTTTGCAGAGATACAAGGATTTGCAGGACATTATCGCAATTCTCGGTTTGGACGAACTCAGCGAAGAAGATAAATTGACCGTTTCGCGGGCGCGTAAAGTTCAGAGATTTTTTTCGCAGCCTTTTTTCGTCGGCGAACAGTTTACGGGAATTCCCGGAAAATACGTCAAGGTCGAAGACACGATCAAAGGTTTCCGCGAAATCATCGAAGGAAAATGCGACGATCTTCCCGAACAAGCGTTTTATATGGTCGGAACTATCGAAGAAGCCCGCGAGAAAGCGAAAAATATGGCGGCATCCGCTTAGTATGGTTTAGAGAGTTTTGGGAGTTTAAGAGTTTAGAGAGTTTTGTTTTGTATTATCAAACTCTCCAAACTCTCCAAACTTTCTAAACTCTCTAAACTCTAAAAAAACTATGTTGAATTTAGAAATTGTAACGCCTGAAAAAAAGGTGATAAACGATACGGTTGATTCGGTGACAATTCCGACGGCGAGCGGTCAGATCGGGATTTTGGACAATCACGCGCCGCTTATTTCGACGCTCAAACCGGGCATTTTGTCTTATACAAAAGCGGCGGCAACCGAACAAATGGTCATTTCCGGCGGCTTTGTCGAAGTCAGTTCAAACAAAGTTTCGGTTCTCGCCGATGTTGCCGAAAAATCGGACGAAGTTGATGTCGAAAAAGCCGCCGCCGAGCGCGACGAAGCGGAAAAAATTCTGCGCGATTGGAACGGTTCGACGGAAGATTTCGAAGTCGAGAATGAAAAACTCGAACGAGCAAATTATCGTCTGCAATTGGCTGCCGGAAAATAAGTTAAATAAATTGATGTGTTAAAATCAAAAGTGTGGATTAAACTCCACACTTTTTTTATTACAATCGTATGAAATTTTATTGACGAATTTTTGCACAGATCAAAATAAATCATTAGTATTAAGAAAATGCAGATCGTATAAATTGTTTCTGTTGGACTTTAATTTTAGGAGGAATAGGGAGAAAAAAAAAGTATGAAAAATATATTGAAAATCAACAAGTTGTTAGCTTTTTCGGCAGTCATATTTTGCTTGGCTGTATTTAATGGCGCAAGTTTCGGTCAGACGCTTTATGATTCGTTTGCCGACGGAGATTTTACAACCTCTCCGGCTTGGACGGGAACCGGAACTAACTGGCAGGTTGTCGCCGATAGCGATGCCGCCGCAGGTGCTGTCGGTTCGCAAACCGTCAGATTAAATGTCGCCACAGCAGTCAGCGGGACTGATTATTTATCGAGTCAGGTGGCAAATTTCGGAACGTCGCAGGAATGGGGATTATTTATCGGAAGAAGAGCGCAAGCCTTTACCGCCGCTAATCAGCAGTATTTTTGGTTATATGCCAACGAAGCGGATGTTACCAGTGCTACTGTTGACGGCTATCGGCTGGCAATCGGAGATGATTCGGGCGGCGATGAAATCAGACTTGAATACATCGTTGACGGCGCAGTAAGCGCGACGGTTATTACTTCCGCAGGAGCTATTCCGAATGCTTTGACGGATATAGGTTTATTGGTAAGAGTTACGAGAACGAACGCCGGAGTTTTTACGCTTTTTACTTCGACTCTGCCGACGGCAAGCGGAACGGGCGCGGTTGCGACGGATACGCCCGATACTGCAAGCACTCCGATAAATCAGGGAACGGGAACAAATAATGCTCTGCCTCCCGCGAATAATGGTTTTCTAACTATGGCTGCCCTGCATTCAACCGGAGCAAACGCCAGAGCAACCGCAGAATTTGATCAGATATTTTTTACGCCGATGGTTGTAACCGCTTCGGGCGCAACAATCAGCGGGCGCGTTACGACATCGAGAGGCAGAGGCTTAAAGCACGTCGTCGTAATGCTTGCGGGCGGAGATTTGGACGAGCCGATCTATGCGACGACCAATCAATTCGGCAGATACCAATTTGAAGATATTTCAGTCGGCAACAGTTACGTTTTGACGGTTTTCTCCAGACGCTACACTTTCACTCAATCAAGCCGGGTAATAAATTTTAACGGCAGCTTTACGGACGCAGATTTTGTCAGCGATTCGTTTGGTGGCAGAGGTATAAGAACTTTGCAGTTGAAATAAATCTCTAAATTATTTTGTGATTTATATGGGAAAGGTTAGATGCCTTTCCTTTTTTTTATTTATCAGAACCTATAGCGATTTAAGAATTGGGATAGGGAATAAGTTATACCAAGTTGCGTGAATAAAGGCGGAAACCCGCGTGTCAACAAGGGTGCTGTTTGAAAACTTAAAAGTTGATATTAAAAACAGCACCCTCCATTACTGTCGGGTTTCCGCCTTTCCTTTTTTTCACGCAACTTGGTATTATTATTAGCGTCCGAGTTAATTTGATGAATTTTGTGCGAATATACATTGACGCATCGGCTCACGCCGACGCTGCTGACCATACAATCAATCTTAATCTGCTCTAAACAGTTGATTTTTGGTATTAAATTCTTTATGCGGCATCGAAAAAGCGACAGTTAAATAAAAAAGTCCGTCAATGAAAATTTTAATTTTCATTGACGGACTTTTTTTTATCTTCACGGTTTATCTGGGAAAAGCCGTGAAATTCAGATCAGACAGATTTTCCGACACATTGACAACCTGCGGAGCGAAGAAATATCGCTTGTGGCTGACATTGACGACGTATGTATTTCCCGATTCGATTTCTTCAAAACGGAAATAGCCGAACTGATTTGTCCGCGCCGTTCGCTCGATGCCGGAAACATCGGTCATTACGATTGTTGCGGCGGATATGCCGCGTCCTTCCGCCGAGAAAATGCGTCCGCTGACCGACGCGCCCGAAGCAGTCGGAGCAGCCGGCGCAACCAGCGTCCAATCCGAGAATTGACTGATATTCGTCGCCGTCGCCGTGTTTGCCGCCGCGTCTATCGTCGCCGGAATTTCCGTGAACACGCCGTCGTATTTTTGCAGTTTGAAATTATTTTCACTGATTCCGACCGGAACATCCGCGTCCAGATATTTGAACGTCAGATCAGCCGTCAAATCTCCGCTTTCGGTCAAAGTCCAGTAGCGTTTCAAAGCCAGATTCGGACTTGCGACGTTCGGCTGAACCGTCTGCACGGCGGTTACAGCCAGAGATGAATTTGCCTGCGCCTGCGTCACGGTTGCCGTCAGCGGCGAGTAGCCGTTCGTCGTGCCGACCGGATAAACGAAAGTCGTCGCGGCGGGAGCATTTATGCCGGAAATTTTGGCGAAAGAGCTTACAGGTAAAATACCCGAAGTTTCTTTTTCAAAATTACCGCCGGCTGAAACGGGCGCGGCAATTGCCGGAAATTGTTTTATCACGCAGCCGTTGATGTAGCCGCTGATTCGGGAAACGGTGGCGTTTTGTCCGAGCGTAACGCAGAAATTCGAGCCGGTTGTCAGCGTGCTGCCGCCGAGATTCAGATTTCCCGTAATTGTGATATTTCCCGTCAGAGAAGTGTTCGGAGAAGTTACATTCAGATTTGCATAAGTTCCGCCCGAAACGGTTTGCGGATTCGCGTTGCTCGCCGGATCGAGTCTGGCTTCGATGACGTTCTGAATTTCCGTCGGCACGTTCGAGAAAAAGTCGTAGCCGGTCAGAGCCTCGACCTGATCAACCGTCGCCAGATATTTCTGCCAAGCGTCCTCTTTGATGCCTTGCGTATTCGGCATAATAACGGCGATGGTGCGCGTGCTGTTATTAACACGCGAAACGTCATTGTCGCCGATTGGCAAGACCAAAATTACCTTCCAAGTGTATGACGGAACGGCGATTTTGCCGCCGGCAATCGTATTTATAGTGCCGCCGTTCAATCCCGTGCCGCCGTTGCCGACTCCTGCGGCGACGATATATAGTTCGTTGCCTTGTCCGGCGATGAGCCGGCTTTCGGATTCGAGTTTTTCCCACGGTCCCTGATTGTTGTCCGGCGATTGCGGCATCATATTCGTCATAAAAAACGTCGCCGAGTTGTCGGGAACGGTGCGCGTTCTGTCGCCCGAAGGACTGTGATGCCCGCGATCAAAGCCCGAACCGATATAGTCGAATTCGGTGACGTGATACCATTCGTCCGGCAAAGTCAAATCCGGTCGAAAATCGTCCTGACGCGAAACAGAGCCGATCCAAGACGTATCGAGATGCCACGAAACCCAGTTCGGAATCGCTCTGTCGCGGTGATACGAAAGAGCATACTGCGGCTTTGCCAGCAGATAATCAAACGGATTATTTATATCCATTGTCGCACCCGAAGGATTTCCCATTATGAGATGTTCCTGCGGATCGGCGGCTGGAATAACCGTTAAACTGATCGAAGTCGAAGCCGTTCTGTTTTCTGCGTCGCTGATCGAAACGGGAATTGTGCGCCCGCCGCCGAAGGCGTTGCCGGGAATGTCGGCGACGTATGAAAAGATGTTATCGCCCGCCGTTACGTCGCCGTTCGTGCCGTCGTCGTAAAATTGCTGCGCCGCCGAACCGCCGATTGAAGTTAAATCTCCGGTAACGGTTATATTTGTGCTTGCCGGATTCGTCGCCGGATTGACGTTTACTCTGAGCCGCGTGGACGTAAAGGTTTGAACCTGACTCGGACTCGCCGTGCCGCTTCCCGACAAGGGAATTACGCCGTTGCTGACTATGTTGATGTCGTCTATTCCGACGAACTCATCGTTGCCGATGGCGTTTGCCGTTATAAAACGCAATTGAACCAACGGCTGATTATCAACGGCAGACGGAAGTTGTATGGCAACGGGCGTAACCAACGTCGCTTCGTTCGGTCCGGTGGTTGCGTCCGGGACGAAAGCCGACGGAATATTCGTAAAATCGCCCGAATCTCCGATGCGGTATTGCAGAGCGACGGGCTGAACGGCGTTGTCAGTCGAGCCGTCTAAATCACGCAAGTTATAGGAAATAGTAATATTATTGCCGCCCGTCGTGTCCAGATTGATGACGATGTGCGGCGCGTTTGCCGTTCCCGAACCTTGAAATGCGACGACCGGATCGGTTAATTCAAATTCGTAATTGCCGCCGCTCGTAACCGTGTTCGGGTCAATTTGATTGGCAATGACATTGATCGGCGTATTCGCGCCGTCCGCTGTAATCGTCTGCGGGTCTGTGCCGACGGAAGTTGTTAAACCGTCGCCGCGATAACCGACAATTCCGGGAACTCCACTCCAGTCATTATCAGCCGTAATCAAATTGGTATTCGTCCAATCCTGACTGAAAGGCAAAGGCTGAGGCGTTTTCGGCGGCGCGGCAATCGTCAGAGAAATCGCCGCATTTCCCGTCCGCGATTGCGCGTCGTTGATTGCGACGGGCAGAGTTTTTCCGCCCGGAGCAGTTCCGCTTGCAACTGTCGCATTAAAGGAAAAAACATTGTCATTTGCCGTAACGTCGCCGTTCGTGCCGTCGTCGAAAAAGGTTTGATTTGCCGAACCGCCGATTGCCGTTAAATTTCCGACAACCGTGATGCCCGTGCTTGTTGGATTCGTGCCGGGCGAAACGGTAACGGTCAAAAGAGTGTCTGCTCCGGCGGGCAGAAAATTCGGATTTGCCGCGCCCGCACCCGACGGATTTGTGGTCGTCGAGCCGCTGCAATTGAAAATCGCCGTCGAACTGTTGCGCGGCGCGGACGGATTCAAAAGTATAAAATCAGCCGAATTATTATCCGTATCTTTACAGCCCGAATCATCTCTCGCCTTTGAAGCGTTCGATGCCGGAACGCTCGTCGCCGCCGTTTCGACAAAGGCGTTGCTTGCCGAGCCGTAACCGACCGAATCAATAATAGTTCCCGTATTTACAGCACCTTGACGAAGTGCCAGACCGCCGCTCGATCCCGACCATTGACCGCTTGCGCTTGACGTAAATGTTTTATCTCCGGCAGCCGAACCGTCATAGCCGGCGGTATTCGTTATCAAATAATAACCGCCCGCCGGAATCACCGTCGGAGTCGTCCACGAAGTAACGAAAACATCGTTCGTTCCCGCGCTCGAACGATAGACCAGTTGATACCCGTTTATGTCAATTGCAGAGTTTCCGACATTGTGCAGTTCGAGAAACTCGTCGGCGGTGTTCGCGCCTCCGACCTGAAACTGGCTGATCACAATCGTGTTTGAAACCACAGCAGCCGAAGCAGTTTTCGCCGGAGCGACAGCCGCAAACGACGCGCTCTGAAAAATCAGCAAAGCGAAAACGAAAAATGAAATTGTCTGTTGAAAAAATGAAAATTTATTATTGCCTGCAAGCGCAGATTTATTTGTCGTTTTGTTATACATATTTTTTAAATCTAACCGTTTTTTAACTATTATAAAATTGGACTATCAAGCATTTTCTACATATAAAACGCCCGATTTATTTGCTTTCGGCGCACGAGAAAACGCTGAATGGAGGAGAAAATAATTGGCGGAATCCTTAAACTGCAAATATGTCTTAGGTAAAGCGAAATAGTAGAACTTTTTCTTTAGGATTGCAATGAAATATTGCTCATTTAACGAAAATTTAACGCCGCAAGTGTAACCGTTTTTCTTAATGTGCAATAATTTTTCTGTTTGAGATAATTTTCCTAAGCTGCCGGCAAAACTCGGAAGATTTATAAATTAAAGCGAATTATTAACTATTTGCTGTTTTCTGTTCATTAATATTTCGGAATTTATATGATAATTTAGTGAACAAGTGATAGCGAACAAAGAATAATTTCTCGTCTGTATTTTTAACAATTCGAGTTTTGCGGATAGCTTCTAAACGACGAATTTTCCGGTTTTGCCTGCAAATATATGTCAATTTACGAAAACTTAGAGCCGATAAACCTTGAAGATGTAAACACTTACGAACTCGCCTCGCGTCCGAGCAAAGTTACCGTTAAGGATTTTGCCGAACCGTTTGGCGGCGGCGGCGAAAATCTGAGCGAATTTCTCGCTAAATTCCCGGATATTCTCGCCGTCCGTTCGCTCAGAGAATTGGCGGAAAGAATAAAAAAAGCGAAGAATGCGGGCAAACCGATAATTTGGGGAATCGGCGGTCACGTCGTAAAAACGGGACTCGCGCCAATTTTAATTGATCTTGTAAAACGCGGTTTTGTTTCCGCCTTTGCTTCAAACGGCTCGGTGCTTGTTCACGACGCGGAAATCGCGCTCGTCGGATTTACCAGCGAAGACGTTGACCTATCTCTGGGAAAAGGCGATTTCGGCGCGGCAAAGGAAACGGGCGAAATTTTGAACGCAGCGGCGAAAAACGGGCAGAAAGACAACATCGGTTTGGGCGAAGCGATGGGCAGGGAACTTCTAAAATTAAAGCCCGAAAACGCCGAAGTTTCGCTTCTTTGCCAAAGTTTTCAAAACAAAATTCCGTTTACCGCGCATCTCGCCATCGGCGCGGACATCGGACATTTTCACGCTTCCTGCGACGGTGCGGCTCTCGGCGCGACTTCGCATACGGATTTCAGGTTGTTCTGCTCGCTCGTCAAGAAAATGAACGGCGGCGGAGTTTATCTGAACATCGGTTCGGCGGTGATTCTGCCGGAGATATTTCTCAAAGCCGTGACGGTTACGAAGAATTTAGGCGGAGAATTAGAGAATATAACAACCGCCAATTTCGATTTTATACAACATTATCGCCCGCTTACGAACGTCGTCCGCCGTCCGACTGCCAACGGCGCGGGCAAAGGATTTGCCTTTACGGGACACCACGAAATTATGATTCCTCTGCTCGCCGCATTTATGCTCGCCGAATAATTTTTCCGAAACGGATTTGACAATTTTTCGAGTTTGTTTTAACTTTCTTTATTGAAAACGACTTTCAATTTCACAAGATAAGATTATTTTTAACATAAGTTTTATAAATAAGTTGAAAAAGGAATTATAAGTAAATTTATACTACTTTAGAAATACCAAATATTTTTTTAGAAACTGTTTGGAAATTCAAAAAAAACGTAACACCGGCATCTTGCCGGCAGTCTTGGTGGCATCTTGCCGCCAATTCGAGCGTTATTTGCTCGAACATTCGGAAAAACAGATAAATTTGGCGGCTGGAAGCCACCAAGACAGCCGGCTGGAAGCCTGCGATACAATTACCAAACAACTTCTTATAGGAAAAAGATTTTGCAAAAAAAAACTTATCGTTAAATTGAAATTTTATAAAAAGTTTTAAAATATGAAAAAATACACAATTAGATTTTTTATTTCAGGCAGTTTACTGCTTTTAATGTTCTTTCCGTGTTTTTCGCAGACAGATACGAACACGATTGCGGGAACAATTTTAGACTCAAATTCTTCCGCTGTCGCCGGAGCAAGCGTTAAAATTCGCAATAAAGCGAACGGAAAAGAGCGTATAACGCAAACGGATGAAGCGGGAAATTTTGCTGTAAATGATTTGCCGAAAGGAATTTACCAACTGCAAATCGTAGCCAAAGGATTTTCTGATTTTTCCAAAGAAATCTCCGTTGCGGAAAATAAAACGGAAACAATTCAATTAACCGTCGGAAACATTTCGGAAGAAGTTACGGTTACGGCGACCAGAACCGAATTGGCGACTACGGAAACGGCAGTTCCGGTCAGCGTCTTAACCGAGGAAGAGATCGAACGCAAAAATGTCAACACAATCGGCGACGCTCTGCGCGATCTGCCGGGAGTTTCGACTGTAAATGAAGGCGCGTTTCAGGTCAGACCGAGAATTCGCGGGCTGGAAAGCAACCGCATTTTGGTTTTGGTTGACGGCGAACGTCTGAACAACGGCAGAACGTCCACGACACAATCGGGAATTGAATTGGGACTTGTCGAAACCGATCAGGTCGAAACGCTCGAAGTGGTGCGCGGAAGCGGTTCGGTGCTTTACGGAACGGACGCGCTCGGCGGAACGATCAATATTATTACCAAAGACGCGCCGCGCAACACGAAAGGCGGTTTTCGTTTTGGCGCGTCGCTCAATGGTCATTATGATTCGAGCCAAAATGGTCGGCGCGGAAACTTGGCGGTTACGGGTTCGGGAAAATATTTCTCGTTTCGCCTCGCACAATCTTTGGAAAGATACGAAAATTATTTTGCCGGAAAAGCCGGAAACAAAAATTTTGCAAGCGAAGACGGCATTGCCTCTGACGGTGAAGTTCTAAATTCACAATCTCACGGCAGCAACACACAACTGACAAACAGATTCTTTCTCGATGATTCAAACAACTTTCGATTTAATTACACCAGACGCAGAGCCGCAGACATCGGCGTTCCAACATTGGTCGGTGTTTTCAACGCGTATTTTCCGTATTCAGACCGCGATAAATTCAGCGCGGGTTATGAAGGAATTAATTTTAACGATTATCTGGCGCGTGTTTCAGCCAATTTCTACTATCAGAAACAAAAAAGAAACTTTACAAATGATTTGAATGTTCCCGCTGCGCCGCCGTTTTTTCCCGGTTTATCGCAGTTCAGCGAAACCGTAACCGACACGAACAGCGTCGGGCTGGATTTGCAGAGCAACTGGATTTTAGGAAGGAAAAATTTTCTGACGGCGGGTTTGAGTTATTTTCGTGATGAAAACAAAGATGAAAGATTTATTGACGCGCTTTCGCCGGATTTTCGGCAGAATCCGCCGATTTTGGTCAGAAGTTTTGACCGTTCAAAAAGCGTCCCGGATGCGAGTTACGGCAGCTTCGCGTTTTTCGCTCAGAATGAATTTCAGGCAAACGGCAGATTGAAATTGATCGGCGGCATCAGAACGGATTTTTTCCGTTCAAAATCAGAGCCGACACAAGGATTTGCGATTCCTTCGCAAATCCCTGCAAATGTCGCCGCCGAACTGAATCTGAACGGATTGGAAAACGGCTTGGACGTTGCTCAAACCGCCGTTACAGGCGACTTTGGAGCAGTTTACAAAATCAACAATACGGTGAATTTGACCGCCCGGATCGGACGCTCGTTCAGAGTCCCGAATCTTTTCGAGCGTTTCTTTTCCGGCGAAGGTTCAATTGGCGGATTTGTCATTGGAAACCCGGATTTAGAACCGGAAAGCGGAATAAATTTTGACGGCGGAGTTAAAGTAAACAACTCGAAATTCGCCGGTTCGTTCGTGTATTTTAACAATACTTATAAAAACTTTCTTTTTTCCAGACAAATTTTCGATTCAAATAATGTGCCGGTTTTAAGCAGAGCAGGCGGTTTGTTTCAAACGGACAACATTTCAAGAGCGAGAATTCAGGGATTTGAAGCCGAACTGCAAGTTCCTGTAAAAATCGGTTTGGGCTTTTTAACTCCGGGCGGAAATATCAGCTATCTGCGCGGCGACGATCTTGCGGAAAACGAGCCGCTGAATACGATCACGCCTCTGAAAACCGTATTAAATCTTCGCTGGCAGAACTTGCTGGCAAATTATTATATTGACTGGACAACGCGCATCGTTAATAAACAGGAAAGACTTTCCGCCGATTTTCTTCAAGCAAACGGCGGCGCAGAACCCGGATTTACGGTCAGCGATCTGCGCGGCGGCTATACTTTCAAGCGTGAAAATTATCGGCTGAATCTGAACGTCGGCGTAACGAACATATTTGACCGCTTTTACCGCGAACAATTTGTTTTCGCTCCGGCTCGCGGACGCTCTTTTGTGTTCGGCACGACGCTTGAATTATTTCAGTAAGTTGAAAAATATATCGGATTTTCTGGTATAATCGGTGTCATAATTTACCGGATGTAAAATATACGCTCGATTTTTAAGGCAGTTTGGGCAATATCATCAAACTTGAGAAAAAGGAGAAGAAATGATTGTAGCAACGGAAGCAAAAAATGATTTGAAAAATAAATGGGCGGAATTTCGTGCGGAAAATCCGAGTATCAGAATTCGTGATGCTGCGGAAAAACTCGGCGCGAGCGAAGGCGAACTGCTGGCAACCGGAATCGGCGAAAATGTCGTTCGCTTAAAAAACGATTTTAAGGATTTGCTAGGCGATTTGCACACGCTCGGACGCGTGATGGCTCTGACCAGAAACGAGCAGATAGTTCACGAACGCAAGGGAATTTACGAAAATGCTCAAACCGATCTGCCGCACAAAATGGCTCTGTTCGTCAACCCGGACATTGATCTGCGGATTTTCCTGAGCAATTGGCATCACGCTTTTGCCGCAACGGTGGAAAATCCGCGCGGCAATTTGCAGAGCATACAGATTTTCGACAAAGACGGAACGGCAATTCACAAAATTTATTTAACAAAAGACAGCGATTTTTCGGCTTATGAAAATCTGGTTGAAAAATTCAAATCGGACGATCAGACGGCGCATTTGGAAGTTGAATCAAAACCGGCGAAAAAAGCCGATAAACCCGATGCGGAAATTGATGTTGAAAATTTTCGCGCGGCTTGGAAAGAGCTAAAAGACACGCACGATTTTTTCCCTCTGATGAAAAAGTTTGAGGTCGGACGCAAACAGGCTTTGCGTCTGGCGGACGAAGAATTCGCGCACGAAGTTCCGATTGAAAGTTTCAAATTCATTTTGGAAACGGCACGCGACAGAAAAGTTCCGATTATGGTTTTTGTCGGAAACGACGGAATTATACAAATTCATACGGGCGAAGTCGAAAATGTTCTCGAAGTACGCGGCTGGTTTAACGTAATGGACGAGGATTTTAATCTGCACATCAATCAGGATGAAGTCGGTTCGGCATTTGTGGTTCGCAAACCGACGGAAGACGGAATCGTGACAAGCCTCGAACTTTTCAACAAAAACAACGATGAAATCGCCTTATTTTTCGGCAAAAGAAAACCCGGAATTCCCGAAAGAGAAGATTGGCGCGAACTTATTTTTGAAGTGAGAAATAATTTTTGAAGTGAGAAATGAGAAGTGAGAGGTGAGAAGTCAAGAAAATTTTCATTCCTGTTCTGATTTCTCTTAAACTTCTCACCTCTCACTTTTCATTTCTCACTTTTTTCCTAATACGCCTTAGCAAATACAACCCGTTTCGCCGAAGTTTCTCCCGAATAGACGCATTTTCCGGCTTCTTCAATCGAGTTTAGCGGAATACAGCGAATTGTCGCTTTTGTTTCCTGTTTGATTTTTTCCTCAGTTTCCGCCGTGCCGTCCCAATGCGCTAAAACAAAACCGCCGTCTTCGATCTGTTTTTTGAATTTTTCCCAATCGTCAACAACAAAAGTGTTTTCTTCGCGGAAATTCAACGCTTTATCGTAAATATTCTGCTGAATTTCGTCCAGAAGTTCGACGATATATTCGGCGATTCCTTCGATTTCGCGCGTTTCTTTTTCGAGCGTGTCGCGTCTGGCAATTTCAATCGTGCCGTTTTCGATGTCGCGCATTCCGATTGCGAGGCGCACCGGAACGCCTTTTAATTCGTATTCGGCGAATTTCCAACCCGGTTTATATTTGTCATCATCATCAAATTTTACGGTGATTCCGTTTAATTTTAATTCTTCGATGATCGGATTTATTTTTTCGACGATTTTCGGCAAATCCTCTTCATTGCGGTAAATCGGAACGATAACGACGTGAATCGGCGCGAGTTTCGGCGGTAAAACTAAACCGTTGTCGTCGGAATGAGCCATAATCAACGCGCCCATTAAGCGAGTCGAAACGCCCCACGAAGTCGCCCACGGAAATTCGAGTTCGTTGTCTTTGTTGACGAATTGAACTTCAAAAGATTTGGCGAAATTCTGCCCCAAAAAATGCGAAGTTCCGGCTTGCAGAGCTTTTCCGTCCTGCATCAGAGCCTCGATGCAGTAAGTTTCCAGTGCGCCCGCGAATCTTTCCGACGCGGTTTTTACGCCTTGAACGACGGGCATCGCCATCCAATTTTCCGCAAAATCCGCGTAAACTTCGAGCATCTGCGCCGCTTCCGCAATCGCTTCCTGTTCCGTCGCGTGCGCCGTGTGTCCTTCCTGCCAGAGAAATTCGGTGGTTCGCAAAAAGATTCTGGTTCGCATTTCCCAACGCACGACATTTGCCCATTGATTTATCAAAAGCGGCAGATCGCGCCAAGATTGAATCCAGCTTTTATAAGCGTTCCAAATCACCGCTTCCGAAGTCGGACGAATTATCAGAGGTTCTTCGAGTTCGGCGTTTTCGTCAACGATCAAGCCTTTGCCGTCGGGATTATTTTTTAAACGATAATGCGTTACGACGGCGCATTCTTTCGCAAAACCTTCGGCGTGTTCTTCTTCCAATTCGAGAAAGGATTTCGGCACGAAAAGCGGAAAATATGCGTTTTGATGTCCCGTCGCCTTGAACATATCGTCAAGCGCACGCTGCATTTTTTCCCAAATGGCAAAGCCGTAAGGCTTAATTACCATACAACCGCGCACGGCAGAATTTTCCGCTAAATCGGCGCGTTTGACGATCTCGTTATACCAAGCCGAATAATCTTCACTGCGTTTTGGAAGTTTTTTGCTCATAATTTCTCCAGTCGGACAAAATGTTTATGATAAATGAATTTTTCTTTAGATACAATTCACATTTCTTTTTCGGAAATTTGTTGTAAAATTAATATCGGCAAGTAAATAAATCCAGGTGTTTCTAAGAAGCTGGTTTGGAAACTTAGAAAAAACGTAACGCCGGCATCTTGCCGGCAGTCTTGGTGGCTTCCAGCCGCCAAATTTTTCTGTTTTTTCCGAATGTTTGAGTAAATAACGCTCAAATTGGCGGCTGGAAGCCACCAAGACTGCCGGCTGGAAGCCTGCGATACAGTTTTCAGACAGCTTCTAAGAGATATAAATTCTAATTATTAAACAATGCAGAAAAATCAAATTCTTAATTTTCGGGATACAAAAACGGCGTTTGCCGACAAAACCGATTCGGAACTAAAGGAAAAATACAGGCTTTTCAAGTTGATGAATTCGCCGACGCTCAATGAAATCGGGACGAAATCGGCGGAGTTCGCTTTGTCGCTCGGTTTGCCGATTGAATGGTTTATCAAAAAAACGATTTTCGGACAGTTTTGCGGCGGCGAAGATATTGAGGAATGTCAGCCGACAATTGAAAAACTCGGCAGGTCGAAAATCGGAACGATTCTCGATTATTCGGTTGAAGGAAAATCGGCGGAAGCGGATTTTGAACGGACGAAAGAGGAAACGATTCTGAATTTGAAACGCGCAAAAGGTGATGACGATATTCCGTTTGCCGTTTTTAAAGTAACCGGAATCGCGCCGCTTGGAACGCTGGAGAAAATCAGCAGTAATCAGGAATTAAAAGAATCGAACAAAACAAAATGGGAAAGCGCGAAACGGCGCGTCAGAGAAATTTGCGAATACGCTCACTCTATCGAACAGCCCGTTTTTATTGACGCGGAAGAATCTTGGATACAGAACGCGATTGACGAACTGGCGGCGGAAATGATGGAAAAATATAATCTGGAGAAGCCGATAATTTTTAATACGATCCAGCTTTACCGCCACGACAGATTGGAATTTTTGAAAAAATCTCACGAAATTGCGAAAGAAAAAAGCTATATTTTAGCCGTTAAATTAGTGCGCGGCGCGTATATGGAAAAAGAGCGCGAACGGGCGAAAGAGAACGGCTATTTGTCGCCGATTCAGCCGGATAAAGCAGCGACTGACCGCGATTTTAATTTGGCGATAGAATACTGCCTTGAAAATATCGAAGACATTGCGTTCGTCGCGGCGACTCACAACGAAGCGAGCGTTCAGAAATTAGCGCAAATGATGAAAGAAAAAAATGTCAGGCACGATCATCCGCACGTTTTTTTCTCGCAGCTTTTCGGTATGAGCGATAATCTTTCCTACGTTTTGGCAAATGAAAATTTCAATGTTTCAAAATACGTTCCATACGGTCCGGTCAAAGATGCCGTTCCTTATTTAATTCGGCGGGCGCGTGAAAATTCGTCGGTGATGGGACAGATGAGCAGGGAATTAGACTTGATAAATAAAGAATTGGAACGTCGGAAAATTTAACTGAAAACTGTGCATAATTGAGTTTTTTTATTTTGGCTCTTTGACAATTAGTGGTTAGATTTAATTGCATTTTTTCTCGCGTCGCCAACGGCGACCAACATCATAGCATAAAGTGCAGGCGTTTTTCGCCGAAACCGTAGGTCGTAGCAATATATCAATCGCTCGCTGAAAGCGACCAACATTATAGCCTAGCAAGAATCGCTAGGCTATAATGTTGGTCGCCGTTGGCGACAAGAATACTGACTGAAAATTTTTCCACCATTAATTGTCAAAGAACCTTTGTTTTCAACAACCAAATTGGTTGAAATCAGAATTAAACTTTTCGGAATAGCTGATAGATGAAAAATTATAATTGATAGATTTATTTCGCACGTCTGATCTATTATCCATTTCCGAAGCATTTTTTTGAATTATACATATACTTTGTTTAACTCGGCGGTTCGTCTTCGGGAAAAGCGTTTTCTTCGTTTGCCAAAAGGCGCGTTTTGTAATTTTCGGGCAAAGAGCGAATTTTTTTATTGATGTCGGTGACCAGATGCAGAGTTTCGCCTTCGGCAAGCAGAATGTTGTCGGAAGGACGGATTACAGCGTAAACGAAACGCAGACTGCGGCTTTTAATTTCGGTTAAAGTCGTGCGAATTATTAAAATGTCTTCATAAAAAGCGGGCGATTTGTAGCGGCAGTAGCTTTCGGCGACGACCATAAAAGCGTCTTCTTTTTCTTCCATTTCGCGGTAGGAAAAACCTCTCGCGCGACAGTATTCGCTGCGTCCGAATTCAAACCAGATCAGATAATTTGAATGATGCACGATGCCCATCTGATCGGTTTCCGCGTATCTGACTCTTATTTCCGTTTCCGTCGTGTGTGTCATAAATATATTTTTTATAAAAATCTAATTTATTGAGCAGAATTTTATTTGTCAAATTGCAATTTTTATTCTCGAATTTTAGTCGAAGAGTAACTTGTTCGCACTTGCAAGTTGCGGGCTGCCGTTGCAATATAAAAGTTTATGTCAAGCGGCGAAAAACAAATTTTGAACAATCGGGCGGCGTTTTTCGAGTATCACATCGAAGATACTTTTGAAGCGGGCGCGGTTTTGCAGGGAACGGAAGTCAAGAGCATTATGAACGGACGGATTCAACTTAAAGAATCTTACGTTGCAATCAAAGATAACGAAGTCTGGCTGATGAACGCGCACGTTTCGCCTTATAAACACGGCAATATAAACAATCACGAACCGCTTAGAACGAGAAAACTTCTGCTTCACAGGCGCGAGATCGAAAAACTGCAAAAGGAAACGATGCAGAAGGGAATGACGCTTGTAATTACGAAGATTT
This sequence comes from Pyrinomonadaceae bacterium, assembly GCA_965214585.1. Taxonomy (GTDB): domain Bacteria; phylum Acidobacteriota; class Blastocatellia; order Pyrinomonadales; family Pyrinomonadaceae; genus JAHCHG01. The sequence continues at coordinate 4,327,588 of OZ243957.1, read as the reverse complement.
ACTGGAAAAACGGGCGCATAAAATTCGAGATCGGCGTGGCGAAAGGAAAGAAATTATACGATAAACGCGAAACGATGAAGCGTAAGACGATTGAAAAAGAAACGAACAAGCAGTTGAAAGATGCGGGCAGATAAGATATAGATATAACTTTGATTTGCGGGAAATTTAATAAAAATAAAAATTAGAGGTGAAGATGAAATCTCAGGCTATTACGAAAAATTTTGAGGAAGCGAAAGTAAATGCGCTGGTCGTTGCGGTTTTTAAAAACGAAAAAGCGTCGGATGCGGTTTTAGGAAATTTGGACAAATTGACAAACGGTTTTATCGCCGATGTTATCAAATCCGAAGAATTCAAGGGCGAAAAAGGGGAAACGGCGTATATATTTTTTGAGCCGAAAAACAAAGTTAGAGCAAACCGTCTGCTGCTTGTCGGCGTTGGCGAAAAGGAAGAATATGAAACGCCGGATGCGGCGGTTTTTGCGGGAACGGCGACTCGTTATTTGAGAAAACGAAATGTCAAAAGTTTCGCGCTGATGCCGCGCGTTGAAGGCGGCGACGCTTCGGAAACTGCCGCCGCCGCGATGCAGGGCGTTATTACAAGTCAATTCGACATTGATAAGTATAAAACCAAAGACGAAAACAAAAAGAATTCGGTTGATAATGTCCACGTATTCATTGACGGCGCGAAGGAAAACGACGTTAAGGAAGGAATAAAACGCGGCGAGGCTATCGGCGAAGGAATGAATTTCACGCGCGATCTGGCAAATGAGCCGCCGAATATTTTAACTCCGACGGAAATGGCGAGCCGCGCCAAGAAAATGGCGAAAGATTACGGCTTAAAATGCGAAATTTTAGATGAAGCTAAAATGGAAAAAATGGGAATGAATTCGCTTCTCAGCGTTTCTCTGGGTTCGGAACAGCCGGCGAAAATGATTATTTTGCGATACGAACCTAAGAAAAGCACCGGGAAAAAAGGCGAATTGCTCGCATATGTCGGAAAGGGAATTACGTTCGACACGGGCGGAATTTCGATCAAACCTTCGGAAAATATGGGCGCGATGAAATATGATATGTCGGGCGGCGCAACCGTTCTCGGCACGATGCAGGCAATCGGCGCGTTAAAACCTTCGATTCCGGTTTTGGGAATTGTCGCGGCGGTTGAAAATATGCCCGACGGAAAGGCTTCGCGTCCGAGCGATGTCGTCAAAGCGATGAACGGCAAAACCGTCGAGATTCTCAACACGGACGCGGAAGGTCGGCTCGTTTTGGCTGACGCGGTGGCTTACGCCGAACAGCAGGGCGCGACGAAAATTGTTGATATGGCGACTTTGACCGGCGCGGTGATCGTTGCGCTTGGCGATTTAAATACCGGAATTATGGGCAACGATCAGGATTTTGTCAACGAACTTATCGAAACCGGAAAAGAAGTCGGCGAAGATTTCTGGCAGCTTCCCGTCGGCAAAGAATACAGCAAAGGCATCAAATCCGACATCGCCGACGTTAAAAACATCGGACCGTCGAGAAAAGCCGGAACGATTATGGGCGCGGTCTTTATTCAGGAATTTATCAAAGACGCAAAATGGGCGCATCTCGACATCGCCGGAACTGCTTGGGCGGACGACCAAAAACCGCATCAATCAAAAGGTCCGACGGGCGTTGCGATTCGCACTTTGGTCAAATACGTCGAAAAGTCGCAATAGACGAGGCGTAAATAATTTTATAAATCGGCTGGTTAAATTTTGCCAGCCGATTTTTTTGTGCAAAAATCTGCGTGTCGGCGCGTCAAGTTTCAACAGTTCAATCAAAATTCTTAACAAAAATTAAAATCTATGAGCAAAAATTTATTTAATCTGTTTGCCGTTTTTATAATTCTTTTTATCATCACGGCGTGCGTCTGCCGCACCGACAGAGATGATAAAAAGGACGTTTCAAACGTCGCCGAAGAAAACACGGATGATAAAAACGAGGATGCCGAAGATCAGAAAAGTGAAAATGAGGATAAGGGCGATTTTATCGTTGAAAATTCGGCGGTTGAAAATCCGCGATATGAAAAAATTGATGCTCAGATCAGAGAGAATAAAACTTTGGAAAAAGCCGCCGACCAGTTAAACCGCGAGTTGAGTCTGCCGAACGATATTTATCTGAAAGCCAAAGACTGCAACGAAATAAACGCTTATTACGATCCGCGCGATCAGACGGTGACGGTTTGTTATGAATTGATGGAATATTATTTTTCGGCTTTTAAAAGCGCGGGATATTCCGATGAAAAGGCGTATGAAAGTATGTTTGATGCCGTGCGATTTGCGTTTTTGCACGAAATCGGACACGCTTTAATAGACAATTACAAATTACCGATTATGGGCAATGAAGAAGATGCGGCGGATCGCTGTTCGGCTTTTATAAATCTTGAAGAACTGGGCGCACAAGGAGTTCGCGCGGTTTTAGCCGCCGCCGATGCTTTTCGCATAGAATCGAAAGGAAAAGCACCGAGCAAGAGAAGTATGGCGGACGAGCATCTTTTGAGCGAACAGCGTTTTTACAATTCGCTGTGTATGATCTACGGTTCAAATCCGAAAAGATATGCGAGCATTGTCGAAGACGGCTATCTGCCGAAAGAGCGAGCCGTTCGCTGTCCGACTGAATACGAAAAAACGGTTGACAGTTGGAATAATCTGCTCGAACCGTGGCGGAAAAAATGAATCCACAATTGAAAAAATTTGAGGAATAAAAAATGAAAAAGAAATTCAAGTATATAGGCGAAAAGAATAAAACCCTTATCAGCGGCGCGTTTGCAATGCTCGTGCTGCTCTCGGTTGCCCTCGGCTGCACTTGTTTTAATAAATCCCAACCGCCGCCGCCGGAATATGTCGGTGCGTGGACGAGTGCGGACGGTGCGATTTTGAAAATTCGCGCCGATGGTTCGGGCGATTATGAATCGGGCGGCACATCCGTTTCAAACGGTTCGGTAGAAGTTAAAAATGACGAATTAAGCGTAAAACTGATGGGAATCGGCAAAACATTCAAAATTGACGAGCCGCCCGGCGACAATCGTATGAAACTCGACGGTGTAGTTTTTACAAAAAACGGCGACGCAAACACGATCTCAGAAAAAACTCCGAGCGATGATCGAAACAATGTTGACGATCCGGCAAAAACGTCTGCGCCTCCCGACGCTTCAACCGGCGAAGTTCCAGACGAAGCGCAGTTGCAGGCGATGGCAAAAGAAACGATGCTCGATTTTAACGATGCCATTCAAGATGAAGATTTTTCCGGTTTTTACGATAATATTTCCAAAGTTTGGCAAAAGGAAACCTCGCCCGAAGATTTGGAAAAAGGATTCAAGGTCTTTATGGACAAAAATGCCGATTTCAGTCAGATCAGAAAACTGGAAGCGGATATAACCGAAACTCCGAAAATCAAACGCGAACTCGGCTACAAAATGCTCAATTTATCCGGCGTTTACGACACTTCGCCGCTGCCGACAAAATTTGATTTAAAGTATGTTCCGCAAGGTAAAGACTGGAAGTTGTCATACATCCGGGTCAGCACGAAACCTAATTAATTTCGGGATATTATAATTCAAAAGGCAGTTGTTTACGGCTGCCTTTGCTTTTTATCCGTTTGAAAGTTAAAATTTTCACAATCAAAATCTAAGTAAAAAAATTATGAAAATACACGAATATCAAGCCAAGGAACTGCTTAAAAAATACGGAGTTCCCGTGCCAAACAGCATTGTGGCGAAAACGCCGGAAGAAGCCGAACAAGCGGCGAAAAATTTGGGAACGGATATAGTTGTCGTCAAAGCGCAGATTCACGCGGGCGGACGCGGTAAAGGCGGCGGCGTAAAACTCGCCAAGTCGCCGGAAGAAGCCAAACAGATCGCCGCTGAGATGATCGGAATGAATCTGGTAACGCATCAGACGGGACCGGAAGGACGCGAAGTAAAAACGCTTCTGATCGAAGAAGGTTTGCCGATTGACAGGGAGTTTTATCTGGGAATCACGCTTGACCGCGCGTCGGGTAAAGATGTTTTTATGGCTTCGAGCGAAGGCGGAACGGAAATTGAGGAAGTCGCCGCTAAAACGCCGGAGAAAATTCTCAAGGAAAAAATCGAACCCGGTTTGGGGCTTCAGCCGTATCAAGCGAGAAATCTGGCTTTCGGCTTGGGTTTGCCAAAGGAATTAATCAATCAAGCCGCCAAGTTTATGATTCAGCTTTACGACGCGTATCAGAAAATGGACGCGACGATTGTTGAAATTAATCCGTTTTTGAAAACAAAAGATAATCGCCTGATCGCGCTCGACGCGAAGATAAATTTTGACGACAACGCGATGTTTCGTCATAAAGATTACGCTGAACTGCGCGATTTAAATGAAGAAGAACCGCTTGAGATCGAAGCGTCAAAATCCGATCTGAGCTATATCAAACTCGACGGAAACATCGGCTGTATGGTCAACGGCGCGGGTTTGGCGATGGCGACGATGGACATTATCAAACTTTCGGGCGGCGAACCGGCAAACTTTCTCGATGTCGGCGGCGGCGCGTCGCAGGAAAGAGTCGAAGACGCTTTCAGAATTCTGCTCGCCGATGAAAATGTCGAAGCCGTTTTGATAAATATTTTCGGCGGAATCGTCCGCTGCGATATGGTTGCCAACGGCGTTGTCGCGGCGGCGAAAAATCTTAATGTTTCGATTCCGATTGTAGCGCGTCTGGCGGGAACAAATGTTGAAGAAGGCAAAAAGGTTCTGGCTGAATCCGGCATCAATATTTTGTCCGCCGACGGAATGCGCGACGCGGCTGATAAAGTCGTCGCGGCGGCGAACGGTTAAGAATTTTTGTAACAGAATAATGCCTGATTTTGAAATGTCAGCAGCGTCGGCATAAGCCGATGCGTCTTTTGAAATGTCAGTAGCGTCGGCGTAAGCCGATGCGTCTTGATGAGTAAACATTAAGGCATCGGCTTACGCCGACGCTGCTGACACTACAATCAATCTAATCCGTTATAGCTGCAATAAACCCGATTTATAAATCAAACTTCTTCATACTTTTTCAATTTTCTGTAAAGCGTTGATAAATCTATTCCTAAAATCTCCGCCGCATCGGTTTTATCCTGCTTTGCCGATTCGAGAATTTCCAGAATATATCTTCTCTCCATTTCTTCAAGCGTCGGACGCAAACCTTCGGGATCGCGCATTTGCAGCACATTTTCCGTCTGAACTCTGATTTTTGCCGGCAGATTTTCCTTTTCAATTACATCTTCGCTCAAAATATAAGCGCGTTCGACGGCGTTTTGAAGTTCGCGCACGTTTCCCTGCCAATCGTAATTTACAAAGGCGTTTAACGCTTCTTTTGAGAACGGTTTTTCGGCTTTGTCCTGTTCGCGGGCAATTTTTGAAACGAAATATTTTGTCAGCAGCGGAATGTCTTCGCGCCTTTTTCTCAGCGGCGGCAGATTTATTTCGATGACGTTGAGCCGATAAAACAAATCTTCACGAAAGCGATTTTCGGCAACTTCCGTTTCGAGATTTTTGTTTGTCGCGGCGATTATCCGAGCGTCAAACTTTATCGCGTGGCTCGAACCGACGGGCGTAACTTCGTGTTCCTGCAAAGCGCGTAAAAGTTTTACCTGCAAAGTCTGCGGCATCTCGCCGATCTCGTCGAGCAGAATCGTGCCGTTGTCCGCTGCGCGAAAAAGTCCTTTTTTATTGGCTGTCGCGCCCGTAAAAGAACCTTTGGAATGCCCGAAAAGTTCCGATTCGAGCAGAGATTCGGGCAACGCTCCGCAGTTTATTGCCAGAAAAGGCTTTGTCCGTCTGCTGCTGTTAAAATGAATCGAACTGGCGAAAAGTTCTTTGCCCGTTCCCGATTCGCCTTGAATCAAAACGCTCGCATTCGTATCGGCGACTTTTTCGACGATGCGGAAAACTTTCTGCAACACTTCGCTCGTTCCGATAATTTCCGAAAAACTGTATTTTTTGTCTAATTCGCGCCGCAAAACGCGGTTTTCATTAAAAAGTTCCTTCGTGCGAACCGCATTTTTAACCGTTTGCAGCAAATCTTCATTGACAAAAGGCTTTGTGACATAATCATAAGCACCTTTGCGAAGCGCGGCAATCGCCGAATCAACCGAAGAATACGCCGTCATAATTATCACAATCGCTTCTTCGTCAATCGCTTTTATCTGATCGAGCAACTCTAAACCGTCCATTCCGCCCATTTTTATATCGGTCAGAATCGCGTCAACTTCATTCGTCGTAAAAATCTCCAGCGCGTTTTCCGCCGAATCCGCCGTCAAAACCCGAAAACCTTCCGCTTCGAGCAACTCGCGCAAAATCGAGCGCATCAATTCTTCATCTTCGACAACTAAAATATTCATAGCAAGTAAGTTAAAAATTAAACTCGGAAAATGCAAAAGCAGAATTGCTTTGATGGATATTTTACAGTTTTTGTGATTAAAAATTTCCCCCACGATTTTTAACTTTCGATTCAAACCGTGTTAGCATCAATTTTGCCTAAGTTTTAAAATCAATGCGCGGACACAATTTCTTAAAAATAGCTTTTTTATTTACGGTGCTTTTCTGCGCCTCGATAAATGCTCAAGAAACGAATCCGGTTGATAAAAAGGTCGCAAATCCGATCACCGACGAACCGAACGTCAATCCGATCTCGCCGGAAAAAAGTATTAAAGCCCCGAAAATTCAGCAAGATTCGGGTTATATTCAAGAAGGCGGCGAAGGCGAAGTTGTCGTTTATTCAGATAGACAAACCGTCGAAGGCGAAGACGAAAACAGAATTTTAACGCACGAAGGAAATGTTGATATTCGCTACGGAATTTACCGTCTGCAAGCCGATAAAGCCGTATTTTACGAAGCCAAAAATCTTTTCGTCGTTGAGGGAAGCGTCGTTTTCGACCAAGGCGACGATCAGCGAATTACGGGAACGAAAGGCGAATTTAATTATCAGACAAAACTCGGTTATTTCGAGAATTCAACCGGATTTACAAATCAGACCGAAGACGGAACGGTTATCTATTTTACGGCTGACCGCGTTGAAAGAGTCGGTTTGAACGAAGTCGTCGTAACCGAAGGGAAGTTTACCGCCTGCGACATAAACAACCGCCCGAACTGGAGTTTTACAGCCGACGAAGCGGTTATCCGTTCAAATGACAGGATAAAACTCAAAAACGCGAAATTTCGCGTGCGCGACGTGCCGATCATTCCCGTTCCGTTTGCTTCGATTCCGATCAAGGAACGCAACCGAAGTTCGGGTTTTTTAACGCCGACTTTCGGTTTTTCGGGCGAAAAAGGTTTTCGCGCGTCGGGCGCGTATTATCAAACTTTAGGACGCTCGGCGGACGCAACGATTCGCACGGATTTATATTCGGCTCGCGGATTCGGTTTGGGTTTGGATGTCCGCACACGCGCCAATTCGCGCTCGTATTTTAATTTCGGTTTTTACGCCGTCAAAGACAGAGTTTTAGGCGCAAACGAAAGCCCCGAAAATCCCGATCAAGGCGGAAGTCTTGTTTACGCCGACGGCGTTCATTATTTTCCGAACGGTTTTACGGGCGTGGCGGATGTGCGTCTGACTTCAAATCTCGCTTTCCGACAGGTTTTTTCCGAAGGAATTCAGCAGATCATTTCGCCGATTGAAGTTTCGCAGGCGTTTATCAACAAAAGCTGGAACAATTACACTTTGAACGCGTTGGCGCGTTCTTCGGTTACTTCGATTCCGAACGTGCGCGTAAAAACGAGAAATCTGCCAAGCGTAAATTTTGACAAACGCCCGTCGCCCCTTTGGTTTTGGAAGGATTCTTATTTTTCATTTAAGACGAGCCTCGAAGGAGTTTCCAGACGCGAAGAAGTTGACGATATTTTTTTATACAGACAGCAGACGGGAAGCGATCCGGTCGTAACTCCGGCAATCGCGCAGAGATTCGATATTTTTCCGCAGATTTCCGTCCCGTTTTATTTCAGATATATTTCGCTGACCGCCACCGCCGGAACGCGCGTGACTTATTATTCAAATTCATTTAACAACGTCCGCCAAGTCGTCGGGCGCGATGTGATTCGCAAATACGGCGAATTTGAACTTGATGCGCGTCCCGTCGCGCTCGCCCGAAATTTTTACGGCAAAGACGACGCATTCAGATTCCGCCACGTTATCGAGCCTTTTTTTACATACCGCTATCGTCAGGGCGTAAATAACTTTAACAAAATCATCCGCTTCGATGCGGTTGACACTCTGACCGACACGAACGAAATCGAATACGGCGTAACAAATCGTTTTTACAAAAGAAAATACACCGAAGCCGTAACCGACGAAGCGCAGAACATTTTGCGCGAAAAAGTTGATGTCGAAAAAGACGCGCTTGCCGTTCAGCCGTATGAATTTTTCACTCTGACCGTGCGCGGAAAGTATTTTTTCGACAAAAATTTCGGCGGCGCGTTGATTCCCGGAAGGCGCAATCAGATCGAACCGATTACGGCACTTTCGTTTTACACATTCGGCGGAGTTCCGCGCCGTTTTTCGCCGCTTAACATAGATGCCACATACCGCCCGCGCAAAACTGTTTTCGTCAATTCCAGAATGGATTTGGGCGTTTCCGGCGACGGCTTGCGCGACATTTCCGCAACCGTCGGTTACGAAACAAAATTATTTAAAACATTTCAAACCTTTTATTACACACGCGCCGTAACTCTGATTCCATCTCTACAAAAATTCGCCGACGCGAACGGCAAAGAAGCCGGAACTCTGCGCGGTTCGCAATACAGTCCGTCGGTTTTTCTCGGCAGCCGCGACAAAGGCTTTTACGGCGGAACTTCCTTGTTTTTCGATTTCCAAAACCGCCGCGCCAACCGTTCTTCGCCGTTGATTAGCTCGCTTTTCACCATCGGCTACGCTTCCGATTGCTGCGCCGTTACAACGCAATTTTACACATTTAATGTCGGACAACGCCAAGAAAACCGCCTCGTTTTCAGTTTCCGCTTAAACGGAATCGGCTCTTTCGGAACTGAACAGATCGGACAAGGCGGGTTTTAAGAAGTGAGAAGTGGAAATAAATATTCTATATATGTGAATCAAGGGTAGAAACGGAACGCCGTCCATCTTGGCGGCAATGAGCGCGAGAGCGCGAAAACTAGTTTACAAAACTTTAAAGCTGAAATTTTCGTTCGAGCCGATTCAGCTTTGCTCAAACGCTGGCGCGTTTGCTGCCGCCAAGATGGACGGCGTTCCAGGGATTAAATATTTCTACTCTTGATTCACATTATCTATTAATATTTAAGCGAAGATTATTTAACGATTATAGCGGATTAAAATTGCAGGGTCAGTAGCGTCGGCGTAAGCCGATGCGTTTTGTGCAAGTAAACATTGACGCATCGGCTTACGCCGACGCTACTGACATTTTTTCACCTCTCACTTCTTTATATTTACTTTGAAAACAAAATGGCGTATAATTTATAGCCAGATGGCGTTTTGTAAAAATTCATCCTGAGATAAAGAATATGCTGGAAATAGCTGAGAAAAATAATGTTGCCGTTTCAGAAGGCGGATTTTCTATGGAGAAGATTTTAGGCGTTAAAACTCCCGATAACTTGGAGTTGATCGAAAAGATCGAGAAAGGTTTACCTTTTAAAGCGTTTATTCAATTAGCAAAAAACACGGGAATTTCTCTGGACGATTTGCGGGTTGCCGTCGGGATCAAGCAGAGAACTTTGACGCGCCGCAAACAAAGTAAAAAATTATCCAGCGAAGAATCTGATCGTCTGGTTTCGGTTTTTCGTCTGTTGGCTCAAACTCTGGAATTATTCGAGGGCGAAAAGGAAGCGGCGCGAAATTGGTTTACTACTCCGAATCGGGCTTTGGGCGGACGCTCGCCTCTGGAAGTTTCCGCGACGGAAACCGGCACGAGGGAAGTTGAAAATCTGATCGGCAGATTGGAACACGGCGTTTTTACATAACCGATGATAACCGCGTTTCGGATATTTAAAACGAAATATTCTGCCTCGTGGTTTGACGGCGAAGGTGCGTTTCGCTACGGCGGACGCTGGAATTCGCGCGGAACTCGCCTTTTATACGCGGCTGAAAGTCTGTCGCTCGCGGCACTTGAAATGCTCGTTCATCTGAGCAGCGAACAGCTTCTGCTTTCTTATTCATTCGCCGTAATTGAGTTTGAAGAAAAATTAATTCTGCCAATCGAAAAATTTGCCGAACTGCCGGAAAATTGGAATAATTCGCCGCCGCCTCTGGAAATTCAGCAACTCGGAAATAATTGGGCGAGAAGTAAAATTTCGGTTGTTTTAGAAGTTCCGACATCAATTTTGCCCGTTGAAAAAAATTACATAATAAATATTGAGCATCCCGATTTTGCAAAAATTAAACTCGGAAAGCCGCAAACTTTTAAATTCGATAATCGTTTGATCGGGTAAATTCTTAATTACCGCTTTTATAAACGCTTTGAGCAATCGAGTTATAATATTCAACGGGCGCAAGATCATCGGTTAAAATTTTTTCGTTCAATTCCAAATTTTCTTTGTAGCGATGTTCGAGCAAATCGGAAAATTCCGCGTTTTGACCGCTTGATAAATTCACATCCGAACTTTTTACGGCGACGATTATTAAATTCTGCCATTGCGTGTCGGTATAATCGGCGTTCACCTTAAAAATGAAAACGTGCGGGAAAACTTTTTTGTAAGTTGCGATTTCCGCCTGCAAAAATCGGCTCATATCGCCTTTGATCGCCGCGCCCAAATTAAAAATTACAACTCCGTCGTCTGTTAAAACGCGGTCAATTTCCCCCACGGCTTCGATTGTTGTCAATTGAAACGGAACTGAAAAAAGCGAGCCGAAAGCGTCCATCAAAACCGCGTCATATTTGTTTGCTTCGGCTTGATTCAAAAAAATTCTGCCGTCTTCGTGAAAAATTCTCATTCGCTGATCGTCTTTCAGACGGAAATATTTTCGTGCGATTTCAGTCATTTGCGGATCAATTTCGACGACATCAATTTTTGCATTCGGATATTTTCTCAAGAAATCTTTCGGAAAAGAATATCCCGCGCCGCCGATCATTAACGCATTTTGAAAATCGGGATTAAAATGCTTTATCAAATGATAATATCTCGCATAATCGAAAACGAGTTCGTCGCTGTCTAAAAACATTCCCGACTGAATAAAATACGGATCGGTGGAAAGTGCGCGAATTTCCTTTCCGGTCTTTTTCTCCGTAGTTTTGAAAACGGAAACGCGGCTGTATTTCGTGTCAATATCGTGAAATTCGTAAACCGAAGCGAGAAAATAGTTTTTCGCTTCGTTGACCGAAATTCCCAAAAGGAAAATTATCAAAACGGCGATATTGAATTTATTAATTGCAAACGGCGCGAGTAGAAGCGATAATAAAATCAGACTGCCGCCGACGATGTAGAGAGTTTTGACGCTGCCGACGAAAGGGATCAGAAAAAAGCCAGCCGCAAATGTGCCGAAGATACTGCCGATTGTCGAAAGCGCGTAAAGTCTGCCGACGACTTTTCCAGCGTCTTCGATTGCCGCCATTTTCAATTTCACCGCGTAAGGCGTAACAAATCCGAGCAGAACGGACGCGGGCGCGAACAGCAGAACGGCGGCGAAAACGGCTTTGAATTCCAAAATCAGAGAACTTTGCGCGATTGTTGCGAGAATCAGATCGTTCAATAAAATCATCAGCGAAACCAAACCGCCCGCCGCGAAGATCACAAAAGCCAGAATCTTTATGTCGGGACGTTCATCCGCAATTCGTCCGCCGAGCCAGTAACCTAAACTCAAAGCCGCCAGAATTACGCCGATCAAACTCGTCCAAACGTATGTTGAAGAACCGATATACGGCGAAAGTAGGCGCGAACCGATGATTTCGTAAATCATCACGAGCGCACCGCAGACGAAGACGGTTATTTCCAAAATATATCGGGTTTTTATTTGGTTTTTCACACGAAAATTTAATTAATTTTAAGTGCTGTGTAAATTACAAAGCAATTGTATTTGGTAATGCGGATAACTAAGTATAAAATTACCTTCTTATCAATTGCCGCCAACTTTAGTTGGTGGTCAAGTTCATCTGACAACAAATGGCTTTAGCCGAACTCAAAATTAAGTATATTCCTTACAGCTTCAGCTAAAATTTAGCTGAAGCTGTAAGGAATATACTTATAAAAGAAATTTGGCTAAAGCCGAAATTAAGAAACCAGCATATCCACCAACTAAAGTTGGCGGCAATTGATGAAACCTCACTCTAAATGTTTAAAAATTCAATATAAACATTATCAAATCGCTTCTATTTTTATATTTCTTCTTGTCAGATTTTCATTAATCGTTTTAGCAAATTCAACTGCATTTTCGCCGTCGCCGTGGATGCAGATCGTTTCCGCTTTAACTAAAATTTTTTCGCCGTTTGTCGCTGTAACCCGCTTGTTCTCAATCATTTCCAAGATTTGCGAAACAGCTTTGTCCATTTCTTTTATCAAAGCGTTAGGTTCGTTTCTCGGCGTTAAAGTTCCGTCCGCTCGGTAAGTTCTGTCGGCGAAAACTTCCGATTGGGTTTGGAGTCCGATTTTTTTGGCTTCGGAAATCAAAAAACTTTTCGATAATCCGTAAACGATCAAGTTTTCGTCAATTTTCTTGACCGCTTCGGCAATCGCTTGCGCCGAATTTTTGTCTTTTGCGGCAAAATTATAAAGTGCGCCGTGCGGTTTGACGTGATGAAGCCCGCCGCCAAACGCTTCGCAAATTCCTTTGACGGCGGAAACTTGAAAAAGCACACAGTCGAAAATCTCGGCGGCGGTTAATTCCATTTTTCGCCTGCCGAAACCTTGCAGATCGGGAAACGACGGATGCGCTCCGATTGCCAGATTTTTTTCGATTGCCCATTCAATCGTCTGCCGAATAACCGTCGGATCGCCCGCGTGAAAGCCGCAGGCGACGTTTACAGACGAAACGTAGTTCATCAATTCGAGATCGTTTCCCATTTTCCAACTGCCGAAACTCTCGCCCATATCTGCGTTCAAATCAACGGAAAACATTTTTTTATTGTAAACGATTAGGCGGAAAATTTCCGTCTGCCAAATTGTAATTTATTTGTAATCAAAAGAATTTGTCTTGCTCAAGGTTTGGCAATACGATAAAATGTTACGTTGCAGAGGTTTCGTGCATCTTAGTAATGCAATTTATTTTTTTACAAGGATATTATAATGGATTTTACAACAAAAGAGATTTTCAAAAGATACGCAAAAATGGCAGTCGGCAGAACGATTTCGCCTGTTTTTCTGAATATTTTGGTCACGTCGGTTTGCGATATGCGCTGCACGCATTGCTTTTTTACAGACGAACTCAATGATCGCGGGCGCAAAAAATTGCAGATGAAAACCGAAGAGATCGAAAAAATCTCGGAAACTCTCGGCGGAAATCTCGGCGTTTTGGTTTTAGCGGGCGGCGAACCTTTTACGCGCAAAGACCTACCCGAAATCTGTAACGCTTTTTATCGCAACAATAAACTCGATTCGGTTTACGTGATGAGCAATGGGCAGATTCATCCGAGAATTTTCCCCGACGTAACGCGCATTTTGGAAGAAAATCCCGAATTAAATGTTACTGTCGCGCTCGGAATTGACGGAATGAAAGAAGCGCACGAGAAAATTCGCCAAAAGCCGGGAAGTTGGGACAAAGCGATTCACACGGCGCGGACTTTGCAGGAAATGAAAAAAGAATATCCGAATTTGGACGTTCAGACCTGCACCTGCGTAATGGCTTCAAACGAGGACACGATTTTTGATTGGTATGATTTTCTCAAATACGATCTGAAACCGGACAAGATCAACATTAATTACATACGCCCGCCGTCGAATGATCCGAAGGAATTGGAGTTTGACCACCAAAAATATAAACAGCTTTCGGATATGATTCTGCAAGACGTGAAAAATTCGGCGATCAAAAACAATTACGGCGGAAAATCCGGCTTTTTCAAGGCGGCGGTTGATATTTATATGCACGACCTGATCGCCAAAACCAAAGAAACGGGCGAAGCGCAATTGACTTGCTTTGCGGGTTCGGCGGGTTCTGTGATTTACGACGAAGGAACAATTTCTTCGTGCGAAAATTTAACGGAAGTGGCGAATTTGCGCGATTATGATTGGAATTTTCAAAAGGTTTGGAACTCTCCGGCAATGGAAGTGCGTCGTCAAAAGGCACAAAACGGCTGTTTCTGCACGCACGAATCGAATTGTTATTATCCGAGTTTGCCTTTCAACAAAGGTCATTTGGTCAAGATCAAAAAACTCGAACGGCAAATGAAAAAAGCGAGCAAAAAATTACAGCAAAATTTGCCGCAAGGCGAACCGATTGCGATCAAAGCGTAATTTAATAAACAGAAATTGAAACTTATTACAATGAATATTGTGTAAGTTTTGACTTTTAATTTTGGAGGAAAAATGAAAAAATTAGTTTCAATTTCTGTTTTGATTATAACTTTTATGCTTGGCGCAATGTCGCCAATTGATAAACCGACGATCTATGAAAGATTTTATCCTGATTTTTCTCAAAATGAATTTAATTCCTTATTGGGCAAAAAGGTGATCTTTAAATATCAATACATAATCGGCTTACAAAAGTATCGTGTGGTAAGTTATCCAATAGATGCCGAAAAAAATCCCATTCATTTTTTAAGAATTGGTGATACGGGCAAATTTGTTTCGGTAGAAAAAGTTTTAGAAAATAAAAATCCGGCTTGGCGGAAGATTATGAAAAATTGTCCTTTGCTAATAAAATGGGATGAAAAAAATGCCGCCGGTAAAGAAATGTTTACCTGTGCTGATAGATTTACAAATCGGGTGTTTTGGGAAGTTGAAAAATAGAATTAATGCTGACTTATAAAGCGATGTATAAATTTCTGGACGATGGAGTTCACGGCGAAGTTTTAGATTTTGCGGGTGTGATTACCTGCGGCAAAAATCTTGCGGAAACTCAACGTTTGTTGGCTGATGCGCTGGTTGATATGGCGGAAACTAATCTGCTGATCGGCGAACCTCTGCCGATTCCTGTTGCGGAAATAACATCGGAAGAATCTGATTTGGAAGAGCCTATTCATTAAACCGGAAAAGAACTTCCGTTCCAAGACATAACGAAATCGCCGAATTTACGGCGAAAGCAATTTGCAAACAGTTAGATATAAGATCAATTTAATGCAGCAAAATAACCCGAAAATTCTTATCATTTCTTCCGATACCGGCGGCGGACACCGTTCGGCGGCGCAGACTATTTCGGAAGGAGTGCAGAAATTTTGGCAGGGCGAATCTGCCGTTGTGAGAGTTATAAAAGCCGTCGAAGAATCGCACAGTTTGACGAAAAAGGGCGTAAATTTATACAACTGGATTTTGCGAAACCGACAGCATTGGATGAAATATTATTATTGGTTTATCAACAGATTTCAACCCGAACGCAGTAAATTTATGCTCGATAAATGCGTCGGTTTTTGCACGGAACAGTTTGAAAAATGGTTTCCCAATATAATTGTCAGCGTTCATCCGATGACGCAGCACGTTTTTGCGAGAATCTTAAAAGAGTTGAATTTGCTGGACAAAATTCCGATTGTTACCGTCGTAACCGATCCGTGTTACGGATTTTGGAAAGGTTGGGCGTGCGACGAAGTTTCGCTTTATTTGGTGGCGAATGAAGACGCGAAACGTCAGCTTTTGGATTATGGAATCTCAAGCGAAAAAATCAAAATTTCGGGAATGCCGATCAATCCTAAGTTTCATCCGGTTGATGAAATTGACGCGAAGGAAGCCAGACGAGCGTTTGATCTGGACGAAGAAAAATTTACGGTTTTTGTAAATGCCGGTTACATCGGCGGCGGAAATATTCCGAAGATTTTCCGCGAATTAATTCAGGGCGAACTCGATATTCAAGCGATATTTTTAGCGGGAAAAAACGAAAAATTACAGGCGGAAGCCGAAAGTTTGGCGAAAACGGCGAAATTTCCGGTCAAAGTTATCGGTTATTCGGACGAGATCGAGAAAATTATGCAGTCGGCAAATGTGATGATCTCGAAACTCGGCGGTTTGACGACGTTTGAGGCACTCGCCTGCAATTTGCCGATAATTGCCGACGCAACAACCGCGCCGATGCCGCAGGAAGCCGGAACGGTGAATTTAATTGCCAAGCGCGGCGCGGGAATTCTTTTGCAAAAAACGACGGATATTGTTCCGACCATTCAAAATCTTTTATCCGATACGAAAAGTTACGCGCTCCTGAAATCAGCTACAATAGAATTAACTATTCCGAACTCAACACAGAATATTATCAATGAAATTTCCGCCATTCTTCCTGAGCAAAATAAAATTTCAGCAAATATTCCCGTTGCCGTTCAAACTTCGGGAAATTTTTAAGAATACAATAGTATTTGATAATCAGGACGAGGAAAATTCAAATCCACAAGTTTTTCGCGGCATAATTATCAATGTCCAATGCCTGTTTATAAATTATGCGATATATTTGCTCATTAACACTTGTTTCTTTCGCTCATATTCTTTAATCTTGCCATAGTTTTTATAAAATTTATTTTCAAAAATTCGGAGAAATTATTTTGAGTCTTTTATTAGAAGGAAAACGCGCCTTTGTTTCGGGCGGAACGCGCGGAATCGGCGCGGCGATCTGTGAAATTTTTGCCCGCGAAGGCGCGGATGTCGCTTTTAATTATCATTCGCGCGACGATCTGGCGGAGGAAGTAAAATCGAAAATTGAAGATTTGGGCAGAAATTGTCTGGCTTACAAGGTTTCGGTTACAGACCGTCTTGGAATGAAAAAACTCGTGCGCGAATTAAAAGACGAATGGAATTTCGTAGATATTCTGGTCAATAATGCCGCCGTCAACAAAGCCGATTATTTTGTTACAACCACCGATAAAAGTTGGGATTGGGTGATTGATACGAACGTCAACAGCCTCTTCGCCGTTACAAAACCTTTTTACAAAGAAATGGTTCGCAAGCGCAAAGGTTCGATCTTGAATATCACTTCAATCGGCGCGATGAGTTCGCTGCCGACATCGGTTCACTACGCCACTTCAAAAGCGGCGATGATCGGTTTTACAAAATGTCTGTCGCGCGAAGCGGCGCAGTTTAACGTCGCCGTCAATGCGATTGCCGCCGGAATTTTCGATACTGATTTGGGAAATACCTTGCCGCAAAGACTTTTGCAGGTTCACGAAGGCTGGGTTTCGCGCGGACGTTTGGGCGAACCGCACGAACTCGCCGAATTTGCCGCGTTTATGGTCAGCGACAGAAATTCTTATATGAACGGGGAAGTCGTAATTGTTGACGGCGGCGTGATAACTTAAAATTTTCAAACGGATGTAAGAAAAATACCGCAGCAAATTTGTCGCGGTATTTTTTTTAGCTGATAAATTTAAGCAGATTTTGCAAAACGGCTGGATTTCCACCATTCGATTGTCCGCTTTAATCCTTCTTCCAAATCAACTAATTTTTCGTAATCGAGATATTTTTCCGCCAGAGTATTATCGGCTTGCGAATGTTTGACATCGCCTTTTCGCGCCGGTTCGTGATTTGCTTTGACGTTTTCTTTGCCGGTGATTTTCTTTAGGACATCTAAAAGTTCATTGAGAGTGATTCTTTCGCCGTTTGCCGTATTGATTACACTGCCGATTCCTTTTGATGTTTGCGCGGCTTGAATGTTGGCGTTGACGACGTTGGCGATATATGTGAAATCGCGCGACTGTTCGCCGTCGCCGTAAATTACGGGCTGCTCTTCGCTCATTAAGGCATCAATAAATCTTGAAATCACGCCCGAATACATCGAGGATGGATTCTGGCGCGGTCCGAAAACATTAAAATAGCGCAGGCAGAAAGTTTCAAGATCGTAAACTTCCGAGAAAACCTGACAATAATACTCGCCCATCAATTTTGCGGCGGCATACGGAGAGAGAGGCGCGGGGCGCATTGTTTCGACCTTAGGCAAAACCGGCTGATCGCCGTAAGCCGAACTCGAAGCGGCATAAACCAAACGCTTGACGTTTGCATCTTTTGCTTTGCAAAGCAGATTAAATGTCGCATTAACGCAGGCTTGATGTGTTTCTTCCGGGTTTTCAACCGAACGCGGAACGCTCGGCAAGGCGGCTTGATGAAAAACGATCTCGACATTTTCAATCGCTTTTTTTAATTTGTCGTCGTCATTTAAATCGCCTTCGATAAAATCGAAATCGCCTTCGATCTCTTCTAAATTTTCAAGAAATCCGGTGACTAAATTATCTATGATTTTGACTTTTGCGCCTTGTTTGATTAATTCTCCGGCAAGATTCGAGCCGATAAAACCCGCGCCGCCGGTTACTAAAACATTTGAAGTTATAGACATAAATTGAATTGATTAGAAGCTGTTTGGAAACTCGGAAAAAACGTAACGCCGGCATCTTGCCGCCAATTCGAGAGTTATTTACTCGAATTGGCGGGAAAAACAGACAAATTTGCCGGCAAGATGCCGCCAAGACTGCCGGCTGGAAGCCTGCGATACAATTACCAAACAACTTCTTAGAAAAGGAAAATAGTTTTTCGTTGATAATTCCAAGCAAATTATCTTTTATTAAAATCGTTTATCTTCCAACTCCGACATATTCAAAACCCATTGCACGCATATCTTCGGGTTCGTAAACATTTCGCAAATCTGCAATTTTCGGAGATTTGAGCAGACTTTTAACTTTTTCCATATCCAGAGCGCGAAACTGATTCCACTCGGTGATAATTATCAACGCGTCTGCATCCTTAACTGCTTCATATTCGTCCTTGGCATATTCTATATTCGGTAAAGAATGTTTACGGGCTTCTTCCATTGCAACCGGATCAAAGGCTCTGACTTTTGCTCCGCGTGCTGTCATTTCTTTGATAATATCAGTCGCCGGCGATTCGCGCATATCGTCGGTTTCGGGTTTAAAGGATAATCCTAAAACGCCGATTTGCTTTCCGGCAAAATTGCCGACGAGTTTTTCGATTTTCGGAATCATCGCAAGCCGCTGATTTTCATTGGCTTTGACCACTGCATCAACAATTAATGTATCAACGCCGAAATCGTCAGCTACGGTTGTCAAAGCTCTGGTATCTTTTGGAAAACAAGAACCGCCGTATCCGGGACCGGGATGCAGAAATTTTTTCCCGATTCGTCTGTCCATTCCCATTCCGCGAGCAACATCGTGAACATCGCAGCCGATGGCATCGCATAAATTGGCAATTTCGTTAATAAATGTAATTTTCGTTGCGAGAAATGCGTTTGCCGCGTATTTTATCAATTCCGCCGCTTCGAGAGAGGTAATTACAATTGGCGTTTCAATCAGATAAAGCGGACGATACAAATCCTTCATAATCGCAATCGCATCTTCCTCGTTACTGCCGATAACAACTCTGTCAGGACGCATAAAATCTTCAATTGCCGCACCTTCGCGCAAAAATTCGGGATTTGATGCAACGCCGAAATTTGTTTTATGTTCGAGATTTTCAGCGATAAATTTTTTGAGTTTTTTGCCTGTTCCAACGGGAACGGTTGATTTTGTAACCAGAACTTTATAGCCGTTCATACATTTGGCAATGTCTTTTGCCGCAGAATAGTAAAAACTCATATCCGGCGAACCGTCTTCTTTCGGCGGTGTGCCGACTGCGAGAAATACGACCAAAGCCTGCTCAACTGCCGATTTTATATCAGTTGTAAAATGCAGCCGCCCGTCGCGCGTATTTTTTTCGACGATCTTATCCAAACCCGGTTCGTAAATTGGAATTTCACCATTATTCAAACCGTCAATTTTGTCTTTATCAACATCAACACAAGTTACCTCAACACCAAACTCTGCAAAACAAGCCCCGGTAACTAATCCAACGTAACCTGTTCCAATAACCGCTATGTGCATATATATAATCGAACAAGATTGTTAATTTATTCACAATCTACTAAAAAAAATACGGGTCACATTATATAATATGACCCGTATTATAGTTAAAAGTTAAAGAAATTATCTGACCGGGCTGACCACAACAGCACTATCGCCGCCGAGATCAACTTCATTATCGCCGCCTAAGAATACTGCTGCTCCGACTGCGCCGCCGGCAGCTAATAAAAGTGCCGCTAACGCACCTGCTCCGATTCCGGCAACAGGTGTCGGTTGAGCCGAACCGGGACGCAGACAAGGCTGACATCCGGTTTGCGAAGGATTACCAATCGAGGCATCCATACCGGCAGCAACAGGCTTATCGGTAGAACCGCTTCTCAAAGTAACAAGTCCGCTGACGGTTTCGACAAAAGTTTGAGTACAGCGTGCTTCATTTGCACAGCCGACATCAATTGAAAATACATTTGCCTGACCCGTATCTGCTACGACGGTTGAATTTTTGGTCGTAAAAGATGTGGCAACACCGGCTTTATTGGTAACACGAACTTTACCCGCATTTAACGAACCGATAATGCTGTTTGAATTAAACTTGAGAGTCATCGTCGTATCGGGAAGAAGTTCGACGCGACCATTTTCGCCAAGATTAATTGTTGCGGTTGAGTTTTCTTTCGTGACAATTGTGCTGCCACTCATTATTGTTGTGTTTGATGTAACGGTTTGACCGTTGACTAAAACCTGACCGTTGACGGTGATTTCACCGATTTCTGCATTAGGTGCGGCGATGGCAACCATCGTATAAACACACAATACAGCAACGGCAGTAAAGGTTGTAGCTAATTTACGTAAAATATTTATGCCGAGCATTATAGAATCCTCCTAAGATTAATCCCTGAATGTAAAAAAATTTAAAAAACTAAGGCTGCTCCCGAATTTAATCGGGGAGAAGCTGAATTATCTGACCGGGCTGACAACATTTGTTCTGCCGCCAAGTTCAATATCGTTATTATCCGTCGTTGCCGCAATGATAATTCCAGCCGCCGCGCCGCCGAGAACCAACGCCCATACAAGTAAATTTGAACCGGATGCTTCGTCGTCATCGTCGTCATCGTCCTGAACTTTTGCACTATTTGCAGTTGCCGATTCGCCGGCATTAAGTTTGACAATGTTGTTGTCAAAGGTTTTGATATTGACCGCTTGCGATGAACTTAAAACGGTAACTTGTCCTGATGTCAGATCGCCGCTAATTCCGTTTTCACTAAAATTTACGGCTAAACTTGAGTTGGGTGCTAATTTTACCTGACCGATTTTTCCTAAATTCAGCACCGCCGAAGTGTTTTCGGGTGTCGTAATGACACTTGACGTAAAAATCGAACGCCCTGATTTTGCGGTTTCACCGTTAACGATGACAAATGGAGTTTCGCCGTTGGCGTTTTGACCGGAAACCAGAAGTTCGCCGGCGATTTTGCTTGAACCTGCCAGCGCGACCATTGAATACATTGCGATTGTGGCAATGACCAAGCACATTGAAAGTGCTTTATTAACTAATACTTTGCTATTCATATTTCTCCTCTATGCAGCTTTTAATTTATAATTTCAAAAAAATAAAACCTTTGAATCTTTTACACGAAATAATGTCGAATGTCAATGGAAAATCGAAAAGAGCAGTAAAAAAATAAATGTAAAAAATAAATGGCTTTAAGTAAGTTTTCAAAAGCAAACTTTTGAATTATATTTATACCATAATTTGATATGTATCTAAAATTGACTTTGCAAAAAAATACATATTTTAAAATCTTTGATATATATCAATGATTCGTTCAGTAGCTGTAAGAAAACTTACGATTGAATATAATCTTAACATAAGCAACAAAAATTTTAAACCTAACTCTAATGTTTATACAAATTAGTTGAGTTCCCGAAAATAAATTTCTAAGATGCGGAATGTTGTCAGATGTATTAATTTGATATTATCCTAAGACAGGCTGTCGGCGAAGTTCATACGAACTAATAAATAATATCTTTCTGAATACGAATAAATTAAATGTTGAAATCTTACTTACTCGGTTTAACTCCTTCGTTAGCGATGCTTCTGACATTGGTTTGTGTGTTGATTATCGGAACAATTGCACAAATTACGGCGGAGAGATTACGTCTGCCCGCCATCGGACCGCTTCTGATAATAGGTTTGCTCGTCGGACCCGATATCATCGGTTTGATTCAACCCGAAATTCTCGGAGCGAATTTTAATCTGATTGTCCGAATGGCTGTGGCGATTGTCGTGTTTGAAGGCGGCTTGCTGCTGCACGTCTATGATTTAAAACATACTTCGCGGGCGGTTATCGGTTTGACCACATTCGGACTTTTGATAACAACTGTTTTGGGAGGAGTTTTAGCCCATTATCTGTTAGGCGTTTCCTGGGAAATAGGCATTTTGTTCGGCGCGATTATATCGGTTACGGGACCGACCGTAATAACGCCTATTTTGCAGAAGGTAAAAGTTAATCGCCGCGTCAAAAGCACTCTGGAAAGCGAGTCAATTATTGCCGATCCGCTTGGCGTTTTGCTGGCGGCTATAATTTTTACGGCGATTATTGACCGCGGCGGCTGGGCTTCAGTCGGTCTTCACGCGTTGGAAGCAATTGCTTCGGGAGTTATTGTCGGATGTGCGGTTGCGCTGTTGATTTATCTTATTTCCGAAAGGTTTCATCTCTTGCCGTCAAAATTTTCGCGGTTGGTTATTCTCGGAGCAGCCCTCGTCGCTTATACGATTGCCGAACTTTTCGCGCACGAATCGGGCGTTTTAGCTTCGGCGATTGCCGGAATCGTGATCGGCTCGCTTGAAATTCCGCACAAGGAACAGGTTGAAGAATTTAAGGGCGATCTGGCTTCGATTGCGATCTCCGCCGTTTTTATACTGCTGGCGGCGAGTCTGAGTCTGGACGATTTATATATGCTGGGAATTGGCGGAATTGCCGTCGTATTTTTAGTAATAGTCGCCGTCAGACCGATCCGTGTGTTTCTGTCAACATACGGTTCTGAATTAAAAAGAAACGAAAAATTATTTATATCATTTTTAGGACCGCGCGGAATCGTCGCCGCTTCGGTAGCCACATTTTTCTCGATTGAACTTATCGAAAAAGGTTACACCGAAGGGAAAATGCTGGTCGCATTGGTTTTCGCGGTTATTCTCGGAACGGTTCTGATCGAAGGAACTGCCGCCGGGTGGTTAGCAAAGTTTTTTAAAGTTATGCCAAATCATACAATTATAATCGGGGCTGACGAAACAGCCCGTGTTCTTGCCGAAAGATTGGTCGCCGCCGGAGAAACAATTTCGGTGATAGATTCAAATGTTGACAACTGCGCCAAAGCCCAGCTTCTCAGAGGAGTAAGCGTTATTTGCGCCGATGCAACCGATGTGGACGTTTTAAAGAGATCGGGAGTCGGCGAAGCCAAAGCGATAATCGTCGCCACCGAAAGCGATAAGGTAAATCTTTTGGTCAGCCAGATCATAAAATCTAATTTCGGCGAAAAACGGATTGTGGCACGCGCCAATACGCCTTCAAATTTTACGGCGTTTACCGAGTTGGGAATCGAAACGATGAGTCCGATTCACGGAACTGCGGCAATTTTGGAAAATATGCTTTTGCGTCCGAGCCTTTTCAAATTAATGGCGATGCGCGGCGAAAATCAGGAAGAGAAACTCGACGAAATAAAGGTAACATCGAGCAGCGTTCTGGGCGTAACCTTGTCGAAACTAAAACTTCGCGGGTGTCTGGTAGTAGCTCTGCGGCGCGAAGGAAATCTGGTTTCGCCGAACGGTTCGACAATTATTCGCTACAAGGATATTCTGACTCTTCTAGGCGACAGTAAATCTCTGGAAGCCGCCAAAAATAAATTACAGGCAAGTTGATTAAACATAATTTTTTATGAATAACTTGGTAATAGCAATTGATTTGGGCGGAACAAATCTGCGGATGGCGTTGGTTAATCAGGACGGGGAAATAATTGACCGGACAAAAAAAGAAACTCCGCGTGAAAATGCCGAAGAAATTGTCGAAACGATTGTTTCGGTTTCAAAAAATTTTTTTGAAACTTACCCGAAACGCATACGTTCAATCGGACTCGCAGTTCCGGCAACCGTGAATGCTGATAAGGGCGAAATTACCAAAGCACCGAATTTGCCGTTTTTGGATATGTGTCCGATCACGGAAAAAATCGGGAAAAATCTGAATATTCCCTGCGTTCTGGAAAACGATGCAAATGCGGCGGCAATCGGGGAAAACTGGCTGGGCGCGTCCAGAAATTATAAAAATTCGATAACGGTCACGCTCGGAACAGGCGTGGGCGGAGGAATTATCATTGACGGAAAGATTCTGCGCGGAGTTGACGGCACGGCTGCCGAAATAGGTCATATCTGCGTCCAGCCGCTTGGAGAAAAATGCGGCTGCGGCAGTTTCGGCTGTGTCGAGCAGTATTCATCGGCAAATGCCGTCGTGAGAATGACGAAAGAACTTCTTCCCGATTATCCTGAATCGAGTCTGAACGAAATCGAAAATTTGACTTCGCGCACGATTTATCAAAAAGCGGACGGCGGCGATGAACTCGCGCTCGAAATTTTCCGGCGGCAGGGCTTTTATTTAGGAATAGCTCTCGCCGGTTTGATTAACGTCTTAAATCCCGAAGTAATCGTCATCGGCGGCGGCGCATCCGACGGTTGGGAATTATTTACGCCGGAAATGTTCGGACAAATAAAAAAACGCGCTTACAAAGAACCCGTAGATCGTGTTAAAATCGTTCGCGCCGAATGTGCCGATGATGCCGGAATTTTAGGCGCGGCATTTTTGGCTTTTGAAATTGTCAAATAAAGGTGCGCGGAAAATAAAAATTATGGATTTATATCATAAAGTTTTGCTGAAAATTTATGAAGCTACCGGCGGCAGAGATTCGCTCGCCGTTAATTTAAAGGAAATTGTAAAAGACGAAGGCTTTTTCGGTAGCTACCAAGACATATTTCAGCAGTTAAGCCGCCAAGGTTGGATTGCGGAAACCAGACGCGCCGACGAAGTAAAACTTACTCATTGGGGAATCAAGGAAATAAAAAATACGACGGAAGAAGGCAAACCCGCCTCCGATATTGAAAGAGCAAAACAGAAGCAGGCGGAAAAATTTCTGGCGGACGCAAAAAATCTCTCGATTATCGCAGAAGAACTCAAATCAAATATTTCGGAAAACAATATCGGAAAAGCCGGAAAAAAATTGAAAGAATTAAATGAAATTTTGAGCAGCCTTAAATAAATGCGTTTTGTCGTTGCTGACAACTAAGCAGCTGTTTGGACACTCAAAAAAACGTAACGCCGGCATCTTGCCGGCAGTCTTGGTGGCTTCCAGCCGCCAATTCGAGCGTTATTTACTCGAATCGGCGGGAAAAACAGACAAATTTGCCGGCAAGATGCCGGCGATACAATTACTAAACAAGTTCTAATAACCAAGCCGGCGTGAAAAAGAGGAAAGGCGGAAACCCGCGTGCGGGCGAGGGTGCTGATTGTAAACTTAAAATAACAGCACCCTCCATAACTGCCCTTGTTTCTGCCTTTATTTACGCCGGCTTGGATAAGTATAATTCAACAGGCAATTCATAAAATCAAAAAGTTAAAACTCTCGGTAAGCAAGCAGGTAAGTGGGCAAGTTAGAATATGTTTTCAAAGATAATCCGAATGCGGAAACACGCTACGCGCGTAAGTGTGTTCTTTGCGCCCTTACGCGCGTGCGGGCTTCTACATTATACTTAATTACTTTTACTCACCTGCTTATACCAAGTTGCGTGAAAAAAAGGAAAGGCGGAAACCCGACAGTAATGGAGGGTGCTGTTTTTAATATCAACTTTTAAGTTTTCAAACAGCACCCTTGTTGACACGCGGGTTTCCGCCTTTATTCACGCAACTTGGTATTATATGGTTTCAAATACAATAATTTATAAAAGACACTTAAAATATAGATGATATTTGATATTTGATAGGTGATAATTTTATTGCGCCTCAACCTTTTAGAATTTGATTTATCTATCAATTATCAAATATATTTTACGGTTAAAATCTGCAATAAAATTTCCCCCGATAAATTACGAAACTTTTTCTGACCTGCTCTTTAAAAATAGAAAAGGGTGAGAAATTAAATCCTCACCTTTTTTTGCAGCTAAACTGAAATGTAAAAAATCAATTCACGCCGACAAGCGACCAAGACGAAGCAACTCTGCTGTATTCGGTGCTTCCAGAACCGTAGATCGAAGCCGCCGCGTTTAGAGTGGCGGTTCTCGCGCCCTTGAAATTCGTGTTTGAAGTCATATACGAAGTTAAGGCTTTATACCAGATTCGTTCGGCTTTGGTCGCGCCGATTCCGGTCATCGAACCGCCTTTGTGGTGCGTTCCGCCTTTTGCCAAAAGATAAAAAGCATAATTCGGAATGCCCGAATTCGTATGAACTCCGCCGTTATCCGCTGAACCTGTATAACGCTCCGTGTAATGATCGGGATCGCCGCCGCGGTGCGTGTCGTTCATATAGCGCAGAGCGTCGCCGCTTGTTCCGGGTGTGTATGCGTCTTCGCCGATTTTCCAAGTGTCCGAACTTTCGCCCGACGCGTATCTTTCGACCATTGCGCCGAAAATGTCGGAAACGGCTTCGTTTAACGCGCCCGATTCATTGGCATAGACGAGTCCGGCGGTTCTTTCGGTTACGCCGTGCGTCATTTCGTGTCCGCAGATGTCTAAAGTTACAAGCGGCGTAAAGGTCGAGCCGTCGCCGTCGCCGTAAGTCATAAACGAACCGTTCCAGAATGCGTTGTTGTAACCGTTGCTGTAATGAACTTTCGACGATATTAATCCGACGGAACTGTTTGCCGCCGCCGAATAATAACCGGGACCGCCGTTACCATCAATTCCGTCGCGCCCGTGTTTGTTTTGGTAATAATCCATAACCTTCGCCGCGCCGTAATGAGCGTCAACTCCGGCTTTTTGCGAAGTGCTGCTCCAGACGTTATTTGAATCGGAAAAACGATAAACGCTTGAAGTCGTGTTGCGGCTGTCGAATGTTCCGATGCCGCGCGACAAATCTTCCATATAATAAGTTCCGCCGACGCTGCTCGTCGTGATCGAAACCGTGCCGGAATAAAGCGAGTAACCCGTTGCGGTTTGGAGATTGTCATACCGGAAAAGTTCTCTGCCGGTGTGCGCGTCAATAAAGATAACGGGCATCGAAGTTTCGTGAGTTTGATCTTCGCGGCGCATCTGCACGCGGTATGCCAAATGGTCGCCGTCTTCGAGGCGGAAAATCCACAGATCGGCAACAGGTTCGGCGGTTAAAAACGGCGAACCGCGATATTGTCTTTTAGCCAGAAAAACGGCATATTTTTCCGACAAATTCGGCTGCGTGTTGACGGCGATTCCTTCTTTCAGATTGTCCGTGATCGCAAAAAGCGTCGAATCCGCTTTGGTGTGAACAATCGCTTCGCCGCCCCAAACCGGAATATCCTTAACGGTTTGGCGAATGCGCGTGTGCGCTATCTGCACTTCGTCAACTGAAACTTGTTTAACTACTAATTCGTCCGTATTTCCGATCTGACGAAACGCGGTGCGGTTTTTCAGATGTTCAAGACTGACTTTCTTAATTTTTTCGACATCAGAATTACTTCTGTTCAAGTTTGAACCAATTCTCTGCGCTGTGGCAGAACCGGGCAAAAAATTTACGATAACGAAAGCGGCAAAAAGAGCCGCAAAAACAGAAAAGAATTTTTTCACGTTCGATTATCTCCTTGACCTAATTAAACTTTAAGAAATTTGCCGATAATTTTATCAAGCCGAATGAATAAAAAAATATAAATTAAACGCACAAAGGCGCACGACGGTTATCTGCGAAATACCTGCACAAATTTCTTATTGAGATGACGTGGGGCGAAACCGCCTACACGCAACTCCGAGTTCACCGAAAAAGTTGAGATAAGAATTCTTGTTCTTTATCAGAAGACAATTTGCCTCGCCAGACAGATATAACTAATCCGTCTTTGTCAATAACGATAATCATTGGTGTAGATGGTATCTTTAAATTTTCAAATGATGTTTTTTGCAGCGCATCAAACTTAACACCGAGTTTTTCGATGTAATCTTTTTCGGTTTCAACTTCTGTCGAAAAAAGCCCAATTAATCGAATGTTTTTATTTTGAAAAGTTGATTCTCTGAGCAAGCGGTAAAACGGTGCGCTTTCGGTGCAGTATGGACAATCTGGATTTAAAGCAATAAGAATCGTCTTTTCACTCTGACTGAAATCTACACCGGCAAGCGAAACTTTTTCTCCAGCCTTTAGCATTTCAGTATCTCCAACTGAAGGTTTGAAGAAAAATTTTTGCGCCAAAATGATAGACAAAATAATGGCTAGAGCAATAATCAAGATGTTAGCTGAAGTTTCAATTTTCTTATTTATACTCATCACTACAAATCCTCTCAAGCGATATTAGTTTATTGAAATTACTGCTTTCTTAGAATCTGGAGAAAAATCCTTTAGCACCGCTCTTGCCAACAGCAAATTAAAACGAAGGCGCAAAACAGGGGGTTGTATATTTCGGTTTAGCTGCAAAACTCCGTTCCAGTTTGAAACGGCGAGTTTGCCGAGATTCTCTGGTAATGCAATATTATCAATATCCGTTTCTGCTTGCATCGAATCGAAACCGTAATTGTCCGCTATAATAGAAATTGAAATTTGTTTTCGCAGCGTGGTTCTATCGGTTTTCTCTGGTGCTTGATTTGCGAAAGCGATTGCTTCCGCTAAACTATCAAGTGCTGATGTAGGACTTCGTTTGATTTGAAGCGAAGCGACGAAAAATGCCAACTCCGCGCGATTTGCCGAAGCCCAAGTTTTACGTAAAAGTTTGAGCGATTTTTCGTAAAGTTCGGCGGCAATTTGCGGATCGTCCTCTTGAATTTTTCCCGAAACCGCCAACGCCCACGCCCGCCATTCGAGATTACCGATTGCGTCAGCTTTTTTTTCGGCGGCGAGAAAATCTTTTTCCCTGATGAGATTTTCAAACTCGACGAATTTGATAGCGTCGTATAAATTTCCTTTCGTTTTATTATCTGTCACAGCATCAGCGACTTCCGCCGCTAGTTTAAGAGAATTTTCCTTACCGCGCAATTTACCGCCAAGCAGCCAGCCCGCGATTTTAACGAGTTGTGCGTCGCGTCGCTGAAATCCGGCAATGCGCTTCGCGTTTTCAATTTGTTTTTCGATTGATTCGGTATTGAGCGCAGGAGCGTCCAATTTTGAAGCCGGAACAAAATCGGCAAATTCCAATAGCAAATCATCAAACGCCTGTAAATTTCCGCTTGAAAAACGCTCAACCGCCGGTCTCAAAAAAACCCGGAAAACCATATACAATTCCGAAATTTTATCTTGTGGTATTTTGTTTGTTTGTCCGGCGACGCTTTGACCGACTAAAATTTGCTTTGTCGAAGACATTAAAAATGACAGTAGGTAACTGCGGACGATTGGATTCAGTTCGCCGCTTGAAAGCAAAAAAGACACGGCAGCGTGAACGTCTTCAATATCCGCGTCGGTTTTGGTCAAAACGTAATCCGCCAGACTTTGCTTTATTCTGTCGGACATCTGCGTTTGATTTTTTGCGTTTAGGGCTTTGATGCCGTCAATTAGATAACTTGAAAGTTTGCCTGTTCGCTGAAACGAAGCGATAAGTTCCGCGGCGGCTTGCTCCGGCGCGGAATTGATTTTTGCGAGCGCGGCGGAAGCGAGCGCGTCAGCAGTTTGCCTTTTGATTTGGTCGGGCGAAAGATTCTTTTTCGCGTCGTCGGTTTCAGCCGGCTTTTCTTCTTTAATCTGTTCGAGCCACTTTTTCGCCTTGTCGGGAGCGAGTTGTCTTGCCAACGCAAGTATCGAATTTCGCAAATCGGCGATGTCATAAATTTCTTTTGTCATTGAATCGTCGTTTGAATCTTGCCACGCTGATTCCAATATTTGAACGGCTATATTAATCTGCGGACGCGCTAAGATTTTCGCCGCTTCCATCTTCAAAACAATTCTTTGTCTGGAATTGTCTAATTTGGCGGCTTCTTTTCCGACTTCGACGGCTAGGTTTACTGCCCATTCTTGAGTTATTTTCTGATAATCTTCAGTTGGCGTTGGCTTAGACGGCAGTTTGGCGGAATTTTCGGTCTGAGAGAAAATTGCCTGTCCGAAAATTAGAAATATAAGAATTGTAATTGTTCTAATAGCAAAACACATAATTTATCTCGCAACAGAAAAAGTAAACTCCAGGCGCGAAAAATTAAGACAATTTTTTCACGCCTCGGGAAAAAATGCTCTAATCCTCGGTAGGTGCGCGTGTTGATGGTGTATCTCGGCTATTCCAACAGTCGAAATCAACACCGGGTTTGGCAAGAAATGCGTCATCGCACCGATCAAGACAGTCAAAATCGCTGCCACAATTCGAGCGACAATTTTTTCGCTGACATTGAGCAATTTGACAAGAGTTTCCGCTACAACCTCCATCAGCAAAGACGGGTTTTTCAACGACGGCGAAATACGCGCCGCCGCTAAGCACAAGCACCGCAAAAAATTTTGCAACTAATTTCATATAATTCCTCCTGATTACTTGAACTTGGATTCTTACCTAGCATTTAGCCTATCGCTGAGTCCGTGATAAACGATAGATGCCCAAATTGTAATGAACTAAACCGAAAAGAACCGCTAAAATTCTTATGGATTTTAGGAAAGTGAGAATGAGTTTAGCACTAAAATTTTTTGTGTCAAGATAAAAATGCCCGATAAAGTAAAAAAATGTTAAATTTTATTTATAATGACAAAAAAATAAAAAAATAACTGTAAATTTAATCCGGGTGTGAGATTGGATTTGCAATTTAAGTTTAATATAATGTATGATGTTCGTTTGCTGAAATGCGTCAGAACGTATCGAGTGGGTTTCGCGCCCATTTTTTATTTGGAAATTGAATGAGCAGAGAAACGAACAACGAAAAGATACGGGAAATCGCCGAAAACGCGGCTGAAAATAATAATGTCGAGTTAGTTCACGCGGAAATTTCGGGCGTGAAAAAAAATCTCGCCGTCCGCATTTTTATTGACAAAGAAGGCGGCGTAACGCACGAGGACTGCGCGAAGGTCAGCCGGGAAATAGGCGCGGTTTTGGACGAAGAAGATTTTATCGCTTCGGAATATACGCTCGAAGTTTCATCGCCCGGTTTGGAGCGCGGTCTTTATAGTTTAAAGGATTTCGAGAAGTTTACCGGAAATCTCGCCCGCGTCAAAACTTATATGGCGATTGACGGACAGAAAAATTTTCGCGGTTCGATAATCGGCGTTGACGGCGAAGACGTAATTTTTGAGGACAAAACGAACGGCGAAGTCAGAATCCCGTTTGAGGCGGTGGCGAAGGCGAATATCGAGATTGATATTGAAAAGGAATTGAAAGAGGCGAAGGGAAAAGGTGAAGGGTAAAAAAGGTAAAAGGTGAAAGGTAAAAGGATAAGGAAGAATTTCTTTTATTATTCAAAAGATTCAAAAGATTTTTTCGGTAAAATTTATGACATCAATCGGACAGAATATTGAAGCGTTGTGTAACGAACACGGACTTGACCGCGATTTGATTATCGAGGCGATGACGGAAGCCGTGCAAGCCGCCGCCCGCAAGCAGTTTAAGCAGTCGAGCGACAGCATCGAAGTCGCTTGGAACAATGAAGACGGCGCAATCGAGATTTCGGCGCATAAAACCGTTGTCCGCGAAGTTGAAAATCCGATGACCGAACTTTCGCTTGACGAAGCGGTTGAAATGACCGGCGACGACGAGATCGAGCCGGGCGATATGCTTCTGATTCCGATGCCGATGGATGAATTGGGAAGAATCGCGGCGCAGACGGCGAAACAGATTTTAGTGCAGAAAGTGCGCGAAGCGTTGCGCGAAAAAGTTTATGAAGAATATGTTGACAAGATCGGGAATCTGGTCAACGGCGTGGTCAAAAGATTCGAGCGCGGCGACATAATCGTTGATCTGGGCAATAATTTTGAAGCGATTCTGCCGAGAAATCAGCAGCCGAGAAGCGAGAGTTGGAATCAGGGCGAGCGAATCCGCGTTGTTATCGAAGACGTTTCAAAAGAGGCACGCGGTCAGCAAATTATTGTGTCGCGCACATCCGCCGCATTGTTAAAGCGTCTGTTTGAAATGGAAGTGCCGGAAATTTACGACGATACGGTAACGATAAAATCCGCCGTCCGCGAGCCGGGCGACAGAGCGAAAATCGCCGTTTCGTCGAATGAGAGAGATGTTGATCCGGTCGGCGCGTGCGTCGGAATGAAAGGGTCGCGCGTGCAGTCAATTATCAAGGAACTGCGCGGCGAGAAAATTGACATTATCGAATGGTCGGACGAACCTTCGGTTTTTGCGGCAAATGCTTTGAGTCCGGCGAAAGTTTCGCAGGTTCGGATCACGGATATAAACGAGCGCAAAATGGAAGTTATCGTCGTCGAAGACCAGCTTTCATTGGCAATCGGCAAACGCGGGCAGAATGTTCGTCTTGCGACACGGCTTGTCGGTTGGGATATAGACATCAAGAACGAAGAGGAATTGAAAAAGGAAATTGCCAAACAGATGGGCAAAATGATGGCTTCCGGCGAAGCCGTTCCGATCACCGCGCTCGAAAGCGTTTCCGCCGTTCACGCGGACAATTTGACGGAAAAAGGAATCGGAGATGTCGAAACTTTAGCGAAAACTTCGGTTGATGATCTGGTTGAAATTCTCGACGTAAGTTTGGACGAAGCCGAGAAAATTATCACTTCCGCCCAATCGGTTGTTGCGGCAAAAGATTCGGAAGAAACGGAAGTTTCGGCGGCGAGCGCGGAAGACGGCGAAGTTGAAGCTGCGGCGACTGAAATTCAAACAGGCGAAGAAACAGCCGTCGTAATCGGGCAGACAGTTGAAGAAATAGATGTCAGCGAAAACGTCGAAACGGAAGTTCAGGAAATGGAAGTTTCTGAAAAGGAAGTTGAAACTGCTGAGATTTCTGAAACTGATGTCGAAACCGATGAAAGTTCCGAAAATACTGAAACTGAAGAAGTTTCCGAAACGGCGGATGAAGATCAAATCAGTTCCGAGCCGGTTTTGGAAGAAAGCGAAGATACTTCGACGATTGTTGAACATCTGACATCGGAAAATATCGAAACCGACGAGCAGATGAAGCAGATCGCAAATATTGAGCAGCAGAAGGAAATCGAGGAAATGGCAAGAGAAGAATCGAACGTCGGCGACAGCGAGTTGACCGAAGACATTACGGAAGAATCGGTTGTTCGGACCGAAGCCGAATCGCTTGCCGAAGAGGGAAAATAAATTTCATTGACAGCGGAAAGGAAAGTAATTTATGTGAATAAAAAAATCTAAAATTAAAGATTTTCTTCGCGTTCTTTGCCGTTAAAATAAGATTGCTTTTCCGCAGAGAATGCAGGGAATCACGCAGAGTTCTATAAGATTTGCAATTTCTTAACTCTTGATTCGCATTAATTTTACACAAACTTTTACGAAAGTTTTAAGCAGCAGACGAGGAAATTAATAGAGATAAATATGCCTAGAACTAAAAATGTTCGTATATACGACTTAGCCAAAGAACTCAAGCAGGATACGAAGCGCGTGATCGAGGAATTGCGGCGCGAAGGCGCGGATGTGAGCGTGCCTTCAAATTCCGTTCCCAAAGAGTTGGCGGACAAGATTCGTAACAAATATTTTCCGAAAGCCGAGAAAAAACTAAAGCGAAAAATCGTCGTCGTCAAGAAAAATGAAATCGTAAAAGAGCCGGCTGTTGAAATCGGCGACAACGGAAGCGCGGCGACTGCTCCGCCGATTGAAGTTCCCGAAAAACAGCAAATCAGCGCAAAATCTCCCGAAAAGACCGAAACCGTTTCATCTCAGGATAAAGATAAATCGAAACTCAAACCGCAAATTGTTAAATTAAAGAAAAAAGCTGTCGAAGAAGCCGAAGTTGAACCTCCGGTTGAGGTTGAGGAAATTCCCGAACAAATCGAAGTTCCCGAACAGGTTAAAGTTTCGGAAAAAGTCGAGGCGGTTAAAGAATCGAAGCAGGAAAAAGAAGCAATTGCTGAAACGGTTGCGGTAGAAACTGAAAAAGAAGATACGAAAGACGCGGCAGCGGAAGATACGGGGCGCGAAGTTCCGAAAGTTACAAAATTGGAGAAAAAGGAAGTTCTTCCGGCATCCGGCACGAAAGTTACAAAACTTACTCTGACCACCGACGCGCGAAACAAAGGGATCAAACCCGGTGATCGCGTGGTCAGCACCGCGCCGACAAAAACCGGAAAATTAGCCGAGAAGAAGGAAAAACCCAAACGCGGCAAACGCGGCGGACGCAAAGGCGAACTGC
The DNA here is from genome assembly GCA_965214585.1 of Pyrinomonadaceae bacterium. Taxonomy (GTDB): domain Bacteria; phylum Acidobacteriota; class Blastocatellia; order Pyrinomonadales; family Pyrinomonadaceae; genus JAHCHG01. The sequence continues at coordinate 4,293,248 of OZ243957.1, read as the reverse complement.
GCGGCACGCCCGGAGAAACTGCTACTCCGCAGAGAGTTTACACGCCGCCGAAAGATAATCGTCCGAGAGGTCGCGGCGGCAGAAAAGGCGGAAAGAGATTTGAAACCGCCAGAGGCAAGTTTGACGAGAGAGAATTTAATCAGCCGAAACCGAAATCCATCGAGGAAAGGATTCTCGACCAAATTGACACGGTTGATAAGAGCAATCTCAAGGAAGTCCGCTTAACCGAAGGCGCGACGATCAGGGAATTTGCCAATTCGCTCGGAATTACTCCGCGCGATATTGTTCAATTGCTGGTTAAACGCGGCGTTTTTGCGACGCTCAATCAGCCGATTGGCGAAACGATGGCGCAGGAAATGGGCGAAGTTTTCGGCTATAACGTCAGCTTTATTCCGTTCGAGGATATGGTTATCGAACAGGAATTCGAGGAAATCATCGCCGCCGATTCCGACGATATAGAATTGCCGCGTCCGCCCGTCATAACCGTTATGGGACACGTTGACCACGGAAAAACTTCGCTGCTTGACGCGATTCGTTCGGAAAATGTGGCGGAAGGCGAAGCCGGAGGAATCACGCAGCACATCGGCGCATACAGCGTTTTTGTTAAAAATCCCGACAACGAAGACGAACAGCGCAGAGTTGTTTTCCTAGACACGCCGGGACACGAAGCGTTTACGATGATGCGGGCGCGTGGCGCAAAGGCGACGGATATTGTGATTTTGGTGGTTGCCGCCGATGACGGCGTGATGCCGCAGACGGCGGAAGCAATCGAACACTCGAAAGCGGCAAACGTGCCGATGATCGTGGCAATCAACAAAATTGATAAACCGGACGCGAACGCCGATAAAGTTAAACAGGAACTCGCAACTCAAGGTTTGCAGCCGGTTGATTGGGGCGGCGATGTCGAGATGATTCCCGTTTCGGCGATCAAGCATCAGAATTTAGATACTTTGCTCGAAACGGTTCTTTTAACATCGGATATTCTGAATTTGAAAGCGAGTCCGACCAGACGCGCTTCGGGCGTTGTTCTCGAAGCGAAACTTGACAAAGGGCGCGGCTCGGTGGCGACGGTTCTTGTTCAGCAGGGAACTCTGCGCGTCGGCGATCCGTTTATCGTCGGTCAATATAACGGCAAGGTTCGCGCGATGTTCAACGATCTCGGCGAACAGATTGACGAAGCACCGCCGGCAACTCCCGTCGAAGTTTTGGGTTTGCAGGGCGTTCCGCAGGCGGGCGATATTTTTCAAGCCGTTTCCGATATTGACAAAGCCGTTACGATTGCCAATCAAAGGCAGCAGCAAGCGCGTCAGGTGGCGATGCTGAAAACGACAAAACGCGGCATCGAATCGCTCGGACAAGCCGAAATCAAGGAACTGCTCGTCGTTTTGAAAGCCGATGTGCAGGGTTCTGTGGAAGTTCTACGGGCGACGCTCGAAAAACTTTCGACGGAAAAAGTCAAGGTTCGCGTAATTCGCTCCGGTGTCGGCGCGATCACCGAATCGGACGTTCTGCTCGCGTCGGCGACGCAGGCGGACGAAGATTCGACAGCCGTTGTGATTATCGGCTTTAACGTGCGACCGGGAGCGCGTGCCAACGATATTGCGAAACAGGAAGAAGTTGATATTCGTCTGCACTCGATCATTTACAAAGTCGAAGAAGAAATTCGCGCCGCGATGATCGGAATGCTCGACAAGATCGAGAAGGAAAATATTCTCGGAAAAGCCGTCGTCCAAGACCTTTTCAAAGTTTCCAAAGTCGGGACAATCGCCGGCTGCCGCGTAACCGACGGAGTTATCCGCCGGCAGGCAAAAGCCAGACTCATACGCGACGGCGTGGTTATCTGGGACGGCGACATTGCTTCGCTCAAACGGTTTAAGGAAGATGCCAACGAAGTCAAAAACGGCTACGAATGCGGAATCAGCCTTGTAAATTATAACGATCTCAAAGTCGGCGACGAAATCGAAGCGTATATTATCGAGCAATACGCGCCGACGGAACTTTCTTAATAAAATTGTTGATTGTGAACGGTTAATTGTTAAAAAGAAATTTTTCAACAAACAACAATTCACAAACAACGATTTACATTCACCAAATTATGCGTCGTCCCGAAAGATTAGCAGAAGTTTTACGCGAGCAAGTTACCGAAATTGTCGGATACGAACTCGACGATCCGCGCCTTTTGTCGGTAACTGTTACGGAAGTTACGGTTTCCGAGAATCTCAGAAACGCTAAAGTTTTTGTGATCGTCAAAGGCGACGAAGAAGAAATTAAAACGGCGATGGGAGCGTTGCAGAATGCCGCAACCTTTGTTCGCCAGCAGGTTGCGCTGAATCTCGATCTTCGATACGCGCCGCAAATTCATTTTGTGCGCGATACGGTTGAAGAAAATGCCGTAAAGATCGAGGAAATTCTGGAAGATTTGGACGTGCCTGCCGAAACTGATTCAGGAGATGATTCGGAAGAATAACGGATAACCGAATTTCAAATTTCGCCTTTGCCGATTGGAATTTCCCTGTAATTTATCCTTTATTCATAATTAAAGATGTTAAGCCAAGTTGTAGAGTTAATTGAAAATAATAATGTTTACGCGATCACCACGCACGTTCGTCCCGACGGCGACGGAATCGGTTCTTCTCTCGGTCTTTACTGGCTTTTGGAATCGCTGGGTAAAAACGTCGAAGTAATCGTCCGCGATTCCGTGCCGAATTCCTATAATCAATTGCCGGGCGCGGAAAACATACGCATCGTTTCGGAAATTGACCGAAATTACGATGCCGTTTTCGTCATCGAATGTTCCGACATAGATCGTCCCGGAATCAAAGGACTGAAAAAGCAGTTGGTGGTAAACATTGACCATCACGCGACGAGCGAACATTTCGGCACGATCAACTGGATTGATTCGACGGCTTCGGCAGTCGGCGAAATGATCTACAATCTCTGCAAAGCCATCGGCGGACGAATCACAAAAGAAATCGCCGAATGTATTTATCTTGCTCTTGTTACAGACACCGGCTCGTTTCATTTTCCGAACACAACCGAAAGAACGCTCAAAGTCGCTTCCGAACTCGTCAAAGTCGGCGTTAAACCTGCGGACATTTCAAGAGCCGTCTATAACAGCTTTTCGTGGAGCAGAGTCGAACTGATGCACCGCGTTTTGGCAACGGTCAAACGCAGCGAAAACGGAAAAATCGCGTGGATGCGCCAATCTCTGGAAATGAAAAAATCAGCGGAAGCCGTTGACGGCGACAACAGCGGTTTTGTCAATATTCCCTTGATGGCAAAAGAAGTTCAGGCGGTTTCATATATGCGCGAAGTCCGCCCGAATATTTTCCGCGTCAGTCTGCGCTCGAAAGGCGATTTGAATATCGCCCGCGTTGCCGAACAATTCGGCGGCGGCGGACACAAAAACGCCGCCGGTTTCCGCATCGAAGGCAATTGGGATTGTTTGGAAAAGAAAATTGTTCAGGCACTCTCAAATGCGATCAAGCGAAACGAAAACGGCTATATCGAAACTCAAAAAGAACTCGAATTAACTCTCGCCTAAACAAAATCAGCGTAAAAGTTAAATTATATGAAAGAAAAACGCTACAAATGGCGGCGCGAAGATTATCAGGAAAAAACGAAAGGCTTGCTGATCGTCAACACCGGCGACGGCAAAGGCAAAACGACGTGCGCCATCGGTTTGATGGTTCGCGCCGCCGGGCAAGGCTTAAAATGCGCGATGATCCAGTTTATGAAGTCGAAAACAGACCGTTACGGCGAACACGAATCTCTCGAAAAACTCGGAATCGAAATTCACACGATGGGCGACGGTTTTACTTGGGACACGAACGATAAAGCCCAAGACATCAAAACGAGCGAGGAAACTTGGGCGTTGTGCGTCGAAAAACTGCAAAGCGGCAATTACGACCTGCTCGTTTTCGACGAACTCGTTTACGTTTTAGATTACGGCTTTTTAGACCTCAACGAAATTTTAAGCGAAATCAAAACTACCAAGGAAAAACAGCCCGCGCTTCACATCATTGTAACCGGCAGGAACGCGCCCGAAAAACTAATCGAAGCGGCAAATCTCGTTACGGAAATGAAGGAAATCAAACATCCTTTTCACGCCGGAATTTACGCGCAGCAGGGAATTGAGTTTTAACGGCGGAAATTGTCAGAAACCAAAGTAGAAAGTAACGAAACAAAATTAAAAAAAAGTCGCTGCCCGCGCCCTCGCGTCCGTTGAATTGTTCGGCATCGCGTTACTATCAAAGTCTTTTCGTTCACATTAAATCAAGCCAAAATTTTACCGCCTCTTCAACCTGTTGCATTTATTCGTCGGTTAAACTTCCAAGTTTTCTGATGAACTTCGCGTGCGAAACGCTGATAATGTTCTGCACGTCAAACGCGCCTTTCTGCAAAAAGCGAATGTGCAAATTGACTTCAAGGCGTGTGCCTCTGACGCTTGTTGTGTGCGAAATAACCGTCGTCAAAGCACGGTCTGTATCTTCGGCTTCAACGCTGAAAACAAGGCACGGGCGCGTTTTCGCCGCATAACCTAAATCTATCAGCCAAACTTCACCGCGCTTGGCATACGCGCCTGCGCTCATTTGGTTTGCGCCTCCAATTCGGCTTCTTCACGGTCAAGCGCAAGAAACAAATCTTCCGCCAACAAAGTTTGTTCCTCGTCGGATAAATCGGGCGAACCAAAAATATCGGTTCGGCGCACGAGTTCAACGGCTAAATCGCGTTTTTCAGGTTCGCTTAATTTTTCAAAATGAACCAGTAGATTTTCAACTGTTTGTGTCATTTTCTTTTTACCTCACAAGTAACATTGAAAACGAAAAAGCAATAAATTACAAGTTTTCAAAAAGCAAATGTCGTGGAAAATGAGAAGATGCCTAACGGCTGAGATGATGTGCGGCGAAACCGCCGCCAAGCCCGCTAAAAATAATCAAAACGCTGATAACAAAGTCGCTGCCCGCGCCCGCGCGTCTGTTGAATTGTTCGGCATCGCGTTAAATAACGAGAATTTCAATTACGGATTCTAAAGAGCCAAGATAATCCGAAGCCGGTTTTCAACTTCTTTGAGTGTTCCTGCCGTTACTTTTCCGAGCCGCCGTTCAAGTCTTTGAATCGAAATTGAACGGACATCTTCACATTTGATATAACTCTGAACGCTTAATCCGCCTTCGGGCGGTGAAACCGGAGCGTGAGAACGGATGCGTTTGTTTTTTGACGTAATCGGAAGAACGACAACCAACTCGGCGTGGCTCTGATTAAATAAATCATCAGAAACAACTAATGCCGGTCGCCGTCCAGCTTGCTCTCTGCCAACAGTCGGGTCAAGCGTAACTAACCAAATTTCGCCCCGATCAGGTTGGCTCATTCGTTCTCAACTCCATCAAGCAGCGTTTTATTCCATAATTCACGTTCCTCTAATTCTTCCTGCCAAGATTGTGCATCTTCCTTGAGAGTTTTGAAATCTTGATTCAAACCTTCTAAAAATTTTCGTCGCCGATATTGTTCGACGGCTTGCTCGATAATCGTCTGCATTGACTCTCCTACCTCGTGTGAAAGACTACGCAGAACTTGATGTGTTGAATTGCTAACTCTAACTTGCGTCGTCGCCATAAAAGAAAACCTCCAAATAAAATTTATCGCTTGGTTGAATTATTGTCAACACATTCGTCAACGGATTTGTCGCATCTTAATTAAAGAAACACAAGTTTAAGCGAAGAAGCCGAACGCTTGAGATAACGTGAGGCGAAATCGCCACTAATCTCGCTAAAGTTTAATGGACACCTCGATAACAAAGTCGCTGCCCGCGCCCTCACGTCCATTGAATTATTCGCCCGCCACTTAACTTTCATCATTCCTTCTCTTTGAATATAATTCTAATCCCAACGCTACAATGGCGATAAACAGACCAAACAGTAACATAACTAGGCGAAAATTTAGAAAAGAATGCCAATTTGGGCTTGTCGCTAATATGATGCTCTGCCACGTTATCACTTCATCCGGCGAGCGCAAATCACTAATTAGATTGAAAATAACTTCGCAGACATATAACACGATATTAAATTTAACAACGATATGCAAAATTCGATACAACGACGAATAAGGAGCAATTTCCGGTTCTTGTTCGGTTAGTTTGTCCATATTACCCCACTACTTCTGCAACCAAAACATTTTGTTCTTTTTCTCAGGATTCAGCAAATCGTCAATTACACTGCGATTAGGGTGAATCAGCCCTGAAGGAGTCCATTTTACCTTTTCAAGATACTCTTCGTGCGGTGTCATCACTCTCCACATATCATACGGGTTGCTTTGCCGGCAGTCGTTGACTTTTTTGAGAAAGAAGTTTGTTTGCGCGACAAAATTTTCATATTCTGATTTGAGAGCCTGCCGTCTATAATAGACGTAAGTGCTTGTAGCCGCAGTAAACGTAGCCCAAAAAGTTACACGATTAATGCCCAAACCAGCTTTTTTCGGAGAACTTTTCCAACTCCAACGAGTGCGGACTGCTTTATCGCCGCGAATAACCCCGAATAGGTCGGTCAAACTGGCAACGCCTATGCTTGCGCTTATATACTGATAAGTTTGAGTGTCATATTTTTCCTCAGCCCCACGATTGATAGTGTCAACGGCAAGTTTATAAGAATCTATGTGCGGCGAAACACACGCTTCGTATTTTTTACGCGCCGCGTCAGTCCACGTCGGAACCATTCCGGGCGGCGAAACTTTTTTGTCCATCATCTCGCCCAAAGTCATATTCGGATTGATTTTCTCATCGGAAGGCAACGGCGGATTTTCAATAACGCTCACCGGAGCAGCCATATACTCCAATAGAAAATTCTCGTTTCCTTCTTCCGGTAGAGTGAGCATAAAATAATTACTTGCCATAGTTTAGAACCTCCAGAATAAAAACCAATCATTCAGTTTCGGTATTATATCGCAATATACAGAAAGCGGGCGAACTTTGTATTTAACCGAATTTTAATTTTCTTAAACCGAATTATTTTATACCTAACCTTTTAGTGTAAGTCAATAATTATTTGACTTTCTGGCATTTTAAGTTCAATAATTTCGTTAAATTAATTTAATAGAATTATTGAAAACAAGGATTACGAGTTTATACAATACAAGTTTAAATTTATTCTAAACTCCAATTTTCGGGCAAATATCCTCCAAAACGCAATTTTCGCACATCGGATTTCTCGCTTTGCAAACGGCGCGTCCGTGCCAGATTAATAAATGCGGAAATAATATCCATTCTTTTTTCGGAACGATTTTCGATAAATCGGTTTCTATTTTTTCGGGCGAATTTTCAGTCGTTAAACCGAGCCGATTGGAAAGCCTTCTAACGTGCGTGTCAACAACTACGCCGGAAGCGATGCCGAATGCGTTGCCGAGAACGACGTTTGCGGTTTTTCGCGCCACGCCGCCCAAAGTTAAAAGTTCGTCCATCGTTTTTGGAACTTCGCCGTCGAAATTTTCGATGATCTTTTCGCACGCGGCTTGGATATTTTTGGCTTTGTTGCGGTAAAATCCGGTTGAGCGAATGTCTTGTTCGAGTTCGGTTTGCGCGACTTTTATGTAATCCGACGGTTTTCGGTATTTGCGAAAAAGTTCAGCCGTAACCTTGTTGACGCGGACATCGGTGCATTGGGCGGAAAGTATGGTGGCAATTAAAAGTTCAAAAGCGTTTGCGTGAATCAGGGCGCAATGCGCGTCCGGGTATTCTTTTTTGAGCCGTCTGATAATTTTTCCGGCTTGTTTTTTCTTGTCAAATTTCATTAAAATAAAGCTAAATAATTAATTGGAAATATGCAAATTCGGAAGGATTAGGTTAAATTAATTGTTGAACGGAATTCAGCTGAAAAAAATCATTTCAAATGTTTTCACACATCCCGCAGTAAAAATGGCGAACGAAACGGAAAGCAGACAAATTTACGCAATTGATTCGCGCCCGACGCTTGTGCGGATCGGTTTGCTTTTTGCCGTTTTAGCCGCGCTTGTATTCGTTTGGTTTGCGGTTCGCTGGCAGCTTGGAAATATGCTGGCGGATTTGACTTCGCCGAATGAACCGAACGCCGGAGAAATCGCGCGAATGGCGGTTGATCTCGCGCCTTCCGATCCGACGGTCAGATGGCTCGAAACGCAAACGCAGATAGATTTTTCCGATTCGGAAAGTCTAAAGAAATCGGTTGAAAATTACGAAAATATCGTGCGTTTGTCGCCGAATGATTTTCAATGGTGGATTCAACTCGGACGCGCTTACGAGCAGACAGAGCAGACGGAAAAAGCCGAAAAAGCGTTTGCCCGCGCCGTCGAACTTGCGCCGAATTACACTTTTACACATTGGCAGTTGGGAAATTTTTATCTGCGGCAGGGAAACGGCGGCAAGGCTTTTTCGGAATTGCAGAAAGCGGCGGAAAACAACGCCGTTTACCGCGAACAGGTTTTTTCGATTGCGTGGGATTATTTCGGACGCGACACAAAAAAAATCGAGCAGATCGCGGGAAATTCGCCGGAAGTTTTAGCCGGACTCGCCAAATTTTACGCCGCCAAAGAACAGCCGGCGGACAGTTTGCGGGTTTGGAATAAAATTTCGCCGGAAGACAAACCGGCAAACAAAGAAGTCGCCAAAATAATCGCGCAGGCACTTTACGACAAGCGTTTTTTCCGGCAGGCGATTGAATTTGTCCGCGATCTGAAAATCGAGCCGAACGCCAAACAGGAAACAATTCAAAATGCGGGATTTGAAGACGCGATCAGCGATTTGGACAAGATTTATTTTGACTGGAATATCAAACCGCTTGAAAAAATGAGCGTAAAGTTAGACCCGACGCAGAAACACGAAGGCAGAAGAAGTCTGCGCGTAAATTTCAGCGGTTTTTCCAGTCCCGAACTTTATACGATTTTTCAAACCGTGACAGTCGAACCGAACGCCGGTTATAACCTGAGTTTTTGGCTTAAAACCGACGATCTCCAAAGCGGCGGAACGCCTGTTTTGCAAATTATCAACGCCAACGACGATAAATTAATTGCCGAAAGCAAATCTTTTCCGCCGGCGACAAACGATTGGCAAAAAATCAATCTGGAGTTTACCGCGCCGGATAATTCGGAAGCAATCGTAATTCGCACGTCGCGCTCGTTTTGCGGCGTAAATTGCCCGATTGTCGGCACATTCTGGTATGACGATTTTAATTTGACACGAGTTAAATAAGTTTCCGGTTTTTGCCGGCTTTTCCGAAATTTTTCAGAAAAAACAAAAATTATCCGACAAGGTTTAATGCAAAAAGATACTCAGACAACTTGGGCGAACAAAACGATCTTTTTCCTGTTTTGTTTGATGATAATTTTCACGACGCTTGCTTACGGCGCGGTGCATCAACCGATTATCGCTCTGTTTTACATTTTCGCCGCGTTCGTAATTGTTTTGTGGGCTTACGATTCATTTGTTACAAAAGTTTTCAGATTTAACAAAAGCCTCCTGCAGATTCCGCTTTTTGCCGCATTTGCTTACGGAATTTTCCAGATAATTCCCTTTGGAACAATTGCGGAAACGGCGGGCGTAAACGGAATTCCGCGCACGATCTCGCTCGAACCTTTCTGGACAAAAGTTTTCTCCCTGCATTTTCTGGCGTTTTTTTTCATATTAGCCGCGCTTTTAACCTATCTTAATACGCAAATCAGATTGAAAAAAATCGCCATTGTTATAACCTTTTTCGGCTTGGCTTACGCTTTTTTCGCAATTTTGCAGTATGTTTTAAGCCCCGATAAAATCTACGGAATTTACGAAGTTCAATATGCCCAACCGTTCGGCTCATTTGTCAATCGCCACAATTTTGCCGCTTATATGGAAATGACGATGGCGATACCGTTGGGCTTATTATTCGTCGGCGCGGTGCAGAAAGACAGGCGTTTGATTTACGTCACGGCTGTCGGTTTAATGGGAATCGCTCTGATTTTAAGCGGCTCGCGCGGCGGCTTGGTGGCACTTTTGGCAGAAGTTTTCTTTCTGATAATTTTAACGACAAAATCAAACAGCAAAGGACAGATTTGGCTGAAAATCGGTTTGGCGATTTTGCTTCTCGCGGTAATAATTATCGGTTCGATTTTTATCGGCGGGGAATCTTCTCTGACAAGACTTGCCGAAACAGCCGGTTCAGCCGATTTTACGACGAACCGGACGCAAATCTGGTCGGTTACGCTGGACATTATTAAAAATCATTGGCTGTTCGGCGCAGGTTTGGGAAGCTACGCGGCGGTTTACACGACCTACGACACTTTTAACGGAATCGAGCGCGTCGGACAGGCGCACAATGATTATTTGCAGATTCTCTCCGACGGCGGAATTATCGGTTTGATAATTGCCGGATTTTTCGTTTTTCTACTTTTCCGCACGGGACTCAAAAACGTAAATACCAAAAACCCTCTCAAACGCGGAATCGCCGTCGGCGCATTAGCCGGCTGCTTCGCAATTCTCGTTCACAGCATTTTTGATTTCGTTCTGCACACGACTGCAATTGCCTATCTTTTCATAGTTCTGGTTTCCTTAGTCGTCGTCAGCGGAGAAAGATTTGCGGGTGAAAACGAGGAAATTTTCCCCGAAAGAAAAAAGATAAAATCAACCGGAAGCGTTACGCCTATTGAAAAAGGGAGGAGGAAGGTGAAAGGGTAAAGGTAAAAGGTAAAAGGTAAAAGGGTAAAGGTGAAAGGTAAAAGGTAAAAGGTGAAAATAATAAATTTTGAGATTTGAGATTATTAAAAAAATCTTTTGATAAAATTAATTACATTCTCTATTTTTTTTATAAAAAACAGAGTGATTATATAATTAAGCTGTCATTTACCCTTTCACCTTTTACCTTCTACCTTCTACCTTTTACCTTCTACCTTTCATACTTCATTATCGGCGCGTTTTCGCGGACGGAAAAGATTTAACAAGTAGATTATTACTCCGTGAGAAACATACGCGACTGCCGCGATTAGCAGAACATATTGCGAATAAAGCCAGACGAGCATTCCGAGCGCGATGATTCCCAGCATTAAATAAACGTGGCGGCGGTTTGTGCCGACGCTTTTGAAACTCGTGTAGCGAAACGTGCTGACCATCAGCAAACCAAGACAGCCGAGCAGAATCATCATCATTACGGCGTAAAATTGTCCGTAGGTTTCGCCTTTATTTATTAACGGAAACGGCGAGAAATGAACGATGGCGATCAGAAGTCCGGCGGCGGGCGGAATCGGCAGACCGACGAAATTTTTCTTATCAACTTTTGTCGCTCCTTCTTTGAGAACGCGCGGACGAGTCGCCTGTAAATTGAATCTTGCCAAACGAAAAGTGCCGCACATTAAATACATAAAAAGCGCGAAAACTCCCAAATTGTGCCACGAACTCGCCGCATCGAAAGAACCGCCGATTCCCCACGCGTAAATCAGAGAAATCGGCGCGATTCCGAAAGTCAGAACGTCCGCCAGCGAATCCAGCTGCACGCCGATTTCCGTCGCCGTTTTGGTCATTCGGGCAACTCTGCCGTCGAGCGTGTCGAACAAAATTGCCAAACCGATGGCGATGGCGGCGTAATCAAAATAATAAGCCGATTTTGCAGGATCGGTCAGAACGGTTTGAAAACCGCGCAAAGATGCCAAAACCGCCAGAAAACCCATAGCAATATTTGCCGCCGTAAACGCCGTCGGTATCAAATACAGACCTTTTTTCAAACCTTTGTGAACAGGTTTATTTTCTTCATTTTCCATCGCTATTTTTCGTTTAATCTGCCGATAATCGTTTCGCCGCCGACTACTCTATCGCCGATATTTACTAAAATTTCCGTGTTTACGGGCATTAACAAATCAGTCCGCGAACCGAATTTTATCAAGCCGTATTTTTCGCCGATTTCCAGTTCATCGCCCGGTTTGCTCCAGCAAACAATGCGGCGGGCGAGTATTCCGACGATCTGCGTGCAGATGACGGTCATTTTTTCGCCCTCAATTGTAATCGCGTTGCGCTCGTTCGTTTCGCTCGCCGAATTTCCCGTCGCCGGGGCTTTTTTTCCCTGAAACAATTTCACGTCAACGACCTTTCCGGCAATCGGCGAACGATTTATATGAACATCAAGCGGCGACAGAAAAACGCTGACGAATTTGCCGTTTTCTCTCTCTTCGACGCGCGTAACTTTTCCGTCGGCGGCGGAAACGATTATATCATCATCAGTCGGAATAGTGCGTTTCGGATCGCGGAAAAAATACGCCATAAATAGCGCGAGTCCGACGAAAATCACGACACCGATCCAAATTTGAAAAATTGCGAAAATAGCCGCGATAACAAGCGGAACTGCAATAAAAGGAATGCCTTCTTTAACCATAAAAATTTATTTTGATTTGTAGAAATAACAGCGAAATATCTATATTACGTTAAAACGGCGTGTTTGGAAAACGAAAAAAAGCCCGATGCCGCAAAAACATCGGGCGAAAAGGAGGAGTGTATGAAGCAAATTTATTAATTCCTGATCGGATTGTCTTTGGCGTAGCTATAAGCACACCAAGCGGCTATCAGGTGAACTACCCAACCTAACAAACCGGCAGAGCCAATCCACGAAAACCCGGTTAATACAAGCCAAATTACACCGACGATCACCCGCCCGTTGTAAATTTGTCCAAGCCCCGGAATAAAAAGACTCAAAATTCCTGCAACCATTGGTTCACGCATAATCTAAAATTACCTCCGTTTAGTTATACGTTCTGTTTTGCGGGAAGTTCCCGAAATCTACAATTTTTTTATTTCAACGATATTTCCGCGAAAAATTCGGATTATTTTTTTGACAAGCGGATGGCTTTCGGCGTAAATTCTCATTTCTTCTTCCGTCGGATTTTCGGGAAGAACGGGAATTTCGCCGCTTTCTTCTTCAATATCAAAACCGGGCGGAACAAAAATCGGTTCGGTTTTTTCTTTGGCGCGGGCAGCTGCCGTTCCGTTTCCGCTTGAAATATCAATTTGCGCCGAAATTTGATTTTCCACGCTTTCGCCTAAAACGACTTCGAGAATTTTTGAACCGTTTTTGATCGGCATCAGATCGTCGCCCGCCAGCTGCAGTTTGAGTTCGTAAGCGTCATCAAGCCAATCGTCTTCGACGTGTTCGAGTTCTTCTTCAGAAATCGGAATCATTTTGACGGGCATTTCATTCGGATTAAACGAAAGTTTAGCGTCGGAAAAATTTTGATTCTGCTCAAAAGGCGCAAAATCGGGCGGTTCTTCGTAATTTTGAATTTCAAACGGCGGTTCTTCGGGAACTTGGGCAAATTCCACCTTTGGCGGAATTGCTTCTGCAAAATTTTCGGGTGAAGGCTTGGCGGAAATCGGAAATGGAATTTCTTCGCGCGGAACGTCAGTTTCTAAAGTTTTTTTTTCTACAATGTTTTCCGGCTCTTTAATATTATTTTCAATTTGATCGTTCTGACTTTCAGAATTTTTGATTGACGAAAAATCGCCGTTTGCCAAAACTTTTTCAAGACTTGCAATGCGTTCGAGAAGTTTTTCAATTGGCATCACGCGCCGCATTTCAATCAGTTTTATCAAGCCGATCTCCAAAACATAACGCGGTTCGTTTGCATCGCGCAATTTTGTTTCGGTTTCGTTGAGCGAATTAAAAAATCTGATAAAGTCCGAATTTGTAAAAGGTTCGGCATATTTTTTCAGTTCTTCCGAACTCAAAACCGCCGTATCAAGCAGATTTTCCGTTTCGCCGGTTAGTTTTATAACCATTAAATCACGACAAAAAGCGAGAAAATCGCGGCAGAAATTTCGCAAATCCTGCCCGCGTGAAATCAGTTCGTCAACAACACTTAAAACTTCAACCGGATTACTTTCGGCAATCGCGTTCAAGGTTCGTGTGAGCATTTCCGCGCCCGCGATTCCGAGCGAAATGATCACTTCGTCAGTTCCGATCTCGTCGCCCGAAAAACTTATCACTTGATCGAAATTACTCTGCGCGTCGCGCATCGAGCCTTCGCCGGAACGCGCAATTTCGCGCAGGGCTTCGTTGGAAACTTTTATATTTTCCGATTCGGCAATCGTTTTGAGCCGATTGTAAATTTTCGGCAGGGAAATCGTGCGAAACTGAAATTCCTGACAACGCGAAAGAATCGTATCGGGAAGTTTGTGCAGTTCGGTGGTCGCCATCACAAAAGCAATTCGCGGCGGCGGTTCTTCCAGAGTTTTCAAAAGCGCGTTAAACGAAGACTTGGAAAGCATATGAACTTCATCAATTATGAAAACTTTAAAGCGATCACGCGCCGGATTGATATTTATGCTTTCGAGGATCAGTTCGCGCACATCGTCAACGCCGGTGTGCGAAGCCGCGTCAAATTCCAAAACGTCCATCGAACGGCTTTCGGCAATTTCCCTGCAAGATGCACACGCATTCGGATCGTCCGAAGCGCACGGCGTTGGATTCGGTTTGTCGGTTTTATGACAATTCAAGGCTTTGGCGAGTAGCCGCGCCGTCGTCGTTTTCCCTACTCCGCGCGGTCCGCTGAAAATATACGCGTGATGCAGACGGTCAAATTCTATCGCGTTACGAAGCGTTTTCGTGATCGCTTCCTGACCCGTAACTTCTTCAAATGTTTGCGGTCGCCATTTGCGGGCGATAACTTGGTATGACATAAAGCAATAGATAATTTTAGTTTAGTTCCTCAAAATAGGCAATTAAGGGAAATTTCAGCAATACCGGGCGGCACGATATTTGCCCGATTAGTTTTGTGAAGATTTTGAATGTTTTCCCGCAAAATGCGCGGAAAGACGCGGAAAGTTTATAAATTTTCTTCTTTTTTCCGCGCTGTTCCGCGCGTTTTAACGGGCAATATTCTTCTTATTTTCAATAAAGCATTTCTTAAATCGCTTAGTAATGAAATTTTAGAAGCTGTTTGGACAATTGTATCGCAGGCTTCCAGCCGGCAGTCTTGGTGGCTTCCAGCCGCCAAATTTATCTGGTTTTTTCCGAATGTTCGAGAAAATAACGCTCGAATTGGCGGCTGGAAGCCACCAAGACTGCCGGCAAGATGCCGGCGTTACGTTTTTTCCGAGTTTCCAAACAGCTTCTTAGAGAAAAACCGATTATATTAAATGTTCAATTCCAGCTCATTTTTTCCTTAAAATTTTTGGTAGTGAACTAAAAGTAATGCTGATAAGATTTTTTATGAATTGCCGTCTGCTTTAGCTGACGGGAAAAGTTAAATCAAATAACAGGCTTTAGCCAAACTCAAATAAAAGTAAATTCCTTAACTGCTTTAGCTAAAGCAATTAGGATGATTGATATTTTATTTGAGTTTGGCTAAAGCCTAAGTCTTATTATCAAACAAATCCGTCAGCTAAAGCAGACGGCAATTCACAAAGCATTATTTTTAGTTCACCACCAAATTTTTTTTCTTATACATTTATAATGGCGTAAAATTTCAAAGTTTCATTCATTTTTGTTCGGGCAAAGAAAAAGGTCTTATAAATCACGAGCCTCAAAAAGCGTTTTGATAATTATTTACGCAGATAAAATTCGGAATCGGCACGGACGTTCCGATTCCGAACGCTTTTGTGCCTTAAAAGAAAATTTGCCATCGGGAACGCGAAAAGACGCAGAAAAAAGAAATATTTAACAGGAATGAAGGAGATGAACAGGATGGGAAATAAGTTTGAAGATTAATATCCAATCTTAAATTTTAATCTCAAATCTAAATCTTATATCCATTTTATCCTCTTAATCCCTGTTAAATATTCTTTTTTTTGCGTCTTTTCGTGTTTCTTCGTGGTTAATCTTTTAGCTTTAATGTTTATTCATCATCATCGTGCGCCCGGATTCTGCCTTCCGCTTCGGCTTGTTTGATGACATTCGCTTGCAGATTTTGCGGCAGCGGATCGTAATGGGAAAATTCCATACTGTAACTGCCGCGTGCCTGCGTCATCGAATTAAGGCGCGATTGATAATCGAGCATTTCCGCCAATGGAACTTGCGCTTTGATAACCTGCTGTTTGCCGCGCATATCCATTCCCTGCACGCGCCCGCGCCGTGAATTCAAATCGCCCATAATGTCGCCGGAAACTTCCTGCGGAGTGAAAACTTCAACGTCCATAATCGGTTCGAGAAGCGTCGGACGCGCTTTCGCCATCGCGTTGCGAAACGCTTTTCTGCCCGCCGCTTTGAACGAATGTTCGTCCGAGTCAACATTATGATAACTGCCGTCAACCAAAGTTACTTTGAAATCAACCAGCGGATAGCCCGCAATTGCGCCGTTTTGTGCGGCTTCGACGATTCCTTTTTCGACAGCCGGTCGGAAATTCTGCGGAATCGCGCCGCCGAATATCTTGTCTTCAAAAACGAAACCTTCGCCGTTTGTCAATGGCTCGAAAACGCATTTGCAGTCGCCGAACTGACCGCGCCCGCCCGATTGTTTTTTGTGCCGACCTTGGACTTCGACCTGCTGCATAATCGTTTCCTTGTAGGGAACTTTCGGCGGATGAAGCGCGACCTCTACCGAGTAGCGGTTTTTGAGTTTATCAACAACCGTTTCAATGTGAAGCTGTCCCGAACCGCTTAAAATAAATTCTTTCGTCTGCTGGTCGCGCTCGAAATGAAGGCTTGGGTCTTCTTCTAAAATCTTATGTAGTGCGCCGCTGATCTTTTCTTCGTCGGCGCGTGATTTCGGTTCGATGGCAAAGGCGATTGCCGGTTTGCGATATTTGACCGTCGGATAGACAATCGGTTTTTCCCTGCTGCAAAGCGTGTCGCCGCTTTGTGTTTCCTTGAGTTTGACGACGGCGATAATGTCGCCGGTTTTGGCTTTGTCAACTTTTTCGAGCGTTTTTCCCTGCAAAACGTGCAGTCCGCCGAGCCTTTCCATCGTGTCGCGCATCGCGTTATAAACCGTCGCATCCGAATCAATTTTGCCCGAAACAACTTTCATCACGTTAATTCTGCCCGCGAACGGATCGGCAATCGTTCGGAAAACAAATGCTGAAAACGGCTCGTCGTTGCTGTATTTGCGCTGGATTCGTTCGCCCTGCATTTCGTTGTCGGCAAAACCGGATTCGGCTTCGTGCGTCGAAGGATTCGGCGCAAATTCGACAATGTGATCGAGCAGAATCGAAAGTCCGGCAAGCGTTTCGGCGGAAACCGCGTAAACCGGACAGAGTTTTGCTTTGGCAATCGCTTTGGCGAGATTCGGAATCACATCATCTTCTTCGAGCGTGCCTTGTTCAAAGTATTTTTCCATAAGCGCGTCGTCCGATTCGGCAACGAGTTCGATAATTCTTTCCCTTGTCGCATCAATCAAATCTTTTCCTTCTTCGGGAATATCAGCTTCCTTCGCCTTGCCTTTTTCGTCAAATTCGTAAGCCTTCATATGCACGACATCAACCACGCCGCGAAAATTTTCTTCTTTTCCAATCGGCAAGGTAAAAGGCACAATCGAACGCGCAAACGCGTCAGTCGCCGTGTCAACCGCGTGTCCGAAATCGGCGCGTTCCTTGTCGAGTTTGGTAACGACCATAAAACGCGGCAGCAGAAATTCGTTGGCGTAATTCCAAGTGCGTTCGGTCTGCACTTCGATTCCGTTCACGCCGTCAACCACGACCAGAGCGCAGTTTGCCACGCGCAAACCGGGACGCGCGTGTGCGACAAACGCCGCGTAACCGGGCGTGTCTATAAAATTTATTTTCGTGTCTTTGTATTCCAGATTGGCGAAATTGTTGTTGAGCGTAACTTTTCTATCAATCGCGTCGTCCTCGTGGTCGGTAACGGTTGTTCCGTCTTCGACCTTTCCCCATCGTTTTGTTGCGCCCGCGACATAAAGCATCGAACTGACAAGCTGCGTTTTACCCGCGTCGCCGTGTCCAATGACAGCCAGATTTCTTATATTTTCTGTTTCAAATGATTTCATTTTCGGCAAATTCTCCTTTTTCGGTTGGATTTCTTTAATGTTCGGAGTCGGGAAATCGAGAGTTTCAGAGCAAAAATTTTTGCTCTGAAACTCTCACAACTCCGAAATAAAGATGTTGGTAAGAATTTAATTTAAACGACGTTTGTGAGAATGGCAAGAAGCCTTTGAAATTATTATCGTTTCGGTTTATGCGCGGGTTGCAAGTTAAAGAGCAGTATGTTTACACGATTCCTCTTTGCTGACCGTTTACGAAACATTAATTTACAAACTTATTTTGAAACGTATAAATCGGGAAATTGCTTTTGCAGATTTTCGATTTTGGGTTTGTCGTGAATAACGATATAAGCCTGATTCGGATGCTTGGACATATAATTTTGGTGATAGTCTTCCGCCAAATAAAACTTTTTGAGCGAAACGATTTCAGTTACAATCGGTTTGGCAAAAGTCTTTAAGTTGTCGAGTTCGGCGATATATTTTTCGGCAAGCCGCTTTTGCTCGTCATTCGTATAAAAAATTGCCGAGCGATAATGTCTGCCGATGTCGGGACCTTGCCGGTTGAGTTCCGTCGGATCGTGTGCGACGGAGAAAAAGACTCTGAGCAGTTGTTCGTAAGAAATTTTCGCCGGATCAAAAACCACTCTGACAGCTTCGGCGTGATCGGTTTTGCCGCCGCTGACCGTTTCGTAATCAGCCGTATCAGCCTTTCCGCCCGAATATCCGCTGCTCACATCGCGGACACCTCTGACGTGTTCAAACACGGCTTCCACGCCCCAAAAGCAGCCTCCGGCAAAGACGGCAGCTTGTTCGCCTTTTTTAGCTTCAACCAAAGACGAAACAGCAGACGAATGCGGCATTTTATCAACGCCGTCCGATTCCGCCCGAACGGTTTCAAAACCGCTGTTAATGCCGCCGCAAGCCGTCAACATTCCGCCGACGGCAATTAAAACGCCGAGTATTCTAAGCACATAATTTGACATAAAATTCATAATTCTTATAAGAAACTGTTTGGAAATTGTATCGCAGGCTTCCAGCCGGCAGTCTTGGTGGCTTCCAGCCGCCAAATTTATCGGTTTTTTCCGAATGTTTGAGTAAATAACGCTTGAATTGGCGGCAAGATACCACCAAGACTGCCGGCAAGATGCCGGCGTTACGATTTTTTCTGAGTTTCCAAACAGCCTTTGAATAAAACTAAATAATCCGCCGGATAGTTTCCGTCTTTTTACTTTTTACCAAATGTCCCCTATTTTTTCTCAAAATCGAGAGCCACCGAATTTATGCAGTAGCGCAAGCCTGTCGGCTGCGGACCGTCATCAAAAACGTGTCCGAGATGCGAATTGCAGCGTTTGCATAAGACTTCGGTGCGCGTCATTCCGAGCGTGTTGTCCGATTCTTCGATAATATGAGAAGCGGCGACGGGTTTGTAAAAACTTGCCCAACCCGTATTTGAATCGTATTTCGCCTTTGAACTGAACAATTTCAAATGACACGCCGCGCAGTAGTAATCGCCGCTTGCCTTATTGTCGGTATATTCGCCCGTATATGGTCGTTCTGTTCCTTTCTCGCGCAAAACGTAAAATTCTTCGGCGGTCAATTCCTCGCGCCATTCCGCTTCGGTTTTTGTGATCTTTTTCCCGTCAAACTTCTCGTCCGATGCTGTTTTCGATTTCTGCTTTTTATCATCCGGTTGAACTGTCGGTGCAGGAATCGGCTGATTATTATCAACCGAAGCCGCCGAGCGCGTGCAGCCGATTACGATCAAAGATGCCGTTAATAAAAGCGCGGATAAGACTGATAAAATTTTGTAATTCATAATATTTCTCTCAACAAATCAATTTTTATAATTTGAACCTGATTTTATTAATAATACCAAAAGAGTTCAAATTTATTTCCAAAAATTCGATTTTGGTAAATTGATTAAATTTAGAGCTAAAAAAAATTATATTTTTACGCTTCTTGAAAAATTTAAGGCATAGATTGAATTGAAATATCATAAATCTACACCTTGAAATTAATTTAGAAAATTATTACACGGACTCGGCAATCGCTTCGTCGAAAATCTCGATGGCGACATATACATTTTCTTTTGTTAAAATCAGCGGCGGCGACCAGCGGATCGTTGAAGTTCCGCAGCCTAAAATAATCAAACCGCGTTTGAAACACGCCATTTCGATTTTATCGCGCAATTCGGCGGCAAATTCACCGTTCTCGCCGACAAATTCCACGCCGACCATCAAACCCAAACCGCGCACATCGCCGATGCAGTCGTATTTTTTTTGCAGTTCGCGCAAACCGTTTTGCAGATAATCGCCAACTGTCTTGGCATTTTCAATCAATCCGTTTTCGAGTAATTCGATTGTTTTGAGCGCGGACGCGATGCACACGGGATTTCCGCCGAAGGTCGAAGCGTGCGCTCCTTTGTGCCAATCCATAATTTCGGCTTTTGCAACTGTCGCGCCAATCGGCAAGCCCGAACCGAGTGCTTTGGCAAGACACATAATATCCGGTTCAACGCCCGAATGTTCGACGGCGAACATTTTTCCCGTGCGTCCCATTCCCGACTGCACTTCGTCAACGATCATCATAATTCCGTGTTCGTCGCAAATTCGGCGGATTTCGCGCAAAACTTCGGGCGGCGCGGGCAGATAACCGCCTTCGCCCTGCACGGCTTCGACGACGATTGCGGCAACTTCCGACGGCGGCGTGGTCGTCTGAAAAAGCCGATCTTTAATCCAGCTTGTCGTTCCCATACAGCATTTTCCGTCGTCGCATTTCCCCAAATTAAACGGGCAGCGGAAACAATACGGAAACGGAACGTGCGTAACGTCGAGAGCCTGTCTGGAAAAACCTAATCTTTGAGCGCGTTTTGAAGATGTCAGCGATAATGCGCCCAGAGTTCTGCCGTGAAACGAGCCGTAAAATGCGATAAATTTCTGCCGTTTGGTGTGATACATCGCCAGTTTCAGAGCCGTTTCGACGGCTTCCGCGCCGCTGTTGGCAAAATGCGTTTTTGTTTCGCCCTTGATCGGCACAATTTCGTTTAATTTTCTGCCCAAGTCCGGCATTTGTTTATAATAAAAATCCGTGCCGCACATATGTATCAGTTTTTTCGTCTGCTCTGTAATCGCTTCGACAATTTCGGGATGGCAATGTCCCGTCGAACAAACCGCGACTCCGGCGTTGCAGTCTAAAAATACGTTTCCGTCCGCGTCTTCGAGCCACACGCCCGCGCCTTTTTCGGCGACCAATTTGTAATCGGGACGCGGATAGCTCGGCGTAACATATTTTTCGTCCGCCGCAATAATTTCGCGCCCTTTCGGTCCGGGCAGTTCTGTTTTGATAATCGGTTTTTGTAAATTTTTTGTCGGTGTCATAATTTTTAATTGCTCCAAAAATTCAGCGGTGCGTTCATCAACAGTTTCCATTCTTCTAAACATTTCTTTTTTTGAAATTTGCGTCGTGTATGAATGCCGATGTTTAGCTTTGCGAGATTGCTGTAAAATGTTTTGCGTCGTTTCGTCTTGAGTTTTATTCATAACATTTTACTCCTTAATTTGATGTTAAAAACTTTGTTTGAATAAAAAAGCCGGAAATGCGGAAAAACTTTAGTCGCCGCCGAAAAGCTGCGGGCGAAGTGCGGAAGGCTGGAGATTTATGAAAATGCGCGTCGTCATAATAGTTTTGTGAGTTCAATATAACAGAAAATTTCCGCCTTTCAAAATAAATCAATGTCTTTGCAGAACGGCTGGCAAACGTGAAAGAATATGTCTATGCAAAGTCAAAAAGATCACACAAACAATTTGATAAACGAAACGAGTCCGTATCTTTTGCAGCACGCGCACAATCCGGTCAATTGGTTTTCGTGGAACGAAACGGCGTTTGAAAAGGCGGAAAAAGAAGATAAGCCGATTCTGCTTTCAATCGGTTATTCGGCGTGTCATTGGTGTCACGTAATGGAACGCGAATCTTTTGAAAACGAGAAAATCGCCCGGATTATGAACGAAAATTTCGTCAATATCAAAGTTGACCTTGAGGAACGCCCGGATGTTGACCAGATTTATATGACTTTCGTTCAATTAACTTCGGGACACGGCGGTTATCCGCTGAATGTTTTCTTAACGCCGGACAAAAAACCTTTTTTCGGCGGCACATATTTTCCGCCCGAACCGCGTCATAATATGCCGTCTTTTCCGCAAATTTTGCAAAGCATTTCAGAAGCGTGGCGGGAAAAGCGCGAAGAGATCGTCAATTCGGCGGAAGAAGTTTTAAGCGAGATTCGCCGCGTCAGTCAAGCGGGAACTTTATCCGAAACTTTGTCCGAGTCTTTGCTTGACGAATCGTTTCAGAAATTCGTCAGTTCATTTGATAAAACAAACGGCGGCTTCGGCGGCGCACCGAAATTTCCGCCGCCGATGAGTCTGGAATTTCTGCTTCGTTATTACAAGCGCACAAATAATCAAATTGCGCTTGAGATCGTCCGAAAAACTTTAGACAAAATGGCAAACGGCGGAATTTACGACCGACTCGGCGGCGGTTTTCATCGCTACACGGTTGACGCAACTTGGCTCACGCCGCATTTTGAGAAAATGCTTTATGACAACGCGCAGTTGGCGAGAATTTACGCGCATTTTTATCAAGTTACGAAAGATGATTTTTACAAACGAATTGCCGTTGAAACGCTCGAATATATCCGGCGTGAAATGACAAATGAAAGCGGCGGTTTTTATTCGGCGCAGGATGCCGATTCGGAAGGAGTCGAAGGGAAATTTTTCGTCTGGAAACCGGAAGAGATCGAAGAAATTCTCGTGGCGGAAGATTCAAGAATATTTAATTTCTATTACGACGTTTCCGACGCGGGAAATTTTGAAGGCAAAAACATTTTAAATGTCAGAAATACTTTTGAAGAAACCGCGCAGGCGTTTGAAATTTCCGTTGAAAAAGTCAAGAAAATTATCGAAAGCGGCAGAAAAAAAGTTTTTCAAAAAAGAGAATCGAGAGTAAAACCCTTCCGCGACGAGAAAGTTTTGACCGCTTGGAATGGTTTGATGCTCGCGGCATTTGCCGAAGCGTCGGCGATTTTCGAAAACGCGGAATTTCTGGAAGCTGCCAAAAAGAACGCCGATTTTATTTTGGAGAATCTGCGCGAAAACGAGAGTCTTTTGCGGACTTGGAAAAGCGGCGCGGGAAAATTAAACGCCTATCTCGAAGATTACGCGAATCTGGCAAACGGTCTGATCGAACTTTTTCAGGTTTCCGGCGAAGCGAAATACTTGGAAGAAGCGAAAAATATCGCCGATAAAATGATCGAGCAGTTTTGGGACGAAGAGCAAGGCGGATTTTTCTTTACGGGCGAAAATCACGAAGAACTGCTTGTTCGCTCGAAAGATTTTTACGATAACGCCACGCCTTCGGGAAATTCTGCGGCGACGGATGTTTTGCTGAAACTTTCTCATCTGCTCGGCGACGAAAAATATGCGCGAATCGCCGTCGTCGTTCTGAAACTGGTTTCCGCGCAAGTCAGGCGTTTTCCGCAGGCGTTCGGCAGAATCTTGTCCGCAATGGCGTTTCATTTCGCTCAGGTAAAAGAGATCGTCGTCGTCGGCGAAAAGGGAAACGAACTGGAAAAGACAATCTGGAACGAATATCTGCCGAATAAAATTGTCGTTTTGGCGGAAAATGCTGACGAAAATAAAAATCTGATTCCGCTTTTGGAAAACCGCGAAAAAATCGAAGCACAGCCGACGGCTTACGTCTGCGAAAATTTCACCTGCCAAAAACCCGTTACAACAGCGGATGCTTTGAAAGAGCAGATTTCCTGAATTTCGCAAAATCAATAAAAAAGGCGCGTTATCTTTCGATTAACGCGCCTTTTTTATTCGTAATTATACGTTTATCAGTAAACAGGTTCGATACGATGCAGAAACACGCACGCGCGTAAGTGTGTCAGAACTTTTGCACACTTACTTCGTGCGTGTTTCTGCATTTTCTGCATTTTCTGCAAAACCGACGTATCAATCATATCTAATGATTCTCGGTATTACGGTTTGTCTTCTTTAACGGCATCTTCGATTACGTCGCTGGTTTTCTTCGCCGCGTCTTTTGCCGCGTCAGCAGTTTTTTGGGCGGCATCTTTTGTCGCTTCGCCGACTTTTTTCGCCGCATCTTCGGTTTTATCAACCGGACCGTCGCCTTCCGTGCTTTTGTCCATATCAGTTGTTTTTCCGTCTTTGTCCATTGATGCGCCGTTTTTATCCTTGTCGTCCATTGAGTTGTCGTCGGCGTTCATCATATTGCCGTTGGCATCCGATTCCATCATATTCGAGTTTGATTCCATCATATTGGAATTCATCGTGTTGTCGCTCAGATTGGCATCAACGTCAACCGTTTCGGCACAGCCGAACGAAAAAACCGTCAGAGCCAAAACTGTTGTCAGAAATAAAATCTTCTTCATTTTTATTCTCCTTGTTATCTTTCAAACGGATAAAATATTTATTCGATTCATTAAAAAAAGGCACAAGCGAATAAAATACCTTGTGCCTTTGATAAATTTTCAGACTTGAATACTACGGAGTCGGTTTTGTGTCCTTGTCCATATCATCTTTGTCCATTTTATCTTTATCCATTTTGTCCTTGTCCATTCTGTCTTTATCCATTCCGTCCTTGTCCATTTTATCTTTATCCATATCGGAATCCATTTTCATATTGGAGTTAGACTTGTCCATATCGGAATCCATTTTCATATTGGAATTATCCATATTGGCATCCATTGTCGAATTGGTGTCCATTGTTGTATTCATATTCGATTCCATATTTGTTTCCATATTGGAATCCATATTTGCGTTGTTCATATTGGCATCGTCCATTGTCGTACAACCGATTCCAAGCGAACCTAAAACTAATACTGCTGAAAGAGCTAAAGTCTTCTTCATTTTTTTTATCTCCTATCTTCTCAAAGATTAAATTATTTTTGCTAACTATTTCGTAAAATAGTTTTGTTCAAATGATATTTTTGAACATTTGGACAATATAAATTTCTAAAATTGGTAAGTCAAATGCAAAATCGCCAATCGGCGCGAAATTTTTTATTCTTTTAAAGAAAATTTCCCGAATTCGGCAGATCGGACGATTTGGAAACAAGATAGATAGTTTTATTGAAACAGCGTATTGACTCATTAAATACATAAGGTTTATCTTGATTAAGCAGGATTTTGCAAACAAAAAACTTCCCGGTTTTCTGCAATCTTTTCATCAAAATAATGGAGAATAACAGCTTGAAAAAAAATTCAAATAATCGTAAAAAATTTTTTACGAACAGCCGGATGATTTTGATAATAATCTCGGTATTCGTCTTTATTTTTACATTTTTTGTCGCAATTTCCGGTTTTTCATTTGGCGCGAAAATCTCGGTTTTCGGGCTGACTCTGTTATTTTATCTGGGATATTCTCTGGGAAGCGTATTTCTGCAAAGAAAAACCGGCGAAATCCGGGAAAATGAATTTGAGAGAGAGAATTTTGAAAACGGAGATGTTTTCTCCGCCGAAATCGAAAATAAACTGCTCGCGCTCGAAGAAGCCAACGAATTTTTCGGAACTTCGCTCAAATCGGGCGATATGTTCCGGCTCGTTTCCAGCCGCATCGAAGATATGATTCCGTTTGCCGCGTGTGTTCTTTTTATGGCGAACAAGGAAAAATCAATTTTGAAAATTGACTGTGCAGTAGGCGAAGACGCGGAAAAGATTAGAAATCTGCAAATTACAAAAAACGAAGGCTTGGCGGGTAAAACTTTTCTCAGTCGTGTGCCGCAAATTGACGAATTTCTGCACGATTCGGAAATTTTTCCGCCGGGAACGGGACAAAACATAAATTCCGCCTGCGCCGTTCCGCTTTTTCAAAAAGATGATGTTTTCGGCGTTCTGGAATTATTCGGAAATTCGCCAAAGCAATTTGATAAAAACTCTCTGACGCTTTTGGAAGCGATTGGTGAGAGAGTTGCGCCGCTTTTCTTAAATTCGCTCGCGTTTGAAAAAAATCTGACAAACGCGATGACCGATTCGTTGACAAATCTGCCGAACGAGCGCGGATTTTATCTCGTTCTGGAAAATCAGATCGCCGAATCGCAGCGTTACAGAGATGACCGCCCGCTGACGATTCTGGCGATTGATGTCAGGAAATTTAATCACATCAACAGCAGATACGGACATTCGACGGGCGATTCGATCTTAATTTTCGTCGCCGATCTGCTCAAAGAACAATTGCGGCAGATGGACTTTTTGGCGCGTTCTTCAAGCGATGAGTTTCTGCTGATTCTGCCGACTGCTTCGGGTGATAAGGCAAAGGAAATTATTAATCGTATCGAAAATGCTTTTTCGAGGAAACCGTTTGAGATCAGCGAACAGGAAAAATTCAATGTGCAGTTGAATTTCGGTGCGGCGACATTTTGGAAAGACGGCGAAACCGCCAATCAGCTTTTGACGACGGCGCATTTGAGAAAACAGCAAAACAAAACGGACGCGGCGGGAAATGTTATCTGGTTTCCGCAGCAGAAGTAAGTAAAAAGTAAAAACGCAAGAAATATCGTGATTTTTATAATTCTTAGAAGCTGTTTGGAAACTCAAAAAAAAACGTAACGCCGGCATCTTGCCGGCAGTCTTGGTGGCTTCCAGCCGCCAAATTTATCTTTTTTTCTCTGACATTGAGCAAATAACGCTCGAATTGGCGGCTGGAAGCCACCAAGACAGCCGGCTGGAAGCCTGCGATACAATTACTAAACAGCTTCTTAGAGATAAACCTATGTAAAATAAACCGAATCGCGTATGTTTTATTGAATCTGCTTGAGAATTTGAGATGATTTATCAAAGTCCCGAAATTTGAATTTTAATTAAAAAAGTGCAGAATCTAAAGAAAACTAAAGAGGAAAAACAAAAATTATGGCACAAATTTCATTTTACGGCGGAACGGGAACGGTTACGGGTTCAAAATATCTGCTCGAATCAAACGGCAGTAAAATTTTAGTTGACTGCGGACTTTTTCAGGGTTTGCGCGAATTGCGCGAAAGAAATTGGGAAAAATTACCGTTTGATCCGGCGGAAATTGACGCGGTGATTATCACGCACGCGCACATAGATCATACGGGATTTCTGCCGCGCCTTGTAAAATTGGGATTTGCGGGCAGAGTTTACACGTCGAAAGCGACGGGCGATCTGATGAAGATTCTGCTGCCCGATTCGGCGCGGCTTCAGGAAGAAGAAGCCGAATATCGCAACCGCAAAGGTTTGACGACGCACAAGCCCGCCTTGCCGCTTTATGAAGAAGCCGACGCGAAGGAAACGCTCAAACGGCTCGTGCGGATTCCGAACGACGGCAAATCCGTCGAAGTGTGCAAAGGTTTCAGAGCGAGTTTTAACGTCGCGGGACACATAATGGGCGCGAGTCTGGTTTTGGTCGAGATAGAAGACGCGAGAGAAAACGGCGATTCGATCAATTTTTTGTTTTCGGGAGATTTGGGGCATTACGATCAGCCGATCTTAAAAGACCCCGCCGCGCCGCCCGTCTGCGATTATCTGATGGTCGAATCAACTTATGGTGACCGTCTGCACGACGAAATTCCTTCGGGTGAACTGCTTGCCCAAGTTATCAACGAAGGCGCGAAGCGAAACGCGCCGATCTTGATTCCGGCGTTTGCCGTCGGGCGCACACAGGAGATTTTGTATCTCATACGCGAACTCGAAAATCTGAGAAAAATTCCCGTTCTGCCCGTTTTTGTTGATTCGCCGATGGCAAAGCAGGCGACGCAGGTTTACAACCGTTGGAACGAAGAACACGATGCCGATTACGCGAGCATTTTGGCAAACAAGCAGCATCCGCTTCGCACAAAGTCTATGACGACGACGAACAACCGCAATGATTCGATAAAGATCAACAAGGAAAACGACGCGGTAATTATCATCAGCGCGTCGGGAATGCTTTCCGGCGGGCGAATTCTGCATCACGCGAAACGAATTTTGCCGAACCCGGACGCGACACTCGTTTTTGTCGGCTATCAAGCGGCGGGAACTCGCGGCAGGCAAATTGTTGACGGCGCAAAAGAAGTGAAAATAATGCACGAACAGATTCCCATCCGCTGTCATATCGCGCAAATCGGCGGTTTTTCCGCGCACGCCGATTGGAAAGCCGTTCTGCGCTGGCTCAAACCACTCAAAGACACGCCGCCGAAAACCGTTTTTACCACGCACGGCGAACCCGAAGCCGCCGCAGCAATGGCAAATCACATCCGCGACAAATTCGGCTGGAATGTTCACGTTCCCGAATATGAAGAAACGTATCAGCTTAAATAAAAATGCGAAAAAATGTTATGATTTGTTAGAAAGAATATGAATAAAATGCGTTTGTAAGAAGTTATGGAAGTTACAGTAAATTTACCCGAAAATGTTTATCGAAGTTTTGAAAAATTGGCGAAAAAAACGAGTCGGCGGATTGATGAGATAATTGCCGAGAAAATCCAAAACGATTATTCAGCAGAAAATACGAAAAATGAACAAATCGTTGCGGATTTATCGGATGCCGAAATTTTGGAATTAGCCAATTTGAAATTATCGGAAAAGCAAGATCGAAGATTAAGTCAACTGCTGCAAAATCAAAGGGAAAGCCGAATCACCGCGAGTGAAAAGATAGAATTGGAAGCCTTAATTGGACTTTATCGAACAGGAAATCTTCGCAAGGCGCAAGGTTGTTTGGAAGCCGTTAAACGCGGTTTGATTAGAACGCCCGCCGATCTGAAATGAGCCGCGTTTCCCGCAAAATTGATGCAAAAATTCGCAATGATGCAAAAAATCGTTGCGGATACTGTCTGCTTCCGCAAAATATTTTGATGGGTAAATTGGAGATAGAACATCTTTTGCCGATTGCTGCGGGTGGAACAGATGCGGAAGAAAATTTATGGCTTGCTTGCAGCGATTGCAACAGTTATAAGAGTTCAAAAATTTATGTTTTTGATGAGAAAACTAAACGAAAGGTGAAAATTTTTAATCCGCGCACACAAAATTGGCACAGACACTTTAAACTCAGCCAAGACAAAGCGACAATTATCGGTAAAACGGTGTGTGGACGCGCAACAGTGGCGGCTTTAAAAATGAATAATGAACAAGCTGTTTCTGCCAGAACTCTCTGGGTTGATGCGGGTTGGTATCCGCCGAAAGATTAGAGGAAAAATGCTCAAAGTCGGACTTACAGGTTCAATCGCCGTCGGTAAAACTTTTGTTTGCAGCGTTTTTGCCGAACTCGGCGCATACGTTTTGGATGCCGATCTGACGGCGCGTGAGGTCGTTCAGCCGGGAACGGAAGGCTTAAAACTGCTCGTCCGAAATTTCGGCGGGGAAATTTTGCAGGCGAACGAGGAACTTGATCGGATGAAATTGGGAGCGATAGTTTTTGCGGACGAAGAGAAACGGCAACTTTTAAATTCTATCGTGCATCCATTGATAATAGAAAAACAAGATAAATGGCTGCGCGAAAAGGAGTTGGAAGACCGGAACGCAATCTGCATAATTGACGCGGCTCTGATGATCGAATCGGGCGGCTGGAAGCGTTTCGAGAAACTGATTGTAGTTTGGTGCGATTCTGTTATACAATTGCAAAGATTGATGTTACGCAATAATCTGAGCGAAATCGAGGCTCGCAAAAGAATCGAATCGCAAATGCCGCAAGAGGAAAAGAAAACTTATGCGGATTTTCTTATAGATACTTCGGGCGGCTTTGATTCGGCGGGAATTCAGACCGAACGAATTTATGAACAGTTAAGGAATTTAAATTTTAGAAAACAATAGGTTTAAAGATAATGTTCAAGGGCGCGGAAAACTTAAAAGTTGAAAAATTCTCGGCGGACGTGCGTTTTATGAAAAGAATTTTTTCAAATCGTTTAAATTTTTCGCTCGTCGGTTTGATTTTGCTTTCATTTTTGCTGACGGCTTGCAGCGAACTGGAACAGCCGAAACCCGCGCCTTTTTATGCGGAAACCGCGCCGCCGAGAAAACAGGAATTTCGCTGGAGCAACGGGAAAATGGCGAAATCCTTTGATCCCGCGCTTGCCGCCGCGCCGCCGGAAACGGACATTATCCGCGCGATTTACGACGGTTTGACCGACACGAATCCTTCCGATCTGTCGCCCGTTCCGGCGATTGCATCCGATTGGGAAGCGAGTGAAGATAATAAAGTTTGGACTTTTTATTTGCGGACAAATGCTAAATGGTCGAACGGCGAAACTGTTACGGCTGATGATTTTGTGCGCTCGTGGAAGCGTCTGGATAAAATGGGCGAAAAGGTTTCGCATCATCATTTATTAAATAATATCGTCGGTATAAATACTGTAAAAGATATAGAAACGGAGATTAAAAAAGATTCTATCGAAGACGTTTTTTCAAAAGAACTGACCAGAAATCAAAATCTGCCCGGCATTATCGAACAGCCGGATGCCAATTTGGATAATTCAGCTGAAAAAACAAATTCCAAACCAATCGAAATTATAAAAAGAACGGAAATCGGCGGAAAAAAGGACGCGAAAACGGCGGAAAAGTTCGGAGTCGAAGCAATAGATGATTTTACCTTGAAAGTTACTCTGAAAAGACCGGATGAAGATTTTCCCGTGCTAATCGCGCATCCGATTTTCCGCCCCGTGTTTTTGGACGGCGAAGAATTTAAAACGGGCGAACTTAACGCCGATATTGTAACGAACGGCGCGTTTCGCATTTTCAGCGTCGGGCAGGACGGAATTACGCTTGACCGCGCTGATTTTTACTGGAATAAGGAAAAGATCAAACTCGAAAGAGTGCGTTTTGTGCCGACGGAAAACGCGGAAAAGGCTCTGGAAGCGTATCGCGCGGGCGATCTCGACGCGGTAACGAATCAGGAATTTGAACCGCTTGCATTAAAACTGCTCAAACCGTTCAAAGATTTTAATACAACCACTCACAGCGCGATAAATTTCTACGAGTTTAATCGCCAAAAAGCGCCTTTTAATGATCGTCGTGTGCGCGAAGCGTTGGCGATCTCGATTGACCGCGAGCGTCTGACCGACGGCGATATGGAAGGCGCGACGAAACCGGCTCTGAGTTTTCTGCCGTTTGATGAAAAACGCGAAACGAAAATCGTTCAGGATAATATCCGCGCCGGACAGCTTCTAAAAGATGCCGGATTTCCAAAAGGAGAAAATTTTCCGACATTCAAATTGCTGATCAACCGCAATAATGTGCAGCAGCGAATCGCGCGTTCGGTGGCGAAAATGTGGAAGGACAATCTGAACATCGAAGCGGAGATTGTCGTCAGAGAACCCGAAGAACTCGAAACGGCGAAAGAATCCGGCGATTTCGATATGATACGGCGCGGCGTTGTGCTTCCGACGACAAACGAAACCGCGAGTTTGACGGCGATTTTTCCGCCCAAACCTGCGTCTTCGGCGGAAATTAATAAAAAAGAAACCGCGAAGAAAAAAATTGAACAAGCAGATAAACCGAAAGAAGCCGTAAAAACTGAAAATACGAATGGTAATTCAAGCGTTTCCGACAAAAAACAGTATGAAAATTCAGCGGCTGAATCGAACTCGAACACGAATCTCGCAAACAAAAATACGGAAACGATTGCGGCGCAGACAACAGACGATTTTGACGTGATTTTAACGGAAAAGGAAGCGATTTTTCAGCTTCCGGCAATTCCTCTGTATTTTCCGACTTCCTATTCGCTGGTCAAGCCGTATGTTTTAGGTTTTAACACAAATAGTCTGGACGCGCCGTCGCTCAGAGAAGTGATGATTGACAGTTTCTGGAAGCCGGACGACGAAGATAAAAAGTTATAAAAAGTCGGCAGTATTTTCGGAAAGCGATTGGTTGATACGGACGCGACGGGCGCATCGTTTTATGCCGCCGCAGATGACAAGAGCAGTT
Source organism: Pyrinomonadaceae bacterium (assembly GCA_965214585.1). Lineage (GTDB taxonomy): Bacteria > Acidobacteriota > Blastocatellia > Pyrinomonadales > Pyrinomonadaceae > JAHCHG01. Next base: position 4,261,404 of record OZ243957.1, on the reverse strand, counting down.
TATTCTTGCCTGAAAGGTTTAAATCGTGTTACTTTATGGCATATTAAATTTTTGTAACTTTCTCTCCGAATTCCGTAAGCGAATTTTCAATAAAAAGCAGTTTTACTTTTACAAGGAGTATAAAATATGACGCGAATCAATATTAAGCATTTGAGTTTAGGATTGGCTTTGGCATTTGTGTCCGCCGTTCTGATCGGTTGTTCGACGCAGGCAAGCAGTAAGTATTGGGGGCAGATTGATGTGCCGGAGGACAACGTGATGCGTTACATCACGGGTTCTGAGCCGGAATCGCTTGATCCGCAGTTTGTTACCGGACAGCCGGAAGCCAGAATTATGATCGGGCTTTATGATCGTCTGGTCGAATATCATCCGAAAACGCTCGAACCGATTCCTTCGATGGCGACCAATTGGAAGGTCAGCGACGACGGCGCGGTTTACACTTTTTATCTCCGAAAAAACGGGAAATTTTCAAACGGCGATCCGATCAAAGCCGAAGATTTCGCTTGGTCATTTCGCCGCGCACTTTCGCCCGAACTCGCTTCGCGCTACGGTTTTTTAGGTTACGATATAAAATATGCCGAAGCGTATAATTCGGGAAAATCCTTTGTCAAAAAGAACGGCAAATTCGTTTTGAAAAGCGAAGCCGCACCCGACGCGGAGGAAAAGAAAGACCCGATTGCCGAATCGAAACCGCCGGTTTTGAGAGTCGAAAGCCCGACAGAGCCTGTTCCGGGCGAAGTTGACGTGAAAGACTTGCCGGAGGCGGACGCGGTTAAAATTGAAAAAACGGAAAATGAAACGGAGTTTCAGAAATTTATCAACCAGCCGGAACGTCTGGCGGTGGCGACGGATAAAGAGGCGCAAGCCGAGGCGATAAAGGATAATCCGAAATTAAAATCAATTTTAGAGGGCGCGGAATTTGTTCCCGTCAAAGCCGAAGACATCGGCGTTGAAACGGTTGACGATTACACCGTGCGCCTCACGCTGAAACAATCCGCGCCTTATTTTACGGGGCTTTTAACTCATCAATTTTTTGCGGCTCTGCACCGACCTTCGATTGAAAAATTCGGCAAAGATTGGATCAAACCGGCAAATATCGTGACCAGCGGCGCATACAAAGTTGATTATTGGCAGCCTTATGACGAACTGAAAATCGTCAAAGACCCGAATTATTGGGATGCAGCGAATGTCCATCTCGACGCGATAGTTTTCTATCCGATGGATGAGCAGACGACGATGATGAACATCTACAAATCGGGCAGAGTTGACGCGATTTATAATCATACAGTTCCGGCGGCTTGGAACGATTATATCAAGCAGTTTGAGAGCGAATATCAGCTTCATCCCGAAATGTCAATCGAATATTACACCTTCAGCGTGAAAAAACCGCCGGTGGATAAACTGCCTGTTCGCAAGGCTTTGGCTTTGGCGATTGACCGGGACGCGCTCGAAAAATACCGCAAAACGGTGAAAAAACTGGCGGATTTTACGCCCGAAGGAATTTTCCCGAAATATGAGGAAGCCCGCGCCGAAGTTTATTCGGATTTGATAAAAAAAGAAGGAGTCAGCGAAACGGAATGGAACAAGCGTTATTTCAATCCGGCAAAGGCTTGTGAATTGATGAAGGAAGCCGGCTATACGGTTACGCCGAACGGCGAAAATCGCTGTAAAGTAAGCGGTTTTCCCGCCGACGACATAACGCTTAGTTACAACACGGCGGAAAGCAACAAGCAGGTTGCCGAATTCGTGCAGGCGCAGTGGAAACAAAATCTCGGAATCACCGTTCAGCTTAAAAATATGGAGTGGAAAACATATCTGCCGTATCGCTCAAATGTTGAATATACGGGAGTTGCACGCGCCGGTTGGGTCGGCGATTATGTTGATCCGTTTACTTTTTTGAGCCAGTTTTACACGAAAAACAATGACAGTTCGACGGGTTGGTGGAATCCCGAATTTGACCGAATGGTTGAAGAAGCCAACAAAACGCGCGACCCGACGGAGCGTTTCAAAAAACTCGCCGAAGCCGAATTTTTTATGATGGCGGATCAGCCCGTGATTCCGCTGACGACAGCCGGCACGAGTTGGATGAAAAAGCCTTATATCAAAGGAATGTATCCGAATCCGGGAACGATGCACCCTTGGAAATTCGTCTATATCGAACGTGACAGAAGCAAGTGGGATGAAAATGCGGATAATATTATGAAAAATACGGATTCGCAGGTCGAACGGCAGATCAGCCAATTGACGAAAACTCAGACGGAGTTTGAAGAATCGCAGAAAAACTCCGCAAAAAGCGCGAACAACGCTAAAACTGACGAATAATGGACGAAGATAAAATAAATAAAACAATCGAAATACTTTTGCAGAATCAGGCGCAATTTTATGCGGATTTGCAGAAAACTCAGGAAGTGCAGAGGGAAATGCAGGAAACGCAGCGTGAAATGCAGAAAGCGCAGGCGCGTTCCGAAAGTCATATCAGCACTTTGCAGGATGTTTCCCTGAATCTGCTTGAAGCCGTAAAGCTGACAAATGAAAGCGTTAAGGAAGTTGCAGAGGAAATCAGCGAACTCAGAGCCGCTCAAAAAGAAACGGATGAGCGTTTGCGGGAAACCGACGAGCGTTTGAACGCGGTGATTTTTATGGCTGAGAGATTTTTCAGCGGAGAAAACGGAAAATCCGAATAGTTTATGAGGAAAAATGCTTAAATTTATCTTAAAACGATTATTGATTATTATCCCGATGGCGTTGCTCGTCGTAACGGTAACGTGGGGCTTGATTCGCATCGCGCCCGGCAATTTTTATTCGACTGAACGAAAACTGCCGCCCGCAATCGAGAAAAATATTCGGGAAAAATACGGTTTAGACCAGCCTTGGTATGTTCAATACGGAACGATGATGTGGAATATTATGCGGCTCGATTTCGGCGATTCGCTCAAGTATCAAGGGCAATCGGTCAACGAAATTATCGCCAGACATTTTCCGTATTCGGCGACCATCGGTTTGCTCGCCTATCTTTTGGCACTATTCGTCGGACTCCTTGCGGGAATAATCGCCGCGCTCAAGCAGAATTCGTTTTTCGATTATTTTTCGATGGCTCTGGCGATGCTCGGTCTGTCCGTGCCGAACTTCGTTCTCGGACCGTTGCTCGTGTTGTTTTTTGCCATCGGTCTATACATTTTGCCGCCGGCGCGTTGGGGCGGACCGTCTTATTTGATAATGCCCGTGATAACGCTCGCGGCGATCTACGCGGCGTATATCGCGCGTTTAACGAGAGCCGGAATGCTCGAAATTCTGCGTTCCGATTACATTCGCACGGCACGCGCCAAAGGTTTGAGCGAAAAAACCGTTTTGCTCAAACACGCGCTTCGCGGCGGAATCGTTCCCGTCGTTTCGTTCACGGGTCCCGCGCTCGCATCGCTGTTAGCCGGAACGGTCGTCGTCGAAAAAGTTTTTGCGATTCCCGGACTCGGAAATATTTTTATTCAATCGGTTTTAAACCGCGATGAGCCGTTGATCTTGGGAATCGTCGCGTTTCTTTCGATCTTGATTATGATCTTTAATTTAGCGGTTGATATTTCCTACGGATTTCTTGATCCGCGCATCCGTTACGAGTAGTTTTTAGACGGATTTCAAAAAGAAATTCTGCAAATCAGACGGATTTTAAACCGAGAAAATTAATACAGTTGAAAAATTAAAATTATGGCTGAAGAAAAAGAGATAATTAAAGGAACATCGCTTTGGCAGGACGCTTGGAAGCGGCTTTTGAAAAATAAACTCGCCGTTTTCGGCTTGGTCGTAATGGCGATAATGGTCGTCGCCGTCGTTATCGGTCCGGCGATCATTCGCTGGACAACCGGATTTACGCCCGATTACATTCCGGCGGACGCGGACTTGATCCAATCTTTTCCGCCGTCCTTGCAGCATCCGATGGGAACTGACGAAGCCGGGCGCGATCTGCTTGCCCGCGTTTTGCAGGGCGGCAGAATCTCTCTGATGGTCGGAATTATTTCGACCATCGTTTCGCTGATCGTCGGCGTAAGTTACGGCGCGACGGCGGGTTATCTCGGCGGCAAAATTGACGACGTGATGATGCGTCTTGTTGATATTATTTACGCGATTCCTTATATTCTCGTCGTTATCGTTCTGCTCGCGGCTTTCGGCGGCGAAAATACGGAATTTTTGATTCAGTTGATTCCCGTTTCAATCGTCGGTTTTCTGATGCTCATCGGTTTAGCCGTCTTGCTCGTCAAGGGTTACAGAAAAATTTTAGCCAATTCGGAAACCAGCCACACGCTTCTGAACATCGCTTACGGAATCGGCACGATCATAGCGATCATTGCGGTAATTACTTTTAATTATTATCTTTATCAATGGTTTTTAGGCGGCATCGGAGCGTATCTCGGAAACTTATTTACAAGCCGCGTCGGTGCGGGTTTGAGTCAGATTTTCCTTCTTTTCTTCGCGCTCGGTCTTGTTTCGTGGCTAACAATGGCGCGTGTCGTGCGCGGACAGGTTCTTTCGCTGAAAAATCAGGAATTTGTCCTTGCGGCGCGGGCAACGGGCGTTTCGACATTCAACATAATCTTCAAGCATCTCGTGCCGAACACGCTCGGTCCCGTGATCGTTTACGCGACCTTGACCGTTCCTTCGGTGATGCTGACCGAAGCGTTTCTGTCATTTTTGGGAATCGGCGTGCAAGCACCTTACGCTTCGTGGGGAAGCCTCGCGGCGGACGGCATCAAAAACATCGCAATTTTCCCGTGGCAATTGATCTTTCCGGGCGTAACGATGGCTTTGACCTTGTTTTCGTTAAACTTTTTAGGCGACGGCTTGCGCGACGCGCTCGATCCGCAGACTCGTAAGTTTTAATTTTAGAAATATCGAAACGAAATTTTTGAAGAATGGCTGCAGGAAAATAAATGAACGAAACAAACGGAACAATTTTATCGGTTAAGGATTTGAAAACGTATTTTCAAACGGAAGACGGCGTTGTAAAGGCGGTTGACGGCATCTCGTTTGAACTGAAAAAAGGCGAAACAATCGGCATCGTCGGCGAATCGGGCAGCGGAAAGTCTGTGACGAATCTTTCGGTGATGCGCCTGATTCCCGAACCGCCGGGGAAAATTGTGGACGGCGAGATAATTTTCGACGGAATTGATGTGCGCCGTCTTTCCATCGAAGAAGTCAGAGATTTGCGCGGCAAGCGGATGGCGATGATCTTTCAAGACCCGATGACTTCACTTAATCCTTTTTTGAAAATCTCGACGCAGTTGATGGAAGTAACGCAGCTTCATCTCGGACACACGAAAGAGCAGGCTTACAAACACGCGATAGAAATGCTTCGCAAAGTCGGTATTCCCGCGCCGGAAAACCGCATAGACAATTATCCGCACGAATTTTCAGGCGGAATGCGCCAGCGCGTGATGATCGCAATGGCTTTGTCTTGCGAACCCGAACTTCTGATCGCCGACGAACCGACAACCGCTTTAGATGTAACAATTCAAGCGCAGATTCTCGAACTTATCAAGGATTTGAAAAAGGATATGGGAACGAGCGTAATTTTGATTACGCACGATCTCGGCGTTGTCGCCGGAATGACCGAAAAAATTATCGTGATGTATGCCGGAAAGGTTTTTGAAACCGCGCCGACAAGGGAACTTTTTTCGACTCCGGCAAATCCATACACCAAAGGTTTATTAAAAAGCGTTCCCGACCCGGCGCACGAAGAAGGCGAAGACCTTTACCAAATTCCCGGTTTGCCGCCCGATGTCGCGCATCTGCCGCCCGGCTGTCCGTTCGCGCCTAGGTGCGCCCGCGCCGAAGACATCTGCACGAGAGATTTTCCGCCGTTCGTGCAGATCAACGAAGATCATTATTCGCTGTGCCATTTTGCCAAAGAAGTTTATCAGGAATCGTTAGCCTCGAAAGAAATAAGATGATTAGTGAATCTTTTATAATCAAAACTCACGAAGATTATGCGCCGAAAGTATCGGAAAACGGCGAAGTCTATTATCCGTCAACAGATTCGGATGAAATTCCTGAAACCGATATTCATTTTAAGTTGACTGCCAATCTGGTTTTGACTTTGGAAAATTTTCTGCGAAATCGCGCCGCCGTTAATGTTTTCGGCAAAGTAATGTTTTACTACAAAAAAGGCAGTCCGAAACATTCCTTATCGCCTGATATAGCCGTGTGTTTCGGAATGGAAAAAGCACCGCAGAGAGTTTATAAATTATGGGAAGAAACAGTTCCTAAGGTAATTATCGAGATCGCTTCAGCTATGACTTGGCAGGACGATTTGTATAAAAAGTTTGAATTATACGAATTCTTAGATGTCAGCGAATATTATATTTTCGATCCGACATATGAATATATGCCCGTTCCGTTTTTTGCTTTTCAGTTGATGAATAAAGAATTTATCAACAGAAAAATTGAAAACGGACGAGTATTCAGCGAATCACTCGGCTTGGAATTAGTTGATACGGGCGAAACGCTTCGGTTATTTGATCCCGAAACGAGCGAATTTTTAATGACAACCGAAGAAATGGCGGCGAGATTAGCCGAATTAAAGGGCAAAAAATGAGCATCGAAACTTCGACAATCGAACCTCGAAAAAATTATCCGCCGAAAATGTCGGATAATGCGGAAGTTTATTATCCCGACACGGATGAAACTATTATGCCCGAAGGAATACAGCATTTTTTGCTGAGTTTTCAGCTTATTTCAAGTTTGATGGCGTTTTTCTCAACCGGCGAAGACGTGAAAATTTTCGGCAATTGTATGCTTTATTATGAAGAAGGAAATCCGAACAAATTCGTTTCGCCGGACATAATGTTTATACGCGGATTGGAAAAAACGCCGTCGCGCGTTTATAAACTTTGGGAGGAAAAAATCGTTCCGTCTGTTGTAATCGAAATTGCTTCAAAAACGACTTGGTTAAATGATGTCAGCACGAAACTCGCGCTTTATCAAAAACTCGGCGTAAGGGAATATTACATTTTTGACGTTGAAAGCGAAAAACTTCCCGAATCGCTGCTCGCGTATCGTTTGATTGACGGCGAACTTCTGCGGATTAAAATCGAGAACAGAAGAATTTTCAGCGAATCACTCGGCTTGGAATTAGTTGATACGGACGAAACGCTTAGATTTTTTAATCCCGAAACGAGCGAATTTTTAATGACAATGGAAGAAATTCAGGCGGAAAATGAAAAATTAAAAACTGAATTAGCAAAACTAAAAAAATGACGGAAAAAAACGGAAACAGTTTAATTTCTTTGCAAGATTTGAAAGTTCATTTTAATCTTGGCGGCGGCGGATTTTTTGACAAGATCACGGGCGGAAGTCCCGTGCCGAAAATCGTCAAGGCGGTTGACGGCGTGACGTTTGCCATCGAAAAAGGCGAAACGCTCGGACTTGTCGGCGAATCGGGCTGCGGAAAATCAACGCTCGGCAAGGCTTTGCTGCGACTTACGCCGATCACGAGCGGCAAAGTTCTTTATCAAGGCAACGATCTGGCGGATATGTCGGAACGCGAACTGCGCGAGCAAAGGAAGAATTTGCAGATGATCTTTCAAGACCCGTATGCTTCGCTTAATCCGCGGATGACGGTCGGAAATATTATCGGCGAACCGATTCGCACGTTCGGACTCGCGGACGGCGGTTCGGTCGAACGAAAAGTGCAGGAATTGATGGAAACCGTCGGAATGAGCCGCCGTTATGTGAAGCGTTATCCGCACGAATTTTCCGGCGGTCAGCGTCAGAGAATCGGAATCGCCCGCGCTTTAGCCGTTGACCCGGAATTTATCGTCGCCGACGAGCCGATTTCCGCGCTCGACGTTTCGATCCAAGCGCAGATTATGAACTTGATGAACGAATTGCAGGAGAAAAATAACCTGACCTATTTGTTCATTTCACACGATCTACGCGCCGTCCGCCACGTTTCCGACCGGGTTGCGGTAATGTATCTCGGCAAAATCGTCGAACTCGCCGACGGCAAAGAAATTTACAGCGAGCCTTTGATGCCTTACACGAAGGCGTTAATTTCCGCCGTTCCCGTTCCCGACCCGGAGATCGAAGCCAAACGCCAGCGGGTTGTTTTGACGGGCGACGTTCCTTCGCCGATCAATCCGCCGTCGGGCTGCCGTTTTCACACCAGATGTCCGTATGCGATTGACGACTGCAAAAAGATCGAACCGCAGCTTGTCGAGATAAAACCGCGCCATTTTGCCGCGTGCATTCGCATCAGTCCCGAACATCCGCACATCGAGGAAAATATCAAATCGCCGGAGATAAATTTATAACTGAAAATCTACTTTAAGGAATCGGCGAAGCGGTTATCGTCAAGGATAAATTGCCTGAATCGGAAGGCGTAAAGTATTGCGCGACGATCACGAAAGTCAGATCAATTAAAATAGAGCCATCGTCTTTTTCAAAATTATTTTTGCTGCTGACGGTCGGAACTCCCGTTAAAACGGTTGTTTCCATAATATCTGCCAGCGTTGCGTCAAACTTAGGGATGCCGCCGACAACGGGCGCGATGGCGGGATTCGTGCCGAATTTTTCAAGAAAATTGACGCTGAGAGCATTGGAAGTCAATTTCGTGCCGCCGTTTTGCGGGCGCACATTGCCGATGCCGAAGCCGATGTCTTCGGGGTTGAGTCCCATTGCGTTTGAGCCGACGCGCTGAATTTCTATTTTGTAATTTGTCGTCGCGCTGATTCTGATCGGCATCGTCACGCGCACGCGGCGCGAAACAGCGGCTGCGCTGATGTCGCCGAAATTCAGATTTGCCGTCAGAGTTTGTCCGGCGGGCGTTTGACTTGAAACGGGAGTTGAAGGCTTTTGATTATTGACCGACGGAAAACCGCCGCTTGTCAGCGAAACGGTCTGCTGCGCGGAAACGCTCGAAACTCCGATTATCAAAGCGAGCATCAGCCAAATTGTCTTTCTCGAAAAATTCATACTAAATCTTGGGTTAACAGTAACGGCTTCAGCCGTGAACCGCCCGCGAAACGCGGCGGGAAAACGCCTGAAGGCGTTACTCTTACCATTCAAAATTCTTATTTTGCCGGAGTCGGCACGAAAATTTTCTCCTTTATTTCGCGCGGTTTTGTTTTGAATACGAAACTTATATTTTTTGTTTCTTTGCCGGAAAAAATTTGTGCGCGAAGGCTTAGAACCGAGCCGGTCAAATCTTCCGGCACATAGCGTTCATCAATATAGACGGCTTGTTCGCCCGGCGGAAGTTCGGACAATAAAAATGTGCCGTCCGGTTCGGAATATGTGTCGCGCCCGCTGCTGGTCAGAATATGTATGTCGGGCAAACCTTCGCCTTCGTCGAATTTGCCGTCGCCGTTTTGGTCGAACCAGACGCGCCCGCTTAAAGTGCCGGATTTGACCATTCTGAACGGCAGACTGACAACCGAACGCGGCGTTACGGTAACGATTTGCTCAAGCCCGTTTGCCGGAACGAGATTGGCGCGGATGTCTTCCAGATTGACCGAAAGATTGTATTCGCCCGGCTGAATTCTGTCGAAGCGATACAAACCGTTGACATCGGAAAGGACTTCGATTCCGTTGTTCAGCCGGACGCGCACATTTTCCATCGCTTTATCAATTTGCGGATCATACTGCCGGTTGCCGTTTTCGTCCTGATAAACGCGCCCGTCAATCGTGCTTTCCTCTAAAAGTGCCTGATTGCTGATGTTCGCTTCACGAAACGCATTATTCGATTTCCAAAATGTCAGAGGTCCTGAAAGCCCGAAACGAAATTCATTGCCGTAATCGGTGTGATAATAGGAAATTTGCAGATTTTGCTGGAACGGCAGTCTGACGCTGACGTTCGAGCGAAACAGCGGACTCGTTCCGGTCGAATCATTCGTGTAACCGCCGCCGACGCTGAACTGTAAACGCCTGAAAAACAGACGGTTCGGATTCCAGTCAACGCTTCCGCTGCTGTTATTCAGGCGCAGGCGCGAATCGAAGATCAGAGGACATTGCGACGGCTGAATCTGACATTGAACGTCTTGACGCAAAAACGGCGAATCGTTAAGCGAAAAATTTTGCTGAACTTGGAATTGTCCGTAACGTCCGGCTTCGATGCTTGAGCCGAAAGACAAACCGTGTCCGGCGTTATTTCCGTTTTTGGTTAAAATATAATTGGCAAACGGACGGAAATTTTTAAATTCGCGGGAAAAATTCGCGTAAACAATTGTTAAATTTCCGAAAAACGGATTCTCGATAAAGCTGGCGTTGACGGAAAAACGCGGCAGAAACTTGGTCGGCGGCGAATATGCGAAATTGAAATTGTAAGAAGTCGTTTTGTATTCGTCCAAGATCAGATTGCTGAAAAAAACCGGATTTCTGTTTTCGCTGACGGCGGCGGACGCGCCGAAAGAAAGATTTCTAAGCGGCTGAAAATTTACGCCGGCGGATTTTGTTTCGCGGTTGCTGTAAGAATTCGAGCGCGTCGGATTGGAAAAATTCGGGCTGTAACGATCGTAGCGACCCTGCACGGTCAGAAAACGCCACGGGCGATATGAACCGTTAAAAATAAGTGCCGTGCCGAAACCCTCGATTTTGCGCCTGCCGAATGTTTCAATGTCGAAACTGCCCGCGCCGACTTCGGCTTCGAGATTTAATTTGTCGGTCGTATAGCGGGCGTTAAAATTTGTCAAAACGCCTTTGTTTTTCTCGCCGCTAAAACCGACTGCGCCGGCGGAAAACGTCAAATCCCTGACCTTAACCGAATTCGGCTTTAATTTATACGGTTGATAAACAAAGCGGCTGCCGACGATGTTCGTATCGAATTCCAAAGTTTGCGAATTGCGCTGAAAATTTTCGCTGATTCCGCTGAACGAGCGTCCCGCGTAAAAATTCAGTTTACCTTTTTCGCTTAAAATCGGGCGCGTATAAGAACCGCCGCGCACCAGAGTATTAAGTAAGGACAGTTCCGAACCGACCGTATTTGTTAAATCTCCGACTTGAAATTCGTCGCCCTGCTTGCGGTTTAGAGTGAAATTTCCGCCGTAAAAATTGAAAATTCCTCTGCCGCTGCCGCCCGTAAAACTGCCGTAAGTCTGATATGTGCTACTGCCGATTCGCCCGTTTGAAAATAAATTCAGGTTTTGATAATAAAAGCCTCTGGCGACGTTTGAACTGTAATTGTAATTCAATGTTCCGACTTCAAATTTGCTTCGCGGGCGCGAATTGACCGCGCTTGCCGAATCGCGCGACTCGATGCGGACGACGGATTTATCAGCGTCAATCGAGATCGAAACATTCAAAAGCGGCGCGACGACTTCGACCGGAAGCAAAAGCGAATCAGCGTTCGGCACAAAGAAAACCTCTCCGGCGTAAGGCACGGCGGCAATCGTCACGCCGTTTTCGCGGACTTCCGCCGTTTGCTTGATAAACTGCGCTTCAACGCCGACGCGCCGGACGCTGACTGTTTCGGTGGAATTGTCAACGGTAATAAAATAGCCGAGTTCACGTGCAATCGGCGCGACGGGCAGAAAAATTTTCGAGCCGCGCTGCTCCGCCTGAATCGTCGGCGGCAGATTGCTTCCCGCAACCGTGATTCGCAAATTTCCCGTTTGCGCGAAGACAGCCGACGCGAAAATCGTCAAAAGGCAGAATAAGCCTGTCAATTGCTTTGTCGGGATATATTTTATTTTAATTCTGCCTTTCATAGCTGTTGTTTGATTTCGTAAGAGTAACGCCTTTAGGCGTTTTCTAGCCGCGCTTTGCGGGCGGTTCACGGCTAAAGCCGTTACTCTAACGGCTGCTGTAATTTTTTAGGGTTTTTTAGTTTCGCTTTCCTTCGTTTCGGCTGAATCGGTTTTTGTTTCCTTTAAGGTTGACAGAGAAATCTCATCATTCGCCTCAGCCGCTTTAATTTCGGCAATTTCTTTTTCTTCCGCTTTTTGACGGGCGGCGACATCCGCGCCGGTTATTTCAAAATTCGTTTTGCCGACTTGGATGGCTTTTTTGTCCGCGAAATCAACCGTGTATTTGAGCGTGTATTTTCCCGCCGGCAAATTTGTCGTGATCGGATAAGCCATCCGCCAACTGTGTCCGCCAAGGAGAACTCTGGCTTCGGACATATCGGAGGCGAAAACGGTTTTGTTTGAAGCGTCCGTAATTTCAAACTTATGCTTGGGGCGCAGACGCGAATTTCCGCTGTTGGCGAGTTTCGGAAAAGCAGTCGGTCTGCCATTCTCTATTTTTGCTTCCAAACCCTGCAATTCGCCTTCGGCGGTCAGATTCGGAACTAAAACGTAAACGAGCAGATAATGCCGAAAACTGATAACGATTCTTTTTTCGTTTTCCTTCGGCGGCGGCGGCGCGTCGCGGCTTTCGACGTAGGCGGCGAAAAGATAATCTCCGGGCGGAGTTCCTTTCGGAACGCTGATCGTAAAGCGAAGCGTTTTCTGTGTTTGCGCGGTTAATGTAAATTCCGAAGAACTCATCGTTACCCACGAAGAAGCCGAGCGTTCGAGCGTGCCGACGGGTGCGAATTTTACGTCGCCGTCCGCGGCAATCGTCCAATCTTCCATACGTGCGACGAGCCGCGCCAGAGGCAGATCGGTTTTGCCTGTTTCCGAGCCGTAATCAACCGTCGTGCCGACGGTTTTTTCCGAACCGGCGGGAATTACGACCTCGATTCTCGTCGGATCAATGCCGACTGCGCCATCCTGCGCTTTTATTTCGGTTGTATTTATAAAAAATGTGAACGCGAATAAGCCGAATAATGTAAAAACTGAAAATTTCGTATTAAATAATTTACGCATAATAATTTCTTAGCTTTATAAAATGTTTTTTTATTAAAATCTGCTCAAAAAAATTTCTGTTATACAAATTTCAAGAGCATAAGCGAATTAAAAAAATAAATTGCCGATGCTCTTGAAATTTAAGTTTTTTCATCATTACGGGGTAACGATGAAAAATTTAACGGTTGCCGTCAAAGGATTTTGCGAAGCCGTGTAGTATTGCGGACGAACACTAAATCTGACTCTGATCGCCTGCCAGTTTGCCGAAGTATTATCACCTCGTTTTGAAATACGATTGCTGCCGGCAATTTGAACTGCTCCCGCCGAAGTTGTTCCCAAGTCGTCCAATGTTGCGGTATATTGCGGCTGACCGTTTGTAACGGCAGCCGATGTCGGAACGCTGTTAAATGAGCCGGACATATTGATTTTGCTGCCTGTCAATAAAGAACCGCCGCTGTCGCGTTGGAATTGGCTGGGGCTGTTTTTACCGAAACCGATGTCGCCGAGTTTGAAATCTCCGCTGTTTCCCGCGCCTGAAGGAATGCCGTTTGCGCCCGCGTTTTCGACAAATGCTTTGATCAAAGTCGGCGCGTTGCTTCTGGCTTGCAGTTGAATTTGCCCGTAGGAAAAATCATTTGTCGGTGAAACGGCAGTGCTGCTCGGCGTAATATTGTTAAAAACGAGCGTCGTATTGAGCGCGTCATTGTCGGCGGAACTCGTAATACTAACGCCGTATTTACCTTCGTTTGCCGACGCGCCGCCGCCCTTTCGCAAGTCGGCGGATTTGGCGACGGTTATCGAAAGATCAATCGAACCTGCGTTTGCATCCGAATTTCCCGTTGTGCTGTATGGAGTTTGTGCGCTCGCCGCCGTTGCCGCAAACAGCATTATCAAACTCATCGTTGTTAATTTAATTATATTTTTCATTTTTATATCTCCTGATTTACGTTACGGCGTAACGACAAATATTTTAAAAGTATCCGAAAAAGTTCCCGGAGTGTAATACTGCGGTTTGACTGCAAAACGCATTCTGACCGAACGCCAGTTGTCCGAAGAATTATCTCCGCGTGTTGAAATACGGCTTCCCGATGCAACGGTTGTCGCATTTGCCGAACCTTGCCCGATATTGTTCAATGTTGAACTATATGCCGGTTGTCCGTTGGTTACAGTCGTATTTTCCGGTGCATTGTTAAACGGCGAAGAAACATTGATACTGCCGCCCGAAAAAAGCAGAGAAGAACCGCTCGGAGAAGAAGTATCGTTCAATCCGAAACCGATGTCGCCTGTTTTGAAATCGCCCGAATTTCCCGCACCGCCGGGAATCGCATTCGCGCCCGTTCCTTCCATAAATGCTTTTATTTGATAAGCGGCATTACTGCGAATCCGAATCGGAATTCTTGCTCTCAAAAACCGGCTGCTTCCGGCTGATGTTCCGTTTACCGATGTGTTATTCGGCGAAACATCCGTAAAGTTTAAAGATACATCCAAAGCATTATTGTTTGAAACGCCCGTTAAAGTCGCTCCGCCGTCCGCGCCGCTGGCATTTGAACTGCTGCGTAAATCGGCGGATTTCGGAACAGTTACCGAAACTCCGACAGAACCTGCGTTTGCATCCGAATTTCCCGTAGTGTTGTAAGGCGTTTGAGCGTTTGCCGCAATCGCCGCGCAAAGCAACAGGAAACTCATCGTTGTTAATTTAATTATATTTTTCATTTCTATATCTCCTGTATTTAAAACGAAAGTGTTTCATAATTTATGTTTTTCGACTTGATTTGCACAAAATATGAAACACTTTTAGTTTAATTTTGTCCTGAATAATTGTTATGGAGTAACGATGAAAACTTTAACTGTTTCCGTATAAGTTCCCGGCGTGTAGTATTGCGGTTTAACCGAAAAACGTAAGTCCGCGCTGTTGAAGTTATTGGTTGACGTATTATCGCCGCCTTGCGAAATGCGCGTTCCGCCGAGAATTTTTGTTCCGGTCGTTGCCGTCGGAACGTCTGCGAGCGATTTTGAATAAGTCGGTTGACCGTTTGTAATTGTTGCAGAAATCGGGTCTGAACCGAAACCACTTGTTACGGTATCGCTTCCGCTTGAAACCAATGCGCCGGTTCTGACGACGTTAATTACTCCAAAGCCGACATCCGAAGCGCGGAAATCTTCAACCGCAGTCGAACTTAAAGTTCCCGTGCGAAATGCGTAAACTTCATAATCGGCGTTGCTTCTCATACGAACCGGAACGGTCGCATACATAAACGGATTTGCCGCCGAAACAGCCGTATTGTTCGGGCTGGCATCGGCAAAGTTCAAACTGACGCTCAAAGCGTCGTTCGTGTTGCTTTGCGCCGTAACGGTTGCGCCAAAATCGCCTGAAGCCGCGCCGCCCGTGCGAAGGTCTGCCGCTTTCGGAATGTTGACCGAGATATTTACAACGCCCGGATTAGCTTGGTTTCCGGTAACTGAATAAGGGGTTTGCGCGTTGGCGATGCCGACGCTGAAAATAGCCGCAAAAAAGGCTATGGCGAATTTTACTGTGTTTTTCATTTTTATTTTTATCTCCAAAAAATTTTATTGTTTTTATTTTCAGCCGCAAAACGATTTTTTATAACTTACTTTTTAAATAAATATATGAAAATCCGATTCGGAAAATATCCAATCTCAAATTTTCTGAAAAAGTTCGTATGAAACAATTTTCGCGGCTTCATATACATAAGCGCGAAAGCCGAACGAAACTTATATCTGAAAAATAAAAAATTTTAAAAAACTTCTTGAATCGGCATTTTATTCAGGGAAAAACAGAAAATAAGGAAAAATAAATTAATTCGATATTTTTTTATTAACTTCGTCTTTTTGATTTTGTAAAAAAAAGATGAACTATTTTTCGGGAAATGTCGCTTTGATAATTGAAGACATAAAATATCAGGAAAAAAAGTCGGAAATGAAGACGGGAACTTAAACAATTACAAATTTATTTGAATAATATCACTCTTTAAATTAATCAATTTTTATTAATTTACCTTGAATAGTAAAAAATAATTTATTAATTTTTAAGAGGTAATCAAAAAATAATGTTCATTTAAGCTGTGTCTATAAAAGGTTTACTGAAATTAGCAAAAAATTAGCAAAAAATTAGCAAAAAATTAAGGATTTTTAAAGATGTTTTTTTTATATTTGTGAGATTAATTTCCAAAATGATTTTATTGCTAAAAATCTATTTTGAATTCAGAAATTTTATTGTTAATTTTTTCTGTGACTTAAATTTTTATTTCAATGAAACAGAATTATTATTAAATTTAATAGTGAACAACTTGGGAATGCTAAGAAGATATTCGGAACTCAAAAAAAATGTATCGCCGGCATCTTGCCGGCAGTCTTGGTGGCTTCCAGCCGCCAATTTGAGCGTTATTTACTCGAAATTAGCGGAAAAAACAGAAAAATTTGGCGGCTGGAAGCCACCAAGACTGCCGGCTGGAAGCCGGCGATACGATTACCAAACAGCTTCTAAGAAGATGGTTTAAAAAGAATTAAATTTTTTTACAACACTTGACGAATTTAGATATTTGGAATTGAAAATCCAAAACTTATCGGTATATATGACTATTTCAAAAACTCAAGGCGTTCAAGTTACTCAGCTTCTTGCCGCTTGGAATGACGGGAAAGAACTTGCGCTTGAAAAATTATTCCCCACCGTGGAAAGCGAACTTCGCCGCATCGCGCACAATTATATGCGCCGTGAGAACGGCAATCACACTTTGCAGACGACTGCTCTGGTTAATGAAGCGTATCTGAAATTAGTTGACCAAAAGGGAATCGCTTGGCAGAATCGCGCACATTTTTTTGCAATTTCCGCCAATATTATGCGCCGTATTCTGATCGGTCACGCCCGCGAGCGTCTGACGGAAAAACGCGGCGGAGGAGCGCAGCAGGTCGAATTATACGATTCGGCGGTGATGACCGAAGAAAAATCCGCCGAACTCGTCGCGCTCGACGACGCGCTGGAAAATCTTGCAAAATTCGATAAAGTCAAAAGCCGCATCGTCGAACTCAGATATTTCGGCGGATTGACAATCGAAGAAACCGCCGACGCGCTCGGTTTAGCTCCGATCACGATCTCGACAAACTGGCGAATTGCCAAAGCCTGGCTCGCTCGTGAGATAAGAGGCGGCGGAACGCAGGGAAATTGAAAAGTTTTATAAAAAAATATAAGTTTGGATGTTTTTTTACGCTTTAAATGTTGAGGCTATATTTTGAATGCAGAACGGAAATTGGGAAAAGATAGAAGAAATTTTTAATCGAGCGGTCTTAAAAGCGATTGATGAAAGAGAGGCTTTTGTAAATGAAGCGTGTCGGGGCGACGAAAATTTAAGGCGGGAAGTTTGTTCGCTGCTCGCCGCCGAACCGGAATCGGACGAAATTTTCAGCGAATCGGTTTTTCCGCTTGTCGCGCAGTTTCTCAGCGACGATGACGTAATTTCTCTGAGCCGTATTTCGCAGCTCGGCTCGTATCAACTGAAAAAACTTCTCGGACGCGGCGGAATGGGAACGGTTTTTTTAGCCGAAGACACGCGCCTCGAACGTCCCGTCGCTTTGAAAGTTCTGCCGTCCGCGCTCGCGCAAAGCACCGAAAGTCTGATGCGTTTTCAACAGGAAGCAAAAGCGGCTTCGTCGGTTTTTCATCACAACGTCGCGCACATTTACGAATTCGATTCGCAGAACGGTTATCATTTTCTGGTAATGGAACACATTGACGGGAAAACTCTGCGCGACCTTATCAGAGAAGAGCAGATAGATGTGACCGAAGCGGTTAAAATCGCCCGCCAGATCGCCGACGCGCTTGCCGCCGCGCACAAAGCCGGAATCACGCACCGCGACATCAAACCGGAAAATATAATGATGTCGGCGAATGAAAAAGTGGTCAAGGTTCTCGATTTCGGACTCGCTAAATTGCGCGACAAAAAACAAAACGGTTCGATGTTTAAGACGCTGCCGGGTTTGATTATCGGCACGACGGCTTATATGTCGCCGGAGCAGATTCGGCTTGGGAAAGTTGACGAGCGCACGGATTTATGGAGTCTGGGCGTTGTTTTGTATGAAATGCTCGAAGGAAAACGCCCGTTTTCCGGCGAAACCGTCAGCGATGTGCAAGCCGCCGTTTTATTAGCCGAATGTTCCCCTCTGTCGCTCGCAGAGGAAATCCCCGAACTCGAAAGAATCGTCCGTAAGGCTTTGAGCAAAGATATTTCGCAGCGGTATCGGACGGCAAAGGAATTTGCGGCTGACCTGAAACAAGTGCAGCGGCAGGTTTACGATTTTGTAAATTTGCCCGAATTGCCTGCGGAAGATAAGCCGAAACGGTTCAAATTTCCGTCTTCATCAAAATATTTTATCGGCGCGATTCTCCTTTTTTGCATATTCGTCGCCGGATACGCTTATTTTTCTCAAACCGAACAACTGAGCGTTCAAAAATCCTTGCGGATAGGCAGTTCGGGCAGAGCCGTCCGCGCCGCGCTTTCACCGAACGGTGAATTTATGGCGATGGCAATCGAAGAAGCCGAAAAACACAGCCTTATTCTGCGCCCGAACGAATTGCGGACTTCGACAAAATATATCAAAACATTGATTCCGCCCGACCTAAAGCGAATTACGAATTTATCCTTTTCGCCAAACAATAAATTCGTATATTTCGGGGCGAAAAATCCCGATGAAACCGTTTCAAATTTATACCGCATTTCGGTTGACGGCGGAAGTCCGCAGGAAATAATTAAGAACATCGAAAGCCCCGTGAGTTTTTCGCCCGACGGCAAACAGTTCGTTTTTCTGCGCCTGAGCGACGACGAGAGCAGCGAATCTTTGATAATCGCCGATGCCGAAGGCACGAACGAGCGCGTTTTTTACACGAGGCGTATGCCGGAATATATTCCGCATTTGGCGCAGCCGTCTTGGTCGCCGGACGGAAAAACGATAACTTGCGCCGCCGGAAAATATGCCGAAGATGAAAAAACGCAGCAAGTCGTTCCTGTCGCAATTCGGGCGGCAAGCGGAGTAGCCGAACCGATCTTCAAAGAGCCTTGGGCTGAGATTTGGCACACGGCTTGGCTCGGCGACGGCAGCGGTTTTATAATGAGCGCACGCGCTGACAGCAGTTATGACAACAAACAATTATGGTTCGTCGCGTATCCGGGCGGAAAGGTTACGCGCTTGACCGACGATTTTAACGATTATTACGGCGTTTCGGTTGCCAGAAAAGCATCCGTCGAGGAATATCAGGTTGCGACAATTATTCTCGAACGCGCGGCTCAATTGTGGACGGCGGATTTGTCCGACGCAAACAACACAGCCAAGCAAATCTCGGAAGGCAGCGACGAAGGTTTCGGAGTTTCTTGGGCGAAAAACGGCGAGATCGTTTTCGGCTCGATGATCGAAGGAAATTCGGAAATTTTGAAGATGAAACCCGATTCGTCCGAAAAAAAACAGTTGACTGACGATGTTTATGCCAACAAATATCCGATTGTTACCACGAACGGAAAATATGTTTTGTTCATCTCGGAGCGTTCCGGCGTTAAATCTCTCTGGAGAATGGACGCAAACGGAAAAAATCCGGTTTTGTTAATCAGAGGCGTTTCGTCGCAGCCTTTCTCGGTTTCTCCCGACGGGCGATACGTTTATTATCACAGCTATTTCGACGGCGCGGGAGCTTTGTGGCGGGCTTCAATCGAAAACGGCAAAGCGGAAAAACTAGCCGCCGGAAGTCTGGAATTTCCCGCCGTTTCCCCCGACGGCAAATATATCGCCACAGTTTACGCCGAAAACGGCGATAACAAAAAAATGCTGGCGATAAAAAGCGCGGAAGAACCGGAGCAGATTATTTATAAATTAAAACCCGCCGAAGGAATAAACATTTCCGCCGCCGTTCCAACGCCGATTCGCTGGACACGAAACGGAAAAGCCGTCGCTTACGTCGTCAGTTCAAAAGGCGCGGATAACATCTGGACGCAGAACATCGAAGACGGTTCGAGCGAGCAGCTAACCGATTTTATAAACAACCGAATATATTCATTCGATTTGTCGCCCGACGGAAAAAAGATCGTTTATTCGCGCGGTGAACAATCACGATTTGCAACACTTTTAAAAATAAAATGAGAGAAACTGAAAAAGTTTCTCTCATCATTAAAATTAAATTGAATCTGCTAATTTAGCCGCTTGCCGCATTTGCGCTGTCGCGCAGATCACGAACTTTATCGTGCGCCGCCAAAACAGCATCGGCTTGTTTCTGAACAACCGTGCGGACATTTGCCGGCAAATCTTCCGCCAAAGCATCTTTGTAAGCCTTTTTCGCCGCATCTTCGCCGCGTTCGGCTTCATTTAAGATCGCGCCGTCGTCTTTTCCGGTAACGGCGGATTTAATATTTATCCAACCGCGGTGCAGTGCCGCTGAAACGCTTCCGGCGTTTTCCGGGTCGCCGCCCAAATCTCTAACCAGAGATTGCAGTTCGCCTGCAAATTGAGAACGCTGCTGCGAAAAGTCATAAAAAAGCGTTTTCAGATCGGAGCGTTCGACTCCTTCGGCTGATTCTTTAAAGCCGTTTTGTCCGTCTTTATTGGTTTCTATTAAATTATTTAGTGTTGAAATAACATCATCATTTGTCATAAGTTTTAAATTCCTCCCTGAAATTAAGTAAAAATGATATTTAAGTTATATTTATAGAACTTAAACATTAAAGTTTATAGTTACAAAACTCGTGCCAAAGTTCTAAAGACCTTATAAATGCTAGGCTTTAATTTTATTTTTGCAATTGGCGTGAAAATTATGCTTTTTATGTATTAAAAACATTCATTAAAATAAAAGGCTTTTTTCAAAAAGAAAAAAGCCTTTTAACGATTGATTCGTAACCGACTTTATTGATTTGCGGTTTTTTGTTTTTCGTGTCTGCCTTCGGCAATTTCTTCGATCATTTTTTTGTTGAAAGCCGGAATATCGTCCGGTTTTCGGCTCGTTACAAGTCCTTTGTCAACGACGACTTCCTTATCCGTCCATTTTACGCCCGCGTTTTCCAAATCTTTTCTGATCGTATGATAAGAAGTCATTTCTCTGCCTTTGACGACTCCGGCGTTGATTAAAGTCCACGGTCCGTGGCAAATCGCCGCGACGGGTTTTCCCGCCTCAAAAAATGCTTTGACGAACTTGAGAACATTTTCGTCGGTTCGCAGTTTGTCCGGGTTCATTACGCCGCCGGGCAGAACGAGCGCGTTGTAATCTTCGGCATTCGCATTTTTGACTTCAACATCAACTTTTACTTTGTCGCCCCAATCGTCTTCGTTCCAACCCTTTATTTCGCCGCTTTTTATTGAAACGACGTGCGCCGTCGCGCCGGCATCTTCGAGAGCTTTTCTCGGCTCGAAAAGTTCGGATTGCTCGAAACCGTCTGTTGCTAAAATTGCTACTTTTTTTCCTTCTAATTTATTGCTCATAATTTATAAATTTATCCTCCTTGATTAAAACGATAAAAACAGCCGTGTTCGGCTTTGATTCGTTTTTATCGTTTAATAATATCGGTTACAATTTTTATGCCATAATAAAAAACGGCTAAACGCGTTGCTTGGAAGATTTAATAGAAATTACTGAAATTTAAAGCGGATTAAGCCTATTTAGCCATTGTAGATGTCTGATAGAATAAAATTAAAAACAAAACTCGCCCCAAGACGTTTTGCAGTAAAAGACGAGAGATTAATTTTGGAGATGACTCATAAAAACGAACGGACAAAAGAAATTTCGCCGACAGCCGAATTGACCGAACTCGCCGAAGAAAACGGTTTGTCAATCGTGGTAATTGATGAAAATTCATCCGTTTTAATGAAAGCCAATAACAATTCGATTTGCGAAACATTATACAATTCCGAAAAGTTTGCGTCCGAATGCGCCAAGTTTTGCGGAAAAGCGTTTGAAATGACGGAGAAAGCGGACGAAGCGGTTGATTATAAATGTTACGCGGGACTCAACTGCACGGCTGTTCCGCTTGAAACCGAAGGGAAAAAAACGGCGGCAATCGTCGGCAGAATTTTCTTAAAAGCGGAGGAATACCGCGAAGCTACCGAACGGGCGATTTCGGGAGATTGGAAAAAGTTTCCGCCAACCCGATTTTTTGAAAACGTCCTTTTAAGCGGTTCGCCGCAGAAATTAAAAAAAACTGCGGAAAATATTGAAAAGCTGTCTGCCGTTGAAAAACAATTGATTTTTGATTTTACCGAGAAAAATGAATTTGCGGCGAATGAAAAAACAAAACACGAACAATTAAAACAAAGCGCAAAGAATCAGACAGGCAAGCCGCAGGAAATTAAAGAACTCGTTCAACAATTTCACGACGCGGCGGCACAGACGGCGATTGTTTCGCGCGAGATCGCCCGAAAAAACAGCGGCGAAACGCAGGAACTTGCCCGGTGGCGTGCGCTTTTCGGCTCTCTGCTCGATCTAAGTTACAAAGAAGCCTGCATCGCCGTTCTAAAATTCGTTTCAAAGCGTTATAAATTGCGGCATTTGGCTTGGCTTGAGCGAAAAGAAAATAATCTGAACACGATTTTGGCAAGCGGCGAACTTAAAAAACAGCAAATGTATCTGAGCATTTCGGCTGCCGATGAGCGTCTGATCGAAGCCGTGAAAAAAGAATCTTCAATCGAATTAAAGGAACGCGCCGACAAAAAGAGCGCGGGAAATCTGGCAAAAATTCTTTTGTTTCCGGTTGCCGTCGGCGGCGAAATCAGAAGCGCACTTGTCGTCGGCGATGAAATTAACGAAGAGGACACCAAACGCCACATTGCAAAATTTTGTCAAACCGTTGCTTCGGAACTGGAAATTCTGCGCCTGCGTGAAGAACTTGCAAGACGCGGCTGGCTCGAACGCGCCGTTCAGCTTTTTAATCAGAGCATAAATGACCTCGATTCTGATGATTTTTGGGCGAGCCTGCTTCGCGTTTCAGCCGAATTGATGAAAGCCGAGCGCAGTTCTCTACTGCTCTTTGACGAAAGCACGAAAACTTTTCAAGTTAAAGCCGCAATTGGAATAAATGCCGATTCGATAATCAAAAACGAAGAAAATATCGGCGAAAGAGTCGCTGAAAAAGTTCTGCAAAACGGAAAACCGCTGGTTATCGAAAATATATATAAAATCAAATTTCCAGATGCGCCCGAAGATTGGAAATACAAATCCAATTCGTTTATCAGTTACCCGATTTTGATCGGAAACAGAAAAATCGGCGTGTTAAATCTGACCGACAAAGCCGACGGCGACGCTTACAATCTTTTCGATCTGGAACTGCTCGACGCAATCGCGCCGCAATTGGCGGTTTTGGTTGACCGCGCCACGCTCAAACACAAAGCGGGCGAATTTGAACAGCTTTCCGTCACAGACGCGCTGACCGGCTTATTGAATCGCCGTTATCTGGAACAGCGTCTGAACGAAGAAATAAAACGCTCGAACCGGAACGGCTCGCCGATGAGTTTTTTGATGATAGACGTTGACGAATTTAAAGCCTACAACGATAATTTTTCGCATCCTGAAGGCGACAAGGCTCTGCAAATCGTCGCCCGCTGTTTGCGCGAAACTCTGCGCGGCGCGGACGTGGCGGCGCGTTACGGCGGCGAAGAATTCTCGATTCTGCTGCCGCAGACAAATTCCGACGAAGCCAAAATAATCGCCGAGCGCGTCCGCGAACAAGTCGAAATCGCCTGCTTTCCGAACAGACAAGTTACGATCAGCATCGGCGTTGCAAGCTGCTGCACGGATTTCAGTTCGAGCGAAGACTTGATCTCGGCGGCGGACAAAGCTCTGTATGAAGCGAAAAGACGAGGCAGAAATAATGTCAGCGTTTTTGAAAGTCTTAAATAAAATATTCAGTTTTTATTTGAAGCATCGAGCCGCCGCGCTCAATGCTGATGCTGAAAATTTGTGTAAGTTTTAACAAATGGAAAAGAAAAACCGCAAAAATATTTTATCAAATGTTTCCGCCGAAAATTTCGTCGGCAGAAGCATTGAACTGGAAAGGATTTTACAACACTCGAAAAATCAGAGCGAAATCAGCGGAATGCTCGTTTTGTCCGAACCCGCCGTCGGCGCGTCGGAAATTCTGCGCCAAGTTTACGATCAGATTTTTCTTGAAAAAGAAAATGAAACGATTCCTTTCTATTTTGCATTTAGAAGTTCGGACGAAACGAACGAACGTGCCGCAGTTCGGTTTTTGCAGACGTTTTTGCGCCAGACGATTGCTTTTCGCCGAAACAATCGGGAACTGATAAATTCCGCGCCGGACGTTTGCGAATTAACCGAACTCGCCGTTTCGGACGACAAACATTGGATCAAACGGCTCATCAACGCCTGCCAAAGCGAAAATAAATTAAACAATAAATCAGCCTTTTTGAGAAATTGTCTGAGCGCACCGTTTCGCGCTCACGCAAGCGGCTTGAAAATTTTTGCAGTTCTCGATGATCTTCACGAAACGGTTCGTTTAAGCGGCGAATCAGACCTAATTGAAGAGATCAAGGAAATCTTCAAAGCGGCGAATTTTCCGTTCATTTTGGCGGGCAGAAGGCGTTTTGTGCAGACGGCGACGCGGACGGGAAACACGAAATTAAACGGGGCGGAAATTTTGAACATCGAACCTCTGAATTTTGCCCAAGCGGGTTTGCTTGCTCAAGAATTTGCGGGAAAATATCAGGTAAAAATCAACGAACAGACGCGCGATTTGATCGCCACGCAGTTCGGCGGAAATCCGACGTTTATCGAGTATATTTTTCAGGCGGCAAATGAAAAACAAGAAGATTTGGACGGTTTTCAGTTTGTCGAAAAAATTTACGCCGATTCGGTTTACGGCGGCAGAATCGGGAAATATTACGACTCGGTTTTTGAAAAGATCGTTCCCGATGTCGAAATCCAAAAAAATCTGCTCGGTCTTTTATACGACGCTCAAACGGCGAAACCGGACAAAATACCCGTAGAATTTTGGAAACAGCGAAGCGGTCTGGAAGATGACAAATTTTACAAAATAATAAAGTATTTGAATTTCGAGGAAATCGTCCGCCTTTCGTCAAATCTCGTTGAGGCAATGCCGGAAAACATTGTGTTAAAAGATTACGTCGAAGCGCGTTTTCGGCTTGAAATTCTGCACGAACCGCGCGTTTTGGTCGTCGCCGAATCTCTGGTCAAATTTCTCAAACGTGCGCCGAAAACGATGGCGAAATTTTACAGGCGCAATTCCGCAATCGGTTTGCGCGAACTGCTTTCGGTTTTCAATTGTCAGGAAACGCCTAAGGCTCTGCTCGATTATTTTGTTTTCCGCGAAAGATATAAAGGCGCGGAAGACTTTGAAATTCTCGAACACATAAAAGAAAATACGGAAAAAATCGTTTTGCCGCAAATCGTTTACACGGCGCACACGGTTTCTTTTTATCAGCCGATTTCGCAGGTTACGGACAAAGAACGCTCGGCTGTCGCGTTCGGTTTCGAGCAGAAAAAATACACGGACGAAAACGAAATTGTCTGGATTTCGGCGGAAATTGATTCAAAACTCGAAGCAAATAAAGAACTTACAAAGTTTTGGTGTGACCGTTTGGAAATGGTCGCGCTGATGTGCGATTTTGCAAATTACAAAATCTGGCTTGTCGCGCCCGAAGGTTTTTCGCCGGAAGCGTCGGAAATTTTGGAGCGCAGAAAGGCTTTCGGTTCGAGCAAAAAGCAGATTGAATTGTTGATAAAATTTCTTGATGCCGAAGATGTTTTGAGCGAAAAAATCAGACCGAACGAATATGAAATGATCGTTCCGATGGGCGAAGATACGGAACTGATCGCCGCCCACGCCGTCGAAGAAATCGCCCGCCGCCACTCGTTTGAACCAAAGGCGATCAATCAAATCAAAACCGCTTTGGTTGAGGCGTTCATCAACGCCGAAGAACACAGCCACAGTCCAGACCGCAAAATCTATCAGAAATTCGCCGTCGAAGACGACAAAATCGTTATCACAATTTCAAATCGCGGTTTGCGGTTTGACGATAAAAAATCAACCGAGATAAAACCTGACGAAGGCAGACGCGGTTGGGGATTAAAGTTGATGAAAACTTTGATGGACGATGTGAAATTCGAGCAGGTTGACGACGGAACGCGAATTTCGATGACGAAATTTTTGAAAAAATAAACAAGTTCATTTCACAGATTATTTACGAACCGTATTTCTTAAAATAGAATGCGGTTTTTTTATTTGTTAAAATCGGATTTATGAATTTGAAAAAAGCATTAATCGGCGGCGAATGGCGCGAAACGAGCGAGAGTTTTGAAGTGAGATCGCCATTTACAAATGAAGTTTTGGCGGAAGTTGCCTCGGCAAACGCGGAAGAAACCGAAGAAGCGATTGCGATTGCCGACGAAGCGGCAAAGGAGATGCGGAAACTTTCCAGATTTGAGATCGCGGAAGGTTTGCGGAAAATTTCAAAAATAATCGAAAAACGCAAAACGGAATTTGCCGAAATTATCGCCAACGAAGCGGCGAAACCGATAAAACTTGCGAAAGGCGAGGTCGAGCGCGATGTTTCCCTTTTCGCGTGGGCGGCGGGCGAAGCCGAAAGATTCGTCGGCGAAATCGTGCCGATTGACACGCAGGCGGGCGGCGCGGGAAAATTCGGCTATACTTTGCAGATTCCGCGCGGCGTGATCTACGGAATTTCGCCGTTTAATTTCCCGTTAAATTTGGTCGGTCACAAAGTCGCGCCCGCGCTCGCATCCGCAAATTCGATAATTATCAAACCGAGCGCGAAAACGCCTCTGACCGCGCTTTTATTGGGCGAAGTTTTTCTCGAAAGCGGTTTGCCGAAATCCGCCGTGCAAATCGTGCCGATGAATACGGATTATATTGATACGGTTTTGGATGATGACCGTGTGAAGATGATCTCGTTTACGGGCAGCGATGCGGTTGGCTGGGATTTGAAAGCAAAGGCGAAAAAGAAGGCGATTTCCCTTGAACTCGGCGGAAACGCGCCCGTCATTGTTGACGAAATCGCCGATCTAAACAAAGCAGTTGAAAGGACGACTTTCGGCGCGTTCGTTTATGCGGGACAAGTCTGCATTTCGGTTCAGAGAGTTTTACTGCACGAAAAGATCGCCGACGAATTTACCGAAAAATTTGTCGAAAATGCGAAGAATCTGAAAAAGGGAAATCCATTAAACGAAGCGACGGAACTTTCCGCGATGATCGAAGAAAAAGCGGCGGAAAAAGCGAAAAGTTGGATTGACGAAGCGTTAAACAACGGCGCGAAACTTCTCTGCGGCGGAAAGCGCGAAGCGGCGATGCTCGACGCGACGATCTTGACCGACACGAATCCCGAAATGCGAGTTGTCGCGGACGAAATCTTTGCGCCCGTCGCCGTCGTCGAAAGATTTTCCGATTTTGAAGAAGCCGTCGAAATGGCAAATCACACTCGCTACGGTTTGCAGGCGGGCATTTTTACGGAAAACTTAAAGCATTCGCAGTTCGCAGCGGAAAATCTCGAATACGGCGGCGTAATAATCAACGACGTGCCGACTTTTCGCGTGGACAATATGCCTTACGGCGGCGTAAAAGATTCGGGTTTCGGACGCGAAGGCGTGCGCTACGCGATGGAAGAAATGTCGGAAATTCGGCTGGTTGTGCTAAACTCGTAAATAATTTTCGATAAGTTTTCAGATTATGGATATAAGGCAAAAATACCGGAAAATACTTAGCAGAGCGTCGCTTGAAAGCTGAAAAAAACAAAAATTAGATTAATGTTCCCGTCGCCAACGGCGACAAACATTATAGCCTAGCGAGAATCGCTAGGTCGGCATTAATAACAGATTCCGTCGCTGAAGGCGACGAACAAAATATGTGACGGCATCAAAATTGTTGCTCACTTTCAGCGAGCGTCTGTTATGTTAATGAAAACCTACGGTTTCGGCGAAACGCCTGCACCATAGGCTATAATGTTTGTCGCCGTTGGCGACTTGGAAAAAGTCGAGAAAATCAAATTCAGAAGAGAATACATCTATGCAAGAGCAAACAATTCAAACAAATACGCCAAAATTCGTTTTTCAGCCGAAAGATGAAGAAAAAAATGATTTCATCACAAACGAATATCTCAAGAAAGTGCCGCGCTACGAAAATTTGCGCTATGAACTTATCGGAGGAGAAATACTTATATCAACCTCGCCGCGATATGAGCATCAAATTTTATCGGTGAAAGTTATGCGGGAGTTTTTCAAAACTTTTGAGAAAAATCCGACAGGAGAAATTCTTCCCACAATCGGTTTGATTTTCAGTGAATTTGACGGCGTGATTCCTGATTTGATCTACATTTCACACGAAAGAATAAAAGAGATTCTGGACGAAAAAGACGGGAAATTTTACGGTGCGCCGGAAATTGTTATCGAAATTTTAGCACCGGGAAAGGCTAACGCGAAACACGATTTGCAGATAAAACGGGAACTTTTCGAGATTTACAAAGTGCCGGAATATTGGGTTGTCAATCCGTTTGAAAAGGAAGTTTCGGTCTTTAAGTTTGCCGAAAATGAATTGAAATTGGTGAAAACTTACGCGGAAAGTGAAATTTTGGAAACTGACGATTTGCCTGATTTTCAGTTGAATCTCGAAAAATTGTTTGGAAACTAAATTATGAAAAAATTGTTTAATAAAATCGCGCCCGTTGCGGCTTTTTTGTTTATTTTTACCGCGTGTTTCGCGCAAACGCCGACGGAAACTCTGGATGTTTCGGGGTTGAAGGAAAACGTCATTGTCAGGCGCGACGGGCGTTCGATTCCCTTTATCGAAGCGAAAAATGATGCCGATCTGTATTTCGCGCAAGGATTTGTGACGGCGCAAGACAGGCTTTGGCAGATGGATTTGTATCGCCGCGTGGCACGCGGAACGACGGCGGAACTTTTCGGCGACGCGGCTTTAAATGAAGACCGTCGGTGGCGCAGATTCGGTTTTTCCCGGCTTGTCGAGGAAACTTATAAAGGTTTTTCGCCCGAATATAAATCGGTTTTGGACAATTACGCCCGCGGCGTGAACGCTTATATTGCAACGCTCGATAAGGATTCGATGCCGACTGAATTCAAGATTCTGCAATACGCGCCCGCCGAATGGAAGCCGACGGATTCGCTGATAATCGGAAAAATTTTGTCCGATGCTTTAAGCACGAGTTGGTATGAAGACGCGACGAGAGCGAAATTTAAGGATTTGCCAAAAGAGCGATTTGACGAGCTTTTTATCGAGAAAACGCCGTTTGATGTTTTGGTTGTCGGCAAGGATTCGGGGAAAGTGAGAAGTGAGAAGTCAGAAGTGAGAAGTCAATTATTACAGGTGAATGACGAAGTTTATAAAACTGCCGTCGAAGATATGGAAATTCGCAAATCTTCGCTCGAAAAGATCGGGTTTTATCAGGAATTTAATGCGGCGAGCAACAATTGGGTTGTTTCCGGTAAGCGCACTTTAGACGGAAAACCGATTTTGGCGAACGATCCGCATTTGCGCCCGTCCGCGCCTTCGATCTGGTATTTGTCCAATCTTTCCGCGCCCGGTTCGCGCGTTTCAGGCGTAACATTTCCGGGCGTTCCGGGCGTTGTTCTCGGTCATAACGAATTTATCGCTTGGGGCGCGACCAATCTCGGTCCCGACGTGCAGGATTTATACGTTGAAGAATTTAACGACAAAAACGAATACAAAACGGAAAAAGGTTTTGTTCCGGCGAAAATTAGAATCGAGGAAATAAAGGTCAGACGAAATCTGCTCAAACCTGAAACCGAAACGGTTAAAATGGAAGTTTTGGAAACCGATGACGGCGTGATTATTCAGGAAACGGGAAACAAAAAGACCGCGCTTAAATGGACTGCGCTTGATGCGAAAAATAACGATTTCGAGGCATTTTACGAACTGAATCGCGCGAAAAATTGGGAAGATTTTAACCGCGCTCTGAAAAAATACGGCGGCGCGACGCAGAATTTTGTTTATGCAGATGTCAATGGAAACATCGGTTTTCACAACGCGGGCGCGATTCCGATTCGCAGTTCGGGCGACGGCAGTTTTCCTTACGACGGCGCGAAAAATGAAGGGAAATGGACGAAATATATTCCGTTTGAAGAACTGCCGAACATCTACAATCCGCCGTCGGGCATTATCGTTACGGCAAATCAAAGAATTGCGGGCGACAGTTACAAGTATTTTCTCGGACACAGTTGGGCTGCGCCTTATCGGGCGAGAAGAATTTATCAGCTTTTGCAGGCGAATACGAAATTGACCGTTGCCGATATGTCGGACATTCAGCGCGACGTTTACAGCATTTCGTATGCGAATTTCGCCCGCGAGATCGTCAAAATGGAAGCGGCAAGCGACGAGAGTTTGAAAATGCTTCGCGGTTGGGACGGCAAAACTTCTGCGGATGCGGCTGCGCCGATCTTGGTTCTCGAAATTCGCGTTGAATTCTTGAAGAAAATTCTTGTCGGAACAATCGGCAAGGAAAAAGCCGATGCGTATCAATGGAGCAACGTAAATTCTTTTATTGACTGGCTTTTGCGCGAAAAACCGTCTGATTGGCTGCCGAAGGAATTTTCGTCTTATAAGGAATTGTTATTAAAATCCGACGAAGCGGCTCGCGCAAATCTCGCCCGAAAATACGGCGCGGACGAATCGAAATGGGCTTGGGGAACGATTGATAAAATTCGTTTTTCGCATCCGCTTTCCGCCGCGCCTCTGATCGGTTCGGTTTTTGCCGTCGAACCGCTTCCATATCGAGGCAGCGGCACGTCGCCGAATGTCGGCGCGGCGGTTTCGATGCGGCTCGTTACAGTTCCGGGCGATTGGGACAAAACACGGCAGGGAATTACGCTCGGACAAAGCGGAAATCCGCGTTCGCCTTTTTATAAAGATCAATTGAACGATTGGGCGGCGGGAAACACGCCCGTTTTTCCGTTCTCAAAAGAAGCGGTTGAAAAGGCGGCTGAAAAGGTTATTTTGATGAAATAATTTTTTGTGGATGGTTCATTGTTGATTGTTAATTGTTAAGAAGAAATCAGCAATGAACGATGAACTATCAACAACGCACAAATCAAATATCATAATTTTGAGTTTCTCTAAAATTCAGTTTCTGATTCCTAAGCCGAATAAAATCGCTCAAGATAATTGCGGCGGCTTCGGTGTCAACTTTTTGGCGCACTTCGTCGTTGTTAAAACCTTGTTCCCACAAATTGCTTCTGGCTTCAAAAGTCGTCAGGCGTTCATCTTGAAAAAGAACGGGAATGTCCAAAGAAAGCGAAAAATTTCTCGCCAAACGTCTGGCTTCGGCAGACATTTCCGATTCCGAGCCGTCCGAATTCAGCGGCAAACCAATTATCAAGGCTTTGGCATCAAATTCGTCAAGATAGCTGATGATCTGTTTGAGAAATTTTTTCCAGCCTTTGCGTTTTATGACGCAAACGTGGCGCACGGTAAATTGAAGTTCGTCGCTGACGGCAACGCCGACCTTTTTCGTGCCGAGATCGAGCGCGAGCAGTCTGCCCGATTCGGGAGCGCGAAAAATGTCTGTAAAATCATCGGAATTAGTTGTTTCTATTTCTTGCACGGATTTAATTGATAAAGGATAATGTAAAATGGGTAATTCGGGTTTTGTTCGTTTTTATTATCCACTTTTCGTTGTTCATTTCAAAAAAGAGGTTTAACTTAATGTCATTTCGCGGAAAATTTTTGGTCGTTTTAGGTTCTTTTATGATCGCTCTGTATGCGATTTTCGGTTCGCTTCTTTCAACGCAGGCGCAGCAGCCGATTAACGATGCGGGAGCGCAGATTCGGATTTTTGAAAGCGTTTTGCAGCATATTCAGAACGATTATGTTGACGAACCGAATCTGGAGAAAGTTCGTTACGGCGCACTTCGCGGTTTAGCCGACGGACTCGATCCGTATTCAGCTTATCTGACCGCCGAGCAGGTTACGGATTATCAAGCGAATTTAATCAAAAAGAAGGCGGGAATCGGCGCGGAATTTTCCGAATTTTCTTCATATTTGTATATTGTTTCCGTAATTAAAAATTCTCCGGCAGACGAAGCGGGTTTGCAGGCGGGCGATGTGATTGAATACATCGGCAAAAAGGCGACGCGCGACATTTCCCTGTATGACGCGAAGCAGTTAATCGGCGGCGAGGCGGGAACAAAAGTAAAATTGCGCGTGATAAGACCGGGCGAAAAGCCGAAAACCGTCGAAGTTCCGCGCGGATTTTACAAAGTTCCGAATGTCGAAGCTAAAACGGAAGGCGAAAATATCGGCAACATAAAGATTTACAGTCTGGAAAAAGGCGAAGCCGCCGACATACGAAATCGCGTTCAGGAATTTGCCAAAAAAGGCGTAAACAAAATCGTTCTGGATTTGCGCGGCGTGGCTTCAGGTGATTTGAACGAAGCCGTCGAAACGGCGAATCTTTTTGTAAAATCGGGAACTTTGGCACAAGTTATCGGAAGGCAGAATAAAGTCGTAAACACTTTCACGGCAAATCCCGCCAAGCATATTTTCAGCGGCGATGTTGCCGTTTTGATTGATTTGGGAACTGCCGGCGCGGGCGAAATCGTCGCGGCGGCGATCAAGGAAAATAAGCGCGGCGAAGTCGTCGGCGAAAAAAGTTTCGGCGCGGGAACGGAGCAGCAATTAATCAAACTTCGTTCGGGCGACGCTTTGCTTTTAACAACCGCAAAATGGGCTTCGCCAAGTGGAAAACCGTTTCTCGAAGACGAGATTTTAAATTCCGGCGTAAAGCCTTCGATTGAGGTAAAACGTCCCGAAACGCCCGAACCTGTCGAGGTCGAAAATCTCGTCGAACAAAAAGAAGATGAGGATTTAGAGCCTCAGCCGGACGACGAACCGATTGAAAATCATCCGGTTGAAAAAATGGAAAAATCCAAGCCCGCACAAATTGATGTGCAGTTAAATAAGGCTCTGGAAATTTTGCGCGGCAAAGCAAAAGCGGCTGGCGGGCAAAAATAAATTGAATTTTTTTGAAGATTTCCGTTTTGCCAGCAATTTCAGCCGGGTTTTTATAAACTCGGCTTTTTCTCTTTAAAATCATTGGCTGATATTGATAAAATCTTGACAGTAAAATTCGCATAAAATCTGCCGTCGGAAGTTTGGTGTAAAAAAAAATGAATTCAGAAATCAAAAATATTTTATCCGAATTGCGAAAGCAAAAAAGTTTATTTGCTCTTTTGTTTTTTCTTTTACTCGCATTTTTTTCGCAAAGCGTCTATTCGCAATCGAGCGATGTAAATTTTCCAACGCCGATAATTACTAACGAAATTACCGGAACGATTTCGGCGCGTGCCGTCGGAGATTCGCGCCTGACCAGATTTTTTTATAAATTCAACGGCACTCAAGGCGATATTTTTATCAATGTAAAAACAAACAATTTGGATGGAGATATAGACGTTTTTACCGTCAAAGAACTGGATTCTTTAACGAAAATTACGATTTATTCGGATTCTTCCGAAAATGAAACGGGAAGAGTGATTTATCTGAGGAAACCGGAAACATTGATTTTGAGAATCGAAGCGCGTTCGCCGAATGATGATCCGGCGACATTTAACATAAAATTCGCCGGAAGTTTCGCTCCTCTGCCGATCACGTCGGAAAATCTGAGAGTCAGCGAACCGAAAGTTAAAGGCGAAAATCAAGGCGCGGTAAAGGTTAATGCCATCGGAACAATAATCGAAACTCCGAAACCCGTTTCAGCCGCCAAAACCGAATCGGCGGCAATAACAAAAGAAGCCCAAGAAAAATCCGGGATAAAAACGGAAAAAACGGCAAGCATAACTGCCGAAATTCCGCAGATTTTTGATCCTGCCAAGAAAAAAGAAAACGAATCGGAAGATTTTACAGTTGAAAACAAAACGGAAACTGAAGTTTCAGTAAGTGCGGAAAAAACAGAAACTGAAATTGATCCGGTTTCTGCTGAAAATGAGATTGCCGACGAAACGGAAAATTCCGTTGTAGAAGGCAAAACCGAAACAAATGAGATCGCCGATACAAATGAAAAAACCGAAATTCCTGCGGAAACTGTTTCGAGTAAACCGACTGAAATTGCCGAAGAAAAAACAGATTCCAATGAGAAAACGGAAAGCGTTAATGCAATTGAAAATGCAAAAACTACAGAATTGAGTTCCGGCGAAAAGAGTTTCGATCCGAGCCAATTAGCAAATGTGCGACTTAAAATTTCCCTGAAAAACGGCGAGAAAATCGAACATCCGATGAGCGAAGTCGTCTGGTTTAACGTCAATCAAGGCGTTTTGACCGTAATCACCAACGGCGGAAAAATAGAGAAATATCAAATTCTCGATGTAGCTAAAATGAGCATTGAATAATTTTGAAGAGATTTTGAAATAACCATCAATCTTAGTTTCTCAACCGTTTCCTGCGCCTACTTCGGCAACTTGTGCGTCGGCAAGTTGTCAAGTGCATTCTTTAGTCCTTTCAGCAAGGCTTGACAACTTTTGTAAACTTCGCGTCGGTCTTAGCTATATTGACGACGTTTTCTATTACTTTGAGAAACTTCGGCAGCTTGCCCAGCTTTGCCAAATCGCCCAAATACGGAAACATTTCTAACGCGCTGATCGCCGCGCCGCCGTATTCGCCTCTCTTTAAAAGTAATGTCGTCTGCGGATTAAGCAGACGACATTAGCCTTGTCACTTACTTGATTTTTAACCCGGTTATATTTTGTGAATGCGATTAATTTTCAGCAGACCAAAATAATTTAACATCATCGCCATTTATTGTTTCGACGGCTAAAGTTTCACCCTCATCATCCATAAATTCAATTTCATAGAATACCGGCGAAGCGGATAAAACCATTAGAATTGTTCCCTTATGCCTTTCTTTAAATCGAAGTCAGGCATATCTTTGATTAGTTCAGCAACATCATTTTCTTTTAACATTTTTTTACCTCTTTGAAGGAATAGCCGTCGTTAATCTTGTAATTCCATCATCATTTTTTATCCAACCAAAATTAACGTCAATTTTTCTTCCGTTTGCTCCGACGATTGAAATAACCTGATTAAATTTCTGTCCGTGTTGCGAGTCTGCTGTTTTAATTGCCTTAGACGGATCAAAAATAATTTGCTTGGCTAAATCATCCATATTTTCTCGTGTAAAACCGAGTGCTTCTTTAAACCATTTTGCTTTCGGACCACCTTGTATATGATTTAAGTCTAAAAGATATGTCCAAAGTTTGTTAATTCACACTTTCACGAGTTGTCGCGGGTAACATCACGCCGTTGACTTCGACTTTATTTATCTTTGGCGGTTCAGTCCGAATTTTCGGCGGTTCAACACCATTCGGAACTTTGCTGTTGCTGAAAAAATCGTCAATTTTATTCTTTATAGCTTTGACCGCATCCTGCGCTTTTTGCGGCAGCTTTTCTATCGGCAGATTATCGAGCGCGGCTTTTATTTTTTCCAACAGCGGCGTTACGACTTTCGCAAACTTCGCGTTCGTCTTCGCCTAAAAAGACGCATCAATTTCAACAAATTTTTAGGTTTGTTAAAAATAATGCGTCGTATGATTTTTTTTGTTGAAATTTACAAAGCACGAAGTTTTTCTAAATGCTTTTTACTTCTTGTTTTTAATTGTTTTTCATCTAAATCTTCATCATCACGTATGTCAGAATTAGCGCAAAAATCTTCGACATCATAAAATAAATTATTCAAAATTTCATATTCTCTTTCATTAAATTGTGTAGAATCCTTTTTGAATAATTCTAAAAATAATTTTTCAAAACCCTGTGCATCAATTTGGTCGGCGATAAATTTTTCGACCACATCAATATACGGTTGAATATAATTAGCTGTATTCTGTTTCATAATTTAACGTAAAAATGCACGCTAAGTTTAGATAGAGATTAAAAACTCTCCGCTATTTAATTCGTCTGTTTCGCCAACATTCTTTAAAAGAAGTCCGCGAGTTTTTCCTGACCAAGTTTTCGCCGGAACGAAAGCACTTCCGCTTATTTTCCATTCAGAACCTTGTGCTTCTGATTTTAATATCATATCCGATAAAGGCTCTCCTTCAAGAATTTCTACGACGGTTAATTTTTTATCCCTAACATCAGATGTTTCTATTACTTTTAATTTTGTCATTTTATAACTGCTTCCTCACTTTTAATTTAACGCATCTTTTGCCGATTGTAGATTTTCAAGTAATTGTTTTGCTTCGGATAAAGAAATTTCTGTATAAAGAGGTTCTCCGTTTTCATCATTTGACCATAAATGCTCAATCGTAATTTTGTTAGGATAAAAATCAATTCCTAACTGATTTGAGGAACTGCCCAAAATCTCCTCTCCATTTTCGGCTTTAGTAATCAAATCAAGATAGATCGGTAAAGAATTTTCCGCGTCCTCTAAAAAGCAATTTAGAACTTCAGTTTGAGGAGAATTATCCGCTAAAACTCTCGGTCTGAAAACTTCGTTAATTGATTTGTATTCAACTTTCATAATTTTATCTCCCATAAAGAGGAAATGCTGTGGCAACGGTTTTATCAGCATTCAAATACATACCGACCCAAACTCCCGAAGATGATTTACCTTCAATATAATTTGCGGGTTTTCCGGCAACAGATTTTCCGTTATTATATGCTTCATTAACGGCATTAACAACATCATTTTTAGTCCAATTTTTAGGAAAGAAAGTTGACGGAAGCCTCTTTCTTACACCTTGAATATCAACAACCGCTTCATAAACACCATTTGCATCCGGTGGTCTGGTTACTGTTGCAGGTTTTGTTCCTCTGATTGCTTGCATTTCAGCACCTTCATAGTGAAATCCGACTGATCTTCTCGCACCGTTTCTTCCGGCTTTAACTTCGCCGTGAAAGATATGCTCTAAAGTATCAAGCGTTACCGCTTTCTGTCTGATTAGTTCAAAGTATAAAAAGCGAGATACTATCTCGCTTTTTATACTATTCTCTTGATTCTGAAAGAATTTCTTCCCACTTTTTCATCAAAAATTTTAATTCCTTATTAGAAATTTCCACTTTTGGAGAATTATCTTCATCTTCAGGATAAAGATGTTCTAAAATAGTTTTTTCTGGATATATTTCCAGCGAAACACTATTTGTAAAATATTCAACAGGTAACTCATCATTTATAGATGCCTCATTCATTTTGCTTTCAAAAAGATTGAAATATCCTTCGGAATCTCCTAAGAAATAACTTAAAATCCAGTCCTCATCGCTTTCGCCCAAATAAGGAAGCGGAACTTTATTCACAATGCGTAATTTGATATTTTTCATAATTGAAAATTTTATTTTCCGTGTAAAGGATATGCCGTTATTATCGTTCCATCAGGTTTTAAAAACATTTGTATTTTAACACCTGAATCAGAAGTGCCGATATATCCATTTCCGCCTGAACTAATTTTATTGATATAAGCCTCATTAATTGAGTTGACAACATCATTCTTTGTCCAGTTTTTCGGGAAAAAAGTTGAAACTCCGCCATTTCCTTTTTTGGCTTTTCCTTTAACTTCAACAATTGCCTCATAAACACCATTTTTATCGGGCGGCTTTGTAACGGTAACAGTTCTTGTTTTATTAACAGCCTGCATATTCTCAACACCTTCGTAATGAAAACCGACGGCTTTTCCTTTTTTATTCAGTTCACCGTGAAAGATATGTTCCAAAGTATCAAGCGTTACCGCTTTCTGTCCACTCGGCGTTAATGCCGGTTTTGTCATCTTACGAATGCCGAAAAAGTCGTCAATCTTATTCTTAATTGCCTTGACCGCATCCTGCGCTTTTTGCGGCAGTTTCTCAATCGGCAGATTATCAAGTGCCGTTTTTATTTTCTCTAATAGCGGCGTTACAACCTTAGCAAATTTGCCGTCCGCCTTCGCCATCTGGACGACGTTTTCCATCACCTTAACTAACTTTGGCAGTTTACCTAACTTCGCCAAATCGCCCAAGTAAGGAAACATTCCCAACGCGCTGATTATTGCTCCGCCGTATTCGCCTCTGGAGAGTGCTAATCCCGTTCCCGCTAAATCGGCAAACGGCGTCGGCTCGAAGATTCCGACAACCGACAAGCCGATGTCCGTCAAGTCCAGAAGCAACGCTTTCTGCTCTGCCGTTAAGCCTTCTATTTCCAATCTCGACGGCGGCATCTGTTTTTTAAGTTTCAGCTTTTGCTGAGCGGCGAAAAAATCGTTCGGATTCGGCTCGCGCAAAGGCTTTGCATTTGGCGACGGCGGCTCGTTCTTGATCTGCTCGATGCGCCCGCGAAGCTAGTTGCCTGCTTCTTCTAAATCATTTCCCGAAAGTGTTAATAATGCAACCATATCACCTTCATCATCTGAAAATTCAACCTCATAAGTTGGTGGTGCATCGCTATAAATCATTAAAATAGTTCCGGTCATACCTGCAACTAAGTTATACTCCGGCATATCCTGCCTAATTTTTACTACGTCATATTCATTAAACATAATAGTTAACCCTTTATTTTTTTGTAGGAACAGCAGTAATAATTCTGATTATTCCGTCTTCGTTCCTAATCCAGCTTGTTAAAACGTCAATTGTTCTACCATTTGCTCCTTTAACAGATATTATTTGATTATATTTTGTGCCAAATTCGGTAACTTCGGTTTGCACTGCTTTTGCTGGATTAAAAATAAGTTGTTTAGCTAAATCATCCATATTTTCTCGTGTAAAACCGAGTGCTTCTTTAAACCATTTGGCTTTAGGTCCACCTTTTGAATGATTAAAATCAAGCAAGTAATTGTATAGCTTATCCTGAATACTCATTTCAGTTGTTGCAGGCAAATTTGCTTTTCCAACTTTGACTCTTTTAATCTCCGGCGGTTCAGTCCGAATTTTCGGCGGCTTCGGCGGCTCAACTCCATTCGGAATTTTACCTTTGCTGAAAAACTCGTCAATTTTATTCTTTATAGCTTTGACCGCATCCTGCGCTTTTTGCGGCAGTTTCTCAATCGGCAGATTATCAAGTGCCGTTTTTATTTTCTCTAATAGCGGCGTTACAACCTTAGCAAATTTGCCGTCCGCCTTCGCCATCTGGACGACGTTTTCCATCACCTTAACTAACTTTGGCAGTTTACCTAACTTCGCCAAATCGCCCAAGTAAGGAAACATTCCCAACGCGCTGATTATTGCTCCGCCGTATTCGCCTCTGGAGAGTGCTAATCCCGTTCCCGCTAAATCGGCAAACGGCGTCGGCTCGAAGATTCCGACAACCGACAAGCCGATGTCCGTCAAGTCCAGAAGCAACGCTTTCTGCTCTGCCGTTAAGCCTTCTATTTCCAATCTCGACGGCGGCATCTGTTTTTTAAGTTTCAGCTTTTGCTGCGCGGCATAAAAATCGTTCGGGTTCGGCTCGCGCAAAGGCTTTGCATTTGGCGACGGCGGCTCGTTCTTGATCTGCTCTATTTTGCCGCGCAATTGATCGTAAGTCTTTTGCGATACGTGAAAGACCGCTTCGTATCTGCCCGTTTTTTGATTGAACCGCGCCGGATAATTGGTCGAAGCCTGCAAAACGTCGAACGGACTTTTGCCGTCGGTTGCGAGGCGGGCTTTTATTTTTTGCAAATCCTTCGGATTGTCGGGATTTAAGCCGAAGAAGCGAAACAAGGCTTTTTCGGCTTGTGTCGAAGTAAAACGCGCTTCTGGCGGAAATTTATTGTCGCGCCCGCGTTTTGCGCCGATTTGTTCGGGCGAAAAGGTTAAGGTCAAATCCTGACCGCCGCTTTTTGCAGGCGGGAAATCAACGGCGTTGACCGCGTAGTTTGAAGAAACCGAATTGATCGAAGACATCTGGAAACCTCCTGAAAAAAAAATTTAGAGAAATATGCTCTCAGATATAGTTATCGGCGAAAATCCGAAATTGTTTCCCGATTTTTTCAATTAAAATTAAATTAAGTTGAAAATGGAGCAAATTTCTGCGATGGATTTTTCTTCGAAATCAGTTTCGGTCAATAATTTGTTGTAATTTCTGCGCGAGTTGGCTGTTTGGATTTATATTTTTCAGCTTTGCGATTATTTCGCCGACTTTTTCGGGATTTCCTTTTTTATAAAAAGCAACGCCGAGATTGTAAAGAGTCGGTTCGTGGTTCGGCTCGGTTTGTAGGGAAGTTTCAAATTCTCTGATCGCTCTGTCCAGATCGGGATTTGCGCGTTCAACAAAAGTTACGCCCAGATCGGTGCGGACGGCGACATCTGCGGATTTGATTTCCAGAGCTTTTTGATACCACTTTTCGGCGGCTTCAAATTGTTTCGCGTCAAAATATGTGTTGCCGATCTTAACGATTGTGTCGTAATCGCCGGGTTTTATTTTATGCGCCTTCTCGAAAAACTCATTGGCTTTGGCAAAATTCTGAATTTTCAGATACATATCGCCCGCTTTGATTTGCGCGTCAAAATTATCCGGTTCATTTTCGGCTTTGTCCAGAGTTTCAGCAACGGCGGGCATCATTCCGCCTTTTTGATTTTGGTCTTTCACCAGAACATTTTCGACTTGAGAAGCGTTTGCCGTCGGGAGATTCGCATCGGAATTTTCGCTGACAATTTCCTGACGATTTAAACTGTTCGCGCCGATGAAACCAATAATCAAACCGAGCAGTAAGCCGATTATTCCGAATAAAAGATTGTTTTTAGTCATTAAATTTTGTAAATCGCAAATGGTAAATAGCAAATTATAGATTGGTATAAAAAACGATTTACAATCTGCTATTTACCATTTACAAATCTTCGATTATGCGTAACTGTGCAGTCCGGGAAGCAGATAACTCACGCCCAGATATGTAAAGATCACGAGCAAAAATCCGAGAATTGCAAAATACGCCGAACTTCTGCCCGACCAGCCGCGCGAGATTCTCGTGTGCAGAAACGCCGCGTAGGTCAGCCACGCGATTAGTGCGCCGGTTTCTTTTGAATCGAAACCCCACGGTCTGCCCCAAGATTCGTTCGCCCAGATTGCGCCGGTAATTAAAAGCATCGCCAAACCTGCAAATGCCAGACACGCGGTTTTATACATCAAGGAATCGAGCGACTGCAAAGAAGGCAGTCTTTCGCGCAGAGTTTCGGTTCGGAAGCCGAACAAGATCACGAAAAATGTTCCGGCGAGCGCGGTTATCAAACCGGCTAATTCGACGGGATTTGTTTTCAGACTCAGAAACATTTTATCGCCGTTTGCGTCTAAAAAGCGTTTTCCGGTCTGCTCGAATTGGGCGGGCGAAATGGCGGAAAATTCCTGCGCGGAAAGACCTTGTTTCGAGGCGATTTCCTTTCCGGCGGCAACGTAACCGCTTAAATCGGCGGCGTATTGTGTTTTTAACTGCGGGAAAACATCGGCGTTTGATTTGATCCCGGAAACGAGAAATGCGATTGCCAGAATCTGCGCGGCGAAGGAAATTTTTAGCAGAATATGTCCGGCTTTTTTTGCCGCTTCGTTGTTTTGATAAAGATAAATCAGGAAAGATATGATTACGCCGATCAGCAAAATTCCCGAAACGGCGAGAATTTCGCCGACGTATGGAATCTCAAATCTGAACGGCACGGAAAAAGGTTTCGCGCCTTCCTCGGTTGGCAGAAAAAGTCCGGCGCGATAGACGAATTCGGTAAAAACCGACCAATTGCTCACCGAACCGATCACGCCGAGCGCGAAAACGCTTGCCCAAATCGCCATCGCTTCGACTTTTACGTTGTCTTTCAAAAGATATATAACCGCGACGGCGAAGCAGACGAGCGCGACACCGTAACTTAAAGACGCAACGCCGACGTGAATCGGTCTCCAATAAGAATCGAGAACAGGCGGCAAATCTATAAATTCTCCGCCGATAAATCTTGCTAAAGTCAGAATCAAAGCGGCAAGCGGCAATGTGAACGCGCTCAAAAACTGAAAATTTTTGCGTTTGGCGAGGAGCAGAGTCGAAATTCCCGCGCCGAATGCAAATGCAATGCTCAAATCGTATAAATTCGCAAACGGAATATAGCGAAACATCCACGGCGTTGCATCATTTCCGCTTTCGCGGAGCATCGCAATTTCGCGCTCATACGCGGCAACCCAGCGCACGAGCCAGCTTGCCAAATTAAAAAACACGCCGAGAGTCGCCGTCCACAAACCGATCTTCTGCGCCATTTCCGAAGGCGCGTAAAGATTCGTCAACTGAAAAAGCGCGGCGAAAATGTAGCAGGCGAGCGCGATCATCATCAACGCGCCGTCGGATATAAAATCTGCACCGATTTGAAGCCGCAGAAAAAGCATCAGAAATGCTCCGCCGATTGCCAAAATCGCGGGCAGATATGCTTTCAGAGTGTTTTGTTGTTCGATTCTTTTTACTTCTTCCATAAATACAACTCAAAAAAAATTTTACAAATTATCGGTAGTGCTAAATAATATAAGGCTGAAAATTTGTTTTTAATTATCTTCGCTCAAATCTCTCTTTATATTATCGAATTTGTCTTCTAAAGCCTGTCCGTTTCTGTTTGCGTCTGCGCCGAGAACGATTTCAAAAGTGTTTTCGCTTTTCGGTTCGATTAACGCCCAGATTCTTCTGTGCGAAAAGAAAAACACAAAACATAACGCGCCGATCAGACCGATTCCGCCGACATACCAAGCGATAAACGCGGCGTTATACGGATCGTATTTGATTGACAAAACGTGCGCGTATGGCGATTTTTCAAAATCCGCCAGATGCCATTTGTATCCGGCGACAGGCGCACCGACGGGCGCGGAATCGGGCAACTCCAGAGCAAAGGCAAAGGCGCGGACTTTCTCTCCGCTTGGCTCGGTAACTTCCAGAATTGCCGCCGGATTATTATAATCGCCCGTTTTTGTGGCGGGTTTGCCGTTTTGGTCAAAACCGAAATCGGGCAGAAAATCTACATATTTTACGTTCGTTCCATCGGGCAAATTTGCCGAGCCGTTTCTTTCCAGTTCAATATTAAAACTTTCGCCGCCTTCTTTCGGAGTCAATTTCAACGTCATCGTTCTCGCGCTTCCGAGCGTTATCGCGCTGGCTTGGAAAAAACGATAACCGCGATATTGAAACGGACTGTTTAAGCTGACATCGGCGACGGTTTTGCCGTATTCGGGATCGTCAATCTCGATTCGCGTCCGCCAGTCGAGCGTGTTGCTGACTTCAATCGAACCTTCGGGATTTATCAGTTTTTGCTGAATATCGAGGCAATTTATCGTAAACGGCAAGCCGACGGCAAATTTTTCCTTTTTGTCCAGATTAAACTGCACGAGTTCGATCTGCTTGGTCGAATCGCCGGGCATCAAGCGAACATCGGCATCAAATCCGGTTTGCAAAGCAACGAAATGACCGAGAAAAAGCGTTAATAAAAAAACGTGGACGATATACGCGCCGAGCCTGTTCAGTTTTCCCGTCTGTCCGAAAACGGTTTTCGTGTTGATGTTTTGAACAACCGAAAAATCCTTTTTCCCGCTTGCGTCCGAAGCGTAAGTCGTGTTCCGGCTGTCTGTAATTTCGGGAGAAAAACCGTTTTTTGCAAAAACCGTTTTAATTTTTTCGACAATTTGTTTTTCGTCTTCCGCCTCGATTTCAATTGTCGTATATTGTTTTTGTCTTGAAAGCCAATCGCGCGTCGCGGTTAATTTCGGGTTTTTGATATAAGACCAAGCGGACGGAAAACGGTCAATCGAAGCCAAAACAATATTCAGAGATAAAATCAGCAGAAGAAAATTGAAATACCAACTGTGATAAATGTCGAAAAATCCCAAAAAGCCGTAAACTTTAATTTCGGCGGGCGTTAAGGATGCAAAATAAGCGTCAAATCCCTGCACGTTCTGCTGAATAATAACCATTCCCAAAAAGGACAAAAAAACGAGAATGCAAAGCAGAACCACGCCGAAGCGGACTGAACTTAAAAAATTCAGAATCAGGTTTCCAATCGGCACGGACTTTGTTTTTGAAACTTTTTTCGTCTCGGTTTTTAATGTTTCTTCGGCTGCGGACATAATTAATGCAAAACGCATTTCGTAAAATCAGTAATAAATAAAATCGTATTAGAAAATTTTATCAATGGAAAAACAAGAAGAAAAAATATACATTTGTCGAAAATACGTTTTATAGAATAATATCTTAGCGTAAATAATTTGTCATCCGCGTAAGAAATAAGTTTAACTTTAGAAAAATAGAAGTTCTATTCAGCAGTTTCCGGCTTGGAAAATTGCGGGCGGCAAGTTATTCTTTGGTAAAACCGATCATTATAAGAAAATAATGGAAGCAATAACAATAGAAATACAAGATACGAAAGCGATAAGTTTCCGGGAAAAAGCGGCGGCTTATGTCGAACTGACCAAACCGCGCATCGCGTTTATGCTGGTTTTAACATCGGCGGCGGGTTTTTATCTGGGCGCGGGCGGCATTTTTAACTGGCTGCTTTTTTTTAACGCGATGCTCGGCATAACTTTGCTCGCGTTCGGCGTGGCAACCTTAAATCAGGTTTGGGAAAAAGAAACGGACGCGCTGATGGAACGCACGGCGAACAGACCTCTGCCGGCGAAAAAAATTACCTCAACCGAAGGACTCGTTTTCGGCGTTCTGCTCGCGTTGACGGCGGAGATTTATCTTGCCGTTTTGGTCAATCCGCTGACGGCGATTCTCGGTTTGATCGTTATCGTCGGCTACGTTCTGCTTTACACGCCGCTTAAAACGAGAACTTCGGCATCAACGGCAATCGGCGCGATTCCCGGCGCG
Organism: Pyrinomonadaceae bacterium; assembly: GCA_965214585.1. Classification (GTDB taxonomy): domain Bacteria; phylum Acidobacteriota; class Blastocatellia; order Pyrinomonadales; family Pyrinomonadaceae; genus JAHCHG01. Next base: position 4,216,887 of record OZ243957.1, on the reverse strand, counting down.
TTGCCGCCTCTGATGGGTTGGACGGCTTCGGCAAACGAGATAACGCTTGGCGCGTGGATTTTGTTCGCGCTCCTGTTTTTATGGCAGTTTCCGCATTTTCTCGCAATCGCCTGGATGTATAAAGAGCAGTATGCAAAAGCGGGAATAAAAATGCTGCCCGTTGTTGAAAAAGACGGAAAAATCACCCATCGGCAAATCGTTATTTTTACAATTCTGCTGCTGCCCGTCAGCATCGCGCCGTTTTTCGTCGGTGTTGCCGGATGGATTTATTTGATCGGCGCGAGCCTTCTCGGAATTTGGTTTTTGTTCGAGAGCATCAAAACCGCCCGCGCAAAAAGCGTCAAACAAGCCAGAAAACTTCTGCTCGTATCGGTTTTATACCTTCCCGTAATTTTTGCGCTGATGGTTTTGAATCATTAAGAAATATTTAACCACGAAAAGAAATATTTAACCACGAAGGGACACGAAGGAAACACGAAGGGAAGAAATTAAGAAAGATATAGAAAGAAAGTTGATTGTTAAAGAAAAAAAACTTGGTGTGAACTTCGTGTTCCTTCGTGGTTAAAAAATTATGTCGGAGTTGTTATTTAGAGATGAAGTTTATGAAATAATCGGCGCGGCGATTGAGGTTCACAAAGAATTGGGAAATGGTTTTCTTGAGCCTGTTTATCAAGAATGTCTGGAAATCGAGTTGAGCAAGCGGAAAATTTTATTTAAATCGCAGGAAAAATTGACTTTGTTTTATAAAAATGTTGCTTTGAAAAAAGAATATATTCCTGATTTTATATGCTTCGATAAAATAATTGTTGAAATCAAATCGCTTGAAAGGTTGTCAAACATCGAAGTCGCTCAACTTATCAATTATCTAAAAGCAACCAAATTAAAAGTCGGCATTCTAATAAATTTCGGCAGTCGCGGAAAACTCGAATGGAAGCGATATGTCGTTTAATATCAACAACGAAAATACGAAGTTTAAAGAGAGATTAAAAAATTATTTTAATTTTATAATTCAACTAAATTTCTAAATTTCTTTATCTTATCTTCGTGTTTTCTTCGTGTTCCTTCGTGATTAAATTCTTAAAATGAAAGTCGGTGCAATCGAAAAAATTTCCGAAGATGAAGAAAAAGATTTACTTCGCTATAAACCGGGCAAAAGAATCGGTTCGGGCGGCGGAAGCGGCGGAGGCGACGGCGGCGACGGAGGAAATAACGGCGGCGGCGGAAGCGGCGGAAGCAAGGACGATTTCAAGTCCGATAATGATTTTGAAGAATTGACCGAAGATTCGCCGGACAAATTCCGCGTTTTTATGTGGTTTTTGATTCCCGTCGTGATTATGACGTTCGGCGGTTTGATCGGCGCGTATATTGTCGTTTCGACCAACGGCGTGCTTGAATGGAAACCTTTCTCTCTGCCGATTCCCGTTTGGATCAGCACCGTTTTGCTGCTGTCGAGCAGCGCAACTTATTCGATTGCCGCTAATTCTCTGCAAAAGAAAAATCAGCAGAAAGCGAAAAACTGGTTCGTCGCAACAACCGCTTTGGGCGGAATGTTCGTTGCCTCGCAAATTCTCGCGTGGTTTGAACTCGTTCAGCGCGGAGTATATATGCAGGGCAATCCGTATGCGGGATTTTTCTACATTCTGACCGCCGTTCACGCCGTTCACGTAATTGGCGGAATCATCGCGCTCGGTTACGTTGTTCTCAGCATTTGGCAGGAAACCTCAAATTCGGACGAACTTGACAGAAGAATCTCCTTTTCAAAAGTTATCGGCTGGTATTGGCATTTTATGGACGGACTCTGGATAGTTCTGCTGATTTTGCTCGGATTTTGGAAATAGTTGATGGAAAATACTTTAGAATTTGAAAAGCAAAAAAGATCGAAATTATTTATAAATCTGATTTCAATCGTCGTTCCGCTTGTCGTCGCCGTTCTGCTCGGTTTGCCATATAAAGCCGATTTGGGTTCGTGGACGAAAAGTTTATCTCACGTTATCGGCGCGATAAATTCGCTGACGACTCTGACTTTAATTCTCGGTTTGGTATTTATAAAATCAAATAAAGTTCAAATGCACCGCAATATGATGACCGCTTCATTTGCGCTTGGCGGTTTGTTCTTAATCATTTACGTTACATATCATCTGACAAATCCGGCAAATACTTTTCACGGACAAGGTTCGGTGCGATATGTCTATTTTTTCGTGCTGATTTCGCACATCGGTTTGTCGCTCGTCGTTCTGCCGCTTGTTTTGCGGGCGATGTTTTACGCGGTCACAAGACAGTTCGAGCATCACAAAAAAATCGTCAAATTTGCCTATCCGATCTGGCTTTATGTTTCCGTAACGGGCGTATTTGTTTATTTAATGCTGTATCATTTGTTTCCTGCAAAATAAAAATTATTAAAAACGCCGTGATTCTCTTGCGATTAATAAATTTAGATGATATATTTTTCTATGTTGAAAACTTGATCGCCGAAGTTGTTTCTTTTTGGAAATAACACGGGGGAACCACCTTTTGAAGATGCTTCAAAAGATTTGGGGCGAAGCGTTTTGCTAAAGAAAACGCAGGGGAACTTCTTCTCTCCCAGCCCGACAGCTAACCTCGTAGGTGTGGTGAAGAAGACACTTGAATACATAAACCGTAAGGTGCGATTTTTTGTGTGCTTCGTGCCGTTGATTCTTTTCAACATTCAAACAAGACATCTGTCTTCTCAAAGAGAAAAAGTTCCGCCGTTTCAGCGCGGAACTTTTTTTTGTGATAAAGACTTAGTTCTACTTTGTTAAGTTAAAATTTAATCGTAATTCTTGATAATAAAGGCTTGTTTGATTGAACCCGCGAAGCGGGTGTCAGTATAAAGCCTCGTGCGTGAGCGCGAGGTCAAGCGTTACGCAAGCGATTTAGCCCGTGAAAACGGGCGACAGCCGTTTAAACAAAAGGGTGTCGCCCGTTACCACAGACTAAAAACAAAATTTTGTCAAATAAATTTAACTTAACAATAGGGCTTTCCTATAAAAAATAAAAAACAAGGCTACAAATGTTACATTCTTAAATAGATTAACAAAAAAGGATGGAACAGTTATGCAGCCTTGTCGGAAAGATAATAGAACTTTTTTTGAGAAACTACAATGTGCCGAGGGATTGGATTTGCGGGATAATCGAGGGAAAAGACACGATTTAGCAGTTGTCCTAATTGGTTTGACGATAGCTATTTTATCAAATCGGGATGGTAATTTATCAGCTCTTCACCGACATTTGACCAAGCGATACGAGCAATTGACGGAAGTTCTCGGATTGCCGCTTGAGCAAGCGGTTTCACGTTCACAGCTTCCCATTATTTTGGAGAAGGTGGCAGTTGAAGTGTTTGACCGATTGTTATTTGAAAATTACGGCATCAAATTAAGCGAACAAGAACGCCGATGGTTTGCCATTGATGGCAAAGAACTTCGCGGCAGCATCGAAAAAGGAGCAAAGAGAGGCGAAGCAGTGGTGCAGGTAATCGAACACGATAAACGCCAAGTTTATGCTCAGGATTATTATTGCGGAGAGAAAGAATCGGAAGTGCCTGTTGTGCGTAAGTTATTGCAAAAAGGCGGATTAAAAAACCAGAAGATTACACTTGATGCGCTGCACTTGAAACCTGAAACGATTGCTCCGATAGCACAGGCGGGCGGCGTATATTTGGTCGGGCTTAAAGAAAATCAGAAAGAAATGTTTTGGGAAGTAAAGCAGATGAGCCGATTTATGCCGCTTGTTTATCAAACGGAGAGTTTGGAAAAAGGACACGGACGAATCGAACACAGATGTTACCGGGTTTATGATATTGAAGGTCTTTACAAGGACGAGCGATGGAACACAAGCGACATCAGAACAGCAGTCAGAGTGATGCGGGAAAGGCAGGAAATCAGAACGGGCAAGATAAGTCGGGAAACGAGTTATTATCTATCGAATCAAGCAGATAAGTTCGGGCAATTATGTGAAGCGGTCAGACTTCATTGGCAGGTTGAAACAAATAATCACATTCGAGATGTGACGCTCAAAGAAGACGGCTTGCGAACAAAAAAAAGAAAGTCAGCCGAATGTTAGCCGAGATCAGAACATTCGCCGCCAAAGTATTGATTGAAACGAAATGCGAAAACCGCCGAGCTCAGTTAGAAGATTTTAGCGATGACTTTGATAGTTTGATCAAAATACTAAGAAAATTAAACTTTTTATAGGAAAGCCCTAAACTTAACAAAGTAGAACTAAGAAGCAAACAAACTTCTCTGAAAATTTATAGTTTCATCCCGTTTCGATTGAGCAGCATCTCGAATCCGTTTTTGTCAACCGCTTTGATATAAGCGTCGCGCGGTTCTACCAAATCTTTTTTGACCAATTCCATCAAAGCGTCGTTGAGCATTATCATTCCGTGATTTTTCCCCGTCTGCATCGCCGAAGGAATCTGAAATGTTTTGCCTTCGCGGATCAAGTTTGAAATTGCGGGCGTAACGATCAAAACTTCAAGCGCGGCAACTCGTCCGCCGCCTTTTTTCGGCAGAAGCGTCTGCGCGATCACGCCTTTTAAGGATTCGGAAAGCATCACACGGATTTGCTGCTGGCGGTCTGCGGGAAATTGGTCAATAATCCGGTCAACCGTCGAAGGCGCGGTTGTCGTGTGCAGAGTTCCGAAAACGAGGTGTCCTGTTTCCGCCGTTTCAATCGCAATCGAAATAGTTTCCAGATCGCGCATTTCGCCGACAAGGAGAATGTCCGGGTCTTCGCGCAAAGCGGCTCGCAGCGCGTCTTTGAATGAATCGGTGTGATTGTGAACTTCGCGCTGATTGACCAGACATTTTTGATTTTCGTGCGTAAATTCAATCGGGTCTTCGATGGTGATGATATGGTCTTCGCGCGTTTTGTTGATCGAATCAACCATCGCGCACAGCGTGGTTGATTTTCCCGAACCCGTCGGACCCGTGACGACAACCAAACCTTTGGAAAGATTACACAAATCCATAATCGCTTTGGACAACCCCAACTTTTCAGCCGTCAAAATCTCCGTCGGAATAATGCGGAAAACGCCGCCCATTCCTTTTCTGTCCATAAAAATATTGGCGCGGAATCTTGCCAAACCGGGAATTTCATAAGCGAAATCCGTGTCGTTTCGCTTGTCGAATTCTTCGATGTTTTTCTCCGGCATTATTGAAGTGAGCAGAGTTTTCATCGAATCGGCGGTCAGAACTTTGCCTTCTTCGAGCAGCATCATTTTGCCGTCTTTGCGAATCATCGGCGGAACGCTGACGCTCAAATGCAGATCGCTCGCGCCGATGTCCGCCATTTTCTTGAACAGCGAATCCATAAAAGACTTTGCCTGCGGATTTGCCGCCGCCGCCGAAACCGCATTTTGAATCGGAGGCGGCGAATTGACAGGAGCTTGCGGACGTGGAACTTGGTTCTGAGTCAAATTTTGCGCCGGAGAAATCGGTTTTGGCGGCGGTATCCGGTTTGCGGGCATTTGGTTTGCGGGCATTTGTTTCGGCTGCGGTTTATTCGGATATTCGTTCATAAATTCCTGCGGTCTTAAAGGCGGTTGGTAAGTTGCGGTATCGGTAAATTTTGTGGCAAATTCGGTGTCGTAAATCGGAAGCGTTTCAATTTTAGGCAAATAATCATCATCGTCAATTTCGATGCTTTGCGGTTCTTCAATTTCGATTTCCGACAATGCCGAACCGTTTGAAACATCAACTTGCGGAACGGTTTCCAGAAGCGTTTCGGAAAATTCTTCGCTCAGATTTTCCGACAACAGCGGGCGCACGACGACGTTAAAGCCGCTTGGCGTTTTCTTCACCAGAAAATTGAATTTTCCTAAAACGTGATTGTGAACAAATTCGATCTCGTTTTTGTTCGGCAGTTCTCTCTGCACGGCAGGCGGAATCAGCGGAAAAATCCAGGAACTTATCTGCGTTCCCAAAACGGCGGCGTTTGCCACTTCCGTTTTTCCGCTTTCCGAAATCAAAAAAGGCGGCGTATTAGGTTTAAGATGCAGTTCGTAACTGCAAGTAGATAAAAGATTTTGGAGATATTCGTTTAATTTTTCCATCGGAAATTTATAGTGTAGATTACTTTTGAAAGATTTATTTTGTAGGTTGGCAAAGTCGTGCCACAAACGAATATAACATATAACAACAATGTTTGTCACTAATTTTTTCGGAAAACTTTAAATGAACATTTTATTGGTCGTAAAGGTATAATCCCAAGCCGAATTTGCTTGCCGCCCGCCGCAGAGCCATACTTTCGGCGTTGCTCGAAGAATCGCCGTAGCTGTCTTTGTCTTCATCTTCCTGTCCCGTTGCTTCGCGGTAAACAACGCCTTCGGCGCACAAAACGGAAAGACGAACGGTCAAGATCAGTTTTCCGCCGATGGAATTTATTTCGCGCACTTCGTAATTCCAGCCGGGCGCGAAATGGTCGAGATATTTTATCGCGTCGTGCCAAGCGATATAGGCGATTTCTTTGCCGCCCTGCTTGCGTTTTCGCAGATGTCTTTTGGCGACGGGTTTTGTCAAATCCGCCACAATATCGCGGATCGAGCGCAATTTCTGCGGTTCGCTTTCGGTGTTTTCCGAAAATTCGGATTCAGTTTCTTTTACAATTTTTATTTCTGCCATATTAATTTTATAAAATCACAAAGTATTGTTTCACAGATGAAACAATATCATTCTAAAATTTGTAAATCAAGCGGTTAAGTCTTCAAACTGAAGATAATTTAAACTTTTCATCAGCCGTAAACTTGTTTGTCAAAAATATACGAAATCGCCAGCAAGATCAGCGCAGCAAGCGCGGACAGAAATTCACCGTCGCCGATTGCCAGATGTGCCGACAAAGCCAGCACAAAATCAAAGAAAAATCCCGCATACGCCCATTCTTTCAGCGGCTTGGAGATTTTTGTCAAAATCGCGGCGATGCCCAAAATTTTCGCAATCGCCAGCGGATAAATTATATACGTCGGATAGCCGAGTTTCTGAAAAATTTCCGCCACCGCCTGATAATTAAAAATATACATTCCCGCCGCGCCGAGCATCATCGCGGAAAGCAAACCCGTCGCAATCCAGTAAATTATTTTTGTTTTCATAGCCGTTTGTGTCTCAAAATTTTTTAACGGATATTATAGCAACTTTTCTAAACAAAAGGCTTTCCGCCTTCGTATTTAGTAAAGTGAAAAAACCAACTTATAATGAATTTCAAAAAGGCGGAAACGAGGGCAGTAATGGAGGGTGCTGTTTATAAATCAAAAAGTTTATAGATGAACAGTATTTTCAATATTTTTCTTAGAACACCAACAAATTCTAATCAATCAGCACCCTCCATAACTGTCGGGTTTCCGCCTTTGTTTACTGTCGTAAGTTGTTTTTTACATTTCTTAATTGTGATAATCTTTCAATTTCAAAATTATGAACGAACAAAAAGTAACTTTGCGCGTCGAAAATGTGACGAAACGCTACGGCGATTTTACGGCGGTTGAGGATTTGAGTTTTGAAGTCCGCGCGGGCAGAATCTTCGGTTTTATCGGTCCAAACGGGGCGGGCAAAACGACGACGATTCGGATGATCGTCGGTATAAATTACCCGGACGAAGGACAAATAGAACTTTTCGGCGAAACCGTTTCGCCCGACACGCAAAACCGAATCGGCTATCTGCCCGAAGAACGCGGTCTTTACAAAAAGATGAAAATCTCCGACCAACTGCGTTATTTCGCCGCGCTCAAGGGAATTTCGCAGACGGAAGCCGATAAACGCATTGATTTCTGGCTTGACCGAATGAATTTAGGTGAATGGAAAGCTAAGAAAACAACCGATCTTTCAAAGGGAATGCAGCAGAAAATTCAGTTCATTTCAACCGTTCTGCACGATCCTGATCTGCTGATCTTGGACGAGCCTTTTTCGGGACTCGATCCCGTCAATGTCGAATTTATGATGGATGTGATTGACGAATTCAAATCCGCCGAAAAGACGATAATTTTCTCGACGCATTTGATGGAAACCGCCGAAAGACTCTGCAAAGACATTCTGATAATCAACAAATCGCGCAAAGTCGTTTCGGGAACTCTGCGCGATGTCAAAGCCGGTTACGGAAAAAATCTGATCGCCGTCCGCGCCGTCGGCGGCGAAAATGTTCTGGCGGACGAAAGATTGGTTTCTAAAATCATCGAACACGCCGACGAAAAAGAACTTCATTTAGCCGAAAACACAGATTCGCAAACTTTGCTGAACGAACTGATAAATTCGGGCGCGAGAATTTCAAAGTTTGAAGAAATCGAACCGAGTTTAAATGATATATTTATCGAAAAAGTTAGGGAGAAATGAGAAATGAGAGGTGAGAAGTATAAGAAAATAACAATTAAATTGGAGGCGAAATATTATGAAAAAAAATATACTTAAAGAAAAATCTTATAAATTGGCTTTGCGGATGGTGAAACTTTTTCAGTATTTGTCGAAGGAAAAAAAGGAATTTGTCTTGTCAAAACAGATTTTGCGTTCGGGAACTTCGATTGACGCGAATATCGAAGAAGCCTTTCAAGGCGAATCTAAAGCCGATTTTATTCATAAATTGGCAATTGCTAATAAAGAGGCTTTTGAAACACATTATTGGTTAAGATTATTACGCGATAGTGAATTTTTAGAAGCAAAACTTGCCGAGTCGCTCTTAATTGACTGCGACGAAATCCAGAGGCTTCTGACTTCATCAATCAAAACCGCGAAAACAAGGAGTTGAAAGAGGTGAGAAGTGAAAGATAAGAAGTAAATGTTTCTTCTAAATCTCACTTCTCACCTCTCATTTCTCACTTAATAAAATTATGCAAAAATTTCTGGCAATTGTCCGACACGAATATAAAAAAATTGTTCTCAAATGGTCTTTTATCATCGGGACGTTGATCTTTCCGTTGCTTGCGGTTGGATTTACGGTTGTTCCGGCGTTGATCTTTTCTATCAAAGGCGAGGCGACGCGGATCGTTGTCGTTGACCAAACTGATAAAATCGCGCCGCGCATTCGGGCAAATCTTTCAAGAGTGAAATCGGAAGAGCCGAAAAAAGATGCGATGAGCGATCTGAACGCTTCGCAGGAAGAGCAGATAAAACGCGGCGCGGAGCAGATGGACGAAGGTTTTACATTTGTCGAATACAACGCGGACGCGAAAACAATCGAGCAGATCAAGCGCGAACTAAGCGGGAAAATTACCGCCGATGAAATAGACGCTTATTTGATAATTCCGAAAAACTACGATCAGCCGAACGCGAATTTTGAATTTTTCTCCAGAAAAGCCGGCGATTTTGTCGCAAATTCTTCGCTCGAAAGCGCGATCAACGGCGCGATTCGCTCGCAGCGGCTTGCGGATGCGAATATCAATGAAGAAAGTCTGAATGATTTAAGTCGTAATATTGATCTGTCCGTCAAAAAGATCAGCGACCAAGGCGACGAAAAAGACGGCGAAGGAAGTTTTATCGCGTCTTTTATCGTCGGTTTTATGATCTACATCGTGCTTTTGATCTACGGACAGCAGATTATGGCGGCGGTTATCGAAGAAAAGGAAACACGCATCGCGGAAATACTTTTTTCATCGGCGAAGCCGTTTCAATTGATGTTCGGCAAACTCGTCGGTGTCGGTTTGGCGGGTTTGACGCAGCTTGCGATCTGGATACTTTCCGCGTTGGTTCTTGTCGGAATCGGCTTGGCGCAGATGAGCGCGGCGGGAATTTCGTTTGAAATGCCCGATATTACGGCTTTAACCGTCATCTATTTTTTCATATTCTTTCTGCTCGGATTTTTTATCTACGCGACGATTTACGCGCTGATCGGTTCGATGGTAACGACGGTTCAGGAAGGCGGACAATTTGCGTTTCCGCCGATCATTTTGCTGATTGTCGCTTTTTATTTCAGCTTTGTCGTTATCCGCGATCCGAATTCGAGCGTTTCTTTCTGGGTTTCCATTTTGCCCTTTTTCGCGCCGATCACGATGCCCGTGCGGATTTTAGCCGAAATGCCTCCGTTTTGGCAGATCGCGCTTTCAATCTCACTAAATGCTTTGGCAATTGCCGGTTTGGTTTGGCTGGCGGCGCGTGTTTACCGAGTCGGAATGTTGATGACCGGCAAACGCGCGACGATTCCCGAAGTCTGGAAATGGATTAGAATGAAGTGAGAAATTAAAAGTTTAAAGTGTGAGAATTTTATACAAATTTTATATAATGAGGAATAAAAGAATGACAAAAATATGCGCTGTAAAAATATGTGAGCGTCCGGCTAAAGCTAATAGCTATTGTAATTCTCATAACGAGAGATTAAGAAAAACAGGTTCGCTTAATGAAGATATAGCGATCCGTATTAAAGGAAAATACGGAAAAATATGTAAAATTAAAAATTGTAATCGGGAACATAAAGCGCACGGACTTTGTGGAGCGCACTATTACCGTTTGAGAAAATGGGGGAGCATAAAAGAAGATCAGCCTTTAAGAGATTACTTATCTGAAATATGCTCAATAGAAAGCTGTAATTTACCGAAAAAAGCACGCGGTTTTTGTGATAGACATTATGAATCTTTAAGGAAACACGGCGATCCGTTGAAACGACGAACTCATACAAAGAGATTTTCAGGCAAACGATTACTTTCCAAAGAAGGTTATGTTTGGATATATTTACCGGAACATCATTTAGCAAATAAAATGGGTTATGTTATCGAACACAGAATGATTATGGAAGAAATGCTCGGACGACCCATCAGAAAAAATGAGAATGTTCATCATTTAAACGGAAATAAACAAGATAACAGACCGGAGAATTTAGAACTTTGGGTAAAAGATCAACCTTGCGGTCAAAGGCGCGAAGACTTAGTAAATTGGGCGAAGGAAATTTTAAGAAAATATGAAAAAGAGATCAAAGAAATTTGATTATAGTTTAGACTTTGAAAATATAGATTTTCGTAAACATCCTGAATTATACATTTACGATCATACGGAAAAGGGAGTTTTGTTGGTCGAGCCATATAAATCGGAAATCCTTCGATTTTGGCGATTTAAAACGCCCGCTATTGCCGAAAAATCTTCAAAGAAAATTTACGAAATGTTTCTTGATTACAAAAAACAAGATGATTTTGTCGGAATGGATATGGCGCGGAAATTTCTGCAAATGGGCTGGACGCGGGCGAGGCGTTATGCAAATCACAAATCGGGCAGAAAATATGATGAAAAAACGGGCGAAGAATTGCCGCGTGAAGTTGACGAAGAAAAAGCCGAATCCGCCCAAATTTTTTACGAACTTTATGTAAAGGCGCGAGAAGACGCGGATTACAAAAAGATGATGAAGCGGCACAAGGAAAAATATGAGGAGTGATTTTCAAAATAAGCAATTGAATAAAAAGATAATTCTAAACGGGAGCGCGAGCATCCTGCTCGCAAAGCGATTGGCGAAGCGAGCGTTGTTTGATTACTGCAAACGCTCGATTTGACCGACAGTTGCATCAATCGCTTCGCTCTGATGGCGAGCAAGATGCTCGCGCTCCCGATTAGAATTATATTTATTACTTGCCGGAGGTTTTAGTTTTTTTCGGCTTGAGATTTTTGATTTCCTGTTCGGACAAAACGCGGTATGCGCCGATCTTCAAATTTGAATCGTCAATTGTTCCGATTTTCGTGCGGCGCAGTTTGACTACCGAAAAACCGATTGCGTCGAACATTTGCCTGATCTGTTGGTTGTGTCCTTCGTAAAGTGTTATTTCAAACCAAGCGTTTTTTCCGGTTGATTTTAATTCGCGGATTTTGGCGGGCGAAGTTTTGAAGTTGTCTTCAAGGCGGATTCCGCGTCGAAGTTTGTTGATCGCATTTTCGTTCGGCAAACCTTTGACTTTTACTTCGTAAACTTTCGGAATCGTTCTTGTCGAAGCCACGCGATTTGAAAATTTGCCGTCGTTGGTCAGAATTATCAAACCTTCCGTGTTAAAATCGAGTCTGCCGACGGGAAAAAGTCTGCCGACATTTTTCGGCGCGAAATCCGTAACGAGTTTGCGCCCTTCGGGATCGGAAACGCTCGACAAAACGCCTTTCGGTTTGTTCAGCAAAATGTATGTGTTCTCGATCTTTTCGAGAATCGGATTAATTAATTTGCCGCCGACTTTGATATGGTCTTTTTCGGGATCGGCTTTCGTGCCGAGTTCGGTTACAACTTTGCCGTTGACCGTAACCTGCCCGTCGGTCATAAGTTTTTCGGCTTTGCGCCGTGAAGCGATTCCGGCTTGCGCGATCAGTTTTTGCAGTCTTTCCATAATGATAATTTAACAGCAAATCGGGCGTAATGAAAAACGTGGATAATAAAATACTTTTTTAAAGGCGGAAACAAGGGCAGTTATGGAGGGTGCTGTTTAGATACTGAAAAGTTTATTGAAAACAGGCATTTTTAACATCTTTTTAAGACCTTAAAATTCTTCCAATCAATCAGCACCCTCCATAGCTGTCGGGTTTCCGCCTATTTGCATAACTTCTGGAACTGTTTGTGTGATAAAATATGTGAATTGTTTACAGAAGCTGAAAAACTCGGTTTTTAGTTTTGCATTTTTAATTTTACATTGTTTTTATGTGGTATTGGACAAAAGTTTTATTTTTGATTTTGGTCGGCGCGATTGTCGTTTGGCTGGCGTATGAAGTTTTCACGTTTCCGAATATTTCAAAACTGCGAACGCAGAATCCGGCGACGACTTCGATGATCGAGCATCGCATTTCCGAAGCGAAAGAAGATGACAGAGAACCGAGAAAACTGATGATCTGGATGCCGATCAAGCAGATTTCGCCGAATTTGCAAAAGGCTGTTTTGGCGGGCGAGGACGCGAGATTTTTTGAGCATAACGGTTTTGATTGGGACGCGATCAATGCGGCTTGGGACGAAGCGAAAAAAGATGCGGAAAAAGAAGCGAAAGCCGAAGGCGATTACGACCCGGACGACTGGATTCCGCCAATGCCGAACTTCAAGCGCGGCGCGTCAACCGTTACGCAGCAGCTTGCCAAAAACCTCTATTTATCCGAAGAACGCTCGTTTTTCCGCAAAGGCAGAGAAGCGGTAATCACATATTTTATTGAAAGAGATTTGTCAAAAAAACGGATTCTTGAAATCTACTTGAACGTCATCGAATGGGGCGACGGAATTTACGGCGCGGAAGCCGCTTCGCGTTTCTATTTCAAAAAATCGGCTTCAAATTTAACGCCGAGCGAAGCCGCATATCTTTCGGCGATGATTCCTTCGCCGCTAAATATTTTCAATCCAAAGAAAAACCCGAAGCGCGTCAAACGCCGACAAAAAGCCGTTCAGCGCGGAATGAGATATATTAAACTGGCTTATTAAACACCGACTGGAGCGCAAGTGTCCCGCTTGCAATGAGCGCAAAGCGCGAAAATATCCGTTAAACCTCAAGTTTCTGAGGTTTAACGGATATTCCATTGTTTGCACAATGGTTGCAAGCGGGACGCTTGCGCTCCAGTCAAATGAGATTACTCGGCTTTCGCGCCTTTTGCTTTCGCGTTTCCGCCTTTGATCGTCATTTCGTCTAAAATCCATCCGGCGTTGCCGAATTTTTCCGTGACGAAAAGAACATAGCGAATGTCAACGGCGATTGTGCGCCCATAATTTGGATTATAAAAGATGTCATTTCCCAAACCTTCATAATTTCCGTCGAAAACGATTCCGATCTGTTCGCCGTAGCCGTTCAAAATCGGGCTTCCGCTGTTGCCGCCGATAATGTCTGTGGTTGCCAGAAAGTTGACGGGAACGGAATCGCCGACACCGAATCTGCCGAAATTTCGGGTGTTTTGCAGTTCCTTTAATTTTTCGGGAACATCGAACGGGTCAATGCCCGTGTCTTTGTCAATTACGCCTTTGAGCGTGGTAAAAGGCGTGTAAATAACGGCTTCGCGCGGGCTGTAACCTTTGACTTCGCCGTATGTAAAACGCAGGGAAGCGTTGGCATCCGGATAAGGCGTTGTGCCTTTCATTTCCGCTAAACCTTGTTGATAAAGCAGGCGCAGGCGTTCTACTTCCGAATTGAATTTCCCGGAACGCGCCCCGATCTGTTGTCTTTCGTTTGCCAAACCGATGATAAAATCAACAATTTTCGGGTCGTCTTCGCGCACTTCTTCAAACGATCTGTCGTAAAGTTCGATAACGGCTTCGGCACTGTTAAAATCGTCGTCTTCAAAAATTGATTCGGCGAATTCCGCTTCGGCTTCGCGGCGTTCTTTCGCGCTCATTTGTCCGAATTGTTTTTGATATTGGTCAAATTTCTGCTCGGCGGGCAGTTCGTCCGTTTTTCGCAAAAAGAATTTGATAAGTTCTTTTTCGGCAACGGGTTCATTTTCCGCAAAAACGGCTTTTATTTCAGCGCGTTTTTTCTCGCCGTCTTCGCCGTTTAATTTTTTGCCGGCTTTGAGGGCAACAACCGCGTCGTAAATCTGTCTGAAAACCGGAGTTGCAGTCGAACTCGGAAAAATTCCCAGAAGTCTGTCGCGTGCGCCGGTTTTGTAGTATTCGTCGGAAATCTGACGAAGTTTCGGCAAAACGTCCGCGTATTTCGCCTGACGTTTCGGATCGGCTTTTACCCAAGCGGCAAATTTCGATTCTTCGGCGCGTTTTTTCGCTATCACGTCGCCGCGCACGATGGCGCGTCGTCCGCCGCTGAAAACTTTGACGCTGTTGTTAAGGCTGAAAATCGTGTCCTGCAAACTGATCTTCTTTTCGGCATCGGTTTCGCCGACTTGTGTTAAAGCGTCGCTTCTCGCTTGCAGATATTCGGCGAGAAAAGGGAAGTTGACATTTTGCGCGTAGTCAATTGACTGGCTTTCACGATAGCGCGTCGTGCCGCCCGGATAACCCAAAACCATTACAAATTCTTCGTTGTCCACGCCGCCCAATGAAATCGTCAAATGTTTTTTCGGCGTGAACGGAACATTATTTTGTGAATATTCGGCTGCCGTTCCGTCCGGCGCGACGTAAGCGCGTAAGAACGTAAAATCTCCCGTGTGGCGCGTCCACTCGAAATTATCGGGGTCGCCGCCGAAAAAGCCTATGTCCTGCGGCGGCGCGTAAACAACGCGGACATCTTTTATCATCGTCGTTTCGTAAAGATAATAAAAATAACCGTCGTTTAATTCCTGCACGCGAATCGTCGAAGTTTTGGCGGCTTTTGCCTGTTCGCCCGCTTCCAAGTCCTTGATGTTTTTCTCGACGGCTTTCTTAAAATCTTCGCCGCTTAGATTCGCCGTTCCCTGTCTGATCTTGTCGGTGACGTTCTCGACTCGTTTGGTGAGCAGAAGCGTGTAGCCTTTGGCGGGAAGTTCATTGTTCATCGAATCGGCTTTGTAACCGTTCTTGGCGTAATCTTTTTCCGCTGTTGAAGCCGAAACGAGCGCGTCGAAGGCGACGTGATGATTCGTCAAGATCAAACCTTTCGGCGAAACGAATTCGCCTGTTCCGAAACCGCCGCTGGCGATATTGACGCGCATAATCGCGTCGGACAGTCCAACGCCGTTCGGGTTGTAAATCTCGGACGGACTTATTTTCAGACCTTTTTGTTTAAGCGGCAGTCGGCTGATCTGATCGGGCGTAAACATTCCTTCTTCGGGCGCGATTGCAAGCGCAAAAGCTATCGAAGACAGAAACATTGCCGAAATTAAAATCAATGTTGAAAAAATGTCTATTTTTATTCGCATATAGTTTTTGTTTCCTTTTGTCATTAAAAAAAATTGTAAATTTATTTTATCCGATTCTTTGGAAAAAGTCTTGACCGACGGGTTAAAGTAAAAAAGAGCGAATCGGGAAGATTCACTCTTTTTATAAAAAATTGTTTTAATATTTAGTAGTTTCTGATTGCTCTGATCTGTCCCGGTTCGGGCGGAAGAAAGCGGCGCGGATTGATTGATTTGTCGTCAAGACGAAGTTCGTAATGCAGATGCGGTCCGGTTGAACGTCCGGTTGAACCGATCAAGCCGATCAATTCCCCGCGCTGAACCGTTTCGCCGAGATTTATCTGGATTCTGGAGAGATGCCCGTAGCGCGTGGTCAAACCGTTGCCGTGATTGAGTTCGATCAGATTTCCGTAACCGCCTTGCCAGCCGGCTTTGGTAACAACTCCGTTGGCGGGCGCGACGACAATATCGCCGCGTTCGCCGTCAATGTCCATTCCGCCGTGAAATTCGTAAGAACGTCCGCCGAAAGGATTGCGCCGAAAGCCGTATTCGTTATTGATCCCGCCCAAATGCGCCCACATCGTCGGCAAAAATGCCGGATTCGTCGTCGCTTCTATGCGGCGTAATTTCTTTTCGAGCGCGGTTTCTTCTTTGTCCGTTTCTACCGACGAAAGCATAAACGGATTTGAAGGTCCGCCGCTGTTGATCGAAAATTCGTCGGATGCTTCGGGGCGCGAATAATTTATTGCGTCTAAATTTTCCGCCTGCGTGTTTTGTAAATTGTAATGCGGAACGGTGTTTTGCCGAACTTTTGAAACCGTCTGAACCGGATATGTATTTTTCGCTTGAGCGATATTGTCATTTTCAATTAAATCCGAAAAACCGAAAAAAGTAATTCCCAACATTAAAACTAATCCGGCAACGCTTCCGTGCAGCATTTTTTTGGAAATTTCGATTCTGCGTATAAAGATTTTTGTATCAGTCGTTTTTGATAATAGAAAAGTATAATTGTTATTTTTTTGCATTATTTTTATTGCAGTAATTTATTTATTATTTATGAATCCTTTTTGGATGTTTGCCAAAAAGACGTAAACATTATCATACGAAACCGCAAAAATACAAATGAAATTATAATAATTGCGAACATTTCTGCGGTGTATTCAGCTTTTAAAATGAAGACACACATCAAAAAGGATAATGTTCTACCTGCTTGTTCTACTACTTGTTAATGAAATTTTTGTATGGAATGTGTAAATTATCACAAGTCATTGCGAAAGACAAGTTCTGTAAACTGCCTTTGTAATGACTTGCGGTTTTTAGAAAGAAGAAATTCGGACTTTCAAAAATTTATTCTTTTGTTTTGCGTCTGCTGCTCCAAGTGCGGAAAACCATTAATCCGACACCGAGAAAAAGTGCGACGAAGGCGAACAAGATCAAAAGTTTTACGGCAAACGTAATAAAACTTATAAATCCTATAATTTGCTTTAATAAAGTTACGACCAAAGTTAAAATAGCGAAAATTATTCCGCCTATTCCTGCGGTTTTTATCCAAATCGGCATAATGTTAAATCCTCTCTCTCAAATAATTCTTTTTCTTAGGAGGACAGCCCTTAATAAAAGTAAATTATTAAAGCCGCCTCTTTTACATAATACAAGATTTCCTACCTGTTTTTCCAATTCTTTTTGCGAACTTGCGTCGGATATTCATTTTCAGCGTCAAATTCACCCGTGCGAAAACTCGTTTCGTTCAATCTTCCGGCAAACCTCAAATCCCCATTTTTATCAGTAAAACCGGACTTTTTATCATTTTTCGTTTCCGTTCCAAAAACATAATCACGAAGCAGATAAATTCCCAGAGCGATCAGCAGAACGGGCAAAATTCCTCTTATTAAATAGCGGAAATTAAAAAACGTCTGCAAGAAAAACGATAAACCGAGTATAGTTAAGACTATTCCCCACGCTTTCGGGTTGCTCGAAAAACTCTGCACGAGCGCGTCTTGGGCGGCTTCGGGACTCGCGCCGGAGCGCAGAAGCCGCGCCGTCCGCCACGCGTCGAGCGCGGCGAAAAGCCACATTCCGAAGAATCCCAAAACGAAAATTGACATTCCGCCGGTCAAAATTGCCATTTGAAAAAGTCCGACGAAAACGGCGAAGTGAATCAGAGCCTTTGAAGTTTGTCCGTTATAAGCCGCGCCGAGTCCGGGACACAAAAGCGACAAAATTACGGCGACTGTCGGCGAAGTTTGTTTTTTGAGAATCGGCGCGTGGGCAAAATTCTGACGCTCGCGCAGAAGTTCCACGCCCGAAACAATGCAGTCCTGACAATACGGAAATCCTTTGATGCGGTGATCGCACGCCGAACACAGAGATTTTCCGCATCCGCTGCAATTTACTACCGCCGTATTTTGTGTGTGATATGCACAATTCATCTTTTATTTTCCGTTTGAATCAACAAATGTTCCCTTAACGGGAGTTTGATTTTTGTTATTTCGTTCGGTTACCTTGCTTCCTAAAATCGCATCGGAACTCTGCTGATAAGTCTGCTCGGCAAGCTGAAAACTCTTCTGATAAACGCCGGGAAATTCTCCGTCGGCGGAAACCGTCTGATTAAAAAATACGACGGCAAAAAGCAAAATCAAGGCAATCGGCGCAAGCTGCGGCAGAGGAATCGGGAAACTCAAACTTCCCAACCATTCTTTTATCTGGCGCGTCCAATCGGCTTTGACGGTTTCAACTTTTGTCGTTCCGATGGTCGCCTGCAAAATTCTTTCGTGCAGACCTTCGGGAATTTCGAGTTCTTCGACTTTATATGTGTAGCAAGCGGCAATCGAACGGACGACTTCGCCGGGCAGATCGGTGCATTTTTCGCACAAAACGGCGTGGCGTTCCCAACGGTGAAAGATCGGCGCGGGCAAAAATCCGTCCAGATAATCGGTCAAATAATCTTCAAATTTATCGCACGCCATCGCTGTTTCCGGCATTGTCATCGCCAGCACACGCGCTTCGAGTTTTGTCATCGAAACATTCGGCGCGGGGATTTCGCGGCAGATTTCGAGCGCGTTTTTTACTTCATTTAAAAGCGAATGGCACAAAGGACAGCGCAAGGCGTGCGCGGCTGCGGCTTTGTGCATTTTCGTTTCCAGAGTTTTTTCCAGATAATCGGATAAATTCTCTTCAAACTCGGAACAATTGATAATTTTTTCGTCCGTGTAATTCATAAAAACCTCTCGCCTAATCAATACTTGCCAAAAACTTTTTCGACTATTATGTTAATTTTCATCTTTTTTTATTCCTAAACCGTATCGCATCTTAAAATGTATCGCAGGCTTCCAGCCGGCTGTCGTGGTGGCTTCCAGCCGCCGCACTCTTGATTAAAAACGCCGCTTCGCGCTTTTTAATCAATGCGTCGGCAAGATGCCGGCGATACAATTTTCAAACCGTAACAACTCTCATCCGGCGCAAAATCTTCGCCAGTTCGATGCGCCCGCGATTTATTCTGGATTTGACAGTTCCTTCGGGAATGTCCAGAACTTCGACGATTTCCTTATAAGATAATTCCTCGATGTCGCGCAAAATAACGCACGTTTTCAAATCCGGCGGCAGTTTGTCAATTCCTTCCTGAACCTGATGACAAAGTTCGCGCCGTTCGAGTTCCTTGTGCGCCGAAACTCTGCCCGAACGCAAATGAAACGTATGTTTATCGAGATCATCGGCGTAAGCGTTCTGCGGATTGCGCTGTCTGCGCCGATAATCGTCAATTATCAAATTTCTCGCCAGACGCATTAACCAATTCGACAAATTTCCTTGTTTAGAGTCATATTGCTCAAGCGTTTTGTAAATCCTGACAAAAACTTCCTGCGTCAGATCGTCCGCCGCGCCGACGTTTGACGTAAAACGATACGCGAGATTAAAAATCCGTCTGGAATAAAGCGTAACAATCTCTTCCCACGCGCTTCCGTCGCCTGCCCGACAACGCCGCACGAGTTCCGCTTCCTGATTCTTTGCTGCTGCTTTTAACGCTTCCAAAGTCGGCTTCTCCAAGTTTCCGGCTGACACATCAAATTAGTAAAATTTTACATCCGCCTTGTCAAAAACCTTTTACGAACACCACCCAAAAAAGTTCAAAAAGATTTGTAAGACGACGCGAAAAGAATAAATTTGGTTTACATCCTTATTAACACTTTGTTATTACTATAATATAATTTCCCGGACGGAGAAATTATTTCTAATAATTCTGACGGATCGAAAAACAACTTGCGAAAATCTATAAAATTTATTTTGCTCTTCCTGTTTGCCGTATTTATCTTCTGGTTTTTCGGCAGAAATCTCGATTTGCGCCAAGTCAGCGAAAGTCTGCAAAAAGCAGATGCCTTTTATCTAACGGCGGCGGTTTTGATAATCTGCATCGGATATTTTTTGCGGGCGGTTCGCTGGAAAGTTTTGCTCGCGCCGATTACGGAAACTTCTCTGAAAGAACTTTTTGCGACAACGACGGTTGGCTTTGCGGCTGTTTTTCTAGTCGGCAGAATCGGCGAAATCGTTCGCCCGATGTGGCTGCCGATGCGCGATAAGCGCGTTCGCCCGTCCGCCGCGCTCGTCACCCTCGGCGTTGAAAGAATTTTCGATTTTGCGTCGCTGATCTGCTTTTTCGCCGTAAATCTACTTTTTCTCGACGCGCCTAAAGGACGCGAAACGGAATTTGAATATGTTCAGATAATCGGCGCGACGATGCTTTTAGGAGTCGTATTCGGATTCGTCTGTTTATATTTTTACCGGAAATTTTCGGCAAAAGTAATAAATTGGGCGGAAAATTTTACGGATAAGCGTTGGTTTCCGCAACGCTTGAAACGAATCGTTATCAGCATTTTAAAGCAGCTTGCCAAATCTCTGGAAGTTCTGGAAAGTTGGCGGGAAATTTTTTCAATCGTGTTTTGGACGATTCTGCTTTGGCTGACGATTGCCGTTCCGACGTGGCTTGTTTTGCTCGCCTTTGATCTGCCACTCGGTTTCAGCGAATCGCTTTTTATAATGGGCTGGGCGGCAATCGGTTCGGTTGTGCCGACACCGGGCGGCGCGGCGGGCGCGTTTCACGCGGCGACGGCAAGCGGTTTGATTTTCTTAAACGTCGAACGCGAACAAGCCTTCGCAGTTTCTATCGCAATGCACTTGGTTTATTTCGCTCCGGCGGTATTTTTCGGTTTATACTATTTTTTGCGCGGCGACATCAGCATTTCGCGTTTCAAAAATTTAATCTCCAATGAAAATGCCGCCGAAGAATTAGACGCGGGAATCCAAAATCAAAAAGCTGAAGCCGGAATTTAACGGAAACTTTCTGAAAATTAAATAATCTGCCGGCGAAAAATTAGCCGAGAAACGGATCGGATTTTCAATCCGTCCTTTTTTATTTTTGTCAGAGGCGTAAAAATCAATTATATTTAACAAATGGAAGAACGAAAAATTGAGCCGTCAGTCAAAATTAGACGCAATATAAAAGGCGTTGTTGATCCGAAACGAGTCCGCCTGATTTCATTTACGGTAATTACGCTGTCGCTGATCGCCTGCACTTTTTTGTGCATTTGGGCGATTTGGCAAAACGAAGTGGTTGACACGGTTTGGCGGGCGATTGCAACTTTTATGGTTATCAGCATAGCGACGGGAATTTTTACTTTTGTCAACGAAAAACTCGGATGATTGTTGAAAAAATAGAGGTAAAAAAATGTTATTAGAAGAAGTTTCAGAAACGGAAGAAGAAGAAAAAGAAATACCGTCTTTTAATCACAGTTATCTTTGTTGGCAGATAGCGCAGCAACTTTCGCAAAATGAAGCGATTGCGCCTTTGCCGGAATTGACTCTCAATATTGAAAACGGAATTATTCCCGATATTTCCGTTTTTCCAAAGTCCATCGTCAAGCCGGATTTTCTTCACGATATTCCAAAATTTTCGGAAATGCCAATAATTGCAATTGAAGATATTTCCGCCAGCCAGAATATTCAGGATTTATTAGAAAAGGCGAAAATATTAGTCGAAAACGGCGTAAAAGCTGTTTGGATGGTTGAGCCTTTTACGAATACGGTTATTGTGAAAACTTCCGAAGATAATAGACGCTTTCACAATAAAGAAGTTGAGAGCGAAAATATAAAAGTGAATTTCCGCAAAATTTTCGGTGCAAACTAACTATTGTCAGCAGTGTCGGCGTGAGCCGATGCGTTCAAATCTACGCTACGCATCGGCTCACGCCGACGCTACTGACCTCTTACTTTGCTTTGCTCATTTCAAATTGATAAAATAATCGTTTCGCCAAAGGACGGAGATTTCATCTATACAACAAGAAATGAGCATTGAAAAAATTACAGTTCGCGGTGCGCGTCAGCACAATCTTAAAAATATAAACGTGGAAATTCCGCGCAATCAACTGACGGTTATCACGGGTTTGTCGGGTTCGGGAAAATCGAGTTTGGCGTTTGATACGATTTACGCCGAAGGTCAGAGGCGTTATGTCGAATCGCTTTCGGCTTATGCCAGACAGTTTTTAGATCAACTGGAAAAACCCGATGTTGATTCGGTGGAAGGGCTTTCGCCGGCGATTTCGATTGAGCAGAAGACGGTTTCCAAAAGTCCGCGTTCGACGGTTGGAACGGTGACGGAAGTTTACGATTATCTGCGGCTTTTGTTTTCGTCAATCGGAACGCCGCACTGCCCCAAATGCGATAGTGCGATCACGCGGCAATCCGTCGAACAGATCGTTTCCGACATTCTGGAATTACCCGACGGCGAACGGGTGATGATTCTCGCTCCCGTTGTTCGCGGGCGAAAAGGCGAATTTAAAAAGGAACTCGAAAAATTTCACAAAGACGGATTTATACGCGCCCGGATTGACGGCGAAATGCGGCTGTTGGACGAGGAAATCAAACTCAAGAAAACTTTTAATCACACAATCGAAGTCGTCGTTGATCGTCTTTTGTTAAAGGAAGGCGTTAAGGAACGATTGAATGAATCGGTGAAAACGGCTCTGAAATTGACCGACGGCGCGGTTTTGATTTCGATTATTGACGGCGACGAAAAACTCTATTCGGAGAAAATGGCGTGCGTCAATTGCGGAATAAATATTCAGCCGCTTGAGCCGCGTTCGTTTTCGTTTAACTCGAATTACGGCGCGTGCAAACGCTGTCAAGGTTTGGGAACAGTGATGTCGTTTGAGGAAAACCGCGTGATTCCAGACGAATCTGTTCAGGCGAATAAATTGGATTTTTTAAACGGCGCGGATAAAAAAGGCGGGAAATTTCTCGAAACGGCTCTGAATGCGATTATTGAAAGATATGTTGAAGACAAAGTTCGCAAAAAGAAATCTGCAGCCGAGCCTTTGACCGACGCGCAGACCAACGAGGCGCAGAAATTATTCAAGGAATATAAAACGACGATTTTTGCCGAACTGCCTCAAGAGATTCGGGATGAATTTTATAACGGGACGAAAAAACGCCTGACATTTCGGCAGGGAAGTTATGTTTACGAATCGGATTGGAAAGGCGCGATTCGCGTGCTGCAAGATAGATTGAAAACGCCGCCGTCGGAGAAAATCCGCGAGCAATTGGAAGAACTTGTTTCGCCCGTTGAATGTCCGAAATGCGACGGAAAAAGATTGCAGCCGGAAAGTTTGGCGGTCAAAGTCGGCAATTTGGGAATTGCCGATTATACGGAACTTCCGATTGAAGATTCGATTGAAAAATTTGAAAAAATCGAGTTAAACAAACGTCAGGAAAAAATCGCGGGACTCGTTTTGCGCGAAATCCGCGAGCGTATGAATTTTCTGAACACGGTTGGTTTAGGATATTTGACGCTTGATCGTTCGTCGGGAACTTTAAGCGGCGGCGAAGGTCAGCGGATTCGGCTGGCAACGCAGATCGGTTCGCAGCTTCGCGGCGTTTTGTATGTTTTAGACGAACCTTCGATTGGCTTGCATCCGCGCGATAATCAGAAACTGCTCGAAACTTTACAAAAATTGCGCGATTTGGGAAATACGGTTTTGGTCGTCGAACACGATGAAGAAACGATTGAAAACGCCGATTATGTCGTTGATTTGGGACCGCTTGCCGGAACTCACGGCGGCGAATTGATCGCGCAGGGAACGCCGAAACAGATCGAAAAATCGAAAGATTCGCTGACCGGAAAATATCTTTCGGGCAAACTTTCAATCGAAGTTCCTAAGAAACGCCGCAAACCGAACGGGAAATTTATCACGGTCAAAGGCGCGACGGCGCATAATTTGAAAAATATCAACGTCAAAATTCCGCTTGGCGTTTTGAACGTCATTACGGGCGTTTCGGGTTCGGGAAAATCAACTTTGATTGACGACATTTTGTATCGCGGTTTGGCAAAACACATTTACAAATCCGTCCACGAACCTCTCGCGCACAAATCAATCGAAGGCTTAGAGAATATTGACAAAGTGATCGAAATTGACCAATCGCCGATTGGCAGAACGCCGCGTTCAAATCCGGCGACCTACACGGGAGTTTTCACGCCGATCCGCGAACTTTACGCGATGCTGCCCGAATCCAGAGAGCGCGGCTATAAATCGGGAAGATTTTCGTTTAACGTCAAAATCGGACGCTGTGCGGCGTGCGAAGGCGCGGGAATGAAAAGGATCGAGATGAATTTTCTGCCCGACGTTTACGTTTCCTGCGACGTTTGCCGCGGCAAAAGATACAACCGCGAAACGCTTTCGGTCAAATATAAAGGGCTTTCGATTGCCGATTTGTTGGACACGACAATCGAAGACGCGCTGCCGATTTTGGAAAACATTCCGAATATCAAAATCAAACTGCAAACTTTGCTTGATGTCGGTTTGGGATATTTGAAACTCGGTCAATCTTCGACGACAATTTCCGGCGGCGAAGCGCAAAGGGTAAAACTTTCCAAAGAACTTTCAAAACGCGCGACGGGCAAAACGATCTACATTTTAGACGAACCGACGACGGGTTTGCACTTCGCAGACGTTCACAAACTCCTCGACGTTTTGCAGCGTTTGGTTGACACGGGAAATACGGTCATCGTCATCGAACATAATCTGGACGTGATAAAATCCGCCGATTATATTTTCGATCTCGGACCGGAAGGCGGCGCAAAAGGCGGCGAAATCGTGGCGAAGGGAACGCCCGAACAAATTGCAAAAGTGAAAAAATCTTACACGGGACAGGCGTTGAAGGAAATCTTGAAATAAAAATTTGAAAAAATCGGGAAACAATTTTCAGTTTTCGGCGATAATATAAATAGGCGGTAATTTTTTCAAATTTTTACACAGCAGGAGATTTTCCCAATGACCAAAATCAGTAACTTTCAGGCGCAGCCGCTTGGACTTGATAAACCGGATTCAGATCAAAATTTCAAAACTAAATCGAAAGCAGCAAATTTTGCAAATGGAGATGTAGAATCTTTCGGACAAAACGAAAACACGAAAAGTTTTTCGTATTATTCCAACAACTTACGCGGGCAGTTTCTCTCGCGCAAACTCAACGATCAATTAGACGCGGCGCAAATTGGCGAAAACGACAGCCTTTTTAAAAAAGGTCTGGACGGCAAAGACGTTAGTTTCACATTTACCGATGAAGAACTGAAACGCTTTGCCCAAATGGACGATCCGCGCGAAGCGATTACGCGCCTCGCTCTGCAAAAAGCCGGCTATACGACGGCGCGTGACCGGCAGTCGGTTGATGATTTTATCAATTCCATAAAAAATGAAGATGGAAAAGTTGCGATCAATTGGCGCGGCGGCGACGAAAACAATCAGGATATAAGCGTTGCCGAACTGAAAATCGCCATCAAGAACGAACTCGAACTGAGGCGTTATGAACTGAATAAAAAGGATACATTCGCCCGACAGAATGAGCCGCTTCAACCTTTGAGATTACAAAATGAAGCGGGCGACAAAAAAGCCGATTTCTTCGGCAAATACACCGTTTCGGCGGCAAACCGCAAATGGATTTTTGAAAATAAACTGAACAAAACCGGAACGGACGCGGAACGGGCGCAGTATGTCCGAGATAAATTTGAACTGGCGATTGATAAGCGCATCGAAGAAGCAATTGCAAGGTTGAAAAAACAGTTTGATCCGGGAAACAGCGAAAATCCTTTTTACCGGATGAGCCGGAGAATGGGTTACGACCGGGCTTTAAAGGAAGAGATTGACCGAATTATCAACGAAACAAAAGCCGATTTTCGCCAAGCCGGTTTGGGCAAAGACATCGGCGATTATTCCGAAGGCGTTATGCGCGGGCTGCTCGAAACGCATCCGCTTTACCGCTATATGCCCGATTCGGTCAAGAACGAGTTGGTCAAATTCGGCATCGGAGTCGAAAAAGGCACGATCAGCATCGTCGCCGGAATAAAGGGCGCGAACGATTTTGTCAATGACGCGATAACGGACGCGGCAATTTACGGTTTGAAAAAAGCCGGAGTTGACACGTCCGTTTACGAAAAGAGTTTAAGCGAAACACGCGAAGAACGGCGCAAATTCTGGACTGATTTATCGCAGATCAGCACACGGCAGATGTCGCAGGCGGACAAGGCATATCTCGAAAAAGCCGAACGCGGATTACGCCTTACGCCCTACGATCTGCCGAACAAGTCAACCGCTTTGGGACAAACCGTTCCGAGTTTGGCAATCGGCGCGGCAACGGGCGGTTCGGGTTCGTTGGCGACGATGATTTTGGTCAGCGCGGCGACGCAGGCGACTTTGGCGGGCGGCGAAACTTATATCACGACGAACGACAGAACCGAATCGGTCAAAGCGGCAACCATCGCCGGAGTTCAAGGCGCGGTTGCACCTGTTACCGCTAAGTTGCCGTATATTGCCGATGTTGCGGGTAACGCTTTAATGACCTACGCGACGGGCAAACTGCAAGGTCTCGACGACAACAAGATATTTGAATCAATCATAACGCAAAGCGCACTAAGCGGCGGCTTTCGCGCGGGCGGCAAACTGAACGAGTTTCTGGCGGCGAAAGAAGGCAAGCCGTCGCTGTCAATTGACGAAGCGAAGCAGGCGGTGTGGAAATATAAGGACGAGATTCTGCAAACCTTTGACGTTGAATCAAAGAAATCGTTTGGAAAGAACTTGCAGGAATCGTATGCGAAGGCGAAAGCCGAATACGGCAGAGGCAACACGGTTTTCACCCGTGCGGCTTACGAGCAAGCCGGAAAAACTTTGGCAGTTGCCAAGACAAAACTGATCGCCGGAGCGTTATCGGTTGGCGGCGGACTCGGCGGGTTGGATAAAAACACGCTCGGCGCATTAAAAACAAGAGCGGGATTTCATTTGGAATCGGGCTTGCGAAGTTTAGCGGACTTCAAAAAAGCGATGACGGGCGAAGCTGATTTGCTGGGCATCAAACTGACGGATGCGGACATCGCAACATTGCACAAGCAGTCGGCGGAAACATATCTGCAAGGTGTGAGAAGCAAATTGACGAAAGCGGGACGCGCGGAGTTTGAGCAGATGCGGGCGACGAGCAAAACGACAACTGAATTTGTTCAAAAGTTGTCGGGTGATCCGGTGAAGATGTTTGAGAGCATTGCACAAAGAAAAGCCGAACTTCCGGGTAAATTAGAGTTACGAAAAGAGGCAATAAATAAAGCCCGAACTCAAATTGATACGCCTGAATTTAACAGTCGGTGGCTGACACGCGAAGCTGTTAAAAGAAATAATGCGCCGCTTTTACGGGAACAAATCAGCATCGAACTAACCAAACAAAAACTGGCGATTCAATATCCGGCAACAAAAGGGTATGAGATACAAAACGGCGTGAAAATCTATCAGGACAGCGGTTTTTCAACAAAAGCGGATTGGGCTGCCGATTGGGAAATAAGACATCCGGGACAAAAAGCCCCAAGCACGGATTTTTTGGTAGAATCGGGTGGTAAAGTTTGGCAGCCGATAACCGATGCGGACATTGCCGTAGTTAAAAAGAACGCTGACGGAAAAAACGAAATTGTCCAAGTTGAACAAGTCAAGTCAGGTAAAAATGATACAAATGGCGAGGCAAGAGAACAATTGGATAATACGTTAGACGCTTTAAAGAGAATTGCTTCAAACGATTCATCAGTTAGGATTTTCACAACTGAAAACAACTCAAGTTTAGACATAACCAACAATTATGATTTGAGCAGTATCAATAAAGCGCGGGCGATAACGCGAGGTGCTGACGACAGACCGCATTTTGACGAAAATCTCGGCATTGATTCCAAACAAATCAATCAATTGGCAAATGAAATTTTACAAAATAAATTAGGTGGTAATTAAAATGGGACTTCATTTAATAGGCAAAGTGTCCGAGAAACAATTTCCATTTGACAATGAGTATTTGTTTTATTTCGGACTTATTGAAAAAGGAGAGGAAGAAAATTTTGTTAGTTTTCGTCGGGGTGAAGTTGTTCTGAATCGAACTATGCAACTGTGGGATTTAATAAATCCGCAAGTGCGAAAAGATTTCAATCTGTTAATGAAAAATGAAATAGAAACTGACGAAAATGAACGCGAATCGGGCGGTTATCTCGTCTCAGTCGAACAGATTAAAATAATTCTTGAATTAATTGATGAGGTTGATGAAAGAGTGGAAAAATTTCTAGATTCAGAGAACAAAGTTTTACCGCAATATGTTGAATATGTTCATCAGCATTTTGGATTGATTGTTGATGAATCCAGTCAGTTATCATTAACCGAGTTGAGCCGAGCAATTGGAGAAGCACAAATAATGAAGGAGTTTTTGAAAAAAGCAATTGAGTTTAATTATCCGCTAACAATCGGATAATTAATTTTAACGTAGAAATTGCAAACACTTTTACGAAAAACTCGAACGCGGATTGCGCCCTACGATCTGCCGAACAAGTCAACCGCTTTGGGACAAACCGTTCCGAGTTTGGCAATCGGCGCGGCAACGGGCGGTTCGGGTTCGTTGGCGACGATGATTTTGGTCAGCGCGGCGACGCAGGCGACTTTGGCGGGCGGCGAAACTTATATCACGACGAACGACAGAACCGAATCGGTCAAAGCGGCGGCGATTGCGGGCGTAAACGGCGCAATCGCTCCGGTTACGGCTAAACTTCCGTTGCCCGCTACGACGGGCAAACTGCAAGGTTTAGATGACAATAAAATATTTGAATCAATCGTTACGCAGTCGGCGTTAAGCGGCGGTTTCCGCGCCGCAAATGCCGTAAAATACATCAAAAACAACCGCGCCGAAGTTTTGAGCGTGTTCGACCAAGCGTTAAAATCGTCAGTCGGCAATAATTTGAATCTGACGTTAGCCGAACAAGGCAGACCGCTGACGGCGAAGGAAGGCGGCGCGGTTTATCGAACGGCAGGCAAAACGGCGGATGAGATCAAATATCTGCAAACGGTGAAAACGAGACGCGGCATAGAACTGAAAGAAATTTCGGCGGAAAGCTACACGGCGACAAAAGGCGCGGTCAGAGAAGTCGAGATCAGCAACCGGCAGTTTGAAGCGGCACGCGGCGTGAGATTGACGGCGGAAGGTAAAATTGCGACAACGGATGATTGGCGTTTAGCTAAGAATTTAGACCCGGCGCAAGGCACGGTCAAACAAGAACCAAGATTTGTAACGCCGACGACGGCAGAGTTTTTCCGACAAGTTGAAATCGTCAAAGGAATCAGAGAAGTTCAAAATATTCGGCAAGATTTACAAATAGGTAAAGGCAGAAACATTGGCTTTGCAAACATTTCTGTTGATGGAAAACAATGGCGAGTTGTAGGACATAGCGGCGAGTTCAGTAGCAAAAATACAGTTTCGATACCGGAAAAGAGATTTTTCAAGATTGAAGTTGACGGACATAACAGAGCTTATGATTCGGAGGTGAAAATACTTGAAGATTTTGCTAATAAACACTCTGCTAATGCAAAAACAGTTAAAGGTAAAATATACATTTTTACTGAACGACCACCGTGCAATTCCTGCACAAAAGTTTTTGACCAATTTCGAGAAATGTTTCCAAATATCAAATTGGAAGTTGGAAGCGGAGGTTACAAATAAAAATGAGTTTGACGGAAGAACTTATAAATGCCTGCTTTAACGGAGATGTTCAGCAGGCAGAAAACTTAATTAACAGCGGAGTAAGTCCTAATGTGAATGGTGAAAATTGGAATCCATTACACGCCGCTATTGAAAATATGCAAGTTGAGGTTATCAAATTTCTCGTAAAAATCGGTGCTGACCCAAATGCGAAAATATCGGGTATGACACCGTTGCACCACGCTTTGGATATTGAAATGGATTATGCAACACAAGGTTTAGGCGATGATTTTCCGAATCCGACAATAACGAAAATTTTACTAGATGCCGGAGCCAACACTAATGAAACAGATAATTATGGAAGAACTCCGATAGAAATGGCTAAAGAAAGAAATCACAAAAAAGCTATTAATCTATTACAGTAATAAAAATACTAATCCGTTTACAAAATATACGAATCAGAAAGATGTCAAAGGCACAATTTATTTGTTTACCGAACGTCCACCGTGTGATTCTTGCACGGATGTTGTCAAACAATTCCGTGAAATGTTTCCGAATGTGAGAATCGAAGTTGCATCCGGCAACTTTATTGAGAAAAAAGGAAAATAATATGTATCTGGAAAAAGTAATAAATCAAGCTGAAGAAAATGGATGGGATGAAACGCTTTCTTTTTCTCATCCAAATCAAATAAAAGGATGCACTCCACAAGAAATTGCTGAATTAGAGCAGCAGTTAAAATTAGAACTGCCGCTTGCTTATAAAGAATTTTTATTATACGCAGGAAAAGGTTTAGGCAGTTTCGAGAATGGTTCTAGAATTTTTTACGATGACGATGTAGGTTTAATTGAACTACAACAGATTGCACGGGAATTTTTGGCAGAAGATGATTTTCCGCAAAAACTTCCTGATGATGCTTATGTATTCTGGATGCACCAAGGTTATATGTTTTGTTTTTTCAGAACATCGGAAGGCGACAATCCGCCCGTTCACTTTCATCAAGAATCTTTCAAAGATGATTTTGCGTGGAATCATCAAAAACATTTTACTGATTTTCTAATTGTCGAAATGCGCGATCAAGCTAAACACCTTGAGAACGCTCAACGACTTGAAGCGGAACTCGCTAGAGATTGGCGAAACGGTTAAAACTAAAATTTAGATTCAGCGAAATGATACATATTTTCACAAAACGCCCGCCGTGCGATTCCTGCACCGATGTTGTGAAACAATTCAGAGAAATGTTTCCAAATGTAAGAATCGAAGTCGCGTCCGGCAACTTCATTGAGAAGAAAGGAAAATAATATGTATTTAGAAAAAGTATTAAACTTGGCACAAGAAAACGGATGGGACAAAACTCTTGGTTTCGATTATGAAGGACAAGCCGTAGGCTGCACTCCAGAAGAAGTTGCCGAATTAGAACGACAATTGAGATTAGAACTGCCGCTTGCTTACAAAGAGTTTTTGTTATACGCAGGAAAGGGACTCGGAGATTTTGAGATCGGTTCGGACATTTTCTATGACGAAGTTGATTTGGTTGAGTTACAGCAAACTGCACGAGAATTTTTAATTGAAGATAATGCGCCGCAACGATTTCCCGAAGATGCTTATGCTTTTTGGATGCACCAAGGTTATCAATTCTGTTTTTTCAACACAACGGAAGGCGATAATCCGCCAGTGCATTATTACATTGAACCCGGCGAAGATGAAGAACCTAAGATACAGTGGAATTATCATCCAGATTTCACCAACTTTTTGATCGTCGAGATGCGCGATCAAGTTAAACATATTGAAAATGCTCGGCGAACAGAAGAACGAATAGCAAGAGATTGGCGAAACGGATAAAACTGAAAGCGTGTGAATTAAACCTCACGCGCTTTTTTGTTTTGAAAATATAATTTTTATACGAAGTTAGAATGAAAGAAATATCAGCGGAAAGTTTCAAAGCGATTAAGGGAACAATCAAAGAAGTCGAGATCAGCAACCGGCAGTTTGAAGCGGCACGCGTGGTGAGATTAACGACGGAAAGCAAGGCTGCGACAACGGATGAATGGCGTTTGGAGTTTTATATTTTGGAACTTTTCGCTAAAATCCTGACCTAAGCTTTATTCTGCCGTTGATCGGGAGATTTTGGATTTGCTCGATTAACTGGAGTTTCAAACCGATTCTCGTTTCGAGTCTTTCCAGACCGTTTATTAGCTGCATTGTTCTGTTAAAGTCTTTAATTTGGAGTTGAGCGATAATGACTCTCAGATAATTTATTCCGCCCATACTGCGGGCGTTTTCGATGCCGTATTCGCCGTTTTTCAGAGTTCCGTCGCCGTTGAATTTTGAAATTACGGCTTGAGCGCGGACGTATTCGTTAAAAAGCGGAATCAGCGGCTCGACAATTCGGAAACTTTTTTCCGAATCAATTTGCAGATAAGCCGAAGCGATGCCTAGTTTCATCGAAATATCGTTGAGCGTTGAAATTGGATTTTCGATCAATGAATCGGCTCTGTCCAACACCGCGACGGCACGATTTTTGTTTTCTTCGGGATTTTTATTGTAAATTGACTGTGCGAGATTGGTCATAATCGCAATGCGGCTTTGTTTTTGAGCGATTTGATTTATCAGATTTTCCGCTTGGTCAAAATTACCTTTGGAAATTTCTTGCTGCGCCAGATTCTGATAAATATTCGACAATTGGTTTTTCGCTTGGTCAGCGGGAAGGTTGGAGTTGAGAATATTTTCCGCCTGCGTCAAATTTCCCGTCTGAGCAAGTTTCTGTGCGGCTTGCGAATAAAGCGAACCTTGAAAATTTGAGAAATTTTCAGCTTCTCCGAGCAATTCTTCAGCCGTCGGATCGTTTTTCATCAACTCGCTGTATCTCAAATATTCTTCGTTGTTTTTGTTTTGCTCGCTCTGCTTTTGTTTGATCTGCGCGAGGCGGTTCGGGAAAAATTTCTCGATTATATTAAAGGCATTTTCGTTATAATAATAGGAATTTTTCAGATTCAGCCAATGTGTTGAAATTTTATCAGCCAGACTTCTCAAAAGCGCGTCGGAAATCGTCAGCCTATCGGCATCGTCGGTTTGTTTGTTTCCGAACTGCGTCAGAAAATTCAGCATCGTTCCAAAATCGTTGCTGATGTTGTTGTCGGTAAGTTTGACGCTCAAAAGTTTTTCGATTGTTTCTGCGAGCAGTTGATTAGCGGCATCGGGCGATTTTTTGTGCAGATTCTGCAAAAAACTTATCGCGTTGTATGAAACGCCGGATTTTAAGGAATCGCGGAAAATTTCGACGGCGCGTTCGGGATTTTGATTTGCCCACATCATCTTGAATTGTCTTTCCAAATTCAATTCCTGAACGACATACTGCTGATTATTATTCGCGCTTTTTTTAGTTTTCCCGTTGCGAACAGCGGACGCGAGTATTTTGGCGAGATTTGCCGGGCGGCTTTTGATCTGCATTTTCAGAGCGAGTTCGGCATCACGACTTGCAATAGAATTCAAAATGTCCACGCGCGGCGACTGTCCGTAGCGCAAACCTTGATTATAATAATTTTCGGCATCAAACGCCGCCTGATTCTGAGCGTTGATAAGTTCGCCGATTGCCGTCTGAAAAAGTTGTTCGCCGCGTTTTTTGTCCGTCTGCCAAATTTGCGCCCCGACTTGTGCGTAAACGACGGCGCGGTTTTCCGGCAATTGCAGATTTTGCGCGTCGGCAAGAATTTGTTCGGCGAGTTTTACGAAATGTTCACGATTTTCAGCATTTTCAGGTTCTTGAGCAAGCGCGGAAAAAGGAACAATCAAAAAAATCAGTGCGAGAGAAATGCGGCAAAATTTATACATAATTTTCAAACCTCGAAATTTTTTATTTTGGCTTTATCAGTTAAAAGTATCCTGAGAACGTAAAAAGGTTGCCGAAGTTGCAGGATAATTGATAAAAAAATTAGCGGGATTCTTATTTTAACTTTTAATTTTGCATTTGAAACGATTCTTCCATACAGCGATGCGAGCAGTAATAACTCGATTTGAGTTTTACCGCATCATCCTGCGCCGTCCAATCTCCGCATTTTGAACAGCGGACAAGCGGCGAATCATTTTTGCCGGCGTTTGTTTCGATATTTTTTTGTTTGGCGGGCGATTTTTGCTTCATCTGCCGGTAAGTTTTAAGCACGAACCAGCCCGTTTGCAGATACCGGCGATAACGATAAGCGGTGATCGCCGTCATTACGAGGGAAATTGCAAAAAATGTTAGTAAAATCCAGAAAATCCAGTTCATAATTATTTATCAATGCCTTACTAAGAATAATGTTTTTGCATCCAAAATAACAGTTGCAAAAATCGAAAACCGGCGGATTTTTATATTTGTTTTCGTCAGTCAAGTAAAGTTAAATTTCGCATTTTATGCACAACTTTGAAACAAAGCCGACAAAACAATTTGGAAACGCGCGGCGGACAAATATATAATCAAACGTGAAAACGATTCTGAAATTGCGTTTGCAAAAATTTGGCGGGAGAATTTTATGTTGAGAATTTTATTTTTAATTTTGATTTTGATGAGTTCATTTGTTTTTGCTCAATCATCAGACGAAGTTGAAACATATCAAATTGATGAATTCGGCAGAATCGGCAACTGCGATGCGAGCGCGAGAATTGATAATCTTTTTATAACGCTGAACAATAACAAAAACTCGAAAGGTTATGTGATTCATTATAAATCTGCAAATTCTTTGCCTGCCAGATTTGAGAAAATGACTTGGACAATGAAGCAGCTTTTGCAGAGCGTTTATTTTAGAAATTACGACCAAAGCCGAATTAAATTTATCGAAGGCGGATTTCGTGAAGAAGAAATTACCGAAATTTGGGTCGTTCCCGAAAACGGAAAAATTCCGAAACCGACAAATACAGTTCCGAAACCGACGATTCCCAAACACAAAACTTTTCTTTACGATAAGTCAATACTTTACGCGGATTTCGGAGAATTTCAATTGCCTGCCGTTATCGAAGAATATTACAAGGAGTTTGACGAACCGCATTCGGACGACGAATTTGAAACCGAATTATCGAAAGAAGAAAGAGAAATAAAAGAAGCGGAAAGATTCTATTGGCTGAGTGCCGATTTCGGCAAATTTCTGAAAAACGGGAAAGTTTTGCAGGGAGTAATCGTTTTTTATGCGGACGCAGAACAATATGACATTGATAAATTAACTCTGTTTATCGAAAACGGCAGAAAAAAATTAGCCGACGAAGCCAAACTTCCCTCAAGCAAAATTCAAATATTTTACGGCGGTTATCGCTCCGATATAGAAACCGAATTTTGGGTAATAAATAAAAACAGCGGATTTCCCGAAATAACTCCGCAAATAAAGGAAAATGAACACAGCACAAATAAATAAAGACGATTTGGACATAGATTTGCCGAACGCAAAACTCGCTTATACGATTATAAACTCGCTTTTAGACGGACACGAAGCGTTGAGCGATCTGCTCGTCGTGATGTCGCACGCTTTGGATGAAGATGTCGTCAAGGCTCTGACGAATACGAATGAATGGGAAAATTATCTGGCTTCAAAGCGCGAACTTGAAAATACGAAATTGCAGATCGAGAAATTTACGGAGCAGTTGAAAAAATTGGAGGAAACAGATCGGTAAGTTTTATGGCAAATAATGATACATATCAATCTTTCAAGTGTCCGTCGTGTAGGCAGTATATTTCAAATCAAGTAGATAGCTGTCGCTTTTGCTTCGTTCCGCTTTCTGATGAAATTAAAGAGCAATCAATAGAGCAGGAGTTGGATGAAAGTCGTAGATACAGATTCAAATCAAATAAAACGATCTTTTATACCGGCATTGGCATATTTGCACTCGGAGCATTTTTTTTGCTGGGGAGTTTGGCTTCGATATTTTTGACGGGCGAGGGACGCTTTTTTATTTGGTCGCCGATTGTTGCTTTATTCGGTTTAGGACAAATAATTATTGGCTCATTAGGAATGTTAGAAGAACGAAAACGAAAGAAATAATCTAAATGTTTGACCTTATCATTATCGGCGCGGGACCGGCGGGAATTTCAGCCGCGTTTGAAGCGAAAAAACTCGGCTTAAAATATCTCGTTTTAGAAAAAGGTTTGATCGGGAATACGATTTATCAATATCCGGTCGGTCTGACCGTTTTTTCGACGACGAATGAACTCGAATTTGTCGAAGGCGATTTGAAACCGGCGCGGGAAAAGCCGACCAGAGAGGAATTGCTTTCTTATTATGTGCGGTTTGTTTTGGATAATGAACTGAATGTTCGTTGGGAAGAAAAAGTCTTAGAAGTTGAAAAAACGGGTGAAAATCATTTTGTAATCGAATCAGACAAAGCGGTTTACGAATCAAAGAATGTTTTGTTTGCCGTCGGCGCGATGGATTATCCGCGAAAATTGGGCGCAAAAGGCGAGGATTTGCCGAAGGTTCACGATCATTTCCGCGAAACTTATCCTTGGGTGAAAAAGAAAGCCTTAATTGTCGGCGGCGGAAATTCGGCGGGCGAAGCCGCGCTTTTTCTGGCGGAAGAAGGCGCGGACGCGACTTTGGCGATCTTTCGCAAAGATTGGGAAAGCACCGATCCGAAACAGGGCTGCATAAAATATTGGGTGCGCGAACCTTTGCAAAAGCAGCTTAGAAAACGCTGTTTGAATTTGTTTTTTCTCGGCAAAGTTTTGGAAATCCGCGAGAAAGATGTGATTTTGGAAGACGAAGACGGAAAAACGCAGGTTTTGAAAAACGATGTCGTTTTCGTTTTAATCGGCGCGGACGCGGATTTGACGATGCTGAAAAATCTCGGCGTTGAAACGGAATTTAATAAATACGGCGAAGTGCCGGTTTACAACGAAGAAACTTTTGAAACGAATATTTCGGGCGTTTATGTCGCCGGACATTTTACGAATCATCGGCACATAAAGGGCGCGATTGACGCGCCGAAGAAATTTATTCCGAAATTGGCAGAGAAGTTAAATGCAAAGCGAGGCGAAGCGACTGGAGCGCAAGCGTCCCGCTTGCAATGAGCGCAGAGCGCGAAAAAGGCGTTAAATAATTAAGATTCGTGCAGGTAAACACAGTTCCACCGCTTGCGCGACGGATGCAAGCGGGAACGCCCCGCGCTCCAGTCCGCTTCGCGTTTTAATGACGTAAATAATTATGGCAACGGATTATGCTTTTCAACCAAAGGGATTTCGCTCAAAACTCGGTTGGTATTCTCGCAGCTATATTCCGCATTTTGAAGGCGGCGAGATTCCGCAGTTTTTGACGTTTAGTTTGTTTGATTCTCTGCCGCGAGAGGTCGTTGAATTATGGCGTGAAGAAACGAGAGATCAGGGCGAAAAGGGAAAAATCCGGTTTCGTAAAAATGTTGAAAAATATCTTGATAAAGGTTACGGCGAATGTTTTCTGCAAGACGAGCGCGTGGCGGAAGTGACGCGGAACAGTCTGTTTTTTCATCACGATAATAAATATCAGTTGACAGCTTGGGTGATAATGCCGAATCACATACACTTTTTGGCTATGCCGTTTAAAAATGTAGAATTGGGAGAAATCGCGCATTCGATAAAGTCATTTACAGCGCACGAAGCGAACAAAATTTTGAACCGCAAAGGTCAGTTTTGGCAGCACGAACCGTTTGACCGATACGTTCGCAATCGAAAACATTTTATAAATGTCATAAAATATATTGAAAATAATCCGGTTAAAGCCGGGCTTTGTGAAAAGCCGGAAGATTGGAAGTTTTCAAGCGCGTTTTATAAAAATGAGAAAAAGTAATTTGAGCGCGAAGTGGGGCGAAGCGACTGGAGCGCAAGCGTCCCGCTTGCAACCGTCGCGCAAGCGGCGGAACTGTGTTTATCTGCATAAACGTAGTTTTCAAACGTCTTTTTCGCGCTACGCGCTCATTGCAAGCGGGACGCTTGCGCTCCAGTCCGCTTCGCGCTTGGGAATGTTTTAAATTTTGTTGGAAAAATGAATATTAAGAAAGCAAAAGAAATCTTAAAACATCAATTCGGCTATGATTCGTTTCGGATGAATCAACAGGCGGCGATTGAGTGTGTTTTAGAGAAAAAAGATGCGGTTGTTTTGATGCCGACGGGTGGCGGGAAATCGCTGTGTTATCAGATTCCCGCGCTTTTGAATGACGGTTTGACGCTTGTGGTTTCGCCGCTTATTGCGTTGATGAAAGATCAGGTTGACGCGCTTGTGAGCAATGGAATTTCAGCGGCTTTTCTGAATTCGACGCAGACGGGACGCGAGCAGACGGAGGTTTTTCAGAAAATTCGGAGCAGGGAATTGAAACTTTTGTATGTCGCGCCCGAAAGACTTTTTCAGAGCGGCGATCAGTTTATAGATTTTCTGCAATCAGTTGACATTTCGCTGTTTGCGATTGACGAAGCGCACTGCATTTCGAGTTGGGGACACGATTTTCGCCCGGAATATCGGCAATTAAAGAAGTTGAAACATTATTTTCCCGAAACGCCTCTGATCGCGCTGACGGCGACGGCGGATAAATTGGTTCGGGGCGATATTATCAAGCGTTTGGGACTCAAAGATTACGAACTTTTCGTATCGAGTTTTAATCGCCCAAATATTTTTTATGCGGTTGAGCCTAAGCGGAATTCTTACGCCCGTCTGCTCGAATTTCTCGAAGAAAGGCGCGACGAAAGCGGGATTATCTATTGTTTGAGTCGGGCTTCGGTGGATTCTCTGGCTTACGATCTGCGCGACGAAGGTTTTTCCGCCTTGCCGTATCACGCGGGTTTGACGAAGGACGAACGCGATAAAAATCAGGAATTATTTTTGAACGATGATGTGAAGATCATTGTCGCAACTATCGCTTTCGGGATGGGAATTGATAAATCGAACGTGCGTTTTGTCGTGCATACGGATTTGCCGAAAAACATCGAAAGTTATTATCAGGAAACCGGACGCGCCGGGCGCGACGGGCTGGAAAGCCACGCGCTGCTTTTTTTCAGTTGGGGCGATGTCGTCAAATTAAAAGGTTTTGCCGAAGTTGAAAATAACGAACAGCAAACCGAAATAATGCTCAAAAAGCTCAATCAAATGGGCGAATACGGCGAAATGAAAGTCTGCCGTCGAAAGTTTTTGCTCGAATATTTTGATGAGGTTTTAGCGGAAGATTGCGGCAAATGCGACAACTGCAACACGACGTTTGAGAAATTTGACGGAACGATTATCGCGCAAAAGGCTCTGAGCGCGGTTTATCGAACCGAGCAGCGATTCGGTTTGAGTTATTTGATAGATTTTTTGCGCGGCTCGAAGTCCAAGAAAATTCGGCTCGAACATCTTAATTTAAAAACTTACGGAGTCGGCGCGGACATCTCGAAGAATAATTGGTATGACTATTTTAAGGATTTGATTCAGCAAGGCTACATCGCGCAGACGGGCGGGCAGTATCCGACGATTGTTTTGACCGAAAAAAGCGAAGACGTTCTGCTCGGAAATACAAAGGTCGAACTTTTTAAGGTTGCCGAAAAAGAAGACAAAAAGGAAAAATCGCTCGTGCCGGAAGTTTCGCATCCGTATATCGAAGAATTATTTGCCGAATTGAAAAAATTGCGGACAAAATTTGCGCGTGAAGAAGGAATACCGCCGTATATTATTTTCTCCGACGCAGCTTTGATCGAGATGGCGACTTATCTGCCGCAAACGGAAGAAGAAATGCTGAAAATTTCCGGCGTTGGCGACGTGAAAATGGAGAAATACGGAGTTGATTTTCTGGAAGTCGTGCGCGATTACTGCCAAGAAAACGGACACGATTCGCGCATCGAACTGAAAACGCCTAAGCGGACGCAAAAAAAGCGCGTCAAGAAAAATGCAAAAGGCGAAAGCACTTATTCGATCACTTTGGAAATGTTTGAAGACGGCGCAACGATTGAAGAAATCGCCGGACGGCGCGAATTGACAACAAGCACGGTTGAAACGCATCTGGTCAGATATATTCCGACGGGCGAAGTAAAATTGACTGATATTGTGCCGGAAGAAAAAATCGAATCTATCAGAAACGCGATCATCGAACTCAACGCCGAGCAAGGCATCGGAGCGATCAAGCATTTTTTGGGCGAAGATTACAGTTACGGCGAAATCCGCGCCGTCGTCGCGGATTTTATGCGAATGGCAAACGCCGTCAGCGGATAAAAACTTATTGACTGGAGCGCAAGCGTCCCGCTTGCAATGAGCGCAGAGCGCGAAAAAGACGTTTGAAAACTACATTTGTGCAGGTAAACACAGTTCCGCCGCTTGCGCGACGGTTGCAAGCGGGACGCTTGCGCTCCAGTCCGCTTCGCGCTTACTATAATTTAGATTTCTAAAATTCCGAATCGCTTGTTGCTCTTTCGCGTTTGGCAACGCCCGTTTTGTAGGCGGCTTCTTCGACCTTTTCGGCGACGGCTTCGCCGACTCGTTTATCGAAAACAGATGGAATTATGTAATCGGAGTAAAGTTCGTCAGCGGTGATTATTTCCGCAATTGCGTTTGCCGCCGCGATCTTCATTTCCTCGTTTATTTTTGACGCGCGGCAGTTTAATGCGCCGCGAAAAATTCCGGGAAAGCACAGGACGTTGTTGATTTGATTCGGATAATCGCTTCGTCCGGTTGCCATTACAGCGACGTGCGCGTGGGCTTCTTCGGGCATAATTTCGGGAATCGGATTTGCCATTGCGAAAATTATCGCGTCCGAATTCATATTTTTCAAATCTTTTACATTAATGACTTTCGGCACACTCAAACCGAAAAAAACGTCCGCGCCTTTGATGACATCGTGAATCGAGCCTTTTTCGCGGTTCGGATTCGTGTTTCTCGCATACCAATCTTTGACCCAATTCATATTTTCGGCGCGTCCTTCGTAAAGTGCGCCGGTTTGATCCAAGCCGATGATGTTTTTAACGCCCGCCGCCTGCACGATTTTCGTGCAGGCAACGCCCGCCGCGCCGACTCCGTTGACGATTAATTTGATGTCTTCCATTTTTTTGCCGACAATTTTAAGCGCGTTTATCAAAGCCGCAAGCACGACGACGGCTGTTCCGTGCTGGTCGTCGTGAAAAACGGGAATGTCCAGTTCTTCTTTCAAACGGTCTTCGATTTGAAAACATCTGGGCGCGGAAATGTCTTCCAAATTTATGCCGCCGAACGCGACGGAGATATTTTTTATCGTTTGGATAATCTCGTGCGGGTCTTTCGTGTCCAGACAAATCGGAAACGCGTCAACGCCGCCGAATTCTTTGAAAAGCTGGCATTTTCCTTCCATTACGGGCATCGCTGCGGCAGGTCCGATGTCGCCCAAACCGAGAACGGCAGTTCCGTCGGAGATGACGGCAACCGTATTTTTCTTGATAGTCAAAGTGTGGGCTTTTTCCGCGTCTTTGTGAATCGCTTCGCAAACTCTGGCAACGCCCGGCGTGTAAGCCATTGACAAATCGGCGCGGGTTTTCAGAGGGATTTTTGAAACAATCTCGATCTTTCCGCCGAGGTGCATCAAAAATGTCCGGTCTGAAATATTGACCAATTCAACGCCTTCAATATGTTTGATCGAATTGACGATTTCCTCGTCGTGCTGTTCCGACGCGGCATTGACGGTTATATCGCGGATCAAAAAATCCTTGCCGACGGAAACGATGTCAATCGCTTCGATGTCGCCGCGCGTTTTGCCGATGGCGGTTGTGATTTCACCGAGTTTTCCCGGCAGATTCTGAATTTTCAGGCGCAGAGTTAAACTGTAACTGGCGTTCGGAGTTTGAATTTCTGACATAATAATTTCCGGTTTTAACGCAGAGAACGCAGAGTTTTGAATAAATTTTTCTAAATATTATGCTCAAATTTTAAAAAAATCTCCGCGCTCTCTGCGTTTAATTTTCCGCTTTTTTTATGATTAAATTTATTGAAACAGGATACCTTTTTAATCGGCGGGACGCAAAATGCTTTGCAGAATTCCCTTTATTTCGATTTGGTCGGCGGGCAGAATTATCGAATCGTAATTTTCGTTTGCCGGACGCAGTTCGACGTTTGCGCCGGAGCGATAAAACTGCTTTAATACGGCGCGTTTTTTTTCGAGCAGAGCGACGATTATATCGCCGTCGCGGGCGAAAACGGTTTTTTTTATCAAAGCAACGTCGCCTTCGAGAATGTGTTTTTCGAGCATCGCGTTGTTTAACACCCGAAAAGCGCGGATTTTTGCGGGCGAATGATGACCGATAAGGAATTTCGGAACAAATAAAAAATCTTTTTCCCAATTTTCCGCGTAATTTTCATTAGAGGGAAGTTCGAGCCATTCGATTTCGCAGACGACTTCTAAAATTGATTTGGTCGGATTGATTTCGAGCTTAAAACTTCCGCTTTCATAATTTCTCTCAAGCAAACCCTGCTTTTCAAGCGCGTGGATATGTTTGGCGATTCCGCCTTTTGAAGAAATATTTAAATGTCTGGCAATTTGCTGATACGACGGCTGATAACCGTGTCGTTCGATATACTGCTTTATATAATCGAAAATCTCCTTCTGCCTTTTTGTGCGCGGCTGCATTTTTTGATTGTATGAATGCCGATTCGTTCAAGTCAAATTTGTAGTCTGTAAAATGTTATCGGCAGTCAAAAGTTTCGCTCTTGTCAGTAGCGTCGGCGTGAGCCGATGCGTTCGTTTCGGTTGTGCAAACGCATCGGCTTACGCACGACGCTACTGACCTTTCAACTTTTGACTAATGCTTTACTGTAAAATTAGTTGAAGGCTTTTGTAATTATCTTTGAAAAACGAATGTGATATACTAAAATCATTGCAAAACAGCATTCGGAGGTAAAAAATTTATCAGCACCGTTTACGGCTTAACGCAAGGATTAAAACACAATCAATTAAAACGCATCGAAAGACTTTCCACCCGGCGCGTCGCTCCCGAACAAATCATTTCGCCCGAACTTGCCAGACAATTATCGGAAATATCACACGAAACAGGCAGACAGGTCGGCGTGCTTATTAACCGAAAAGGGCGAGTCGAATATGTAATGGTCGGCGACGCGAAGCGGATCGAGATGCCGGATTTCGGACGCGCCCGCGTTTCGGCTGACAGATTTCGCGGTCTGCGCTGCGTTCACACGCATCTTTCGGGCGAGAAATTAACGCAGGACGATTTGACCGATTTGGCACTTTTGCGGCTCGATCTGATGGCGGCGATTCAGGTTGACGACAAGACGGGTTTGCCGAACGAAGTTTATTCGGCGCATCTTTTGCCGATGAATGCCGAAAATATCGAAACCGAGGCGGAAACTCTGCCTTACGAATTTTTAGAACCGAACATTCCGGCGCACTTGGACGCGAATTTTACGCAGCTGATAAATTCGCTCGAAAACGAAATGGCGCGGATTCGCGGAACTCGCCGCAATCGTCAGACGAATCGTGACCGCGTGATTCTTGTCAGCGTAACGACGGGCTACATTTCCGATGCGGAAGAATCAATTCAGGAACTCGAAGAACTCGCGCTGTCGGCTGATGTCGTCGTTCTGGACAAAATTATTCAGCGCAGAAATCAGATAAACCCGAAAACCGTTTTAGGACGCGGAAAACTCGACGAAATGCTGATTCGCGCGATGCGTCTGGGCGCGGATTTGATTGTTTTCGACGCGGAATTAACGCCCGCGCAGGTTCGCTCTTTGTCCGAAGCGACTGACCTAAAAGTTATTGACCGTCCGCAGCTTATTATGGACATTTTCGCGCAACGCGCTCAATCGAGAGAAGGAAAATTTCAGGTCGAACTCGCGCAATTGAAGTATCTGCTGCCGCGTCTGGCGCAAGGTCAGAATTCAGCGTTTTCGCGTCTGGCAGGCGGAATCGGCGGGCGCGGACCCGGCGAAACGAAACTCGAAACAGACCGCCGGCGCGTGCGCGATAAGATT
Organism: Pyrinomonadaceae bacterium; assembly: GCA_965214585.1. Taxonomy (GTDB): domain Bacteria; phylum Acidobacteriota; class Blastocatellia; order Pyrinomonadales; family Pyrinomonadaceae; genus JAHCHG01. The sequence continues at coordinate 4,173,274 of OZ243957.1, read as the reverse complement.
TCGCAGCTTGAAAAACAAGTGAAAAATTTAAGCCGTCAAAGGCAGGAAAGACGCAAGCGGCGAATGAACAAAAATGTTCCGATAATTTCGCTGGTCGGTTACACGAACGCCGGAAAATCCACGCTTTTGAATCAGTTGACGAACAGCGACGTTTACGCCGTCGAAAAAATGTTTGCGACCTTAGACCCGACTTCGCGCCGTCTGCGTCTGCCGATTGAGCAGGAAATAATTATCAACGATACGGTTGGATTTATCCGCGATTTGCCCGAAGCACTCGTTGCGGCGTTTCGCGCGACGCTCGAAGAGATCAGCGACAGCGATTTGCTGATTCACGTCGTGGACGCATCAAACCCGAATTGTTTGGCGCACGTCGAATCGGTTGATAAAATTTTAGCCGATTTGGAATTGATTGATATTCCGCGTTTGATCGTGCTGAATAAAACCGATTTGCTTGATAAAAATTCCATACAGTCGCTGATTCGCCAGACTTCGACGCTTGACAAAGATTACGAAAGCGTGGCAGTTTCAGCTGTTAAACCGAAATCGCTGAACAAACTGCTGGATAAGATCGGAGATTTATTGGCGAGAGATTTGAGCAAACAATTTGAAAGCAGTTCCGCTGAGGCATACTAATTTTGCAGATTGATGAGCAAAACAACAGAAAAATTAACCGCGCCCCTGAATAAGATTCGCAGAAAATTCAGCGATTTAACTGCAAACTTCTTTGGCAAAATTACCGATTCGCAGAAATTTTGGTTCGTATTTGCACTTTTCTGTGTTTTGACCACCATTTTAATAAACAATCCGCTGTGGCGTTCGACATCCATTAATTACGAAGAAGGCGACATCGCCCGCGAAAGCATTATTTCTCCCGCCGATATTACCAAAATTGACGAAAAGGAAACCGAGCGAATCAGACAGGTCGCCAAAGATACGGTCAGACCGATATTTAATTTTGAATCGAATCGTTCGGAAGCGGTGGTTCAGAATTTTCGTTCGGCTTGGGAAGATTTGCAAAGAAAAAAGGCGGCAGCCGGCAGTATAAATACAAACGCAGACGCGAGTACAAATACTAATTCAAACGTCGGTAATTCGGAAAATTCCGACATCAAATGGTCGGGCGCGGGCGGCGAACAGTTGGGAAAAGTTTTTGCCAACCGCAAATTCAGCGAAAATGAGATAGAATCCGTTATCAGAGCTTTGACGGAAAACACCGAAGGCGTAATTTACGGCGATCAGGATCAGCCGTATCTCGAAGACGAAATCACGCTGATTGACCGGCAGAAACCGAATCAGCAGGACACCGTAAAATTGCCGCAGAACAGCCGGATTTCCTTAACCCGCGCGAGAAGCAAACTGAAAACCGATCTGGAGCAGATAAAAAGTTTGTCGGAAACCGAGCAGGAAACCTTTTATAAAGCACTCTCTCCGCTGATTCAGCCGAATCTCGTATATGACAGCCAAGCGACGGAAAACGCCAAAATTGCCGAGTCGCTCAGAACGCAGCCGCTGAAAATCTCGCTCAAACGCGGTCAGACGATTGTGCGCGAAGGAGATACGATTACGCAGGAAGTTCTCGGCGAAATTTCGGCGATTCAAAATTACAGCAATTCGAGCCGTCAATGGAATCGCTTTCTCGGTCTTCTCGCACTTATTTCGGCACTATTTTGGGTGGCTTGGAAATTTATACAGCATCGCGGCAACATTTCCAGAATCGTTCTGTCCGAAGAGAAAACTTTTATGCTGTTCGGTTTTATCGTTGTCGTCCAGACGGCTCTGATGGCGATTTTTTTCCGGCTTGCCGATTTTACGGCGTTGCAAAACGTCAAAGCACCGCTTAACGATCCAACGATCTGGTCGTTTGCGATTCCTTTTGCTTTTTCGAGTTTGCTGATGAATTTGCTGGCGGACAGAAGAACCGCTTTGTTTATAGGGTTTTTCGCCGCGTTTCTCGCCGGACTTCTCGCGCCGAAAGGTCTGGAGATTGCCTTTTACGCGGCGATTTCTTCGGCAGTTGCCGTTTACGGAATCGGGCGATACAGAAGCCGCCAATCGGTTACATTAGCCGGAATCTTGGTCGGAGTTTCGTGTGCGCTGACCGCCGTTGCGCTGATCGGCTACACGCAGCAGCCGTTTATTTTGAACACGGTTTTGCTGTCAGTCGGCTGCGGTTTGGCGAGCGGACTCGTCACCGGAGCAGTTACGGCGATGTTTCTGCCTTTGTGCGAAAACTTTTTCGGGATTTTGACGGACGTAAAACTGCTCGAACTTTCAAACGCCGATCTGCCCGCGCTCGGACAACTCGCGCTTCGTGCGCCCGGAACAAATCAGCATTCGCACGCCGTCGGACAGCTTTGCGAAGATGCCTGCCGCAAGATCGGCGCAAACGGTCTTTTGTCCAGAATCGGCGCACTTTATCACGACATCGGAAAAACCGCCGCGCCCGAACATTTTGTTGAAAATCAGCACGGCAGAAATCCGCACGACAGATTGAAACCGACGCAAAGCGCGAAAATCATTATCAGCCACGTTACCTACGGAGCGAAAATGGCAAAGGAAATGGGTTTGCCCGCCAAGATTATTGATTTTATTTATCAGCATCACGGCACGCGCACGCTGCATTATTTCTTAAAAAAAGCGCAGGCGGAAGCCGCCGAGGGCGAAGAAATTCCCGAAAACGATTTTCGCTATCCGGGACCGAAACCGCAGTTTAAGGAAGCCGCGATTATGATGATCGCCGACAGCTGCGAAGCCGCCGGGCGTTCGCTTTCAGAACCGACACCGGAAAATATCCGCTATATCGTAACGAAAATCGTTGATGCCATCGTCAGCGACGATCAACTCGACGAATGCGATCTGACTTTGCGCGAACTAACGCAAATCCGCGAGTCTATGATTAAATCGCTGAATGCGATCTATCATTCGCGGATGGAATATCCGGGTTATTCGCCGCCAAATTCTTCATCGGACATAAAGATCGTTCCCGACGAACTCACTATTGAACGCGGAATGCGTTACGAAAATCCCGCCGACATACCGATCAGCAAAGGCGGGGAAGTCGAAGACGAAGCGATTGACCGTTCGCAGCAGCCGAATGTTTCCGAAGCGAAAAATGTTTGAATAGTCTGTAAATTAAATAACTGATGTTACGCTCAATTGTTTTTCAGCCTGTTTTAGCAGGCTTTCCGCGTCCTCGCGGTATTTAGCCACGTCATTTATGGCGTGGAAAGATCAATAATAAATGACGGAGGGCGTTTTAACGTCCTTGCGAAAAAAGGCTTTAGCCATTATTGCTCTGTTGACAAAGAATAAGCTAAAGCAAAAGAAAAGGACGTTAAAACGCCCTGCCAATCAGTCTGAATTACTAACCACGCCATAAATGACGCGGCTAAACCCGCGAGGACGCGGAAAGCCCTATGAATCGGGCTAAAGATAATTAACTGCGTAACATCAGTTAAATAATCGAATGTTTTAGTTTTCAAACAGCGGGCGTAAAACAATAAATATTACAAACCAAACCTCGCCGTTTAACATCAATTAATAAAATTTCCGCAAAATAATAAAATTTCAGATGAACGATAAACAAAGAAAACGCGCCGCCGATATTTTGAGAATTTCCCGAAAAATTCACCGCTTGACCGGAGCGTTTCTTTTCGCGTTTTTCTTTATTATCGCCGTTACGGGCTTGCTTTTAGGCTGGAAAAAAAACAGCGGCGGCTACATTCTGCCCGATACGACAAAAGGCGTTTCAAAAAATCTGAACGATTGGAAACCCGTCGGCGAATTGCAGGAAAACGCCGTCGAAATCCTCAAGCGCGAAGTTTCACCCGACATTTCAACCGAAGTTGACCGCCTTGACATCAGACCGGACAAAGGAATCGTCAAATTTTCATTTAAAGAACATTTGTGGGAAATCCAACTCGACGGCGCGACGGGCGAATTAACGCAGATCGGCAGGCGCAACTCCGATTTTATCGAATCAATTCACGACGGTTCGATTTTAGATTATTATGTTGATACCGATTACGGACAGATAAAACTTTTATACACAACAGTTATGGGAATCGCTCTGCTGATCTTCACGATCACCGGATTCTGGCTCTGGCTCGGTCCGAAAAGGTATCGGGCGAGAAGCAAACATCATCAGAATACTTGAAATTGTTCGTGGTTAGTTGATAGTTGTTCGTTATTTACAGATTTTTTGAGAGTGATTTTGTTTGGTTGACATACAACAAACTACGAACTAAATTTCTCCAGTCCAAATTTATTTCAGAAAAAAATTGACAAAATTTTCTTTTCTGTGATACTTCTTGAGTTCAAGACAAAATCTCGGAATTTACCGGACTATTTGCAATTCAAAAATTGTCTTCCAAAATTATAGTGCGAGCCGCTATGCAAATACTCAGAAGTTTCTTCCTACAAATTTCACAATCTAAAAGGAGAATAATATGAAATACGTTTCAAAGTCCCGAAGTGTAATTATTGGTTTAGCAATTCTTATTGCAATTTCTACAATAGTTATCTTTGCAGCCACACAGCAACAGTCTGAATTTCGTCAAATCAGTAAAGATATTAGAGTTGAAAATAAAACCAATTCGTTAATTGTTGAATCTTTAACTGAAATTCGTAAAAGACAAAACATACTTACAAAAGCAGATTCTGCGAATTTGAGAACATTTGAGATTACACTCAAGAATAACTCCAAAAAACCAATTGTTAATTTTTCATTGCTCCTTATGGATGCTCAATCTAACGAGAGAACAACTCAAGGCGTTGAAAGAGGAGGAATGACAGATGATTGGTCTTTATTACCAAATGAAACTGATGTCAATCGATTTTCGGCGGCTTCTAAAGGAGAAATAGTTTTAGTAATCGCGGCTGTTTTGTTTGATGATGGAACTGAAGAAGGTAATCCTGATGAAATACTTCGATTGCGAAATATAAGAACAGGTATAAAGTTGGCATACGAACAAATCGTTCCGATTCTTCAACAAAGTTTAAATGAGAGTGAGTTAACTAATTCCAGCCTAGCAATTCAATCAATCGAAAAGGAAATTAGTTCGATAAGTGATGAAAAGATTCTAGGGCATCAGAAAGCAGGATTTTTACAGGCTAAAAATTTCATTCTCTCTGGATTTGTAGATATTAGAAACAATCTAAAATCAAAATCTGTATATAGTTCAGAATCAGAAATGAAGAATATTTACAACTCGGAGATTGCTGAACGATTGGCAACAATTCAAAGAACAATCGCACGTTTCTAATATCATCAAGAAAATTTTATTAAATTAGCGGGAGGTAAGAATGAAAAAAAGCATATTAATTGTTGTGGTCTTGAGTTTAATTTCTATATTCGGTTTTGGTATCTTTAGTGTTTTTAGTAGTAATTGTCCACCAAGTTGGACAGTATTAAGTGATACTGGATGGACTTGCCAGCAAATAACGAGAGATATAACCTGGAAAATAACCTGGACAAATGGCAATACTGAAAATAAGTCAAACTTTGCTCACGGAGATTGTCTTGCACCAGGAATTATTTTTAATGGTGTAAGCTGTTCTCCAAATTTTCAACCACCTATCACGCTTTCAGTAGGTAGCACAATAGAAGAATGGAGGGAAACAGCATATGATAGAAAGGCAAGTGGTGGATTGATTAATGGTAGTTGTTCAAATGTGCCTAACGGTTATAGAGCAGTTTTTACACAACATAGTTGTTCATTATACGGTGGCGGCGGATTAGAATGTGATCCATTTTGTATATCAACTCGTCCTTCGGAAGATAACGAAGATATGGCGGCGGGCAAATCTGATGAAATATACAAACCAGATAGCGTTGATCCGTGCTGTGTGCAAACTCCGATTTTAATTGATACATCCGGCGACGGATTTGCTCTTACCGATGCGGCAAACGGCGTGATGTTCGATTTTAACGGCGACGGCATTTCTAATCAAATTTCTTGGACTGCCGCCGGAACCGATGACGCTTGGCTTGTGCTTGACCGCGACGATAACGGGGCAATTGATAGCGCACGCGAAATGTTCGGCAATATGACCGAGCAGCCGTCAGCCGTTAATAAAAACGGTTTTCTCGCGCTTGCCGAATATGATAAAGCGGCAAACGGCGGAAATGGCGACGGTTCGATAAACAATGAAGATGCCGTATTTGCTGATTTGCGTTTGTGGCAGGATTTGAATCACAACGGTATTTCAGAATCGAGCGAATTGGAAACGCTTCCGGCATTGAATGTTGCTGAAATCGAGTTGGATTACAAAACCTCGAAAAAGACGGACGAGTTCGGCAATGAATTTCGTTATCGGGCTAAAGTCTGGAGTGCTAAGAATAAATTTAATAAATCGAAAAACAAAGTCGGACGTTGGGCGTGGGATGTATTTCTGATGCTGGAACAGCCGAACAGTTAGAGCGGTTTGAGTTTGCATATAGGGAAAAAAGGTCAGTAGCGTCGGCGTGAGCCGATGCGTCAATGTTTGTTCGCACAAAACGCATCGGCTCACGCCGACGCTACTGACCTTACAATCAATCTTAATCCGCTCTAGTTGAGTTTCTCAATTTAACAAAGATAAAAACGCCGGAGCAGCAATTGCTTCGGCGTTTTATCTTTGTGCAAATTCTGCGTTTTGTAAGCGGAAACAATCTGAAATTATCAAAATTTCCCAACCAATTTTTCATAAGTCGTTCGCAAATCTTCGGGAATCGTGCGCGTTTCGCCGACGGAAGTCATAAAATTTGCATCACCGATCCAGCGCGGCAGAATGTGCAGATGAAAATGTTCGGCAACTCCCGCGCCGGCGGCTCGTCCGAAATTCATTCCTAAATTCATTCCGTTCGGCTGGTAAACTTCGCGCAAAACCGTTTGGCATTTTTTTGTCAAATCCATTAATTCGTCAGTAATTTCTTTGTCGGCTTCGTCTAAATCGGCGAGATGAGAATAGGGAACGATCATCAGATGACCGCTGATATACGGGTAAATATTGAGAATTACAAAATTAAACCCGGCGCGGTGAAGAATAAAATTTTCTTTATCCGCCGCCGGATCATTTAGAATATTGCAGAAAACACAACTGTCTTTTTCAGCAGATGTTTTTGCCTCGTTTGATTTTATATAAGCGTATCGCCAGGGACTCCATAAAACATCCACGCGTGTTGTTTCCTATTCGTTGATTATTTCCTTTAAATCTTTGCCCGGTTTGAAATAAGCGACGCGCTTGGCGGGAATGTCCACCGGCTCGCCGGTTTTCGGGTTGCGCCCCTTTCGGGCGTTGCGTTCGCGGACTCGAAAACTGCCGAAGCCGCGCAATTCGATTTTCTCACCTTTGTTTAAGGTTGTAACGATGCTGTCAAAAATAATTTCGACAAGCTGTTCGACATCCTTTTTGGTCATATCCGCTTCATTGGCGACTTTTTCGACTAAATCGGCTTTGGTCATTTTTATTTTCCTCGTTTTATTCAGGTTTTCCTAAAGTCCCGAAAATCTACTAACTTTCGTCTTTCTTTTTCGCGCCAGCTTCATCGGCTTCCGGTTTATTGTCGCCGTCTGTTTCGGAATTTGCAGTTTCAGCCTTTGCGGAATCAGCAGTTTCCGCCGATTCAGCCGTTTCTGTTTCCGCCTGAACTTGGGTTTCATCTTCCGCAGAAGCCGGAGTATCTTTTTCTTCTTCAACCGATTCCGTCGCTTCGTTTACTTCGCTGACCGGATCGGCGGAAACCGCTTCCACTTTTTCTTCGGCGGCGGGTTCGGCTTTTGGTGCTGTTTCTTCCGTTTTTTCTACGGCGTTTTCCGCCGCCGGTTCAGCATCCGTTTTTGCTGTTTCGGCTTCGACGGCGTTGGCTTCTTCCGGTTTGCCTTCATCCGCCGTTTCCGCTTTGCCTTCTTCGGCAGTTTTCGTTTCCGCTTTGGTTTCATCGGAAGTATCGGCGGTTTCTTCTGCTTGTTCCGACTCATTTTCAATCGTTTCGTCGGGTGCGGTTTCTTCGTAGGCTTCGGCTTCGGCTTTCAAACGCGCTTTTTCGGCGCGGCGTTCTTTTTTCGATTTTTTCGGCTGATCGCTCTGTTCTTCTTCGTCAGCCGTTTCACCGCCGCCGCCGAATTGCAGATTGGCTAATTCGCCGAGCGATGCCATTCCGCCTTTGGCTTCCGTCGAATATGATTTTGAATCAACAACAGTTTCATCTTCTTTGCCGACGGCGCGATGCGACAAACCGATTTTTTCAACGTCGAGTTCGATTCTCAAAATTTTGAAATCCAGAACCTGCCCGATGGAAACGACATCTTCCGGTTTTTCGATTCTTTCTTCGGAAAGTTCGGAAATATGGCAGAGTCCTTCGAGGTCTTCGTCGAGTTTGACGAAAACGCCGAAACCTGCAAAGCGCGAAACTTCGCCTTTGACGACATCGCCCGGCTTATGATTTTCAACGAATCTGTCCCAAGCACTCGGCGTAAGTTCTTTCATTGAAAGGGAAAGACGCTGTTCGCTCGGATTTACGTTGGTGATTACGGCTTCGACTTCCTGATCTCTTTTCAGAACGTCTTTCGGATGCTTGATATTTTTGTGCGAAATGTCGGAAACGTGAACGAGTCCGTCAACACCTTCTTCGACTTCGACAAACGCGCCGAAATCTGTCAAATTGCGAACCTTTCCTTTAATTCGCGTGCCAACCGGAAAACGCTCGGCAATCGTGTCCCAAGGATTTTCCTGCAACTGCTTCATTCCGAGGCTGATGCGTCTTTCATCCGTGTCAATTCCCAGAATCTGAACTTCGATTTCTTCGCCCTGCCTGAGAATTTTTTTCGGGCTTTTGTTGCGTTTCGACCAAGACATTTCCGAAACGTGGACGAGACCTTCGACACCCGGTTCTAATTCGACAAACGCGCCGTAATCGGTCACGCTCGAAACAGTTCCTTTAACGCGCTCGTCAACCGGGTAAATTTCAACGACGGACGACCAAGGATCGGGAAGCAATTGTTTATAACCGAGCGAAACTTTTTCTTTTTCCCGTTCGAGTTTAAGAATTTTTACCTGAATCGTGTCATTGACTTTGAACTGCTGATTCGGGTTTTGCAGTCTGCCCCAAGACATATCCGTAACGTGCAGAAGCCCGTCAATTCCGCCGATGTCAACAAACGCGCCGTATTCGGTCAGATTTTTGACAACGCCTTCGACGACGTAGTTTTCTTCGATGCTGCTCAAGGTTTCTTCCTTGAGTTTGTCCATAACCTCGTCGGTCAGAGCCTTGCGCGAAATGACGATATTGTTGCGCTTGCGGCTGAATTTGATAACTTTCGCCTCGATTTCCTGCCCGATAAACGCATCGAGGCTGCGAACCGGACGCGAATCAACCAGCGAACCGGGCAGAAACGCTTCGACACCTTCGATGTCAACCTGCAGACCGCCTTTCGTTTTTGAACTTACAGTTCCTTTTATAATTTCGTCGTTATTATGCGCCTGCTCGATCAAATCCCAAGATTTGCGGCTGATCGCATCGTCTTTTGAAAGCTGCGGCGGAGAATCGCCGATGTAGATACTTTTGATAACAACTTCAACGGTGTCGCCTTTTTTGATCGTTACCTCGCCTTCGGAATTTGTAAATTCCTCGATTGGAACGATGCCTTCGGATTTGTAGCCGAAATCAATTACTGCGCCGTGATCGGAAACCTTGACAACCTTTCCCTCGACGAGCATTCCGTTGTAAAAATCAGTCTGCTCCTGCTCGAATTCATCGAGAATCGCGCCGAAATCAATTTCGTTCTGCTGTTCATCGGAATCAACAGATTCTTCATCCGCAGAATTTTCGGCATTCGATGCGGTTTGTTTTTCGGAATCGTTGATGTCAGCGTCTTTTTGTTTTGCAGAAGCGTTATCATTTTCAGACGAACTTGTTTTATCGGAAGTTGCCGCCGCCGCCGCGCTTGCCGCCGAATTATCTGTCGCTGAAGTTTCGGGTTTTTCCGTCGTTTCCGTCGAAGAAGTTGTTTTATCCGCCTGTTTATCGGCAGTATTTTCCGTTGTTATTATTTGTTTATCAGCCGAAGTTTCGTTGTTCGCGTTCTCTCCGGTTTCTTTAGTGCCATTAGTCATTTAAGTTTGTATTGTTTTCCTTATTTTATATCGCTTTCAAAATTTGATGAAGCATTTTTCCGCCGAGTATCCGAATCGGATGATTATAAACGAATCGGCATAAGCGGAATAGCCAATTATAACCCTAAGCGATTCGGTTGGAAAGAAAGAAAATGAAAAAATTGTTTGTTTTTCGGTAATTTAAGATTCGTGAGTCGTGCAAAATCCTTCTTTTTTGTTCCGCAAACGCTTATTTTAGTCGGATAAAATAGAATTTAAACTTGATATACTCCAATGTCAAGATAAATTCGGAAAAACTTTATAATTGAAGTCTTTGATAGTTAATTCTTTATCAATAAGATCGGAGGTTGCAGAAAAAGTTAAACTAAGCCGCAGCAAACTTATTAAATCCCGGTGAATTTCAACTTTCTTATCATTTAATTAAACGCGGCTGGTTCTTATAACTGTAATTTAATACGAAGCGATCAAAGCAAAAGAAAAAACCGCCTCTTTCAAAATTGAACAAGGCGATTTTATATATAAAGCAAACTGAGTTTAAGAAATTTCTTTCGTAATTTTTGATGAGGTGCTTGATAAACAGATTTCTTTTGCGATTAACAAGCAACGATTTACGATTTACAAATTTCAATTCCTCGTAATCATATCGGAAATTGCGCCGACACCGCTTAATTTTTCCATTTCTTCTTTGGCTTGCGCCGTTGTATTTTGGATTCCGGCGAGCCGCAGGCGAAATTCGTCCGGGTTGGTCGAGCCGCGCAAGGCTTCTTCGAGTTCGATCAAGCCGGATTGATATAGATAAAACAGCGATTGGTCAAAAGTCTGCATTCCGTATTGTGAAGTTCCGGCGGCGATTGCGTCGCGCACCTGCGAAGTTTTTTCTTCGTGCAAAATAAAATCACGGATCAGCGGCGTGGAAACCATTACCTCAACGCCCGGAACGCGGCTGTTTCCTTTGGCGGATTTCATCAGACGCTGTGAAACGACGGCTTTGAGAAGTCCTGCAAGCTGTATGCGGATGGATTTCTGCTGATACGGCGGAAACGCCGTGATAATCCTCGTTAAAGTTTCCGAAGCATCCGTTGTGTGCAGCGTCGAAAGCACCAGATGACCTGTTTCCGCCGCGAGCAGAGCCGTTTCAATCGTTTCCAGATCGCGCATTTCGCCGACGAGAATTACGTCCGGGTCTTGTCTGAGCGAGCCGCGCAGAGCCTCGGCAAAAGAGCGCGTGTCAACGTCTATCTCCCTTTGCGTGATATAGGATTTTCTGTTTTTGTGCAGAAATTCTATCGGGTCTTCGATGGTTACGATGTGGGAATTTCTTTTCTGATTTATATAATCAACCATCGCCGCCAAGGTCGTGGATTTTCCCGATCCGGTTGTTCCGGTAACGAGAATCAAACCGCGCTGTTCGTCGGCGATATTGCTTAAAATCGGCGGAAGTCCGAGTTGGCTGAAATTTTTGATCGTATCGGAAATCACGCGGGCGACGATTCCGATTGAGTTTCTCTGCTGAAAGATATTGACGCGAAATCTGCCCAAACCCGAAACTCCGTAGCCGATGTCAACTTCGTAAACTTCCTTAAAGTGCATTTTCTGCCGGTTCGACATCATCGAAAAAGCCATCTCCAGCGTTTCGTCCTGACGCAGCCGTTCGACTCCGGCAATCGGACGAAGTTCGCCGTTCACGCGAATTACGGGAAATGATCCGGCTCTCAGATGCAAATCCGACGCGCCGAAGCTCATCGCCATTTGCAGTAAATCGTCAATTCTATTGGGCATAATAAAGTATTTATTTTATAAAAAATTATTTCGGCGGAATGAAGATTATCAGTAAAAATGTTAAACCACTTTAAACTAACAAAGATAATTCTACCGTGTTATCGGCAAAAGCGTCAACAATTTTATTTAAAGTTGTAGGGCTTTCCTATAAAAAATAAAAAACAAGGCTACAAATGTTACATTCTTAAATAGATTAACAAAAAAGGATGGAACAGTTATGCAGCCTTGTCGGAAAGATAATAGAACTTTTTTTGAGAAACTACAATGTGCCGAGGGATTGGATTTGCGGGATAATCGAGGGAAAAGACACGATTTAGCAGTTGTCCTAATTGGTTTGACGATAGCTATTTTATCAAATCGGGATGGTAATTTATCAGCTCTTCACCGACATTTGACCAAGCGATACGAGCAATTGACGGAAGTTCTCGGATTGCCGCTTGAGCAAGCGGTTTCACGTTCACAGCTTCCCATTATTTTGGAGAAGGTGGCAGTTGAAGTGTTTGACCGATTGTTATTTGAAAATTACGGCATCAAATTAAGCGAACAAGAACGCCGATGGTTTGCCATTGATGGCAAAGAACTTCGCGGCAGCATCGAAAAAGGAGCAAAGAGAGGCGAAGCAGTGGTGCAGGTAATCGAACACGATAAACGCCAAGTTTATGCTCAGGATTATTATTGCGGAGAGAAAGAATCGGAAGTGCCTGTTGTGCGTAAGTTATTGCAAAAAGGCGGATTAAAAAACCAGAAGATTACACTTGATGCGCTGCACTTGAAACCTGAAACGATTGCTCCGATAGCACAGGCGGGCGGCGTATATTTGGTCGGGCTTAAAGAAAATCAGAAAGAAATGTTTTGGGAAGTAAAGCAGATGAGCCGATTTATGCCGCTTGTTTATCAAACGGAGAGTTTGGAAAAAGGACACGGACGAATCGAACACAGATGTTACCGGGTTTATGATATTGAAGGTCTTTACAAGGACGAGCGATGGAACACAAGCGACATCAGAACAGCAGTCAGAGTGATGCGGGAAAGGCAGGAAATCAGAACGGGCAAGATAAGTCGGGAAACGAGTTATTATCTATCGAATCAAGCAGATAAGTTCGGGCAATTATGTGAAGCGGTCAGACTTCATTGGCAGGTTGAAACAAATAATCACATTCGAGATGTGACGCTCAAAGAAGACGGCTTGCGAACAAAAAAAAGAAAGTCAGCCGAATGTTAGCCGAGATCAGAACATTCGCCGCCAAAGTATTGATTGAAACGAAATGCGAAAACCGCCGAGCTCAGTTAGAAGATTTTAGCGATGACTTTGATAGTTTGATCAAAATACTAAGAAAATTAAACTTTTTATAGGAAAGCCCTATTTAAAGTTGAATTTTTTCCGAAAAATTTTATTGTTTTTTCTTTTATGAAATTAATATTACGCACAATTGATTTTCAGCCTGTTGAAATTAAAAACTGCCTGACATCAGCTATGTAAAAAGCCGCGCTCTGGTTTTTCGGTTCGTTTTTCACCAAATATAAACACGAAATGCAGGCTTCGTGCCGTTCATCAACTGATACCGGAAATATGTGATTGACAAACAGTTATCAATTAAGTTAATTTTATAAAACAATTTGGATCAAGGGGAGTAGATAGCCCTTTTGGTTCGGTGAAATCGTCAATACAATTGCTCGTGCGTAGAGCGATTCGGTTCATCGGAGTAAATATCAAGACCTTGTGCTGCATTAATTTTTTAATTTTTGTCTGCACGGGGTTTTTCTGTGCCGTTAGCAGGGAGGATATTTTTCCGATGGATACAAGTTTGTTTAATTTCGCTGATTACTGGTGGTTTTACAGTATCTTTTTAATTTTTGTTTTGTTTATGCTCGCGCTCGATCTGGGCGTTTTTAACCGCAAAGCGCACGTTGTTTCCTTTAAGGAAGCAACCGTCTGGAGCATCGTCTGGGTAACGCTCGCGCTCACGTTTAATTTCTTTTTATACAATTACGCGTCGGCAAAATTCGGTGCGGAAACAGGTCAGCGTCTGGGTTTGGAATTTCTGACCGGATACATTCTCGAATATTCGCTTTCAATTGATAATATTTTTATCTTTGTTCTCGTTTTCAGCTATTTTCGCATTCCCGCCGAATATAAGCATCGGGTTCTTTTTTACGGAATTTTGGGAGCGTTGTTTTTCCGCGCTTTCTTTATCGCAATCGGTTCGGCGTTGATGCAGTTTCATTGGGTGATCTATCTTTTCGGCGGATTTTTGATTCTCACCGGAATCAAGATGTTTTTCACGAATCACGAAGAGATCGAGCCGGAAAAGAATTTTCTGATACGTCTTGTCAAAAAATTTATTCCCGTCACGCACGAAATAAAGGGAAAAGATTTCTTTGTCAGAAAAGACAAAGTTTTACACGCCACGCCGCTTTTTATCGCCCTTTTGTTTTTGGAAGCGACTGATATAATTTTTGCCGTTGACAGCGTTCCGGCAATTTTTGCGGTAACGAGCGAGCCTCTGATCGTTTTTACTTCAAATATTTTTGCAATTCTGGGGCTTCGCTCGATGTATTTTATGTTGGCTGGCGTGATAGACAAATTTTATCTTTTGAAATACGGTTTAGCATTGGTTCTGGTTTTTGTCGGACTCAAGATGGTTTATCTGAACGACGCTTTCGGCGGCAAATTTCCGATCAGTTATTCGCTCGGATTTATTGCCGGAGTTATCGCTTTGTCGGTAATCGCTTCGCTGATTTTTCCGAAAAAAATTGAATAAATGTTAATAAAGAGCCGAAGCGGGAACTTTTGACCGGGCAGAACTTTTAGTAAAAAAATGATACAAAAAATAAAACTGACCGATACCTTTAACGAGTTTTTCGAGAACGAAAAATCAGCCGGAATAATGCTGATAATCTGCTCGATTATTTCCCTGATCGTCGCCAATTCGGTGTTTTCAGAAAGTTATCTGAGTTTCTGGAAAATCTATGTCGGCGGAATGACCGTTTCTTATTGGGTGAACGACGGTTTGATGGCAGTCTTTTTTCTGCTGATCGGACTCGAACTCAAACGCGAGCTTTACAAAGGCGAATTGTCCGATCTTAGAAACGCTCTGCTGCCGATTTTTGCGGCGTTCGGCGGCATCCTTTTGCCCGCGCTTTTTCATTTCGGTTTTAATTGGGGAACGCCGACGCAGGCGGGCATCGGAATTCCGATGGCAACCGACATCGCTTTTGCTCTGAGCATTCTGGCTCTTGCCGGCAGCCGCGTTCCGGCTTCGCTGAAAATTTTTCTGACAGCCGTTGCCGTAATTGACGATCTCTGCGCGATTATCATTATTGCAATTTTTTACACGGCGAAATTTTCGCTGTTTTATCTCGCGCTTTCAATCGGAGTTTTTGTCATTCTGGCGATTTTTAACCGCTTTCGCATCAGCAGTCTGATTCCGTATCTGCTCGGCGGCGCGGTAATGTGGTATTTTATGCTGCAATCGGGGATTCACGCGACGATTGCCGGAGTTCTGCTCGCTTTTACGATTCCTTTTTCGGCGATTCGGGATGATAAAAAATCGCCGTCATATCTGCTCGAACATCTTCTGCATAAACCCGTCGCATTTTTCGTGATGCCGGTTTTCGCTTTGGCAAATACGGGAATTGTTATCGGCGCGAACTGGGCTTCGAGTCTGACTTCGCCGAACAGTCTGGGAATTATCTTGGGACTGCTCGCCGGAAAAGTCATCGGCGTAAGCGTTTTGAGTTTTATCGCCGTCAAACTGGGCGTTTGCCGGCTTCCGATCAATCTGACTTGGAAGCACATTGTCGGCGCGGGATTTCTCGCCGGTGTCGGTTTTACGATGTCTATTTTTATCACAAATCTGGCTTTCAAAGCTGATGCGGCGTTAATCAATAGTTCGATTATGGCGGTTTTGCTGACATCTCTCGCATCGGGAATTATCGGTTATTTGTGGTTAATCTTTTCTGCCGAATCGAAATTTGTCGAAGAAACTTGGGATACGATCAGTTATGACGACGAGGACTAAACTATAATCGGCGGCAAATGACGGGTAAAACAATTATCACTTGAAGTTTTTTAACAGAGATGATGAGTTGACCGGATTTTGACTGCGTTTATAAAATAAAAAAAGCAAATACGCTTTGCGGGAAAATATTTAATTACAGCGAGGAGAAGAACAATTTATGAGCCGTTGGTATGGACGTTGGGAAGATTACTGAGAACTCGCCTTTACGGGCGGACCTCCGGTTCGGGGGACGAAACTTGCAGCGTGGCGCGTGCCGGAAATCTGGAGCGATTTGGAAAAAAATACTTTGGTCGTTCCCGAAAATTCGCGCGTGCCGAAAAAACAGCAGCGTTTGATGAAAGCGACTTTGGCGGCATTAAACGCAATTGCCGTAGACATTCGCGGCGGACTGCTCGAAACAGTCGGAATAGAAAGCGCATTTTCTATCGCGGACGGGCGTTGTTCGATGATGCTGAAATTGCCGGAAAAAACTGACGCGGAAAAAATCGCCAAAGCGATTGATCTGGAAAACGTCGAAGCGTGGAACGACGCAGACGGAAAAGTTCACATTGCCGTCAGCCCTTGGTTTTCGACAAAAGATGTGGATCAGACGGTGCTTTCCGCCGTCAAAGTAATACACGTTCTCCTTGGTATGCACGCGGGAAACGAAAATCAGGCGCGAACGCTCAAGGAAAAGATACTTTTCTCGGTATCTGAAATTATACAACTTCAGAAAAATGTAAAAAAATGAAACGATTATTCGTGAAACGCTCGAACAGCCAATCAACTAATCGCCAATATATTTTAAGTAATAAAAGTTAAATAAGTTTACCCGCAAATGTTAATATAATCAGAAATTTTATTATCAAATTTCAATTATCCATTATCAATTATTTTGTAGGTTTTTGTCAGCCGACAAACAAACCCACAAAATAATTGATAAGTGAGAATTGAGAATGTTTTATAATCTTATGAATTTTCCAAGAGCAAGCGGAATTTTACTGCATCCGACATCACTACCGGGAGATTACGGCGTTGGCGATTTGGGAAAATCGGCGTATGAATTTGCCGATTTTCTCGAAAAATCGAAACAGACTTACTGGCAGATTCTGCCGCTTGGTCCGACGGGTTACGGCGATTCTCCGTATCAGAGTTTTTCGGCGTTTGCGGGCAACACGAATTTAATTTCGCCGGAAAAATTGGTCGAAGACGAATTTTTAACCCGCGAGGAAATAAATCAAAAACCGGATTTTCCCGTCGGGCGCGTGGATTTCGGAAAACTCTACGATTGGAAAAACTGGATTTTGGGATTGGCTTACGAGCGTTTTCGTCTGACGACAAACGCCGATCTGCGCGGCGAATTTGAAACATTTTGCCGGGAAAATGCCGATTGGCTCGACGAATACGTTTTGTATCGCGCCGTCAAAAAGTCGCAAAATCAGAAGGCTTGGTTTGAATGGGAACAACCTCTGAAATTGCGCGACGAAAATGCGTTAGAAAAAGCCCGTGAAAATCTGGCAACGGAAATTAAAGCGCAGAAATTTCAGCAGTGGCTTTTTTACCAACAATGGAACAAGCTGAAAAGTTACTGCGAAACGAAAAATATCGAAATTATCGGCGATGTTCCGATTTTCGTCGCGCTCGATTCGGCGGATGTCTGGTGCAATCAATCGCAGTTTAAGCTGAATGAAGACGGTTCGCCGAAAGTCGTTTCGGGAGTTCCGCCGGATTATTTCTCGAAAACCGGGCAGCTTTGGGGAAATCCGATTTACGATTGGGAGCAGATGAAAAACGACAATTTTCGCTGGTGGATTTCGCGCATTCGACATACGCTCAAGACGGTTGACATCGTAAGAATTGACCATTTTCGCGGCTTTGCGGCGGCGTGGGAAGTTCCGGGCGAAGACAAGACGGCGGAAAACGGGCGTTGGGTTGATGTGCCGGGTAGAGAATTATTTGAAACGCTCAAAAATGCGCTTGGCGATTTGCCGGTAATGGCGGAAGATTTGGGCGTGATTACGCCGGACGTTGAAGACTTGCGCGATTCGTTCGGCTTTCCCGGAATGCGGGTTTTGCAGTTTGCTTTCGGCGGCGACCCGAATAATCACGATCTGCCGCACAATTATATCCGAAACTGCGTCGCTTACACCGGAACGCACGACAACGATACAACCGTCGGCTGGTTTAATTCGCGGGCGGGCGCAAATTCGACGCGCGACAATTCACAAATCAACCGCGAGCGCGAATTTTGTCTGAAATATCTCGCTTCGGACGGCTTGGAAATTCATTGGGATTTTATCCGCGCCGTCTGGAAATCGGCAGCAAATACGGCGATTGTGCCGATGCAGGACGTTCTGGGTTTGGGAAACGATGCCAGAATGAATCTGCCCGCATCCGATTCGGGAAACTGGAATTGGCGTTGCAAAAGCGAATGTTTTTCAGATGAAATCGCCGAAAGATTGAGAGAAGTGACGCAGATTTATGGAAGGAAATTTAACTGATTTATGACTGAAATTTTCAAAAATGAAGATTACAAAATTTGGCTGATTGAATTAAAGTCAAAAATTCAAAAAAGCCAAATAAAAGCGGCATTGTCTGTAAATGCCGAGTTGATAATGCTTTATTGGGAATTAGGCAAGCAGATTGCCGGAAAACAAGAACAAGTTAAATGGGGCAGCAAGTTTATTGAACAATTAGCTCTGGATTTGAAAAAAGAATTTCCCGAAATGAACGGTTTTTCAAAAACGAATCTGATTTATTGCCGAAAATTCTTTCAGTTTTACAGTCAATCCTCGGATTTTATCGAATTTGGTGAACAACTTGTTCACCAAATTCCTTGGGGACATCATCTTGTTATAATGAAAAAGATTAAAACTCTCCAAGAAGCATATTTTTATATTCAGGAAACCATAGAGAACAATTGGAGCAGAAGCATTCTGTCAATTCAAATCGAAAGCGGGCTTTACAAAAGACAAGGAAAAGCATTAAACAACTTTAAAAATACATTGCCCGAATCTCGATCCGATTTAGCAAATCAAATTCTCAAAGACCCTTATAATTTCAGCTTTTTGACGCTGGAAAAAAATGTCCGGGAATTGGAATTTGAAAGAGAACTGACTAAAAACATTACTAATTTTCTACTTGAATTGGGAAAAGGCTTCGCCTTTGTCGGCAGACAATATTCTCTGATAGTTGGCGAGAAGGAATATAAAATAGACCTTTTATTTTATCATTTAAAATTGCATTGCTACATCGTAATCGAACTCAAGATGACTGAGTTTGAACCCGAATTTATCGGGAAACTCAACTTTTATCTTTCGGCAGTTGATAGTCTGATAAAATCGGATGCTGACGAGCCGACAATCGGTGTTTTGCTTTGTAAAAACAAAGATAACTTAGAAGTTGAATTTGCTTTAAGAGATATAAATAAGCCGATTGGAATAAGCGAGTTTAGCTTCAATGAACTACCGCCGGAAATCAAAAACGCAATGCCGACGGTAGAAGAGTTGGAAAATCATTTAGTGTTGAAAAATTAAATCTGCCCGCATCCGATTCGGGAAACTGGAATTGGCGTTGCAAAAGCGAATGTTTTTCGGACGAAATCGCCGGAAAATTAAGGGAGTTGACGCAGATTTACGGTAGAAATCAGCCGTGAGCAATCAAGAAACTATGAAAAACGAACTTCTTTTATTAATAATTTTGCTGATTTTGCCGTTCGCCGCTTCTGCTCTCGCCCGCCGCCTTTTAGCAAACTAACTGATTATTACGCTTGGTTATTTATACACACCTGTTTATATAAAATTGTATCTTTCATTGCTTTGATTGCCGAGTAAATCAGAGCAGCTTCAACGAATCAATTGTGTCCGTTTTTCAAATAATTGTGAAACCTTTTTGCCGAAAACGGAACTAACTGTTTGTAAGCGAATTTTTCAAGATGAATTTATGGACTTTCCGATGCTTTATCAAAACAGCGCAGAAGCGGAAAATTTAACGAGTGTTTCGGATAATTTGATCGCCCGCGCGAAAACCGGCGACGATGAGGCGTTCGGTATGATTTTTGAACTGCATCACAGATTTATTTTCAGATTCGTTTACGCGATGATCGGCGAGCAAAGTTTGGCGGAAGAATTGACGCAGGAAACTTTTCTGGCGGCTTATAAGGGCATCGGTTCGATGCGCGGCGAAGCGAAACTGCAAACTTGGCTGTGCGCGATTGCCAAAAATTTAGTCGGCAGACATTTTCGTTCAAATCAAAAGGAAAGCGGGAAAATCGAAGTTGAAATTGAAACGATGCAGATCGAAGACAAGACGAATTTTCCGCCGGACAAAAAAATTCTGAACAGGGAATTAAACGCTTTGATAAAAACCGCGCTTGAAAAATTAGACGAAGATAAACGGCTCGTATTTGTTTTGAAGGAACTGCAAAAAATGAGTTACAGAGAGATTTCGGAAATTACCAGACACAAAATTCCGAAACTGAAAACCGATCTGCGGCGGGCGAAAATAGAAATGCGAAAAACGCTTCAACCGTATTTGGAGGCGAGCGATGAATTGTAAAGAATATCTGAAATTTATTGATGATTTTGCAGACGGCGAACTTGACGGGCAAAATTCCGAACGAATCAACAGACATATTTCCGATTGTTCTGTTTGCGCGGATTATTACGAAATGCTGGTTCGGGAAAGCAATCTATACGCAAATTATCTGCTCGAAGTCGAAGTTCCGAAAGATTTGTTTGCAAAATTTCAAACAAAACTCGAAGCCGAAAAAAGTTTCGACGAAAAAAAGAGTTTCGCTCTGTTTTTCAAACGAACGACGAGCGCGTTTCGTAGTTTGAATCTGGCTTATTCGGGCGCGTCGGCGGTTATTTTATTGTTTGTCGTTTTCGGTTTTTGGCAATTTTCCGACAATGCGCCGAACAGAGATTTTTCGGCTAATGAACTTGGCAAAACGATTGAAACTAACAAAACGGAGTCTTTTGCAAAAAATGAAAAGGATACGGAAAAAGTTTCTGAAATTCCGATAACAATTAAAACTGCCGAGTCAAAAATTTCTTTGAAAAATAACATTAAGCCGCCTTCAAAAGTTAAACTTTCCGACGCGAAAGTTTCGGCAGTAAAGAAAAAAGAGCAGGTTGATAAAAATCAAAAGAAAATTTCCCAAGACAATGAATTTGTAAAAGAAGAGCAGCAATTTGCTGATTTGCAAACAAGTAATTTGGAAAAAGAAACTGCTAAACAAATCGAGAAGATCGAACTTTTGCTTCGCTCGTTCAGAAATGCGCGGCTCGTCGAAAACGGCGAAACTTTCGATGTCGGATATGAACAAAAACAGGCAAAAAAACTGCTCGAAAAAAATGTTCTGCTCAGGCGGCAGGCTGAAAGTTCCGGCACTTTTCAAACCGAAGAAATACTCAGCCAAGTCGAACCTTATTTATTGGATATTTCAAATCTGGAAAATAATCCGCCGCAGGAAAAGGTTCTGGACATAAAGAATCGGGTGAAAAACCGGAATATTATCGCTAATCTGCAAGTTTATTGATTTGGTTAGTTACAAAAGATTATTCGATTTACGAACAGGAAAAACATTATGAAAAACCGAAAGCAATTTTCAAAAATCGCTCCTTTTATGCTGATTATATTCGTATTTTGTGCGGCGATAATGCCAAATTCCGCCGTCGCTCTGACGAAAACTTCGGCGGAAACGAAAGCGCACGATCAGGATGATTTCGACAAAAAATTTCGCGCCGCGCGAGATTCGATTGACAAAGAAGAATGGGCGAAAGCCGCCGAAAAATTTGCGAAACTCGTTGCCGACTATCCGAACAATAAATCTACCGATGCCGCCATTTACTGGCTGGCTTTCAGCTACAAAAAGCAAAAAAAATTTATGGAAGCCAACCAAACGCTTGACCGGCTGTTAAAAGAATTTGCCGATTCGTCTTGGGCTGACGACGCGCGTGTGATGAAGATGGAATTTTTGCCCTCGCTCGGCGGCGCGTTTTCGATAAACAATTACGAAAAAGTTTTCGTAAATACTATCAACGGAAAAATTTCTTCCGCCGATAATTTAAGAATTTTAGCACCAAATAACAACTTATTCGCCGCAAAAATTCCACTTGAACGCGAAGACGAAATCAAGTTAGCCGCGTTTCAGAGTCTGCTTTCCGCCGATACGAAAAGAGCAATAGAGATTTTAGGCGATGTTATCAAACCCGATTCAAACGCGAGCGAATCGCTCAAACAGCAGATTCTGCGCGTTGTGAGCAATTCGTATCGAACAAATCCGCAATTGACCGGGCAGCTTAGAGAAACTTTGATAAACAATTTGCAAAACCAGCAAAATACCAAAATAGTGGCGGAAATAATTTACACGCTCGGCAAAATCAGCGACGACGAATCAATCAATTATCTGAATAAATTATACGCTTCGACAAACGACGCGGAAACGAAAAAGGCGATTATCAACGCTTTCGGTTCAAATTCCAACGGCTATTTTTACGCGTATAACACGAACGGCGGAAAAATCATAAATTTCAATTCAAATGTGTCGAGGAAAAAGGAATTTAACAGCTTGCTTGAAATAATACGGGCGGAAAAAGACGCGAAACTGCGGCAGTTGGCGATTTCCAAATTAAGCCAATTTGGAAATTTGACCGAAAACGCGCAAGTTGCGAACGTCTTTTCTCAAATTTACGATTCGGAAACGGACGAAAATCTGAAACTGACAATAATTCGCACGCTCGGCAATATCAAAGGAGATCAGGCTTCAAAGAAATTAATGGATATTGCCAAAAGCGAAAAATCCGACAAACTAAAACTGGAAGCGATTCGCTCGCTGAGAACGAGCCGCGACGCGGAAGTGCTGAAATTTTTAGAACAGCTTATAAAGTGAAAAATTTGAAATATATTTTTTATTTTAATGCCGTAATAACAAAAGGTTTCTCAAAAGGCAAATGCAGTAACGACGCGGAAACATTCCGCTTTCAACGGCTATTTGATTTCGTAAAGAAAATTAATCAAAAAGATTTGGAATAAACTTCAACAAAATAGTTTATGGAATATGAAATTGTCCCGGACTTTTTACGAAACCGGCAGATTACACGGGAAACGGCAAAACGGACATCGCATTTTGGAAACCCGCAACGGAACTTAATATTTACAGCAAACGGCGGCGAATCCTGCATAACTGCATTCGTAATAAGCGGTGATAAACTGATTCCAAACGCTCTTGTGACGTAGAAGATTGATGTAGATATATTTTTCAAGCGGTGAATTATCTTGTTTGTTAGTTGGCTGAATTTTGTTTTAATTTAAGCAGAATTGCGTAACGATTGCAGTGGTTGAAAATTACGGCTTAACTTTATTGCTTAATTTCAATTGGAAAACCCTGTTTGAATCTGTAAGTTATATTTTTGACTACATCGAAATTTTTCAGCGGATTTGACGGCATCGCTATAAAACTCGCTTCAAATCCATTGTCCAGCCCCCATTTATTATACCAATGCGATGGCGAGTTTTTCTTTGTTTTCCATCCCCAATTTGAACTCCAGCGGAGTCAAATATCCTAAACTCGAATGCAGTCGCTCTGTATTGTAGAATTTCCGCCACACCTCAATTACGACTTGCGCTTCCTTGACCGACGAAAACCATTCCCGACTCAGGCATTCATCGCGCAGTTTCCCGTTAAAACTTTCGCCCTTGCCGTTTTGCCACGGTTTCCCCGGCTCAATGAATAAAGGTTTGATTCCGTTTTTCGTCAGCCAATCGTTCACCGCTTCGGCGATAAATTCCGAGCCGTTATCCGAACGAAGCATTTCCCGAAAGCCTTTGTCAGAACAGATTCTTTCCAAAACTTGCCGAACCCGCTCGCTCCTGATCGAAATGCCGACTTCCAAAGCCAGACATTCTCTTGTATGTTCATCAATTAAGGTCAGCATCTTCAGACTTTTCCCGGATAAACTTTGATCAAATACAAAATCGTATGTCCACACTTGATTGGCTTTATTCGCTTTCGGTAGTATTCCAACCGTTGGTTTCGCCCGCTTTTTAGCCGGTCGTCTTTTCGGCAAAGCCAATTTTTCCTGTTTCCATAATCGGTAAACTTTCTTCACATTTATCTTGATTCCTTCTCGTCCGAGCAATGCCCAAATCCTGCGATAGCCGAAGCGCGGATGTTTGATCGCCAATTCCCGAATTCGTTTGATCAACATTTTTTCCGGTTTCCGCCGTCTTCGGCAGCGATGACTTTTCCGGTTCGATCCGGTCAATGCACAGCCGCGCCGCT
Organism: Pyrinomonadaceae bacterium; assembly: GCA_965214585.1. Taxonomy (GTDB): domain Bacteria; phylum Acidobacteriota; class Blastocatellia; order Pyrinomonadales; family Pyrinomonadaceae; genus JAHCHG01. The sequence continues at coordinate 4,149,112 of OZ243957.1, read as the reverse complement.
CCGAGATATTTCGCAATTTGATGAACTCGACAATCTCCCGGCGAGCAGTGCAGCCTACCACTTTTTTGCCAGCACCTCTTTGATTACGTCAATCTCCAGATCACGTTCGGCAAGCAGTTTTTTCAAACGGGCATTATCCTGCTGCAACTGCCGGTATTGCCGCATTTCATTAACTTTCATCGCGGGCGAAACGGTTGCGCCATTTATAAAATGTTCCTTCGCTGACGCGCCTTTTGGCGGCAGTATTCTTTGACTGTTTTTCCGCTTGCCTCAAAGCCCCGCAGAATGCTCACGATCTGCTCATCCGTAAAAGTTTTCTTCATTTCAAAAATCCCCTGTTTTCATTTTAGTAGATTCTCGCCATCAGTATGGAGTAATTTTACGGGAGCAGGTCAAATTCCTTTGGTAACGGCTTGATTGATAATCGTCTTTCTGAGTTCCTGATACTTTTCTTTTTTGGCTTGCAGAAGTTCGATTTTTTTATCAATTTGAGCCGTCTTTTTGTCGAGATACTCGACAATTGCTTTTTGTTCTTTTTTAGATGGAACGGCAAAAGGAAAAACAAACAAATTCCCCATTTCTATGCTTTCAACGGTAGCACCGACTTTTTGACAATGGGTTAAAATATCGTTTGATTGTCCCTTTAACTTCCAAAATAAAAAATGAGTAAGCAATTGTTTGTTTGGCTCAAAAGCCTTCAAATCTTGATTTAACGCAACTTCGACTTTATTTATTGCTACTGGTAATGTGTGTTTCAAAATTCCAGACCTTGCAACTATCAAAACTTTATTAGGTTCGATGAGATTTGCGGAAGATTCATTAACAGCCAGTTCGGTAATAAAATACTTTGGTTTGACAATGAAATCTGTTTTCATATCTTTCGCTGTAACCCAAGGTATATTTCCGTTCCAATAGCTTTTTTCAATCGTCGAGGGTGTGCCGCCGCCCATAACAGATTTAATATAATCCTTGAATCTTTTTAATTTCCAATCGTTGGGAATATCGCCAAGCCATTCCAAACCGCTATCTTTATAATTTTCGTATTTTGTAAAGTTCATTATTTCACGTCGTCGGGAATGATAAGCGGAATTTGTTCGCCGCCGTTTTTGCGGTAAATCCAGAAATCGCCGTCCAGAGTAAAAACGGTTGAATCGTTCATCATTTCGCTCATACGAACAACGCAAGCATCGGCAAAATCCATCGGGACGTTTTCATAATTGCTCATCAATTCTTTGACGGCGGTTGTTTCATTTTGCAATTCAAAATCAATCCGCAAAATTCCGCGTTCAATCAATGCCAAGACATCTTCTTTACCGCGATGTTGTCTTTGCATTAGATAACAGGCTTCCGTTATAACGGCTTCGCACGTCCAAAGAGGTGAATTGAGTTGCCGTATTTGCTCAAGCGTCCAAGCAGAATGTTTTTCACGCTTATTAAGCGAAGCAACAATTACGCCTGTATCGGCAATTGTTCGGTTAATCATCTCCTAAACCTTCCAAATATTTTTTGTTGGTGGAAAGGTCTCCCGGACCGAAATCGTGCTTGCCGAATAAATCAGGTGCAAGGTCGTAAACGCTTTGATTCGCTTCTTTTTCCGTTTCGTCCGTAACTTCAATAAAAGTTACGATAACTTTTGCCGTCTTAACATCGGTCGGCGTTTCGGTTAATTGTATTTGCCCGTTGCTATAAGTTCCTTCAATAGTTTTCAGCATAATCTTTTTTCTACTCCTTGTTTTTATTCTCTAAATTCCCAGAGTCGCTTCCAGTTCCTTCAATTCATTATCCAACTTCTGCAAATCTTCCGCAATTTCATCAAGCGGACGCAAAACTTCGGGTTTGTAAAATACCTTGTTGAAATTGATTTCCACACCGACGACATTATCAAGATATTCGAACGGCTTCGTAATATATTTTGCCATAAATTCGGCAATGTTACGGCAGTTTATTTCCCCGTCGCGGCTGTATGGAATAACTTCGTAATCCTTCTGATAATCGGGCGTGAGTGCCGCCGAAATGTTAATGCTTGCCTTTCGGGTTTTAGTCGCTTTTTCATACGACGCTTTAACGACAATTTTCCCGCATCCTAATTCTTCCTTTTCGCCTTTAGTTTCCTTGATAACCGTTTCTTTATCTTCATCAAAATAGTATTTCGCTTTTTTGGTGAAAACTGTTAATTCCTCTTCTTTATAATCAAAGATTTTTATGCGGTCTTTTATTTCGTTGTAGTAGAGCTTTAGAGTTTTGTATTTTTCTTTGTCAAAATCGGTGATTTCAAATTCATCAATAACGATTTCATCTTGAGTAATCTTAATCGGTTTCAGCTTTATCGAAGTCGCTCTTTTTTCTTCGCCGTATTTATCAGTTTTAATCGGCAAAATGCTTTCAAGTGTTGTACCGTTTTCATCAAGATTGTTCAGCATTATCGCCTGTTTATTAAAGTAGAAAAATTCTTTATCAAAAACTTTTGCAAAATCGTTATCTTCAAATTTCTCCAGAGTTTCAATAATCTCACCACGTCCGAAATCGGAGATGAATTTTCGTTTTTTACCTTTATTTTTCTTCAAAAGGTCAAACTTTTCGCTGGCGTTGATGAGCATTACCTTATTTTCTCTTTCGGGCGATTTGTTTTTGTTGAAAACCCAGAGATATGTATAAATGTTCGTGTTAAAAAATTCGTAGGTCGGTAATTGGATAATTGCTTCGACAAAATCGTTATCGAAAAAGTATTTCCTGATTTCACTTTCACCGCTTCCTGCATCACCGCTGAAAAGTGTCGAACCGTTATGAACAACAACCGAAATTCCTTCGTTGTCGAGTTGCGAAATAATATGCTGCGTAAATAAAAGCTGCCCGTCAGAAACCGACGGCAAAGCCTTAAATCTGTCCAGTTCGTCTTTTAAAATGTCGCTTTTATATCCTTTCCAATCCACACCATACGGCGGATTTGCGACGACAACATCAAAAGTTTGATGGCTAAAAAAAGTATCGGTCAGAGAATTACCGTAACGGATAGTCGAATCTTCACGAAAGCGGCTTTCAATTTTGGCAAGTGCGTATAAAGCATCGTTCCAGTCCTGTCCGAAAGTCGCCGTTAATAAACCGAGTTCTTTTTCTAAATAATCCTCGACTCCGAAAAGTAAATTCCCGCCGCCGCAAGTCGGGTCGTAAAGAGTTACGATTCTGCCGTTAGCTAATACTTTGGTCGAAACGATTTCCGCAACAAGTTTGATAATGTCATCGGGCGTATATTGCTCTCCCGCCGTTTCAGCAGAAATATCCGCCCAACGCCTTTTAATATGTTCTTCAAGCGTCGTAATTTCGCTATTGTTAAACGGCTTCAAATCAATCTCCGCCCAAGCCTTAACAAATGCAAACAAAACCCTTTTCTTTTTCAATTGCCCCGCAATCCCCGAAATATTTAAGAACTTTTCTTCAGCTTCACCTTTATTAACACCAAGCAAATTTTTAGTTTCCGCATCAAAAGACTTCAAATAAAAATCAAAATCAGTATCAAAGGTCTTATCGTTTTTACATATATCGGATAAAGATTTTTCATTGCGGAGAATGTCTTCATTAAACCCTTGATTCAAATCCCGAATTTCCGCCAAAAAATCATCAACCTGATTTTCCGTAAAATCCCCGCGAAGCCTATCAGCCGCTCTAATCAAACGGCTCTCCACCATTATCAAAGCAAAAAACGGCATCATAAACTTAGGAAAATCGCTCTCCTTAATCCCAACCCCACGCAAAAGGTCAGCCGTATGCCAAATCTTCGATTCATATTGAAGAATATTATTGCTCATAATTTGTTTATTTACTGAGAATTGAAAGGAGTTGATTCTACTATATTTTTAAAGATAGTAGAATCAACTCTTAAATTAAGCGACTTTGAAATTTTGAAAAGTTATTTAGATAATATCAGTTCAGAAGTGTCTTAAAATAATCCTGCAAAACCTTTTGTCAAGGCACAAAAAAGGTTACAGTTCCGTTTCTTTCTCCAATCGTGATTGGGTTAAATAATGTATGTTCAAAAGTTTTGTTCTTTATGGTAACTAAAAATTGTTTTGTTAAGCCTTGATAAGAAGGAATTCCGGTAAAGCGATAAAAACCCAGTGGATTTGTGCGGGTTATATAAACTTTGCCGGTAGAAATTTCTGTCAAAGTTATGATCGAAGTTGATCGCAAAATTCCATTGTATCTAACTATTTTTCCGCTGAAAGAGATTTCTATCGGGTTTGGCTGAAAACTAACACTATTATCTGTGCTGGTTGAAGCATTTTTATTATAATTAAGAACTAAATCATAAACGGCTCGTTTTTTTACCGTTGCAACAACACTTCCCGGTGATTTTAGTCCATATACTTGAACGTCAAAAGTAGCGGAACTGACATATCTTACTGATATAATTGCCGCAGAAACATCGGCTGTTGAACCTTCAAGTGATATATCCTGTGAATCAAAACCTCCGACCGGTTCACTGAATTTTACTGTAAAATGAATCGGCTGAGTTGGTGTCGGATCAATTTGGTTAGCAGCTTGATTAATCGTAACTATTGGGCTGGTATGATCGAAAGTTACGCTTAATGGATCACTGATTCGACTCGGAACATTATTAATAATTTGTCTGACGGTGTATTTTACTGTAGCGTCAGGTGGCGGATTCGGATCGAAAAGAGAAACATTAAAAGATACAGCCGCCGCGGTTGAAACAACCATCTCATCTCTTATTAATTCGACCGTCGCTCCGGGAATTACTCCCTCGACATTAAAGACAGGCGCAGATGAACCGGTTATATTATCCTGTCTATTGATTCCGGTGTCACTATCGTCCTGCAAATCAGGTGATTCGGTGCTGGAAACAGTATTCGATCCGTATTCAAAAGCACCGATATCAACTTTTCCTCCAATCGGAAATACGCGCAAATAGCCGCGCTGATCAAAAATTAGAGATTTAGGATTAAGGTAGTGGGAAATTATAGGGTTGACAACTTGGTTGATATTTCCTGCATCAATTGCCGGACTTCCGGTCAGCAAAGCCCGCGTTTTTGTAAAACCGCCATTATCGGCTAGCGGTCCTAATTTCGGATCAACCGGAGAAGAAGTCGTCCCGACAATATTTCCGTTAATCCCATTTTTAATGCTTAAGGATTCTTCCCCTATTCCTATCAAGTTGTTAAAAGCATTTATGAATGCCCCGTACACATCAGTTCCGTTAGTGGCTGTATTTTCCGCAACCAAGTTATTTCTGAGGTAATTTCTTTCTGAAAATTCAGGACTGCTGGAAAATCCGCCCCCCTGACTGATGCCGTCGGTCTGCATTCCTTTACCCCCGCGAGCTATATTGTTGGTAATTGTCGAATTAAAGATTGAGATAGAATAATCATTAGCAAAAAATCCTCCTCCGGCACCGATGCCGCCGATTCGTCCTTCTCCTCCTTGGGCAATATTGTTTACGAGAGTTATATTTGCTGCCTCAGGAGTTCTATCATATATGCCTCCGCCCTTTCCTTCACCTCCATTATTTGAGCCGCCGGCAATACCGGAGGTTCCACCTTTGCCGCCGCGTGCCAAATTATTGCTGAAAGTTGAATTAACAATTCTAGCTCCGTCCGAACTCACCGCTCCTCCGTATGCGTTTCCACCTAAACCGCCTGTATTAACCGTAGTTACTCCGCCGTTACCCCCAAGTGCAGAGTTATCTTTAAATGTAGAATTAACAATATGAAAGTTTCTTCCAAACAAAGCTCCCCCTCTGGCTGAACCACCACTAGCTCCAGATTTTGCACCTGCATCTGCACTATCGGCTCCCCGGGCTATATTATTTATAAAAGTGCATTTTACTACTAATGCAGTTACAGTTGCCGTTGCATAAATTCCGCCGCCGCCGCCGCCATTACCCCCGGCACCGATTTGTGAATTTCCAGAATTTGAATCAAGTATTCCGGTTGCCAAATTATTACTGATAACCGAATCCGATATAGTTAAACTGCCGCTAGTATAAATACCGCCGCCTAAAGCCATATCTGGGTCGCTCGAACTGCCTTCATCAGCTCCGCCTTCAGCAGTATTATCCGTAATTACAACCCGAGAAATTTTAATAAAACTACTTGCATAAATTGCGCCGCCGTTGTTGGCATAACCCTGACTCAAAGTAAGATTTTTTACGGTTAAAACAGAATTGGAGTAATTATTAAAGAAAATTCGACTTTTATTATTACCGCTGATGGTCAGTAATTCTGCGCCGGGACCGTCGATAGTTAAAGAATACTTGTATTTTAACTGACCAGTTGTAAGGGTAATAATTCGGGGAACGCTGAAAAATTCTTTATCAAAAGTAATTGTATCTTCTTCTTCTGTTTTATCAGATAAAGCTATTGCTTCCCTCAAACTTCCGGTTCCCGAATCATTTGCATTGGAAACTTTATAAGTCGCCGCATTTGTATGAACGGGAAAAAACAATAGTAAAGTCCAAAAAAATATCGCTAATATATATTTCATAATTCTGTAAAATTCACACAATTTAGGTAATCAAAACCCAAAATTTAAGTTTACATCAATTGCGGGACCAAAATAACTAAACCATAATTAAGATTCCAGGAATTAAAATACCTTCAGTATTATATTAAGGAGCAAATCTTGAAGGCAGCGGTCTGTCTCCATTCGCTCCGAACGATACGACTTGTTGTCCGTTCGTCGTCTGATTCAGATACCAAGTTCCATTCGATGGTCTGAATACCGCCGCATCCGCTTTCCCGTCGCCGTCATAATCGCCCGGCGTTGGAATATCTCCCGCTGCTCCGAACGGAAATGCGTAGAATGATGTGTCTTCGCTTCGCAAAACGAACCATTGATTTGTGGACTTTGCAAAAAACGCGATGTCCGCTTTGCCGTCGCCGGTATAGTCCGCCGGAACGGGCGTTATATCATTCGGTGCGCCGAATCGGAAGCCGATAAATCCCGCCGTGCTTCTCTGGAGATACCACTCTGAAACCGATGGGCGATAAACTGCGATGTCGTCTTTGCCGTCGCCGTCGTAGTCTTCGACAATCGGCACATCTCCGTTTGCTCCGAATGCTCTGGTTGTAACGCTTCCGTCGGAAGAGTTCAGGATAAACCAAGTGGCAATCGAAGGACGGAAAACGGCGGCATCAGCTTTACCGTCGCCGTCAAAATCTCCGGGCGCGGGAATATCGCCGCTAGCTCCGAACGGAAAGGCAAAAAACGAAGAATCTTCACTTCTGAGAACAAACCAGTTCCCTGTCGAAGGTCGCCAAAAAGCGATGTCGGTTTTGCCGTCGCCGGTAAAGTCAGCGGGAACGGGCGTATCGGAACTCGTGCCGAAAGGAAAGCCGCGGTCAACACCGTCGGAACTTCGCAGATAATACCACTCAGCCGAACCGCCGGAAACGGGACGGAAAACGGAGATGTCAGTTTTCCCGTCGCCGTTAAAGTCAAAGCGTGTTCTGTTAGGTGTGCCTTGTTTGTCCGACAAATTAAACAGTATTTTTATAAAGCCGCCCGAAGATAGAGTATATCCGAAAATTAGATCAATAGTTTTATCATTATTTAAGTCAGCGACGGCAATTGTTTTCAAGACCGCGCCTCCACTCCATAGAGTTTCCCGATTTAATCCGCCTGTTCCGTCGTTTGTTAAAACAGAAATTGTATTTGAGCCTGTAAGTGCCGCTACATCCGGTTTTCCATCGCGGCTGAAATCCGCAATTGCTATTTTAGAAAGCGTTGCAAGTGTTACCGGATAAGTATCTTTAATAGCAAATTGTCCGTTTCCGTTACTTTCATATATTGTAATTCCGCTGCCGGAAGCGATGACTAAATCGAGTTTTCCATCAAAATTCATATCTGATAACGCAATATCCGTCGTTCCGCCGTTGGCTGTCAGATCGAAACTGTTTGCAAATAAACCGGAGCCTTTATTTATTAAAATACCGATTTTATTTATGGAGTAATTCACAACGGCAACATCAGGTTTATAATCATTATTGAAATCGCCGATAACGATTTGACTGCTTGGAACTGATTCAAAATAGACGACGGGTGAAGCAAAGTTTCCGTTGCCTAAACCGAGGGACATAAAAACTCCTTTATACCCGGTTATTATCAAATCGAGTTTTCCGTCAGCATTAATATCCGCCGCCGCCGCATCGTATATATCGCCTTCCCCGATTTTAAGAAATGTTTGAGAAAATTCTCTGCCGCCCAAATTTGTCAACATCCAGACGTTTTCATTAGAACCGTAAGCTCCTCTGCCAACAGCAATTATGTCTTGTTTACCATCGTTATTGAAATCCCCGGCGATAACCGAATTTGCATTAACGCCTTCGGCTAATGCCTGTAAACCAGTATTTTTCTGCTCGCTTTGGATAGTTTGAGAATAAAGTTCCGCTTCATAAGTCTGAAAAATAATTATAATTTCGCCCGGACCACCGCCGCCGGTTTTATTTAAAACGACAATATCCTTTAATTGATTATTGTCAAAATCGGCGATGGCAATATCCTGAGTTCCGTCGCCCGTTTCAAGAGTCGGTGCAGAAATAAAATCTCCGTTTCGCTGATTTAGTAAGACCGATAAAGTGCCGGAGCCGAGAACATTAAACTCAATTGCCTGCGACGAAGCAATATCAAGCCAGTTGTCCGAGTTAAAATCGGCAACCGCTATTCCCATTCCACCGTCGGAATACATTCGGGCAGTTTCAAATTTCCCGTCGCCTTTTCCTTTACTGATTAAAACCCGGTTTCTGCCGCCGAAGATTAAATCCTGATTTTGATCGTTGTTTATATCGGCGATTTGGACGAGATAAATTCTTTCAAATGATGGAGTTTGAAAATCTTCTCCGTGTCTGAAGGTAAAATCACCATTACCGAGCCACACGGCAACAATAGTGTTATATTCAGAGTTCTGCGTGGCAGCTAAATCGTTAAATCCCTCATTGTTCAGGTCGGCGGTAATGCTTACGGCAAAACCATAAGAAATCGAGCCGAGTATAACAGGTTCTCCGAATTTTCCGTTTCCCAGATTTTTTATGACATTCAGATTATCTGATTCTCCATATGAAATATCAGGCAAATTATCATTATTAAAATCTCCTAAATTTATATTACTTACAGTAGATTTCGTCAGTATTTGTGAAAGGAAATCAAATGTTCCGTTTCCGTTGCCTTTGTAAAAAAGTATAGCGTTATCTCTGGAAATTGCCCCTGTAACAATTACGTCCAAAACTTTGTCATTATCAAAATCGCCGACGGTTATATATGAATTGATGTCAATTTCGGACTTAGTTAAAATAGGCGCGGAAAAAGTCCCGTCAGAGTTTGTCAAAACCACGCTGATCGTATCAAAGATTCTGTCAGCAAAAGCAAAATCAGTATGTCCGTCGTTATTAAAATCTCCCGTCAACGGAAAAATATCTCTGAAATCTCTTGAAAAAGCCTTAATTGGCGGCAGCAAAAATTCACCGTTTCCCTTACCCGGATAGATAAGCACATCGGAATCGTTTGAAGTGAAAAGATCAATTATTCCATCGCCGTTAAATTCACCTGTTTGCGCTCCATAATAAACTGGACTGCCATTACCATATGCTTTTGAGCCGTAGAAATTAATTGTCGGATTCTGTGCAAAAATCTGTTGATTGGCGAAAAACAACAGCACAAGTGTAAAGAATAAAATACTCTTAAAAATTCTCATATATAATTAAATCAAAATTCCTAGTTTTTACAGAGCGCAAAACAGCCGGAAACTCCAAAATCGGTATAACCGAATAATCTCACATTCGGATATTACATCAAAAGATAAATGTAACGCGAAAAAAAAGCAAGATTTAAAGCATTTAATGAGCGTGAAATTGAAGTTAGCGGATAAAAAATCGGAAAATTCAGCACAATTATCTAATTGAAGCCTGTGCAAATTAAATTTTAATTGAGATTGTAAAATAATTTGATGGTATGAAGCAGACACCTCCCGCCGCCGATTATTTGATAAACTAGCGGTGGTTTTTGAATTCGTCATTGAGGGAGGTGTCTGATGACATTATACTGTGGAGTGGACTTTCATTCACGCCGCCAAACCATTTGCTATTGCAATACTGCGAACGGCGAGATAAAAGTCAAGGAATTACATCATTACGAGGATGATGTGCGCTCGTTTTACGAGCAGTTTAAGGACAAGCAAGTAATCGTCGGATATGAAACCAGCGGATATTCGCACTGGTTTGAGAATTTGCTCTTTGAATTAAGAATCGAAGTTTGGGTTGGCGATGCCGCTGAGATTCGCCGTCTTGCCAAATGGCGGCAAAAGAATGACCGGCGTGATGCCGAGCATATTCTCGATCTGATGCTCAGAGATGAGTTTCCCAAGCTGTGTCGGAGAGAGCCAAAAAGTCAGGAGATTCTGCGGTTGCTTCGCCATCGCCATAAATTGGTCAAACACGGAGTGATGATTAAAAACAGCCTGCGGCGAATTTTGATCGAAACGGGTTTGAACTTTCGGGCGAATCCGGGCAGCAAGAAAGGCAAGCAGAAGTTAACAGAGTTGGACTTGCCGCCACACTTGGAAGATGAACGTGATCGTTGGCTGAAACTGCCCGCTCGAATTTGAGAAACAGATTACCGAAATCGAAAAGCGATTGAAAAAGGAAGCTCAAAGCGACGAGCAGGTGCAGAGGCTTTTAACGCATCCGGGAGTCGGATTATTAACGGCGTTGTGCGTTGTTCATACCTTGGGCGATGTCAGCCGATTTGCGACAACCCGAAAAGTTGCCGCCTATGCTGGGCTTGATCCGATGGAACATTCATTGGGAGAAACCCGGCGAATGGGGTCGCGTCGCACAAGCCGGCAATCGATTGCTTAGATTTCTGCTTGGCGAAGCGGCTCATATGGCAGCTCGCTCAGACGATCAATTAAGAGAGTTCTTCAAGCGTTTGAGTGCAAAACACGGAACGAGTAAAGCGGTCGTGGCAACAGCCCGGAAGTTGTTGATTAGATGCTTTATTATGCTGCGCGATGAGATAGATTATTTGGAATTTCGACGACGCGGAATCGAAGTTCGGTCTGCCCCGCATTTACACATAGGTCAGAAATGAGACGTTTCAAGACCTGCATTTTGATTGGGAGACCGACCTCTTTGGCAAAGGGTTCTTTGCCAAAGAGTGCGAATCAATCCTATGGGAGTAAAAATACCCGAATAGATGATTGACCGTAAAAAATACTGGTCGAGTGAGGAAACCGGAAACTTTAGAAAACAAGACGATGAATTCAAGACCGACAAATCAGAAGAATAAAAAACGGGCTAAATGGCTCGACAGGTGGAGTCTGTGATTGACAAAGGTTTCTGCTTCATAGATGTGTAAATGTTGAAATGTCAGAAAAAAAGTTAAAAATTCAAGAAGAACCTGCTTGGGGCGAGCGCAACGCTGTGACGGGATATTACCCGCAGTATCGCGTCAGCGCAGCACTTGTAATCGGCGGTTTGCGATCCGGAAATTTTCGCTGGATTGCTGTCGCCGACCCGCAGGCTAAAAGAGTTGATGACTTTCAAATTGCCGTCGCTAATCGTGTGGATGCTTATCAGTTCAAATGGAGCCGTTATCCCGGCAATTTTACTTTTAACGATCTTGTTAAAACCAATGAAAAGTCGCCGAGTTTAATCAACCAATTAGCAGAGGGTTGGAAACATTTAAAAAAATTGAATTCTTCCGAGCGCGTAGTCGTTCATTTAGTGACAAACGAAACGAAGTCGGTTTCGGAATCAGCGATTCTGCCGAAATCCGATCCGCCGCCTGAACCCGCGCATTTCGCCGCCTTCATTGAACAAGCGTGGAAACCGGCTCATTCAACTTCGCTTTCTTCTGAAATTGAAATTCTGGCAGTTTGGAAAGTTACTTGGGACGCTTTACAAAAAGCAAGCGGATTGTCGGGTAACGAATTTGAAAATTTTGTCCGCGACTGCAAATTAGAATTTGGACAGATGCTGCCGCAAGCCGAAAATGCTACGCCGCTTGATGCTGAAATTTACGAAAACGATTTAAACGCTGTTACCGAAAAACTTTTTCGAGCTGTCTATGAACCTGAACATATTGTCCGACTCGACCGTAATGAACTGCTCGATTTTCTAGGTTGGAAAAGGCGTTTCGAGTTTCGCAATCGGCACGAATTTCCGGTTGATGAACTTTTGTATCAGCCAATCGAGAAAAGCAAACGAGAACTCGAACTCGCCTTGATGGAAAGCAAAAACGGGTATATTGCGGTCTTGGGTTCGCCCGGTTCGGGCAAATCAACACTCCTTACGCAAACACTTCGTTACTTTCCACAGAGAATTATAAGATATTACGCTTTTGTTCCTGACGCACAAGGTGCGAACTCACGCGGTGAGTCACAAAACTTTTTACACGATCTAGTCGGCACGATTGAAAATGCAGGCTTTCGGACGGGTTTTAGCCCCAAGACAACAGATATTGGGCAGTTGCGAGAACAGTTTCACGAGCAGTTACAATTGCTCCATCAAGACTTTTTGGCGACGAATAGAAAGACCATATTTTTAGTTGATGGTCTCGACCATATTTCGCGCGAACAGCATCCGATTCAATCTTTGCTCAAAGATTTGCCGCTTCCCGAACAGATTCCGATGGGCGTTTTATTCGTGCTGGGCAGTCAAACCGACAAATTAGATGATTTACCGACAACAGTTCAAAACGCGATTCGCCAACCGGAAAGGCGTATTGAAATTGAATCGCTCGACCGCGAGGCAGTTCAGATCATAATCGGAAAAACCAGTCTGTCTGATTTTTTAAATGCCGAGCAAATTGTGGAAATCGAATGCTTGTCAAGCGGGCATCCTTTGGCACTGATTTATCTGCTGAGACAACTTGAAGCGGCGGATAGCTCTGAAAAAGCGAGTGAAATTCTACGACAGACCGAACTTTACGACGGAAAAATCGAGGATTATTATCAGAGTTTTTGGCGCGGAATTGACAGCAATGATGAATTAGCAGATTTGTTGGGATTGATTGCGCGAATTCGCGGCGGCGTTGATTTTACTTGGATTCGTTCTTGGGCGACGAAACCTTTAGTGCGTCAGTTACAGAGGAGATTCGCGCATCTTTTCCTCATCGAAAAAAACGGGAAATGGCACTTTTTTCATAATAGCTTTAAACTTTTTTTGATTGACCGCACCGCCCGTTTGCCGCAAGGCGAATTTGATGAGTCAAGAAACCGCGAAATACATCTCGAACTAGGGGAAAAATATGCCCATTCAAATGAATCACACCATCAATGGGAAGAAATTTATCATCTTTATCAAGCCGGAGCGGACGATGAATTGTTACGAAATGCCAGTCCCGAATTTTTCCGTCAGCAGTTCTTGAAATTTCGTGCGGCTGAAGTCGTCCGATCTGACATTTTGCTGGCGATTCGTGCCGCCGGACGACAACGCGATGTCGTTTCTCTCGTTCGGCAGATGCTCGCCGACGCTGAAACGGCGCAACGCGAAAATAACACCGAACGATTGCCGATTGCCCCAATTCTGATTTCGCTCGGCGAAACGTCAGCCGCTATCGAATATCTGCGAAACGGAGCGCGGCTGCGCGTTTCTCCCAAATCCGCTCTAGAAAACTCGACTGCGTTGGCTAAACGCGGTCTTCAACACGAAGCTATAGCAATCTTCGAGTTGAGCGAGCCGCTCGAATATCTTTCAGGGACGAAAGAGTTAAAAAATTTTTACGACCGTGACGAACACGAACTTCTCGAAAGCTGGGCGCGAGCCGCCGCCTATTTTAGACCTGTTGATAAAATAATCCGCACCGTGCGCCAAGTTGCTGTGGAAACTGAAAAGTTTGCCCGCCACGCTGTCGCCAACGACGAAAACAGCGACTCTGAAGTATCAGTTGAAACCTGCCTAATTGAAGAAACTGAAGCCAAAAATGGATCTGATGCCGCTACGCGAAAACTGCAAAGCGAATTGATTTACGCGGCGGGTTTGGAATTGCTCGTGCAGGAAAAGTGGGACGCTCTGGAAAAGGTCAAAAGCGCATTGCTTGATAACGAAGATGAAGGCAGTTATTTGTGTTTTTCGCTGCAAGTCCATAGCTGGAGATTTTGCTGCAATAGTGGCGATAACAAACGCGCCCGACAAATTTTGTCGGAAACAATAGAGAATATTGACTTATTCAATGTTGATGATTCTAAGAGAATCATCATCGCGGAGGGACTTTTCACTATTTTCGGCGATGAGGAACAATCAAGATATTGGCTGGATAAGGCGCAGCCTCTAACGCCATTAACATTTTCGGATTTTCACGTTTCTTTTTGGAGTTTTCGTCATTTGCTCAGACACGTGCGAATGCTTTACACATTTGGCGAAAGACGTTCGGCGGCTGAACTCATTCCGTTGCCCAAAGAATTAAAAGGGCAAGCCGCTGCATATTGCCAGCGCGGAGTTTGCGTGATTGCCGAAATTACCGCTTCAGCGTGGCGCGGACAACCTTTGGATCGTGCCGATTTGCGGCAAAGAACTTTCTCGCTCTTACGGCTTTTCAATCGCAGTCGTTTTGCCGACCGCGATGAATGGTCTGAATGGTATCCATTTGTCAGCGGTATTAAAAATGAATTTTACGAAGAGTTAATCGCCGCCGTCGCCCTGCACGGTGCAGAAGCGTTACAGAATTTAGCCGACGATTTTGCCAAAGAATGGGAAAATAATCGGCATTTTTGGGCGATTGAAACAATTCAGCGAACGACGTTAGCACTTTATAAAAACAGGGTAATCAAAGAATGGGCGGTTCGTCAATTTGAATACTTAACGAAATTAATTGCCGGGGAAGAAACGTATTCCCGAATCGAGAAATCAGCGGATTTTGCCGCCGCGTGGATACAACTCAATGAGCCGGAAGCGGCGAGAAGCACTCTTTTGCGAACGCTTCTTGATTCTTCGTCCACCGGCGAAAAGGATTATCAATTAAACGACTGGCTCGAATGGTTGAGGATCGTCAACCGTCTTGAACCGGAACAAGCAGTAAAACGAATTGCGTGGTTTGCGGAGGCAATTGTTGAACTTGAACGTAACGGCGGACCGGCAGCGGACGCAGCATATGATTTGCTTGAAATCACTTTCGAGTGGAGTCCGCGTCGCGCCGTCAAATTATTTTCTCGATTTGTCGAAAAAGGCATCGTCAACTTTAATGAGGCTATGAAAAAATTGCTCCGGGAGGCTTTAAAGGATTCCGAAAATGTGCCGGAAATAGCAATCCGCATTCTTCTGGAATTTGCGTTGCCATTCGCAAGTCCCGACAAAATTATCATTGAACTGATTGTTTCGCGCCTTTCGGAGAAAAGCGGAAAAGCGGCGACAATTAACTTCGCAGCCGATTTTCTCGCCGAAGTTGAAATCCGCGCTCTGCCGGAAAACCGCCAGGTTTGGTCGCGCTACCTCGCCGAAACTTTGATAAAAAAAGAAATTTCTCTATCCGAAGTCGGACTGAACGAAGACATTTTGATAACGGAAGAAAGTCATTCGAGTCACAGCGAATTAAAATTAAAAGACGGAACGGCTATCACGCCGCCGGAAGTTCGGCGAAGATGTCAAAACATTGCCGGACTGCGTGAATTAATACAGCAGGAACCTGATGGGTATTTTCATTGGGACGAAATCATAAAAGATTTATTGTCTTCGCTCAATGTCCCGGTTGAAGTGTTGGAAGTTGCCGATTATTTTTCCGGCACGAAGGCGCGTGCATCTGCTCCGATTATAAACCGCGCCGCCAAGCGTTTATTTGAATTAGGCGACGCGCAAAATGCGGAAATTTTAGCGCGAATGGCTCTCGCCTTGTCGCAGCAAAGCGGTTGGGCGATGCAGTTGAGCGGCGGAACAAAAATTGATGCTCATCGAACTCTCGTCGAAATCGGCGGAGAAACGATGCGCCGTAAAGCGTTCGATGATTTGATTCGGGACTTATCTGGAGATTATCGCTACACCAGTTCCATCGTGCGTGATTTAGTCGAGATTCTGCCTGTGCTGACCGAGCAAATTCCTGTAAAAGAAATTTGGGCGGAAGTCGAACAATACGTTCAAAACATCTTTTCGGCGGTGAAACCCGAAACGATTGACTCCGAATGGCTCAAGGCGTTGGAGAATAGCGCATTAATTGAAGATACTCCAATTAATGGACTCAATGATTTTGTTTCTTCGCTCGTCGCTCATCCCGTAAATATATTAGCCTATGCCGCGCAGTTCGTATATCTCGAACTGCTATTGCGCGGTGATGAAGCGGCGGAAAATTATGTGCGCCGCTTGCATAATGGAAACGAGCGTGAGCAGGAAGCAGTCATTATGATTTTGGACGCAGCGAGCAGCAAAGATCGGCGAATCATCGAAAAAGTTCAGGAAGAATTAAAGTCTCTCGCTGCCGCCACTCCAAATTTCGCGCTAAGATTTATCGGGCAAAAGCTGCTCAGGAAAATCGGCGTTTCGGTTTCACTTCGCGTCAAGCCAAACGGTGATTCGACTTCGATATACAATCTAAGTTTGCCTTCGCCGCGCGACTTTGACGACGTTTGGAAACCCGAAACGCCAGAAACTCAAGCACAACTTCTGCCAAAGACAAAAGATTCATACGAACAACTTAAAATTGTCCTGCTGGAATTACGAGTGGT
The DNA here is from genome assembly GCA_965214585.1 of Pyrinomonadaceae bacterium. GTDB lineage: Bacteria > Acidobacteriota > Blastocatellia > Pyrinomonadales > Pyrinomonadaceae > JAHCHG01. Next base: position 4,132,452 of record OZ243957.1, on the reverse strand, counting down.
TGCGTCGGAAGCAAAGTTGCCGATAGCCAATGTCGTCGAGCGCACCGCACGGATTGCCGCCCGTTTAGCCGAGCAGGATAAATGGTGTATTTTAGGTGAATTGCAAATGCAAAATTTATTCAATGGAGCAAATATCAAAACTAATACTTACCGCAGACCGCACGCTATTATTGCGCGACACGCGCTTTTTCATCTTGTTGCCGAATTATTCGATGCCGGATTACTGACCGAAGAAAACTTGGAGCAGTGGAAATGGATTCTCCAATACTACGACCCGCAAACTTTCTTTAATCGCCCAATCGCTCGCTCCGATTTCGTCGTTCCGATTTCCGATTGGGGGCAAAAGGCTTTCGTCGAACGCCAGCCTGCGGAAACTGCCGAGCAGTTGTGTCTTTTCACCAAAGACGGAACGGTTATTTTCGGCGAATTTGCAAAAGTTAAAACGCTCGAATGGGAAACGCCGACCGTCATTCGCCAAAGTTTGATTTGTTCGGAAGAGTTTGCGCCTGAAGACGATGAAAACCGCTTTTTCCCACGCCACCTAATCGTGCAAATTGAAGATTACCCGCTTAAATCTGGCGGCGATGATGCGGAAAACGCGACAGTCGTTTGGCATTGGGAACGGATGTCCGATTCGCCTTATACGCAGTGGGTCGCTTTTAACCCGAAACTTGCCCGTTCGCTCGGTTGGAAGCCGATTGCAGACAAATTTTTCGGTTGGGAAAATAAAAGCGGAGAATTGATGGTTTGGAGTGTCTTTTGGCGAGACGGTTTGATTGAGGAACAGCCGCCGAAGTTTCACAACGAAGTCGGCGAAGGCTGGGCTGTCATCGGCACGATTCAAGCACTTGAAGAAATAAAAATTCATTTCGAATTACCGTTAAAGCAAAAAATCAGGGTTGAACAGCAGTGGGGAGTTGATAATGAAGACCATCGAAACTCAATCGTGTTTGAAAGGGAAATTATAGAAAATCAATCCGCATTTGGAGGAAGTTAATCATTTATGTCAGAACGCGGCGGAGCGACGACGCAATCCGGTATTTATTATCAAAATTCAATCTCGGCACTTTATTTGGGCGAACTGATTGATCCTGCCGAACGGCTGCCGCGTCTGCGCGTCGTTTCCGTCCGCGTCGAAGCACCCGAAGAAGTTGACGATACGGTTGTAACTTATGAAGATGGACACAGGCTTTTTATACAAGCAAAAGAAAACGTCCGCGAAAATGAAATGGCGTGGCATAAACTCTGGCAGGATTTTAAGAATCAATTCGAACGCACAGATTTTAAAAAAGGCGAGGATAAAATGTTGCTCGCCGCCGGAACAGTGCGGGACGAGTTTCACCTTTTGCAAGATATTTGCGAAAACCGAGCTTCGACCAGCGAAAATGTTAAAGAATTTTTCGAGCGTTTAAACGAACGGCAAAAGAAATTCGTCAGAAGGTTGAAAAACACTTTGTTCAACGAATCGGGTTCTGACGGTGAACTTGATAGAACCGATGAAAATTTGCTTTCCTTGCTCAAGCATATCGAAATCGAAATTCGGACTTTGGGGGACATTGAACGCGACATTATTCGCCGCCGAATTCCGCCGAGCAATCGCAGTCAAAGCGAATTATTCAGGCTTTTGCGCGATAGAATCGGCGGCAAAGCCAGACGCAAAGGAACTTTTGCCGCCGCCGAACTGCAAATCGAGTTAAGCGAACTCGGCATTGAAATTGTCGCACAACCTTCAACAGACAAACTGCTCGCGCAAGTCGCATCTTCCGGCGCGGGTTTGAAAAATTATAAAAATAGTTTCGGCGATATGGGCATTCATCTTGAACGCTCAATCACCGCCGAGATCGTTGATTGGGCGCAGGAAACGACGTTTGAAAATAACTTTGCCGTATTGCTCGACCAAGCGGGAATGGGCAAAACCGTTGTCGCCCAAGATGTCTTATTGGGATTGGAAAACTGTGGAATTGTTGTTTTAGCGATCAAAGCCGACACGCTTTCCGGCATCGCAACCGCCCGTGATTTGCAGGAAAAACTCGAACTTCCCGACCGCGTTGAGCGCGTTTTAGCTCGTTTAGCAGATAACGAGCTAACAGTTCTGCTAATTGACCAAATTGACGCGCTCTCGCTTTCGCTGGCGCACGACCAAGCGGCGTTGGACGTTTTACTCAAACTAGCGGCGCGGGCGCGGCTGATTCCGAACGTCAAAATCCTTATCTCCTGCCGCACGTTCGATTTTAATAATGATCCGCGCCTTGCAAGTCTTCCGGTCAACAAAAGTTTTCGCTTGCCTTTGCTCACCGCAGATGAGGTAAAGACTGTTGTCGAGCAGCTCGGTTTGCGGTTTGATATTCTCGAACCGGCGACGAAGACGCTTTTGCAAACGCCTTTGCATCTGGAATTGTTTGCCCGCGTGGTGGCAGAAATTTTAATTGAAGAAACGGCGGACGAAATATCGGAAAAACTGCGCGGTTTGAACAGCCTTCAGGATTTATACGTCGGACTTTGGCGATATTTAATTTGCAAAGACGATTTCCGCGCACCCAAAACTGCCGCCCGCGAGCGAGTTTTAAGGCTTGTAACCGAGAGAATTGATGCAAGCCAAGAAGTTTCCGTTCCGAAATCATCAATCACAGATCTCAATGACGATGAACTGACAAACGCGGCGCAATGGCTGGCGAGTCAAGGCATTTTGATTACGAACAAAAACAGTTGGACTTTGCTGCACCAAACTTTTTTTGATTACTGCTACGCCAAGAACTTTGTCGAAAGCGGCGCGTCTCTTTACGAAACCTTAAAAAACGGTGAACAGGGTTTGTTTGTTCGTTCGCAAATTGTCCAAGTCCTAAATTATTGGCGCGGAGTCAACGAAAAAGATTATCTTAGCGAACTGAACAGTTTTCTAAACTCGATGAAAATTCGGTTTCATTTACGCGACCACGTTCTGCGCTGGTTCGGCGCGTTGTCCGCGCCAACCGAACAAGAATGGCTGATTGCTCGTCGTTATTTGAACTCCGCCGCCGACGGCGAAAGGCTTCGCTGGTTTATACAGGGCAACATCGGTTGGTTCGCATATCTCAGATACGGTTTGGTGCGTCTGCTCGAATCGGATGCCGATGCGAGAATTGACAATGAAGCGATTCCGTTTTTGTCTTCGGTTTTTGATCGGGCGCAAAGCGAAATCATCAGCATCGTGCGCCCATTTTTGGGTCGCAGCGAAATTTGGAACAAAAGAATCAGACGATTTTTTTTGAATGTTCCAAGTTGGGATTCGGAAACAATCGGCTTTTTTGAAGAATTATTCAAATTGATGCCGGAAGCCGAACGGCGCGATTTTCACGAAATTGATTTGGTGGCGAAAGCCGACGCGAAAGCTGCCTGCCGCTTGATAAGAATCGCTCTCGACAAAGAAATCGAAGAAGTCGAGAAACAAGAAAATCAGCCGTTCGGCATAATGTCTTTGCGCTCGGATTTGGAGCATTTGAACGGGAGTTCGTTAATTCAGGTTTTAGAAACAATTTCCGAAAGCGAGCCGGAGTATTTTTTACGCGAAATGCTGCCGTGGCTCAAAAGAGTTTTCCGGCTGTCGAAAGAACCGGACGAAGGCAGTTTTTATTTTCGCTCGGATTTGCTCAAGTCCGGCTTCGATTACAGCGTTTTCGTCGTAACTTGGCAAATTACAAAATCGCTCGTAGAGGCTTTGGTAAATTTAGCGAAAATCAACCGGCAATCGTTTTTGGAAATCGTCGAAATTCTTGCGACGCTGCGTTATGACACTGCCCAGCGTTTGCTGACCCGCGCTTTTGAGCAAGTGTCGGAAGAATATTTCAACGAAGCCTTGCGGTTTCTCGTCGGTGATTCCCGGCGACTGATGCTCGGCGAGGCGGAAGTTTTCGACTCACGGCGGCTAATCAAATCAATCGTCCCGTATCTAAACGAAGAACAAGCGAAAAAACTTGAAGATGCCGTTTTTTCCTTATCCGAGCGTGGAAGTTTCCGTGATTTGCGCGAACTTAATTACCGCTTCCGCTCACAGTTTTATCTAATGCACAGTTTCTTGCCCGAAAAATTAACCGCTGAAGGCAGAAAATACTTCGCTGAATTGCAACGCAAATTTCCGAATTTAAAAATTTCGGAAAGACCGAGTTTAGGCGAGAGCGGATTTGTCGGCTCGCCGATTGCAGGTGAAGCGATTAAAAAAATGTCGGATGACTCTTGGATCGCGGCGTTCAGGAAATACAGCAAAGGCGTTACGCATAAAGAATTTTTGAAAGGCGGAGCGGAACAATTAAGTTCGGTCTTAGCGCAAGAATCCAAGGAACAGCCGGAACGATTCTACGCGCTGGCGATGAGAACTCCGCTGAATACCGAACCTGCTTATATCGCGGCGTTCATCAACGGTTTGGCGGATTCAGCCGCTTCAGCCGAAAAGTTGTTTGAAGTAGTTCGCCGATTCGCCGCTTTCGAAAACGAAAAAACTGCGCGGGCGACGGCAAGAGCGTTGGAAAAACGGGCGAAAGAAAATTTCCCTGACGATTTGTTGGATATATTGGAAACAAAAACTCGCGGTGTGGCAGGCGAGGACGAGGAAGGGTGGCGGCGCGAGGAAAAAGAGCAGGGCAAACAAAAATATGACACGCTCAATAGCGGACCGTATATCAGTTATCTAAATTCGGATCGTGGAGCGGTTTTTCGCACGGTGATGCGCGTTTTGGATGCCCGCGACGATGCCGAATCTAAACGCCGAAAATGGGAGTTGCTCGAATTTTCGGCTGCTAACGGCACTGACGCGCTAAAAGCCGGAGTCATCGAAGAATTGTTGTATGAGTCTAACGAAGAAGGAGAAAAGCGCATCGCGTTGTTTGAAGATTTGATACGCCGGAGTCCGGTTTTGCTTTTCACGCATTACGCGCTCGAATTTATTTATTGGACAACTCCGAATCACTTTGAAAGATGGCGCGATTACATCGAGTCTGCGATGGAATCTCCGTATGAGTCGGTGCAGGAACACGCCGCCACGCTCGCCTGTCTCGCTCCGCTTTATAAACAAATTTCGGAAAATGCCGAAGTTTATAAATACGCCGCCGAATTAGCGGACAAGGCGCGGACGGGCAAAAAAGAAGCTTGGCGGCGCGGCGCGGTCAATGTTTATGCCAGTAATTTGAAATCGGAAGAAACGAGAAAACTGTGTCTTGACGGCTTGACTTCAATGCTCGGCGATTCTGACGAACAGGTTAAAAGAAAAATGAGCCGCGTCTTTTACAATGCCGACGAGTCGCAATTTTACGATTTGCAAAATTTCACCGAACATTACGCGAAATCAAAATTTTCCGACGATTCGGAACGGGATTTGGCGGAATTTTTATGGAAACACGGGACGCTCGAACCGGAATGGTCGCTTTCGATTATCAAGACAATTCTTAAAAACCGAAAAGCCGATAACAAGTTTTCACGCGACGGCGAGTTTTATATACGGCTGGTTTTGCAAATATACAAAATGCCCTATGTTTCTCCTGAAATTCGCACTCAGGTGCTTGATTTGTTCGACGAACTAATGCGCTTTTTTACGGGCGACGCATTCAGGATATTGAATGAATTGGACAGCCATTAGTTTTTGGTCAAATAAAATATTTTATGTTAAAGATGGAAGTATATTTTGACGAAACCGGACACGGAAATGACGCGAACACCAGAATTCTAGGAATAGCAGGTTGTCTCACGGCGACCGAATTATGGAAAAAGGTTGATAAACAGTGGGAAAACGCTCTGCGTTCTGAAAATTTAGCGTATTTTCATATGAGAGAGTTTGCTCACTCGCAAGGCATTTTCAAAGATTGGAAAAACGACGAAGTTCGTCGCCGAAAAATCTACGGCAAGTTGTGGGAGATTATTTCAAACGCGGGAATAATGCCGCTCGGTTGTTTCGTACCGTTACAGGATTTCAAGAAAGAACTTCAAGGACAAGACCATCACGTTTTAAAAGATGCGTATTTTTTATGCTTTATGGGATGTTTGAAAATTATCGAGCAAATGATTGGCTTCCAGCCAGTCGTTGACGTAGCAACCTTTTTCGATGACAAAAAAGATTTCAGAGGCGAAGCGTATAATATTTATAATGTTTTGAAGGAGCGTTTTCAAGGGAAAATTCTTTCCCCGGAATTTCGTAATATGCGCGATTGTGCACCGCTGCAAATTGCCGACATCATCGCTTACGAATCTAAAAAAGAGTTCGAGCGCAAATTGGATAATTGTTCTGTTGAACCGAGATGGGGATTTTGTCGGCTGGAACAAATGATAAAACGACTAACACCTGTCGAAAAGGATATTTCTTTCGGCAGCAAAGATTGCTCAATAGGTCTGCTTTCAAAAGAAGAGATGGTGCACGTATCCAACGAGCAAAAAAGGGTTTACGAAGAAGAATAATGTGATTCTGGAGTATTATCACCAAAACCGATTAAAAATCATGAGTAAAATTGACCGTCGAAGAAAGCCGTTGCTTATATTGGAATGCGACAGTAATAAACTCGACCAACAAAATCTCGCGTTGGGAAGCGACTTGCGAAATTATGTGAAATTATTCTTTCCGCAAAATCCGATAAATTTTATCCGTTCTGACTCGGAAGCCGAACTCTTAAAAGCTATGGCTGAATTTTTTGAGGCGGAACAATCTTGCAAAAATGTTGTTATCGTCGGGCATAGTAATAAAAGCGGACTGAAAATTTCCGCCGACAGATTTGTTCGATGAGAAGCAGTAGCGAATTGGCTTACCCCGTTCGACCCCCAGCGAATTGTTTTGATCGAGTGCGATGCCGGTCGGCGGCTTCCTTGCGCCGCACTTTTTGAAGGCATTCCTACGCTCAAAGAAATATTCGGCTCTCCGATTCCGGCGCGAAAAGACCAACAATAGTTTGTGTTGGCAAGAGTTCTGCATTTATTTGGCGCGAAAAAAGAAGATGCCGAATTCATTCGATTAATACAAATGGGAAATTTTCTGTTTACAAAGGGCGTTATGTTTCGCCGCACACGAGCCGAATATGAGCGCGGCGGAGATGAGGAAGGTCAGCTTTGGACGGAATTAGGCGAGCCGTTGCTTGAACAAATTATTAAGGGGTTGGGACAGTAGGCAAAGGATTTTAGGTTTGCCGTTGTTTTAGGTTGGTCAGAGTCTTAAACGAACGGGACGAACGATAGGTTTCTTAACTGATTTCCAGTTTGGAATAACGATGAAACAATCTGACCTGCTCCCGTAAAATTACTCCATACTGATGGCGAGAATCTACTAAAATGAAAACAGGAGATTTTTGAAATGAAGAAAACTTTTACGGATGAGCAGATCGTGAGCATTCTGCGGGGCTTTGAGGCAAGCGGAAAAACAGTCAAAGAATACTGCCGCCAAAAGGCGCGTCAGCGAAGGAACATTTTATAAATGGCGCAACCGTTTCGCCCGCGATGAAAGTTAATGAAATGCGGCAATACCGGCAGTTGCAGCAGGATAATGCCCGTTTGAAAAAACTGCTTGCCGAACGTGATCTGGAGATTGACGTAATCAAAGAGGTGCTGGCAAAAAAGTGGTAGGCTGCACTGCTCGCCGGGAGATTGTCGAGTTCATCAAATTGCGAAATATCTCGGAGCGGCGCGGCTGTGCATTGACCGGATCGAACCGGAAAAGTCATCGCTGCCGAAGACGGCGGAAACCGGAAAAAATGTTGATCAAACGAATTCGGGAATTGGCGATCAAACATCCGCGCTTCGGCTATCGCAGGATTTGGGCATTGCTCGGACGAGAAGGAATCAAGATAAATGTGAAGAAAGTTTACCGATTATGGAAACAGGAAAAATTGGCTTTGCCGAAAAGACGACCGGCTAAAAAGCGGGCGAAACCAACGGTTGGAATACTACCGAAAGCGAATAAAGCCAATCAAGTGTGGACATACGATTTTGTATTTGATCAAAGTTTATCCGGGAAAAGTCTGAAGATGCTGACCTTAATTGATGAACATACAAGAGAATGTCTGGCTTTGGAAGTCGGCATTTCGATCAGGAGCGAGCGGGTTCGGCAAGTTTTGGAAAGAATCTGTTCTGACAAAGGCTTTCGGGAAATGCTTCGTTCGGATAACGGCTCGGAATTTATCGCCGAAGCGGTGAACGATTGGCTGACGAAAAACGGAATCAAACCTTTATTCATTGAGCCGGGGAAACCGTGGCAAAACGGCAAGGGCGAAAGTTTTAACGGGAAACTGCGCGATGAATGCCTGAGTCGGGAATGGTTTTCGTCGGTCAAGGAAGCGCAAGTCGTAATTGAGGTGTGGCGGAAATTCTACAATACAGAGCGACCGCATTCGAGTTTAGGATATTTGACTCCGCTGGAGTTCAAATTGGGGATGGAAAACAAAGAAAAACTCGCCATCGCATTGGTATAATAAATGGGGGCTGGACAGCGGCAACAAGAATGCTTGAAGCCGGTGTCAATCATATTACGATTGCGGCGATCTTGGGGCATACTGATCTGCGAATGGTGCAGAGATATGCACAACCTTCGAACGCACTTCTGGATGCGGTGAAAACTCTGGAAAGTAAAAATCGTGCCATTAGACAAAAACGACTTACAAGAAGTTCCCGTAAGTCGCCCATAAATAATGGAGCCACCCATCGGATTTGAACCGACGACCTACGCATTACGAATCTAAAGCCGTTGTTTTCTTGAGTTTAGCTCATTTTCTTTGACTTCGTTTTATTCGGCGTTTTACCGTGTTTTAGTTTATAATAGTTTTATTGAGTTTTGCTGATTTCGGCATAGTTGGCACTCATTTGGCACTCAAAATATTATGAAAAAACTTAAACATTACAAAGAAGAAATTTCGATAACTCAAGACGATTTTGAAACAAAAGATTTTTCCAGTTTAGAAAGATACGGCATTTATGCAGATCATAAACCCGGCATCGAAAAATATACTATCGGCAAGCCTTTACAGTTCAATGAATTTTTCGGCGAAGGGCTGCCGGAATTAGAAAAGGAAAGTTCTGTATATTTTGAGATGAATTTGAGTTTTGACATAAGAGTTAGTCATAACGGACGCGGCGACATCGAGTTGGTGGTTGCTCAAAATGGCAAAGGAACGCACTTTAAGTTTAATTTGAAAGGTCTTAACGCAAAGCAAGCGGAAACGGCTATATTTGAATTTCGGCGGCAAATGACTAATTCCGCAATTGCTAAAGATTTTTATTATTTCATTTGGGCGTGTTACCGAAAACAAGACGAAAATGCTGATAAAAGAAAAGAAAGTTATGAGAAAATTTTGAGCAATTTGGAAATTCGTTTCAAAAAGTTGTTGAGATGGGATCGTTATAAAGAAGTTGAAAACCGAAAAGAAAACGAAATTGAAATTATAAAACTTGTTCCTATTGAACGAGGCGCAAAGCCAAAATCAAAATCAGAAATAGATAAAGAAAAGATAGAATTTTTGCAAAATGTCTTTTCCGCTTTCAGAGAATTAGACAAAAAAAGAATTAAATCGCCAAAGCAAAGGGATTTAATGCCTTATATTTATAAAAGGCATAAGGACATAGAGAAAAAAATTTCGGAATCTCTTATAAAACATAAATTAGATTTTAATCATTTATGGCAAACATACTTATCCGATAAAAATTTAGAATCTTTTCTAAACATAAGCATTTCAACAAATAGAGTGAGTGATAATTAAATTTAATTATCACTCACAAAATAAAGTTTTTTTTCCGTTAAATTTATCACTATTCAACTGAGTTCATTTCATTTGAATAGTGATTTTTTAATTTAAGGGAGAATATTTATTACACAGAAACTTTTAACGGTAAAAGAAGTTGGCAAAATTTTGGACTTGAAACCGGCGCGAATTTACGAATTAACACGGGAAAGAAAAATTCCGTTTGTGCAAATTGGTGAACGGCAATATCGGTATTCGGAAATTGCTTTATCAAATTGGATTGCAAACGGCGGAAATCAAGAAAAGGCGGTGACCAAAAATGGCTAAAAAAAGAAATGCCGAAGCTGCTAACTTCGGCATACATCGAAATATTAAATCATTTGTTGACAGCTTTAATTCTAAGCCATCAAACAAAAAATATCAATGTTTTAACTGTGAAGTTTGGAAAAGCGGACATCGGCTTACGGCAACCTTTCAGTTTGACCAAATGACGAAAGAGATTTTCGGCTTTCGGTTTTGCTCGAAGTGTTGGAAATCTTATCAAGATGTTTCGCCGGAACTGAAAAAAGAATTTATTGAAAACATTCGCCGTAAAATTCAGACGGCTTCGGAGGTGAAAATAAATGCCTAATCTTTATCCACAGATGAAACAAGAAACATTACTTGATATAGCAGCCGATTATTTGCGGCGCGGTTGGCAGCCTTTGCCGATTCCGCAGTTTGATAAGAACGATCCGAAGAAAGACGGTAAAAATCCTAACTTTCCGGGTTGGCAAAATCTAAAATCAGATGAATCTGATTTATCGAAATACTTTAACGGCAAGCCGCAAAACATCGGCGTTTTGCTCGGCAATAATTCAAACGGTTTGACCGATATTGATATAGATTCGCCGGAAGCCGTTAAACTTGCCGATCACTTTTTACCGAAAACAGATGCGGTTTTTGGACGCATTGGTAAGCCGCGCTCGCATCGGCTTTACGTTTCGGATTTTCCGAAAACGGAAAAGTTTGAATTTGGCGAAACGATTGTCGAAATTCGGTCAAGCGGCGGTCAAACTGTTTTTCCGCCGTCAATTCACGAAAGCGGCGAAAAAATAGAATGGTTTGAAAAAGGCGAACCGTTAGACATTAAAGCCGATGCTTTGCGCCGTGCCGTCGCGCTTTTAGCGTCTGCCTGCATTATTTCAAAGTTTTGGAAGCAAGGCATCAGACACGATTTAAGCCTTGCCGTAAGCGGCGCAATGCTTCGCAACGGCTACGATGCGCGGGAAACGGGAAACTTTATCAAAGCAATTTGTTCTTTGACCAATGATGAAGAAACTCAAGACCGCTTGCAGTCGGTTAAAACGACGGCGGAAAAGATCAAAACGGGTGAAAAATTCTTCGGCTTACCGAAACTTGCCGAATTGACAGATACGAAACTTGCCGATGCTTTTTCAAAATGGCTCGGAATTACAAGCGCGTCCGCATACATCGGCGGCGGAACTAATACAACCGTGAACAACGCGCAAAGTAATTTTTCAGCAAATCCTAAGCCTTTGGATTCCGTATTAAAACCCGTTGAAGAAATTGATACGGATTACTTACCCGAAATTTTAACCCGTTGGCTCAAACCCGCTTCAATGGTTATCGGTTGTCCTTTTGATTTTCTTGTTTTATCGGCAATCGTAAATGCCGGCAGTCTTATCGGCTCGCGCGTCCGCTTAAAGCCGCTTCAACATTCCGATTGGTTTGTTGTGCCGAATCTTTACGCCGGGCTTGTCGGCTTTCCTTCGACAAAGAAAACGCCCGCTTTAGACGAAACCCGAAAACCTATTTTAGAACTTCAAGATAAAGCGCGAAATAAATACGAAATTGTTATAAGTGACTATGAAATTGAAGAAAAGTTTTATAAAAAGCAAGCCGATGATATTTTCAAGAAATTCAAAGGAAATAATGTTCAAAATTTAAAGACGCAGCTTGCCGGATTGGATAAACCCGAAGAACCGAAATTAAGGCGTTTTGAAACGAATGATGTAACCGCATCAAAATTGATTCAACTACTTTCCGATAATCCGAACGGCTTTCTGCTTTTTCGTGATGAACTTACGGGCTGGTTAAAATCCCTTGATGCCGAATATGACAAATCGGCGCGTCCTTTTTTCTTGGAATTGTGGAAAGGCGGCATTTCATACGAACTTGCCAGAGTGGACGGGCGCGAAATTCAGCTTAAAAGCGGAACTCTTTCAATCGTCGGCGGAATCCAACCGTCAAAACTGCAAAGATACGTTTCCGAAGCATATTCTTTTGACAATTCAGACGGCTTTTTACAGCGTTTTCTATTCGCTTACCCGGATGTAACAAAGAAAACGGTCAAACCGACGCAGAGCGATTATCAGGCAATGCAGGCGGGCTTTAGTAATGCTAACAAAGCATTTCAAAAACTTGCTGATTTTGATTTTCGCGGAAAAGTTATCACACATAACGGAGATATATTTTGCGGCTTAAAATTTAACCCGGACGCGCAGGCAATCGCAGACGATTGGAGAGAGCAAATTGAAGATGAAGCCGAAAGCATACAAGTTGAAGATGAACCGTTTTCATCTTTTCTTTACAAAATATCTAAAAACTGCTTTGCAATAACTTTAATCTTCCATTGCCTTGAAAATATCGAAAGTTCAAATGTTCCCGGCGAAATATCGGAAACAACCATATTGAGAGCGATCAACTACACGGATGTTTTAATTTCACACGCTAAGAGAGTTTTCGGACTTGGTGAAAATCAAGTTTTTTCATTAGCTAACTCGCTTCTCGGAAAAATCAAAAAAGGCAATCTTGAACAAGGTTTTACTCAATACGATCTAAAACGTAAACAATGGAGTGGATTAAAAGATTACAACGATATAAGGGACGTTTTAGATTTGCTGCTCGATTACGGTTATTTATCCGAAGTAACAAAGACGAAAGGCAGAAAAACCATTGGTTACAATTTTCACCCGTCGTTAGAAAGCAATTGAGAGTATGAGAACAAATTGGAAAAATAAACTAAAAACGGTTTTAGCAGAAAATAAAAAAAATAAACATCTGTCTAAAAACATAACTGCGATTAACTGTGAAAAGGTAGTTTCCGCAGTTAATCGCAGTTATGTTTTAGCAGATACTTCTAAAGTTTTTGCAAAAAAAGATACATTTCCGCCGAAATGCTCAAACTGTGATTTAGAAATGAAGTTGATCGAAAACAAAACTTTGTGGTTTTGCCCGCTTGGATGTGAAAGTAGAAACGCAAAACCAATAAGCGTATGAGCGAAAAAGAGAAAGTAAAAGTAATAAATTTGATTTTGCCTTATCCGCCGTCGGTTAATTCGCTGTATGCACATTATCGCGGACGGCGCATCATCTCTAAAAAAGGCAGAAAGTTTAAGCGTGATGTTGCCGTTTTAGCCAAAAAGCAAGGCGCAAAACGTCTTTCGGGTAATTTGTCGGTAACTTTCAGAGTGTTTCGACCAAGAAAAATTGGTGATCTCGATAATCGCTTGAAAATCAGCCAAGACGCGCTCAAAGGCATCTGCTTTGATGACGACAAGCAAATTATTGAACTTCACGCTTTCCGGTTTGATGACAAGACAAATCCGCGCATCGAAATTGATATTCGGCAAATAGAAAAGTGAACGAACTGAACACTATAAAAAGAGCGAATTTTCTTTTTATAACGGACAATAAACGACAATATAAAAAAGCCGAAAACTTACAATAACTTACAGTATAAAAAAGGCGAAAAAATAAGTTAAAGGACAAAAAAGGACAGTATAAAAAAGAAGGAAATTCAGATTTTGATTAAGTTTTTCCGAACAAGAACGGACAGTATAAAAAAGGAAGGAAATCGAAAGAAATAAAAGCTATAAAAACAAATGCAGGCAAAAGAAAAAACCGAAGTAAATTTCCTTCCACAAAAACTTACTCCGGCTTGATTGATTGATTCACTAACAGTTTTTAAGATACTTCAAAAATGAATTTGAAGCAAAAGTATCAGATTAAATTTTACGTAAATTCAGATTCATTCGTTATCTTCTTTCGGCGGTCTGCCAGCTTCCCGGCGCGAATCGTTCCAACTTTTAAAATCAGATTGTCTGATAACATAATTTCTACCAACCATTTCAGCTTTCAAATCGCCGGAATTGATAATTTGTAAAACTCTTTGCCGGGAAATATCGGCTTTTTCGCTTATATCAGCTACGCTTAATAATTTTTCTTTTTTCGCTGCCATAAATAGAAAATATATTTTTCTTAAAACCTTGTCAAGAAACAAGGTTTAGACTTGACTTAATACTTGTCGTATGACAAGATATATTTAGTTGGAAACAACTAAAATCTTAAAAAAGAGGTCAAAAAAATGATTAGATTAACTACCGAAAATACAGAACGCGCAATCGAAAGATGCAAGCAATTAAAGCCGAAAGTTCGCTTTATTCAAGACAGAGTTTTCGCCGTATCGAGCGCGAATAATTCAAATGTCTATCAAGTTCGCTTTGACGTGAGAAACGGCGAAAAGTTAGGACAATGCGAATGTAAGGCTTCGGAACGCGGTCTTATTTGTTATCACTTGGTAGCGGGCGCGGCAGCGAACATTTACAGACAAGGACTTAAACAGATTCACTAATGGCGAAAAGGCTTTGATAGTTCGCGCTATCAAAGCCTTTTCATTTTCCTAATCAAAAACTGATTAGATTAACTTTTATAGAGAATATCACAATGAAAAATCAAGAACAAAAACCGGAAATGGAAAACGTAGCGATCACAATTTACACAAACTGGAAATGTGAAAAAGAAGACACGGCAAGAATGAGAAAGATGAGAATTGAAAAATCTTCTCAAATGGCATCGGCATTATTTCACTTGATAGAAATTTCCTGTATGAATTACGAGCAGTTATTTGTTGGTGAAGCCGATTCTAAATTTACTCAAGAACATCTTGAATCAATTCGCTCGGTTGCTGAATTAGGAAAGGAATTAGCTTATCAAATTTAGAAAAAGCGTCTTTGCTTCAAATTCATTTTTCTTCTCGATACAAACTTTGCCGGACAATAATTGTCCGGCAAAGTTTAAAAAAATTTATGGCTGGACAAATAACAAAACGCGGTGAAAACACTTGGTATGTTCGCATCTTTTTAGGCAGAGATGCCGACAGCAAGCGAAAGTATTTTAACAAAACGATTCACGGCACGAAAAAGGAAGCGCAAAAGTTTTTGACGGCGAAACTTCGGGAAAAGGATTTAGGCGTTTTTGTCGAACCGGCTTCTATGCCGCTTAAAGATTTTCTCGATAAATGGCTTTCGGAAGTGGCAAAGCATCGCATCAAAGAAAATACCTTTGACCGTTACGAAAACATTGCCGAAACATATATCAAAGCACACATCGGCGGGATTCGTCTTTGTGATTTACAGACTTCGCAAGTTCAAAAGTTTTATAACGCCTTGCGGGAAAAAGGACTTTCGCCGCGAACCGTGCGTTATGCTCATACCGTTCTTTCGTCTTGTTTGAAACAAGCTGTAAAGTGGCGAATGATAACGGCTAACCCGTGCGATTTATCCGAACTACCGAAGTTAAAAAGAACCGAAATGAAATATCTAACGCCTTTGCAAGCTGCTTGTTTTTTGGAAGCGGCGAAAGAATCTAAATTATTCGCGCTTTTTTTGCTTGCGATTGAAACCGGATTGCGTCCGTCTGAATACTTGGCTTTGAAGTGGAGTGATATTGATTTTGAGCAAAAAACTTTGTCGGTAAAACGCGGCGTTGTAAAAAAGAAAGGCGGCGGATTTATATTTGCCGAACCAAAGACAAGCACAAGCCGCCGGAAAATACCGTTATCGAATGAAGCCTTAGCTTCGTTGAAAAAACATCGAATACAGCAATTAGAAAACAGATTAAAACTAGGTGCGGGTTATGAGAATCTCGACCTTGTTTTTCCGTCCGATGCCGGAACGCCTTTTCAGCATAGAAATCTTGTCAGACGGTATTTTAAGCCGATTTTGAAAAAAGCCGAACTGCCGAATATACGCCTTTATGATTTACGGCATACGACGGCAACCTTACTTTTATCGGCGGGCGAAAACCCGAAAGTAGTTTCGGAACGTCTGGGACACGCAAGCGTCGTCTTGACACTTGACACTTACAGCCACGTCTTGCCGACAATGCAAGAAGATGCCACAAAAAAACTCGGAAACATACTTTACGGAACGTAAAAAAGAAGTTGGCACTCAATAGGCACTCAAAACAAAAACGGGCATCTGCAAAATGCCCGTAAACTATTGATTTTAATGGAGCCACCCATCGGATTTGAACCGACGACCTACGCATTACGAATGCGTCGCTCTACCAGCTGAGCTAGGGTGGCTTAAAAATTTTTTGTTAAGCCGAAATTGAAACTATACGAAGCGAAGCGGCATTATGTCAAGCAAAAACACCAAAAAAATTAGTTTCGATAAATTACCGAAAGTCAATTTCCGTCGTCGCCGATTGCTTCCACCGGGCAAGCCATCAGAGATTCTTCGCAAAGTTCAAATTCTTCCGTGGTTTCCGGCTGCTTGTAAACGAAAGAATAGCCGTTTTCATCGTTGCGCGTGAAATTTTTCGGCGCGGTGTCGCGGCAAACGTCGCAGTCTATACATTGGTCGTCAACGTAGAATTTGCCGTTTGTGTTATCCGGTAATTTGTCTTCAATTTCCGCCATCTTTTTTTAAGTTTGGAAAGTTCAGAGAGTTAATTTTCTTCAACTCTCTAAACTCTCCGAACTCCCCGAACTATCTAAACTACTGTATTTCGAGCATTCTTTCGAGCGCAATTGTCGCCCATTTTTGAGTTTCTTTATCAACGGTAATTTCGTTGACGACGTTTCCGAGCAAAAGATTTTCCAAAGTCCACGCGAGCGATTGCGGCGAGATGCGATACATCGTCGCGCACATACAAAGATCGGGCGCGACAAGGCGTATTTCTTTATCGGGAAAGCGTTTTGCGAGGCGGTTTACAAGATTTACCTCTGTTCCGATTGCCCATTTCGTGCCGCTTGCGGCTTGTTCGACGGTTTTGATGATGAACGATGTCGAGCCGTTAAAATCGGACTGTTCGACGACTTCATACATACATTCGGGATGGACGAGAATGTTTATGTCGGGAATATCTTTTCTCAGTTTTTCGACGTGCCAAGGTTTGAATCGCCCGTGAACCGAGCAATGTCCTTTCCATAAAATTAACTTTGCTTCGAGCAATTCTTCTTCGGTGCAGCCGCCGAGTTCTTCGTGCGGATTCCACAACGCCATTTTATCAAGCGGAATGCCGAATTTCGCGCCTGTATTTCTTCCCAAATGCTGATCGGGGAAAAACATCAGTTTATCAAAATCTTTTAGATATTTATCAAACAGCGGAATCGCATTCGACGAAGTGCAGACCGCACCGCCGTTTTTTCCGCAAAATGCCTTGATCGCCGCGCTCGAATTCATATAAGTTATCGGCGCGACGCTTTCGCCGCCGCCGATCACGCCGATTTCTTCCAGTTGCTCCCAAGCGTCTTCGACCTGTTCAATCGTCGCCATATCAGCCATCGAACAGCCCGCGCCTAAATCTGGCAAAATTACTTTTTGATAATCCTGCGCTAAAATGTCCGCCGATTCCGCCATAAAATGAACGCCGCAAAAGACTATAAATTCCGCGTCCGTGCGTTCCGCCGCCATCACCGAAAGCTGATACGAATCGCCAAACAGATCGGCGTGCGCGATCACGTCGTCGCGCTGATAATGATGTCCGAGAATAACGATGCGCGAACCTAATTTTTCACGCGCCGCTTCGATTCTTTCGCTGATCTCCTCGTCCGACATCGCCAGATAATCTTCAATCGGTCTGATCTTTTCTAATACTGCTGACATAATTTTTAAATCAAAATATTACAATTACAAACAAAATATTCAATTTACACGGATAAAATCAAGAAATATTTAACAGGGATGAAGGCGATAAGCAGGGATTTTTAAGTTCTGTAATTTGAAATAATTCTTTTTTATCCTTTTTATCTCCTTCATCCCTGTTAAATATTTTCTTCTACTTTAAAACTCAAGGAAGTTTAATTTCTCTTTCCGCAAATCTCGGAACAATCAATTTTCCGTAAATCGCCGAACAGATCAGCCAACCGAAAACAGAATAAGCCAAAGCGTAAACGCCATAACAATTGCTGACTTCGCCCGCAATCAAAGACGAAATCAACTTGCACGAAAAACCGAACGAAAACGGCATAAATATAAGTGCCAGCGACCACGAAAAAATGAGAAGTTTTGCAAAACCCATTTCTTTATTGATGTGAACGCAATACTGCACGGTTGCCATCACGCAAAACGGAACAGCAAATGCCGCAAAAATACAAAACGCAAATATAAATGCTTCCATCATTTTTACCCTTTAACAATTTATTATTTCCTAATTCTCTAACAAATTATACATTTTAGAAATATCAAAAACCACTTTAAAGAAATACAAACGAAATTCTTGCGTTCTCATTTGATTCAACATAGCGATTATTTACGTCAGCACTACATTCGATCAAAGCAGCAAATAAATTCGGCAAGCGTTTGTTAAAATCTTCGGTTTTTGTAAGTTTTAAAATTAATATTTCATCTGCGGGTAAATTAAATTCGGTAAATCCGTCGTCAACAGTCAAATACGACATACAATCAATCCAAGCATTCATATTATTTCCATAAAAATTAGGAAAACCAAAGGTTTCCTTAAACGTATTGTGAAAGGAAGCCTCATCAACTATTTTATCCGTTTCTATTCGCACTATCGCCATTATTAAACATCTAAGTTTTTCACATCAAGCGCGTTTTCTTCAATAAATTGGCGGCGCGGTTCGACCTGATCGCCCATTAAAATAGTGAAAATCTCGTCGGTTTCAATCGCGTCTTCGATGCGGACTTGCAAAAGCGTGCGACCTTCGGGATTCATCGTCGTTTCCCAAAGTTGTTCGGGATTCATCTCGCCTAAACCTTTGTAACGCTGAATGGACAAATCCTTTTTCGCCGCGCCGAGAACTTTTTCGAGCAGTTCGCGTCTGGATTCGACGGTTTCGCTTGTTCCGTTTTCGCTGATGACGAACGGCGCGGGAAAGTTTTTTTCCAAAATCCGCTTGAGTTCGACGGCTTTCTGAAACTCGACGTAGCTCGCCAGATTCCAGTCGAAAATAACGGGCTGCGCCGATTGCTGCGTGATCTGGATTGCCGCCAAACCGTGTTCCTCGTCGGTCAAAAGTTCCGTTTGATAATCAGCATCGGCGATTTTGCCTTCGATTTCCGCCAGCAAATCTTCATTTTCAAAAACTTCGCGCAGTTTGATGTTTTTCGTTTCCAGAATTCCGTCTTTTCCCGCAAATGCGTCGAGCAGAATCCGCAGAAGATTTTCATCACCGCCCAGACGCTTGGCAAAACGGTCAAAATATCTCTGAAACTCCGTCGTCTGCCTCAGCGATTTTGAAAGATCGCGTCCTTCGACAACTTCGCCGTTTGCCGTAACATTTATACTGCTCGTCGCCTGTTTCATCATATATTGCAGCATCGTCGCTTCGTCTTTAATATATTCCTCTTTCCTGCCCTTTTTAACTTTGTAAAGCGGCGGCTGCGCGATATAAATATGCCCTTGCTCAACAAGTTCGGGCATCTGACGATAAAAGAACGTCAAAAGCAAAGTTCTGATATGACTTCCATCTACGTCAGCGTCAGTATTTTTTGCCGCTAAACCTCCGACTCCGCAAATGAAATTTTCGTCGTCCCGCACCGAAAAATCGTAAACATATTCGGTTTCATTTGAAACTCGCTCGTTTGAAACGACCTTCAAAGCGATCAAATCTTCGCTGATCTCGATAAAATCGGATTTTTTACGCATCGGTCGTTTTAGATAATTTTCCGCTTTCGGCGCGTTTTTATGCCGCGACCAAATTTGGCGATATTTTTCGATCTGCTCTTTTCCGCCGAAATTGATTGTAAAATAACGATGCCTTGTTTGAATCAAATCGTTTCCTTTCGGTTCGCATTCGCTCACGCCGGCGACGATTCCCATCTGTCCGAAAAGATAAAGCAAGCCGTCTTTCAAGTCCGTCGAATTCGTCGTAAACGAAACGCGGGCTTCATTCAAAGTTCCGTCGCCCAAGAAATAACCTTCGAGAAACGCCGTCTGTAATTCGTCCGAAAGATTGAAAATCACGTCGGGCAGGCATTTTTCGTGCGCTTTGCCCGCCGCTTTCCAAGCCTTCAAAAGCCGCGCCGCCAAGACGCTGTGAAAATACAATTTGATTCCTTTGCTGTCCGAATCGTGATAAACACGCGCCGTTTCGCCGAAAGTTTTTTCGATTGCCGAAACGAGTTCCGCGATAAAAGGCGCGTCTTTTTCGCCGACGTTTAAGCTGACTTGATGTCGGCTCAAAGTTCCTTCAGCGATGAACCAGCCCAAAAACCAACATAACTCTTTCGTTATCGGCAAATAGCGCGAAAACGCTTTATCGTGGTGCGCTCGCGGCACGATTTTCACGTCGTCATCGAGTAACGCCAATTCTTTTTCGGTAAAATCGGCAAAAAGTTTGTAATCGCTCGTTTTGCGCCAACGGGCATTTTTTGTGTCATCCGAAAAGCCCGAAAATTCTTCTATTTTTGATGTGGCAAATTCAACGTCAATCAAATCATTCCAACCGATTGCTTCGAGATAATTTTCAAAATGCGTCCGAATCGGGCGATTTTTCCCGCGTTCCCAATGCGAAACGGTAATCGGCTGTTTAACGCCGACAAATTCCGCAACTTCTTTCTGCGAAACGCCCGCCTGCAAGCGATGTTCGCTCAAACGCCGCCAATTTTCCTTCGACAATTCGACGCGCGATTCCGACCATAATTCGGGACGAGAAACTTTTGCTAAAACTCTCCGTTTCGCAGTTTCTCTGACCGATTCGCCCTGTAAATAAAGATTTTCGGTTTGATTCGTCGTTTGGAAAAGTTTGAGCAGATCAACTTCCGTCTGCGTAAAAATTGCTTTCGGCATATTTCGCGCCGCGACCAAATAATCGCCCGCTTTAACGTCGTCGCCTTTTTTCAATTTAACCGCCTCGTCTTCCCAAACAAAAACGCTGTGTCCGCGCGTAACTTTGACGTTTCGGTTATATCTGGTCGTGATTTTATACAAATCTTCATCGAGTTTGTGGCGAATCACCGCTTTTATCGGGCGAAAATCAACATCGTGCGTTTCAAGATCAAACGCCGCAACTTGATAATCTTCCGCATTTCTTTTTCCTTCGACGCATTCATCAATAAATTCGCCGACGCGCACAAATTCGACATTGCCGCCCGCGTCCGAAACCAAAGTCGGCTCGTCTTTCGCCACGCTCATCAAAATAACTTTGTGATACCGCAGTTTTTCCAAATCAAAATCGTCTTTCCCGATTCCCGTGCCGAGCGCGGTAATCAAAGCCTTGATCTCACCGTGTCCGAGCATCTTGTCAAAACGCGCTTTTTCGACGTTCAGAATTTTACCTTTTAATGGTAAAACCGCTTGATTTTTTCTGTCGCGTCCTTGTTTTGCCGAACCGCCCGCGGAATCGCCTTCGACTAGATAAACTTCCGATAATTCTGGGTCTTTCTCTTGGCAATCGGCGAGTTTTCCGGGCAGAGTCGAGCTTCCGAGCGCACTTTTTCTGACGATTTCACGCGCCTTTCGAGCCGCTTCTCTGGCACGCGCCGCGTCAACTGCTTTGCCGACGATTTTTTTGGCGATGTTTGGGTTTTGCTCGAAATAATCGGTTAATTTTTCGTAAAGAAACGAACTGACTTCGCCTTCGACGGGTGAATTTAATTTTCCTTTGGTTTGTCCTTCAAACTGCGGCTGCGGAATCTTAACGGATACGACAGCGATAATTCCTTCACGGATGTCGTCGCCGGAAAGCGAGCCTTTGAAATCTTTGGCTAATCCCGAAGTTTTCGCGTAATTGTTGACCGTTCTGGTCAATGCGCCGCGAAAGCCGGAAAGGTGCGTTCCGCCGTCAATCGTGTTGATATTGTTGGCGAACGTGTAAACTTTTTCGTCGTAAGCATCGTTATACTGCATCGCAATATCAATCGAAATGTCGTCGCTTTCCATCTCGAAATAGATCGGCTCGTCGTGCAGCGGGCTTTTGTTTTTGCTCAAATGTCTGACAAATTCGGCGATTCCGCCCTTGTAATAAAATTCGTGTTTCTTTTCCGGGTCTTCGCGTTCGTCGTTGATAAAAATGCGGATTCCTTTGTTTAAAAACGCTTTTTCTCTGAGGCGTTCGGAAAGTTTTTCAAAACTGTAAATTTCCGTATCGAAAATTTCGCCGTCCGGTTTGAAAGTAATTTTTGTGCCGCGTTTTTTCGTCGTGCCGATTTCCTTTAAAGGTGCTTGCGGAATTCCGGCTTTATATTCCTGCGTGTAAGTTTTACCGTCGCGCCAGATTTCCAAGTCTAATTGTTCGCTCAAAAAATTCACGCACGAAACGCCGACACCGTGCAGACCGCCCGAAACTTTATAAGAATTCGAGTCGAATTTTCCGCCCGCGTGCAGAATCGTCATCACGACTTCCGCCGCCGAACGCTTTTCCTTTTTGTGCATATCAACGGGGATTCCGCGCCCGTTATCAATAACGGTGATCGAATTATCTATATGAATCGTCACGCGAATCGTATCGCAGAAACCCGCGAGTGCTTCGTCAACCGAATTATCTACAACTTCATAAACCAAGTGGTGCAAGCCGATGTCGCCCGTCGAACCGATATACATCGCGGGACGTTTCCTCACCGCGTCGCGTCCTTCCAAAACCGTAATCTGATCCGCACCGTATTCCGTATTTGTTTTTGCCAATTTATTAACCTCTTTTTTGTTAAATTTTAATCAAATAATTACTTATATTTTAACATTTATTTGCAAATTAAGACAGTCGGCTTAAAATGCGTTTTCGGCGATTTTATATGTTGATAATTTAACAATTTGTTCGTGGTAACTTAACGCCGGAAAAAACATCGGAGGTTCGGTTCTTTTGTCTTTAGAGCCGAAGTAGTTTGTAATTCAACGTAAGTTCAAGGTTTATTATCTTTCAAGCAATTGTATTGCGCTAAATCAATTGGGATACTATCCGATACTTTGATAGTATTTTTCTACCTGATCGGTTATTTTGTAATCGAACCAAATCAACATTGACGATTTTCGATAAAAATTTTTCAAAACGATGAAATTTCTGGCAACACAAATCGCTTATTTTATAAATCAGAATGAAACTCGGCAGAACTTTAAGGCACTTGCGAAATATCTGCTTTTTTTGTCGGTCACGATTGTGATTTTTTCCGTGTTATTTCATTTTATAATGCTTTACGAAGATCAGGAATTTTCTTGGATCACGGGATTTTACTGGACTCTAACGGTGATGAGTACGCTCGGTTTCGGCGATATTACCTTTAAAAGCGATCTCGGACGATTTTTCAGTATGATCGTTTTGCTTTCGGGAATAATTTTGCTTCTGATTATGCTGCCGTTTGCGTTTATACGTTTTTTCTACGCTCCTTGGCTTGAAGCTCAAATTCACAGCAAAGCACCTAGAGAAGTTCCGCCCGACACGAAAGATCACGTTATAATTTGCCGATATGATCCGGTTGCCAAAAACTTGATTAAACGGCTCGAACATAATCAGATCGAATATTTCGTGATCGAAGAAGACACGGCAAAAGCCGCCCAAATTTTTCAAGACGGCATCTCGGTCGTTCAAGGCAAGACCGACAGCCGCACGACTTACGAAAGTCTTGCCGCGCAAAATGCACGGCTCATTTTTGCCAATGCCGAAGACATCATAAATACAAATATCACGCTTACCGTCAGAGAAATCGCTCCGAACACCCCGATTGCGGCGGTTGCCGAGTCTTTTGATTCGATAGATATTCTCGAATTAAGCGGGGCGACGTATGTTTTGCCGTTAAAGAAACAACTCGGCGAACATCTGGCAAACCGAATCAGCATCGGAGGGCAGAGAACTCATATCATCGGCAATTTTGACGATTGGCTGGTTTTTGAATTTACCGTTCAGGGAACGAAATTAGCGAATGTAAAATTAAAGGATTCGGACATCAGAAAAGCGACGGGCGTAAATGTTATCGGAGTGTGGAAACGCGGACATCTTTTGCGGGCAACCGCCGAAACGATTCTGACGGATTTCTGCGTTCCCGTCGCCGTCGGCACAAAGAAGCAAATTGTTAAAATGGAAGACTATCTGAGAACCGACGGAGCTGCTTCCGGGGCTGTTTTGATCGTCGGCGGCGGTAAGGTCGGACGGGCGGCGGCTCGTGCGCTGAAAAAGAAAAATCATAAGGTTTTTATGATTGATACGAAAGAAAAAATGCGAAATAAAATCGGCGATGTGCCGGATCGCTTTATCGTTGGCGATGCCGCCGACAGCAAAGTTTTGTTTGAAGCGGGTTTGAAGGAATCATCCTTGATAATCCTTTCGACCAATGACGACGCGGTAAATATTTATCTTTCGATCTATTGCCGCCGACTCAAACCCGACGCACGCATCGTCAGCCGCATCACGCACGAACGAAATCTCGAAGCGATTCATCGTGCGGGAGCGGATTTTGTTTTGAGCTATGCACCACTCGCATCCGAATCGGTCATCTCGATAATTCAAAGACGACAGCCGATAATTATGGGCGAAGGCGTGGAATTTTTTACCGTCAAACTCCCGAATTCGCTCGTCGGCAAAACTCTCGAACAAAGCAAGATCGGTTCGCTGACGGGCTTAACCGTCCTCGCCGTCCGCACCAAAGATGAAGTTTTTCCGAATCCTCTGCCGACAACCGTTCTGCCCAAAAAATCTCAGCTAAATGTTCTCGGCACACAAGAACAATTGCAAAAATTTAAGGAACTGTTCAAGTAAAATTCGCGTGAAATAAAGGCAGAAACCCGACAGTTATGGAGGGTGCTGTTTTAATTTCAGCTTTTGAGTTTACAAACAGCACCCTTGTTTACACGCGGGTTTCCGCCTTTCCCCTTTTTCACGCCGGCTTGGTATAACAAGGCGCATCCGAAGAGTGCCGCAAATGAATTAACGAATCGGCGAAGAAGATTCAACCGAAAGCGTCGAACCGGCTTGTAATTTAACATCGTCTTTGCCTTGCAAAATCACCGAACCCGCGCCCGCGCCGCCGCCGATCACCGCGCCGATTGCCGCACCTTTTCCGCCGCCCGCGATTGCGCCGATAATCGCGCCTATCCCTGCGCCGATGCCCGAACGCTTGACGGTTTCTTTTGTTTGATCGTCGCCTTTCGCCGTGCCTTCGTCGTCAATTTTCACATCGTCGCCGTTCAAATTCGTGATGCTTCTCAAAGTTCCCGCAAAATCATATTGCCGTCCGTTTGAAAGGCGAATCGTCTGAAAATTGAACGTAACTTCCGAGCGTCCCGAAACTCTGCCCGAACGGTCAATTCCCGAAAGATACCCTTCAATAACCGCGCCGCGATATTGATTCGGCGATTGAACGGTCATTCTGAAACGATCATTATTTTGCGAAATTTCCGTGTCAATATCGTTGTCCAGAGTTCCCGTAATCATTAAGCCGTCGGCAACAATATACTGCCCGCGCCTGCCGGAATTGGAGTTTGGATAATTTCCCCGATTCGTATTCGGATAATTTCGGCGGTTGTTTGACGAACTGCTGCTCGAATAATCGTCATCATCGTAATTTACATCGCTGCTCAAACGCGCCACATCATCGGTTTTTTTATAGACGCTTTCGGCGAAAACGGTCTGGCGCAAATAATCGGTCGTAATTCGCCGCGTTACGCGCATAGTTCTGCCATTGTCAATTACTTCAAAAGTTACGGTGTAATCGGTGTCGCCGCCAAAACTCGAAATTGTCAGCAGATCATTGGCGAGAGTTGCGCGAACCCGAAGCGTTCTGCCGTCGGAAAGCGTCTGCGTCTGCTCGCGTCCATTTGCTTCAAAAGTGATTTGCGAAGCATTTGAACTGTTGAGCGTAACCTGATTTCCGCGAACGTCAACGGCGATCTGTTGAGGCGATTCGAGTTTGTTTTCCAAATCCCGACGCGCTTCATTTCGATTGCGCGAATTATTAATAGCCGCGCGATTGGCAATATCTGCGGTGTTTTCGCTGCGCGAAACGTCTATGCTGTAAGTTCCCGTCAAATCGTTCGCATAATCGTTTCGATTGTTTCTATTATCGTTCGGAAAACGATTATTTCGCGGATAATTATTGTCGTTTCGATTATTTCGCGGATAATCGTTTCCGCTTCGGCTGCTCGAATAACCGGGATTGCGGTCATTCCACACCGGACTTATATTGTAATTCGCGCCGAGTTGGTCAAGCAGATTTCGTAAACTCATCCAATTTCTGTTCAAAGTCGAATTTACCGGATTGTAACTGAAAATATCATTAACCTTTTTCGCTTCATTTAGAATATCCCGCACATCATTGGCACTTTCGCGCCGACGATTGAAATTCGCTTCAAAATCTTCGATATTTCTGTTCAAAGCAATCGAAGCGTCGGCGAGTTCCTGTTTATCTTCCGTGTTCATCGAACTTCGCCTGAGTTCGTTCGACAAAGAATAATAAAAATCGCCCGACTGCTTTTTCAAATCGCGCAAAACATTGCTCGTGTCCGACTGTCTGCCGTAAGTTTGCGCGTTTGCCGGAAACACAAAACCCAAAAATACAAAACCGATTGCCAAATAAATCGAAACTATGTTCTTAAATTTGCTCATTTTTCTCCTAAACTTTTCCAGAATCTCTTTGCGGTAAACTAAAACCGATGCTGCCAAATATTTAGAAGCATATTTTGTGCCAAAGGTTTAATTCGACTTTGTTAAGCATTTAAACGCCCGAAAAACAGCGCAAAAATTCTGACAAATTCCTTTTACTTCGCCGTTCTGTTATAAAAAACATATATGAAAAGCAAAGATTACAAAACAACTATAAAATACGCGGGCGACGAATTTTTTATCGGAACGAGCGCGAGCGGACATTCGCAAATTATTGACACGAAAGGCGATAGGAATTCAGCCGCATCGCCGCTCGAACTGCTTCTGATCGCGCTCGGAAGCTGCACGGCAGTTGATGTCGTTTCGATTTTGGAGAAAAAACGGCAATCGGTCAGCGATTACAAAGTCGAAGTTTCAGGCGAGCGACGCATTGAGCATCCGCGCTCGTTCGAGAAAATAAACATTCACCATATCGTGTATGGCAAAGACATTTCCGAGCGTTCCGTCGCTCAAGCCGTCGAACTTTCCGAAACAAAATACTGCTCGGTTGCCGCGACGATCAAACCGACGGCGGAAATTACGACGAGTTTTGAGATCATCGAAACCGAATAATTTCAATGAGCAATTTGCTTTTTCGTTCGAGTTTCTTGTATTCTTTTTAAGATTTATGAGCAGCGCAGTTCGATTTAACGACGATAATAATTGAAACGGCTTGGACAAAACAAATTTGTTCAGAGCCTTTCGTTTGTCGCAAAATCGAAAGGCGTTTTTTATTTTGGAGCATTGTTCATTGTTCATTGTGAATGGTTGATTGTATTTTCTTCAAACAATTAACCATTCACAATGAACAATGAACCGATAATATTATGTTAGACGTTTTAGGAAATTTAGAGCGAACACACACCTGCGGCGAACTTCGCGCGGAAAATGTCGGCGAATCAGTTGTTTTAATGGGCTGGGCTGCGAAAAAAAGGGATTTCGGGATTTTTACGTTTATTGATCTGCGCGACAGATACGGTTTGACGCAAATTGTCGTCAGCGAAGAAGACGCGCCGGAAGCGCATTCAAAGGCGAAAAATGTGCGCGGCGAATTTGTCATTGCCGTCAAAGGAAAAGTTTCCTTGCGCGACGAAGGAACGCGAAATAAAAAATTGGAAACGGGCGAGATCGAAGTCAAAGTTGACGAGATTTTGATTTTGAATGATGCGAAAACTCTGCCGTTTGAACTCGAAAAAGCCGGTTCGCAAAATCTGGCGAGCGAAGATTTGCGCCTGAAATATCGTTATATTGATCTGCGCCGTCCGGCTTTGCAGAAAAATCTGATAATGCGCGGGAAAGCGTTGCGAAAAATCCGCGATTTTATGGATTCTAAGGATTTTCTCGAAATCGAAACGCCGATTCTGCTTAAATCTACTCCCGAAGGCGCGAGAGATTTTGTTGTTCCGTCGCGTATTCACACCGGAAAATTCTTCGCGCTGCCGCAGTCGCCGCAGATTCTTAAACAGATCACAATGATTTCCGGTCTTGATAAATACTATCAAATCGCCCGCTGCTTCCGCGATGAGGATTTACGCGCAGATCGTCAGCCCGAATTTACGCAGCTCGATATCGAGATGAGTTTTGCCAATGAAGAAATGGTTTTTCGGACGATGGAAGGCGTGTTGAAAAAAGTCTTTTCGCTCGCCCAAGCGGAATTTGAAACGCCGTTTCCGCGAATGACTTACAGCGAAGCGATGCGTCGTTTTGGGGTTGATAAACCCGATCTGCGTTTCGGAATGGAACTTGTTGATTTAACAGAGGATTTGCGCGGCACGGATTTCGCGCCCTTCGCTTCGGTTTTAGAAAACAAAGGCGAAATAAAAGCAATCGTCGCAAAAGGCAAAGCCGATTATTCGCGCAAAAATCTTGATGATTTGCAGCAATTCGTCAAACGCTACGGCGCAAACGCGCTGGCTTGGATAAAAGTCGAAGAAAATGAAACAAAATCTTCGCTTCTGAAAGTTCTCGGCGAAGAAAAAATAAAACAATTAGCCGAAACTGCCGAAGCGGAAACAGGCGACATCGTTTTGATCGTCGCGGGCAAAAAATCAGTCGTTGCCGCTTCCTTTGGCGCGTTGCGGAAGGAAATCGCCAAACAGGAAAATCTGATTCCGAAAGGCGTTTATAAACCTATTTGGGTTACGGAATTTCCGATGTTTGAATACAACGAAGACACGAAAAATTACGATCCGATGCACCATCCGTTCACGTCGCTTTTAGACGAAGACGTGCCGCTTTTCAAACGCGCCATCGAAAACGGCGAAACAGATTTGCTCGGCGAAATCCGCGCCCGCGCTTACGACATCGTAATCAACGGCTACGAAATCGGTTCGGGTTCGATTCGCGTTCATCAGAGCGACATTCAAAGTTTGATCTTCAAGGCGCAAGGTTTAACAAAAGAAAAAGCAAAAGAGCGTTTCGGATTTTTCCTCGACGCGCTTGAATACGGAACTCCGCCGCACGGCGGTTTTGCCGCCGGAATCGAACGAATCGTAATGCTTCTTCAGGAAACGGATAATATCCGCGATGTCGTCGCCTTCCCGAAAACCGCGTCGGCGCAGGATTTGATGATGGATTCGCCGGGCGATGTGGACGAAAATCAGCTTGATGAATTGGGAATTAAAATTGTTGAATAGAAAAGCCTTACGCGGTTTGAAGTTCGGGATGTTTTGATTTGTGTTCTATCGGTTGACGAAAATAATCAGCAAAATCGGCTTTTTCTTTTTCCGTCCAAGAGGAAAGAATTTCGTTAAAATGAGATTTTGCCGCCGCTTGTTTCATCTGCGCCATTTCGCCCAAAATGAACATCGAAACGGTAATAAATCCATACAATTCGGTTTGACGATTCTCTTTTTTTTGCAGTTCTTTTTCGACAATTTGCCACAAATTTTCATTTTTAGCGGCACGAGAAGCGATTTCCGTCAAAACAAAAGTTCTGACCATCATCGCCGGATGATTTTTATTGGCTAAAAGTTCCGACAATGAAAGATTTTTAACTTTTTCCGAAAGATTATCGTCGAGTTTTGTTTTTAGTAAAGACATAAAATTCTCTCAACTGCCGTCTGGCGTTTCTCATTTCGACCAAAATTTCTCTGGCAAGAGCGGCATTTTTCTCTTCTCTTGCAAATTTCAATTCTACAATATACGCCCAAAATTCGCTATGCCAACGCCGTTCATAGCTTTCAAAAAAATATCTCGCGCCCGGAAAACCGAGATTTTTGTCGTGTTCAAAATGAAATTTTTCGTGCCTTAAAGCAGAAATCGAAGCGTCCGCATCTATCCGCAAGTTTCCCGGTTGACCGCTGACGGCGGAAACTCCATAAACCATATCTCCGCCGACGAAACTGATTTTAACGCCTTGTTCTTGCAAATAAATAATAGTTTCGTGCCATTCCGTCGGATGAGAAAATCTGCCCGCGCCGTAATATTTTCTCGCCGGGTCGCCGCTTGACTTGAACATTATCCGCGATTTTCTCACAATTTTGGCAATTACTAAACTTCATCCGCGCAAAATTTAATGATAAATTCGCCGGGCGATGTTGATGAAAATTAATTGGATGAATTGGGAATTAAAATTGTCGAATAGAGAATCAAATAGTTTGAAGTTTGGAAGGAAGAAATATTTTATTTTTTAAAATCTTCATTTAATTGACTTTAATTTTTATTTGCATTAAATTTAGTTAAGATTTAATGCAAATAAAGGCTTTAAAAATGATAGATTTACAAAAAGAAATAAACTCGCTTTCAAATTTCAAACGTAATACGAGTGATTTTTTGGAACAGTTAAAAACAACGGGAAAACCAATCGTTTTAACAATTAACGGGAAAGCCGAAATTGTTATACAAGATGCGGGAAGTTACCAGAAGTTGTTGGAAATTTCGGAGAAACTTGAAACGATTGAGGCACTAAAATCTGCAATTGAGGAAATGAAAAAGGGCGAAGGTGAATCTGCCGAAAAGTTTTTGGTAGTAAACTAAAAGTAATGCTGATAAGATTTTTTATGAATTGCCGTCTGCTTTAGCTGACGGGAAAAGTTAAATCAAATAACAGGCTTTAGCCAAACTCAAATAAAAGTAAATTCCTTAACTGCTTTAGCTAAAGCAATTAGGATGATCGATATTTTATTTGAGTTTGGCTAAAGCCGAAGTCTTATTATCAAACAAATCCGTCAGCTAAAGCAGACGGCAATTCACAAAGCATTATTTTTAGTTCACCACCCGGTTAATATCGTCTGAAGCATTATTGTAATCATTCAGACATTTGTTGAGCGGCTCGCCGTCATTATGGATGCAATTGCAGAAATTCTCACCTGCTTTGGTTCTGCTGCCGTCCTTAAATTGTCCGATACATTGCGGCAAAGTGTTGCGGGGCAAAACGTCGTATAAATTTGGAACGATTGCCGCGAAAAAGATGACGGCGGCAAAAACTCCGGCGAAGAAAAGCGTCGGAAATTTATCGTTGAAAAGCTGTTTTAGAAAAGTGCGGAAACGCGCATAAAGCAAGTTTATTCCGTGTCGGGAAAATACGGAATATTGATTTGCATTTGCTTGAATTTGATTGTCTTTTTCGAGAATTTTCCGCTTTGTTACGTCATTTTCTAAACGGTTAAACGGCAGAATATATTTCCACTTTTCATAATTCCACGCGAGAATATACAAATTCGCCAAAACCATTAAAGGCGAAGTAAACATCGAGCCGTCGAACCGCGTCGCAAAGGTTAAGATGCAAATATTCAAGATGATCGGAAAATAGAGAAACGCGCCGAGCGTCGCCGTGCGCGGAATCAAAAGCATAAACGCCGCCGCCAACTGCACAACGCCGATAAATGTGTAGTAATAACTTGTCAAATGCAGTGCTTCCAAGAAATGCCCCATCGGATGATTTGCGTGTAAACCGCCGGCGAAACGCTCGTTTATAATTTTGACGATTCCCGCAGGAATAAATCCGGCTGCTAAAGCGACGCGGTTAAAAATCGAAAAAAGCCAAAGCCAACTGTTTTCCTTTGCTTTTGAATGAATTAGATTAAGTGTCGAAGAAATACTCATAAATACGTTAAATTTTACTTGTTATAACTTTTGTTTATTTATGGAAAATTGAATTTTTCATCACAAAAATCCTGACCAAATCAAACGCATCTGCGAGATCGCTTGTGCCTAATCTGAAAATTACGATAAAACGCTCAAGTTGATTTTTTCACTTTTAATAAAATTAAAAAGTCGCATCCTTTCCCTGAAAACAGCTTCTATCCGATCTCTTGTCGGGCGGTTTAACTTTCATTTTAAATACCGAAAAAATACACTAAGTTGTTTTATTTGTCAAGCACTTTATAGCGTAAAGCAAAATATGATTTGCAAGATAGTTTCTTAATTGCTCGTTTCTTAGTTTTCAATTGGATTATTAGATTTTATCCATAAATACTTACAATATAATCGAGAATCAAGAATTTTTATTCGGATTGTTCAATCATCAGCCGAACGATAGACTAAAGTTACTTGTTCTTTTATAATTGGCATCGCGCAATCTCTTTTGTTTTGGACGGTTTTTTAATCGAAACCAGACCAAAACAAAAATGGATGGCGAAAAAAAAAGGAAACTCAAATGCGGAAACACGCACGCGCGTAAGTGTATTAAATGCGGCAATTACAGGTTTAACTAATAAATCCTTACGAGCGTAACGGGCTTCTGCATTTTTCGCAAACCAATTCTGTTTGGTATATTTCATTCGATTTTCGGGAGATTACATACTTTTTCAACTCAAAACTCTAAAAAAAATGGCAGTTTTACAGAAAATTCGTGATTTTTTCGCTCAGGAGCAGGCTTTCGAGCCGGAAATAATCGTTCCCGCCGCGCCGACGAGTTATACGATTCGTCCGTTGACCGATAAACATCTCAATTCGGCTTTGCAGTTAAATCTACGCTGTTTCAGAGCCGGACAAAATTACACGAAATACACGTTTGAATATCTTTTGAATGAGCCGAACTGCTTGAGTTACCGCGCCGTTGCGAAAAACGGACAGATGACGGGGTTTATATTTATAATGATAAAACCGGACGGCACGGGACACGTTACGACAATCGGCGTTGCGCCCGAACATCGGCGGCGCGGTTTGGCAAACAGACTTTTGACGCACGCCGAAAACGCTTTGCGAAAACGCGGAATCAGCACGATTACGCTCGAAGTCCGGGCGGGGAATCTGCCCGCGCAAAATCTCTATCTGCTGTGCGGTTTTTCAATCGTGCAGAGGCTCGTCAAATATTACAACAACGGCGAAGACGCATTTTTAATGGTCAAACCGATATGAAAAATTTAAATTTCAGATTTCGGAATGTAAAAATCTATCCGATTACAAATGTGCAATTGACGAATCTGACGCACGCCGAACAAGTCCAAAAATTGATCGAAGGCGGCGCGGAATTTATTCAACTGCGCGAGAAAAATCTTTCGCCGAAAATTTTTTACGAGCAGGCGAAAGAAGCCGTCAAAATCGCGCATCGGCAAAATGTGAAAATTATTATCAATGACCGCGTTGACATCGCGCTCGCGCTCAAAGCCGACGGCGTTCATCTCGGTCAGGACGATCTGCCGCCGGAAAAAGCCAGAAAAATTTTGGGCGGTAAGGCGATAATCGGTTTTTCGACACATAATCTGAAACAAGCGTCTGAAGCGTTAAAACTTTCGGTAGATTATCTGGCAATCGGTCCCGTTTTTGCCACGCAGACAAAGGAAAATCCCGATAAAGTTGTTAAAATACAAACGGTTAAAAAAGTGCGCGAAGCAATCGGCGATTTTCCGCTGGTCGCCATCGGCGGAATAAATTTGTCGAATTTTCAGAGCGTTTTGGAAGCGGGCGCGGATTCGGCTGCGATTATCGGCGGATTGCTTTTTGAGCCGGAAAAAATTGCTGAAAACTTAAAGAAATTTTCGGCTAAAGTCGAATAATCGTTAAAAATTGTTTAGCAAAGTTAAAAAACTTCTTGCAATTCTCAGAAAATGTGCGTATAAATAGATATTGGAAAACGTCTGCGATGGGCGGTTTTTAAAATCTTAAATCTTTTCAATTCCTCTTTTACACAAAATTCTTCGGGAGAAAAATAATCAATGAGTTTGCTTGACGTAGCACCGATAATCGAGCAGATGCTGCTCATTTCCGACAATGTGAGCGATCTGAATTTTTCGGCTGGACAGAAACCGCAGGTTGAGATCAGCGGCAGTCTGTATTCGGCTTCGCCTCTCGGTTTGGGAAGAATGACTTCGTTTCAGACCGAGATGATCGCAATGGCGATTTTGCGCGACAGCCCGGAAGCAGCCGCGCTTTTGGCAACTCAGGGAACGGCGGATTTGAGTTACAGCCTGCCCGCCCGCTGCCGTTTTCGCGTTAATATCTTTCAGCAGCGCGGTTCATATTCAATCGTGATGCGCGTTATTCCGCACGAAATTCCGAGTTTTGAATTGCTTAATGTTCCGCCGCAGTTGAAGGAAATCTGCGGACTTCGCAATGGTTTGGTGCTTGTCACAGGTCCGACCGGATCGGGAAAAAGTTCGACTCTGGCGGCGGTTATTGACCGGATAAATGCGACGAAAAGTTATCACATCGTCACAATCGAAGACCCGATAGAATTTTTGCATTCGCATAAAAAGTCCACGATCAATCAGCGCGAAGTCGGTTCGGACACGAAAAATTTCGGCTCTGCTTTGCGTGCCGCGCTCAGACAAGCACCGAAAGTGATCCTCGTCGGCGAAATGCGCGATCTGGAAACGGCGGAAATCGCGCTCGAAGCCGCCGAAACCGGACACCTTGTTTTATCAACTCTGCACACGATTGACGCTTCAAAAACGGTTGACCGGATCATCGGACTTTATCCGAAAAACGAAGAAAAGATCATTCGCACACGGCTCGCGCAGACATTTCGCTACATCGTTTCGCAGCGTCTGATTCCGAAAGCGGGCGGCAAAGGTCGCGTGGCGGCGGTGGAAATTCTCAAATCGAATCCGCGAACTAGAGAATACATCGAAAAAGGCGAAACCGACGGCAAAAGTCTGCTCGACGCGATGCGCGACGGCGAACTCGACGGAATGCAGGATTTTGACAGCGTGCTGCTCAAGATGATTCAGGAAGAGGTTGTAACTCTGGAAGACGGACTTTCCTTCGCCACAAATCAAAACAATCTGCTGCTGCAGCTCAAAGGTCTGGGCGGAACGGAAGATTTTATCAACGCGCAGCCGAAACCGGAACAACAGCCGATTGCGCCGCCGCCGCCGCCGTCAAATCCGGGTTCTGTTTTGGATATGCTCGAATAGAATGTCAGTTGTTGGTTGTTAGTTGGTTTTTCTTTTTTACGACGAACAACTATCTACTAAGCAGGTCAGAAAAAGATTTATAATTTATCGGAGATAATTTTATTAAACATTTTTAACCGTAAAATATATTTGATAATAGATAATAAATAAACCGAGCGTTAAGCGGCTTGAAGTTAAAAATCATCTATCAATTTATCAGTTATCCAATATATTTCAGGTTTCTTCTGGTCAATCATTATATTTGAAAATATATTCTCACGCTCAACTGACCGATTTCATATTATAAGGTAAAAATCTATGATTATTCGCTGTGATAACTGTTCGGTTTCTTTACAACTCGATGAATCGAAAATTCCGGGCGGAAATTTTACCGTTCGCTGTCCGCGCTGTCAAAATATGATTCGCGTTCAGCCGGGCAAAACTTCCACCGTTCAGCAATTAAAATCAAATAAACCCGCGCCGGCGATTGAAGACGGAGCGCAGGAATTTGAAGCCAAAGAATCCGAAGTGCAGATAAACAGCGCGTTACGCGCTTTGCTGTCGGCTCTGCAAACCGAAAATAAAATACTGGATGCGGACGACGAAAAAAGCGAAAAACCGCGCCGGGTTTTGTTGTGTTTGGGAGCAAACAGCGATCAGACGGCAAAAACTCTGGTCGGCGCGGGTTATAAGGTTTATCTGGCGAAAACTCCGGCGCAGGCTAACGAGCGTCTGCGCGAAGGGAAAACGGGAATTCTGATATTTTCTCCAGACTTTGCGGCGGAACTCGGCGGCGCGGCAATTTTGCAGCAAAAAGTAAATGCAATGTATGCGGCGGAACGGCGGCGTTTATATTTTGTATCGCTCGAAGACAAAGGCACGACAATGAACGCTCACGAAGCATTTTTGCGAAATCTGAATTTGATCGTCAACACTAAAGACATCGAGCAGTTGCCGATGATCCTCAATCGGGCTTTGCGCGATTTTAACGAATTATACAGATATTTTAACGAAGCAGTCGGCGTGGAAGCCGTCTGAAAAATTGAAGACAAACTTGAAAAACATTTGGTGAATTTCAAAATTCACCAAATGTTTTTTATTATGCTCCTGAAATATATTTAATTTTTTTAACCTGCCGAATACTGAATTTGCCCGCTTGCCGTTTGTAAAACCCGTATAATTTGAGTTTAATTAGAAATGTTTTTCAGCACTTGAAAAAGCATTATGAAATTAACTCTGGGAAAACAAATTCAACTCGCCTTTGCGACAGCTTTGCTTTTGCTTCTGACCTTGGGGTTTTTAGCTTATCAAAGTGCTGATTCCCTTAGAGAGGCTTTGCGCTGGGAAGAACACACGCAGAAAACACTTTTGCAACTTGACGATACGCTCGCGCTCGCAATTGATGCGGAAACCGGCGGACGCGGATTTATTATCACGGGAAACGATGCTTTTCTCGAACCTTTTCGGCAAACCGAACGGAAGATAAATCAAAATCTGATAGAACTGCGCGGACAAATTACGGACAATCCGAAACAAGCTGCGGAGTTGGGAAAACTGGAAACTCTGATAAATGAAAAACTCAAGTTTACGAGAGAGTTGATCGAAATCCGGCGCACGCAAGGACTCGCCGATGCGAGCGACAGAATCGAATCCGAGCAGGGCAAAAAAATTATGGATTTGATTCGTCTTTCGATTGAGCAGATGAGAGAGGAAGAAAAAGCAAATCTGAAACAGCGCGAAACGGATTTGGATGAAAGCATCTCGAACACTCTTTTTATATTATTTTTCGGAACGGGCGCGGGAATAATTTCTCTGGCTTTGGCAAATCTGGCAATATCGCGCGAAAACCGCAAACGCCATCGCGCCGAAGATAGTCTGCGGCTTGCCAATAAAAGTCTGGAAAAAAGAGTTTCACAAAGAACGGAAGAACTATTCGGCAAAAACTTAGAACTCAAAGAGCAGATCAAACAGAGGGAATTATCCGAACAACGCCGCCGCATCGCGCTCGAAGCGGGAAGTTTGGGAACTTGGACGATTGAAACCGAAAACGATCTGGCGGAAGCCGACGAGCGCAGTCTTTCGATTTTCGGGCTTTCCGTGGACGGTTTTCAAGGCACGAGAGAAAACTTTTTCAGCCGCATTTACGAAGAAGATTTCGCTCAAGTCGAGCAGTCTTTTAACGAATCCGTTAAAACGGGAAAGATTTTTAACCGCGAGTTTCGCGTTAAAGCGTCAAAGGAAAAGATAATCTGGACGCATTGCATCGGTCAGCCGCAGTTTGACGAAAACGGCGGAGTTTCGCGCGTGATCGGTTACTGCCGCGATATTACCGATGCCAAACAGAGCGAACTGGCGTTGCGGCGCAGCGAACAGAATATTCGCAACGTGATTGACAATTTATTTGCCTACATCGCCGTTTTATCGCCCGAAGGTTTTGTGCTGGAAATCAACCGCACCGCGCTTGAGATGTCGCAGCCGTTTGTTCCCGAACAGATTATCGGAAAACATTTTGCCGAAACGGATTGGTGGTCGTATTCCGAAGACGTAAAAGAACAGCTTTACGACGCAATCGAACGGGCGGCAGTCGGCGAAAGAGTGCGTTTTGATACGAATGTCCGCATCGGAAACGGGAAATTTCTGCCGATTGATTTTATGATCGCGCCGCTTTTAGACGAAAGCGGAAATATAACGCATCTGATTCCGTCCGGTTTTGATCTGACTCCGCGCATCGAAGCCGAAGACGCGCTCAGGCGAAGCGAACATTTTGCCCGCGCAATTCTCGATTCGCTTTCCGCGCACATTGCCGTCGTTGACAAAAACGGCGAAATAATCGCGGTCAATAACGCTTGGCAGAATTTTGCCAAAGCAAATTCCAAAGACAATGAGTTGGCGGCAACCGGAATCGGACAAAATTATCTGACAGTTTGCGGCGCGGCAGATTCGCCGGACGAAACCGCACAAATCGTTTTGAAAAATCTGCGATTGATTTTAGACGGCGGACAGAATAATTTTGCGATTGAATATCCGTGTCATTCGCCGACGGAAGACCGCTGGTTTCTGCTGCAAATCAGCCGGATGCAGGGCGAAGCCGGCGGCGCGGTAATCTCTCACATAAACATTACGAGCCGCAAGAAAGCCGAATTCGCTTTGCAGAAAAGCAAAGAGCAGCTTGATTTTACTCTGGACGTGGCGCAACTCGGCGTTTGGGGAATAGTTCTGGAAACGGGAGATTTTAACCGATCTCTGCGCCACGATCAGATATTCGGTTATGAAAATTTTACGCCCGACTGGAGTTACGAAAAATTTCTGACGCACATTCTGCCCGAAGACGAAAAAGGCTTTGACAGCCATTTCAGAAAAGTCGTCGCGGATAATTCCGAACTGAATTACGAAATTCGTATCAGACGAACCGACGAAGAAATTCGCTGGATTTGGCTGCGCGGACAAACGGTAGAAATTGACGGCGGTTTGAAGCAGATACTCGGCACAATCGCCGACATTACCGAACGCAAGAAAGCCGAACGCGAACGCGAAAAATTATTAAACGGCGAAAAAGCCGCCCGCAAAGATGCGGAAATCGCCAACCGTCTGCGCGACGAATTTCTCGCCACCGTTTCGCACGAACTGCGTGCGCCGCTGAATTCGATTCTCGGTTGGGGCAGATTGCTCGAAAAAGGTTCGCTCGACGAGAAAACTTCTGAAAAAGCAGTAAATACAATTGTTCGCAACGCCGAATCGCAAAATCGTCTGATTGAAGATTTACTCGACGTTTCGCGCATAATTTCCGGCAAACTGCGGCTCGAAGTCGTGACGGTCAAACCGATAAACATTCTCGAATCGGCACTCGAAACCGTCCGTCCGGCGGCGGAAGCTAAAAATATTAAACTGGAGATAAAAGAAGCCGGAGAAGTCAGCCACATTTCCGGCGATCCGAACCGTTTGCAGCAAGTGATCTGGAATCTTTTGTCAAACGCCATCAAATTTACGCCGAATGACGGAAAAGTTACTCTGGAAATCGAGCGCACGGATGATTTTGTCGAACTTCACGTTAAAGATACGGGTGTCGGCATCAAGCAGGAATTTCTGCCGCACGTTTTTGACCGTTTTCGGCAAGCCGACGCTTCGAGCATCAGAAAATTCGGCGGTTTGGGGCTTGGTTTGGCAATTGTCCGGCATATTACGGAAATGCACGGCGGAACGGTTCACGTCAGCAGCGCGGGCGAAAATCTCGGCTCGATTTTTACCGTGCGGCTTCCGCTGATAAATTTGTCGGATCAGGATAAAAAGACCAAAGCCGATGAGAAAAGAGAAGACGAAAATATGTCGCTCGATTCAAAACTGAGTCTGGACGGACTTTTGGTTTTAGTGGTTGACGACGAAGAAGACACGCGCCAACTGCTCGTTCAATCGTTGACGTTTTACGGCGCAACCGTTATTTCCGCGCAATCCGCCGAACAAGCATTAGAGGAAATTAACAAAAAGAAACCGGATGTTTTAGTTTCCGATATTGGAATGCCCGACGAAGACGGCTATTCTTTGATTGGCAAAGTTCGCAATTTGCCGGATGAACAATTAAGCGGCATTAAAGCAATCGCTCTGACCGCTTTTACACGCGCTCAAGACCGCGTGCGTGCGCTTTCTTCGGGTTATCAAAATCACGTTTCAAAACCCGTCGAGCCGGACGAACTGGCAGCCGTCATCGCAAGTCTGACGGGCAGACTGCAAATGCAGAAGGTGAAAGGTAAAAGGTAAAAGGTGAAAGGGGAAAAGTAAGAAACACCTGCAATTTAACAAATCATAAACAAATCGGTAGTGAACTAAAAGTAATGCTCTATGAATTGCCGTCTGCTTTAGCTGACGGAAAGATTGACAAGATAATCGGCTTTAGCCGAATTTCAAAAATATATTAATCATCCTTTCTGCTTTAGCTAAAGCAAATAAGGAATTTATCTAATTTACATAGTTCGGCTAAAGCCTGTCTGTTGCTGCAAACTAAACCGTCAGCTAAAGCAGACGGCAATTGATAAAAAAACTTGTCAGCATTACTTTTAGTTCACTACCAACAAATCATAAACGAAAAGCCGGATTAACAATTTTTCAAATCCGATTTACAATAAACATTATGGCAAAAGACAATTCATTCGACATTATTTCAAAAACGGATTACGCCGAAGTTGACAACGCGCTTAATCAGACGAAAAAGGAACTCAGTCAGAGATTCGATTTTAAGGGCAGCAAGGCACTTGTCGGGCTGCACAACGACGAAATTATCGTCAGCGCGGAAGACGAAACGAGATTGCGTAATATGAACGACATTCTGCAAAGCAAACTGGTCAAGCGCGGCGTTTCGCTGAAAGCTCTGCAATACGACAAAACCGAACCGGCGGCGGGCGGAACGATCCGGCAGGTAATCAGTATTCAACAGGGCATTCCGACGGACAAAGCAAAGGAGATCGTCAAATTTATCAAGGATACGAAAATCAAAGTGCAGGCGGCGATTCAAGGCGACATCGTGCGCGTTTCGGGAAAAAACCGCGACGATTTGCAGGAAGTTATGAGCAAATTAAAAGAGAAGGATTTCGGAATTGATATGCAGTTTGATAATTACCGTTCAAAATAGATGCAGACATTCAGCACACAATTTGCAAAAGATAATCGTCAGATCGAGGCGGCGAAGATTTATTCTCTGATTTCGCAGGAAATGAAACTTGTCGAGGCGGAATTTAAGCGGCAGGTTCAGTCGAATATTCAGGTTATCAATTATATCGGCGATTTTCTGCGGCAATCGGGCGGCAAGCGCGTTCGTCCTTCGCTTTTGATCTTGGCAAATCGCGCCGTCGGCGGAAATTCTTCGAGCGAAAATGTCGTCCGGCTGGCAACCGTTATGGAAATGCTGCATACGGCGACGCTGGTTCACGACGACATTATTGACAACGCCGACACGCGCCGCAATCTGGCTTCCGTCAATGCCAGATTCGGCAATCAGACGGCGGTTTTGATGGGCGACTGGCTTTATATGTCGGCGTTTGAAACTTCCTTAAAAGAGCGAAATCTTGAAATTCTGGACATTTTGACCGGACTTACCGGGAAAATGACCGAAGGCGAATTGATTCAACTGACGACTCTCGGACGCGCCGATATTTCGGAAACGGAATATTACGATATTTTAAAAAGAAAAACCGCGTATTTGTTCAGCGCGTGCTGCGAGATCGGCGCGATTTTGGGCAAGGCGAACCCGGAAGAACAGAAGGCTCTGCGCGATTACGGTTTGAATTTAGGAACGGCTTTTCAGCTTGCCGATGATCTGCTCGATTTTACGGCTGAAAAAGAAGTTTTGGGAAAAGCCGCCGGTGCTGATCTGCTCGAAGGAAAACTGACTTTACCGCTGATTTTACTAATGGAAAAAAAACCGGAAATCAGGCGAAATCTCGAACAGATTATGCGCGACGGCGATTATCAAAATTTTTCGCGCAAAATGCTGATTGAAGAACTCGAAAAAGAAGGATTTCTCGAAGAAACCAGACAACGCGCTTATGAATTTGCCAATCTTTCCATCAAAAATCTTGAAATTTTGCCCGAAACAAAGTATCGTTTAGCATTGGAAGAAATTCCGAATTTTATGATCGAAAGAAATAAATAGATTTTGCCAACTCGAAAATCATAAAGTAAATTGCCGTTAATAAATTAAAAAAAATCGAAACAAATATGTTGGGTGATAGGCTTGTATCTACGTTAGAGCAAAGTTTGCGGCAGACCAAAACGGCGCGACACAGATTGCTTGGCAGACTCGAAGAAATTGAATCCGAAGCGGAAAAGCTGAGGTCGGAAATTCGGGCAATGGAAAACAGCGCAGAGCAGACCGAATCGGCTATTATAAGTCTTCTGGAGGCACGCGAAGCAAACGGCAAAAACCGGAATCTGGAAGAATCCCGACAACCTAATATTGACGAAGACGAAATTGCTCCAAATTTTGATGAGTATGATGGAAAAAATCAATCAAAATCAAGCGGCAAGTTAAAACTTTTGCTTTTCGGAGTCGGAATCGGCTTGGCTGCGATATTTATTTCCAAAAATTTAACAGCGAACGACAAAAGTGAAAACGAGCGAAAAAAATCTGCAAAGCCTGAAAATCAATAACCGAAAACTCGCGCGGTTTCAGATATTTAACCGAACAAAAAATTATTATGCACAATGAAAAAAGCCTGATTTCCACACTTGAACAGAGTTTGCGCGAAACGAGAAACGCACAAAACAGATTGCTCGGAAGACTCCGCGAGGTCGAATCCGAAGCGGAAAGTCTGCGGACGGAAATCGGTGCGATGGAAAAAAGTGCCGAGCAAACAAAACTGGCGATTTTAAGCCTTTTGGCTTCGTCTGAAAGAGGCGGTAAAGAGTGGAATTTAGACCAGCCGAGTCAGCAGCAGCAAATTTCGCACCAACAGCAATATAAAGATGACGATTATGAGTTGGCGCAGGATTTGGAACGGCAGAACAGGCAGAACATATCGAACTTGAATGACAATTCGCAGAACAGTTATCGAAACAATCGGGTTTCATATATAAATAATTCCAGAAAACCGACTGTCAGACAAAACATCGAACCTCTCAGCACGAGATTTGCCGACAGAACGATCACCCAAGCCTGCACTCTGCTTTTGCGCGAATCGAACGAACCGCTTCACGTCAACGAACTGCATAATTTGCTTGTCAGAGGCGGATTTATTTTCAGAGGAAATAATCCGACGATCTCGATTGCCGTTTCGCTTAACAGAAATCGTCGGTTTCGCAAAGTCGCGCCGGGAACATTCGATCTGATTATTCGGGAAGCGGCTTCTTAGAAACTGTTTTAAAAGTTGAAAAAAGAGTAACGCAGGCTTCCAGCCGGCTGTCGTGGCGGCTTCCAGCCGTCGCATTTTTGATTAAAAAACGCAAAGTCGGCGTTTTTTAATCCTAAGCGTCGGCAAGATGCCGACGCGACTGCCGGCAAGATGCCGGCGATACGCTTTTAAAGCACCTTTTTAGAAAAAGATTTTCTTTTTGACAGATTTTTTGGCGGAAAATTTACAACTCGGATTTCAGTTTTTCACATCAAAGATTGAACCGTTCAGTTTTTGATTCAATTGCTCGTTTTTTATATATTCGGGTGATTAAATTCGTTTTCGCAATTCAAATTTTATTGGAGTAAAAATGAACTCTTCCGTTTGGTATAAATTAAAACCGCATCTGCTGATTTTGGTTCTAGCGTTTTTTATAAGTGCCGCGGGTGCGGATATTTTCGCGCAGAAAGTGAAACTTCGCGGGAAGATTACGCCCGAATGCGCGGCTTCGGGAAATCCCGACTGGAAATTTGCCGATCTTTTTGCTGAGGGAAATATCGCCGTGCAGGGAAGTTTCACTTGCCGCGGCGCGTTTATTTATGATTTGTCCGATCCGGCAAATCCGGTTTTGAAATCGCACTACAATCCGAACAACAATATACAATTTTTAGAAGCGGTAATTGTCGGCAAAATCGGTTATTTCGGCAGCGGAAACGGTTTCGGAGTTCACATTGTTGACCTTTCCGATCCGGCAAATCCGAAACTTCTCGGAGTCGTTGACGCTTCGCACGGAAACGGTTTTGACAGAATCCACGAAATCGTCGTTTGGGGCGATTATCTGATTGAGAATTACAACGGATTTTCCAACAAATTAATAAAAGTCATAAACGTCAGCAATCCGGCGAATCCGGTTTTCATCCGCGACATAAATCCGACGGAAGTAAATTGGGTTCACGCGATGCACATTCGCGGAAACCGTATGTTTACGTCCGGTTGGGGAAATTCCGCGAATCGTGGAAGAACCGAAATCTACGACGTTTCAAATATTGCAGCCGAACCGCCCGTTCTGCTCGGTTTTATCGAAGATACTTCAAGCACGACTGCCGGAAATAATATGCACAGCAGTTGGACGAGCGAAGACGGAAATTATTTATACAGCTGCCGCGAAGTTACCGGCAGCAACGGCGATAATCCCGGCGATCTGCGCGTTTACGACATCAGAAATCCCGCGCAGCCGCTTCTTGTCAATAAAATTTCGATGGCGGATTTAGGCTTAAACGCCGTTACGCCGCACAATCCGGTTGTCAAAGGAAATCGTCTATACGTTTCGTGGTATCAGGCGGGTGTGCAGATTTTCGATATTTCAACTCCCGACAAACCGAAACGCATCGGACAATATGATACATATCAACCGGCTTACGCGCCGCCCG
The DNA here is from genome assembly GCA_965214585.1 of Pyrinomonadaceae bacterium. Taxonomy (GTDB): domain Bacteria; phylum Acidobacteriota; class Blastocatellia; order Pyrinomonadales; family Pyrinomonadaceae; genus JAHCHG01. The sequence goes on along the minus strand of OZ243957.1, from coordinate 4,088,430 downwards.
CCGAACTCGATAAAAACGGCGATGCGTCGGCTTTATCGGCTTTAACTTCGGATGTTTCGTGGGACGTGATTTGCGGAAGCGCGAATTTGCAGAATAATCTGCCGACGAGCTACGACGGAAACTGGGCGGTTTTCCCGTTTTTAGGCGAAGACAAAATTTTAGCCGGCGATATGAAGGAAGGTTTGTTAATTCTGGATGCGTCAAAAGCGGCGGATAACGCTAAAAATCAAATTTCCGATTTTGACGGCGACGGCAGATCGGATTTTTCCGTTTTTAATAAAAATACGGGAAAATGGAGTGTTATAAAAAGTTCGGATAATCAGAATATCACGCAAAATTTCGGTTTGGGTTCGGATACGATTGTTACCGGCGATTATGACGGCGACGGAAAATCCGATTTTGCAGTTTGGCGACCAACAAACGGCGTTTGGTATGTTTTGGGAAGCACAAAAGGTTTCTACGCCGAGCAATTCGGAGCAAACGGCGATGTTCCGGTGGCGGCGGATTACGACGCGGACGGCAAAACCGATTTTGCGGTTTGGCGACCAACAAACGGAGCTTGGTATATCAGGCAAAGTTCGCTCGGAACGCGGATAGTTCAATGGGGATCAAGCGGCGACAAGGTTTTTGCGGGCGATTATGAAGGCGACGGCAAAGCTGATCTGGCAGTTTACAGACCTTCAACGGGCATTTGGTATGTTCTGAAAAGTTCCTCGTCCCAACCTTTAATAATTCAATTCGGTTTGGAAACGGATAAACCGCTTTCGGCTGATTTTGACGGCGACGCGAAATCCGATTTTGCAGTTTACCGCCCGTCCGAAGGAAATTGGTATATCTTAAATTCCGCCGCAAATTCTCTGAGCGTGATCCGTTTCGGTTTGAGCGAAGATTTGCCGATTCCGGCTGATTTTGACGGCGACGGAAAATCCGACATATCAGTTTTTCGCCCTTCTTCAAGTATTTGGTATCGCCTGAACAGTTCGGACAGTTCGTTTGACTTAAAATCATTCGGAGAAACGGGCGACGTTCCTTCGCCTTCGTCGGTTCAGCCGAAATAAACGGGTTTTTATATTAGCTTTAAAAATCCTTTGCCGAGTTTTGCAAAACTTGACAAAGGATTTTTTCATTTTATGATTATTGCATTATGAAACTTTTGCTGACAATAACCAGCGGCTCTCTGATCGGCAAAATATACGATCTTGAAAACGGTTTTATGACCATCGGACGAACGGAAAACAGCACCGTTAGATTCGATCCGCTGAATGAAAAAATCGTTTCCAAACAGCACGCCTATATCGAAGCAAAGCCCGACGGCTTTTATCTTTCGGATAATAAAAGCACGAACGGAACATTCGTCAACGGAAACGCGATTCAAAATTCAAAGCTGAATTCCGGCGACAACATACAATTCGGAAAAAACGGCGTTACGGCAAAAGTTTCGATTGGGCAGAAGCAGGTTGTGCCGCACGCGCAGCCGAGTTCCGGTTTTCAGCAAAATCGAACAGCCGTTCAAAATTCAAATATGGATAATTTCGCGGTAAATAATCCGGCGGCTGGGTTCAGAAGTTCGATTTCAAATATCGGACTCGGAAATGCGGCGGCGGCGATAAAATCGGAAAATCGGACGGGAAAATATATCGGCATCGGTTTGACGCTTTTTGCAATAGTTTTTCTTTCCCTGATCGTAGTTGCGATAGTTCTTTTGAGTCTTGGTCCGGTTGCCGCAATTTTCGCCGCAATTATCGCCTTCACGCCCGCCGTTTTATACATTTTGCCGCTTGTCTGGCTTGACCGATACGATCCCGAACCGATCTGGTTTCTCGCGCTTTCTTTTGCGTGGGGCGCATTGGTTGCGGTTTTTCTCTCATTTGTAATAAATACCGTGATCGGAGTCGGCGTTGCGGTGGCGATTGATCCGCAAATCGGAAGTATTGCCGGAACTGTAATCTCCGCGCCGATTTTTGAAGAATTAACCAAAGGCGCGGGCATATTTATTATTTTGATATTTTTCCGCAGATACTTTGACGGAATTTTAGACGGAATAATTTTAGCGGGCGTGATCGCTCTCGGATTTGCGACGGTTGAAAACGTCATATATTACGGACGCGCTCTCAACGAAGGCGGCGTTGATCTGTTGATAAAAACCTTTTTTATGCGCGGAATTTTATCGCCGTTCGCGCACGTTACATTTACCGCGATGACCGGAATCGGCTGCGGAATTTCCCGCGAATCTCATAATTCATTCGTCAAAATTATTATGCCGGTTGTCGGTTTGATTAGTGCGATTCTGCTGCACGCCTTCTGGAACGCAATGGCTGTATTTTTGGGACTCGGTTTTTTTGTAGGTTACGCGATTATCGAATTTCCGCTTTTTGTGATTTTCGTCGCATTTTCCTTTTATGTGATGTATCGGCAAAACAAAATTCTCAAAGAAATGCTGGCAATTGATGTCGCCCGCGGATTGATTCCGCAAGAGCATTTCGAGAAAGCAACGTCGGCTTTCAAAAGCACTTTCTGGCTTTTGGGAAGCGTTTTCAGCGGAAAATTCCGGGCGAGAAGCAATTATATGCGGGCAATCGGCAAACTCGGTTTATCTTACTGGCACATCCAGAGAGCGACGGCGGCGCAAAGTCAAACGGCGAGTTTTCAACAAAATCCTGTTTTAAGAGAAGAAGTTCTCAAATGGCGCGACAAAATTTAAAACAAAAAAAAAGACTGCGGATAATTTTATAAAGATAATTATCCGCAGTCTTTTTTCAAATAGTTTTAGCAATTTACATAACCCAAAAGCCAAAATACCAGTAAAAAGATAACGATTGTCGAAAAACAACCGCCGCCCCATTTCCAAGCCGCGACTCCGGCTAAAATTCCTCTTAACGGACCTTCCATAATTTTCTCCTTGATAAATTTAGACCTTGCATTAAATTAATGCACGAATAGAATACTTTTGAGTTGTGCAACTGATATGCCAAATCAAGTTTTAAAAGAATCTAAGCGTCGTTTGTTTATCGAAATAGTTTCTCATATAGTTAAAATTTGAGTAGTGAACTAAAAGTAATGTCTATGAATTGCCGTCTGCTTTAGCTGACGGAAAGATTGCTGACAAGATAATCGGCTTTAGCCAAATTTCAAAAATATATTATTCATCCTATCTGCTTTAGCTAAAGCAAATAAGGAATAAATTTAATTTAATAGTTCGGCTAAAGCCTGTCTTTTGCTGCAACTAAACCGTCAGCTAAAGCAGACGGCAATTGATAAAAAAACTTGTCAGCATTACTTTTAGTTCATTACCAAAATTTGAAAGAAATAAACAAAAGTAAAACTTATGGATTTTGAATTTACCGAAGAGCAGAAAATGGTGCGAAATTCCGTGCGTGAATTTGCCGAAAATGAAATTGCGCCGTTGGCGCGTGAATACGACGAGGCGGAAAAATTTCCGCGCAGACAACTCGAAGGTCTTGCCGAACTCGGAATGCTCGGAATGATTATTCCCGAAGAATACGGCGGCGCAGGGTTCGATTCCGTTTCTTACGCGCTCGCTTTGGAAGAAATTTCAAAAGCCGATTCATCCGTCGCCGTGATCGTCGGCGTAACGAACTCGGTTTGCTGTTATCCGATTTTGAGTTTCGGAACTGAACGGCAGAAACAGAAATATCTCGTTCCGCTTGCCAAAGGCGAAAAACTCGGTGCATTCTGCTTGTCCGAACCGCACGCCGGCTCTGATGCGACCAACTTAAAAACACGCGCCGTAAAAGACGGAGATTTTTACGTTCTAAACGGCACGAAATCTTGGGTAACGAACGGCGGCGAAGCGGAAATTCATATTGTAATGGCAGTTACCGGCGAAAATGACGGCAAAAAAGAAGTTACGGCGTTTATTGTTGAAAAGGATACGGAAGGATTGAGCGTTTCTTCCGTCGAACACAAACTCGGACAACGCGCTTCTAAAACGACGGAGATGAGTTTTGAAGACGTTCGCGTGCCGCAGGAAAATGTTTTAGGCGAAATCGGAAAAGGTCTGCGCGTGGCGTTTAACAGCCTCGACAACGGCAGAATCGGAATCGGCGCGTTGAGCGTCGGAATCGCGCAGGCGGCTTATGAAGAAGCGAAAGAATACGCCAAAGACCGCGTTGCTTTCGGTCAGCCGATTGCCGAATTTCAGGCGATTCAATTCAAATTAGCGGATATGGCAACCGAAATCGAAGCCGCCCGACTTTTAACCGTTCGCGCCGCTTGGATGAAAGACGAAAATCATAAAAACACGGGAATTTACGCTTCGATGGCGAAACTTTTCGCATCGGAGATGGCAAACAGAGTTTGCGCCGATGCCATACAAATTCACGGCGGCAACGGTTTTTCGCGTCATTACAACGTCGAAAAATATTACCGCGATGCCCGAATTACGACGATTTACGAAGGCACGAGCGAAATTCAGAAAATCGTCATTTCGCGCGGAATTTTGAAATAATAGAATTATCCGAAATCTCTTTAATTCAATTGATGGTAGTGAACTAAAAGTAATGCTGACAAATTTTTTTATCAATTGCCGTCTGCTTTAGCTGACGGTTTAGTTTGCAGCAAAAGACAGGCTTTAGCCGAACTATTAAATTAAATTTATTCCTTATTTGCTTTAGCTAAAGCAGATAGGATGAATAATATATTTTTGAAATTTGGCTAAAGCCGATTATCTTGTCAGCAATCTTTCCGTCAGCTAAAGCAGACGGCAATTCATAGACATTACTTTTAGTTCACTACCCAATTGATGTTTAGTAAATTTCCGCTTTTGAAATTGGATCGCTCTGATTTCCGAACATACCGTTCCTTAGAAGTTGTTTAGTAATTGTATCGCCGGCTTCCAGCCGGCTGTCTTGGTGGCATCTTGCCGCCAAATTTATCTGTTTTTCCGGTAAATTCGTGTAAACAACGCTCGAATTGGCGGCTGGAAGCCACCAAGACTTCCGGCAAGATGCCGGCGTTACGTTTTAATTCTGAATTACCAAACAGCTTCTTAACAAACTGCTCCGAATTTTATATAATAAAGAACAAGGCGGAAAATCAAGCAGTAAATGAAATATAAAGAGTTTTATATTTTAATATTTCCGCTGATTTCAAAACAATAACAAGGAATAAACAAGGGAGGTTTATTATGGCAAGAAGATTTAGAGATTACGACGATTTTGACAGAGATTTTGACCGCAACAGACGAAGCAGACGCAGAGTCAGCGGTTATTATCCGGGCGATTTTGGTTCGGATTACCAAGGCGCAGGTTATTTTGGCGGCGGAAGCGTCGGATACGGCAGAGGTTATGAGCGCGACACGGAGTTCAGCGACAGAGATAATTTCGGCGGAGATTTTGAAAGAGATAGAGATTCATATCAAAACCGCCGGCGAAATCGTAGTTTTGACAGAGATTACGATTCCGATTACAACAGCCGTATAGTCCGCAGTTCCGACCGCGATTATGCAGGCGGTTATTATGGAAGAGATTACGATTCCGACGATTATGACGATTACAATCGCTCAAGATATTATCGGGATTACGATTATGACGCAGCCGATTATGACCGCGACGACAGAGGATTTTTCGATAAAGCGGGCGACGAAGTAGCGTCTTGGTTCGGCGATGACGATGCGGCGCGGCGCAGAAGACGGGACGCGGGAAGTTACGAAAGCCATCGCGGAAAAGGTCCGAAAGGCTATCGCCGTTCCGACAACAGAATCGAAGAAGATGTCAACGATAATTTGTCCCACGATCACTTTTTGGATGCCACCGACATTGAAATCAGCGTCGAAGACGGCGAAATAACTTTAGACGGTAATGTTAGAAGCCGTTCCGACAAACGCCGAGCCGAAGACATCGCTCACGACGTTTCGGGAGTCGGTCACGTCCAGAACAATCTGCGCGTGAAAAAATACGATGACCGAAATGCCGAATATGATAATTCGGGCTTTACAAAAAGCGGCGTAACTTCGACAAATGCCAATCCGACGATTGACGCGACAGATGCCAAAGGAAAAGGTCGGAAAAAATCGGCTGGTTCTTAAAATAAATGGCAGCAGTTACCCAGTTGAAGAAAAAAAGCCGAATTAACAGGGATAAACAGGATAAGCAGAGATAATTTAAATCGTTATCAAATCAATGTTTTATCCCTGTCTATTCTGTCTATCCCTGTTAAATATTTCTTTAAACTGCGTAACATTCTAAAATGGATTAGAGAAGTTGAAAAGCGTAATTCATATTAACTAATGTTTCGGACAGTTTTAAATTTATTGCTTATAGCGGTTTAAGTTTGGATATACAGTAAGAGTAACGGCTTTAGTGGTGAGAAAACGCTTGGCTTCGCTGGCGTTTTCACGGCTAAAGCCGTTACTCTTAACCCTACGCCAATTCTTAAATTGCTTTATATAAATTGCCTTTGGTTTAACCGCAGGTTGAATTGTCGGAATAAATTGATTAACTGAATTTCAGCATTAAACTTCTCATTTAAAACTGAAAAAGGAACTTCAATCTTAGATTGAAGTTCCTTTTTCAGTTTATCGGAAAAAATCAATTAGCGATAAATATGTTCGCCTCGATAATTTCTCCATTCATTTTCAAAATATTCAGCGTCTTCGTCATTTCGCGGAGTAACTCCAAAAACAGTTCCGCCACTCTTAACGCCTTCTTCGTATAATTTAGCGCGTTCTTCCGGAATACCCGAACCGATCAATGCTCCGACCAATCCGCCGGTTAAACCGCCTGCTCCTGCGCCGGCTAATGCTGCTGCAAGCGGACCTGCAACGATTAAACCCAAACCGGGTAAAATCACATTTGAACCGATTGCGGCGATTCCGCCGATAATTGCGCCGAGTGTTCCGCCGATAGCTGAACCTGCGCCCGCGCCTTCCATAGCCTTATTGCCAAGTTCGGTATCGCCTTCATAGTCGTCGCCATACCAAGTGTCGCGTGTGTTGTCCGACATCATAACGCTGATGTCATCATCGGTATAACCGCGATCACGCATAGATTTATATGCTCTTTCGGCATTATCTCTATCGCTGAATAAACCCGTCAACATCTGATTTTCTGTTCCTCTTTGTGTGTTCATAAATTTTTTCCTACCTGTATTTAGATTTTTTTTTAGCTCTGATAGCTTAATGTTTATATACTGCAACCTTTATGCCACGTTTCAGTTTTCGGCTAAATGTCTTATAATCATTGCATTACAACAAACAAACACGAAAGTTGAATAACGGGTTGAAAACTTATGTGTCTTAAATTAGAACACTAAAATTTCATTCTTTTGTAAGCGGAATCAGACAGTTTCCGGCATTTTTACCGATTTCACGTCAACGATCAATTCTTTCAGGCGATTTTCCACTTCCGGTTTCATATCTTTTTGAAAGCGTCCGCCGAGAAATTTCGCCAAGAATTTTTCCGACTCGGCAAACATCGCCAGATTATTGATCGGACGCTGGAAACCGTGTCCTTCATCTTCGGCGAGAATGTAAACAACCGGATAATTGCGTTCGCGCAGAGCGACGACGATCTGATCGGCTTCGGCTTTTTTAACGCGCGGATCGTTTGCGCCCTGAACGATCATCAGCGGAGTTTTGATCTTTTCAACGTGCGAGAGAGGCGATTGACGCAAAAGTTTTTCCTCTCCTTCCGGCGTTGCGGGATCGCCCATTCTTTGGGAAAAGATTTTCTTAAATGCTTCCCAATACGGCGGAATCGAATTAAAAAGCGTTATCAGATTTGACGGCGCGACAATGGCAACCGCCGCCGCATAAAGTTCGGGCGTGTATGTTACGCCCGCCAAAGTTGCGTAACCGCCGTAGCTTCCGCCCATAATTCCGACGCGTTTTTCGTCGGCGATTCCTTTTTCGATCAGGTGTCTGACTCCAAAAGTTATGTCGTCCTGCATCAAATCGCCCCATTGATTGTTTCCCGCGTCTATAAAGTTTTTTCCGTAACCCGTCGAACCGCGAAAGTTCATTTGTAAAACGGCGTAACCGCGATTTGCCAGAAATTGCGGAATCGAAAGATAACCCCAAGAATCTCTGTGCCAAGGTCCGCCGTGCGGAACGACGACAAGCGGCAGGTTTTTTGCTTCGAGTCCTTTCGGCAAAGTCAGATAACCGGGAATTTCCAAGCCGTCGGACGATTTATAACGAATCGGTTTCATTTCGGCTAATGCTTCTCTGGGCAATTCTTCGCGGATTTTGTATTGCAGATTCAGTTTTTTATTAACCCGGTCAAAAAGATAAGTTCTGCCCGGCTCTGTATCGCTGTGGGCGGCGATAATCCATAGATTTTCGTCTTTCGTCGCCGAGGAGATGCTGATTTCCATATTCGGCAATTGATCTTTCAGCCAGTTGTAATCGGCTTCAAAATCGGCATCTTTCCAATATCTTTCAATTTTATCGTCTTCATAAGTCGTGGCGATCAATTCTTTTGAAACTTCGCTGAAAACGGCGTTGCCGAAATCAACGCGCCCGTTCGGGTCTTGCTCAACAAAATTTTCCGTTTGCGTTTCGGGATCGAACAAAACCAACTGCGCCAAATCTCTTTCGCCTTTGTTCGTCTGCATATAAAACGATTTGTCGTCTTTGTGAAAGCGAATCGGAACACAAGTTTCAAAAACGCCGCACGAATAAATTTTTGTAAATTTATCGTCTTCGATTTTCAGAATTTCCGTTTCGCCGTTGTCCTCGACGCGCGAAGCTATACGCAGTTCGTCTTTATTGTCAAAAAGCCAGCCGACCAGCCGATCCGTATTTTCGACAAGCAGAGTTTTTTCGCCGTTTAAAATCTGCACTTTATACAGATCGTGCCACGCCGGATCGCGGTCATTTAAACCGATATAAATAAAATCAGGCTCGGATTCGGGCAGATGATAAATCTGCGTTGTTACGTTTTCGGCATTCGTCAGATTCCGCGCCGCCGGAATTTCACCTTCTACTGTTTTTTCAGACGGATTGACGGCATAGACGTTAAAATCTTCATCGCCGTCCTTATCCTTGATAAACAAGATATATTTGCTGTCCCAACTCCAGAAAAAAGCCGGTATCGGACGTTTCTTTTCATCCGTGATCGGTCTTGCATTTTCAAAAGGTTCGTTTGTGGATTTGATCCAGATGTTTCGGACATCATCCAAAGGTTTGATAAAAGCGATAAATTCGCCATCGGGAGAAATTTGTGCGCCCGAAATTTCGGGGTTTCCGAAAAAAAGTTCTCTGTCAATAAGCTGCGGAAGATCGTCGGAGTATTTTGTTGTTTTCATAATTTTAGGGAAATTTTGCTTACATTGATTTTTTCTTGCGATTAGAGAATAGTGAAAATTTACCAATCACGAAGCTATACAAAGAAATACTAAGTTTTTTTAATTATTTGTCAAATTTCATCATACAATATTAGGTCAATAGTTCGGACAGTTTTTAAATTTTTGGTTTTATGAATTGCCTCCAGTTTTAACTGGAGGTTAAGTAAGTGATGAAATGATAGGCTTTAGCCAAACTTATTAAAAGAATCAATCTCTTTGCTTTAGCTAAAGCAATAAGGAATTTTTAATTATTTTTTGTAGTTCGGCTAAAGCCTTGTGTTTCTTTCATTTCGAGTCCACGAGTTAAAACCATTAGTTTCTACACAAGTCTAAAGGTTCTTTGATAATATCAGAAAGTATGAAATAAAAGTTCCGAATTTAGAACCACGTCTGCAAAGACGTTATAAAATGCTGGTGCGACAACATTTAAGTCTATCACAATCGGTGGCGAGCGGGTTACGTGCCTTGCCAAAAACAAAAGAGCCGTTTGCGGCAGCACAGGCGGCGTGGCGTTTTTTTGCTAATGAACGAGTTAGTTTGCCTTCTTTGGCAGAACCTCTGATTGATTATGCCGGGCAGGTAAGTGATTCTAAAGTCAATAGATATGCACTTGTGATGCACGATTTTAGCGATCTAAACTATACGACTCACGAGAGCAAAGCCGATCGGATCAGATTATGTAATAATTTGGAGCAGGGCTATTTTTTGCAAAGTGCATTGCTGGTGTCTGACATCGAAGGCGAACCGTTAGCACCGCTTTACATTGGCTTGGAAGCCGACGATGGAGTGCATTCATCAAGACGCGAAAAGCCTTTGCCGCGTCGTCGGCAATTAGATGAATTAAACAGGACATTCGGCTATGTCGAAGGACTCGGATTAGCCAAGCCGTGTGTTCACATAGTTGACAGACAAGCCGATTCTCTGCTTCATTTGAGGAGATTTATCAGATGCGGAAGGCAGTTCGTGATTCGTTCAAATGATGTTCGGCGAGTGAAATTAGGCGAGGAGAGTTTGCTGCTCAAGGAAGTCGAAGAGCGAATCAAGGAAGATTTTCAATATGTTCGGGAAGTCAAGTATCCGGGACGCAAAGCGTTTCAGTATGTCGCTGAAACGGAGGTTGTGTTGGATCGAATAGGACGCACGAAACGTCCAACCAAAGAGCAGCCCGATAAGCGAAAGTTAATCAAAGGAAAGCCGATCAGATTGAGATATGTGTTATCTGAGGTGCGGGATAAAAAAGGCAAAGTCTTGGCGGTTTGGCGGTTATGGACGAATGTTCAAAGGCAAGTAAAAGCAGAAGAGATTGCCCTTTGGTATTACTGGCGATGGCGAATCGAGAGTTTCTTCAAGTTGCTCAAAAGAGGCGGACAGCATTTGGAACAATGGCAACAAGAATCGGCACAAGCAATCGCCAAACGGTTGATGATAGTCGCACAAGTCTGCGTGATCGTCTGGGCATTAGCAGCATCCAAAGAAGAAAAAGCAAAGGAGCTAAGAAAGTTTTTAATCAGACTAAGCGGCAGACTAATGAAACGCGGAGTTGAATACACAATTCCGGCACTACTCGCCGGAATGTGGCAGTTTCTAACGCTAATAGATGTGTTAGAAAGCTATACGACGGCAGAACTAGAAGAAATAACCAAAGAGTTTTTACAAATAATCGGTTCGCAAACAGATTTTAAAGATGTGTAGAAACTAATGGTTAAAACTCATGGCAATTCATAAAAAAATGTCCGAACCATTGTAAGGTTGATGTTTGAAATAATTACGCCCGTGTTTTTATATTCGTGAAATATTCGCGTTTCGTTTCTTTATCTTTAAATATTTCTAAAAATCATCAGCCCAGAATTTTTTGCGAAATTTATCTTCAGTCCAGAACCGTCTAAAGATTTCAATTTTCGGAGCTTTTTTCTCATTGAGAATAATACTTATTACGTCATAGCGAAAAGCGATATTTTGTAAACGGAAAATCTTTCGATAGACGCGGGCGGTTCTGGTTATTTGCCGTTGCTTTCGTAAATCAACCGCCGAAAGCGGCGAAGCGAAAAGATCGGAACTGCGGGTTTTGACCTCGACAAAGCACAAAACCTTGTCATCAAACGCGATTAGATCAATTTCGCCTGTTACCGCCGCGCCGCGAAGATTTCTGCCGACGGGAACTTTGTAATTTGACAAAACGAGCCGATAACCGTTTCTCTGCAAAAACTCAGCCGCGAGCCTTTCGCCGTATTCACCGATGCGGCTTGTTTTGGTATCGGAAGGATTTTTATCCTGAGAAGTTAGTGATAAAATATCTGACATAATAAATTCAAATTTCTTTTCAAAACGTTATAAGTTGTTTTTTGCACATTACTAAGGTAAGTAACAAGAATTAAATAAATTTACCCGGAAACATCATCAGGAATTTTATTATCAAATCTCAATTATCAGTTATCAATTATTTTGTAAGTTTTTTCTTAGCCGACAAAGAAACCCATAATAGAATGGATAATTGAGAATGGATAATTGATAATGTTTTATAATCTTTTTATTGAATCGTTACTTTGGTAATATTATTTCTCTTTCTTTACTAACACAAATAAATATAAACAATATGAAAAAAATTTTCACGATCACAATGCTGATTTCGCTGATGGCTCTGACGAGCGTTTGCCAGAAAAACACGAGTGCTGATGCCGCAGACGACGGAAGAGTAAAAAAATCAGTTGCTAAAAATGCTTCCGGTTTGTTGAAATATCAAATAAAACCCGAAGATTTGCCAAAGCCTTACGCCACCGACAGCGTAAGGCGCGGTTCAAAAATGGTCGAAAAACCGGCGGGCGCGAAATTATTACTGCCGGAGAATTTCAAAATCGAAGTTTACGCCGAAGGCGGCTTTGAATATCCGCGCTGGATGGTGCTTGCGCCGAACAATGATGTTTTCGTGGCTGATTCACGCGCCAATAAAATTCTGATTTTGCGCGATAAAAACAAAGACGGAAAAGCGGACGAGCGTTTTACCTTTGCCGAAAGTCTTTCGCAGCCGTTTGGTATGGCTTTTTATAAAGATTGGTTTTATGTGGCAAATACCGATTCGATTGTGCGTTTCAAATACAAAAAAGGGCAGACTCAAGCGATTGGCGCACCCGAAAAAGTCGTCGAACTGACGCGCGGCGGATACAATCAGCATTGGACGCGCAACGTAATTTTTTCTCCAAAGGGCGATAAAATGTTTGTCGCAATCGGTTCGGAAACAAACGCGAGCGTCGAGGAAGATTCGCGCCGCGCCGCAATTTCGGTTTACAATCCAGACGGGAAAAACCATAAAATCTACGCTTCCGGTTTACGAAATCCAATCGGTTTAGCTTTCAATCCGGCAAACGGCGAACTCTGGACGGCGGTTAATGAACGCGACGGTTTGGGCGACAATCTCGTTCCCGATTATATAACTTCGGTCAAAGAAAACGGTTTTTACGGTTTCCCTTATGTGTATATCGGAAAAAATATCGAACCGCGCTTAGAAGATAAAGTTACCAAAGAACATCTGGAAAAAGTTATCGTCCCGGACGTGCTTTTGACGGCGCATTCAGCCGCGCTCGGAATCGTTTTTTACGGCGGGAAAATGTTTCCGAAAGAATATCAGGGCGATGCTTTCGTCGCGCTGCACGGTTCTTGGAATCGGGAAAAATTAACGGGTTATAAAATTATCCGCGTAAAATTTAAGAACGGAAAACTCGAAAATAACGGCTACGAAGATTTTGTCAAAGGATGGCTGCCCGAAGAAGATTCCAACGAAGTTTGGGGAAGACCCGTCGGACTTCTGGTAAATTCCGACGGCTCGCTTTTGATCGCCGACGACGGCGCGAAGAAAATTTGGCGGGTTAGTTATTCCAAGTGAGAGTTGAGAGATGAAAATCTTAAAAGTCCTCATAATTATTTTTGCTGCGGGGTTTTTATTGATTCAGATTTATCGTCCCGCCAGAATAAATCTGCCGATTGTTTCGGCGGAAACTCTCGAAGCGTCAACGCAAGTTCCCGAAGATGTAAACAAAATTTTGAAAAGAAGCTGTAACGATTGCCATACGAATCAGACAAATTGGCGTTGGTATTCAAATATCGCGCCGATTTCGTGGAAAATGGTCGAACACGTCGAGGAAGGAAGAAAAGAGTTGAATTTTTCCGAATGGGCGACTTATTCGGTAAAAAGAAAAGATCGAAAGTTGGACGAAATTTGCGAACAAGTTGAAACGAGAGAAATGCCTTACGATCAATATTTATGGATTCATCGGGACGCGGAATTATCAATTGAAGAAATCGAATTATTGTGCGATTGGACAAAGACGGAAAGGGAAAAACTGAGCGCGGTTAAATAATCCGTAAGTTTGTGATATTGTTTATTTACAATTCCGGTGCGGAATTCCTCTGAAAAATAAGGACGACGACGTTATCGGCGCAATCGGCGTGTCCGGCGATGTCGTGGAAAACGATCACAAAGTCGCCGAAGCCGGAGTTGCCGCGCTCGCATAAAATTTTTTCTGCAACATTTTGATTTTTCGGGCGTAATTGTTTATATAAATGATTACGCCCGAATCATTTGCGGGAAATTTAATTTTTATCGCAGAACAACTTAGAGGCTTGTTCGCAACTCTAATAACACGAGATTATGGCTTTGCTGAGAATTACTTTATATCCCGAACCCGTTTTGCTGACCGTCGGAAAACCCGTTTTGGAAAATGAATTTGACGAAGATTTAAAAAAGCTGGTCGAAGATATGTTTGAAACGATGTATAACGCAAACGGTGTCGGGCTTGCCGCGCCGCAAATTGATGTTTCCAAGCGGCTTTTCATAATGGATTGTTCGGGCGGAGAAAATCCGTCGGAAAAAATCGCTCTGATAAACCCGGAAATAATTCACGTCGAAGGCGAGCAGACGGGTGATGAAGGTTGTCTGTCTTTTCCCGGCATTTATCAAAAGATCAGCCGAAATTTGCGGGCAATTGTTCGCTATCAGAACGTAAGCGGCGTTTTGCGGGAACTCGACGCAGCGGATTTGGCTGCCAGATGCGTTCTGCACGAAACCGATCATTGCGACGGCATAGTTTTTCTCGACAGAATGACAACGCTTAAAAGGGAACTGGCAAAGCGGAAAATCAAGAAACTGAAAAAAACCGGAAAATGGGAATGATTTTTCGGCAAAACTTTGAAAAAAATCGCGTATTAAATAAAAAATCTCTCCTCAGATTTTTTTTGCAGATAAAATCTAAATTCGTAAGATTTTAAAATGATTCACAAAAATCCTGAAAATTATCAAAAGAACTTTAAGAATTTATTATTGATTTTTTTGCTTTTAACGATTTCTGCCGGGCAGATTTCCGCCCAGACAATTTCCGCACAAACCGAGCCGGAGAATCCGTATGAATTTGTTAAAACCGAAAAATCAGAAGTTGAAAATAATTCTAAGTTTTCGATTGAAGAAGATTTTCGCATTGAAAAAATAAAAGTTTCGGGCGGCGCGGAAATTATTACAATTTTTGCAAATGTGAAAACAACGGAATTTAAGCAGGAAGAAGTTCCGCTGATAAGCATTCTGCGCGACACGCTCGGCGACGAAATTATCGAAAATGACCGTTTGCGCCACGTCTGGATGCTCAATTATACAAAGCCTTCCTTGACGCAGAAATTAACGGCGGCAGTTCCGTTTCTTTATACGCGAACGACAAATAAAGGAAAGGTAAAGAATGATTTGCCGCCCGTTTTAATTGACGTTCAGCCGATGGACAAGGATTTCTGGGACAAGGCTTTTTTTATGGTCTTGAAAAATCTGATTATCGAGGATTTCGCCGTTCCGCTTCGCGCGGCGACTTTGCAATACAGAGCAAACCGGAAAAATTACAAAAAAGCCGCAATCGCCCGCGCACTTGCGCTGTTGGCAATTTACGAAGAGATCGAAGGCAAAAAAATTCTGTCCGAAAGGGAATTGGAAGACATACAGGCGCGTCTGATGCTGTTTGGCAAAACTTTCGGTTCGTTTGTCAATCGTGAAAATCTGCATCGCGTGTATGATAAAAATTCCGAAAATCTGACGGCAATTCGCGGGCGGAATTGGGAACTTTTGCGGCAGTATGCGGAACGCGAAAATCTCTATTTCGAGCCGTTAGAGATGCCCGACGGAGATGCGACGCACGCGCTCGTCTGGATTGCGGAAGAAGATTTGAAAGCGAACAAAAACAAAGAATTTAATTCCAGATTTTTAAACATCGAAAATCCTTGGAAAGATAAAAGACTGGAAAACTGGAACGGTTATCGGGAAATTCGCTGGTTTGACGCTCAGAACAAAAGAGTTGCGGAAAACACCCCGAATGCGACGGCGAAAACATTTATACCGCTTGCCGTTTACGGACTCGATTACCCGAAAATTCCCGCGCTTTTGATTGATTTCCGCGATCAGAACAATCCGAAAAAACGCGAAATGTCCAAGCGCGTGTTAAATGATCTGACGAAAAATATCTTGTCAATTTCAAAAATTGATAATCTGCCGTTTTTCGTCGGAAAATCTTTGTATGATTTTGTTACAAAACGTAAAGGATTTGATTTTAATCAACCGACACGGCTCGATTCTTACGCGCAGTTAAAACTGCTTTTGTCGCTCGATTATTCGCTCGAACCGGATTTTAGAAGCGAGATTTCCGAACGGCTCGAAGCGGTTTCGCTGAATCCTCTGGAAAACGATTTCGACGTTGAGATCAGATTGGCAAAGAGGCAGTATCAAAACTTGATAAATTACGCCAAACGCCCCGACGGATTAATCAAAGATTTAGAAAAGGACAGACGCGAGGAAATGACAAAAGTTAAGCACACCAGCCGCCAGCGTATGCTTTACAAAATTGCCAAAGTCGTTTCATTCGGTATATACAAACACCGCGAAAAATATACGCCCGAACTCAGGCGGGAAATGGATTTGCGCCGGCAACTTTCTTTTCACGAAAGATATTTACGAGAAGTCGCGCAGAATTCCGTCAAGCCCGAAATTGACGGCGATTTGCAGGCTATCGAAAATTCGCTTGCCTTCATCGCTCAACACGGCGAAAAAACAAAGGGAAAAACGATCAAAGCGATTGCCGGAATTTTTACGATAACCGAAAATGAAAATCTGCGCCTTTTATGTTTAAGCGGTTTAAATAAAATAAACAATTCCAAATCAAAAAAAGAACTTCGCGCAATTTACGAAAACAAGGAATTTGACAAGCGTTGGCGCGATTTGTCCGCGAAATATCTGAACATTTCTGCCGGCGAAAAAAATTCTTCGATTGATTAAAACGAGTAGTCTGATTTTTAAGTTTTTTAGTAATTAAAGTTTTGCGGACGTAGAACAACACTTCCAGACCTGCTAATTTATTTATTTGTGCTTTTTCACTTTATCTTGAACAGATTATTAACAGTAATACCAAGCTAGCGTGAAAAAGAGGAAAGGCGGAAACCCGACAATTATGGAGGGTGCTGTTTTTAATATCAGCTTTTGAGTTTCAAACAGCACCCTTGTTTACACGCGGGTTTCTGCCTTTCTTCACCAACTTGGTATAAGTGTTCAAGAATAAAAAGATCGCAAGTCAGGAAGGGTTGCTATCGCGCCCGCTTTCAAAAAGTGAAAATGCTGAATGATTTAAAAATTGCTTTAATAAATAGTTTTAAGATGAAAATATCACATCTTTACAAATTCCCGGTTTTTCTGATTTTAGTCTTCGCCTTATTTATTTTTGAAACGCGGGCGCAGAACGTAAAGCGAGTCGTGATCGTTAAAGTTGACGGGCTTTCCGGCGATTTTGTCGAAAAATATGTGGAAAAAAAAGATGCCCGGACGGGAAAAAGCATTCTGCCTTGGTTTGAGCATATTTTTTACAAAAACGGCACACGCGTTTCAAATTTTTACTCGCGCGGAATGAGCCTTTCCGCACCTTCTTGGTCGCTTCTCGATACCGGACAGCATCTGCAAATAAAGGGAAATGTCGAATATGACCGGCTGATTTTTTCGGCTTACGATTATCTGAATTTTATTCCGTATTATGTAAATTACGGCAAAAAAGAAAGAGTTGATATGCCGGGAATGGAAGTTTTAGATCAGATGAAAACGCCGATCTTGAGCGACGCTTTTCCTTACGAAAATCGCTACACGAGTTTTCAACTTTTTCAGCGCGGAACTGATTGGGGCGTTATCAGCAAAGGATTTCTCGGACTTTTTCCGAAAAACGCTTCGGATTTTATAGATGAATGGACAATCGGATTT
The DNA here is from genome assembly GCA_965214585.1 of Pyrinomonadaceae bacterium. Lineage (GTDB taxonomy): Bacteria > Acidobacteriota > Blastocatellia > Pyrinomonadales > Pyrinomonadaceae > JAHCHG01. The sequence goes on along the minus strand of OZ243957.1, from coordinate 4,070,864 downwards.
GATTTTTATAAAACGACGGTTGACCAGCACGAGCGCGATATTTTAAAAAAACTGGATAATTCGCCGGAAATTGATTATTTCGATTATTACTCGACGGAATTTGACCATATTTCGCATCTGAACAAAAATGAACAAGCGCGGCTGAACGTGTTAAAAGATTTGGATAAAACTCTCGGCAGATTGTGGATCGCCGTAAAAAATTCGGAACGCGCAGACGAAACGGCTCTGATAATTGTTTCGGATCACGGCTTTAATTCCGATAAAGATATTTACAGTCAAGGCTTTAACATTGTCAATTTATTGAAAAGCAGAGAAGGCGGCGGTCATCACGTTGTTACAAAAAGACATTTGATGCTCGATTATTCGGTCAAAGGTCTGAATCCGTTCGTTCCGCTGATTACAAACAAATCGAATGAATCGTTTTATTTGAAAAATCAGGCGGAAGAATATCCGACGATTATGCTCGATTTTGACGGAAATGAAAGGGCTTCGCTGCATTTGCGCGACAATGATCTCAATGTTTTGCAGATAATTTTTCAGCAGCTTCAAAACAAAAATCTTTCCGAATCAAAAGAAAAAGTTTTGCGAAATGCTTTTTTTCAAGCTGTAAATAAACGCCGGGAAAATTGGCAGAAAACGGTTGACCGATTGGAGGAAGAATTGAGTGCCGTGCGCCTTTGGATCGAAAAACAAAACGAAATTATCAAAGCGCAGCCGGAAAAATTTACCGTCGAGCAATTCAAAAAAGGCTCAGACAAAGAAGCCAGAAGAATTGTCGTGCAGAAGGAACTTGCCGAAAAAGACGAGATCGCTTACCGGGAATATCTGTATAAACTGAAAAATCTGCTCAACTTAAAACCGGAAACTTTCGAGCCGCGAAAGCTGAAAATCGAAAATTTTATTGCCAAAGGCGCGATGGGCGAACGAAATTCTATTTTTAAGCTGCAAAATTACGTCGTCGGTTTGTCGGAAAACGGCTTTGTCATTGGGGAAAACGGCGAACTCGATTTTGAAAAAAGTTTCGAGCGCAGAGATTATTTTGAATTGCTCAAAAGCCAAATGGTAAAAAACAGCGTTCAGAATAAACTCGGCACATCGCCGATAGATTTTGTCGCGGCGGCAATTCCGCTTGAGGAAATTTTTGGTAAATTACCGCCGAATCTGAAACCCGACCAAAATCCGATCTGGATTTACGGCGGAAAAGAAAATCAGGCACTCCTTTTAGCAAAAAAATCGGGCGGAACGCAAAACTATTTTTATCTGCCGATCTCCGATTTGCGCCAAAATAAAAGCGGCGAATTTTCCTTTGCAGTAAAAGACTGGAGTTCGGATTTTCCTCTGAAAATCTATGAAGACGAAAATTTTGACGCTGCCGATAAGACAGTTTGGTTGAGCAATTGGCAGACCGAAAACGAATGGATGCGGGCGACGCATAAAACCGTATATTCAAATGCCGTCGTAAATTTATTTGAACAATTCGGCGATCATTTTGCGGACAATTTTACTGCTGAAAATAACAAAAGCGAAGACGAAAATTTAATGCGGAGGTTTCGCATACATCAGAGAAATCTGACCAAAACGGATTTGCTGATTTTAGCCAACAATCATTGGAATTTCGACGTGCGCGGCTTTAACGCCGGCGGCAATCACGGTTCGTTTTTCAGAATTTCGAGCAATTCGATTTTAATGTTCGCCGGCGGCGCGAAAACCGAAATTCCGCGCGGTCTGGAGATCGAAAAACCTTACGACAACCTCAGTTTTGTGCCGACAATTTTGAGATTGATGGGAAAAATTGATGAAAATAATCAGCCGAATGAAGAATTGCGCGAAAAGGGTTTCAGGCGATTTCCGGGAAGAGTTATAGAAGAAATTTTAACGCAACAAAGATAAGCAGTCTTTTCAAATTTTACGCCGTTTTGAGTTTTTCATTTAATTCATTGATAAATTTTTGGTCATTGAGAAGTTCCTGACGCAACTTTTCGGTTTGTGTTTTCTCGTTTTTCATTATTTTTCGCAATTCGTCGTTTATCTGTTTTTCTAAAGATTCTTCAGAACGATTTTGCAGAAAATCCAAAATTTCCCCGTTCAAAAACAGAGAAATTTTTATTTCGTGTTTCTCTCTCGGCGCAAAACGAGTTGTTCTGCGCCATTTTTGAATTCCGATTTTCGGTAATTAATTTTCGGGAACGCCTTTTTCTCTTAGAAGCTGTTTGGAAATTCAGAAAAAACGTAACGCCGGCATCTTGCCGGCTATCTTGGTGGCATCTTGCCGCCAATTCGAGCGTTGTTTACACGAATTTACGGGAAAAGCAGATGAATTTGGCGGCTTCCAGCCGCCAAGACTGCCCATTAGTTTCTACACAAGTTTGGAAGCTCGATGTTTATTGACCTTTATTCAAATAATCTTAGTCTTGGGCGGCGACAAACATTTATAGCCTATGGTGTAGGCGTTTCGCCGAAACCATAGGTCTTTGTCAAATAAACAGTGTCGCTGAAAGCGACAAACATCAATAGTCATCGGTTGTTCGTCGCTTTCAGCGACGGGGCATTTGTTCGATTTTACCTAGCGATTCTCGCTAGTGCAAAAACAGCAAAGGTTGTTGGTATTAGGTGAAATAATATAAAATCAAGGAATGAAAAAAGAACCGATCTTCGTCAGAGCGATGAGCGAAGAAGAAAAACAAGTATTGGAAAAAGCAAAACGAGCCAGCGATGCGTGTCAGATGAAACGAGCTCAGATATTGTTGGCGAGTAGTCAGGGTTTGACGACGACCGGGATTGAAAAGCAATTCGGCTATTCGGCTGAATATGCCCGGCAGATGATCCATCGCTTTAACGAGCAAGGCGTTAGTTGTCTGAAAAGAAGAAGTTCGGCTCCAAAAACGACGGAGACAATAGTTGATGCGGAAAAGTGTGAGCGAATTAAACAGATAATGCACAAAACTCCGCGTCTTTATGGTAAAGCGAGCAGTGTCTGGACATTGACCTTGGTAGCGGAAGTGTTGTTTGAAAAAGGCGAAACCCCGCGGCAGATGGCGAACGAAACGATTCGGACGGCGATGAAGAAAAACGGGAGCAGTTGGAAGCGGGCAAAGGATTGGATCACATCGCCCGATCCACAATATGAGTTAAAAAAAAACAGAGAGATCGTTTGATTCGAATTGCTTCGGAAAACGACGATATAGTTTTGGGTTTTCTGGATGAGGTTTGGTGGTCGCGCTTTTCGCAGCCGAAGATCAGGACGTGGGAATTTGGCGAACCTTTGCGGATGGTGCAAAGGGAAGCAAATAAAGATGATAAGGAGCCAAAAGCGATTTCTTGTTACGGGTTATTGAGAAAAGACACCGGGCAGGTCAAGGTCAGGTTTTTAGAGGAGCGTCCGATTTCCGAGATAACGATCTCGTTTTTAGAGTGGCTCGCCCGTGAGTTAAAAAAGGAGAGAAAAAAGGCTCTGTTTTTGATTTGGGACAATGCCAGTTGGCACGACTCGAAAAAGGTTCTGGAATGGATCAAAGAAAACAATCGGGAAGCGAAACAGACGGGCGGAGTGCGAATCATCAGGTGTCAGTTACCGACGAAAAGTCCGTGGCTGAATCCGATCGAGCCGCATTGGAGGCACGGCAAGAAAGCAATCTGTGAGCCGAACGGAGAATTAACCAAAGAAATGATCGAGCAAAGAGTATGCGAATATTTCAACTCGGAACAATTGCCGAGATTATCCAACAATGTCAACTGATTTTGCACTAGGCTATTATGTTTGTCGCCTTTGGCGACTAAGAACACAAATCTTAATTTTAGACTTGTGTAGAAACTAATGAGACAGCCGGCTGGAAGCCTGCGATACAGTTTCCAAACAGCTTCTTAATTCTTGAATATCTTTTTCGGTGATTTCAACTTCCGACATCTTCAAATCTGTTTCTGTTTTGTTCATATTCTCTTTTTTCATATCCGACTGCCTTTCGTGCCGAAATTATTCTGATTACTTCTTCCGAATCCTCATCAATTCCGACAGTATCGGTAGATCACGAAATTCACAGGCGGAAACGAGGGCAGTTATGGAGGGTGCTGTTAGGAAATCGAAATATTTATAGAAAAACCGGAATGTTCTACTGTTTTTTTAAACCTAACATTCTTCCGTTCGATCAGCACCCTCCATAACTGTCGGGTTTCTGCCTGTTTAGAAACGATTTTTGATATTTTCGTGATCTACTGAGTATATGTAACGCGCAATAAACGATTTCGTGTTAAACCGACTATTGTGAATCTTTGTTCTTCAAAATTTGAATGAGATTCGTCAAAACTTTCAATTGCCCAAATATCGCTAAAAACAGCCGACGCTTCATTAAAAATTATATCGTCGTGGATTTTAATATTGTCAAATTCTTTATTTTCATCCCAATCGAATTTTATAATCAAATCAGTTTCGATAATATCATAACTTAATTGTCGAAAACGATACTTTATACAGACTAAAAACTTTGATAAAGTTAAAGAAATAGAAAATTTGAGGAAAACATACAGTCAAGAAGAATATTAGACAAATCTAAGAACAAGCCTTTTACGGATTACTTCGCGCAGTTAATTTTAGAGAAAATTTATTGAATGAGGATAAAAATGCAAACAGAAGTTTTAGTTGAAAAAATCAAGCAGCTGCCGTTAAATAAAGTTGCGGAAGTTGAAGACTTTATTGATTTTCTCGTTCAGCGCGAGGAGAGAAAAATTGTAGAATCGGCAACTATGCTTTCCGAAGAGGTGTTTGAAGAAGTTTGGGACAACGAGGAAGACGCGCTTTATGACGAATTATAGTTTCGGCGATATTGTGCTTGTGCCGTTTCCGTTTACAGACCAAACAGGCGGAAAGCAAAGACCGGCAGTTATTGTCAGTTCTTCATATTATAATTTATCTCGTCCCGATTTGGTTTTGATGGCAGTTACGAGCCGAATCAGAAAGCCATTGCTTTTCGGCGAAATCGAAATAATCGAGTGGCAAAACGCCGGGTTGTTAAAGCCTTCGGTAATAAAACCTGTTTTTACGACAATTAAAATCAGTTTAGTAAAAAGATTACTCGGCAGTTTGGAAAATGCGGACGCGGATAAGTTGAGAAACGAAATACAGAATGTTTTGAAATAAAATTTTAGGTAAAATTATGCAGACAAAAAGAACATTGGACGAATTTAAGAACGAACCTTTTACATATTTTTCAAGATTAAATAAAGGGATTTTAAATTAATGCCGCCGAAAATTAAGCAGTTAATAAAAGAATTAGAGAAAAACGGTTTCACAAATCGCGGCGGAAAAGGAAGTCATCGAAACTATTTTCATCCGCTTTGCACAAAAATTGTTACAATTTCAGGCAGAAGCGGCAAGGATGCTCAAAAATATCAAGTTAGACAAGTTAAAGAGGCGATTGAAGAGGTGGAAATAAATGAGAAAAGAAGCTGATCTTTATAAAAAAATCGTATATTGGAGCGACGAGGATAATTGCTTTATCGGAATGTGTCCCGAATTGATGTATGGCGGCGTTCACGGAAATGACGCGCTCAAAGTTTTTGTAGAACTAAATGAAGCTGTCGAAGAAGTTATTGAAATTTTTAAGGAAGACGGCAAGCCTTTGCCCGAACCGAAAAGTGTTATTTTAGAAACAGTTTAATTTTTGAGGAAAATATGCAGACAAAAAGAACATTAGACGAATTTAAGAACGAACCTTTTACCGATTATTCCGCGCCTGAAAATAAAAAGGCGATGGAAGATGCAATTGAAAAGGTTAAAGGCGAATTGGGCAAAGAATATCCCGTGATTATAAACGGCGAAAAGATCGAACTTGGCGAAAAATTTGAGAGCGTCAATCCGTCGAATAAATCGCAGGTTGTCGGCGTGTTTTCGGATGCCGATTCGGATGCGGAAAATCTTGTTGAAAAGGCGATTGACGCGGCAACAGAAGCGTTTAAGAAGTGGCGGAATGTTGCGCCCGAAGAACGCGCCGAATATCTTTTTAAGGCGGCTGATATTATTCGCCAAAACAAGCATTATTATTCGGCTTGGATGGTTTTTGAAGTCGGAAAAACTTGGGCGGAAGCCGACGGCGACACGGCGGAAGCGATTGATTTTTTGGAGTTTTACGGTAGGGAAATGCTTCGTTGGGGCGACGAACAGCCGGTTACGCCTTCACCGTATGCGGAAAAAAACGAGTTTACATATATTCCGCTTGGTGTCGGGGCGATTATTCCGCCTTGGAATTTCCCTCTGGCGATTATGGCGGGAATGACGATGAGCGCGGTTGTAACGGGAAATACGACGGTTCTAAAGCCTTCGCCGGACGCGCCGACGATTGCTTACAAGTTTATGGAAGTTCTGGACGAAATCGGTTTGCCGAAAGGCGTTGTCAATTTTCTCGCGGGAAGCGGCGCGAAGGTCGGCGAACTTATGGTGAAAAGTCCGAAAACCCGTTTTATTTCGTTTACGGGTTCAAAAGCCGTCGGTTTGCACATTTACGAAGAAGCGGCGAAAACGCGAGAAGGGCAGAATTGGATGAAGCGTGTTGTCGCGGAAATGGGCGGCAAAGATGCGATTGTTGTTGCCGACGACGCGGATTTGGACGAAGCGGCGAGCGGAGTTGTTGCGGCGGCGTTCGGTTTTCAAGGACAGAAATGTTCGGCGTGTTCGCGTCTGATCGTTGACGAAAAGGTTCACGATGAATTGATGGAAAAGGTCGTCGAATTAACCAAAAAGCTGAAAATCGGCGAACCGACCGAAGCCGATACGAATATGGCGGCGGTGATTAACGAAAAATCATTTAAAAATGCCAGCGAATATATCAAAAAAGGTGTTGACGAAGGCGGCGAAATTGTCGTCGGCGGAAGCGGCGATGATTCGGAAGGTTTTTATCTCGAACCGACGATTATTACAAACGTGAAACCGAAAACGACAATCGAACAGGAAGAAATTTTCGCGCCGGTTTTAGCCGTGATAAAAGTCAAAGATTATGACGAAGCGTTGGAAGTGGCGAACGATACGCAATACGGTTTGACGGGTGCGGTTTATTCGGGAAGCGACGAAAAGCTGGAACGGGCGAAGCGTGAATTTCACGTCGGAAATCTTTATTTGAACCGCAAATGCACGGGCGCACTTGTCGGCGTTCATCCGTTCGGCGGTTTTAATATGAGTGGAACGGATTCAAAAGCCGGCGGGCGCGAATATCTTTTGCAGTTTATGCAGGGAAAATCAATTGCTCATAAGAAATAATGGAAAATGGATAATAGAAAATGTAAAAAAAGGAGAAAGATTGTGAAAAAAATTATTGTCAGTTTAATGTTTAGCTTGTTATTGTGTTCGGCGGCTTTCGCGCAAAAAGCGAAACCGATAATTTTTGCCGTTGTCAATGAAGGCAAGCAGATCGAACCGATTGCGTATATTGAAAACGGGAAATTAACCGGAGTCGGCGACGATGCGGTTACAAGTGAAAATATGCCGGATTTTGTTAAGAATTATTACAAAAAAGGCGCGAAATACAATTTGATTTTCGGCGGCGATAATGTCGGAACGGCGACGGTGACGAAGGATTTATCAAAAACGGACTGTGCGGCGAATCAGGCGGAAATCTCGCTTCAAGCGGGTGATTATAAACCGAGAGAATTCGTGATGGCTCTGGCGACGAGCGCAGGGACGAAAAATAATGTTAAAGGCACTAGAAAATTACCGACTTCAGCCGAACGCGCCGAGGTGGAAAAACTGGTGATGGAAAAAATGCTGGCGAGAAATGTTCCGATCAAAAACACGGGCGAACTTCGTTATCATAATCTGACCAAAGTTGATGTTGATAACGACGGAAACCCTGAGTTTGTCGGAACTTACTGGTATAACACGGGCGACAAAAAACGGACTTTGATGTTTTTTATCGCCGACAAAAAAGCGAAGGGCGACGTTTCGATCACATTTGAAAAGTTTGATGACGTTGAGGAAAAAGACGTGATGAACGAAGACATTACAACGCTCGATTCGGGAACTTATCACGAACTTTTAATTGATATGTTCGATACGGACGCGGACGGAACAGCCGAAATTTTTACGGTTGTCAATGCCTTCGAGGGCAGCACTTTCAAGGCTTACAAACGCACGGACGGCAAATGGACGCGCGTTCTGGAAACGGCAAATTATCATTGCGCTTTTTAACTGCGCTTAATTTTTTATTAACATCAATAGTGTTAGAATTTTTACGGATTCTAATATCGAGCCGACATAGAAAGGCGGAAACCCGACAGTTATGGAGGGTGCTGATAAAATATCCGAAAGCCGATTATCAAACAGCACCCTCATTTAAATTCGGGTTTCCGCCTTTTTTTTCAAGACTATCAAGAGCTATTATTATGAAACTTTTATTTATGCAAAAAAATATATTTTTAGATAAAATTTTAATATATGCGGTTTTATTGAGTTTAACTATAACGGGTTTCGGGCAAACCGCCGAAAAAAGATTTCCCGTCAAACGCTCCGAAACGCCGGAAACTTGGCGGTATGACGGCGAAGCGGCGGTAAATCGGGCGAAAAATCTTGAGCGTAAATACAAAAAAGCAAAAAATGTCATACTTTTTGTCGGCGACGGAATGGGAATCTCGACTTTGACGGCGGCGCGGATTTTGGAAGGGCAGTTAAAAGGCGTAAGCGGCGAGGAAAATCTTTTGAGTTTCGAGCAGTTTCCCGCCACCGCGCTATCGAGAACGTATAGCATCAATCAGCAGACATCGGACTCCGCGCCGACGATGACGGCGATTATTACCGGAATCAAAACCGACGAAGGAGTTATTTCCGTCAACCAAAATGTGGTTTTTAACGATTATAAAACGGTCAAAGGAAACGAGGCGACCTCTTTGATCGAACTCGCGGAAAAAAACGGCAAATCAACCGGCGTGGTTTCGACGGCGCGTCTGACGCACGCGACTCCGGCGGCAACTTACGCGCATTCGCCGAATCGAAATTGGGAATCGGACGCGGACATTTTTTCGTCTGCCAAAGACGCTCACGAAGCGAATTTTCCCGATATTGCAAGGCAATTGATCGAATTTCCGTTTGGCGACGGCTTGGAAGTTGCAATCGGCGGCGGACGAACGAAATTTTTGCCGAAAACAATGAACGATCCCGAATATGAGAACAGAACGGGCGAGCGTTTGGACGAAAGAAATTTGCCGGAGGAATGGAAGGCAAAATATAAAAATGCGGAATACGTCTGGAACAAGCAGCAGTTCGATCAGATAAATCCTAAGAAAACAAAGCACCTTTTGGGGCTTTTCGAGCCGTCGCATTTGCAGTATGAATTTGACCGCCAGAAAGACAAGGCGGGCGAGCCGAGTTTGTCGGAAATGACGGCGAAGGCGATTGACGTTTTATCGGAAAATAAAAAGGGCTACGTTTTGATGGTTGAAGGCGGGCGAATTGACCACGCGCATCACGACGGCAACGCTTTTCGCGCTTTGACCGATGCGATTGAACTTTCAAACGCCGTCCGAACCGCGCAAAATAAGGTTGATTTGGACGAAACTTTGATAATCGTGACCGCCGATCACAGCCACGTTTTTACGATTTCCGGTTATCCGGCGCGGGGAAATAATATTTTGGGATTGGTCAGAGATGCCGACAACAAAGGCGATTATTCGGAAAATCCGAGTCTGGACCAGAATAAAAAGCCTTATACGACTTTGAATTACGCAAACGGACCCGGAAGCCGCAAAGATGAGCGTCCCGAATTGGCGAATGAACAAACAACCGACCCGAATTATAAACAAGAAGCCTTGATTCCTTTGGGAAGTGAAACGCACGGCGGCGAAGACGTGGCGATTTTCGCAAACGGTGTGAACGCTTGGATGTTTCACGGCGTGATGGAGCAGAATTGGATTTTTTATGTGATGAAAGACGCGCTTAGGTTGAAGTGAGAAATGAGAGGTTAGAGGTGAGAAGTAAAAATTCAAACTAATTCTCATTTCTTACTTCTCATTTCTCGCTTGATAAAGATTATGAAAATTGTATTTATGGGAACGCCGCTGGCGGCTGTTCCGACGCTCGAAAGTTTGCTCGATTCCGAACACGAAATTGTCGCGGTTTGGACACAGCCGGACAGACCTGCGGGACGCGGAAATATATTGACCGCGCCGCCGATTAAGGAATTTGCGCTCGAAAACGATTTGAAAGTTTTTCAGCCGACGAAACTGAAAACGGCGGAAAGTCTGGAACTTTTCAAATCTCACGCGGCGGATGTCGCAGTTGTCGTCGCTTACGGCAGAATTTTGCCGAAAAATTATTTGGAAGCGTTTCCGAAAGGCGCGGTTAATGTTCATTTTTCGCTTTTGCCCAAATATCGCGGTGCTGCGCCGGTTAATTGGGCGATTGTCAACGGCGAGCGCGTTACGGGCGTTTCGACGATGAAAATGGACGAAGGTTTGGATACCGGCGATATTCTGCTGCAAAAGGAAACCGAGATTGCCGAAGACGAAAACGCGATTGATCTGATGGCGCGGCTTTCTTTTGCAGGCGCGAATCTTTTGCTCGAAACTTTAGAGAAATTCGACGAGATCGAGCCGCAAAAACAGATCGAAAGCGATGCGAGCTACGCGCCGATGCTGGTCAAGGAAGAAGGCAGAATCAGATGGATTTCCGATGCCGAAACTCTGAACAATCACATACGCGGTTTTCAGCCGTTTCCGACTTGTTACACATTTTATCAAGGCAAAAAACTGACGATTTGGAAGGCGCAGGCGTGGAACGCGGAATCGGAAAAAAAGCAGACGGAAGAGGATTACGGCAAAATTCTTGTCGCCGATAAAAAAGATTTGTTTGTCAGCTGCGGCGAAAATACGGTTTTGAAAATTGAAGAACTGCAAATTCAAGGAAAAAACCGGATGAAAACCGTTGATTTTCTGAACGGCGTAAAAATCGAAGCGGGCGAAAAATTTGAATCTTAACCGGAACGCCCCGCGCTCCGGTCTATATATTAATTTTATGGCAAAAGTTTCACCCGCACGAATTTCGGCTTTTGAAATTCTGCTCAAAATCGAAAAGGAAAAGGCGTTTTCATCCGCGCTTTTGCCGATTTACGAAGAAAAACTTTCGCCGAAAGACCGTGCGCTTTGCCACGAAATTACGCTTGGCGTTTTGCGGAAAAAACTTTATCTCGACAAAATAATCGAAAAATTTACAAAAAAGAAAATCGGCAAATTCGATTCCCAAGTTGCGACGGCTTTGCGAATCGGTTTATATCAGCTTTTGTTTCTGGACAAAATTCCGGCGCACGCGGCGATTAACGAATCGGTTAATCTTGTGCGAATTGCCAAGAAAAAATCAGCGGGCAATTTGGTTAATGCGGTTTTAAGACGGGCGACTCGTGAGAAAATCGAGTTCCCATATCCTGATGAAATTGAAAAAATTTCGGTTGAAGAATCTCATCCGCGTTGGCTTTTTGAAAAATGGATTGAGCAGTTCGGTTTTGAAACGGCTGAAAAAATTGCGAAGGCAAATAACGAAATTCCGAATTTATCGTTTCGTTTGACCGTGAAAACTTCGGAAGAAACAAAGAAATATATCGAAAGCGGAGAAAAATTTATTGAATCCGAATTTATCCGAGATGCTTGGAAAGCGACGGGTTTTGACGAAAAATTATTTGATTTGGCTGAAAAGGGCGAAATTTATTTTCAGGACGCGGCTTCGCAAATCGTCGCAGGTATTGTTAATTTGAAGGAAGATCAAAGTTTTTTGGATGTTTGCGCCGCGCCGGGAAGCAAGACGACTTTTGCGGCGAAAAAAGTTTCGCAGGAAAATTTGCCGGGTAAAATGCTGATTGCCGGAGATTTTTATAAACATAGAGTAGAATTTCTGCGCGGTAACTGCTTGCGGCAAAACATTGATTTTGTTAAGTTTATCGTTTATGATGCGGAAAAATCTCTGCCGTTTGCGGAAGAAAGTTTTGACGTGATTTTAGTTGACGCGCCTTGCACCGGAACGGGAACGATCAGGCACAATCCCGAAATCAGATATTTTTTGAAGGCGGAAGACGTTGCGGAATTAAGCCGTAAACAACTCGAAATCCTCAAAAACGCATCAAAGCTACTCAAGAAAAAAGGAAAGTTGATTTATTCGACTTGTTCTTTGGAAACGGAAGAAAATGAAGCGGTTGTCAATAAATTTCTGGCTGAAAATGCCCGTTTCGGAAAAAAGACCGAAGATTTGCCCCGGCAGTTTTTAACCGAAAACGGCTTTGCCAGAACATTTCCGCATTCGGCGGATATGGACGGTTTTTTTATTTCGGTTTTTGAAAAAATCTAAACATCTGTTAGAGTTTTTTTGAAATTTGTTTGCCGCGTTCGGAAAAAAAGATGTTAAAATCTGCTTTGAAAATCAGTTCGGGAAAATAAGAAAAAAATGAGTTTAATAAAAAAAAGTCTGTCCGCCATTGGAAGATTATTTGTCGTGATCGCTCTTGCCGGTTCTTTTATGGCGGGAATGGCGGGCGTTGTGTATATGTCTTTGCAGGGCGAGGAAATCAAAGTTCCCGAATTGGTCGGAAAAGACTTTGTGCAAAGCGAAGATCAACTGGAAAATCTCGGTTTGGTGATAAAAAGACGCGCCGACAGATACAGCACGGAAAAGCCGAATACGATTTTGGAGCAATTGCCGAAAGCGGGCGAAACGGTTAAAACCGGGCAGATGATCTTGGTCGTTACCAGCAAACAAGACCCGGACGGCGAAGAAAAACCCGTTTCGATCAAAAAGGTCGAAGAGGAAAAGGAAGACGACATCGAAAAAATCGAAGAATTAATTTCCGACAAGCCGATCAAATCAACTACTAAAAAAGACAAATCCGATAAAAAGAAAAGTTCTAAAACGCGCGATATTATAAAGGAAAAACCCGACGACGACAAAAAATCGGACGCGGACAAAAAGGACGACGATAAAGCGGATGACGGAAAATCCGACGGCGACAAACCGGCGGATAAGACGGACAAAAAGCCCGTTACAACCGAACCGGCGAAACCGAAAAAGAAAGATGATGCCGATAAAAAGCCGAAAACGGCGAAAACTCCGGGCGCGGGCGATACCAGACCGCGCGTTACGCCGAATATAAAGCCTTTTTGAAAAGCAACGGGAAGTTTTATTTTTGCAACAAAGTGAGAAGTTTCAACAAAGCAGATAAAATTTATGTTTGAATTAGCACCTTCCATTTTGTCGTCGGATTTTACAAGGTTGGCTGAGGCAATCGGACAGGTCAGAGAAGGCGGCGCAAATATTCTGCACGTTGATATAATGGACGGGCATTTTGTGCCGAATATTACAATCGGTCTGCCGGTGGTCAAATCTATCAGAGAAGAAACCGATCTGAAAATTGATTGTCATCTGATGATTTCCGAACCGAATCGCTACGCCGTGAAATTCGTCGAAGCGGGTGCGGATATGGTTTCGGTTCATCTGGAAGCGGACAGACATCTGCACAGAACCTTGACAGCGATTCGTGAAGCGGGCGGAAAATCGGGCGTGGCGATAAATCCCGCAACGCCTCTGATAAGTCTGGAAGAAGCGTTGCCGTTTGCCGATTATGTCGTGATAATGTCGGTCAATCCCGGATTCGGCGGGCAGAAATTTATACACACTTCGATTGAAAAATTAAGACGCTTGCGATCTTTGATAAAAGAGCGCGGCTTGGATACGAAGATCGAAGTGGACGGCGGAGTTAAAATTGACAATATCGCCGGCATCGTTGAAAGCGGCGCGGAGATTGTCGTTGCCGGTTCTGCTGTTTTCGACGGCGGAAATCCGGCGGAAGGCGTGAGAAAATTAATCAATGCGGCAACCGTCTGGGTTTGAATTTTTTTTCAGCAATATTTAAATTTTTTTTAGCAGTTAATTTTGGAGATAATAAAAAATTATGTTTTTCCATAAAAGTAAAATAGCGATTTTCGGTTTGTTTTTAATTGTCGGTTTGATTGCTCCGGCGTTTGCTCAAAGCGGCGGAACGCCTTCGCAGAGGCTGGAGATTATGCGGCAGAAACTCGAAACGATGCGCCGTTCGCTTGACAGCACCGCGTCGGCAATCGAAAAGGAAAATGACGGCGACAAAAGCAAAAAAGACGATAAGAAAAAACCGGAAACTCCGCTTGGTCGAATCGTCGGTCTTGAAAAAGAGGCTTCAAATTTACAGTCGGAAGTCAACAGCATTCGCGGAAAGGTTGACCGCGCGGAAAAATACGAGCAGAGCGATGTTGACCGTCTGGAAACAACCGTTGCCGATTTTCAAAAAAAGGTTGACAACGCGCTTTTAGAAACGGCGGATGCCCGCGCAAATCCTGTTTCGGATGTCGGAAATCCGCGCGAGAAGAAGAAGAAAAAGAAATTTTTGTGGATTTTCGGCGGCGGTGAAGACGAATATGAAGAACTGATCGGAAACGTCGTGCCGGGACGAGATCGCCAGCTTTTTATCGAGGGAACTCGCAATGTCCGCAAAAATAATTACGATGTCGGCAGGCTTCTGTTTCAAAACATTATTTCAACTTATCCCGATTCGCCTTATCTGCCGATGGCAAAACTCGCTATCGCCGATTCATTTTATCTGGAAGGCTCGACGAGTGCCTTGATTCAAGCGACGGCGGCTTATCAGGATTGGCTGACGTTTTTCCCGACGCATCCGCTTTCAGACCGCGTTTTGCTGAAAATCGCCGAATCGCAAATGCGCCAGATCGGTTTGCCGGACAGAGATATTACGCCCGCGAAAATTGCCGAACAGCGTCTTCGCGCGATGCTTCAGCAGTATCCGAACTCGCCTCTGCGCGGCGAAGCCGAAAAAAGACTCGAAGAAGTTCAGGACAATTTAGGACTTCACAGTTTGTATGTCGGGAATTTTTATTACAAGCAGTCGGTTGATTATCAGAAAGGCGGTTTGAAAGGAGCGCAGTCGCGTTATCTGGAGATTCTGGAAAAATATCCGAATTTCAGTTTTATGGACGAAGCCCTCTACAAAGTCGCCGTAACGTATATGGTTGAAGAGGAAACCGATCAAGCGGCGAAGTATTTTCAGCAAATTGTCAAGGATTATCCGAACAGCGAATACGTCGAGGAATCGAAAAAACAGCTTGAACTGATCGGCGCGACGATTCCCGAACCCGATCCGACGAGAATAAAGGTTCTGCCGCCGGAAAAAGAATCGTTTTTCGCTAATTTCAAAAACCAGCTTTTCGGTTTGTATCCGCTGACAATTGACAAGGACGGCGTTTTGATGACCGATGATTTTGAC
The DNA here is from genome assembly GCA_965214585.1 of Pyrinomonadaceae bacterium. GTDB lineage: Bacteria > Acidobacteriota > Blastocatellia > Pyrinomonadales > Pyrinomonadaceae > JAHCHG01. The sequence continues at coordinate 4,055,598 of OZ243957.1, read as the reverse complement.
AAAACCAAATTTGAATTGATTGACAAAGTTATCGAAAACGAGGGAACGCTTAAAGAATCCGAAATTCCGAAATCTCTGACGACAATCGTTTCAAGCAAGTAAAACTTCTCTTTCGGCAGCGTCGGCGGAAACCGTCGCTGCCGAACTGTTTTTCCTTTCATTTATCCATACAAAAAATGGAGAATTTTAACGGCGAAAATTCGGCGAAACTCGAAAACAATTACCGGGCAAGCCTTCTGATCGTGCTGTTTCAGATTGTGTTTACAATTATTTTAATTGTAATTTCGTGGATTATCGTTCAAAATTATGACGGCGGAGTTTCGGCACGAATTGTTCTGCCGCTTTGGATTTTGATAATTTTTATCGCCGCCGGGTCTTTGATTTTGCGCGGAATACTTTTTCGCCCGACAAGATTAAAGGATGTTTTTGTGAAAAGCGGTGTCGAAGGACTTTTCCGAACGCTCAAAACAAACACGATATTTCTCGGCTCGATTGCCGAAATCATTTCCGTCGTCGGTTTTGTAATCGCCGTGATGAGTGGTTTGAAATACGAAATGTTTCGCGCCGGCGCAGTTGCTTTTATGCTTTTCTTAATAAATTTTCCGCGCAAATCCGCGTGGAAAAAAATCTCTGTTCAAATACAGAAATCAGCAGGGGATATTTAATGTATAAGAAATATATTTTGGTTTTAAGTTTTCTTTTATTCGGCGCGAATGCTTTTTTCGCGCAAATATCTCCGGTTGATAAAAAAATCGAAAACGCTCCGCAAAAAATCGAAGTTTCCAGAGAAGACCGCGAACAGGCTTATGCTAAACTGCTCGAAGGACAGAGATATATCTGGGAAGCGAGCCGAAATGCGTCCGCCGTGCGTAATCTGCCTTCGGTTTCGACACCGGAAATGAGAATTGAAGCGCAGAAGGCGCGGGCGGCTCTAAAGCAAGCCGTCGCGCTCGATCCGAATTTAGCCGAAGCATACACGGCACTTGCTGATCTGGCTTGGAATATGCCGCCGAATGATATTGACGAAGCTATCAATTTTGCCGTCAACGCCGTTGAAATTGATGCCGACAATTTTGGAGCGCGTCAGATTTTAGCCAGACTTTATACCTTCAAAAGCAAAATCAACCGTGATAAAACAGTTGATTTTATGAACAAAGCCGTCAACGAATGGAAGCACATTGTCAGACTCGATCCGCGAAATGCGGAAGCCTACGCTTTTTTGAGCGAACTTTATTTGCAGACCGGGCAGGATAAAGAGAGAATTGACGCGCTTCGCAAATGGTTATCGTCAGCCGCGCCGGTTGAAACGAGATTTTACAGATTTTTGATCGGCAAAGACGAACCTCTGACACCGGAAACCGCTTCTCTGAAATTAGGCGAGGCGTTAATTCAAACAGGCGAAAATCGTGAAGCGGTTGAAATTTTGAGCCGCGCCGTGGCAGATTCACCGGATAATTTAACCTCCGTCGAACTGCTGCGCGTCGCCGTCGAATCGGCTGACGATAAATCTGCCGGCAAAGCTATCCAAGCCTTAGAGCAAGCCGTTTTTGCAAATCCCGATAATCCTACTTTAATCACGCTTCTCGCGCAAATTCAGGTGCGAAGCGGAAAAATAGACGAGGCGGTAAAAGTTTTGAGCGCGGCAAGCCGCAGACTTTCCGAAACCGACAAAATTTCAGCTTCGATCTTACAGCTAACGCTTGGCGATATTTATTTTGACACGGATCGTTTTGAGCAGGCTGTGGCAGTTTATCAAAACGCTCTGGCAATGCGCGGTTTGGATAAAAATGAATTGATCGGCAATGAAAACCGGCGGTTTGCCGTTGCCGTCTATGAGAAAATCATTCAGGCGTATAAATCCGCCAATCGTCCCGAAGCTGTTGAAAATACGATTGAACGAGCGCGTCGGTTATTCGGTGAAGACGATTTATTTGCCGATCAGCAATTGCTTTCATATTTTATGGAAAGCGGAAAAAGAGAACAGGCATTGCAGTCGGTTCGCGCTCTGCGGACGAATAACGCGGGCGATTCGTCGCTTTTGCGAACAGAGGCTTCGATTTTAACCGATCTCGGAAGAGTTGATGAAGCAGTCGCGCTTATAAAAGATTCGATGAATCGAAAAAATAATCCGGGAAGTTCGGGACGCGGCGGCGGTTCGGGAACGGGAATCGGCGTAATTCGTTTGCCGCAATCTGCAAACGAATTTTCAAATCACTGGTTTATATCAACTTTATACAGCCAAGCCAAACGCGGAAAACAAGCAATCGAAGCGGCAAATTCAGCCATCGCGGTTGCCGGAAGTGACAGGGAAAAACAAATTGCCGAACTCACGCTTGCCACGGCGCAGCAGACTGCCGGCGAATTTGCCGCCGCCGAAAAAACTCTGCGCGATCTGCTCAAACAAACTCCCGGAAATCCGATTGCTCTTAATAATCTCGGATATTTTCTCGTCGAGCGCAACGAAAAACTCGAAGAGGCTGTGGATTTAATCAAACAGGCTCTCGAAAGCGATCCGAAAAGTTCTTCGTATCTGGACAGTCTGGGCTGGGCTTATTTTAAGTTAAACAAACTGGACGAAGCGGAAAAATATCTGAAAAGTGCCGTTCGCTATGATTCTTCGTCGGCGACGATTTTTGAACATCTCGGCGATGTCTATCAAAAAAAGGGAGATGTAAAATCCGCCGAATTTAACTGGAAAAAAGCACTCAAACTCGTTACCGATGCAGACGGAATCGAGCGTTTGAAGAAAAAGCTGAATATAAGATAAAAACTTTTGGCTCTTTGTCAATTAGTGGTTAGATTTAATTGTATTTTTTCTCGCGTCGCGGGCGGCGACAAACATTATAGCAGATGGTGCAGGCGTTTTTCGCCGAAGCCATAAGTAGTTGATAATCATTTAGTCGCTCGCTGAAAGTGAGCAACAATTTTCTACATAATTTGTTCGTCGCCTTCAGCGACGGCATTTTTGATGCGTCTGACCTAGCGATTCTCGCTAGGCTATAATGTTTGTCGCCGTTGGCGACAGGATTACTGACTAAAATAAATTCCCAATACTAATTGTTAAAGAGCCAAACTTTTTAAACAAATTTTTGGAAAGTTTGTTATATTAAAACTGTTAAATAATTTAGTAAATAAACAGAGTTTTTTTTGCTGAATTAAAAATTAAATAAGAATAAACAATAATTTATTCAACCTTAGCCGATAAAGGCAATTTGCGGGCAAAAACCTGCAAAGCGCAAAATCGTGAGTCTGGAAAGAAATTTCCGGGCTGTCTGATTACCGAAGTGAGGTCAAAATGAATTTCGCCAAAAGATTTTTCGTCTTTAAAGTATTTCTGCTTTTCGCATTTACAGCCGTCTGGACGACGGATTTTCACGCCCAAACAAATTTAGCGCAATTAAATTATAATTTGTTGTCGAGCAACGAAAATATCAACGCCGGACTTTCGCGCCCGCGCGTCTTCACCCAAGAGATCAAAGCCAAAAACAATTTCGTCGAAGAAATCGAGAGAAAGCCGGTTACAGTTTTCGATCTGGAACGAAAAGCGTTTGAACTTTTAAATTATCAGCGCGAAATTCAAGGTTTATGCCGTCTTGATTGGAACGACGAAATGGCGGAAATTGCCAGACTTCATTCGCAGGATATGGCGGTTAAGAGTTATTTCAGCCACACGGGTTCGGACGGCTCGCAAGTCAACGAACGCGCCGATCAGAGAGGCGTGAGAAATTGGCAGGCAATCGGAGAAAACATCGCATACAATCGCGGTTTTGAAAATCCCGTCGAATTTGCCGTCGAACGCTGGCTTAAATCGCCTTCGCACAAACAAAATCTCTTAAACGGACAATGGAAGGAATCCGGCGTTGGAATCGCCGTAACTGCCGATGGAACTTATTATTTTACGCAGGTTTTTGTTTTGAGAAAATAAGTAGATTTGCAGTTTTTAGAAAGACGGAGTGATGTAATTCGCTTCGTCTTTTTTCTTTGTATAAGTTTTTTTTCAAGTGTATTTTTATTTTCAAGTATAATAAATTACAAAGTCAAACTAAAAAATAATTGATAGATAATAATAATTGATAATTTTTAAAAACAAATCGTTCAACATCCAATTTATCTGTCAATTATTTTTTAGGTGAAAATGCTTAGAAACTGTTTGGAAACTAAAAAAAACGTAACGCCGGCATCTTGCCGGCTGTCTTGGCGGCTTCCAGCCGCCAATTCGAGCGTTATTTACACGAATTGGCGGAAAAAACAAATGAATTTGGCGGCTGGAAGCCACCAAGACTGCCGGCTGGAAGCCTGCGATACAATTAGCCAAACAACTTCTTAATAAAATTCATTGAATAAACCATAAATCAATTTTGACATAATTAACTGATGCCGAAAAAAACTTTTACGCTTCCGTCGTTTGCCAAAATAAATTGGCTTTTGCGCGTTTTGGGCAGGCGCGAAGACAATTTTCACGAAATTTATACCGTTTTTCAAACTGTTTCTCTGCACGATAATTTAACATTTTCAGAATCGGGAAAAATGATCTTAAAATGTTCCGACGAAAAAATTCCCGTCGGCGAAGAAAATTTAATCATCAAAGCGGCGAATTTATTAAAAAAAGAATTTAACATAAAAAAAGGGGCGGAGATTTTTCTCGAAAAACGCATTCCCGCGCCCGGCGGACTCGGCGGCGGTTCGTCGAATGCGGCAATCGCTTTGATCGGTTTGGCAAGACTCTGGAATTTGCCCGTAGATTTGAAAAAATTATCCGGGATCGGCGCGAAGATCGGTTCGGATGTTCCGTTTTTTCTGTGCGGCGGAACGGCAATCGGATTCGGGCGCGGAGAGAAAATAATTCCGCTGATAGACGAGCCGGAAAAATTCATTTTGATTGTAACTCCCGACGTTGAAGTTTCAACCGCTGATGCTTTTCGGCAATTAAATGCCCGACACTTGACAAAAGAAGACTCAAAAAGTATCCTCGAAATTTGCCGTGAAGATGCTTTGGCTGTTGATTTGCGGCATTCGGATTTGATAAATGATTTTGAAAAAATAATTTTCAAGATCGAACCTGAAATAAAGCGCGTTAAGGAAAAACTTTTATTTCTGGAAGCGGAAAACGCTTTGATGTCCGGCAGCGGAGCAAGCGTTTTTGCGGTCTTTGAAAGTCTGGAGAAACTTCTTACGGCATTTGCCGATTTAAAGACAGAAAAAAAATGGCGGGTTTTCAAAGTTGAAACGATAAATCGCTCTGAATATTACCGTTCACTCTCTTTATAAAAAGCGTTTGTTTCTACACGGACTTTAGTAATTTTTATTGGGGCGTCGCCAAGTGGTAAGGCACCGGGTTTTGGTCTCGGCATTCGTAGGTTCGAATCCTTCCGCCCCAGCTTTTTTCTTAAAACCGACGGGCAACTAAGCTGACTTGAGTTGCTCGTCATTTATTTGTTGCAAGCGGCAAAACTAATGAGTGTAACCGGCAATATCAAAGTGTTTTCGGGCAACGCGCACCGGAAACTTGCTGAAGAAATTTGTCAGCATCTAAGCTGCGATTTGGGCGAAGCCAGCACGGGAAGATTTTCCGACGGGGAATTTAATTTTCAGATTGACGAAAATGTGCGCGGCGCGGATGTTTTTATAATTCAGCCGGTTTGTCCGCCGACGGATCAGAATTTGATGGAACTGCTGATTATGCTCGACGCATTCCAGCGAGCATCAGCCGAGAGAGTTACGGCGGTGATTCCATATTTCGGTTACGCGCGTTCGGATAAAAAAGATCGTCCGCGCGTGCCGATTGCGGCGAAACTTCTGGCGAATATAATTGCCAGAGCAGGCGCGGAGAGAGTTTTGACAATTGATCTGCACGCTTCGCAAATTCAGGGATTTTTCGATATTCCGGTTGACCATCTTTTCGCCGCGCCGATAATTATTGATTATTTTCAGGAAAATCCGGTTGAAAATTTAATCGTCGTATCGCCCGACACGGGCGGCGCGGAACGCGCCAGAGCTTACGCCAAACGCTTAAATACCGGACTCGCTTTGTGCGATAAGCGGCGCGAAAAGGCGAATGTCGCGGAAGTGATGAATGTGGTCGGCGATGTCGAAGGCAAAAATTGTTTGATAATTGACGATATGTGCGACACGGGCGGGACGATCTGCAAAGTCGCCGACGCTTTGCACGGAAGCGGCGCGAATAAGATTTACGCTTGTTTTACGCACGCCGTTTTATCGGGAAATGCGATTGCGAATTTAGATGCGTCGCACATCGAAAAAGTTATTGTGACAAATACGATTCCGCTTTGCGACAAGGCGAAACCTTTGCGCGAGCAAGGCAGAATCGAAGTTTTAAGCGTGGCGAAATTGCTTTCATCGGCGATCAAATCAATTCACGATGAAACGAGCGTTTCGTCTTTGTTTATCTAAAAAAGAAAGGGAATTTAACCACGAAGGGACACGAATAAAATACTAAGAACAAGAAAAAATTTATAAGGTAATAAAAATTTTATATAATTTTTGCAAATAAAGTTATATAAAATGTATTTATTGAAATTTTCGCGTTATTTCGCGGTTGATAAAAATTAAGGTCAAAATTATGGCAGACGATATTTTAGTAAAAGTTGAAAAACGCGAGAATCGCGGTTCAAATGATTCGCGCCGTTTGAGAAAAGCGGGGAAAATTCCGATTTCGGTTTACGGCGGCGGCGATGAAACCGTTGCGGGAATTGCCGAAATCAGTGATTTGGCGGCGATTTTGCGTTCCGATTCCGGGCAGAATACGATTTTCCAAGTCGAGATCGAAGGTTACGACACAAGCGACGTGATTTTTCACGACCGCCAAATTGATCCGATTCTCGGTAAGTTAATGCACGCCGATTTGCGCCGGATTGCGAAGGGCGAAAAAATTGAAGTTACGGTTCAAGTCGTCCTGATCGGCGATCCGGTTTCGCTTGAGGAAGAAGGCGCGGTTTTGAACCAGCAAATGCGCGAAATCAGAATTCTTTGTAAACCGCGCAGTATTCCCGAAAGCATCGAGGTTGACGTTTCGGAACTTGAGATGAACGAATCAATCAATGTTTCCGAATTGAAAATTGATGAGGAAATCGAAGTTCTGGATGATCCTGAATCGGTAGTTGCGTCGGTTGTCTTTGTCAAAGAACTCGATCTCGAACCGACACCGGAAGAAGAATTGACCGAACCGGAATTGATCGGCGAAGAAGATGTCGAAGGCGAAGGAAGCACCGAAACCGAAGGCGACAAACCGGGCGCGGTAACAACCGAAGAAGATGTCGAGAAGACATAAGATAAAAGGTGAAAGGTAAAAGGGTAAAGGTAAGAATACGAAAATCCTTTTTTCATTTTTTACCTTTACCCTTTACCCGTTTTTGCCATTTTTTTGAAGAATGAGTTTGGTTGATAAGAAAAAATGGCTGATCGTCGGGCTTGGAAATCCGGGATTGCGTTATGAAAATACGCGTCATAATCTTGGATTTATGCTTGCGGATAAATTGGCAGATGAACTTCAGACGCAGATCAAACGCGACGAATGCCGCGCTCTTGTCGGACGTTCCGTTTTCCGAGATCAGATTGTCGAACTTGTCAAACCGCAGACTTTTATGAATTTAAGCGGCGAATCGGTGAGTTGCTTATTAAAAAAATCTGACCGCACGATTGAAAAACTTATCGTTTTTTCAGACGATCTGGCTTTGCCGCTTGGAACAGTCAGAATACGTCCGAAAGGTTCAGCCGGCGGACACAACGGTTTGAAATCAATAATCGGATGCTTGGGAACGCAGGAATTTTTTCGCCTAAGAATCGGCATTCAGCCCGAACATCCGATTAATGACACGAAAAATTTTGTTTTGGAAAATTTTTCAAAAAAAGAATTTGAAATTGTAAAAGAAGTTTTACAGACGAGTGCCGAAGCTGTTTTCACGATTCTTACGGATGGAATCGAAGAAGCGATGGCAAAATTTAATTAAAAAAACCTTCTTGCTTCATTCAATCGAAAATGAGGCTTGATTAGCCATAAGGAGGAAAAAATTGGCAAATAAAAGAACTTACGAACTGATGTATATCGCCGATCCGAAAGTTTCGGATGAAACAATCGGCGAATTAAACACGGCGATTCAGGAATTGATCGAATCGGGCGGCGGAACTGTTACAAAAACGGACGATATGGGACGGCGGCAGCTTGCTTATCCGATTCAGAAAAACAATGACGGATATTATTTTCTGTTTGAAATAGAAGGTTCGGGCAGCGAAATCGCCGAACTCGAACGGCGGATGCGCGTCAACGATATAATTATGCGCTATTTAACGGTCAGAGTTGACGAAGAACGCAAAACGGCTGACAAATTGACGGCGAAACGCGAAAAAGGAAAAGCCAAACGCGCCGCCGCAACTTTCAGCGAAAATCAAACTGAAGAAGAAGATAATCAACAGGAGGACGGCGACAATGAGTAAAACGAGAAAACAGAGAAACGACGACGACGACGACGACAAAAAAATTTTTGATGCGGACGACAACGATAAACAGCAGAGAAGCGCGAGACCGCAAAGACGCTATAACAATCGCCGCAGTCAATCAATGTTCGTTCCCGATTATATTGACTGGAAGGACGTTGATTATCTAAACAGATTTATTCCCGAACGCGGCAAGATTCTGCCCAGAAGAATTTCAAATGTTTCGGCAAAAGATCAGCGAAGAATCGCTACCGCCATCAAACGCGCCAGAACGATGGCTTTGATACCTTACGTTACGGACTAAATCCGAGGAGGAAATTTACAAATGGCTACGACAAATATTTTATTACGCGAAGACATCGAAAATCTCGGCGGACGCGGCGAGATCGTAAAGGTAAAAGCCGGTTACGCGAGAAATTATCTGCTCCCGCGAAAATTGGCTCTGCTGGCGACAAAGGGAAATCTGAAACAGGTTGAACAGGAACGCGAGCAGCTTCTGAAAAAAGCCGCCGAAGAAAGATCAACCGCCGAAATGCAAGCCGCGCAGATGGAAAATATCCGGCTTGAATTTGAAAGACTGGCGGGCGAAACCGGAACTCTTTTCGGTTCGGTTACGTCTATGGATATTACATCCGCGCTCAAAGAAAAAGGTTACGAAATTGACCGCCGGCAAGTTGTCTTAAAAGATGCGATCAAAGAACTCGGCGATTTTACGGTTAACGTCAAACTGCACCGCGAAGTTGTTTTGGAGATTCCGGTAACGGTCAAATCCGAAGGCGAGCCGGTTGCGGAAGAAAAACCTAAAAAGAAAACTGCCGAAAGTAAACAGCCGGCTGAAACTGAGGTTGAAAATACCGCAGAGAAAAAGGTTGAAACCGAAGAAGTTCAGGCGGCAGAAAACATAGAAGAATAAATTGACGGGAAAATTTTTTAATTTTTTCAATCTAAGTTACAATAAAAGACTGCGAGAGATGTATTATTATCTTGCGGTCTTTTTTTAATCCGAAAAATAAAATAAACTGTAAAACACATTCGATAATTTTGAAAAAACTCCCCGTTTTGCGTTTATTTGTCTGTAAATTTCTCCAAAAACGATGGCGACACCGGAACAATATCTCGAAAAACCACTTCCATCGAGTCCCGAAAGCGAGCGCGTGATTCTGGGCGCGATTCTGCTTGACAATCAACTGATTTCGCAAGCCATCGAGCAACTTTCTCCAGCGGATTTCTATTCGCCGCTTCATCGCCGGATTTTCAATGCGATGATAAATCTTTTTAACAGCGCACAACGAATTGATCCGATCTTGATCGGTGAAGAACTCAAAAAAGAAGGTTCGCTCGAATCAATCGGCGGAATCGCCGCGATCACGAATCTAACTTTCGGACTTCCGCATTTTTCCGATATTTTCGATTACGCAAAAGTCGTCAAAGACAAATCAATCGTCCGAAACCTGATAAAAGTCTGTAATCAGATAACGAGCATCGCGCTTGCCGAAGAAGAAGACGCGGAAATGATCTTAGACCACGCCGAGCGTCTGATTTTCGCGCTGGCGGACGAAAAAACAAGACAAGGCTTTTCGCACGTCAAACCCGTCGCGCAGGAAGTTCTGGCAAAAGTTCAGGAATACGCGAAAAACACTTCGCACGCTTTGACCGGATTGGCGACTGGTTTTCGTGATCTGGACGAGAAAACTTCCGGTTTGCAAAAGACGGATTTGATAATTATTGCGGCTCGTCCGTCAATGGGAAAATGCACCCAAGCAGACACGGAAATTACTTTAGCTGACGGCAGCGTTAAAACTATTAGAGAAATTTATAATCGCAAGCAAGCGAAACTGCTTACTCTCAAAGATGATCTTAAATTTTCCTTAACAGAGGCGAGCGATTTTATTGATGATGGAATAAAACCTGTATTTCAGGTTACTACAAGACTTGGCAGACAAATTGAAACGACAATTACTCATCCATATCTGACAATTAAAGGTTGGAAAAAATTAGAAGAATTGAAAGTCGGCGAAAAAATAGCCGTGCCGCGCATATTAAATATATTCGGACAAGATGAAATGCGCGAATGTGAAGTCAAAATATTAGGCTATTTGCTTGGCGATGGATGTATTACACAAAATCAAACAGTATTTATTGTCGCTAAAAAACATATTCAAAATGATTTTGAACAGTCAATTACGAGATTTGGCGGAATTGAAACGGCTATTTATGAAAATGAAAACGGAGCGGCATATTTACGAGTCAGAAAAACTGCGGAAAATCAGGAACAAAAAAATCCGCTTTCGACGTGGCTGCTAAAACTAAAAATAAAGGGCTGCAACTCGCATACGAAGTTTATTCCGAAAGAAATTTTTACTCTAAAAAAAGAACTCGTCGCGCTTTTCTTAAATCGCCTTTTTTCAACTGACGGCTGGGCTTGTGTTTTGACAAGCGGACAAGTGCAAGTCGGCTACACATCGGTCAGCGAAAAGATGATTCGGCAGATTCAGCATCTTTTACTGCGTTTCGGCGTGATCGCCAATTTGAAAAAACGGCGCGTTAAATACAAAAATTCACGAAATACGGCGTGGCAGCTTGATATTACCGACGCAAAATCAATCAAAATTTTCGCCAAAGAGATCGGCATTTTCGGAAAGGAAAAGGATTTTGAAGAAATTTTAACAATTCTCGAAGCCAGAAATTACCAAACGAATAAAGATTTGATTCCGATGGACGTTTGGGAACATATTTCCGCCGCAAAGGGCGCGGAATCTTGGGCTTCGCTGGCAAGACTGGCTGAAATAAAAGGCTCGTCAAATATTCACGTCGGAAAACGCGCTCCGTCGCGCTTGAGAATGAAGAAATTTTCAACCGCGCTCGAAGATAAATATTTGGAAAATCTTGCGGAAAGCGAAATTTATTGGGACGAAATCGTTTCAATCGAATACGCCGGAGAAAAACAGGTTTACGATCTGACGATTCCCGATACGCATAATTTTGTGGCAAACGACATTTGCGTTCACAACACGGCTTTGTGTCTGACTTTGGCGCAAAACGCGGCGATTATCGAAAATGCCGTCGTCGCGGTTTTTTCGCTTGAAATGTCGAAAGAGCAGCTTGTAATGCGGATGCTCAGTTCGGAAGCGAGAGTGGACGCGCATCGTTTTCGCACCGGACATCTGATGCGCGACGAATGGGGAAGACTTGCCGAAGCTATCGGAACTTTGTCGGAAACACGGATTTTTATTGACGATACGCCCGGTATTTCGGTTTTGGAAATGCGTGCGAAATCCAGACGACTCGCCGCCGAACAAAAGCAACTCGATCTGGTCGTCGTGGATTATATGCAGTTGATGTCCGGCTCGTCCAGACGAAGCGAATCGCGTCAGCAAGAAGTTTCACAAATCTCGCGCGAATTGAAAGGTTTGGCAAAGGAATTGAATGTTCCCGTCGTCGCTTTGTCGCAATTATCGCGTGCGCCCGAAGCGAGAAATCCGCCTCGTCCGATTATGTCTGATCTGCGCGAATCCGGCTGTTTAGCGGGCGAAACTTTGATAACTTTGGCTGATTCGGGAATGCGCGTTCCGATAAAAGATTTGGTCGGCAAAAAAGGTTTTCGGGTTTGGGCTTTGAACGAAAGCACTTGGGGACTGGAAAAAGCCGTTGTCACGAACGCATTTTCGACGGGCGTTAAACCCGTTTTTCGTCTGAAAACTCGTTTGGGCAGAACGATTCGCGCAACCGCCAATCATAAATTTTATTCTTTGCGCGGCTGGAAACGGCTCGACGAACTCGAAATCGGCGAAAGGCTCGCTTTGCCGAGAGAGATCAGAAACGAAACCGAGCAGACAATGACCGACGACGAACTCGCTCTGCTCGCGCATTTGATCGGCGACGGCTGCACTCTGCCGCGTCATTCGATTCAATACACGACGCGCGAATTTGATCTGGCGGAAATTGTCGCCGATTTGAGCGTCAAAGTTTTCGGCGATGAAGTAGAACCGAGAATCAAAAAAGAGCGAACTTGGTATCAGGTTTATCTGTCTTCGACGCGCCGACACACGCACAATGTCCGCAGCGCGATTGCCGAATGGCTCGAAGATTTAGATGTTTGGGGCTTGCGTTCTCACGAAAAGTTTGTTCCCGAAAAAGTTTTCGCGCAGCCGAAAGAAGCAGTCGCCGTTTTTTTGCGGCATCTTTGGGCGACGGACGGCTGCATTTGGATAAATGAAAACAGCAATCATCATCCGGGAATTTATTACGCTTCGAGCAGCGTTCGATTGGCAAATGATGTTTTAAGTTTGCTTTTGCGAGTCGGCATAAACGCGAGATTGAGGAGAATTACTCAAGGTAAAAAGGGAAAAGATCAATTTCACGTTATAGTCAGCGGAAAAAACGATATTGAAAAATTTATCGAAATTGTCAAAACCGTCGGAGCTTATAAAAATGAATCGCTTGAAAAAATAAGACGAGTTATCGGCAAAACAAAGGCAAACACGAATCGGGACGTTATTCCGAGAGAAGTTTGGCAAAAATATATTCTGCCGAAATTAAAAGAAAAATCCATTTCAGCAAGAGAGTTTTCCAAAATGATAAACGTCAGTTATCGCGGAACGGGACTATATAAACAAAATCTTGGACGCGAACGCGCTTTGAAAATCGGAAATATAATTGAATCGGCTGATTTAATAAATCTCGCCAAAAGCGATATATTTTGGGACGAAATAATTTCAATCGAATATGACGGCGAAACGGAGGTTTACGATTTGACCATTGAGAAGTTCGCAAACTTCGTAACTGTTGAAATGATTACGCATAACAGCATTGAGCAAGATGCCGACGTAGTTGCTTTCATCTACCGCGAAGAATATTACAAACCGGACGACGAAAACGCGGGAGTTGCCGAGATTATTTTGTCGAAACAGAGAAACGGTCCGACGGGAACTGTGAAACTGGCGTTTTTGAAGGAATTTACGCGGTTTGAAAATTATTTCGGCGGAGAATGAATGGATTTGCGATTTGCAATTTGCGATTGGTTTATGAAAAGTCAGTAACGTCGGCGTGAGCCGATGCGTAAGCGCAAACATAGGGCGCATCGGCTCACCTCGGACGCTGCTGATAAGAATAAAATGGAGATATTATGGAAGAAAGTTTGCGGTTTCCAATTGGGAAATTCGAGAAAGATTTTGATGATGCACACGGAATGAGAGAGGCGTTCGTCAATGAAATTGCGGAGCTGCCGAATAAATTGAAAGATGCGGTTGAGAATTTTGACGATAAAAAACTGGACACGCCTTATCGTCCCGAAGGTTGGACTGTGCGGCAAGTCGTTCATCACTTGGCGGACAGCCATTTGAACGCCTTTTGCCGATTTAAGTTGGCTTTGACGGAAGAAAATCCGACGATTCGACCTTACGAAGAAGCGGCTTGGGCGGAATTGTCCGACAGCGAAATGCCGATTGAAGCGTCTATGAAAATTATCGAAGGCGTGCATTCGCGCTGGGTAAAACTGCTCGAATCAATGTCGGATGAGGATTTTCAAAAGGCTTTGAATCATCCCGAATCGGGAAGTTGGACGCTCGAAAAAATGCTCGCGCAATACGCTTGGCACGGCAAACATCACACGGCGCATATTACGAAACTGCGGGAAATGAAAGATTGGTAAGGAATCTGTAAAAATAACTTACAAAAAATTTATTTTATTATTTTCGATAAATACGTTAGATTTTTCTCGTGACATAATTATTAATGCCTAATGCCCAATTAGTAATTGAAAAAGAGGAATTAAGTCCGCGAAAAAATACTAAAATTTACCTGAATCTGCGCGTCTAAAAATTTGATTGATAAATGAAGAAAAAGTTTTTGATATTTGTTTTGTTTTTACTGCTTTTTGCCGTCATTTGTCTGGCTTACGCTTATTTTATCGAGCCTGACCGATTGGTTGTCAATAAAACCGAACTGAAAATTAAAGACTGGAATCCGGCTTTTAACAATTTTAAGATCGTCGCCGTATCCGATCTGCACGGCGGAGCGTACTGCATAGACGAAGAGAAAATCCGCGAAATCGTCCAACTTATAAACGAACAAAACGCCGACATTGTTGTTCTGCTCGGCGATTACGTTTCTCAGACGAGAGGAATCGGTTCGCCTCTGAAAATGCCGATTGAAGTTATCGCGGAAAACTTAAAAGGAATCAAAGCAAAATACGGCGTTTTCGGCGTTTTGGGCAATCACGACGGTTGGGACAACGAGCAGTATATCAAAGGCGTTTTAAGCAAAGCCGGAATAACAATGCTTGAAAATGAATTGGCTTTTGTGGAAATAAACGGACAGACGCTTCGCATTTTCGGCTTGAAAGATCATTTAAAAGCAAGTAACTGGAAAGACTTTGCCGCTGACGCAAAAAAAGTTTTAGAAAAAAATGAGCAGAAAGGCGACGTTCTGGTTTTAGAACACGCGCCGGAAATTTTGCCGATTATTGCGGGCGAAAATCTGATTTCCGAAGATATGAAACTGATTCTCGCCGGACACACGCACGGCGGGCAGGTTTGGTTTCCCGTTTTGGGTTCGCTCGTCGTGCCTTCGAGCTACGGGCAGAAATACGCTTACGGGCATATCAAAGACGGCGGAGTTGATATGTTCGTGACAACCGGAATCGGCACGAGCATCTTGCCGATTCGCTTTTTAGTGCCGCCGGAAATTGCCGTGATAACCGTTTCGGCGGAATAAAAATTTATTTCTCTATTTTTATACGATTTTTAATTTTAGAACTCTTCTTCAAGATCAAACGGCTCAAATTTTGATCGCCGTCATTCGGGGCGGGTTTTAAGTTCAAAATGTTCGCCATCAAATTATAAACCTGAATATTTTCAAACGGTTTGATTCTCAGATTTTTCCGAAAAGCCGCACCGTGCGCGATAAAAGTCGCCTGCATCGAAGGCAGAATATTGTCGTAACCGTGTGCGCCGCGCGTTTTTGTCAGATCATTTTTTTCGGCGTATTCTTTATATCTTTCGCGCGAAGTCTGAATCCAGCCTTCGTCGGACGAGCAGATTATAGGCGCAATGCGCGGACTTTTATTAAAATGAAGACGAGCCGGGATTTGATCTTTGAGCCAGCAATCGGCGTGTTTGATTCTTGCCTGCAAATTTTCGATCAGTTCAGTTTCTTTTCCCGATTTGGGAAAAATCTGCGTTATCTCGCTCGTCCAGAGAATTCTTTCGGTATCGTTAAAATCTATATAATCGTCAAGAAATATCGTATTATTCGGATCAACCGCCGCCATTCCGTGATCGGAAACGATTATCAAATTAACCTTTTCGTAAATTTTCCGACGTTTCAAACCGTCAAACAATCTGCCCAAATCTTCGTCAACTTTTGCAACCGCATCGGCAGTTTCTTTTGAATCCGGCGAGAAATTATGTCCCGCGTCGTCCGTGCCGCTAAAATACATCGTGATAATCGTCGGACGCTTTTTCTGCGGCAGATCGAGCCAATTTAAGACCGTATCAACGCGCTCTCGATTCGGAATTTTTCCGTCATATTCCTTCCAATAATCGGGCTGAAAATTCATAATTTTCGTTTCAGTTCCCGGAAAAAAGAAAGCGGCGGCAATCTGACCTTGTTTTTCCGCCGTCACCCAGATCGGTTCGCCGAGCCACCAACGCGGATTCTGCACTTCCTCGCGTTTTCCAAGACCGAAAACCGCGTCGAAATTTTTATCGTAGATATTATTTTCGATTATTCCGTGATTTTCAGGATAAAGTCCCGTCGCAATCGTAT
This sequence comes from Pyrinomonadaceae bacterium, assembly GCA_965214585.1. Classification (GTDB taxonomy): domain Bacteria; phylum Acidobacteriota; class Blastocatellia; order Pyrinomonadales; family Pyrinomonadaceae; genus JAHCHG01. Next base: position 4,039,380 of record OZ243957.1, on the reverse strand, counting down.
AATGATTCGGAAAAGTTTTGGTCGGAAAAGACGGAATCATCCAATCGGCGCGAACTCCGTTTTTCGCTAAGTCATTGAGATTTTTCGGTTTGTATTTATCAATATAATCGTAACGAAAACCGTCGAGCGAGATTAAAATTACCGTCGGTTTTAAGTTCTTTATCGGCTTTTGCGCGGAAACAGAAACGGTTAAGCTCAATGAAATGAGAAATAAGAAAGCTGTTATTTTATTTTTTCTCAAAAGGTAATGAATAAACATAAAATTCTATATAAAGCCGTAAAACAAATTTATCAGAAAACGGAATAAATTTTTTTAAGAATCGTTTTGAGATAAAGCAACCAACAGCAAAACAAATAAACCTCCGATAAGTGCGCCCACATATATCAGCCCTTTTTGCGGATTATTTCTTTTTCCCGTGATAAGATTTTTTTCGCCGTCGCCTTCATAAATGCTTTTCAAATCTGAGTATTTAAAAGAAATTCTCTTTTTTTGGTCAACTTCGCTAGTTTCAAACTCGTTAGCAGATACGTCAGTTACAAGTCCGAAAAACTTTTTCTTGGCTTTCGTGACGACTGTAATTTCTCCGCCGACACCAATTCCTAAAACTTTATTTTTCAATTTTTCTTGTTTCTTCGATAAAGTCTGCTGTCTGTCCGTAGAATTAACCGAGCCGGTTTGAGCAAGGCATAAATGATTGCTAGTCAAAAAAATCGCCGACACGACAAAAAATGCTAATACAATTTGTTTCATTATAAATCTCCAATAGAATCCACATTTTTAACATTGAAACTTATGGTTTCAAACGATAAAGCATACGCGGAAACGGAATTGTTTCGCGGACGTGTTCAATGCCGCACATCCAAGCGACGCAGCGTTCGATTCCCATACCGAAACCGGCGTGCGGAACTGAACCGAAACGGCGTAAGTCCAGATACCATTCAAAGGATTCTTTCGGCAGATCGTGTTTTTCGATTTGTTTTTCGAGAAATTCCAGATCGGTTGCGCGTTCGCCGCCGCCGATGATTTCGCCGTAGCCTTCGGTGGCGAGAAGATCAATTCCCAAAGCCATTTCTTCACGTTCGGGATCGCGGGCAAAATAAAAAGCCTTTATTTCGGCGGGGAAATGATGAACAAAAACGGGTTGTCCGAACTGGCTCGAAAGATATGTTTCGTCCGGTGCGCCGAAATCGCCGCCCCATTCAAATTTATTTTCTAGTTCGCCATTTTCAAAACCTTTTTGCAAAAGTTCAACCGCTTTATCGTAATGAATTCGCGGAAAAGGTGATTTGATGTTTTCCAAAATCGAAACGTCGCGCTCAAGCGTTTCGAGTTCTTCCTTACGGTCATTTAAAACGCGGTCAACAATGAACATTATCAACTTTTCGCCCAAATCCATCATATCCGGCAAAGTCGCGTAGGCAACTTCCGGTTCGACCATCCAAAATTCCGTCAGATGCCTTCTCGTTTTCGATTTTTCCGCCCGAAACGTCGGACCGAAAGCGTAGCTCTTGCCAAAGGCGGCGGCTGTCGCTTCGTTGTAAAGCTGTCCGCTTTGAGTAAGAAAAGCCTTGTCGTCGCCAAAATAATCAACTTCAAAAAGTGTCGACGTGCCTTCGCAGGCGGCGGGCGTAAAGATCGGCGTGTCGGCTAAAATAAAACCGTTTTCGTCGAAAAAATCTCTGGTCGCTTTGATAACCGTGTGGCGCACTTTTAAGACGGCGTGCTGTTTTTTCGAGCGAATCCACAAATGCCGGTTGTCCATCAAAAATTCCGTGCCGTGTTCCTTCGGCGTGATCGGATAATCGGAAGCGTTCTGCAAAACTTCCAATTCGGCAACATCGAGTTCCACGCCGATTGGCGAGCGTTCATCTTTTTTGACGTTTCCGCGCACAATAAAAGAAGATTCCTGACCGAGCGATTTCGCCTGCTCGAATTCTTCTTGAGAAACATTGCCTTTGAAGACGACGCATTGGACAATTCCAGTTCCGTCGCGCAATTGCAGAAAAACCAGTTTTCCGCTTGAACGCGAGTTGTAAAGCCAGCCTTTTAACGTAACTTCTTTGCCGATATGATCTTTTAATTCGTTGATGTATGTTTGGTTCATTCGTTTATAATGCAATAATTATATATAATTTGTAAGTTTCTAATTCTTTACGCTTTGCTAAATTTCGGGAAATCGTGCAATCTGTTCGAGGCTGTCATTTGGCAGCTAGAAAATAAACGCCGGCAGAAAGGTTTTCTCAGGAAATAAAGAAAGGCATTCTTTAAAGTCGCGTTTCGCTTGCGGATATTTGAAAATATGATAATTCATTGAACGAGGTCGCGGAAAAATTCGCTGATATTGCCGTGATCTTTGACAAAACTCATTTGAAAATAAGAATAGCAAATTAATAACTATTGTCAATAAATTACAATCAAAATAGAATATCCTGATAAATAATTGAGATCAATTCAGGTGTTAATTATTACATTGCAAATTTAATTTTCCAATCCTATTAGACAGTTTGGATTCCGCGTCGTAAAATTATAAGTTCTATTTTGGAGAAAATTAATGAATAAAGCAGGGAAAATATTATCCGTCAAACCGTCCCGCGCAATTCCCGGCGGTGAAATTTTAATCGAGTGCGAAAATTTCGGGTTTGCCGACGAGCAGCATTACGGATGTTTTTTTGACGGGCAGGCGGGAAAAATCGTCGGCGCGTCGCCCGATAGAATTTTGGTCAAAGTCCCGAATGATTTCGATAACGCAAAAGTTGAAGTGCATCTCGAAGCGGGCGGCGACAGAAGCGAATCGGTAACGATCACGGTTGGAAAAAAACTGGCGGAAGATATGCACATCGTGGCAAATCCGGCAGTTGATCCGAAAGACGATTCGATCATTTTAACGCGCTCCGGCTCGCGCGGTCAGCAGCTTCCGGTGACGCTTTTCCGGCTTGAAAAAGACGGCTATCTCGACGAAATGCCGGTAGATATTCTCAATCCGACGGGCGTTGCATTTGACAAAAGCGGACAGCTTTTCGTAACCGCCAGAGCCGAAGGCGATGTTTACCGCGTCAGTCATAACCGGGAATTTATTCCATACGCGTCCGATTTAGGAATTGCGACGGGAATCGCTTTTGACGAAGACAACGAAATGTTTGTCGGCGACAGAAGCGGAACGATTTTTCGCGTTTCAAATCTGGGCAGTTCCGAATCATTCGCAATGCTCGAACCGTCCGTTTCCGCGTATCATCTGGCTTTCGGAATTGACGGAAAACTATATCTTTCCGCGCCCGGACTCGCCAGTTTCGATTCTGTTTATTCGATTGATAAAGGCGGTTTTGAAAATGTCTTCTACAAAGGTCTGGGCAGACCGCAGGGTTTGGCGTTTGACGTGGAAGGAAATCTCTACGTCGCCGCTTGTCTGGAAGGAAGACACGGAATCGTCAAAATTTCCGGCGACGGCGCGAACGCTGAAATTTTCGTCGCCGGAATGAACGTAATCGGTTTATGTTTTACAAGAAACGGCGAAATGATCGTTGCGACAAGCGATTCGGTTTATAGTCTGCCACTCGGAATTTACGGCGTATTATTAAATTAACGTCGAAAGCGAAATTTTTTTCCGCCCGCGAAGTTTATGAAAGTCGTTTGAAAGATATAAAATGTTATATAATTTTTCAATACTAAGCGGCACGCTGTTTGTTCTTTAATTTTAAGAAGTTTGCCCGCTGAATTCGCGGAAGGGCGCGGAAAAAAAGAAGGAAATTTATAATATTTCCGCGTTTTTCCGCGAATTCAGCGGGCATAAATTTCTTATTTTCAAATCAATCAATTATTAAACCGATCAGTAATAATTTTCATATATTTCGCGGGCTAAATTTCTTTCAAAGTTTAAAAAAAGAAAAGGCGATTGGAATTTTTCCAACGCCTTTTCTTTTTTTTTCAACAATAACAAGTTTTTATTCGGGTAAAGATTTCGGCTGAGGCTCGCCGCGTCGTTTTAGTTTCGGCGGAGCAGCTTCTTCGTTTGAATCGGAAGTTCCGTCTGCATCGTCCGAATCGGCTTTCGGCTGACGGCGTTTGAGCGTCGGTCTGCCCGGTTCGTCCGCGTCGTCCAAATCTCCGATAACTCCGGCTTTGGCGTTTGTCAGGCGAAGCAGATATTGTTTAACGCGCTGAAATTCCGACGTGCTGATAATGTATTCCTCTTTGTCCGGGAAGCGCGAAACGAGTTCCAGACTGTCATCGCGGCGGTCAACCGACTGCGGATGCGACGAAAAAAGTTTCGACAAAGTGCCGGGTTTTTTCTTGTTTTTGGAAGCGAGTTTTTCAAACATCGTCGCCATTCCCGTCGGATCGTATCCGGCGGCGTATAAATACTGAACGCCCAATTTGTCGGCTTCGCGTTCCGCGCCGCGACTGAAATTAAAAAAGGCGAGTGCCTGCCCCAAACCAGCCGTATTTTGCAAAATCGCTCCGGCGACTCCGCCCGTGAAGATGATTCCGGCGAGCAAACCGTAATTTAAAGCAGTTCCTTTGCCTTGATTTTCCATAGCGTGGCGGGCGGCAACGTGCGCGATTTCGTGCGCCATAACGCCTGCTAGTTCGGATTCGTTGTCGGCGGCTAAAATCAATCCTTTATTAACGTAAAAATATCCGCCGGGAAGCGCGAAGGCGTTTACCTCGTCGCTGTCAATAACCTTGATCGTAAAAGGAACTTTTGCGTCCGAATGCAGAACGATATTTTGACCGACGCGGTTGACGTATTCCGTAATAATCGGGTCTTCAACCAATTTTGTCTGCTGCTCGACCTCAGCGGCAATTTGTCTGCCGATGGCAATTTCCTTTTCGCGCGAACCGCCGAGCCAGCCGAAAAATTTATCGCCGAGTCCGCCGTTGATTTTGCGCTCGCCGATCTTCGACGGGTCTTCGTCGGTGTCAAGCGGTTCCGTGTTTCTGGGTTTTTCAACCTTTTCCTGCTGTTTATCGTCGTTCGGCTGATTTGTCTGTGCCGCCGAACTTATCGGAAAAAAGGCAATCGCGCTGACGTAGATTGCCAAAATCAGAAAAAATGAGTTCAATTTGTAAATCGAAGTTTTAAGCATTTATCGTCTCCTGAAAAAACTCTTGTGTTGAATAGTTTAAGTTTACCTTTTAATAACTTAATTGCAAAGTAATTTTTTGATGCGCCAAAGAAAAAAAAAGTTGTGCAAGTTCGTGAAAATAAATCTACACGCAAAATAAATGCGAAAAGTTGTTTTTTTTCTTGTAAAAAATTGTTAAACTATTAAACAGCCGATTTTTTTTACGGCTGTAATTTTCACAAATTCACGCCGATTTGCTTAGAAATTACCATTTCAAACGCTTTTCAAATAAAAATGAAACGAATTCAGGAAAAAGTTAAGGATTTAATCGAGGTTCATTCTTATAAACCGCTGCCGGATTTTTACAGTGAACCTGCGGAAACAGTTACGACTTATTATTTTACCGATGCGACCTCCGATCTGATGTCGAAATGGATTGACCGGATCGTTTCTCTGCCGGCGGGCGCGGGCGCGGCGAACGCGCTTGCCGGTTACAGAGGTGTCGGAAAAAGTCATTTTCTGGCGGCTTTCGGAATGCTTGTGGCAAATCCCGAACTTCGTTCGAGAATTACGGATTCGCACGTTTCGGCGAGCATCCAACAGCTTAAACGCCGTCATTATCCGATTGCGAGTGTGCGGCGCGGTTCGCACGAAACTCTGCTCGAAGAATTGCAAAATGCGATTGCCGAAGCGTTTGCGGTTTCAAACGACGAAACGAATCTTTCATTAAGCGAACTGCTCGAATTTGCCGCCGAAAAAGCCGATGATCTGACCTTTATATTGATTATAGACACGGCATTTGACCGAATGTCGCGCGTGGCGCGGGACGACGGCGCGACGCTCGGCGAAATTGCGAAACTGACCGAAAAACTGAATATTTTCGTCGGTGTCGCTCTCGACGACGATATTGCCGGCGCGGACGGCGCGAATCAGGCGATTTCGTCGAATTACAAAATTGATTTTCTCGATCAGGAACATCTCTACAAGATTGTTGACACGCATATTTTTCCGAAACATCGCCAATCATTATCTCTGCTCCGCGATATTTACGCGGAGTTTCGAGAAGTGCTGCCTGATTTTCGCTGGAGCGAACAGCGTTTTACGTCGCTTTACCCGCTTCATCCTTCGATTTTAGAACTTGCTCCGTTTGTTCGTCTATACGTTCAGAATTTTGCTCTGCTCGGTTTTGTGTCGGAAGCCGGAAGCAAAATTATGGGTCGCCCGGCAAATTCTCTGATTACGCTCGACGAGGTTTTCGACAGCGTTGAACCCGCGCTTCGCAAAGTCGAAGAGTTAAAGGAAGCGTTTGAGGTTTTTGACCGGATAAATTCTGAAATAATCAGCGAACTTCCGATAATGGAAAGGCTTCAGGCGAAATTGATTCTGAAATCTCTTCTGCTTTTATCGCTCGACGGCGAAGGAACTTCCGCCGGAGAAATCTGCGCGGCGATTTTGATTTTCGACGAAAATGATCCGCCGTCAGCTGTCAAAAAAGTTGAAAATCTGCTTGAAAAATTCAGCGAATCATTTGCCGAAGACGTGCAGCGAATCGAGGTTGGAGAGGGAAGATTCAAATACAGTCTGAAAATTTCGGGCAAAGATGATCTCAGTCAGGCACTCGCCGAATGCGTCGAAAATTTATCAACCGGAGTGATTCCGAAACTTTTGCGCCGCGTTGCCAAAGACCGATTTGCCGATTGGACGCTTGCCGAAGAAGAGCAAAATGAAAACTCCGACTGGACGGACAGCCGCGTAATCTGGCGCGGCGGCATCAGGCGCGGAAAAATTCTCTGGGACATTGCCGGGCAAAATAATCCGAATGCGCCGGATAAAAACAGTCTGACCGATTGGGAAATCATCGTTACGCAAAAGCCGGAAGATTTTGAAATTGACAAGGAAATTCCGCAGATTTTCTGGAAGCCCGCGCCGATGAGAAAAGACGAAGCGGACACGGTTTTACGGTATTACGCGCTTTTGACCGACGGCGATTTGCGCGAAAAATTCAGCGAACAAATCAGGCAGGCGGGACACGCGCATCAGCTTCTTGTCGAGAAAATCTGGACGCGCCTTTTTCTCGACGAAGCGAAAATCATTTACGGGAAAGATGAAATTAATTTTTCGGAAAACGCAAAAGAGCGCACGACTCTTCCCGAATTGCTCAATGAAGTTTTAACACCAGTTTTTGAGAAAATCTATCCGCAACACCCGGATTTTTTCCAGACGCTCGAAATGGCGGAAGTTTCCGCATTGGTCAACGATTTTTTCAGCGGTGCGCGGACGAATCTGGAAAATGTTCAGCAAATGGCGGAAATATACGCGCAGCCTCTCGGATTGGTTTACCGGCACGAAAACGCTTATCTGCTTGAAACGGAAGAAAATATCGTCCAGCTTCCGCTTGTCCGCCAAATTCTCGAACTGGTTCGTGCAAACAAGGATGAAATCGTTTCGCTAAAAGAAATTTATCAGAAACTGAAACAAACGCCTTACGGCTTAATCAGGGAAGCGCAGCATCTTTTGCTGACCGCGCTGGTTGCCCAGAGGCAGATCGAATTCGTTACTTCAAAAGGCGACAGAATCAATCGCCGTTCTCTGGATTTGAAAATAATCTGGGACGACATCGCCGGAATTGCCGCACCGAAAACGAAGGTTTACGGAAACAAGGAATTAGCTGATTGGGCGCGGCTTCTGACCGAATCGGATTTGTTTGAAAACATCGAAACCACGAATGATCGGGAAGCGGCGCACGACGCTTTGAGAATTTGGCTGGAAACTTGGAACGAAGCAAATGTTCTGAAAAGATTTGACGAATTGCCGGCTGAAATACTAAACACGAGAATCTGGCGGACGGCGGCAAACACCGAAAAAACATTCGGTTCGGCGGCGCACACCGTCAGACTGATTCTGGAAAATTCGATAAATCTCGAAGAAGGTCTGCACCGCATCGTGGATGCATTTTCCGATGCCGAAACGGAATTTCGTGAGCGCAAAAAGGATTTGATCGTTTTGGAAGATTTTATCAACGGCAGCAAAACGCGCGGCGAAATATCAAATTTTCTCGCCGTTTGCGAAAATACGGGAGAATTGGAAATCGAAAATCTGCGCGAGAAATTGTTTGAACTGCTTGACGCAAATTACTACGATCCGAACAAACTGCTCAACGAAAAACTCGTCGAAATCTGGAAGAGTTTTTACGATCTATACAGCAAACATTTCGCCTTTAAGCACGATTTGATTATGAAATCTCATTATTTGCAGGAAAAATACGACGAAATTCTGCAAAGCGACAAATGGTGGGAATTCGAGAGGCTTTCAAAAATTTCCGTTTTTCCGCAAATTTATCAGGAAAAAGCCAAAGCCGTAATGCGTAAATTCCGGGAACTCGACTGCCGTTTCGATGTGCGCGAAATACTCGAACAGCACCCGTTTTGCGTCTGTTCATTCAAACTTTCAAAAACTGCCGAATGGGAAAATCTGCCGGAAACTCTGCAAAAGATTATCGGCGAAGGGCGCGAAAATTACCGTAAAATTTTATACAAACTAAGCGATACGCTGATTCCGCTGATCGAAAATTTTACTAAGGAAATTGACGACGATGAATTTACATTCGCCGCAAAGTATCTGATCGAAATTTTGCGGACAAAAGAATCCGAACTTTTAACCGATAATCAATTGATAATTTTGCGAAAAGTTTTCGATTCGATTTCCGGTTCGCCGCTATTCAAAGCCGATCCGCCCGCCGATTTTGATTATCTCAGCCGTGAAGATTTACAATTAAAGTTCAATAAATGGCTTGACGAGTTGCCGAATGAACCCGTTTTATTGAAAATTTAGCTATAAGTAGAGCAATTTTTAAATTATTCGGCGTTTTCACTTTTGCAAAAAGCGGGCGCGAGAGTAACCCTTCCAGACCTGCGATTTTTTTAATCTTGAACAGTTACTGTTAATGTTCTATTGAAGATAAAGTGAAAAAGCAAAAGTTTATTAAAGTTACGATTCGATTTACTATTTACAATTTTCAATTTACAATTGCTCAAAATGAAAATTTCAATCATCGGAATCGGCAGACTCGGCGGGGCTTTGGCAATAGCTTTGAGCAGGGAAAATTATCAAGTTGAGAATCTTTTCAGCCGCCGTGAAAATCTGAAAATTTCCGAATTGATCGAGCCGAAACCTCTGATTTTTACAGATGAAAATTACGGCGAAATTTCTTCGGATGCGGTTTTTATCACGACGCAGGACGGCGAAATCGAAAGAACGGCGGAAAATCTTGCGGAAAAGTTGAAAAATAAAGTTGTCGTTTTTCACACAAGCGGTTCGCTTTCGTCCGAAATTCTCAAGTCCTTGAAGAAAAAAAATTGTAAAACCGCGTCAATTCATCCGCTTGTTTCGATCAGCGAACAGGTTTTGGGCGCGTCGAGATTTGCAAATTCTTACTTTTGCATCGAAGGCGACGACGAAGCGGTAAAAACCGGCGAAAAAATCGTCGGCGATCTGGGCGGCAAATCTTTTTCGATTCCGACTGAAAATAAAACTCTCTATCACGCTTCGGCGGTGATGGCGTGCGGTCATCTGATCGCTCTGATTGATGCCGCCGTTGAAACTTTGAGCAAATGCGGCTTGAGTCAATCGGCGGCGAAGGAGATATTGCTTCCGCTGGTAAAAAGCACGATTGAAAATCTGGAAATCCAAAGCGCGGAAGCGGCTTTAACTGGAACATTTGCGAGAGCCGATCAGGATACTTTTGAAAAGCATCTGGAGGCTCTGAAAGAGAAAAGTTCAGGCGAGATTTTAGAACTCTATCTGCAACTTGGACTTCGTTCTACGCATCTAGCAGAAAGGCACGGCGCGAATGCGGAAAAGCTCAAAACTATACGCGAAAAAATATCGTTAGCGAAAAAGAATCTCAAATGTTAAAATAAATTCAAAGAGCAGAACGAGCGTAATTTTTTGAACTTTTACCATCAATTATGTCGAGCAAAAAAGGCGATTTCAAAAAGGAAAGACAGGTATTTTTAGATCATATTCAAAAATCCGGTTTGCGGCGAACCGCCCAGAGAGATTTGATTCTGGATATTTTCTTGAAAACCGAAGATCATCTGTCGAGCGAAGATTTATATTGGTTGGTTCAAAAGGAAGATTCGAGCATCGGACACACGACGGTTTACCGAACTCTCAAACTTTTGACCGAAGCCGGTTTAGCCAGAGAAGTTCGCTTTGGCGACGGCAAAACTTATTACGAGCATCATTACAACCACCAGCATCACGATCATATGATTTGCACCGAATGCGGAAAAGTGGTCGAATTTTACTCGGCGGAAATTGAGGCTCTGCAAGACGAAATGGCTTATAAATACGGCTTTAAGCCGACTCATCATTCGCTGCGGATTTTGGGTTTGTGCGAAGTTTGTCAAAAGAAAGATGCTGATACGGCGGCTTCGGGAGCGCAGCCGCGCGTGCGCGTCAAATCTTTTGCCGCAGAATAAAAATAAATACGAGGAACAAGAATTTAATAATAAATGACACAAGCTGACGTAAAATTTGAGAGAGAAAATATTGAGGGATTGATTCCGATTGGAACATATCTTTTTGACGCGGCGCGGCGCATCGGAATTGACATTGAAGACGAATGCGGCAGACGCGGCGAATGCGATTCGTGCGCCGTTACGGTAACGAAAGGAATGAATTTGCTCTCGGAGGTAACAAAAGCCGAAAAAGAGCATTTGTCGGAGGCGCGTCTGAAAAACGGCGAACGCCTGACTTGTCAGGTAAAAGTCGAAAAAGCGGGAGAAATTGTAATTATGACAAAGGAAAAAAAGGTTGAAGAAAAACCTGTCGAAGAAGAAAAGCAAAAAGAATATACAAAAGACTTCCGCGAATTGCCGTTGGAGAAAAAGATCGCGTCTTTGGTCGAACTCGAAGCCATCGCGCTTGGCGACACATTTTCTTTTGTGCTTAATTCGCCGTCGCACATCGTCAGCAAATTTATGGACGTTTTAGCGGAATTCGGTTTGAAGATGGAAAAAGAAGAAGCCCAAGCGAAAACACCCGAAGAACACAAAGCCGAAGAAGATTCAGACGAAACAGATACGGTAGAAACGGCGGAAAAAACTAAAAAGACGACCAAGAAAAAAACCGAAGAAACCGAAACGAAAGCACCGGAAAGGAAATTGCCGACCAAAGAATCGGTAGAAGCGGCGGCGGAAGAAGAAAATAAGAAATAAACTATGAAGAAACACGAAGATTTCATATAGTTTCTAAAAATATTTACCGGCAGTAAGGCGAAAAAATTAAAAATATCCGACAGTTGTTAAAATAAAAAATAGTGAGCGATAAAATTCAGAAAAAAACTAACACGGCTCTCAAAGAAAACACACAGTATGCGTTGGCTTTCGGTTTGATCTCGACAATGCTGTTTGTTGCGGGTTTTCCTATGTTTGTAATATTTTTCTTCGGCATTTTTGCATACTTTTTGTGGAAGACTTTCTCACAACCGCCGCAAAGCGGAACACGGGAAGTTTTTGAATTCTACCTTTCGGCAAACGAAATTTTGCGCGATGATGAAAGGCGTTGGTTCGGCTTTGAAGTTCAGGAAGTAATCACCCGCGGCGAACGGATTCTACAATTGATGAACGGTGCGCCGCCGCTTGTCTATTTCACGCTCGGTGCGCTTTATAACAAGGTCGAAGACCACAAATCCGCCGTCAATCATCTTTCTTACGTTCTGGAAAATAATAACGCCGACGAGAAAACCTACGTTTATCCGTCGCCCGATCTGCGAAATTATGTAAGAACTCTACGTAAGATTGAACGTGAGCCTGCGGAACATCCTCAAACAGCAGCATCTATTCGTGCGCTTGAACGTGCTAGAAGAAATCGCGGCAAAACGCTTTTAGAAGAAAGCCGCTTAAAACTTAAAGAAATTAATCAGGAAAAACAGGTTGCTTTGGATAAGCAACAGAAACAAATTGAAAATTTAGCCAAAATTAACTCTGAAAATGACACATCTTCTGACTTGGTTGCATCAATAAGTAAAGATCATGTAGAAACTACAAAATCGCTTTTCGATGTTCCGAAAAATGGCAACAATAATGAAAAGATAAAACAAAGAGTGCGTAAGAAAAAAGAAAATGGTGATGATGACACTTTTGCTCAGCGTAAATCAATTACAGAAGTTTTACATGATATTTATGAATGATACTTTATAATATAAAAAGCTTTCTTTTGCTATATTTGAGTTTAATTTGAAAAACATTCTAGCATGACATTTTTTTCAAATTAAACTCAAATTTTTTTATTTAGGTATCACCATCAAGATCAATTACACACTGTTTGGTACATGTCCAAAATGCAAAACACCCACAATTAGCTGAAACTGTTAAACAAGGTTTAGATTCGCAAGCGAAAAGATCGGGACATTGAGCGCAAACACTAGTAACGCAATTACAATAAACACCACCATCAAAATTATTACTAGAATTATCTCTTTCAGGGTCAGGTTGTGTTATGTTTGAAACATCACCGATAACTGTGCAAAATATTTTAGATTGATCCTTACTAAATAAATTAGATTGCTTCTTCATTAAATTTTCAAAGGACTTTCCAATATTAGTTTTGAAAAATTTATCCCTGTCTCCATCTACAGCTTTTACGGCTTTAAAAACATCCTCATTCAAAAATTGATTCATTTCTTTAAGCCACTCTTTTTGTGCTTCATTCAGTTGCATTCGTTGTTCATAATACTTCAAATGGTGCTTCCAAAGCAGAGCCTTATTTTTTGGTGTTTCTTTGTTAAGAGCATCTAATCTCGCTCTCTTTGTTGGTATTTGAGAGTACTCTTCGTAAGTTTTAATAGGCGCATCATCTTTATCAACAATGAAATTAGCCAAAGTTTTTTGGTTAGTAATTAAAAAAGCCGATAATAAGATTAAACCTAATATTGACATCACTATTAAAATTTTTGTTTTCATGATTTTCTCCTATTTAGAATTTAAGATTTTGTCAAGCCTATACAACAGCATATAGTAGTGATAGGCTCAATTCCTTATTGTTTTCACAACTATAGAATAAATACTGTTAAAAGTTTGCCAAAATTATATCAAACCTTAAAATATGAGTCAAGAACTTTTTATTTTTGATATAAATTGATAATGAGTATTCATCTGCTATAAAATAAATTTTTACCAATTCAATTATTTTGACTATATGCTTATTTCTGAAATTATCGCCGTTGGTTCGGAACTTTTAACTCCCGCAAAAACAGATACAAACAGTCTTTGGTTGACGGAAAAACTCAACGAGATCGGAATTGAAGTCAAGCTTAAAACGATTGTCGGCGACGACGGGCTGCGGCTTGAAGAAACCGTCAGGGATGCTTTAAAACGCTCCGATGTAGTTATCACAACGGGCGGATTGGGTCCGACGGAAGACGACATCACGCGCCAAATTTCCGCCAAAGCGATTGACCGCAAATTAATTCTCAACGAAAAAATTCTCGAAAATCTGCGCGAAAGATTTAAATCTTTCGGCTATGAGAAAATGCCCGAAATAAACAAAAGACAGGCATTTATCATCGAAGGCGCGACGATTTTGGACAATAAAAACGGAAGTGCGCCGGGAATGTTTGTCGAACTCGAAGGCAGATTCTTCGTTATTTTGCCCGGACCGCCGAGAGAATTAAAACCGATGTTCGAGCAGGATATTTTGCCGAAATTGCGCGAAAAAGCGGGTGAAATTTATGTCCGGCGAAAAATTCTGCGCGTTTCGGGCTACGGCGAATCGGCTCTTGACGAGATAATCGCCCCCGTTTATACAAAATACGAAAATCCGCAAACGGCGACACTTTTTAATAAAAGCGAAATCGAAGTTCAGCTGACCGCGCAGGGAAAAAGCGAGCAGGAAGCGAACGAACTTTTGGAAGAACTCGCCGACAAAATCGCGGAGAAACTCGGAATTGCCGTGTTTGCGAAAAACGGCGAAAAGATGGAAGAAATTGTCGGCAAACTTTTAACCGAAAATGGAAAAACGCTTGCCGTCGCCGAAAGCTGCACGGGCGGTTTGATTTGCCAGAGATTAACGGACGTGGCGGGCGCGTCAAAATATTTTATCGAAGGCGCAATCGTTTATGCGAACGAAGCGAAGATTAATAATTTAGAGGTTTCCGAAGAATTAATCGAAGAATTCGGCGCGGTCAGCAGCCAAGTCGCCGAACAGATGGCAAAGGGAATACGCGAAAGAGCGAAGACCGATTTCGGCGTTTCGGTAACGGGAATCGCCGGACCCGACGGCGGCACAAAAGAAAAACCCGTCGGCACGGTTTTTATCGGTTATTCGGACGAAAATATAACAAAATCGCTCCGCTTAAATTTACCGGGCGACAGATTTTTGATTCGCTGGCGTTCGAGCCAAGCCGCGCTCGATTATCTGCGGCGGCAGATTTTGAAAAGCAAATGAAGGAAATCACGGATAAACTGAAAAAGCCCGCAATCGGCTTGATAATCGTCGGAATTTTAAACGGCGTTATCGGAATTTTGAGTTTGATAAGCGTCGTTTTGCGGCTCGCCGGAGTTTTGCAAATGCAGATTCCGATGAGCAAAGCCGAACGCGCGGGCTACAATTTCGGACTTGCAATGAATTTCGGAATCGCCATTTTGAGTATTTTAATCGCTCCTCTGATAATTTTCGGCGCAGTAAAAATGCTCAAAGGCGCAAATTTCAAATGGTCGAAAACTTCGGCGATCTTGGCGATGATTCCGCTTGTTTCCTGCTGCTTTGTCGTCGGAATTCCAATCGGAATCTGGAGTCTGATCGTGCTGCACAGATCGGACGTAAAAGCGTTTTTCAACGGCGATTTTCAGAACGACGATTTTTTTCTCTGATCTTTGATGACAAAAATTTAAATAGAGTTTTCTAAACAGGCAGAAACCCGACAGTTATGGAGGGTGCTGATTAATTAGAAGGGCGTTGATTTTCAAAAATTCGTTGAAATATCGTTTATCCGTAAGATATCAATTGATAAACAGCACCCTCCATAACTGTCGGGTTTCTGCCTTTGAATTTTGTGATCTATTAATGATTGAGCATTCGGCATTTGGCATTATGTCCCGGTAAAAAAAAGGCGCATTTATCGAAAAGAATAAAATAATTTATTACAAGTTATTTTTTAATATTCATTGGCAAATTTCCGTTTAAAATTCGTTCATTTAACGGAGGTTAATTTTCAAAAAAACTGATTATGAAAAAGATTTTATACTTGCTGATTTTACTTTTTACCGCGTTGGCGTTTCAAGTTCGCGCCGAAACGGGTGTGGAAATAATCAAACAAAATTTCAAGGAAACAAATAAGGAAAAGCAGTTCGAGATCGAAGTTTTCTATCCGCAGATCAAAAACGCGGATTTGCCCGCCGAGAAAGATTTTAATGAACGCATCAAAAAGTTTGCGTTCGACGATATGCAGACTTTTAGAGAGCCTCTCGTATCGGAAAACGCGGACGACGCGGGATTTGTGGAAACGGGCAGAACTTACACATATTCTCTCGATTATGAGATCGAATACGCGGGCGAAAATTTTATCAGCGTAAATTTCGGACGCTCGGAATACACGGGCGGAGCGCACGGAAATTTCTGGACTATAGTTTTTAATTACGATCTGAAAAACAACAAAAAGATCGAACTGCCCGAACTTTTCAAACCCGACGCGGCATTTCTGAAAATTCTTTCCGATTACGCGATTGCCGATTTGAAAAAGCAGATCGGCGACGGTTATGAATCAATAATTGACGGCGCGGGCGCGAAAATAGAAAATTTTGCCAGATGGAATATTACAAAAGAAGGCTTGAAATTCTCGTTCGATCCGTATCAAGTCGCGTCTTACGCGCAAGGCGGTTTTGAAGTTACAGTTCCTTTTGAAAAATTTCCGTTGGCATTTATAAATCCGGTTTTTGATCGGGTTGCAGAAGTTTCTTTTGTTGACGGAAGCCCGCCGAATTGGTGTCGCGGCGGACGCTGGACTGTGCCGGATTTTGATTTTAAGATCGCAAAAGTTAAAGGAAAAACAGGCGAAAGAGCGTATTTTTACGACGATGACGACGATTGCCCGAACGGTGAAAACTGCCGCCAGAAATCTTATGTTATTGCGGGCGACGAAATAATCGTCAACCGAACTTACGGAAATTGGGCGTGCGGTTGGTATCAGCCGAAAAGCGGAAATCCAACCGTCGGCTGGCTCGCGCTCGACAAAATAGAAATTCCCGAAAATCCAATTCAAAACACAAACTGGCTCGGCGAATGGCATCACGCGAAAAACAATATAACAATTACGCCGATGAAGGTGAGAGGACATTATATCATCAAAGGAAACGCCTTTTGGCAAGGTTTGGGCGACAACAATATACACATCGGAGAAATTGATTTTAAGGGAGAAGCGAAAAATAATAAGTTGAATTTGAGCGACGGCGACGGCGAATACGATTGCCGCGTGAAAATGCAATTGCTGGGAAAATACCTGATAGTTTCCGATAACCTCAATTGCGGCGGCGCAAATGTTACGTTTAATGGAATTTATCAGAGAAAATAATTTTTCATTCGGATAAAATCTTTCGATAAATTTCCGCGTCAACATTTCCGCCGCTGACAACGACGCAGACTTTTTTATCAGCAAATTTTTCCGCATTTTCCAAAATTGCGCCCAAACTTAACGCGCCCGTCGGTTCGACCTTCAGATTTGCCAAATTAAAATACAAACGCAAGGCGTTTTTAATATTTTCTTCCGAAACTTCGATTATTTCCGAAACGCCGGTTTTGATAATTTCCCAATTATTCGTGCCGACGGAAAGCGTTCTCGCGCCGTCCGCTAAAGTTTGCGGCTCATTTTCATTGCGGATAATTTTTCCCGATTTCAAAGATAAAAAAGCATCATTTGCCATTTGCGGTTCTGCGCCGATCAAAACCGCTTGAGAAGCGTTTCGGCAAAGTCCCTTAGAAATTCCCGAAATCAAACCGCCGCCGCCGATTGGCGAAATTACAACGTCAAAATCTCGGCGCGAAAGTTCGTCGCCAAGACTCGAATTTCCCTCGATAACGAGTTGATCGTCATACGCGCTCGCTTTATAAGCGTCGGGAAATTCTTTTATTAATTCTAAAACTTTCTCTTCGCGTCCGATTTTTTTCGTGTCAACTAAATTCACCGTCGCGCCGTAATTTTTGACGGCTTCGATCTTCACCTGCGCCGAGTTTTCCGGCATGACGACGTTGCATTTTTTGCCCAAAATTTTACACGCATAAGCCAACGCCTGACCGAAATTTCCCGATGAAGCCGTTATCAGATGTTCGTTTGCAGCATTTGCCGCAACATTGTAAGCGGCGCGGAATTTGAAACTTCCCGTGTGCTGAAAAGTTTCCGCCGCAATTGTTAAATCTAAGTTCAAAAAAGTTTTCAGTTTTTCCGATTCGATAAAAGTTGTCGGGCGAATCGCTTCAATCAAGGTTTTCATATCAAAAAGATAACATAAAACATCTAACACGTTCACGCATTGGCTCGCGCTTCGCCGCTGACAAAACAATTTTTTTCAATTAAACCTTTGCATCCTTGCGACTTTGCAGGTTTGCGTTAAAATAAAATTATGGAAAAAGCACAATTCGGAATGATCGGTTTAGGAACGATGGGCAGAAATTTTCTGCTCAACGTCGCGGAACACGGATTTTCCTGCGTCGGTTATGATCTGGACGCGGAAAAAGTTGATTTATTAAACGAAGAAGGCGCGGATTTTGCGGTGGAAGGCGTTGCGGATTTGCCGACGTTTGTAAGATCGCTAGACGCGCCGAGAAAAATTATGCTTCTCGTTCCGGCGGGAAAAATTGTTGACGCGGTGATCGAGAGCCTGATTCCGTTTTTGAGCGAAGGCGACATTATAATTGACGGCGGAAATTCGCATTTTTCCGATACGCAAAGGCGCGAAAAATATCTGAGCGAGCAGGGTTTCGGCTTTTTAGGAGTCGGCGTTTCCGGCGGCGCGGAAGGCGCGAGACGCGGCGCGAGCATTATGCCCGGCGGCGAAAGAGATATTTACGAAAAGGTCGCGCCGATCTTGATTGCCGCGTCCGCAAAGGTCAATGACGAGCCGTGTGTAACTTATATCGGCAAGGGATCAAGCGGACATTTTGTCAAAATGGTTCACAACGGAATCGAATACGGTTTGATGGAGATTCTGGCTGAAACTTATGATTTTATGCTTCGCGTTTTGAAGATGGATTACGACGAAATGAGCGAAACTTTTGACAAATGGAATGAAGCGGAACTCAATTCGTTTCTCGTTGAGATTACCGCCGATATTTTAAAGAAATGCGACAAGAAAACGAATAATCCGTTGGTCGAAATGGTTCTGGACAAAGCGGCGCAAAAAGGAACGGGCAGATGGACTTCGGAAGTCGCTTTGGAGTTCGGCGTGCCGATTCCGACGATTGACGCGGCGGTAACGATGCGGCAGATTTCCGCGCAAAAGGAAACGCGCATCGTCATTGCCGAAAAATACGGCAGCCACGAACCGGAAGTTACAAATCCGCCGACGGCTGACGAAAATGTTGCGGCAAGCGAAAGGCTTTTAGACGAAGCTAAAGCCGCCCGCGAAGCGCACGCCGCCGAAACGGTTGTCAGCCGTCAGCATCAGGAAAAAATTGATGTTGACAAGATTACGGCAAGCGAGAAGAAAGCCGCCGTCGAAACAGACGAGAAGCACGATTCCGCCGTGCGCGAAGACGTTTTTGAAAATAAAGAAGAATTTATCGAACGCTTAAAGCACACGCTTTTTTCTTCGTTCATTATAACTTACGCGCAAGGGATGTCGCTTTTGCAGACGGCTTCCGTAGAAAAAGATTACGGCTTGAATCTCGCCGAAATCGCTAAAATCTGGCGCGGCGGCTGTATTATTCGCTCCGCGCTTTTGGAAGATATGCGCCGCGCGTATCAACTGAATCCCGATTTGCCAAACTTAATTTTAGACGACGAGTTTGCCGAAATTTTAAGCCGCAACCGCGATTTCTGGTGCGTTATAAACAACGAATTTATGATAAGCCAAGTTCCTTCGCTGTGCTTATCGTCCGCGCTCTCGTATTTCGACGCTTTCCGTTCGAGCCGTCTTCCCGCCAATTTAATTCAAGCGCAGCGCGATTATTTCGGAGCGCACACTTATCAGAGAGTTGACGAAGAAGGGATTTTTCACACGCCCGATTGGAATTCTTAGAAGATGAAAAGGTAAAAGGTGAAATTTTGATTTTTGTCAGAACCGCTTGCGGCAGCGGGCGATTCTGACCTGATTCCAATCATAAATTTACTAAGCAGATCGTAATATGTTTTCAAAGATAATCCGAATGCAGAAACACGCACGCAGTAAGTGTGTTCTTTGCGTCCTTACTTCGTGCGGGCTTCTGCATTATATTTGATTACTTTTACTCATCTGCTTAACTTAAATTCGATATTATATTTGCTCAAAATCCCTTTGATAATTGATATTTGCAAACATTTTTTTATTGTTACCCAAAAATTCTTCGTCAATTATTTTGATTTGAATTGTTTTGAGAAATTCTTTAACCGAAACCGATTCGTCTTTCAAAAGAATTTCTTCCAATTTCGGCAGACAATTTTCCGCGTGATAAACGGCGCACAGCGGCTGCAATTTCTCATCATTCTGACGCGGAACGATTGCCGAAAATTCTTTTAAGTCCAAAGCAATTTCGCATAATTTTGCAATCGCTTCGCTCGTAACAAACGGCAGATCAACTGCTAAAATTGCGGCAAATTCCGTTTCACAATTCTTTAATGCCGCGTGCATTCCGCCGAGTGCGCCGCGATTTTGATAAACGTCGAAAATGTGCGGAATTTGATCTGGAAGTTTTGGAATGAAATCAATTTGCGATTTGTTGAGAACGATTTTTACGTTTTCGCAGTTCGGTTTTAGAATTTCGACGGCATTTTCAATAAAAGTTTTTTCGCCGATTCGCAAAAACGCTTTGTCGCGTCCCATTCGGGAAGATTTTCCGCCCGCGAGAATGTAGCCGCTGAACTTATTTTTATCCACAAACTAAATTTTCCCCGCTTCGTAATCTTCTTTTTCGGTCGTAATGCGCCCGTCCGCCAGATCATACCAACGCTGTAAACCCGAAGCCGCCAAAGCCCAGTATTCGCCTCCCGCCGTTTCGATTATGTGTTTTTTGATAATTTTTCGATTGACCAGATTTTTCTGTTTCAAAAGAAACACGGCATCTTGCTGATCTTTGAAACGTCCGGCGATGTATTTCAAAATTATCAACCATTCGGGCGTGATGATCGGAACGCCGTTTTTCAAAACGTGCGCTTGTTCTAAAGCCTTTTCGTAAAATTTTCGCGCCGTGTCGTTTCTGACGATCCAATCAATCGGAACTTTTTTTTTGCCGATCTTAATTTGATAGCGTTTGCCGCCGAAGCCGAGATTTCTTTCGGCATCCAAATCTAAAATCTTTGAGGCGATAACGTCAACATCTTTCGTCAGACGCGGGCTTCCGTAAAGGTGCATCGCCACGCCGCCGATCAACGCCCATTCGACGTTTTGTTTTTTCGCGGTTTCAGCGATTTTCTCCAACGCTGCAAGTCCCGTTTCCGTGTCAATCATCTGATTAGGATTCGATTTTAAGTTGCGCTCAACTAAGTTATCTATTTCTTTTTCGGTCATATTTTTTGACTGGAGCGCAAGCGTCTCGCTTGCAATGAGCGCGTAGCGCGAAAAAGTCTTTACAATTCCCAACTGCTGAATTAGCAACGATTTTCCGCCGCTCGCGCGACGGTTGCAATCGGAAACGCCCCGCGCTCCAGTCGCTTGCGCTTTAGTCAGTTATTTAAATTCGCCCGTAAAAACTCTTTTGCCGTCGTGCAAATGCGGTTTAACGGTAATTATCACCGATTTTGATGTTGGACAATTGCTGATTTTCGCCGTGCTTTTTAGCGGAACTAAAACATTTGCTTCGGGAAAATATGTCGCGGCGCAACTTTTAGGAATCGGATATTTTACGACGATAAATGATTCGGCGCGTCTTTCTTCGCCGTTAAAATAACTCGTAATATCAACAACTTCGCCTTGTTTTAAGTCCAGTTCGGCAATATCTTTTACGTTCATCAAAATCACTCGGCGCGATCCCGAAATGCCGCGATAACGGTCGTCGAGTTCGTAAATTGCCGTGTTAAATTGGTCGTGCGAGCGAATCGTCGTCATAATTAACTGGTCTTTTTCGAGTTCGATTTTTTCCAGTTTGCTCGATTTGAAAATCGCCTTTCCCGTGGCGGTCGGAAAAACGCCTTCGCGCGTGGGATTGTAAAGATAAAAACCGCCCGGACGCTTTACCTTTTCGTTGTAATTTTCACAGCCCGCGACGCATTCGGCAATCGCGTCCCGAATCAGATCATAATCGTTTATCAACGCTTCCCAATCAACTTTCGTTTTAACGCCCAAAACCGCCCGCGCCAATTTGCCGACGATCCACGATTCGCTTTTCAAATGCTCGCTCGCCGGTTCTAAAATTCCGCGCGTCGTCTGCACGTTCAGAATCGTGTTTTCGGTTGTCTGAAATTGCTCTACGCCGTTTTGCAAATCCTTTTCCGTGCGTCCCAAACACGGCAGAATCAGAGATTTTTTGCCCGTAATAACGGCGGTTCGGTTGAGTTTTGTGATAACCTGCGCCGTCAGATCGCAGTTTTGCAACGCTTGGGTTGTAAAGCGCGTGTCGGGCGTTGCCGACAGAAAATTTCCGCCCATCGCAAAAAAGACTTTCGCCCGTCCGTCGTGCATCGCTTCGATTGATTCGACCGAATCAAAGCCGCGTTTTTCGGGAACTTTGAAGTCGAATCTATTTTCTAATTTTTCGGCAAATTCGGGTTTGATTTCGTGCCAAACGCCCATCGTTCTGTCGCCCTGCACATTTGAATGACCGCGCACGGGACACAAACCCGCGCCTTGTCTGCCGATATTGCCGCGCAAAAAATGCAGATTTGCGATGTCCTGAATCGTCGCAACCGATTCTCTGTGCTGAGTTACGCCCATCGCCCAACAAGTTATCGCGCGTTTCGCCGACGCATACATTTCCGCGACTTTTATAATTTCTTCGCGTTCTAAACCGCTTTGCTCTAAAATATCCTTCCAAGAAATTTCGTCTAAATTTGCGATAAATTCATCAAAACCCGAAGTTTTTTCATCAATAAACTTCCGGTCAAAAACCAAATTCGGCTGCTCGCGCTCTTTTTCGAGCAGAATTTTCATCACGCCTTTCAAGAAAGCCATATCGCCGCCGATTCTGATCGGCAGATACAAATCCGCAAGTTCGGTTGACTTTAAGCCGAGCATCGCAAGCGGATAATCAAGCGGATTTTTATAATGCTGCGGATTCGGATTGGCAAAATTCATCAAACCCGCTTCGGGCAGAGGATTGACGGCGATGATTTTCGCGCCCTTTTGTTTTGCCGCTTCGAGCGAACTCATCATTCGCGGGGCGCAAGTTCCGGGATTTTGTCCGATGATTATTATCAAATCCGTGTCTTCCAAATCTTCCAGCCGAATCGAAGCCTTGCCCAAGCCGATTGATTCGGACAAAGCAGAACCGCTTGATTCGTGGCACATATTCGAGCAGTCGGGCAAATTATTCGTGCCGAATTGACGAGCAAAAAGCTGATACAAAAACGCCGTTTCGTTTGAAGTTCTGCCAGAAGTGTAAAAAATCGCTTCGTCGGGCGATTCTAAGGAATTTAATTCTTCGGCTAAAACTTCAAAGGCTTTTTCCCAAGAGATCGGCTCGTAATTCGCCGCGTTTTCGCCTAAAAACATCGGTTCGGTAATTCGACCTTGAGCGTTCAGCCATTGATCCGATTGTTTTGATAATTCTTCAATCGTAAATTCAGCGAAAAACTCAGGTGTAACCTTTTTCGTCGTCGCTTCGTCGGCAATCGCTTTCGCGCCGCTTTCGCAAAATTCGGCGACGGTGCGCGTGCCGTCGGGATCAGCCCAAGCGCACGAATTGCAGTCAACGCCGCCTTTTTGATTGAGATTTTTTAATAATCGCGTTCCTTCAATTACGCCTGATTTTGCAAAAGCGTCTTTCATCGAACTCAAAACCGCTTTCATTCCGGCGGCTGTATCCCGCACTTCGCCGACTTTTAAATCGCCCAAATCTTCGGTGCGTTCCGCTTTTATATTTTCGTGTTCGTCGTGCATAAAATTTTAAGATTTTTTTAACAGGGATAAAGTAGATAGACAGAGATAAGAAGATTTTAAATTCAGATTTCAGATTTTGTAAAAATCCCTGTTCATCGCCTTCATCCTTGTTAAATTTTCTTCTTTTCTTCGCGCTTATTCGCGTTCATTCGCGGGAAAATTCTTCTAACATTCCATTTTCGGATGCGGAAAAGCGTCTTCATTATCTTCGTCAAACGGTCTGTCAACGCATTCAAAATCCTTTTCGACAATAATTTCGAGTTCGCCCAAATCGCCGATGTCCTGCGTTTCGTAAAGCCTGATTTGGTCTGTATCAGCCCAAATTTCAGCCGTTTTTATCGGCAGAAAAATCTCGATGTGATTATTGACCATCTGCGCGTAAATCTTCAACGCTTCGCCCGAAACCCTCACCGAATAAGTCAGATATTCGGTCGGATTTACGCCGAAAATAATCTTCTCCGAAACATTTCCAACCTCGCGCAAACGGCGCACTTCCGTCTGCAAAAGCCGCAAGCGAACCGAATTTTTTCTCAAACGCAATTTCATAATTTTAATTGGGAAGTGAGAAGTGAGAAATGAGAAATGAGAAATATAAGAAATCAATTTACTTCTCACTTCTCACCTCTCACTTCTCACTTCTCACTTTTCCCGCGTAAATATTAAATCTTTTATCGCGGACAAAGCCGAGCAAGGTAACGTTAAATTTTCGCGCGGCTTCGACAGCCAAACTCGACGGTGCGCCGACTGCGGCGATGATCGGAATTTTTGCCATCACAGCTTTTTGCACGAGTTCAAAAGAAGCGCGTCCGCTTAAAAATAAAATTTTATCAAAAAGCGGCAATTCATCGGACAAAAATTTTGCGCCGATCAATTTGTCAACCGCGTTGTGCCGCCCAACGTCTTCGCGCAGAATTTCTAAATTTCCCGGAAAATCAAACAGCGCGGCGGCGTGAAGTCCGCCCGTTTCGCCGAAAACGGTTTGGTTTTGCAAAAGTTTTTTGGGCAGTTCGTGAATCGTTTCAGCCGAAATTTTAGCAGAATCACTTTTCTTTATCGCTTTCGCGCCCGCAATAAACAAGGCTTCGAGCGATGTTTTGCCGCACACTCCGCAACTCGAAGTCGTATAGAAATTTCGCCGTAATTTTTCGAGATTTATTTTTGCGTTTTCGTTCAAATCAATGCGGACGGTGTTTTGATTGTTCGGAAATTTGCCGCAATGTTTTATTGATTCGACCTGATCTTTTGATTTTAAGATTCCTTCGGTAAACAAAAATCCGGCGGCAAGCTCGAAATCGTTTCCCGGTGTTCGCATCGTTATCGAAACGGCTTTGTGAGTTTTTTTATCATTTTCCGTAAATCCGAGTCTGATTTCAAGCGGTTCTTCGACGGCGAGCCAGTCGCTTTCCGCTGCAATCGAATCGGCGGAAACGCGCTGAATCTGCGTTTGAAACTTTCCTGAAATAATTCCGTTCGCCGCTTTTGCCATAAAATAATTATAGCAAATCGCACACGAAAATTTCTGATAATTAACGATTTACCGTTTACTTTTCCACTATTTCCCAAGCATTTTCAGTTTTTAATAATTTGCTCATCAAAGCGGCGTGAACGGCGTGTCCAGATTTTTCCGCCGTAATTTTTCCCAAAAAAGGCATTCCCAAAAGCGCGAAATCGCCGATAATATCGAGAATTTTGTGGCGCACAAATTCATCCTTAAAGCGCAGAGGTTTTTCGTTGAGCATTCCGTCGGGCGTTAAAACAATCGCGTTATCCAAAGAGCCGCCGAGTGCTAAATTGGCATTGCGAAGCATTTCGATTTCCGTCGTAAAACCGAAAGTCCGCGCCGAAGCAATTTCCTTGCCGAACGAGCCGTTTTCGAGTTCAAAATGAAAAGTCTGCTTTTCGATAAACGGATGCGGAAAATCAATCGTGCAGTAGATTTCGTATTTTTCCGAAGGTTCGATGCTCATTTTCCGGTCATTTTGCTCGAATTCGACCTTTTTCAAAATTTTCAAAAACCGCTTAGGCGCGTTTTGTTCAACTGTTCCGGCTTTTTCCAATAATTCCAGAAACATTTCGCTCGAACCGTCGAGAATCGGAATTTCGATATTGTCGAGTTCGATAAAACAATTGTCAATTCCCGCGCCGCGAAGCGCAGACAAAAGATGCTCGCACGTTGATAAAACAACGCCTTTACGCAAAAGCGTCGTCGCGTAACTGCAATGCGAAATGTATTCAACCGAGGCGGGAATCTCGAAATCGTCCAAATCCGTGCGGACGAAAATATATCCTGTGTTCGGCGGCGCGGGTTTCAATTTCAGATTGACGCTTGCTCCCGTGTGCAAGCCGATTCCGCTGATTTCGATTGGTTTTGAAATGGTTTTTTGCTTGGGCATCGTTTCAAAAACTTATGATAAAACAAAAGCCGTGCCAAACAATAAATATCAGTAAAACATTGAATTAAATTTGTTTTTAAACGGTTAAAAACTCAAATGTTTGTTGCTTTTGAGCGAATTTTGCTGTGAATCTGCAACATATTTTTACGCTTTCGATTCACATTTATCAAATAAATGAAGCGTGCGTTTAATTTTAAAAAAACTTACAAAATAATTGATAATTGATAATTGAAAATGGAGAATTTAAGAAATAGAATCTAATTATCAACTATCAATTTTCATACATCAATTATATTATTGGTCTTAAACATCTGGAAATACAGTCTTTTAAAATAAAAAACCAATTAGAACAAAAATTAATAAACACTTATAATTTAGAGAAATGGCAATAAAAACAGCAGGTATCAGGACATCGAAAGATACCAAAATTAAAATAGACAACGAATCAACAATTGATCTGCCGAAAAAAGTGGAGGAGCAGATTCAAGATGCCGTCGCGTTTCTGCCAATCGAGCATATTCGCGGTTTGGAAAGAATAAAACTCGTGGATTTTATCAACGATCCGCGTCTGAAAAATTCAAACGTGCCGATCAAAGGCGATATGCCCGGACTTTATCATCCGAAGGTGCAGAACAAATCGGCGTGGCTCGAAGTTTCGATGGGCGCGTTATTACAGCCGACCGAAGGATTTACCAAGCGTTGGATGGCGAAAACTTCGTTCAAAAGCAATTTGGCGGGACTGATCTTTTCGCTTGTCGGGCAGCATTATTATTTTACTTTAAAACATTCGGTCAAAAAACAGAATCTCGAACCGCAGATTCGGCAATATACGCAGAAAAATCTGAAAGCGTGGGGCGAAAAGCAGTCGGAAAACAGCAAACGGGCGAAATTTTTCAAACCGTTTCGTCCGTATATCGAACGCTGGGCGAAATGGCTCAACAAAAAGGCGGTGAAGGCGCAGAAGAAGTCTTGAGAGTTTGGAGAGTTTGGAAAGTTTGGAGAGTTGGAAGAAAAATATTTTTCGTTTTTAGGAAAAGAAATTTATGGAAAAATATATCGAACAACACAACGGCGGTTATTGGATACGAGGCACGAGGATTTCGCTCGATTCAGTCGTCATAGCATTTAAACGCGGTGCTTCGCCTGAAACGATCAAACGGTCATTTCCGCTTTTAAATCTCGAAGAAATTTACGGCGCGTTGACATTTTATCTGGCAAATCAAGCGAAAATTGACGACTATTTGCGCGAATCGGAAGAAAAATTTCAACAAGAAGCCGAAGAGCGTTTTGAAGATTTGAAAAAAGCGAATCCAGATTTAATCAAACGGTTGAAAAAGGCGCGAAAGGAAAGCGAGGTTTCCATATAATGAAAATTCGTTTTCAAGCCGATGCGGATTTTAATCAGGAGATAATTGACGGTTTAATCAGGCGCGAGCCGACGATTGATTTTCAAACGGCGGACGAAGCAAATTTGCGTGGATTGAAAGACAATAAAGTTCTGCAAATAGCGGCAAAAGAAAATAGAATTTTGGTTTCGCACGATAGAAGAACAATGCCGAAGCATTTCGGCGAATTCATTTTGCAAAATCATTGCCCGGGAGTTTTCATAATTACTCAAAGCGTTCAAATCGGAACTGCCATTGAAGAACTTTTGTTGATTTGGTCTGTTTCCGAACACGAAGAATGGCAAAATTTGATTGTGGATTTACCTTTTTAGAAAATGAATTATTGGCTCGTAAAACAAGAACCCGATAAATATTCTTTCGACGATTTGCTCAGAGATAAAACGACGATTTGGGACGGCGTGAGAAATTATCAGGCGCGGAATAATTTGCGCGAAATGAAAAAAGGCGACCAAGTGCTTTTTTATCATTCGGTTTCGGAAAAATCAGTTGTCGGTTTGGCGGAAGTTACCAAAGAAGCGTTTGATGATCCAACCGATGATTCGGGAAAATGGAGCGTTGTCGAGATAAAAGCGGTTAGAAAGTTTGAAAATCCTGTAACTTTACAGCAAATTAAAGACGAAGAAAAATTGCAGGAAATTGCATTGATTAAACAATCGAGGCTTTCGGTAATGCCTCTGAAGAAAGCTGAATTTGATCGGATTTTGAAAATAAGCGGAAAGTAAATTTATTGAAAATGTTAAAGTCTTTAAGTTTCGGTCAACTTGTCCGTTTTTTACAAACTTAACTAACAAAATAATTGAGAATGGAGAGTTGAGAGTTGAGAATTTTTTGATATTTTCAATTCTCCATTCTCAATTATCAATTATTTTGTTAGGTTAAAAATTGAAAAACGGACAAGTTGACCGAAAAACTGCAACGCCGAAAAAGCGCGAACATTTTAATTTTTCTAAAAATGCGAGTCAAAATTGAAAAAGCCGAACTTGATGATGTCGCAACGGTTTTGTCGGTTTTAACGGAAGCGGCGAGTTGGCTTGAGAAAAAGGGGATTCCGCTTTGGCGGCACGATGAATTGAAAAGGGAATTAGCCGAAAGGGATGTTGAACGAGGGCAGTTTTATTTGGCAAAAGTCGGCGGAGAAGTTGCGGGCTGCGTGCGGTTTCAAAATGAAGATTTGGAATTTTGGGATGATGTTCCGCACCGGGATTCGGCGTTTATTCATCGAGTTGCGGTTCGGCGGAAATTTGCGGGCGGCGAAGTTTCTAAGGCGATAATTGATTGGGCGAAGGAAAAAGCCGAGCGCGAAGGCAAGACGTTTTTGCGGCTCGATTGCGCGAAACGCGAAAAACTTTGTCGGCTGTATGAAAATTACGGGTTTGAATTTCACAGCGAAAAAGAAGTAAAGCCTTATTTGGTAATTAGATACGAATATAATTTAAGAGAAAATAAACAGGAAAATATGTTGGAAAAAGCAATAGCACATTATAACGAATTATTGAAAAATTTCGATTTAGCCGAGCAGTCACGGCAGGTTTTGGACGAAGGTTTAGAAGAAGCGAAGCTGATTTTCGGCGGCAGAAGATTGTGTCCTTATTTGCGTCCGCATTTTGTTACCGAAACGGATTGGGCGCGGACAACCGAAATTTGCGAAATCGTTTGGAACACTTTGCAAAAGGTCAAAGAAGCGGCGGTTGACAACGACGAATTGCTTGACGAACTCGGAATCACAGACATCGAACGCGACTGGATTTCGATTGATCCGGGTTATAGACAGGTTTCGCCGACGGCGCGGCTCGATTCTTTTTTAACCGCCGATGCGTATAGCTTTGTCGAATTAAACGGCGAATCTCCGGCGGGAATCGCGTATGCGGATTCGGCGACGGCGATTTTTATGCAGATGCCGGTGATGAAAAAATTTGCCGAAACTTATGAAGTGCGCGGTTTGGAAGGGCGCGACAAAACCCTCGATGTTCTGCTCAAATGTTATGAAGAATATCTCGGACACGAAATTGAAGAAAAACCCGTCATCGCCATTGTTGATTTGAAGGATTTACCCACTCAATTGGAGTTTGAACTTTTCCGCGATTATTTTCAGTCAAAAGGTTATAAATCCGTCATCTGCTCGCCCGACGAACTCGAATTTGACGGCGAAATTCTGAAATACAACGATACCAAAATTGATCTGGTTTACAGGCGTTTGCTTGTCAACGAATATCTGCCGATTATGGACGAAGACTCGGCTCTGCTTGAAGCGTATCGGGCGGGCGCGATTTGTATGGCAAATAGTTTTCGCTCGAAGATCGTTCATAAAAAAGCAATTTTCGCCGTTTTAACAAATGAACGCTACGCTGATTTATTTACCGAAAAGGAATTGAAAACAATAAAAGCGCACATTCCCTGGACGAGAAAATTCCGCGATGAAAAAACCGTCAACAACGGCGAAGAAATTGATTTGGTCGAATGGACGCGGGCAAATTCCGCAAAACTCGTCTTGAAACCGAACGACGATTACGGCGGTCACGGAATTTACATCGGCTGGGCTTCAACTGCCGAAGAGTGGAAAGACGCAATAAAATTGGCTTTGGAAAACGGCGATTATTTAGTTCAGGAACGCGTTAAAACCGCCAAAGAAGAATTTCCGATGCTCAACGAAGTCGGCAACTGGAATATGGTCGAGCAGCTGGTTGATCTCGATCCGCTTTTATTTGACGGCAAAGTAGGTTCGGCGTTTACGCGTCTTTCGTCTTCGGAACTTGCCAATGTTTCAAGCGGCGGCGGAATGGTCCCGACATTTATCATCAGCGAAAAATAGACATTATCTAATTAACGCTTCGTTATCTAAGCGAAAATTCCAGCCGGTTTTTATTAACGGCTGGAATTTTTGTTTTGAGAATAATCAAAATTATGTTTTTGAGAAAACATTTTCGCCTAATTAATTCTGTTTTTTCTGGCATCAATAAAAGATTTTACGCTGATTATTACAAACGCCAGACAAATCAGCGACATTGCGATTTGCGAAAGAATAGCTAAAGAAATTGTAAAATCGTTCATTTTTGAAATTATTCTGAAAAGCGGAACAATGAACCCGATTAACGCAAGCAGAACCGCCGCGTGCATTAGGTGTTTGCGAAGCCCGTCCGAAGCTCGCGCCGCGTAACCCAGAAACAATAAGACAATGCCGAAAATCGCCGGAATTAAAGCCGTCCAACTCGTGTTTCCGTCCGCAAGACTGAAGAAATAACCTATTATTCCGATTAAAATTAACAAAACGCCACTCATTATCGCTGTTGTTGGCATAAAAACTTTCACCTCTAAAATTTATATTTGACTTAAAAGTATCAGATTTTTGCGGGAAAAACTATGGGACACTTTTAAAACAGCCGATTCAAAAATTTTTGAACAAATCAATTTTCAGCCGAACGCGGAATTTTGCTGCCGTGCGGACAGGATTCGGGATAATTTAAGAGTTTATCAATTCGCCTCTCGAATTCGTCGGAAATGTGATGTTCGAGCCGTTCGGCTTCTTCGTGAACTTCATCGTGATCGTAACCTAAAATTTCCGCCAGAAATAATTCGAGCAGGCGATGTCGGCGGACGATTTTCAAAACGGCTTCGCGTCCTTTTTCGGTCAGGCGAACTCCGTAATACGGCGTGTGCGCGACGAGCATCTGTTTTTCCATCTGTTTGAGCATTTTTGAAACGGCGGGCGGACTGACTTTTAAAATCTCCGCCAGATCATTTGTCCCGGCTTCGATTTTTTCCCTCGTAAAGCGTTCGGACAAACTCCAGATGGCTTTCAGATAATCTTCCTTTGAAACGGTTAATTTTTTCTTTTTATTGCTCGTTGCAGTCATAAAATTTCGTTATATCAAACCGAATATGCGGGCAAACCCCGCCGTTAGAAAACAAACTGCGATGCCTAAAACAACCGGCAGAACGGTTGCCACAGTCGTCCATTTGAAACTTTTGGTTTCCTTCCAAATCGTCCAGATCGTCGTGCTGCAAGGATTATGCAGAAGCGAAAAAAGCATTAAATTTATGCCGGTCAGAAGCGTCCAGCCGCCGACTCCGGTTAAAACTTCTCTGATCTGCGCTTCTTCGAGTTCGAGCATTACGCCGTTTTGCGCGAGGCTTGATTTTGCTAAATTCAGAGTGAGCATTAAAATCGTCGGCACGACAATTTCATTTGCCGGAATTGCGACGATATACGCGAGCAAAATCACGCCGTTTAAGCCGATTAAAACGCCGAACGAATCCAGAAACCCGACGATGTGCCACGCGACGCTTTCGCCGCCGATAAAAATGTTGCTTATCAGCCAAATTACCGCGCCCGCCGGAGCAGCCATATAAACGGCGCGTTTTAAGACAATTAGAGTGCGGTCAATTAATGAACGATAAAGCGTCTGCCAGATTTGCGGCGGACGATACGGCGGAAGTTCCAGACTGAAACTCGACGCTTCGCCTTTGAGCATCGTCTTTGACAAAAACGCGGAAACCAAAAGCGTAAAAACAATACCGATAACGGCGACGGCGGCGACGCTCGTGGCGGCGATAAAACTCGCCAGCCAAGGCGGAGCAGTTGCGCCGATAAAAATCGCTCCGATCAAAATCAACGTCGGAAAACGCCCGTTGCAGATCGAAAAGTTATTCGTAATAATGGCAATCAGACGCTCGCGCGGGCTGTCAATGATTCGCGTCGAAACGACTCCGGCGGCGTTGCAGCCGTAACCCATCATCATCGTCAGAGATTGTTTGCCGTGCGCTCCGGCGCGTTTGAAAAGACGGTCAAGATTAAACGCGACACGCGGCAGATAACCCAAATCTTCGAGCAGTGTGAAAAGCGGAAAGAAAATCGCCATCGGCGGCAGCATCACGCTGATAACCCAAGCCGTTCCGAGATAAACGCCGTCAATTAAAAGCCCCGAAATCCAGAGAGGCGCGTTCAGCAGATCGGCGAATTGATGCAGATATGTGTAGATCGTGCCTTGCAAAAGACTCGAAAGCATCGCCGACGGAACATTTGCGCCCGCAATCGTCAGCCACAAAACGCCCGTCAGCATCAGAAGCATTAAGGGAAATCCCCAAACACGGCTGGTTAAAATGCGGTCAATTTTCTGGTCGAAACTTTGCGCGTGAGATTCTCCCACGCGGGAAACGGCGCGTTCGGTGATTCTTCCCGCGTCGGCGTAGATCGCGTGAGTTAATTTATCGTGCAGATCGTCGCCGATTGAAAGGCGCAGATTTGCCGCTTGTTTGATAATATCTTCGCTGCTCATCTTGTTTTATTAATCTGCAAACGCGAATTGAGATTGATTGATTTCCGCTTTTATCGCGCCCAGAGTTTTGTTCTGCACGGCATTAACGATGCTTTCATCGCCTTCCAATAATCGCATCGCCACCCAACGCGCGTTCGGCAGATCGCCGAAAATATCGCGCAGATTCGTGGATAAATCTGCGATTGCCGATTCCAGTTTTCTATCTTTATACCGAACCTGATAAACGCGCCCGGAAATCTCGCCTTTTGCCGTTTTGCTGACGGCGTTTATCAGTTCGGAAATTCCTTCGCCGCGTCTGGCGGACATCGGAACAACCGGAACGCCGAGTTCGCGCGATAATTCGCGCTCGTCAATTTTCAGATTGTTGCGCCCGGCTTCGTCCATTAAATTAAGAGCGACGACGGCGCGGCTGGTAATTTCCAAAATCTGCAAAACGAGATGCAGACTGCGTTCGAGCCGTGTCGCGTCGGCGACGATCACCGTTACGTCCGGCTGACCGAACAATATAAAATCGCGGGCGATCTCTTCGTCAATGCTCGTCGAAAGAAGCGAATATGTGCCGGGCAGATCAACCAATTTAAATTTTTTTCCGTCCGCTTCAAACGCGCCTTCGGCACGCGCGACGGTTTTGCCAGCCCAGTTTCCGACGTGCTGACGAAGCCCCGTCAACTGGTTGAAAACCGTGCTTTTTCCCGTATTCGGATTGCCCGCGAGCGCGACGATGTAATCAAAATTACCCGTTTCAACGCCCAATTTTGTAAGCTGCGCCGCGCCGCAAGATGCAGCGCAATCGTTACAACCCGCGTCTGTTTTAGTTTCAACTGCCACTTTCCGTTTCCTCTATCTCGACCAAACGTGCCTGCTCGCGCCTGAGCGCGATAACCGAATTGCGAACTCTGTATGCAATCGGATCGCCAAGCGGACTCGGCATTACATTCTCAATTTTCGTTCCGGGCAAAATCCCCAAATCAAACAAACGCCGCCGTTCCGCCGCCTCATTATTCAGACTTTTGACAATTCCCGTCTGTCCTGTTTTCAAATTATTTAATGTCATTTTATCGTTTATCCGGCAAAACTTTACTCTGGTTAAATTTAGCAGTAGAATTTTTAACTGCGGTTAAAAATAATTATACAAAACTATTATAAAGAAAGCCAGTAGAGATTTTAATGCTGAAATTATTACCTGAAATTGGAACTTGAATCTCAACGCAAAACAAATGAACGGCAAACGTCTTGTCAATACTTGTGCATCGTAGAAAACGATTTTCCCGAATTTCTACCGCAATTATCCGAACAAAAATTCTTCTGAGGCATCTGATGACAAAAAATTCGCAGCTTTCAAAATTTATACTAACCGTATTTATAATCTGGACTTTTATAATCGGAAGTTTTCCGGTCAAAGCCCAAGACCTCGTTTCGTCGGGCAGTCTGACCGGCGGTTCGAGCGTTTTTGTCGCCCGCCAGCCTCGCGCCAAGCAGAGAAGTTACGCCAGATCGCGCCGCAGTTCGCGCACGCGCCGCAGCGCAAAATCAACACGCGCGGTTGCCCGCAGAAAAGTCAGCAGGCAGTATAAAACGCTTGCCAGAGTTACGAGGCGCAGAGAGAAAATCAAGGTTTATACGCCGGTAGAATTAGTAAAATTAAAACGCGAAACTCCCGAACAGGCTTCGGCTGCCTTGACCGGCGGAGCGCAGTATTATCTGGTCAACGGTGAAAATCTGGAAAACGCTTTGGGAATGTTCAAGGAAGCGATTTCACTTGATAAAACTAACGAGGACGCAAAATTCGGTTACAGCGAAGCTCTGACCGTCCGCGCCGATGAGTTTGTCGAGAAGGAAGATTTTATCAACGCTAAAGGATTTTATCTGGAAGCACTCAAATTTAACGGGGAAAATTCCGCCGCGTATGCCGGTTTGGGTGCGGTTTACGATGAAGAAGAAGATAACGAAAATGCAATCGCAAATTACGAAAAGGCTCTGAAAATTGATCCTGATTTGACGGAAGTATATGCACCTCTCGGCATTTTATACATCGAGCAAAGCGAGAAGAAAGACGACGCGGACAAGGATTTGATTGCCAAAGCATCGGAATATCTGAACAAATCGCTCGCCGCCGATCCGAACAATGCGGAAACTCAGTATTTTCTCGGACTCGTCCGCTACAAACAGGAAAATTATGATGCGGCGACAAAAGCATTCAGAAAATCGCTCGAAATCGAACCGGACAAACCGGAAGCACATTTTTATCTCGGAGATATAAACGCCCGCGCCGATAAAAATGCCGAAGCGATTGCCGAATACAACAAGGCGATTCAGCTGAAACCGGATTACGTTGACGCTTGGTTTAATCTGGGTCTTGCTAATTACGCTCTAAAAAATTACGCGGAAGCCGTTCGCGCTTACACGGAAATTACCTCCAAACTGGAAAATTCCAACGGACTGGCGCACGCGAATCTGGCGGAGAGTTATCAGCAGCTTAAAGAATGGGCGTTGGCGGAAAATTCCTACCGCCTCGCTACGGCGTTTATCAAGGACGACGCGGAACTTTTCAGCAATCTGGGATTTGTTTCCGGCGTTCTCGGCAAGTGGAGAGGTTCGATTGCGGCTCTGGAAGAAGCGGTCAGAATAGATGCGAACGAGATTGATTACACGAATCTCGGATGGGCTTATTACAATTACGCGAAAGAGGATTTGAAAAAGAACAAAAAGGAAGAAGCCCGCGAAAAATTCCTGCTCGCCAAAGCCGCGCTCGAAAAAGCGTATAAACTGAACCCGAATCTCGAAGGCGCGTTGATAAATCTCGGCATTACTTTGATCGAGTTAGATGAAAACGAAGCCGCCATCGAAATTTTGAAAAAAGCCGAACAATTAAAACCCGGCTGGCTCGAAGCGGCAAACGAACTCGGCATCGCTTACCGCAACGCCGATCAATTCAAAGCCGCCGCCGAACAGTTTCGCAAAACAGTCGAATTAGACGGGAACTTCGCCGCCGGTTACTACAATTGGGGCGAAGCCGAAATTCAGTTGGGAAATTTTAAGCAGGCTGAAAATAATTACAATAAATTAACATCTATGAACCAAAAAATTCTGGCAAATCGTCTGCGGATTCTGCTTCTCAGGGCGAAGCGCAAAAAATAAGCGAAGCGTGTCGGAGGATGCAATTATTTGCAAATTTGTGATAGATTTTTTCTGATGAATTTAGAAATTCAGAAAAACAAATCTCTCGCGGAATTTACCACTCTGAAAATCGGCGGAAAAGCAAAATTTTTCGCCACCGCCCGAAACGCTCAAGAAGTTGCCCAAGCATTTCGATTTGCCCAAGAAAACGATCTCGAAGTTTTCGTTTTGGGCGGCGGAAGCAACGTCTTGATCGCTGACGAAGGCTTTGACGGATTGGTTTTGCAAATCGCCGTCAAGGGAATTTCCGTTTTAGAAGAAAAAGACGAAACGGTTTTAATTTCGGCTGGCGCGGGCGAAAATTGGGATGATTTCGTCAGATTTTGTATTGAAAACGATTTGCAGGGCGTGGAATGTCTAAGCGGAATTCCCGGTTTCGTCGGCGGAACGCCCGTGCAGAACGTCGGCGCATACGGACAGGAAGTTTCCGAATCAATCGTCAGCGTTAAATGTTTTGACCGAATAAATGCGGAAATCGTTGATCTGACAAATTCAGATTGCAAATTCGCATATCGGACGAGCATTTTTAATACAACACACAAAAACCGCTGCGTTGTTTTAGAAGTAATTTACAAATTGAAGAAAAACGGCGAGCCGAAAATCGTCTATAAAGATTTGCAAAATTATTTTGACGATAAAACTCCGAATTTAGCAGAAACGCGCGAAGCCGTTTTGGAAATACGCCGGAAAAAATCAATGGTAATTGACGAACAAGACGCGAATTCAAAAAGCGCGGGTTCTTTTTTTAAAAATCCGATTGTAACCGATAAAAAATTTGCAAAACTGAATGAAATTGCGGAAAAATTGCAAATTATCGAAAAGAACGAAAGCGTTCCGCATTATAAAACTGACGAAAAAAGCGTAAAAATTCCGGCGGCGTGGCTGATCGAAAAATCGGGATTTGAAAAAGGTTACACAAAAGGAAACGTCGGACTCTCGACCAAACACACGTTGGCGATTACAAATCGTGGAAATGCGACGGCGCGTGAAGTTTTAGATTTAAAAAACGAAATACAGGAAAAAGTCAAAATAAAATTCGGAGTTTCGTTAAAACCCGAACCGAATTTTATAGGTTTTAAAAAAAGTTAAAAATTGCGGTTACGTTAGCCGCAATTTTTTTTGTATAATCTCAAGGAAATATGCCAAAAAGAACAGATATTAAGAAAATTTTAATTATCGGCTCAGGTCCGATTGTTATCGGTCAGGCGTGCGAGTTCGATTATTCGGGAACGCAGGCGTGCCGCGCTCTGAAAGACGAAGGTTTTGAAGTTATTTTAGTCAATTCAAATCCGGCGACGATTATGACCGACCCGGAAATTGCCGACAAAACTTACGTCGAACCGCTGACGGTCGAAACGATTGAGGCGATTATTGCAAAGGAAAAACCGGACGCGCTGCTGCCGACAGTCGGCGGGCAGACGGGACTTAATTTGTCGGTTGATTTGTATGAACAGGGAATTTTGGAAAAGTATAATGTGCAGTTGATCGGCGCAAATGTCGAATCAATCAAGGTCGGCGAAGACCGCGAACTTTTCCAAAAGGCGATGAACGAGATCGGCATCGAATCGCCGAAGGGCGATTTCGCGCACAATTGGGACGAAGCCAAAAAAATCGTCGAAGAAACGGGTTATCCGGCGATTATTCGCCCCGCATATACTTTGGGCGGAACGGGCGGCGGAATCGCTTATAACCCGGAAGAATTTGAGGAAATCATCGAGCGCGGGCTTGACGCTTCGCCCGTTTCGCAGGTTTTGATCGAAGAATCAATTTTGGGTTGGAAGGAATACGAACTCGAAGTGATGCGCGATTTAAACGATAACGTCGTGATTATCTGCTCGATTGAAAATTTCGATCCGATGGGCGTTCACACGGGCGATTCGATCACGGTTGCGCCGGCGCAGACTCTGACCGATGTGGAATATCAAAAACTCAGGGATATGTCGCTCGCGTGTATTCGTAGAGTCGGCGTTGAAACGGGCGGCTCGAATATTCAGTTTGCCGTCAACCCCGAAAACGGCGACGTGCGAATTATCGAAATGAATCCGCGCGTTTCCAGAAGTTCCGCGCTTGCTTCAAAGGCGACGGGTTTTCCGATTGCAAAAATCGCGGCGAAACTCGCCGTCGGCTACACTCTGGACGAGATTCCGAACGATATTACACGAAAAACGCCCGCGTCTTTCGAGCCGACAATTGATTATGTCGTTACAAAAATTCCGAAATGGGCGTTCGAGAAATTTCCCGGAACGGAAGACGTTTTGGGAACGCAGATGAAATCCGTCGGCGAAGTGATGGCAATCGGGCGGACTTTTAAAGAGTCGCTTTTCAAAGGTTTGCGCTCGCTCGAAGCCGTTAAACCGCTTCGTTTGCAGGACGTTCCCGACCACGTTTTACAGCAGAAACTTTCGCGCCCGAACTCACAGCGTTTTTCCTATATCACTTACGCTTTAAATAATGGTTATTCGATTGAAGATGTGCATCGCCTGACCAAAATTGACGTTTGGTTTTTAAGTCAGCTTAAACAGGTGATGATTTTGCAAAATGAGATTGAAAACATTGCAAACTTTAAAATTTTATCGAAAGCCGATGTTGAAATTACCGAAGTTGCGGGCAATGAATTTAACGGGGAAAGGAAAAAGGCTTTTGATTGGGCAGTCGAAAATTGGCAGGGAAAATCCTTTAAGAATAAAGATACGAATTTTGATATTCATATAAGTCGGCGATCTTTAGAAAAAGCGTTGAACGATAGTGCTGTTAAAGACAAATCTCTAAAAAAACTGCATTTTGAATCAATTCGATGTCTTGATAATTTGTTGGCAACAGCGATTTTAGGTGAAAGTTATGAAGATCGAAACAATGATCCGAATATTAAACAAATTCATCGCTTTTATGCGGCATTGGGATCGGGAGTTAATCTTTATCAGGTAAAAATTACAGTCAAGGAATTTGTCAGAGAGCCGGAGCGTTTTTATACATTTGAAGTTGCAGATATTGAAATGCTCAACGTCATCTGGACAGCCGGTTACTCCGAAAACGAAGCCATAACTGCCCGCCCGCCAAGCATTTCTGTTAAAAATTTACTAAAAAATACGAAGAAAAGCAACGGTGAGTTTTTTTACGAAGATATTCCGACGGATATTTTAACAACTGCCAAAGAATACGCTTTGTCCGACAGACGAATTGCCTTTCTGACAAATTCTAAAGAAATCGAAGTTCGCAAAAGGCGCAAAGATTTGGGAATTACGCCCGTTTACAAAAGAGTTGACACCTGCGGCGCGGAGTTTGAATCGCACACGCCGTATCTTTATTCGACTTACGAAGAAGAAAACGAAGCGAATCCGACGGACAGGCGAAAAATTATGATTTTGGGTTCGGGACCAAACCGCATCGGGCAGGGAATCGAGTTCGATTACTGCTGCTGCCACGCTTCTTTTGCTTTGCGCGATGCGGATTTTGAAACGATTATGGTCAACTGCAATCCCGAAACCGTTTCAACCGATTACGACACTTCGGACAGGCTTTATTTCGAGCCGCTGACGTTTGAAGACGTGATGAACATCGTGGATTTGGAAAATCCCGAAGGCGTGATCGTCCAATTCGGCGGGCAGACTCCGCTGAATTTGGCGGACAGATTGAATGATGCAAATGTGCCGATCATCGGAACTTCGCCCGATTCGATTGATCTCGCCGAAGACCGCAAGCGATTTTCCGCGCTTTTGGAAGAACTGAAAATTCCGCAGCCGGCAAACGGGACGGCAATATCACCGGAAGAAGCAAAGGAAATCGCCGAAAAGATCGGTTATCCGGTTATCGTGCGCCCGTCTTTTGTGCTTGGCGGCAGAGCGATGGCGATTGTTTACGACGAGCAGACGCTGGACGAATATATGCGTTCGGCGGTTGACGCTTCGCCGGAAAAACCGATTCTGATTGACAAATTTTTGGAACGCGCCGTCGAAATTGACGTTGACGCGCTTGCCGATGAAACCCACGTTGTTATCGCCGGAATTCAGGAACACATCGAAGAAGCCGGAATTCATTCGGGCGATTCAAGCAGCGTTCTTCCGCCGCAAAAAATCGCCGAAGAACATCTGGAAACGATCAAGCATTATACGAAACAGCTTGCTAAACGGTTGAAGGTAAAAGGTTTGATGAATCTGCAATTGGCGATAAAAGATGACCGCGTTTTTATCATCGAAGTAAATCCGCGTGCATCGAGAACAGTTCCGTTTGTCGCAAAAGCAACAGGCGTTCCGCTTGCAAAAATCGCTTCGCTTGTGATGGCAAATGTTAAAACATTAGCCGAATTTAATCTGCCCGAAGTTCTCGAAGTTCCGAAAATCTTCGTTAAATCGCCGGTTTTTCCGTTCAAAAAATTTCACGGCGTTGATCCGATATTGGGACCTGAAATGCACTCGACGGGCGAAGTTATGGGCATCGGCGACACATTCGGCGAAGCCTACGGCAAAGCGATGGAAGGCGCGTTTTTGAAATTACCAATGTCCGGCAAAGCCTTTATTTCCGTCAACGATTCGGATAAAGGACAAGCCGTAATTTTAGCGCGTCGGCTTTCAAAAATGGGTTTCGGACTTATCGCCACTTACGGCACGGCGAACCGCTTAAAAGAAGTCGGCTTAGATTGCGAAACGGTTTTCAAAGTCAACGAAGGTCGCCCGAACATCGTGGATTTTATCAAACGCGGCGACATTTCCCTGATTATCAACACGCCTTTGGGAAGAACTTCGCATTATGACGAAAAAGCAATTCGCAAATCCGCATTGCAGTTTAATGTGCCGACGGTAACGACTATGACTGGCGCGGAAGCTCTGATCGAAGCGATTGCGACGAAAAAATCGCAGACAAATATAAATGTCAGAAGTTTGCAGGAGATTCATTCAAAAAAAATAGTAAATGCCGTAAAATAGTTTGAGGAAAATCAAAAAATTAAGTGTTATCGAAAAGGAATAACTAGAGAAGTCAAAAAACTAAAGTCCGAAAAACAAAAGAAGGTTCTTAAATTTTCACATCATTTGAAAACAAGCCGAAAAAACATCTGAAAGTTGTCAAGAAGATTAACGAGATTACAGATAAGATTTCTTTCGATGATTTAGCGGAACTTCCAAAAAACGAAGCAGCAAAAATTGACGAATTTCTCTTAGAAACTATTTGGAAACAAAAAAAAATGTAACGCCGGCATCTTGCCGGCTGTCTTAGCGGCTTCCAGCCGCCGATTCGAGCGTTATTTACCCGATTCGGCGGGAAAAAAATAGA
Organism: Pyrinomonadaceae bacterium; assembly: GCA_965214585.1. Classification (GTDB taxonomy): domain Bacteria; phylum Acidobacteriota; class Blastocatellia; order Pyrinomonadales; family Pyrinomonadaceae; genus JAHCHG01. The sequence goes on along the minus strand of OZ243957.1, from coordinate 3,998,578 downwards.
TAAATTTGGCGGCAAGATGCCGGCGATACAATTACCAAATAGCTTCTTAGGCGAAAAAAATGAAAGCAATTTTCGCAGATAAGTTTTTGGGCGGCAAAAATAAATCCTTTCAGTCAATGACACGAAAAGGTGTTTGAATCCGCATTTGAAATTGGCATCGTCAAAATAATTGCTCCCGAATAAGTCATCATTTAAATCATTAACTCACCTTACGCAATTTTAGTTTTAGTCGCTGAAAGCGACAAATATAATAGCGTAGGGTGGAGCGAGTGCAATGAGCGAAACCCTACGTTTAGTAAAGTTTTTAATTGCTCGCTGAAAGTGAGCCACAGCAACGTAATTTGTTGCTCACTTTCAGCGAGCTAAATGCTTTTTCAATCAAACGTAGGGTTTCGTTTCGCTTCGCTGCACTTCACCCTACGCTATTATATTTGTCACCTTCGGCGACAGGAAAAAGACATTTGTGCGTAAGATGAGTCATTAAATTATTTCAGCCGTTTCACTCTAAATTTTATAAAACAAGATAAAAGCTATATTCGATTAAAAAAATAAATTTCTAGGTTTGACGGAGCATTTTTATCTCGCTAAAATTCATAATTTATAAAAAGAAAATGACTTTCATTTTCAATAAGTAAGAGCTTTATCCGAAAGTCAAAAAAATAACGAAAACTTTGTGAGTAAACCGGGATTATCGAAATTACCCGAATTATTATTTTTACCGTTCGCCGCATTTTTGCCAACAATTGAAAAATGCTTCGCAGTTCAGCAAATATATTCTATCCCGGTTTCGAGCAATATTCCGGGCGCACCCGCAACAGATAGTTTACGCTATCGTTGATAAAATTTTTAAATTTATTACCACAAAAAATAATGAAAACATTTCGCAAAATAATCTTTTGGTTTCATTTGATCGCGGGCATAACTGCCGGAATTTTCATTTTCATAATGTGCATCAGCGGTGCGCTGCTTGCTTTTGAGTCGAACATTCTGGATTTTGCCGAAAGCGAAGCGCGATACATCGAAACATCTTCCGAATCAAAAAAACTTTCGATCAGAGAAATTATTGTAAAAGCGAATTTGGCAAAACCCGGCGCGAAACCGACGAATATTTCATTGAAAAATAATCCGAATCAAGCGGCAGTCGTTTCCTTCGGACGCGGCGGACAGGTTTTTGTAAATCCATACACGGGCGAAATTACAGGCGAAGAAGCAGGCAATTGGCGCGGATTTTTCCGCTTTGTCGAAGACGCGCATCGCCGGCTGGCTTTTTCCGGCGACGGACGGGAAATCGGTAAATCTCTGAACGATGCGGCAAATCTTTTGTTTCTTTTTCTTGCAATTTCGGGCGTTTATATATGGTTTCCGCGCAAACTCGCGTGGAGAAATTTTAAGCCGGTTTTATGGTTCAGACGCGGTTTGCCAAGCAGAGCGCGAAATTTTAATTGGCACAATGTGATCGGTTTTTGGAGTTCCTTAGTTTTGATAATTTTGACCGCGACGGCGGTTGTGATGTCGTATAATTGGGCAAATGATCTCGTTTATACGCTAACCGGAAATGCCGCGCCGGAAAGACGGCAGAAAGCGGAAAATAAGGAAAAAGAAACGCCCGAAGTTTTGCCGGAAAATCTGGAAGATTTGTGGGCGAAAGCTGAAAATCAAACGACTTGGAAATCAATCAGTCTGCGTTTGCCGATTGAAAAAGAAGCGAATTTTACAATTGAAGAAGGAAAATATTGGAACAAATTCGCGCGTTCTAATTTAACCATTGATGCGGAAACAAATGAAATTTCAAAATGGGAATCTTACGCGGAGCAAAACGCCGGACGGCAGCTTCGCTCGTGGGTTCGCTTCACGCACACCGGCGAAACGGGCGGAATAATCGGGCAGTTCATCGCGTTTATCGCCTGCATTGGCGGCGCGTTTTTGGTTTGGACGGGTTTTGCTTTGGCTCTGCGGCGTTTCCGAAATTGGCGGAAAAAGGACATTGCCGGAACGCCGTAAATTTTTGTGTTACTGAAAATCTCTTAATTTATTTACAACATTTTCGGCACTTTTCGGATTTGCCAGATTTTGCACATTGATTTTCATCTGTTCAAACTTTTGCTTATCTTCGATCAGTTTATCAATTTTATAAGCCAGAACCGGCAGATTATTGCATTTTATCGCGCAGCCTTTTTCGAGCAAATGATCGGAATTTCGCTCTTCCTGACCGGGAATCGGATTGACGACGACGAAGATCAAATTTTTTGCCAACGCTTCCGAAGTTGTTAAACCGCCGGGTTTTCCGACGATTATATCCGACGCGGACATAAATTCGTCCATCTGCTTTGTGTAGCCGATTGGGTGAAATTTGACCAATTCATTATTTAATTTTTCAGCAGCGAGTTTGTCCAGATCGGTTTTTAATTCTTCGTTGCGCCCGCAAACGGCGATAATTTGCGCGGGCGTTTCGAGTTTGCTCAAGGCAAACAAAAGATGTTCGACATTGCCGACTCCGAAACCGCCCGCCGAAACTAAAATCGTTAATTTATCCTTTTCCAAATCGTGCTTTTCGCGCATCTCGGTTTTGTCTTTTATTTCGGCGAAAACCGGATCAATCGGAATGCCGGAAACCGTGATTTTATCCGCCGGAATTCCGAGTTTATCGAGGTGAACTTTCGTTTCTGCCAACGCGACAAAATAATGTTCAAAATTATGACACAGCTACATCGCGTGCGCGTCAAAATCCGTGACAATAATCGCTTGTTTCGTGTCAATTTTTCCCTTCGCGCGAAGCCAAGAAATAATTTCGGCGGGCAAAAAATGCGTGCAAACGGCGATGTCCGGATTTTCGCGTTTGAGCATTTTGATAAAAGGCTGGGTGTTTAATCTGTCAAGCGCGAGTCGCCGCCGCTCATTTTCCCAAGGTTTGTCGAGCGAATCATACATCCAGCCGAGAACTTCGGGCATCGTGTTGACCATATCGAGATACGCCTTGCCGTAAAGCCTGCGGAAAAGCGGATTCGTGTATTCCAAAACGTCTATATTTTTCACTTCTTCGGCGGCATTCTGATTGTTTAATTCTTTCTCGACGGCGTTTGCTGCAGACAGATGACCTGCGCCGACCGATGCTGATAAGATCAAAACTTTTTTGAACATAATTGGCATATTATATTCGTTTTTTGTTATATTGCTATCAACACATAAAATTTTTCAATTACTTCTTTGAAATTATGCTGAAATTACAATTAATAATTCTTTTCGCCGCAAGTTTATGTTTTTCCTGTTCTTCGGGCGGCGGAATTTTACAAAGCGAAACGAGCAAAGAACTCGATCTGTCGGCTTATCACGAAAACGGCGTAAACATCGAAGTTGAAAGCGTGGAAAAAAGCGACAAGGGAATTTTAATGCAGCTTCGCGCGATCAACGGAACAAACGATACGATCGAGATTTCCGACAAAAACGATCCGATTGTTTTAATTGATAATCAAAACAATAAATATCCTTCGAGAAGCGAGAAAATAGAACTTCAGCCGTTTACGAATAACGAATTGAAAATGGAATTTTACGAATCGTCAACCGACGCTTCCGAATCCTTAACGCTTTTTATCAACAGCAAATATTCAAACCAATTTAACAGTCCGCAGTTGACGATAACCGATATTCCGTTTCCGTCGGGCGGCAAGCAAATTTTCAAAACAAAACTTCCTGAAAATCTGCAAAACGTCAATAAAACCGCCAATCATCCGAACGGTTCGACCTTTACGATTACGACGATCAGATTCGGCGAAAACGAAACGGAAGTTGATTTTACGGCGGTCAACGGCAGCAAATATGATATAAAACTCGCTTCGGGAAACAACGATAACGCCTTTCTGCAAGATCAGAAATCGCGCCGTTTTTATCTCGTTTCGCCGGAAAATAATACGGATTTAGAAATTCCCGACGGACAGAAAATGAACGGAACTTTTCGTTTTGCCGGAAGAATTCCCGCTGATTCGAACAAATTAACGCTTTTTTTTAACGAGAGAATCGGACAAGACAGCGAATTCAGCCGTTCGCCGAAAATCGTTTTGAGCGATATTGAAATTAGATAAAATTTTTGAAACACAAATTTTCTAACCAAAATAAATTATGCTGAAAAAAATAACTTTTTGCCTTTTAATTTTACTGCTTGTATTTTCGCTGGCGTGTGATTCTGCACAAAGGGAAAAACAGGAAAATGCAGATAAAAAAGATGTCGCCGTAACTGATTCGGGAGCAAAAAAAGCGGATGTTGAAGATCAAAAAACAAGTCCTGCCGAATCTTCGATGCCGAAAGACAAAGAACTCGATTTGCAGGCGAATCATCCGAACGGAACAGTTTTGCGCGTGACGAAAGTTTCTTATAACGACGACAGCATCGTTCTGGATTTTTCGGTTACGAACGGTCATAAATACCAGATAAAATTGGCGCAGGGCGGAATGCAGATCAAGGATAACGGGGGAAATCAATACAATCTTTCGCCGCCGCAGGCAAATCCCGACATCGAGATCGAGCCGAATTCGACCATTAAAGGAACTCTGACTTTTTTAGGCAGAATTTCGCCGAAAGCCGACAGTTTGACTTTGACGACAAATCATAAATACGGTTCGCGGACGAATGAATATGACCGCACACCGACAATGGTTATTGACCGAATTCCGGCGGAGAGATAAAAAATGTCTAAGAAAATTTTAACAACATTGGCAATTTTTTTGTTCGCGTGCGCGGCGTGTTCCCTTGGCGGCGGCGAAGATGAAAAAGCACCGACAACTGACACAAAAGAGAAGGAAAAACAGGATCAATTGACTTTGACGCTTGACCGAAATACTGAAAGTTTGAAGCGTTCCGAAGTTGAAATTTCGTCCGTCGGAAGTTCCGAAACGGGAAGCAACGCGCCCGCTTCAACGCTTGAAACATCGGAAGTCAAAGAATCCGAACTCGAAGTCAGCCGCACGCTTTCCGATTTAAACGCAACGCAGACCGATGAAGGAATCGTCATCAATCTGCCCGAAAATATTTTGTTCGATTTTGACAAATCCGAAATAAAAACGGAAGCCGAACCGACGCTTAAAAAGATCAGCGAATTATTAAAATACTATAAAGATTCGCCGATGCAGATAAACGGACACACCGACAGCAAAGGCGGCGATTCTTACAATCAGCAGCTTTCCGAAAAACGCGCCGCTTCGGTCAAAGATTATTTGGCGAAAAACTTTGACGCAGACGCAAACCGTTTGAAAACAAAAGGCTTCGGCGAAACAAAACCGATTGCCGAAAACGAAAAGAACGGCAAAGACAACCCCGAAGGACGCGAGAAAAACAGGCGCGTTGAAGTAATTATCGAAAACGCGAAAAAGCCTTCTGAAAAAACTGAAAATTAAGTAACTTATCTTACGCGATTTTGATTTCAGCCTGATTTATCAGGCTTTGGGCAAAGCCTCTGTTAGCCGCGTCATTTATGGCGTGGAATCGTAATGGTAAGATGACGAAGGGCGTTTTAACGTCCTTGATTTTGGCTTGAGCCGTCTGAAAATGCAAGGACGTTAAAACGCCCTAAAACTTTGACAGATTACCGACCACGCCATAAATGACGTGGTTAAATCCGCGAAACGCGGAAAGCCGCTTCAAAGCGGCTAAGAGGAAAAAATCGCGTAAAGTGAGTTAAGTAATAAATGTGTTTTTACCGATTAAGATTTAAAACAAATTTTTGTGTATAGTATTTCTTTGCTCAAATTAGAAAGGACTTTTGCACATTTTTGGAATCAACACATAAAAACTTTTTAAGTTCCGGCGTAAGTCAAATGTTTATAGCGACTTTCGCCTTTTTTCTTGCAAACTTTTTTGTCAAGAAAACTTCCGATCTGCCGACGATGGAAATCGTCTTTTTCCGCTGTTTAGTTGCGGGCGCGTTTTGTCTGATCGGTTTACAAAAAGCGGGAAAATATTGGCTCGGAAATGATAAAATTTCGCTTATTATGCGCGGCGTTTTCGGGACTATCGCGCTTTCTTTGTTTTTTCTCACGGTGCAGAAAATTCCGCTCGCGTCGGCGATGACGATTCAGTATTTGTCGCCGATCTTTACGGCGATAATTGCGATATTTTTTCTCGGCGAAAAGGTCAAATATCTGCAATGGGTTTTTTACGCGATAGCTTTCGGCGGTGTTTTGCTGATAAAAAATTTCGATCCGCGCGTGTCTTTGCTTTACTTGATTTTGGGAATCGTTTCCGCCTTTTGTTCGGGCGCGGCTTACAATATCGTCCGCAAACTGCGCGATTCGGAACATCCGCTTGTTATAATTTTGTATTTTCAAATCGTCGGAATCGTCGTCAGTTTCCCTTTTTTATTTTTCGATTGGAAAATGCCTTCGGCGATTGATTGGTTTTACCTTTTCCTGATCGGAGTTTTTTCCCAACTCGGACAAATTTTCTTAACCAACGCATTCAGCCGCGACAAAGCCGCAAGTGTTGCAATCGTTGTTTATACGGGTTTGCTTTACGGAATATTCGCCGGTTGGATTTTCTTTGACGAAGCGCAGGGTTTAGAATCTTTAGTTGGAATGCTTCTCGTCGTCGTCGGCGTGGCTTTAAGCGTCGTTTACAGCAAGCGGCAGAAGGATTTAGAAAAACTGGAAGCGTCAGTTGGATAATTCAGAGAGGCGGAAACCCGACAGTTATGGAGGGTGCTGTTTATAAATCAAAAAGTTTATATTTAAACGGCAATTTTTAACAGGTTTTTTGGAAATTTGGCAATCTCTTATTCAATCAGCACTCTCCATAACTGTCGGGTTTCCGCCTGTGCTTTAACGAAAAATTCATTGACTAACAAATTAGCAAGTCCTATTGACTATGAACGATTTACAACTTACGAATATATGTTTAAAGGAAAAGTTTTAGCACTAATTTTAGCGGGCGGAACGGGCGGACGGCTTGGAATTTTGACCGACGACAAGGCAAAACCCGTGATGCCGTTCGGCGGATTTTATCGTTTGATAGATTTTCCTCTGAGCAATTGTCTGCACAGCGGAATTTCGGACGTTTGGGTTATCGAACAATATGAACTTCATTCATTAAACGAGCATTTATCAAACGGCAGACCTTGGGATTTGGACAGAACTTACGGCGGTTTGAAAGTGTTGCCGCCGTTTGAAAATGACGAAAAAAACGAACACGAAGGCGGATTTGCACACGGAAACGCCGACGCGATTGCAAAAAACAAGGAATTAATTAAAGAGTTTAAGCCGGACATTTTGATCGTTTTGAGTGCCGATCATATTTATAAAATAGATTTCCGCGACGTTTTGGAAACGCATTTGGACAAAAAAGCCGCGCTGACGATGGTTACGACAAAGCTGCCGAAAGGTGAAAACGCATCGCGGTTCGGAGTTGTCGAAACAGATAAAGACGGGCGCGTTGCAAATTTTGAATATAAACCCGAAAAACCGAAAAGCGATTTGATAACGACGGAAATTTTTGTTTACGACGCGAAAATTTTGCTTGAAACTTTGGATGAATTGACCGAAAAGGAAGGCGAACTCGAAGATTACGGCGATCAACTTATTCCGAAATTAGTTGCGGAAAAAAGAGTTTTCGAGCATCGCCACAAAGGTTTCTGGCGCGATGTCGGGACAATTGAAAGTTACTGGAAAACGCAGATCGAACTGCTCGACGAAAAGCCGAAAATCTCGCTTAATGATAAAAATTGGACGATTTTAACGCGGGCGGCGCAAAATGTTCCGGCGTTTGTTTATGAAAATGCCGAAGTGAAAAATTCTCTGATCTCGCAAGGCTGTAAGATTTACGGCAAAGTCGAAAATTCGGTTTTGAGCGCGAATGTAACAGTTGAAAAAGGGGCGGAAGTCGTTGATTCGGTTTTACTTCCGAATTCGGTGGTCGAAGAAAATTTGAAAATTAATAAAGTTATTCTGGATTCAAACGCGCACGTTACAAAGCACAAGGTTGAAATTTTAGAGAAAATGCGCGAAGAATTTAAGAATGACATTTTTATTATCGGTAAATACAAAGTTCAGGCGGAAAGTGAAATTGAGGAATAGAAAATTTAAATCTTTTTAATATTTTGGTAATCGAAGATTTTTATTGTGACATAATTATTAATGCCTAATTATCAATGATTAATTGGGCATTGATAATTCATAATTCGGCATTATGTCACGAAAAAAAATCGCAAAAGTTTGTTTTTCAAATCATATCCGAAGTTTATAATTGAATTTTAGAATGAGCGAATTAGAAAATAAAAATAAAATAAAAATCCGCGCAATCGTCATTACAGTCAGCGATTCGCGCACGGAAAAAACGGACGATTCGGGTGAAAAAATCGTCGAATTATTAAATTCGATTGACGCGGAAGTTGTTGATAAGATTATAGTTTCCGACGATTTCAACGATTTGCGAAATACGCTTTACAGTTTGACTGAAAGCGAAGAAGCAAATTTAATAATCACGACGGGCGGAACGGGTTTTGCGGAAAGGGACAACACGCCGGAAGCGACGCTTGCCGTCGTCGAGCGCGAAGCTCCCGGTTTGGCTGAGGCGATGCGAATGGAAACTGCAAAAAACACCGAATTTGCGATGCTTTCGCGCGGCGTTTGCGGAATTCGCGGAAAAATGCTAATAATAAATTTGCCCGGCTCTCCAAAGGCGGTTGCGGAATGTTTCGCCGTTATCAAAAATGTTCTGCCGCACGCCGTCAATCTTTTAGCGGGAAATACAAAACACAAGCAAACTTCCGAATAAACCGAACATCTATATTTACAGCTTTGCTGCGATTTAACATTAACCATTTCAAACTCGCCCAATCCAAAAAATTCCAGACAAGTCCGATGAAAAAGATTTTCCAACCAAATTCGATTCAAATATTTCTTGCCGTTTTGCTGATTCTGATCTTCTTTATAAATGTGCTTTTCACGCAAAGAAGCGACGGCAAAATCTCAACCGATAAGGAAATAAAAAGTGAAATTGAACTCGCGCCGTGTAAAAATGAAGACAGGTTTGAATCGGTCAAAAAACTGTTCTTAAAAATGGGCGCGGAAGATTCCGACGTTGCAGTTCAAAAATTTCAAAACGGCGAAAATTTAATAATTACTAAAAAAGGCAAAACCGATGAAATTGTCGTCGTCGGAGCGCATTACGATAAGGTTTCAAGCGGTTGCGGCGTGATTGATAATTGGACGGGAATCGTTATCGCGGCTAATGTTTACCGCAGCTTAAAAGACAAAGAAACGGAAAAAACTTATAAATTCGTCGCATTCGGCAAAGAAGAAGTCGGTTTGTTCGGCTCGAAGGCGTTGGTGAAAAGTATTCCGCCGGAAAATCTGCCGAAATACTGCGCGATGGTCAATCTCGACAGTTTCGGTTTTACAACTCCGCAGGCACTCGAAAATATTTCAGACGAAAAACTGATGAATCTTGCCCGCCAAACCTCAAACGAAATGAAAATTCCGTATTTTCAAACGTCGGTTGCGGGCGCAAGTTCCGATTCCGCATCATTTCGTCAGGCGAAAATTCCAGCCGTTTCGATTCACGGAATGGCGGAAAACTGGCGCGATTATCTGCATACAGATAAAGATTCCGCTTCGGAAATTGATTTCAAAAGCATTTACGCGAGCTATCTCTTCGCCGTGAATTTTACGAAAAAAATTGATAGGGAGCGATGCGGATTTTGGCGGGAGTAATAGTTGGAACGCCGTCCATCTTGGCGGCAATGAGCGCGAGAGCGCGAAAACGAACCGGACGAACTTTAAAAATAAAATCAAACATTCGAGTTGATTACTTTTTCCGAACGCGCCTGCGTTCGCTGCCGGCAAGATGCCGGCGTTCCGTTACCTGCCAACTGAATTTTTCACAAAATCAGCAATATTTTCCTTCAATTTCCGTAAAGAATTTTCCTCGATATACATCATATGTCCGGCTTCGTAGTAATCAAACGATACGTTGCGGCGCAAAGTCGGGTCTAAATTCATACTCGCAATTGTGTATTCGGTGGCGAAAAACGGCGTTGCCATATCATAATAGCCGGACGCGATGTAAACTTTCATAAAAGGATTTTTCTGCATCGCCGATTGCAGCGAAGTCGCCGTGTTCGCGTAGCCGTTGTTGACGTTCCAGTTCCAGCCTTTTACGCCGCCGCCGAGAATATAGTATTCCAGATCAATATCGAAATCGAGTTCGCGGCGGACGTAATCGTTAAACATCGCCGTATATGGCGGACGAATCGCCGTCATACTGGGATCAAATTCGGGATTTGTTCCCCACGCCATTCTGTCAATTCCCGTAAAACGGCTGTCGAGCCTGCCAACCGTGCGTTTTTGTTGGCGCAAAAGTTCTTTTTGAAAATCGCCGAGTTCGACGCGGAAATTATTCTGCTCGACAAAAGTTTTATCCAAGCCGGAATAACGGCTGAAATTTTCCAGCAAATTTTGTCTTTCTGCTGCGGTCAAACGCTCGGCTTTGAGCAGCGCGGGCATATATTCGTTGATCGACCAATTTTCGGCTTCTTTGACGACTTCGCGCAACGGTTTGTTTTGCAGATCGGCGGGAAGTTTTTTGTGAAACCAAGCGGTTGCCGTGTATGAAGGAAAAATCAGAACGAGCGGCAGATCGTTGCCGTCGGCAAAGCGGATCGTTTGAAAATTCATCACGGATGAAACGAGCGCGATGCCGTTAAATGCGATTCCTTTTTCAAAAAGATAGCCCGCCAAACCGCTCGCTCTGGTCGTGCCGTAACTTTCGCCGACGAGAAAAAGCGGCGAACTCCAACGCTCGTAACGCGATAAATAAAGCCTGATAAATTCTCCGACCGATTCAATATCGCCCTGCACGCTGAAAAATTTTGACGCTTTTTTCGGGTCAAGTGCGCGGCTGTAACCCGTTCCAATCGGGTCTATGAAAACCAGATCGGTTTCGGTCAGCCAAGTCGCTTCGTTGTCAACCAATTGATACGGCGGCGGCGGCATCGTGCCGTCGGGCATCATTTTTACCCTTTTCGGACCCAACGCGCCGAGATGAAGCCAGACCGAAGCCGAACCCGGACCGCCGTTAAACGAAAACATCAGAGGTCGCTTGGAAACATTCGCGCCCGTTTCCGCTTTGTAAGCCATAAAGAAAATTTTCGCTTCCGTTTCGCCCGTTTCGTCATCCCGAATCGGCATAAAACCCGTCGTAACCGTGTAATCGAGCCGCATTCCGTTGACGCGGACGGAATGTTTTGTAACCGACAAAGGCTGATTCAAAACGAGTTTTTTATCGTCATCAGGCTGATTGATTCTGATTGTAATTCCGTCTGTTTGTTTTGGAGTCGGCGTTGGAGTCGGCGTTTGCATCCGATCTTGCCGCATAACTTCCGAAGGCATCGGTGTTGGAATCGGTGTCGGAGTCGGCTGACCAACCATCGCTGGAGTTTGAAACAGGAAAAATGCGAGTAAAAATAATGAATTGAACATAATTTTGTAATTTATCGGAAAAAAAGATTAAGAAAATTTGCCCGCGAATGAACGCGAATAGGCGCGAATAAGAAAAGAAATTTTAGCCGCAGATGGACACAGATAGACGCAGATTTTTAAGAAATATTTAACAGGGATGAAGGTGATAAAAGGGATGTAAGATTAAGATTCAAGATTTTAAATTTGAATTTTGGATTTTAACTTTTAATTTTAATTCTAATTTGTTTTTTCCATCCCATTTATCCTCTTAATCCCTGTTAAATTTTCTTCTCTTTTTTATTCGCGCTTATTCGCGGGCAAAATTTCTTAAATTATCGAACAACCGTGCTGACGATTTCGCCGTTTATCATTGTGCCGACACAGTGCGTTAAATATTCAAACGGATCACCGTCATACATTGCCAAATCCGCGTCTTTGCCTTTTTCGATTGAGCCGATGCGTTTGTCTAAGCCGAGAATTTTTGCCGCGTCAATTGTAATTGTCGCCAAAGCGTCGCGCATAGAAAGTCCGTTTGCCGCCGCGATTGCCGCTTCAAATAGAACGACGCGGGTTTTGGGAACGTAGGTTTCGTAACCGCCTTGCAGCGCAAACGGGATTCCGGCTTTTTTCAAGCGCGAAGCCGTTTCCATACTCAGATTTTCGATTTCGCCGCCCGCGCGATACATCGTCGGATGAATGATGACGGGAAAACCGGAAGCCTTGATCTCGTCCAAAACCATATACGCTTCCGCCGCGCCGTCGAGAACAATTTTTATATTGAATTCTTTGGCGATTCGCAACGCGGTCATAATGTCCTGCGCCCGCTGCGCCGTAATTAAAAGCGGAATTTTGCGTTCGATAACCTGCTTCATTACTTCCATTCGCAAATCGCGCGAAGCATCGCCTTTGACATTGTAATTCGCAGCTTTAATCAATTCAGCGCGAAGCATCGCGGCTTGTTTGGCGCGAGTTCCCGGAGATTTTCCGCCTGTTTCAAGTCCCGCGTCGCCGAGCGTGACGGCGATCATCGCGGTTGGAATTATCGCCGCTTCGTCAACATTTCTGCCGAAAGTTTTGGCAACCATCGTTTGACCGGAAACGAGCGCGGCGGGCGCGTGTCCCGTGTGAATCGTTGTCACGCCCAAATCTCTCAGCCACCCGATTAATTTTTCTTCAGGGTTATAAGCGTCAATCGCGCGAAGTTCGGGCTGAACGGGCGCGGAATTGTCCACCTGCATCTGATCGTTGCTTTGATTTAACGCGCCCGCTAAACCGACGACCGTGTGCGCGTCTATCAAACCGGGCGTAACGACTTTTGCCGAAACAATTTTATAATTCGCCGGAATTTTGATTTGCGCCGCAGTTCCGACGGCTTCAATTTTGCCGTTATTAACCAAAACAATGCCGTTCGTTATTGGCTCGCCCGCCATCGTCCAGATCGTTTCACCCTTGACGGCAATTTGCGCTTGAATCGAGAATGCAAATAAAATTGTGAAGCCGACTTGTAAAGATAAAAATTTTAACAGGGATAGACAGGATAAACAGGATTTTACTCTTATTTTATCTTGATGATCCTGCCCATCCTGTTTGAATATTTGCTGAAAAATTTTATTGTTCATTGTTTCCTCCCGAATCTCCGTCGAAGCAATCGAGATGCGCGAATTTATCGTTCGTCGCGCCGAAACCGCCGACGGCGATCAGATAATCGCGTTCAATGCTGCGGTCAAAAACTTTTTTACCTTCCACCCAAGTTTCCAAAACGTGCGTGTAAACGCTTAACGGATCGCCCGAAAGAACGATAAAATCGGCATCTTTTCCGACTGTCAGAGAACCGACGCGCTCATCCAAACCGAGCATTATCGCGTTTGCCATCGTCATTCCGTAAAGTGCTTTTTCTCTGGACATTCCGGCTCTGACGGCGAAACCTGCCGAGCGCAGAAAGTGGCGCGAATCGGTGATATAATCGTCCGTGTGAAAACCGACGAGCGCACCGCTTTTCTCCAGTGCCGCGCCGTTTTCCCATTTTATATCGAGTGCTTCGAGCTTTCCGCCCGGCGAATCAATAACAATAATCGAAGCCGGAACTTTTGCTTGGGCGATTTCGTCGGCAACCTTCCACGCTTCCGAAACGTGATGCAGCACAACTCTGAAACCGAATTCCTTTTGCAGACGCAAAACCGTCAAAATATCGTCGTGCCGATGCGTGTGAAAATGAATCGTCCGCTTTTTATCGAGAACCTCAACCAACGCTTCCATCGCCAGATCGCGCGTCGGCATTTTATCCTTGTCCTTTCCCGCTTTGCGGACTTTTTCCCGATATTCCTGCGCCTTTATAAATTGAGCGCGAACAAGCGCGGCGGCTTTTGCGCGTGTGCCGGGAAAACCGCCCGAACCGCGCAGCGGATTTGTGCCGTTCGCAAATTTTATTCCGCCCATATAAACGCCGTCTTTGTCTAAAATCAGCAAATCTTCAATCGCGTTCGCATCGTCGCGCAATTTCAAATAAAGTGTCTGTCCGCTGTCAATATGACCTGAGCCGGGCATAATATTCGCCGTTGTAATTCCGCCCGCTTGCGCCCTTTGAATGCCCGATGCCCGCGGATTTACCGAATCCAAAACTCTTATATCCGGCTGAATCGGATTTGACCCGTCCGCGCCGGAAACATCGCCGATATGACTGTGCGAATCAACCAAACCGGGCATTATAATTTTCCCTTTCAAGTCAATAATCTCTGCGTTTTTCGGAATATCAACTTTTCCCATCCGCCCGACTGCCGAAATTTTCCCGTTCTGCACAATCAAAACGCCGTTGTCAAACGGTGCGCCGTCAACCGGAATAATCCTCGCGCCGACAAACGCCGTCGGTCTGTATTGCCCGTAAGAAACGCAGACAAACAAAAACAAGATAAAAATACTGCTAAAATATTTTTTCATAAATTTTCCTCAAATTATGCTTAAAGAAAAGAAGTGTAGAAATAACTTGCAACGAATTCGCCCGCGTGTCAAGAAATCGGATACGAAAATATTAACAAATTTCTATTTCCTAAACCATCGTTAATCGTCGCTTGAGTTTGATTATATAATCTTTTACTCATATAATCCGTTCCGCCGTTTTGGTTCTGCCAAACGTGTAGGGCTTATTCAAGGTTACGGAACGCCGGCATCTTGCCGGCAACCGACGCAGAATGCGTTGGAGCAAAGTTTGTAATCTTTAAAGTTTCTCCATAATCTTTAAAGTTCTTCAAGTTTATTTTCGCGTCTGTCGCACTTATTGCCGCCAAGATGGACGGCATTCCGTCAAAACAAAATTTTATTTTTCGACTTTGAATAAGCCCTAGCCAAACGTGAGTCGTTTCGTGAACTAATACGCTATTCCACGCCGTTGAACCGACAACGCCGTATTTCATATAAATTGTATTTCTGCGCATTATGGCGCGTTGGTTATTGGTGACAGTTCCAGACAGGATTTTCAGATGAATATTCACAGATGTTATTGCGCCCGCCGAGCAAACAAATTCGGTCATCTTTTGTTGTAAAATATATATAGTATGAGTTTCCATCATCAGCAATATTGGCAAGAGAATCTCCAAGTTTTTTGTCAACTAAGTGATTAAATATCGGACTGCCGGGAGTAATTTTCTCATTACCAATCATTGGAATCTTTTGAGTATATTTAGGAACGAGATCATTAAAATAAGGCGGGTATCTTCCATTTTCCATTTTATACTTTTCCAATGCAACAATTAATGGTTGCAGATGACTTATTGCTTTTTGTGAATATTGACTAACATTGCACGTCAATTCAGCATTTTTCTCCTTACAAGAAATTGTTGAAAAAATAAAAAACAGAGTTAAAATAAAACAGGAAATCTTTAAGTTCATATTAGGTAGCTCCTAGTCCGGCGCGTAATTGCGGGACGACACTTTGCATAAATTTAGCTAAATCTGCTCTAAATTGAGGAGGATAGTTTTAGGAATTTTCCATTGCCCTTTATTAGTAGTAAAAAAACCGGCATCGTATGCGCTTTGAATTAAATATCCTTGTTGTTCGGGATTGAGCATCGCCCAAGTTTTCTTTTGCGTAGTAATTGCAGTTATATAACCATAACCGTCACCCAGCGTCTGAGCATAAAGTGCTTCGCTCATATAATCCGTGCCGCCATTTTGATTCTGCCAAACGTGCGTTGTTTCATTCACAATTCCAACTTTTGGTATCGCTATAAAATCTACATTCACCGCTTTTGGATAGATAACATCCTTCTTTACTACGGAAATCAAACTTAATGACGTATGAATTTTGGTCAGGATTCAATGCTTCAAATCTTAGTTCTATTTCCGATGGCAAATCGCCGGAATTATATGTATCTTCGTCAGTTATCACTTGCGGAGAAGTATATTTCGGGGTTAATTGAGACAATTTTTCAGGATACTTACCGTTATCAGTTTTGTATTTTTCTAAAGATTCGATTAATGGTTTATAGTAATTTTTACCTGTTTCAATAATTTCCTCATGATAACAAACAATTGTCGGGGTGTTTTTACACGCTGTATTAATCAAACCCGAAAAGCCCAACAAAATAATTATTGAGAAATGTATAACTTTAGAATTTTTCATAATTTAAGTTGCTCCTAATCCGGCACGAAGTTGGGGCAAAACGCTTAACATATACTTAGTTAAATCTTGTGCCGAAATCGTAACGCCGTTGTAAGTAACTGCATTTGCCCAAACATTACTCTTAAAAAAATTATTGTCATAAGCATCTTGAATTAATTTATCTTGTTGTTCGGGGTTGAGCATCGCCCAAGTTTTCTTCTGCGTAGTAATTGCGGTAGTATAATCGTAATCATCTCCGAGCCAACTTTGAGCATATAAGGCTTCACTTATATAATCCGTGCCGCCGTTTTGGTTCTGCCAAACGTGCGTTGTTTATTCACATTTTGTTAATGCTGAAAACAGCCCCATTCTTTTGTTTGAGAAGTATATTCGCAAATATTGTTGCGTCCGCCGAGCAAGCAAATTCGGTCATCTTTTGGGTAAAAACTTACGCTATAATAGCTGCCATCTTCTGTAAAACTTCCGCTATCTCGATAAATTTGGTCGGTTTTGATTACTTTAGATGTAGTTTCATCATATTTCATACCATCTAAAGCGATAACAGGAAGTTTATCAATATATTTCGGAATTAATTTAAGTCCGTTTTTAGGGTAACGACCATTATCATCTTTGTATTTTTCCATTGCGTCAACAAAAGGTTGCAGATGATTAATTCCAAATTGACTTGCTTCACTCAAACCACAGGAAAATTGAATTTCTCTGTTGCAAGAATTGGTTGTAAAAACTGCACAAATGACAATAACTAAAATAGAAACTTTTCGATATACCTTAAAATTTTTTTTCATTATGTTGCTCCCAAACCTGCAAGAAGTTGTGGCATAACACCTTGCATATACTTAGCTAAATCTGCTCTCTGACCAATAATTTGATTAGTTCTTGGGTTGCGTTCAATCCACTGACCTTTATTAACAGTAAAAAATCCCGCATTATAAGCATCTTGAATCAGTTGACCTTGTTGTTCGGGGTTGAGCATCGCCCAAGTTTTCTTCTGCGTAGTAATTGCAGTTATATAAGCATAACCATCTCCGAGCCAACTTTGAGCATATAAGGCTTCACTTATATAATCCGTGCCGCCGTTCTGGTTCTGCCAAACGTGAGTCGTTTCGTGAACTAATACGCTATTCCACGCCGTTGAACCGACAACTCCGTATTTCATATAATTTGTATTTCCGCGCATTATGGCGCGTGTATTCTTTATAATTTTATTCACATTGCCATTTTCCGCCTTTGTTGTCTTTGCCACTCCAATAAATGCTGCTTTGATAAGAACATTTTCTTGCTTGTCCCAGCAAACAAACGTAATCATTATCGAAAAAAAATGTTATGGTGAAGTAATTTTCTTCGGAATTGAGATTGACACTTGCTCCTGTTATTTTTTCATTGGGAAACTTTTGTCCGTTTCCTATTATATTTTGCTCTATTTGTTCAAGATTTTTCGGGTATCTTCCATTTTTAACCTTGTAATCTTCAATTTTGTCAATCAAAGGCTGAAAATATTGCATACCCGAATTTGCTCCCTGCTCTTTGTCAAGACTACAACCGAAACCTTTTCGCCCGGATGAGTATGCAAGTAAAAACAAACCAAGAATTAATAAAATAATTAACACCGGAATAAAAATACCAAAGACTTTTTTCATATTTTATGTTGCTCCTAAACCCGCAAGTAATTGGGGTTTAACTTGGTTCATATAGTTTATTAAAAATTGCGGTGGAACTACTTTATTCTGACTATCAACTTTAGTACTTGACCAACCACCATTCTTAAAAAATCCCGCATTATAAGCATCTTGAATCAGTTGACCTTGTTGTTCGGGATTGAGCATCGCCCAAGTTTTCTTCTGCGTAGTAATTGCAGTTATATAACCATAACCGTCACCCAGCGTCTGAGCATAAAGTGCTTCGCTCATATAATCAGTTCCGCCGTTCTGATTCTGCCAAACGTGAGTCGTTTCGTGAACTAATACGCTATTCCACGCCGTTGAACCGACAACGCCATATTTCATATAAATTGTATTTCCGCGCGTTATGGCGCGTGTATTGTTAAATAATGTCGTGTTGTTCTGTTTATCCCTATCCAAACCGATATTGTATATTCCAGCATATCCCTCTTTTATTTTGATTATTTCCAATATAACTGAATTTCCGAAAACCTCGCGTAAAATATTCATTTCGGATAAATTCAGCGAACGCCCGATGTTTTCAATGCCGATTAGTGTTTGAAGACTATCTATTGATCCGCCTGACAGCATCAGAGCCATATCAATTGGGGTTTGAATATTAATTTTGGAATATCCACTCGAAATCTGCCGTGCGCCGTCCCTGACATCTCTCACGCCTTCGCCGAATTTTTTGCTTCCAACGGGTGTAATCATAGAATTGAGAAGTCCATTCATTCCCTGACCGATACCTCTGCTTATATCATCTCGCCCCTCTGCGATATTTGTAAAAGCACCCTCGACGGCATTTACATTTGACCTTAATTTTTCATCGTCACTATCTATTATTCGATCAATAAATTTATTGTCGCGGATTTTGATAAATTCATTTACATCGCTGATTATTTTGGGTTCTACTTCAAAAAGCAGATCAACTTTTCCGTTTCTTTTGAGAATTTTGGCAATTTCCGCATACGCCTTGGCGTTTTGCGGAGCGTTGATGTTGGTTTTAAAGTAATCCATTAAAGTCGGATTGGTGTATCTGCTTGCAAAATCCTGTCTGTCCCGTGCATCTTTCAGTCCGAGTTCTATCAGGACGGCTTTTGCAATCTCCGCATCCATATTCTGCAATGTGTAAATAAAAACTTTTATGTCAGGCATTTTGTTTTCTCCTTATTTTGTGTAAAGTTTCCGTGAATTTGTTTTGTGAAGTATATTACATTTCTTTTGCTTCTATTGAAAGATTTTTTTTAAAGGTTGGTTATATTTCTTCTGTTGAAATCGGCGGTTTTTCAGCATCAATATGATTTTTGATTTGTCAGCAAAATGTCTGATCGGAAATTTTCATAAAAATTAGAATTATTCGCCGTTTTGCGCGGGCAGATATATCGAAAACAGAGTTCCTTTCCCATTATTATCCGAAACGTCAATTTTCCCTTCGTGTGCGGTGATTATTCCGTAGCACACCGCCAAACCCAAACCCGTTCCGCTGCCGGCGGTTTTGGTTGTAAAGAAAGGATCGAAAATTTGTTTTTTATTTTTTTCGTCAATTCCCGCGCCCGTGTCGGCGATTTCGACGAGAATATTTTTATCGCGTTTTCCGGTTTGAATTTTCAGAGTTCCGCCGTCGGGCATCGCGTCGCGGGCGTTTAGGAATAAGTTCAGGAAAACTTGTTGAAGCTGGTCGGAATCGGCGAAAATTTGCGGAAGATTCCCGGCGTAAAATGTTTTTAATTCGAGTTTTTGAAACGATTTGTCAAAACTGGCAAGGCGCAGACTTTTGGCAATTAAATCGTTTATGTCAAACGAACTTTTCGCCGCCGGACGCGCTCTGGCAAAATCCATCAAATCGCGCGTAACCTGCGTGATTCTGTTTATTTGCGTTGAGATTAATTTTAATTTTTCCTTTGTTTCTTCGCTCACGTCGTTTTTCGACTGCATCATCTGAATCAGAGAAGAAATCGAAGCAAGCGGATTGTTTACTTCGTGCGCGACTCCGGCGGAAAGAGTTCCCATCGCGGCGAGTTTTTCCGTGCGGATAAGCTGCTCGTTTAATTTTTGCAATTGCTCGATGTCGCTTGCCATTTTCCGGCTCATTTCATTGAAAGAATCGGCGAGAAGCCCGATTTCGTCGGTGTTTTTGCCCAAATCAACTTCCGTTCCGTATTCGCCTTCGGTAACTTTGACAGCCGCAACCGTGATTTTTTGCAGCGGGCGTGAAAATGTTCGGATGACGATCAAAACGAGCAGTAAATTCGGAACGAGCGCGGAAATTACGCTGAAAATCAAGTATCTGCGCCACGCTTCAAAAGTCATTCCGTCTTGAAAAGACCACCAGACGATTGGAATCTGAAACAGAATAAAACTGATTATGGCGACGCTGGCGATGCTGATGGCGATTTTGTATGTGATCGGGAAAAGGCGAAATTGCGTGAGCGCGTTTTCCAGCGAGAAAAGCCGGAAATTTGAAATTGCGTAAGCGTAAATCAAAACGCCGGGCAGAACCAGAATCGTGCTATACGGAAGATATTCGTAAACGCCGAAAAACGGCAGAACGATATTTGCCAACGTCTTTAAAACGCCCGTAATTGCGAGTCCCCATAAAATTGCGCCGAGTTGCTGCCCTTTTTGCGTGCCGCGTGCGCTGCGATATTTGCTGAACAAAAGAAACGCGCCGTAACCGTATAAAAAATAGACGTAAATGACGAATGCGTAAGCGAGAGGAGCGAGGTCAATGATGAAATTTCCGTTTTCAAAGCCGACTTTTCGCCACAGCAAACCTAAGATCGCGGCGAAAATCAAAACCAAACCCGGCGCAAAAAGAATCGCGGCTTTTTTTCTCGGCGTTCGCGCATTTTCGGGAAAAACCCAAGCGAAAACGACTAGAGCGCACTGCATCAAAAGCGCGACGATAAAACTGACCGAAACCCACCAACCGGCTGGAATTTCCGCGTCCTGAAAATTCCAGAAAATTAAATCCTTAACCGTCCACAAGGCGAGAAAAGCGATAAACGCCGCAAACGTCTGATGAGCGCGGTTTCGCGGATTTGCCGTGAATATATAAAATCCGAGCAAAACAAGCAGGAAAAGCGCGAAAAGATGCAGCAAAACTAACATTCATATTTGTTTTAACTTGATTTACTGAGAATTGCAAAATGGAAAATCGTTCATTGTTAATAGTTCATCGTTAATTGAAAGAGCAATGAACAATTTACGATGAACAATCAACAATTTTTTCGCTAAAAAAAATTGAAATAATCTTCGGCGGAGAATTTCAGATTTACGCCGAAAACGTGGACGGTTTTCAGAACTTGCGTGTCGTTTTGTTGAAGTAAATAAAAGAAATCAGCCGAAACTTTGCCGGGCAGTTTTTTGCTGATTCCGACGGAAAATTCGTTTCGATTCCATTTTTTCTTGCTGAAATCGTAATACGGTTCGTCGGCGACGAACGGCGCGAATATTTCCTTGCCGCCTTTTCTGATTGGAATTTTCAGCTGGATTTTGTTGCGGTAGCGCGTCGAATTATCTCTCGAATGACGAATGCGGTGTTCGATGCGGTTGCGGTCTTTGATCGAAAATGTTTTCCATTTTTTTTCGAGATTCAAATCGTAACGCAAGCGGTGTTCGTATTCTTTTTTATTTTTCAGAGGCTGTCCGGCGCGATACAGATACATCGTCGAAACGCTCACGTTTTTTGTCAGCGATAAATCAACGCCCGCGCCGATTCTTTCGTCAACAAAATGCCGCACGTTCTGTCCGACCCGCAGATTTCCCGAAACAAAAAACGATAATCTGTCGGATTTTTTTCCGTTTTTATCGGTTTTCTTTAAAACGGGGAAATATATTTTCGTTTCATTCCAAAATTGCGTGTCCGTTTCGGGCGAATCATTTGTCTGGGAAAAACCCGGAGCGACGCAAAAACACAATACGGCAAATGTTAATATCAAATAATTTTTCATAATAAAAGTTATTTTCTTTTTTATTGAATTAACTTTTATTACAAACTTGTTAATTTAATGTTACAAGTTAATGAATTTAGTGTTACAACTTGATTTTTTTGACTACAAACCGAGAATAAGAGCGCATATTACGAATGTAACTCCAAAGGCGATTGGCAAAAATTGCCTGCCTTCGATCAAATCGCCTTTTTTGAGCAGGCGGTGAAAAACGGTAAACGCCGGAAGAGCCGCCGCGCCGACTGCTCCGCCGATAGCCGCGCCGAAAATTGCGCCGACGATGAAAATGATAATTCCGCCCGCGCCGCCGGCTAAAATTCCCCACAGCAAACCGAGAAACGGCAGAATGAGAAGCATACTTGTCCAAGACATTTTTTCGAGTTCGCCGACGAGTTTGCCGACAACTTTGCCGGAAAAATAACCGACCACGGCGGCAATTAAATTTACAATGGCGAAAACGCCGATCATCCAGAAGTTTTCGCTGATGTCTCCCGGATTTGTCAGAGCTTTTAAGAAAAAAGCCATCGGCGGAAAAGTTCCGAGCAGCAAGCCGAAATAAGCGTAGGTTTTCTCGTTTGACAGCGGATTTTCCAGAAGTTCGGCTTCAAATTTCTCTTGCGGCGAAGAATACAACTCCCGTTCACGGGCGGTTTCCCGGTTAATCGCCAGAAGCGTTTCTAATCTTTGACTGACGAGTTCAGTTTCGCTCTCAAAGTCGGCAGCGAAACAGCCGTCTGCGGGCGGGTTCTTTGTTTTCGTGGTTCGGGTTTCCATAAATCTTTCTCCAGATATTTGACGGGAAAATCTCCTCTCGTATGCGAATTTTCTGCAATTATTCTTTCGATTTCGGTTTGTGCCGCTTCGTCCCGTAAAATTCGGGCAAATTCCAAAGCCAGATGACCGGGCATTTTTTCATCGGAGGCGGCATAAAATAAGAGTTTAAAGGCTTGCAAAAAATCTCTGCGTGCATTTTTCTGATGAAAAAAAAGTTTATTAAGGTTGCGTCTGTTTAAGCAGACGGAAGATATTTCGTTTTTACTTTTGCCGGAAACCTTGAAAATTTCTTTTTCGCTTGCGGCAATCTCCGAGCCGTCAATTTGCATCAGAATACTTAAACCGGCGTATCTTTCAAGAATTTCCCGAAATTCAAAAACCGAATTCGCGGGATTTGCCTGAAAATAAATCTTCTCAAATTCTTTTATTAAATTTTGCAGTCGCGTGTCTTCTCTTTTCCTTGTTTTTTCGCGCGAAGATAATTTGCCAAACCACTGCGAAAAATAATTTCTGGAAATCAAAAAGTAAACCGAAAGCGGAATCCAGAAAATGCCGCATAAAATCGCCGACAAGACCGAGCGAAACTTTGAGGCGGGCGAATCAGCCGGATTCAGATAAATGTAAACGGCAAAAGATGCGCCGCACGCCAGATAAATAATTGTCAGATCGAGCCAAGTCATCAAAAGATAAGAATTGCAACGAATGTGCCAAGCCGTTTGCAAGTTTTCCAAAACGGTTCGTTCTGTCAATAATTCTGATGAAAACAGGAGTAAAATGAAAAAAACAGGGAACTAACAATAAAAAGAGTTCGTAGATAAAATTAGTAATTTGCAAAAACTTTTAAGCCGGTTTGCACAATGCAAATGAAAAGTTTCACAAAAAAGCGGCAAAATTTTTTTCCGCCGTCGTCTTATAAGCGGCATTCAAATTGCATAGGAATATAATTGAGAAGTTCACATCCGAATTTATACAAACCGAAATCATAAACCATAGGAACAAAAAAATGACCACGAAAGCAAAAATCAAAGTAATCAAAAAAAGCGAAATGAAAAAGATTCGCAAACCGGAAATAATCGAGAAAAAATCGAAACAGGAAGTCGCCAGAGAAATGGTTTCAACCGTTTCCGAATGGGTTTCCGATTTGCAAAAACGCAAGCGCGGCGAAACCAAACAAGCTATTGAAAAATTTTTCTCGAACAACCCGCAGGCAAACGGCGCGTAAGCGTTTGATACGGTTTAATTTCTGAAATTGTATAAATTCTATACGCCGCGCCAAGCGGTTATATCTATAAAAGACGGTTAATTTTTATTAGCCGTCTTTTTTCTTGGACAAAAATAAAATATAAATACGTCTTGGGAAAAAACACGCGAATTTTGTTAAACTTCAAAAGGTTTGAGGAAAACATAAAATATGCAGAGTAAAATTGTGATCGTCACCGGCGCGAGCAGCGGAATCGGGTTTTCGGCGGCGAAATTGTTTGCCGAAAAAGGCGCGGAAGTTGTTGCCGTCGGCAGAAATGAAAAGGAACTCAACAATCTGAAAAACATTTGTCAGGATTTTGACGGAAATGTAAAAATTCAGCTTGGCGACATCCGCGAAACTACGCAGGTCGAGAGAATTATCAACGAAATTATCGAAAACTTCGGTCAGATTGACGTATTAATCAACAGCGCGGGAATCATTCTGAACGGTTCTATCGAAAATACTTCGCTCGAAGATTGGGACAAAATGATGGACATTAATCTGCGTTCGGTGTTTTTTTTGATGCAGAAATGCGTGCCGCATCTGGAAAAAACGCAGGGAAATATCGTAAATGTTTCGAGCGTTACGGGGCTTCGCGCTTTTCCCAATGTTTTGGCATACTGCGTTTCAAAAGCGGCAATTGACCAATTAACAAGATGCGCCGCGCTCGAACTTGCGGCGAAAAAAGTGCGCGTCAACGCCGTAAATCCCGGAGTTGTCGAAACAAATCTGCACAAACGCGGCGGAATGGCGGATGGCGATTACGAGAAGTTTCTGGAAAATTCCCAAAACACGCATCCTCTCGGACGAGTCGGAAAACCGGAGGAGATCGCCGATTTAATCTATTTTCTCGCGTCGGAAAAAGCCGCTTGGATCACGGGCGCGACTTACGAAATTGACGGCGGACGCGCTCAGACGTGCGCCCGGTAAATTAATTTTCGGATTTAAGACAGCAGATTTACAAAAATCAAAAGTCGAAATTCAGATTAACTAATGAAACTGCAATTGCTTCCAAGCACATTTGATGAAAACGGACGCGCTTCGGCGCGGCAGCA
Organism: Pyrinomonadaceae bacterium; assembly: GCA_965214585.1. Taxonomy (GTDB): domain Bacteria; phylum Acidobacteriota; class Blastocatellia; order Pyrinomonadales; family Pyrinomonadaceae; genus JAHCHG01. Next base: position 3,973,841 of record OZ243957.1, on the reverse strand, counting down.
TTCGGCTTGTTTTGTAATTGATGAACAGGCGGCGATTGATGCGGGAAGTCTGGCAATGGCGGCAACGGCGGCGCACAGAGAAAAAATCCGCGACATCGTTTTAACGCACGCGCATCTCGACCACATCGCCGGGCTTCCGCTTTTTATTGATGATTTATTTGCCAATCTGACCGAACCGATTTCAATTCACGCCCCGACGGAAGTTATCAAAATTCTGGAAAAAAATATTTTCAATTGGGAAGTTTATCCGAGTTTTTCGGAACTGGAAAACGATTTCGGAAAAGTTTTAGTTTATAAGCCGTTTGAGATCGGAAGCAGTTTTTCGATAAAGCATCTGAATTTCAAATCGGTAAAGGTAAATCACAAAGTTCCGTCCGTCGGTTTCGTCGTTTCGGACGCTGAAACGACGTTTGCCATTAGCAGCGACACGGCGGAAATGGATGATTTTTGGAAGATCGTAAATGATGAAAACCATCTGGACGCAATTTTGATCGAGTGCGCTTTTCCGAACGATTTGAACGATTTAGCCAAAGTTTCTCATCATCTGACTCCTGAAACGCTCGGTTTTGAACTCGAAAAAAACGACAAAAAAAATGTTCCGATTTTTGCGATAAATTTGAAACCGATGTATCGGGAAAAAATCGTGGAGGAAATCGGGAAACTGAAAATCGAAAATCTGAAAATTCTGGAAGTCGGCAAAATTTATGATTTGTAGAGTTTTAAAATTAATTTTTCTTAAACGAAACAGGCTCGAATGAATTTTCAGAGTGTTCGCCGACAAAATCGTGAAGCCGGACGCGCCCGTTGGATAAAAGTTCCGCGACGCGAAAAGTTCTTTCTTCGCGGCTTTTTCCCGGCATAATTTCAGCCCGAAACGTAATCGGCATTTCCGGTCGCGCCCAAACATCCTGCCGTTTAATTTTGCGGAAAAATCTTTCAAGGATATTCATAATTTTCCTTTCAGCCGTCTGATTTCGACGAATAAAAATCGTGAAATTATTCTTACTCACAAATTTAATATTGACAAGTCGGCGATAAAATTTAACTATTTATTAACTTTGTCGTTTGTTGTTTGAACTTTTGTTTTAAGATTAGACGGAAATTTGGAGGCAAGATTTGACTCGGAAACCGAATAGACAAAATCCGCCGGATAAATTTCAAACCCGACGCAGCAGGCAGCTTCCGCAGCGATATAATCGCCCTTTTTGGGTCCCGGCATCAAATTTTTATTTTTTATCAGCCGCCGTTTCGATTATGATTTTCTTTGTTGTGTGGGCAATTCTGCACGAAGGCGGCGAGCAGATGCCTTGGATTATTGCGGGAATTGCGGCGGGCGTTGCTTTGTGCGCGGCGGTTTATCTGCGCGAAGTTGTTCTGCGGAAAATACGGCGCGAATATATGCTTGCCGAACGAAAACTCGATTATAATCTGAGAAATGTTCCGGTCAGAAAACGTCCGGCATCGAATATCAAAAAGTTGAGTTTGCAGAAAAATGCGGCAATTCTAAAGGAAATTTCCGCCAAATCCGAAGCCGCCAAAACTTTGGGGAAACTGCCCGAAGGACATTTGGAAGTTTTCCAGATGTGCAGCGAGTATCTTGCGGTAAACAAAGTCCAACTCCAGAATGCCGGTGTCGGTTCGCCGAGAATCGGCGCGTTGCGTAGAGGCAAAGAGATTGCGGAAAAACTGCACGAATATCATTTATTAACGTGGGCTGAACTCGAATCGAGGCTTTTGACAAAAAAGGCAAACAATCAGGTAATTTTCTCATCGAAGATCGAAACGGCTCAGAATGCTCTGGATGTGATTTTTACAGCCAGACAATTTTATCCCGAAAATGAGAAACTTGCCGAATCCGAACAGGCGTTACGCGAATTTGTGCTTTCGATCAAGATTTCGCATTGGATCGAAGAAGCCGAACGCGCCGTTTTCAAGGAAGATTATCAACGTGCGATTAGCAATTACCGGGACGCTCTGTTTTTTCTAGCAAGGGAAGACATCAAAAATGAAGAAGCCGAAGCGATTGCGGAAAAGATCAACAGAGAGATAGAAAGTGTCAGAAAGATAGAAAAAATCCAAAAGGAGAAAAAACTCAACTCGGTAAGATTTGAGCATTTAAAAGACCTGAATGATTAGTCAGAATTGTCCGCGCTGTCGAAGCAGCCGAATTCGGCGGGGTTATCGCCACACGCCGCTTTGGGCGAAAATATTTTTCCGATACAATCTGTTGTGCGATGCTTGTAATTGGGAGTTCAACGGTTTTGCTGTTCCCGGCACGGTTTCGTCAAAACCGACCAGAAAAAAGAAAACAAAGCTGAACGCTGAATAATTACCGTCAGCCGTTATCAGATTTGCGGACAAAAAAAATGATCTCGAAGTTTGAGCGAATGAAAAATCAAAAGTTGTATTTTCCTCTCACGTTTCTGTTAAGTTTTATCATTTTGCCGTTGGCGATTTTCGCGCAAAACGACGAAGTTTTAAATGAAAATCAACAGCAAAATCTCGGCACGCAGAAAACGGAATTTGAACTCATACATATCGGCGACACAATAGATGTGGACGTTCTGGGCAGCACGGATTACGATTGGCGCGGAACTATCTCGCCCGAAGGTTTTCTCGACAGATTAAAAGGCATTCAGGACCCGGTTTTCGCGCTTTGCCGAAATGAAGAAGAAGTTTCCGCGAAAATTGCCGACGCTTACTCTAAGTTTCTGCGCGATCCGAAAATCGTCGTCAGAATTATAGACAAAACAAAAAGACCTGTTTCGACGATTTTCGGCGCGGTTAAAAACCAACAGCGTTTCCAGATTTTAAGACCTGTTTTCCTCAACGAATTAATCGTTTTCTCCGGCGGTTTTACCGATCAGGTAAGCGGCGAAATACAAATTTTCAGACCGAGAGATGTCGGCTGCGTATCGCAGAAAAATGTAAATTCACAAAAAGAGATTGCTTCTGAAAATGATGAAAATAAAGAAAATTTCGTTCCGGCTAGTCAGGAAAATTCGTCGCAGATTCTTAAAATCACGATCAACGATTTATTAAGCGGAAAAAAATCCGCCAATCCGCAGATTTACAGCGGCGACATTATTACGGTTCTCGAAGCGCAGCCGATTTATGTAACCGGCGGCGTTGAAAATCCCGGACAAATCTCCTCGCGCTCGGAAATATCTCTGACCAGAGCAATCGCCAGTGCCGGCGGTATATCGAAAAAGGCTGACGAAAACGATGTAACGATTTTTCGCCGGGAAGATAATACGACGAAGGTTATCAAAGCCGATTTGAAAAAAATACGCGAAGATGAAACTCTGGACATCAAACTCAAACCTTTTGACATCATTGATGTAAAGGTCAGAGGCGGAGATGATAAACAACTGCCGCCCGTTTTGGAAATCAACCGAAACAAATCCGGCGAAACCGCAAAACTTCCGCTTCGCATTATTGATTGAAAATCGTTTTTGTGAAAAAATTGTAAATTTACATTTTCAAAATCGAAAATGTGTTATAAACAAAGTTAGAAATTTAAAATAGTTTGAATCGGGTTAAAAAAAAATGTCTGAAAAACAAAATAAATTCAGCCGCCGGATGGTCGTGGCTTTTTGGTTGATCTTGGTTTCATTGGTTATCGGCGTATTGATTTATCTGGAGCAGATAGCCGTTTTATACGTTTTGGCAACGGTTGGTTTAGTTGTTCTGCTAATCGTTGTCGGGTTTTCCGATCTGGAAAACGTCGGCAGAGATGAAGTCGGCGTAATGGCGGATATTGAATAACTTTCGCGCAGTTTCAAAAGAATTTCCATTTAATCGTTAATTACATTCGGGATAGAGTTTTTGTAAGATGTTTCAGCAATTTCTCAAAATATGTTTCGTATTACTGGTGATAATAAGTTCGTCCTTTTATGCGGCGGCTTATGAAAATCAGTTTGCCGACAGCGGGAAAAGCGCGAAACTGCGCTGGCGAAACGCGCCTATTCCGATTTCCGTTTCCAAATCTTTTTTAAACGATAATCCGAATATCAAACCGGAAAGCGACGTTCTGGATGTGATAAACAAAAGTTTCGCCGTTTGGGAAAAAGCGGCAAACGTAAAATTTGAAATCTCTTTTACAGATAAATTATCAATCAGTTCATCTGGAAAATCGGGCGATAAGACAAATTTGATAAGCATCGCTCAAACTCCCGAAAATCTGCTTCTTTTTGCAAAAGATTCCCAAGAAGTTTCCGCCCGAACGAGAGTTTTTTTCAGCCGCCGGGGAATTATCAGCGAAGCCGACATAATTTTGAATCCTTACCAGCAGTTTTCCACCGACGGCTCAATCGGAACTTACGATCTGCAAGCGGTTTTAACGCACGAGATAGGGCATCTTCTCGGACTCGATCATTCAAACGTGATCGGCGCGACAATGCAGGAAAATCAGGGAAAAAACGGCATTTACGCGCTTCCCAATTTTACGGCGCGTTCGCTTTCTCCCGATGATTTTGCCGGAATTCGCGGCATTTACGGCGCAAATGCCCAAACGGACGATTGCTGCGGAAGCGTCAGCGGCTCGATCTCGGCAAAAAATAATTTTTTGAACGGCAATTTACAAATCTGGCTTGAAGAAATCAGTTCCGGGCGAACGATAACATCGGTTGCCGCCGATTCGGACGGAAAATTTGTTATCGAAGGTTTGAACGAGGGCGAATACAGAATTTTTTCAAAGGGAAATTCGCCGATCAATAACAAAACGTCAGCCGCCGAAAATCTGGGAATCGTAAAAATTTCAAACGGCAAAATTACAGAATTCAGCGGTAAAATAACGGGCAGAAAACAAAACTTCAATATTGATCTGATCGGTTTCAACGGGCAGCTTTCCAATTTGTCAGTTCCCGTAAATCCGGGCAAATCCTTTACGATTTATCTGGGCGGAAAGAATATTGATTGGGACAAATTAACCGTCGGAATTGATTCGCCGTTTATCAAAGTAGTTCCCGGCAGTCTTGTCAGACACGATTACGGCTCGGAAATTTCCGTCGTCAGTCTGGAAATTTTATTGGACGCAAAAACCGCACCCGGCGAATACAGCATTTTTGCCGAATCCGGCGATAAAACGAGAACTTATCTGATCGGCGGAATATCGGTTGAAGAATTTGAAAATCCTTGGAATAATTACTCGAAATTCTAAAAAATCAGCATACAGAAATTTTTTTACTTCTCAATTTGCATTTTAAAAAGGCAATGTGCATAATCATAAATGTTCACCTCCCCGGTGAACATTTGGTCACGAGGGGTGAGGACTTGTGACCTATGGGCGACGGTGTGGGAGACGTCGCCCTTTAACTTTTTAAACTGCTTGGTTCGTTCTCCCATTTTCCAACAAAAAAAATCTCTCTTTCCGCTTGACCTGCCGTAAAATAAGCGTAAAATCTGTTTTTTGGTTATCGAAAAAGTTATTTTCGCAGTCTATTTAACTGTTAGATTCAGATTTTTATTCAATGACAAAAAGCGCGAACAAAGGTAGTTTTAAGAACTGGTTATTAAAGGGTGTCGTCGAGGTCGAAGGACCGCACGAACAGGAAGGAAAGCACGATCAGCATCCGTGGTGGAAGGTGATGTGTCTGACCGGAGTTGATTATTTTTCAACGCTCGGCTATCAACCGGGAATTGCGTTTCTGGCGGCAGGAGTTTTATCGCCGTTTGCGACGCTGGTTCTCGTTTTGCTGACTTTATTCGGAGCATTGCCGATGTATTGGCGCGTGGCTGAAGAAAGTCCGCACGGCGACGGCTCGATCTCGATGCTCGAACATCTGCTCTCGCGCTGGAAAGGCAAATTGTTTGTTTTGGCTCTGCTCGGTTTTGTGGCGACCAGTTTTATCATCACGATCACGCTTTCAGCCGCCGACGCAACCGCGCACATTGTCGAAAATCCGTTTGTCGAACATAATTTGCAGTTTCTAAATCATAAGGTGATCGTAACTTTTCTGCTGATCGGCTTTTTAGGGGCGGTCTTTTTAAAAGGGTTTAACGAAGCAATCGGAATCGCCGTCGGAATTGTCGCGGTTTTTCTTTTTTTGAATGTGATAGTTATCGGCTACGGTTTGTATCAGATAATTTTCATACAGCCGGAAGTTTATTACGCTTGGAAACAATTGATCTGGACGCGACCTGATATTAACGGCAGTATTCTGGCGATTGTGATCGGTTCGCTGCTTTTATTTCCCAAACTCGCGCTCGGACTTTCCGGTTTTGAAACCGGCGTGGTCGTAATGCCTCTGATCGAAAGCGAAGGCAAATTGGACAAGAAGGAAAAAGCAAAAATACACACTTCAAAATTGCCCGACACGACATTTTCTCCGGCGGCGGAAAAACATATTCAAGGTCGAATCGCAAACGGCAAAAAACTTCTGAGCAGCGCGGCTCTGATTATGAGCGTGATGCTGATCGGCAGCAGTATCGTTACGACGATGCTGATTCCGGCTGAAAAATTTCTGGAAGGCGGCGAGGCAAACGGACGCGCTCTTTCTTATTTATCGCATTTTTATCTGGGCGAGATTTTCGGGACGATTTACGATGTCAGCACGATTACCATTTTGTGGTTTGCCGGCGCGTCGGCGATGGCTGGTTTGCTGAACATTGTGCCGCGCTATCTGCCGCGTTACGGAATGGCTCCGTATTGGGCGCGAGCGACTCGTCCGCTGGTCGTCGTTTTCACGGCAATCGCTTTTCTCGTCACCTTTCTCTTTGAAGCCGATGTTGACGCGCAGGGCGGCGCGTATGCCACGGGAGTTCTGTTTTTAATGGCTTCGGCGGCGGTTGCCGTAACGATTTCGGCTTGGAAAAATAATGAATTGAAATGGATCGGCTTTTTGATAATTACGCTGATCTTTTTCTACACAACCATTGTCAACATCGTCGAACAACCGGAAGGTTTGCAAATTGCCTCGCTGTTTATTCTTGCAATCGTTATAACATCCTTTATTTCCAGAGTTCTGCGCTCCACCGAAGTCAGAATCGAAAGCATCGAACTTGACGAAACGGCACAGGAATTTCTCAACGATCTGGCGCACGGCGAATTTCGGATTGTCGCCAATCGCAGAGAAACCGGCGATCTTGCCGAATACCGCGACAAAGAACACGAAAAACGAACGGATAATCATATTCCGTCGAGCGATCCGATTCTTTTTTACGAAATTGATCTGGGCGACGCTTCCGACTTTAAGGGCAAATTGAAAATTCGCGGAGTTGACGTGGAAGGTTACAGAATTTTGCGAACCGAATCGCCCGCCATACCGAACGCGATAGCGGCTTTAATGCTTTATCTGCGCGACAAAACGGGTAAAATTCCGCACGTTTATTTCGGCTGGAGCGAAGGAAATCCGATAAAATACCTGGTCAGATATTTATTGTTCGGTGAAGGCGATACCGCGCCCGTTACGCGCGAAATTCTGCGCCAAGCCGAACACGATCCCGAATTGCGACCAAATGTTCACGTTGGCGGTTAAGTTCCGATTTGCTGCGGCTGCTCCGGGAAAAACCGGCTGAAATTTTACGACTTTTCGCCGTTCAGCATATTCGGGTTCATCGCCAGATAACAAGACCGGCAGTAAACCGGACGACCTTGCGAAGGATAAAAAGGAACGGTTGTCTGCGCCTCGCATTCGGCGCATCGAACGGCAACTTCGATTCGCTGCCTAATACCTGATTTTTGAGCGTTGTTTATCGCGGCAAGCCGTTCGTTTTTAGCCTTTTTGCAGTCCTTACACCTTTTTGGCGGATTTTGCAAACCCTTGTCCCGAAAAAATTCCTGTTCGCCCGCCGACCAGATAAAATTATCCCCGCAGTCAACACAACCTATTTCTCTGTCCCCAAATTCATTTTTTGTATCGTTGAAATCATCAATAAATGTTTCTTTATTAAACTTTTTGAGATTATCCGATTCGTAATTTGTCATAAACTTCTCCCACCCTTGCTTGTTTTATGTATTTAATAAAGTTTGACATATCAACGGCAGATTTTTAATACTACAAAATAAATCCCTGTTCGGAATTTAATTCTTATCTTTAATCGGTTGCAGTAAATCTACAGAATAGATTACCGTGTTGTTCAAGGGGAATACTTATGTAAATACATTTCGACCTTATAACTATTGAGTTTTAGTGTCAAGTTTAGCGTTTAAACTTTTAGGGCTTTCCTATAAAAAGTTTAATTTTCTTAGTATTTTGATCAAACTATCAAAGTCATCGCTAAAATCTTCTAACTGAGCTCGGCGGTTTTCGCATTTCGTTTCAATCAATACTTTGGCGGCGAATGTTCTGATCTCGGCTAACATTCGGCTGACTTTCTTTTTTTTGTTCGCAAGCCGTCTTCTTTGAGCGTCACATCTCGAATGTGATTATTTGTTTCAACCTGCCAATGAAGTCTGACCGCTTCACATAATTGCCCGAACTTATCTGCTTGATTCGATAGATAATAACTCGTTTCCCGACTTATCTTGCCCGTTCTGATTTCCTGCCTTTCCCGCATCACTCTGACTGCTGTTCTGATGTCGCTTGTGTTCCATCGCTCGTCCTTGTAAAGACCTTCAATATCATAAACCCGGTAACATCTGTGTTCGATTCGTCCGTGTCCTTTTTCCAAACTCTCCGTTTGATAAACAAGCGGCATAAATCGGCTCATCTGCTTTACTTCCCAAAACATTTCTTTCTGATTTTCTTTAAGCCCGACCAAATATACGCCGCCCGCCTGTGCTATCGGAGCAATCGTTTCAGGTTTCAAGTGCAGCGCATCAAGTGTAATCTTCTGGTTTTTTAATCCGCCTTTTTGCAATAACTTACGCACAACAGGCACTTCCGATTCTTTCTCTCCGCAATAATAATCCTGAGCATAAACTTGGCGTTTATCGTGTTCGATTACCTGCACCACTGCTTCGCCTCTCTTTGCTCCTTTTTCGATGCTGCCGCGAAGTTCTTTGCCATCAATGGCAAACCATCGGCGTTCTTGTTCGCTTAATTTGATGCCGTAATTTTCAAATAACAATCGGTCAAACACTTCAACTGCCACCTTCTCCAAAATAATGGGAAGCTGTGAACGTGAAACCGCTTGCTCAAGCGGCAATCCGAGAACTTCCGTCAATTGCTCGTATCGCTTGGTCAAATGTCGGTGAAGAGCTGATAAATTACCATCCCGATTTGATAAAATAGCTATCGTCAAACCAATTAGGACAACTGCTAAATCGTGTCTTTTCCCTCGATTATCCCGCAAATCCAATCCCTCGGCACATTGTAGTTTCTCAAAAAAAGTTCTATTATCTTTCCGACAAGGCTGCATAACTGTTCCATCCTTTTTTGTTAATCTATTTAAGAATGTAACATTTGTAGCCTTGTTTTTTATTTTTTATAGGAAAGCCCTATTTAAACTTTTGATAAATCAAACGAAAAAATATGAAAATTTTAGTAATCGGCTCCGGCGGACGCGAACACGCTCTGTGTCGGACGTTCGGAAAAAGCCCAAGCGTTTCCGAGATTTTTTGTGCAGACGGAAACGCCGGAATTGCGGAAATCGCAAAATGCGTGGCTATTATGCCGACGGATATAAAAAAGCTGGCTGAATTTGCTTCCGAAAACGAGATAGATTTAACATTTGTCGGCGGCGAAACTTCGCTCGCGCTCGGCATTGTTGATGAATTTGAAAGGAAAAATTTGAAAATTATCGGCGCAAGCCGGAAAGCCGCCCAGCTCGAATCAAGTAAATCTTTTGCCAAAAATTTTATGCGCCGGCATTTTATTCCAACCGCCGAATATCAAACGGCAAATTCAACTTCCCAAGCAATAGAAATTTTGCAAACCGGATATTTCGGCGATGAAAACGCGCCCGTTGTCGTAAAAGCGGATGGTTTAGCCGCCGGAAAAGGCGTAATTGTCGCCGAAAACCGCCGTCAGGCAATCGCAGCAATCGAAGAACTCGAAAATCTCGTCGGGTCGGAAGCGTCGGAAAAAATCGTTTTGGAAGAATGTCTGTTCGGCAGGGAAGTTTCGCTTCTTTTGTTCGCCGACGGAAAAAATTTCGCCTTGATGCCCGCTTCACGCGACCACAAACGAATCGGTGAAAACGATACGGGCGCAAATACGGGAGGAATGGGAACAATTACGGATTCGGCTCTTTTAAGCGATGTTCAAACAAAAGAGATCGTCGAAAAAATTATCAAACCGACGCTCGAAGGGGCGAAAAAGGACGGTTTTCCGTTTAGCGGCATTTTGTTTTTGGGACTGATGTTGACCGACGACGGCGCAAAGGTTCTCGAATACAACGTCAGATTCGGCGATCCCGAAACGCAGGTTATACTGGTTCGTCTGAAAACCGATCTGGTCGAAATCTGCAATGCAATCGCAGCACAGAAATTAGATAAAATAAAAATAGAGTGGCAAAAGGGAAGTTCGGCGTGCGTCGTTTTAGCTTCCGCAGGTTATCCGAAAAAAGCGCAGACAGGCAAAAAGATTAAAGGACTGGAAAACGCCGCAAAAATCGAAAATGTAGAGATTTTTCACGCGGGAACTGCCAAAGACGAAAACGGAAGTTTTATAAATTCCGGCGGCAGAGTTTTGGGCGTAACGGCAACCGGAGAAAATCTCGACCAAGCATTAAAAACAGCTTACAAAGCAGTCAAAGAAATTTCGTGGAACGGAATGCAGTATCGCCGCGACATCGGATATTAAAGTAAAAAAGTAAGACGGTGAAAATAAATGCTCGAAATTGTTAATAATTTTTACTTTTTTTATCTGAAATTTGGCACTAAACTTTAAGCATTGCTCAACTAAGTAATCTGATTTTTAAGTTTATTAGTAATTTAACTTTCGCGGGCGAGAGAGCAACCCTTCCCAACCTGTAAATTTGATAAACTGTTGCTTTTTCACTTTATCTTGAACAGATCATTAACATTAATTACTCAAGATTAAAAAGATGGCAGGTCTGGAAGGGTTGCTCTCTCGCCCGCTTTTTGCGAAAATGCGAAATAATTTAAAAATTGCTCTACTAAGCGGATGAGTAAAAGTAATCAGATATAATGCAGAAACACGCACGAAATAAGTGCGTAAAAGGCGCAAGGAATACACTTACGCGAGCGCGTGTTTCCGCATTTGATTTTCCTTTTTTTTCGCAATCTATTTTTGTTTTGGTGTATGATCTGAAACGCCGAAAAAGATATTTTGCTGCCTGAGAATTACATTTACATCATTACCTGAAACTTTAATAACTTTGCAAGTTTTTTTTGTAATTGTCGAAATTTGCGGACATTTCATCAATCGAATCGCCGCCGAATTTTTCGCGCATTTGATTTGCCAGAACGATTGCCAGCATCGCTTCGCCGATCACGCCGGCGGCGGTTACGGCGGTTACGTCCGAGCGTTCAAAAGCGGCGAGGTCTTCTTTTTTCGTATCAATATCAACCGAGCGAAGCGGTTTTTTCAAAGTCGCAATCGGCTTCATATAACCGCGCACGCGTATTTCTTCGCCGTTCGTGATTCCGCCTTCGAGTCCTCCGGCGCGGTTTGTGGTGCGCTTGAAATTTTCGTTTTCAAAAACGATTTCGTCGTGAACTTTCGAGCCGAAAAGCGCGGCATTTTCGACACCGCCGCCGATTTCCACCGCCTTTGTCGCCTGAATTGACATAAACGCCTGCGCGATTCGCCCGTCGAGTTTTTCATACCAAGACGTATGCGAACCCAAACCGACGACGACGTTTTTTGCGACGACTTCATAAATTCCGCCCAACGTGTCGCCTTCTTTTTTAGCTTTATCAATCAGGGAAATCATTTCCTTTTGAACTTTTTCATCGGCGCAGCGAAGCGGCGAATCGTCTTCAATTCGTTCGATTTCTTCCCAAGTTTTTTGAAGCGGTTTTTCGGGAACTTCGCCGATTTTTACGATGTGGCTTTTAATTGTTACGCCGAAATATTCCAAAAGCTGCTTGGCAAACGCCCCGCACGCGACACGCGCGGCGGTTTCTCTCGCGGAGGCGCGTTCGAGAATGTCGCGCAAATCACGCGAACCGAATTTCTGCCCGCCCGCAAGATCGGCGTGTCCGGGACGCGGACGCTTGACGATGCGCGTTCTTTTCGGATTAACTTCAACCTTTTCGCTCGCCATTATTTCCTGCCAATGAATAAAATCGCGGTTTTCGATCATCAGCGAAATGGGCGAACCGAGCGTTTTTCCGTGCCTCACGCCCGATAAAATCTCGATCTTATCGCTTTCGATCTTCATACGTCCGCCGCGCCCGTAACCTTGCTGTCTGCGCCATAAATCGAAATTAATTTTTTCGACATCAATCTCCAAACCGGCGGGCAAACCTTCGACGATGGCGATCAACGCTTTGCCGTGTGATTCTCCGGCGGTTGTAAATTTAAAAAACATAAATTTTTTAAGAGGTCTTAGGTCTTCGGTCTTCGGTCTTTGGTTTTTGGTTTTTGACTTCTGATAAGAAATCCGAATCTTATAAAAAATAAAACAGCAAAGTTCAAAAACCAAAGACCAAAAGCCAAAGACCAAAAACCAAAGACCAAAAGCCCAACTAAGTTTATTTTACGCCAATTTCCGTTGTTTTCAGGCGTTTTCGGAAAACTATCAAACCGACGCTTCCCAAAATCAGAATCCCGCCGACAATCGTTTGCGGCAAAAGTCTTTCGCCTAAGAAAATACTGCCGATCAAAACGGCGATCAGCGGCGTAACAAGGGCGATCATCATCGCTTTGGTTGATTCGATTCTGCTTAAAAGCCAGTAATAAAGCCAAAATGCCGCAATTGTTCCGAAAAGCGACAGATATAAAACGCTGATAATCGCCGTCCGAGACCAATTCAGTTTCAGCGGATTTCCTTCGTGAACAAGCGCGTAAATTATGATCGGCAGAATTCCGCAAATCATCTGTCCGTAAACGAGTGCCGCCGGATGAATATCGCCGCCGCGAGCCTTTATTAAAATCGAAGCGTGAGCCGCCGCGTAAGCTCCGACGACGATGGCGAAGCAGCCGGCAAATGCCCAAAAGTTGTCAATTTGAAGCTGTTCGGCGAAAATCACGCCGACACCGCTGATTCCGATTAAAACCGCTGCAACTTTAAGCCGCGTAATTCGCTCGGCGGGCAGATAATACCACGCCAGCGGAAGCCCGAAAACCGTTATCATCGCCTGTAAAACCGAAGCCAAACCGGAAGAAATATATTGTTCGCTCCAGAAAACGAGGCTGTAATTGATCGAAAACTGCAAAACGCCCGTGACCGCAAAAAGTTTCCAAGCGGCTTTTGTTTTCGGAAAAGGAATTTTCTGGATGACAATAATCGCCGAAAGAACAAACAATGCTAGAACGAAACGCGCGGCGGCAAATGTTACGGGCGGCAAATCTTCGAGTCCGATTTTGATGAAAAACCAAGTTGTTCCCCAAATGAGGCACAAAAGCAGCCAGATAAAAACTTTCATAAAAAATGGAAAACAATTTGTTTTTTTCCGAAATATCAGTCGTCCGTTTTTTGATAAAAACTCAGACAAGTTTCGCCCTGCTTTAAAAGCCGCCAGCGTCTGATGTGCAAAATTGCGTCGGGCAGATCGTTTTTCGCGTGATGCTCGGCAATCAAAATGCCGTTTTCGTTTAATAACGCAGAATCTTCCGCGCCGAATTCGCGCAACACTTCCGAATAATCATTTTGATACGGCGGATCGAAATATACAATATCCCAATTGGCATTTTTGTCTTTAGCAGCGAATTTTTCCGCCGAACTGCAAATGATCTCGGTCTGCGTTTCGGGAATTTCCAAAATGTCTAAATTTTCCTCGATCAAGCCGCAGATTTTTCTCGATTTATCAACAAATGTAACGAAATCTGCGCCGCGCGAAATCGCTTCGATGCCGATTGCGCCCGTTCCGGCGCACAAGTCTAGAAAGCGCGTATCTTCTACGATAAATGGATTTAGAATATTAAAAAGCGTTTCGCGCAGACGATCCGAGGTCGGGCGCGTTTTCAGATTTGACGGGCTTTTGATAATTCGTCCGCGATATTTTCCGGCAATAATCCGCATACATCTGGAAAATAAATTTGCGGCAGGCAGATGCAAACGAACCGCCTACCGCAAAATTTAGAAATTTTTAAATTGTCAGCTGAATATTTAGTAGTGAACTAAAAATACAAGCTATATGAATTGCCGTCTGCCTTAGCGTTCAGCCCGCGACAGCGTGCGAGCAGCAAAAGCCGTGTGTGCGCCCGGCGCACGGAAAGATTAAACCGGACAAGCTAAAACCGCATTGTTAGAATTATTTCCCAAAGACCATAAGCAGACGGCAATTCATAAAAAAAGGTTATCAACATTATTTTTAGGACACTACCAAATCTTTTAGTAACAAAGCAGCAACCAACAATTCACTTTTTCTCATAAAAACTCAGAGCCGTTTCGCCCTGAACGACGACGCGCCAGCGTTTCATCACGCCGACTTGTTCGGGGAAAAACATTTCGGCGTGATGCTCGATAACCAAAACGCCGCCCGGTCTGATGGCAACGCCGCGCTCGAAATACTTTAAAACCTCGTCATAATCGGCATTATAAGGCGGATCAAAATAAACTACGTCCCAAAATCTGCGCCGCTTTGACATTTTTTTCAGAAACGGAACGACTTCGGTTTCGTAAATTTCGCCGTGTCCTTCTCTTATTTCGAGCGATTTCATATTTTGTTTGATAAAACTGCACATTTTCGCCGAACGCTCGACAAATGTCGAAAGCATCGCGCCGCGCGAAATCGCTTCGATGCCGACAGTTCCCGCGCCCGCGCATAAATCTAAAAATCGTCCGGCTCGCACGCGCCGGAAAAGTATCCGAAACATAACTTCGCGGATTCTTCGCGCCGTTGGGCGAACTTTCGGCGATTCCGTGCTTTTCAAGTATTTTCCTTTATATTTTCCGTCAGTTACCTGCATATCCGAAACAATCGGGGCGGTTTTTTCCTTTTCCCAAGGTTTCTTATCCTTACCCTTATAACCTCCTTTTGGTTTAAATTTGTTAGCGGGATTATATTTTTTGCGTTTTGTTTGAAAATCGTCGTCCCGTTTCTTGTATCTTAAATTCGGGTTCTGAACCCGTTTGTCATCCGATTGAAACCTTTTCTTTTGGTAAGGCTTTCTCTCGGTCCGCGAATATTTATTATCGTCGGATTTTGTAGAGTTTTGTGTCTGTTCTCGCTGGTTGTCCATCTTTTTTTCCTTCATTAATTATGTAAAATTTCAAGGCATTAATTATTTTGTGCTAAGATTCACAAACATTTACAAAAATTTCTTATCAAATTTGGGCAATGGTGAATAAAAGCGGGTAGAATTATCGGGGAATAATTGAACTTAAAAAAATTCAAGTAATTTGTCAAATTAATTATAAATCAGCTTAAATTTTATAAAAACAGGCGGGTATTTTTGAAAGCTGTTTCTAAAATATAAATGAAAATGAAAAAAAAATAAAATTTCAAAAAACGATAATTTTTGTAAAACTCACCCGATGCCCGCTAATTTAAATCTCACATCCGCTTTGGTTATCTCGATCAATTTTGAAGTTTCCTTGGTCAGACGTTTTGACGATAAATAAAATTCCGCTTCTTTCCTCGCTTCTTCTAAAATCTCCAGATCACGAATTATATTCCCGATCTTAAAAGTCTGGATTCCCGATTGCCGTGTGCCGAGAATTTCGCCTTGACCGCGAATCTCCAAATC
Source organism: Pyrinomonadaceae bacterium (assembly GCA_965214585.1). Lineage (GTDB taxonomy): Bacteria > Acidobacteriota > Blastocatellia > Pyrinomonadales > Pyrinomonadaceae > JAHCHG01. The sequence continues at coordinate 3,958,134 of OZ243957.1, read as the reverse complement.
TTTTTCGGCAATGCGGAAACCGTCGTTCGTTTCTTCCATTATACCCAATCTTTCCTTTGCCACCGCCGTTTTTTTATCGCCCGTCAGAAGCACACAAAACGACTGTTCCGCGCCGCGCCCGACTCTGCCGCGCAATTGATGAAGTTGCGATAAACCGAATCGTTCGGCGTGTTCGATAATCATTAAGGACGCATTCGGCACGTCGACTCCGACTTCGATCACCGTCGTCGAAACCAGTATATTCGTTTTGCCGCCGACAAAATCGCTCATAATTTCTTCCTTTTCCGCGCCCTTCATTTTGCCGTGCAGAAGCCCGACTTTGTAATCCGGGAAAATATTTTTATTCAAGTCTTCAAACATTTTCGTCGCGGCTTTCAAATCGAGTTTTTCCGATTCTTCGATCAAAGGATAAACAATATAAACCTGTCTGCCGAGTTCGACTTCGCGCCGGATGCCTTTGTAAACTCCGTCGCGTTGATCTTCACCGACGACGACGGTTTTGATCGGCGTTCTGCCCGGCGGAAGTTCGTCTATTACCGAAACTTCCAGATCGCCGTAAACGGTCATCGCCAAACTTCTGGGAATCGGCGTTGCGGTCATCACCAGAATATCAGGGTTGTAACCGCGTTCACGCAGTTGCGCTCTTTGCAAAACGCCGAATCGGTGCTGTTCGTCAACAACGGCAAGCCCCAAATTTTCAAATTCTACCGCGTCCTGAATAATTGCGTGTGTTCCTACGACGGCATTTATTTCGCCTTTTGCCAAAGCCGCCTGAACTTTTCTTTTGTGCGCCGCGCGAAGACCGCCGACGAGCAGATCAATTTTATACGGCGAATTTTCAAAAATTTTATGCGCGTTGCGGTGGTGCTGTTCGGCTAAAATTTCCGTCGGAGCCATCAGAGCCGTTTGATAACCGTTCTCAAGCGCGGCAAACATCGCCAGAAACGCGACGATTGTTTTGCCGCTTCCGACATCGCCCTGCACAAGGCGGTTCATCGGCGCGTCCGACTGCATATCTTCAAAAATTCTTTTAATAACGCGGTCTTGCGCTCCGGTCAAAGTAAACGGTAAAAGGTCTTTGATGCGCTTTTCCGTTCTGCTCGAAATTTCGATAATCGTGCCTTTCGGCTCTTTTGTCCGTTCACCTCTTTTCAATTGAAGCGCAAACGAAACCCAGAAAAATTCTTCAAAAATCAGACGCTTGTGTGCGTCGCTTCTTGCCGAATAATAATTATTTAATTTTACGTCTTCGGGCGGAAAATGAATTTCGGCAATCGCCCGCGCCCGCGAAATCAGATTCTGCCGTTCGCACAAATCTTTCGGCAGAGTTTCCGCAATCGAATCGGCATCGAGATTTTGCAAAACGGCAAAAACAATCTCGCGCAATCTTTTCGTGCGAAATTCGCCGAACTTCCGGTAAACCGGAACGCGCCTTCCGGTATGAATCATCGCAAATTCGGGATTATCATCATCTTCGTCCAACTCGTCATCTTCATTCGGGACTTTGGACTTTGGACTCTGGACTTTGGACTCTGGACTTTGTGTTTCGGACTCCGACGCTTCATCCGCGAGAAGATTTTTCAGAAGCCCATAGCTGTCAATGTCCGCATCTTCGACATCGGGCAGAATCTCCAGTTCGTCATCGGGTTTTGTGATCTTCAACGCGAAAGTATTGCGCCTTGAATCCCATTCCCATTGTCCGTAAGCGACAAAACGAGTTCCGCGCTCGAATTTTTTCTGCCAGTATTTAACAATGTGATGAGCTTGTTTACCCGACAAAAACCACCACACGACAACCGGCTTTCTCGTTCGCTCGACATCGCTTCCCGAAATTTCAAAAATAAACAGCGGCGGTGCTTTTGACGAGCGATTTTTTCCGACGCGGAATCCGCCCGAAACTCTCGTATAAATTTCGATTGACGCTTCCAGACCGTCGTAAAGTTCGTCAATCTGAATCAAATTGGAGCGATCTTCATAGCGCATCGGAAAATAATTGAGCAAATCTTCGACAGTTGCTTCAATCAGATCGGTTTTGTTGGAAAAATTCGCCGCCGCCGTCGCAAGTTTTTTTGACATTGCAAGGGACAAGCCAATCGCATCGAATTCGTGGAGTTTATAAAGAGGTGTCGTTAAAGAAAGTTTCATCGGAAAATCGGATTGATAAAAATAAATACTTACAAACTCGGATAATTACATCTAAGCTAAAATTTATCCAATTTAATGTTTGAATACAAAAGTCGGAATGCTTAATTCTTAAACCAATTCGATCATAAGAGAATTTTTTTCAAGTATTTTATCCGGCAATAATGCTGAATTAAGCACTCCCACAAAAATAAATAAGGCTAAAAATGGGAGTGTAAGCATCCTTGCTTGCAAGTTTGCCGTCTTTTGGCAAACTAACAAACGTAGTCATTACAGATGATAAACTTCGTTCAAGTGCTGAAAAACGCACTTGTGCAAGCAAGGATGCTTACACTCCTAATATTACTCATATATTTTAAGATTAATAGAACAATTTTTAAATTATTTGATTACACAGCGGGCGCAGAGCAACCCTTCCTGACTTGCAATTTTTTTAATCTTGAGCAGTTAATTGTAATGATCTGTTCAAGATAAAGTGAAAAAAGCACAAGGTTATCAAATTGGCAGGTCTGGAAGGGTTGCTCTGCGCCCGCAAAAGTTAAACTATCAAAAAATTTAAAAATCAGGCTAATAAAGTGTTAATTAAAATTTCCCCGATAAACCCTTAAACTAGCGTTTTATTTGGAAAAATAACTCGCCGCCATCGAAGCCAGATCATCCATCGCGCTTCCGTCGCCGTCTTTGTCGAGAAATCTGGTTGCCATATCCATCATCGGATTTCCAGAACTTTGTATCTGCTGCTGTTTTTGTCCGAGCAAATCCTGCAAACCGTCGGCATTCAGATTTTGCTGACGTTTTTCTTTGCCGAGATAGCTCATCACAATCGGCGCAACCGTTATCAGAAGTTGTGCGACCTGTCCGAGATTCAAGCCGGTATTTTCGCTGACCGTCTGCGCCGCCGCGCCTTGCTTATTGCCGAAAATGTGATTCAAAATGCCGAGTCCGTCGGTTTGTCTTGTCGTCTGTCCGCCGCCGAGAAGTGCGCCGAGATTGTTCAGCAAACTGCCGTCGTGGTCTTGCTCAAGCGCGTTGTTAAGCGATTGTGCGCCCTGCGGATTTGAAGCGTTATTTGCCAAACCGCTTAGAATCATCGGCAGCGCAAGCTGAATCGCGCTCGAAACCGTGCTTTGATTTACGCCGAACTGCTCGCTCATTTTACTGACAACCTGACTGCTTTCCTGCTGTCCCACTAAATCTTCCAAATTAAACATAGAAATTCTCCTTTTTGTTAAACTTTAATTTTCGTTTGTTTCGCAATAATATCAAAATCTGTGATTTTTGTCGTATAATAAATTTCGATTTGCCAATCTCAAAAAAATCTTCTGTGAATAGTTTAACCGGATACAATTTATCAAAGCTGAAATACCAAACTCTGCCGCCGACGATTACGGCGATTTTGCTTGTCGTTCTTTGTTTTGTAACAATTTCCTGCCGAAAAATCGAAAATAAAGATCATTCATTTTCAAAAGTCAATTCAATTTTCGATTTGAACGACAAGTTCGGCGAACCGTTCGGAATCGCAGTCAAAGACGGCGAAATTTTCGTGTCCGACGGCGAGAAAGGGAAAATCCGGCGCATTTCAAATTATAAGGATTTTGCGGTTTTAACCGACAAACTCGATACGCCTTCCGCAATTGCCTTTGATAAAAACGGCGATTTGATCGTCGCCGATTCGGGTTCGCATACAATTAAAAGAGTTTCCGTTTCAAGCGGCGAAGTTCAGTCTATCGCGGGCAGAGAAAACGAATCGGGATTTGCCGACGGCGTTGCCGACAAAGCACTTTTCAACGCTCCCGTCGGCGTTGCAGTTGCGGATGGTAAGATTTACGTTGCCGACACATACAATGATAAAATCCGCGTTGTCGAAAACGGCAAAGTTTCAACAATTGCGGGCGGCGAAAAAGGTTTTGCCGACGGCGAAAATGCAAAATTCGACACTCCTTGCGGTATAACTGTCTGGAAAGACGGCAAAATTCTCGTCGCCGATTCGGGCAACAGGCGTTTGCGCGTCGTTGAAGAAAACGGCAATGTCTGGACTTTGGCGGGAAACGGCGAAAACGATTCGGTTGACGGAAAATTAAACGAAGCAAGTTTCGTTCAGCCTCTCGCCGTAACGATTGACACCTTCGGCGTGATCTACGTCGCCGACGGAAATTCGATCCGCGCCGTCGGCAGGCGGTTTTTTCCATTTGTCGAAACAATTTCAAACACAAGACGCGGTTTTGCGGACGGCAGTTTATTAAACGCTGAATTTAATCGTCCAAGCGGTTTGGCAATTGATGAAAATGGAAATTTATTTGTCGCCGATTCGGAAAATCAGGTTTTGCGAATTTTCACAAGCGAAGAAATCGGCAGGAAAATCAGCAGCGAAGAAATAAAAAGTTTGCAGTTTGCGCCCGAAGAATTTCGGACACTCGGCGAACCGCGCTGGACTTATAATCCGCCGGAGGCAAAACGCGAAATTGCCGGAACTTTAGGCGAAATTCGCGGCGAAATGAAAACCACCGATTCGTTTGCGAGATTTCACAACGGACTCGACATCGCCGGCGGTTACGGCGAAACAACGTATTTTATTCGCACCGAAAAAGTTCTGAATCCGTTCGCCGTGCAGAATTTCGACACTTCGCGCGAACTCGTCAGAATGCCGACAATCGGTTACATACATATCCGTTTAGGACGCGACGAAAACGATAAACCTTTTGAAGACGAGCGTTTTCAATTTATTTTCAGCAAGGATTTGGAAGAAAGCGAAAAACCGATAAATCTGCGAATCCCGCGCGGCACGAAATTTGAGGCGGGCGACCAAATCGGAACGCTCAACCGTCTGAATCACGTTCACCTGATCGCCGGCAGAAGCGGCGCGGAAATGAACGCGCTCGACGCTCTGAAATTTCCGAATATCTCCGATTCGATTCCGCCGACGATTGAAAAAGTTTTGCTTTTCGATGAAAACTGGCGGGAAATAACAAACGAAAATTCGCCGATAAAATTAGACGGAAAAACACGAATCGTCGTCCGCGCCTTTGACCGGATGGACGGAAATTCTGAACGGCGCAAACTCGGCGTTTACGAAATCGGCTATCAAATCTTAAATGAGGACGAAACGCTCATCCTCGACAAAAAAGGGACAATTTCATTTGAAACATTACCCGAACCCGAAGCCGTTAAATTAGTTTACGCCGTTGGCAGCCAATCCGGTGCGACAGGCGAAACCGTTTTCAATTACATCGCATCAAACGAAGTTCACAACGGAGAATTTCGGGAAAACTATCTGAATGCCGCAAATCTCGAAAACGGCAAATACATTCTGCGCGTTTTTGCCGCCGATTATTTTGGAAATACGACAACCGAAGATTCTCTGTTTGAAGTTTCAGGATAATAAAAAGTTGTTTGGGAACTCAAAAAAAACGTAACGCCGCCCGTCTTGCCGGCAGTCTTAGTGGCTTCCAGCCGCCAATTCGAGCCTTATTTACTCAAATCGGCGGGAAAAAATAGACAAATTTGGCGGCAAGATGCCGCCAAGACTGCCGGCTGGAAGCCTGCGATACAGTTTCCAAACAACTTCTAAGGAAATTAATCTCGCACATCTTATGCGATTTTTGTTTGTTTCATCTGTGCAGAGAATACAAAGGCAAATAGCTGTATCTTTTCCAAATTCAAATAAATTCCGCGACTGCAACTTTTCTTTGCGCCGTTTCCGCCTTTTGTTTCAAACGGATTTTGTCCAAACGATGCACGGTTTCGCTCGTCATATAATTTTCGCCGCAATTTCGGCAAGTTACAACAGGCACATTATCAACCAAAAACATTTTCGCGCCGCGTCCTAAAATCTGCGGACGCTTTACGACGCGAGCCGCTTTAACCCCGCAATTATCACAAACTATCGTATCTGTATCGTGATCTTTTCTCATAATAAATATGTGGTTATTATAACAGCTTTATCCAGATGTCCGACTTTTATGACTACTTCCATAAATTCGCCTTCGACGGATTCGCCGTAAATAATATATTTCCACTCGTTCCACTCGTTATCCCATTGTCGCTCTGTGATTTTCCCATTTAAGATGCAATGTTCGACATCAATCTGCATTAAATCATCATCGTTCATTTCATCAAAAGCGTGCTGAGTTACGACTAATTTTCCATTTCGCACACAATCCCGAAATTTATTCAATACTTTTGAGAACATTATTTCGACATTTATTAACTTTTTAATAATTGTTTAGCAATCACAATCCGCTGAATCTCGCTCGTGCCTTCGCCGATTGTGCAGAGTTTTGAATCGCGCCAGTATTTTTCCGCCGGATAATCTTTCGTGTAGCCGTAACCGCCGTGAATCTGGACGGATTCTTCGGAAACTCTGACGGCGACTTCGGAAGCGTAAAGTTTCGCCATCGCCGATTGCTGTGTAACTTTTTTGCCTTTGTCCTTCAAATACGCGGCTTGCTGCGTCAAAAGCCTGGCGGCTTCGATCTCGGTTGCCATATCCGCCAACTTAAATTGAATCGCCTGAAATTCGGCTATCGGCTGACCGAATTGCTGTCGCTCTTTGGCGTATTTGACCGCCGCTTCATACGCGCCCTGCGCGATGCCGACCGACAGAGCCGCAATCGAAATGCGCCCGCCGTCGAGAATTTTCATCGCCTGATAAAAACCCTCGCCTTCATTTCCAAGCAGATTTTCCGCCGGAACTTTGCAGTCTTCAAAAACTACCGAAGCCGTTTCCGACGCACGCATTCCGAGTTTATTTTCTTTGTGATCGGGACGAAAACCGTCCATTGATTTGTCAAAAATAAACGCCGAAATTCCTTTTGTGCCTTTTTCCTTGTCGGTAACGGCGACGGCGACGCAAATTTCGCACGAAATCGCGTGCGTGATAAAATTTTTCGAGCCGTTGACGACGTAATGACCGTTTTGTTTAACCGCCGTCGTTCTTGTTCCCGAAGCGTCCGAACCGGCTTCGGCTTCGGTCAAACCCCACGCGCCGAACGATTCACCGTTTGCAAGCGGAACTAAATATTTCTGCTTCTGTTCTTCCGTGCCGAACATAAAAATATGATTCGAGCAAAGCGAATTGTGCGCCGCCACCGACAGCGCAACCGAACCGTCAACTCGTCCGAGTTCCTCGATGATCGTCGCGTATTCGATGTAGCCCATTCCCGCGCCGCCGTAATTTTCGGGGAAAATTATTCCCAAAAGTCCGAGTTCGGCTAATTGCGGGCGAAGTTCCGACGGAAAATACTGCGCTTCGTCCCATTCCATAACGTGCGGCAAAATCTCGCTTTCAGCAAATTCGCGCACGCTCATCTTTATTTGTTCTTGTTCTTCGTTCAATTGAAAATTCATAAGTTTGTAAAATTAAGAAGGTTTTTGGCTTTCGGTCTTTGGTTTTTGAAAATTTTTGTTATTTATGCTTTTAATTCGTGCTTTAAGTAAAATAAGTATTTTAACGCGAAAAATTTCCGGCAAAAACCAAAAGCCAAAAACCAAAGACCTTTCCCATAACAATAAATTAGCATAAAATCATTTCAAATGCGTATTACAAAACTGATTCTAAAATGGATTTTCGCCGTCGCTTTCATTTTGGCGGGAACTTATCATTTTATAAATCCCGAATTTTATTTGCGAATAATGCCGCCTTATCTGCCTTGGCATCTTTTCTTAAATTATTTAAGCGGATTTTTTGAGATCGTTTTGGGGATTCTGCTTTTGATTCCAAAATCTCAAGTGTTCGCCGCGTGGAGTTTAATTGCATTATTGATTGCTGTTTTTCCCGCGAATGTTTTTATGGCAATGAATACGGAACTTTTTCCGAATATAAATCCGATTTTGATTTATTTGCGTTTGCCTTTGCAATTTGTTTTGATTGCGTGGGCTTTTTGGTTTACAAGCCGTGTCAGCAGCGTCGGCGTAAGCGATGATGCCGGACGCATCGGCTCACGCCGACGCTGCTGACAAAAACTCTTCTTTTTCTTTGCATTTTTCATATCATTTGCGGTAAAACTGTAAATATGAATTGGCAAGATAACATCATCAAAACCGACGCGCAGATGAAAAAAGTTTTGGACGAAACCAAGCGCATCGCCGTCGTCGGAATCAAAATGGAAACTTTTCAACCGGCGTTTTATGTTCCGAGTTATATGAAAAACGCGGGTTTTGAAGTGATTCCCGTTCCCGTCTATTACCCGGAAGCGACGGAGATTCTGGGCGAAAAAGTTTATCGAAATTTGACGGACATTCCGGGCGAAATTGATATGGTAAATGTTTTTCGGCGTTCCGGCGACGTTGCGAAACACACCGAAGATATTTTGGCGAAAAAGCCGAAATCGGTTTGGATGCAGTCGGGAATTTACAATCACGAAGTTGCCGAAACGCTTGCCAAAGCGGGAATCAAAGTCGTGCAGAATGCGTGTCTGATGGTCGAACACAGAGCTTTGTGCAGTTAATTTTCCGTTGAAAATATGGCGATTGAAACAGAGAAAAAATACACACTTTCCAACGATCAGCGCGGGCGGATTTTGGAAAGCCTCAAAGAGATCGGCGCGGAATTTGCGGGCGAAGATTTTGAAGAAAATACGATTTATCAGGGAAACGGTTTAGCCGAAAAATCGGCGGTTTTGCGCGTTAGAAAGATCGGCGAAAAGGCGATTTTGACATTTAAAAAGAGAATCGAAAGCGGTTCGGATATTAAGCGGCAGATCGAATTTGAAACGGAAGTTTCAAGCGGTTCGGAAATTGAAAAAATTATTGAGCATCTCGGTTATGAAAAAGTTCTTGTTTACGAAAAACGCCGCTTGAAGTGGAATTTTCGGCAAGTTGAAATTGTTTTGGACGAACTTCCGTTCGGACAGTATATGGAAATCGAAGGCGATTTGACGGCGATTGCCGAAGCGGAAATGTTTCTCGGCGCGGAAGATTTGCAGGCGGAATATGAAACTTATTCAAGCCTGACAAGCCGATTCGGAATTGAAAACGGAATAATTATTGAGGCGAGATTCAGACGGGAAAATTGAGAAAAATTTCATTTAACTCGACGGTTAAAAAAATATTTTCAAAATTTTCTTGTAATTAGGCAAGAAAATCGGTTATTCTCGTTCTATCAAGTAAAAAGGGAGAAGTAAAAATTATGTTCAAACATTTAGCCGGATTTGTGATATTTAGTTTTATTGTCGGAACGAGCGCGTTTATTTCGGGATTATTTTACGAAATTCCGAGTTCCGACAGCGTTTTTGTCAAAGATCAGCCGATCAGAGTTTTTTCAAAAAGGTCTTGCCGCAAATATAAGAAAAAATATAAGGCAGGGAAATTAACTGATCTGAAATTAAAGCAGGCGGTTTTTAATTTGAAAACGAAGCAGTTGGACACGAGTTTTGTAATGAAGCGGAAAAGTGAATATACGAACCGCGTCAGCATCGGACTTCATTTTTTTGCCAAAGATGCGGACGGAACGAGATATTTGGCGACGGAAAAAGTAAATCTAAATCCTGTTTTCGACGATTACGGAATTGCCGAACAAGATGCGGTTTCTTATTTTTTGTGGCTCGATGATTTACAAAATTACGAAAATTTGTATGTCGTTCCCGAAGCAAATTACAGCAAGCGCGATTATTTGCAAAACAAATTCAGCATTCCTGATTTTGACGAAGCAGATGCGTTTTCCGTAATCACCATCGGGAAAAATCTGGATTAACGTAAAAATCCGTAAATAAAAATTGCAAGTTTGTTTTTTAAGTTCGTTCTTTCGTAAAAAAGGAACGAATGTAAATGCAAACTTGCAATTTTTTTTGGAGAAAATTTAATTATGAGAAATCGGAAATTGAAAGTGAGAAATGAAAAGGTAGAAATGAGAAACGTGATTTTTGCTGCGGTTCTGCTGCTGAGTGCTTTGGTTTTTGCGTCTTGCTCGACGCAAATGAAAACGGATTCAAATGAAACGGATTATTCAAAACAGAGTCCGTCGCAGGATATGACTTCAAATTCAAATGCGGCGGTTTCTACTGGTTCGAGTATCGAAATGGACGCTTTTGAAGAGCGAAGAACGGATGCGGAACGATATGCGGAAATTGAAGAAAATCCTTTTTTGGAAACTTCGCGTGCGCCGCTTTCGACGTTTTCGATTGATGTTGACACGGCTTCTTATGCGAATGTCCGGCGTTATTTAAATGACGGAATGCTGCCGCCGAAAGATGCGGTTCGCATCGAGGAATTGGTAAATTATTTTGAATACGATTATCCGCAGCCCGTCGGCGGCGTGCCGTTTTCAGTTAATACGGAAGTTGCCGCGTGTCCTTGGAACGCAAAAAATAAACTCGTGCAGATCGGTTTACAGGGAAAAAAAGTTTCTCTTGACAATGTGCCGCCGTCGAATCTGGTTTTTCTGCTCGACGTTTCCGGCTCGATGAACGATCCGCGAAAACTTCCGCTTTTGAAAAATTCGCTTGAAATTCTGGTCAATCAATTAACGGCGAAAGACCGCGTGGCAATTGTCGTTTACGCCGGTTCAAGCGGCTTAGTGCTGCCTTCGACAACGGCGAACAATCGGGGCGAGATTATGAACGCGCTGAACAATCTCGAAGCGGGCGGTTCGACGAATGGCGGCGAAGGAATACAACTTGCTTACAGAACGGCGCAGAATAATTTTATCAAAGGCGGCAATAACCGCGTGATCTTGGCGACGGACGGCGATTTTAACGTCGGTTTATCAACTGACGAACAACTTGTAAAAATGATAGAAAACAAACGGCAAACGGGAATTTATCTTTCGGTTTTAGGTTTCGGAACGGGAAACTTAAACGATTCGATGATGGAAAAACTCGCCGACAAAGGCAACGGAAATTACGCTTATATTGATTCGCAAAGCGAAGCGTTAAAAGCCGTCGGCGAACAAGTTGCGGGGACGCTTTACACGATTGCAAAAGACGTGAAAATTCAAGTCGAATTTAATCCCGCAAAAGTCGCCGGTTATCGCCTGATCGGTTACGAAAATCGTCTGCTTGCCGACAAGGATTTTAACGACGACACGAAAGATGCCGGAGAAATCGGCGCGGGACACACGGTGACGGCACTTTACGAAATCGTTCCGGCGGGACAAAAAGTTTCAAATCCGGGAGTTGACGATTTGAAATATTCAAAAGTGCAGCCGTCAGGCGAAAATTTCAGCGGCGAACTTTTGACCATTAAACTTCGCTACAAAGAACCTGCCGACGCAAAAAGCAAATTGTTGAAACAAGGTTTGCTTGATAAAAACAATTCAATTCAAAATGCCTCAAACAATTTGAAGTTTGCCGCTTCCGTCGCGCAGTTCGGCTTGATTTTGCGCGATTCGCGTTACAAACAAAATGCAAATTTTGAAAACGTCGTCAGTCTTGCAAATTCAGCAAAAGGAAGCGATCTGAAAAATTATAAAAATGAATTTATTGATCTGGTCGGCAAGGCGCGAAGACTCAAATAAATTTAATTTGATGGAAAACTATAAAGCCTATAGCGGTTTAAGATTGAATGTAAAGTTAAGCGATTTTTCTTAGGTTCGATAAATTTATCAATTTTTTTATCGTGACATAATGCCGAATGCCTAATTATCAATTACCAATTAGGCATTCGGCATTGATAATTGATAATTATGTCACTATAAAAAACTAAAATATCTTACATCAATTCTTAATTCGCTCTATATCTAAACTTAAACCGTTCTAAAAAGAAATTTGCCCGCGAAAGGCACGAAAAGACACGAAAAAATATTTAATTCCCATCAACTTTTTTTCGTCTGTTTCGTGTTTTTCGCAGGGCAAATTTCTTTTATGATCGAACTGAATTTATCAGACATCTTTCGCCAATACTATAATTTCTTCGATAAGATCGTCCGGCTCGAAAGGTTTTGTGTGATATTTTTGAAATCCGGCATCGGCGGCTTTTTGTTTGTCGTCTTTTGAAGCGAAAGCACTTAGAGCCATTGCGGGAACTTTGCCGCCTTCGTCTGCGGGCAACCGTCGGATGCGTTTCATCAGCGAATAGCCGTCTTCTATCGGCATTGCCAAATCGGAAATTATCACATCGGGCAAATCGTTTTTTGCCGCTTCGAGCAGGTTCATAGCAATTTGCGCCGATTCCGCGCTGAGAACTTTTGCGCCGCACTGCTGTAAAAATAATTCCAAAACTTCGCGCGAATCCTCATTGTCTTCGACGATCAGAATTTTTATATTACTTAACGGCTGATCTTTATCCGTTTCCGCGTCGGTGTTTTCGTCCGGCTGTGTTTCTTCGCTTAAATATAAAGGCAATTTTACAATAAATTCCGCGCCCGTGCCGTGTCCGTCGCTTTTTGCTTGAATTGTTCCGTTGTGTTTTTCGACTAAGATTTTTGCAATCGAGAGTCCCAAACCGAGTCCGGTGCTGCCGCCCGTCGTTTTTTCATCGCCGCGACTGAATTGCTGAAAGATAATCGGCAGAGCCTCCGGGCTGATTCCTTGTCCGTTGTCTTTTATTGAAACTTCGACGAATTCAACGTGATTTATTAATTTGATTTCGATTTTTCCGCCGCTTTCGGTAAATTTTAAGGCGTTGGAGAGAATGTTTGAAAACACCTGCTGCAGCCTGTGCGCGTCGCCGAAAACCTGTATGTCGTCGCATTCGCTGATAAACGAAAACTCGATATTTTTCGCTTCGACTGCCGGTTTGTGTATGTTATAAATATTTCGCAGAATATCGCAGACGTTTACCGGGCGCAGTTCGAGTTTTAATTTGCCGGACGCAACGCGCGAAGAATCAATCAGATCGTCTATGATTTTCGCCTGCATTCTGGCACTTTTTTCGATTGTTTCAAGCGCGTTGATCCGCGTTTCCTCAGAAACTTCTTTGGTTAGAAGAATTTTCGACCAGCCTAAAATCGAATTCAGCGGGGAACGCAGTTCGTGCGATACGACGGCGAGAAAAAAATCTTTGGCGCGGTTGGCTTCGACGGCTTCGTTTCGGGCTTTTTTTTCGCGCTCGTAAACTTTTGCCAGTTCTTCGCCGGCAAGTTTTTTATCGGTTATCTTGCGGATAACGCCCATCATATTCAGAGGCTTTCCATCGTCATCGAGAAATGTCTTGCCGCGAATCGAAATCCAGTTGATGTTGCCGTCCGCGTAAACGGCGCGAAATTCGGAGTGATATTCTCTGCCCGTGTGCTGTGATTTCAGCAGTTCTTTTTCCACGCGCTCGCGGTCATCCGGGTAAATTATGTTGAAAACTTCGTTCCAATCAATCGGATGACTGGCGGGAATATCAAAAATCTCGTTGCATTTCGGAGTCGAATAAATTTTATCTTCCGCCAGTTTCCAAAACCAGAGTCCGATGTCCGCATTTTCCGCCGCGTATAAAAGCTGCTCGCTTCTTTCCTTGTAATGTTTGATCTCATTTTCCCTGTCGGTTACGTCCTGAGCGCAAAAGAAAATTTGTTCGGTTTTGCCGTCGGATGCCGAAACAGGCTGTAAAAATAATTCGAGGGTGAGTTTTGTTTCGGAACTGAGGCGAAATTCCAAAATTATTTTTGAAAAAGTTCCGCGATTGGCATTTTCTATCGCCTTTGCCAGATTTGCCGAAGTAAATTCCGAAGACTGCCAGAAAATCGTGTCCGAAAACTTTTGTCCGATCAAATGTGCGGTTTCGATCTTATTTTCCTTAAAAAGTCTGCCGTCGAGTTCGAGCAGAAAGCCTTCCGAACTTAGCCGTCCGAAAAATGAAAATATATTGCTGAAAATTTTTTGGGGATAGTCTTTCGGAAGAAATTCCATAAATCTTTTTGCAGAAAGCGGAAAATTACAAAGTTACAATGATTTAGAAGCTGTTTGGAAATTAAAAAAGACGTAACGCCGGCATCTAGCCGGCTGTCTTGGTGGCTTCCAGCCGCCAATTTGAACTTTATTTAATCAAACATTCAGAAAAAACAGATAAATTTGGCGGCAAGATGCCACCAAGACAGCCGGCTAGAAGCCTGCGATACAATTATCAAACAACTTCTTAGAAATGATTTATATTTTTAACATAAACTTGCAAAAACTAAAAATCGAAAAACCCGCTATTGAAAAAATCATAGCGATAAAATAAAAGTAACCCCGCCTGTGATAATCACAAAACGAGGTTACTCGAAAAGGGTGTGAATTTTTAGTTAATTTATACGACTTTTCTACCTGATACGAGTCGGATAACCAACACTACAAGTGCGATAACAAGCAGAATATGAATCAAACTGCCGCCAAAACCGCCGATAAAACCGAGTAACCAAAGCACCACCAAAATAAGTATAATTGTTTCTAACATCTAAGTTTTCCTCCTGTTGAATTCCCAAAAATTTATGCCGCCAAAACCGCGAAAGGTTTTTGACATCTTCTAATTAATCAGAACATCAATTATTGTGCCAAAAAGATAAGTGTTTGTTTAACAAGGATTTAGAGAACTCAGAAATTTAATTCGGATTATGTTCACCCGCTTTTAGTATTGAATTAATACAAGTGCTTTTTTAGTCGGATAAAAATAATAATCCGAATTGAAAAAAATTTCGGCGTATTAAAATGATACGATTAGTGGTAATTTATTTGATTATACAATAAAATCAATTCGTAACTATAATAATTAAGGAATTTAATCGAGTGGCATATACATTGCACCAGATATTGCAAATCAAAACATTCCTATAAATTAATAGTTCAAAAATTAGGTAAAAATTAGGAGAAACAAATGAATAATAACGAAAATACAGCGGCTGAAAGGGCTGAAGATGATTCGACCGTCAGCGGCAAGCAAGGAATTACAGGAATTGAAACTCCCGAAAATTCTGAAAGCAAAATTGAAAATCTTAAAAATAGAGCGAGCGATGTGAAGGAAAAAGTTTCTGCAAACTTGTCAGGCGCGGCGGAGAAAGTTTCTGCAAATTTATCGGGCGCGGCAGATACGGTTCATACGAAAACCGATGCCGTGCAGGAAAATCTGATCGGAAAAGCCGATAAAGTCGGCGAATTTGCTCAACAAGCCGCCGGTAAAGTTGACGAATATGCACATCAAACGGTTGAAAAAGCTAATCAAATCGGGCATAAGGCGGCGGACGTTTTAGCTTCCTCGTCGGATTACATAAAGAATTTCGATCTCGAAGAAACCCGACAACAAGTTAAAGAAAGTTTTAAGGAAAAACCGGAATTAACCATCGCCATTGCCGGAATTTTCGGATTATTAATCGGGTTACTGCTCGGACGAAAAAGCAAATAGACTGTTTTTTTTGGATTCTATGACGAATTAAGCGGGAAGAGAAGCGGATTTTTACAGTTTGCTTGCTCTTTTCGTTTTTTAAAATTCGGCTTGTTTGATTCTTATATTTCCTCGGATTTGATATTATTTAAATTGATAATTCAAATAATATTTACGAGCAGGGAATTAAGGGTAAAGTGATATGCAGAATAAGGCTCTTGTGATAGATGACGATGCGGCGACTCTGGAATTGATGAGATTTCAGCTTGAGGACGAGAATTTTAAGGTTGAAACCGCAGAGCGCGGCGAAAAGGGAATCAAATTGGCGGAAGAAAATGATTTCGACGTGATTTTAACCGACCTTAATTTGCCTGATTTAAATGGAATCGAGATGGTCAGCCGATTCAAGGAAATTTCGCCGACGACTGAAATTATAATGATTACGGGTTACGGCTCGATGGAAAAGGCGATTGAGGCGACAAAAGCCGGAGCGTTTTATTACGTTGAAAAACCCGTCAAATTTGAAGAACTTATCGTTTTAATCAAAAAAGCCGTCGAACATAAAAAACAATCGGCGGAAATTGCGGAACTTCGCGGAAAACTTACGGATCGGACTTCTTACGAAGGAATTATCGGCGGAAGCCGTTCGATGCAGAATATCTACGAGATAATTGACAGCGTTGCCGAATCGGACGCAAATATTTTGATTTTGGGCGAATCGGGAACGGGCAAGGAAGTTATCGGAAACGCCATTCATTATAAAAGTCATCGGGCAAAAAAGTCTTTTGTTAAATTAAACTGTTCGGCTCTGCCAAAGGAACTTATCGAATCGGAACTTTTCGGACACAAAAAAGGAGCGTTTACCGGAGCAAATTCGGATAAGGTCGGTTTTCTCGGACGCGCCGACGGCGGCAGTCTTCTGCTCGACGAGATCGGCGAAATGCCGCTTAGTTTGCAGCCGAAACTGCTTAGAGTTCTGCAGGAGAAAATATATTACAGAGTCGGCAGCGACAAACCGCAGGAAGTGGATTTTCGTCTGATTTCTTCGACCAACCGCAATCCGTTCGAGGCGATCAAGGACGGAAATTTAAGAGAAGATTTGTATTACCGAATCAATACGATTGAGATAAAAATTCCGCCGCTGCGCGAAAGAATCGAAGACGTGCCGATGCTTGCCGAGCATTTTCTCGAAATTTACGCCGAAAAATATAAACGCGATGGCGCGATATTTTCGGAAAACGCATACGACCAAATGCTCAATTACAATTGGCGCGGAAACGTGCGCGAACTTCAACACGTTATCGAAAGAGCCATACTGCTTTCAAAAAACGGTAAAATTGATGAACTGAATATTCCGAAAAATTCGGAAAAACCGATTTCTTACGCCAGCGTCAAAGATAAGATAATCTCAAATAAAAACGGTAAAGGGCAGAATGGAAAATCTGATCTGTCGGTCAGCAATTCCGATAATCTTCTGGATACGAATAATTTATCAAATGAAGATTTGATGACGGAAATCGGTAAATTTATCGTCAGCAAACTCGAAGAACCGACAGACGGCGAAGACCAGAAAGATATTTTTAATGAACTGGAAAATGTCGTAGTTCTCGCCGCGCTCAAGCGAACCGGCGGAAACAAGCAAGCCGCCGCAAATCTTTTGGGTTTATATCGCCCGCGTCTTTACGGAATGATAAAACGGCACAGCTTGGAAGACAAAATCTAGCCGTTTGCCTTTAAAATCGGAAAATCTCCGCGAGCAAAGTTGTCCGGCGGAGATTTTTGTTTTTTGAAAGAAATAAAGAAATCGTGTCTAATTTGCTGCCGGCGCGGTTATTTCTACGTCAATATCTTTATCTTGCGTTCCCGCATTGCTCAAAAATCCGCTGTAATATATTGCGCCTGCTATCATAGCGACAATGATTATCAACGTAACCGCCCAAATCAAATTATTTCCCGTGCTATTTTCATCAGCCATAAATTTTTCTCCTTGTCTATCCGAATAATTTTAATATCGAAAATATCGAAGCAAACCGAATGCCATAAGTTACATTCGGGCAATTTATTGATTTGTATGGATAAAACTCCGATAAATCATAAATATTGCCGAATTATTATGCAATGAAACAAGACAAATTGTAAATATTCCAAACGAGAAACTTTTCAGAATTACTCCGAATCCAGACGTAAGCAGTTGATTTGGCGGAAGTTCAGCAGTTTTCAAGAATTGCCGAACGGCACAATTATTGCGTGTTTATTAATTGAACCCGGATTTGTTCGCAAAAATATAATAATTTCAAAGTCAATAAGTTGTGGTTAAGTTTCTGCCGAAAAAAGATGAAGAATACAAAAGTATTATCAAGTTTCCTTACTTGGTCTTAGCCGTTTCTATATTTATAACCATCGGAATCACATACAGTTTTTACGAAAGTTCGAGAAATATTGACGCGGTAAGATTTGCAAATGAATCGAACAGAATTCAGACGACAATCGAAAATAAAATAAATTCTTACATCGCGCTTCTCAGCGGCGGGCGCGGCTTTATCGAATCTACGGAAAATCTCACGCGGCGAAATTTTGCCAATTACGTCAATAGTCTGGAAATAGACAAAAATTATTCGGGCATTCAATCAATCGGTTATACCAAAGTCGTCCAAACGAAGAATTGGGAAGATTTTATCGAATCAATGAAAGCCGACGATCTGCCGAATTTCGAGGCTTTTGCCAAACCAGACGGCGAAACATTTCAGAGCGTTATTTATTCAGAGCCGATCAATGAATCTACCGAAAAGCTAATCGGCTACGATATGTCCGGCGAACCGGACAGGCGAATTGCGATGGAAAAAGCCGCCGATACGGGAAAAGTTTCGGCAACGGGCAGAATCAAACTGTTTACAAAAGACGAAAGCGGCGAAGATCAAAAAGGATTTATAATGTTTCTGCCGGTTTACAAGCAAAACAGTCCGCTTGAAACGATTGAGCAGAGGCGGAAAAATCTGGAAGGTTTTATCTTTATTCCCTTTAAAGCCGAAAATTTTCTTGATGAAATCGAGCGCAACATTACGCGCGACTCAATCAGCATAAAAATTTACGACGGCGAACCAAGTAAAGAAAATCTTTTGGTTCAGAGCAATAATGTGCCGAATCAAATTGTCGGCGGCAAAGCGGATGAGAATTACTCGACGCGGAAAACTCTAAATTTTGCGGGGCGAAAATGGATTATCGAGTATTCGACTCTGCCGCTTTTCGTGCAGCAATCGAGTTTAAGCTGGACACCTCTGATCTTTTTAAGCGGAATCATTTTCAGTTTTTTGCTGTTCGGTATGACCTTTTGGGAAGCGACAGCCCGCGCCGATTTGCAGAAAACCGCCGCAGAATTGTTTGAAACCGAGAAGCAGAAACAAAGCCTGCTTGAAAAGGAACAAAAAGCCAGACACTCGGCGGAGCTTGCAAATACGGCAAAGGATCAGTTTATTTCGGTAGTTTCCCACGAACTGAAAACGCCGCTGAACGCGATTTCCGGCTGGACGAGAATTTTGAAAAACAGTTCGATTACGGAAAATACAAAAGATTTAGCCGTCGAAAAAATCGAAAAAAGCCTCCGTTCGCAAACAAAACTTATCAAGGATTTGCTCGATTACACGCAGATTATTTCGGGCAGTTATGATTTCGAGGGAAAGGACATAGATTTTTCCGAACTTTTTGAAAAGACTTTTCTCGAAGTCGAACCTTCGGCGAGCGAAAAACAGATCGGTTTTTATAAAGAAAACGCTCTTAACGGCGAGCGCGTTTCGGGCAGCGAAGAACATCTCAAAATCGTAATCTATAACTTGCTGACAAACGCCGTAAAATTTACCGAAAAAGGCGGAAAAATCGAAGCCTCGCTCAAACAAAAAAATAACTTTATCGAAATGTCCGTAAAAGATAACGGAAAGGGGATCAAACCCGAATATCTGCCGCTGATTTTTGAAAGTTTCAGTCAATCGGATTCTTCGACAACGCGCGATTACGGCGGTATGGGTTTGGGTTTGACGGTTTCCAATCACATTGTCAAACTGCACAACGGCTCAATCGAAGCAAGAAGCGCGGGCAGAGGAAAAGGTTCTGAATTTGTCGTCAAAATCCCTTTCGTATAGACGGTGTATGAATTTACTACAAAACAAGTTTAACATTTAATTTCTGCCGAATACTTGAGAAGTTCAATCTGTGATTTTCCCGTAAACGTCTGTCAAATAAAAGTTTACGCTTAAAATGTGTGTTTGGCACGGTTTTTGCATTCTTATAAATTAACTACTGCGGGAAAAACATCTCTCTCCAAATTTACCCGTATTTCAAACCACTTGGAGGAAAAAAATTATATGAAAAAGCAATTCTTTAGATACTTTTTACTAAGTTTAGTTACTTTTACGCTAACGGCGACGACTTTTGTGCAGGCGCAAACCAGACCTTACAGAGTTTCGGATAGAACCGTGCAATATCGTCTGAATGTTATCGAAAGGGAAACTAACACTTTTATAGATGAACTGAATAAGGCTCTCGACAACAGCACATTTAACAATACGAATACAGAGGATAATATACTCGATTATGTCAGCGATTTTGAAAAAGCCATAGATCAGTTGAAGGATAATTTCAAAGATAAAAAGACAACAGGCGCGGATGTTCAGAATGTTCTCGACAGAGCGTTTTACATCAATCGTTTTATGGAAAGAAACCGTTTAGCAGTCGGCGCGGAAAGAGCGTGGACATCGCTTAAAACGGACTTGGACAGATTATCGAATTATTACAATATCAGATCGGATTGGACGAAAGAGCCGGTTTCGGTTTCGTCTAACAATAGAGGAACGATGCCGTATCGCGTTTCGGACGACATTGTTGAAACTCTGCTTCAGAGAATTGAGCAGAGAACCGATCAATACAACCGCGCACTTGACCGCGCACTCGACAGAAGCCGTCTAAATCAGACGCAGAGAGAAGACGCGATTCTCAATTATGTCAAAGATTTTGAAGATTCGACGGATCGTCTGAAACAAAATTTTCAGGCGAAACGCTCGACTGACACCGACGTTACGGCGGTTTTGAATCAGGCGTATTTTATTGACAAATTTATGCGCGAAAATCAATTGGCGCGTGGTGCGGAACGTCAATGGCGCGAATTGAGAACCGATCTGGAAACTTTAACGCAGTATTACAACGTGAATTTCAGTTGGACGACTGCGCCCGTGATGAATAATAACACGGGAAATATGAACGCTTCTTATAATGTTCCGGCGCGAAACGTCAGTTCGCTTTTGTCGAGTTTGGAAAGCAAAACCGATAATTACAAACGCGCGATGAACACGGCTCTTGACCGCAGCGTTTTAAACGGCACACAAAGCGAAAACGCGATTCAGAATTACATTACCGAATTTGAAAATGCGACTGACAAGTTGAAACAAAATTTTGACGCGAACCGTTCGACGGCGAACGACGCGCAGGAAGTTTTGGACAAGGCTTATTTTATAGACAGTTTTATGCGCGATTACCGCTTGATGGCGAGTGCCGAACAGCAATGGAGATTAGTCCGCAGCGATCTGGACACGCTTAACAATTACTATAATGTTAAATTCGATTGGAATCGTCAGTATGTGCCGATGAGTGCTTTCGACAAAATGCTGACCGGAACTTATCGTCTGAATTTGCGTCAGAGCGATAACGTCAGAGAAGTTGTCGAAAGAGCGATAGATAATTCTTATCCGGCTAACAACCGCGACAGGCTTTCGAGAAATCTTGAAAGACGCTTATCGTCGCCGGAAATGCTGGTTGTCGAAAAAAGAGCCGATCAGGTAATTGTTGCTTCGAGCAATTCGCCGCAAATTACTTTTAACGCCGACGGCGTTGCCAGAAATGAAACGACCGGAAACGGACGAACCGTAAAAGTAACGGCGAAAACTTATTATGACGGCGTTACACTGGCTTATGAAGGTGATCGCGTAAATGATTTTTACGTTAATTTCACGCCTTTGAGAAACGGTCAGTTAAAGGTCATCCGCCGGATATATCTGGAAAATCGTAACGAAACGGTAACTGTTGCCAGCGTTTACGACAAAACCGATGAAACGGCGCGGTTTGATACGGTAAATAACAATAATAACGCCGGAAACAATGCGGGACTCGATTATGTCGTTCCGAATAATACGACTTTAACGGCTGATCTGCAATCGAAACTTTCGACAAAAGAAAGTCAGGACGGAGACCGTTTCACTTTGCAGGTTACAACGCCGGGTGTTTATAACGGCGCGATTATCGAAGGACGTTTGGCAAATGCCGACAGTTCGGGGCGCGTTACGGGCAGAGCAAATCTTTCGATGGAATTTGACACGATTCGCTTGAGAAACGGCAGAACATATAGATTTGCCGGATTCGTCGAAGAAGTTACGCTTCCGAACGGCGAAAAGGTTAAAGTCAATAACGAAGGAACTGTTCGTGATGATAATCAAACTACCAAAACCGTAACTCGTGCGGGAATCGGCGCGGGAATCGGCGCAATTCTCGGCGCGGTTCTCGGCGGCGGACAAGGCGCGGCAATCGGCGCGGCAATCGGTGCGGGCGCGGGCGCAGGCTCTGTAATTTTGCAGGGACGCGATAATATCGAACTCGAACCGGGAACAACCTTTATGCTGACGGCAACTGCTCCGGCAAATGTCAGAAATAACCGGCAGTAAACGGTTTGTTAAATTATTACTTGAGAGGTGGATAAATTTATTCACCTCTTTTTTTCTGAAAGTAGTATAATAATTTTTGATTGTATATTTGAGCGCAGTTTAAAATTATAAATGAAATACGGAGGAAACAAATGAACAAGGATAACAAAGACAATATTCCCGATGTTGAAAGGGAAAATTGGGATGCGGAAAAACTCGTGGAAGAATCGGCAAATATGGAATCGGATGAAATTGTCCGCGAAATGCTTCGCGGCGATGCCACCAAAGGCGACGCGGACGAACGCGACATTGCGGGCAGTCCCGACTTTAAAGATACCGATTACGGACGCAGAGAAACCAAAAAAAATATTTAGTCAGGAGAAATTTGATTTATGGTTGATGATAAACTTGCTCAAGACGAAGCGCAGAGAAGCGCGAATTATGAAGCGATAAAGTCGGAAGTCAAAAGCGAAGTCGGCGGCGAAATCGCTTTTGAAGCCGAGCGACCTGACGCTTCGCAGGCGCAGAGAGTTGACGAGATCGCCCATAATATGCGCGAGAAAGCCGTTGATGAAGTAGTTCAAACCGAGCGCGAGGTTGAACGCGGCAGATTTTTTGCGCGTATTTCGCAAATCGTTGATTATGTTTTTTTCGTTATTTACGGTCTTCTGGCAATTCGCCTGATACTCGAAATGTTCGGGGCGAAGGAAAGCGCGGGCTTTACGAAATTTATTAAAAGCGTAACGGGTTTATTTTACGCTCCGTTTCAGGGAATTGTGCCGAGTCCGTCGGACAACGGTTTTACGCTGGCTCTGCCGGTGATTATAGCGATAGTCGTTTATATGCTTTTGCATTTGGCAATCAACGGCATTTTAAGAATGTTAGTTCACAGAAAAACAACAATTTAGTTCGGCTCGATTTCAGAATCGGGCAAGTTTATTTTTACAAAAAAAGGAGAAAAAATTATGTTTGGATTAATCGGAACGCTGATAATAGGTTTGATCGTGGGCGTAATCGCCCGTTTGATTCTGCCGGGCAAAGAGCCGATTGCGGCAGGTGCTTTAGGCTGGCTGATAACGGCTCTGATCGGTGTCGGCGGCGCGTTTCTCGGAACATTTATCGCCAGAACTTTGTGGGCGGGCGAAAATTATGCCGCCGGGTGGATTATGTCCGTTATCGGCGCGGTTTTACTGCTTTTGCTGGCGAGAGTTTTGCTCGGCGATAAAAGCACCGCTTAAAAAAATTTTTGGCTCTTTGACAATTAGTGGTGGAAATTATTTGTATTCAAACATTTTTTTTGTCGCCAACGGCGACCAACATTATAGCCTAGCGAGAATCGCTAGGTCAGCATAAAATCTATGTTCTGTCGCTGAAGGCGACGAACAAATTATGTCGCGTTAGAAAAATTGTTGCTCACTTTCAGCGAGCAGATAATGTGTTGCCAAGAACCTATGGTTTCGGCGAAACGCCTACACCATAGGCTGTAAATGTTTGTCGCCTTTGGCGACTAAGAATCAATTAAATTTAACCACTAATTGTCAAAGAGCCAAAATTTTTATTTAAAAAGGAAAAGGCTTCGTTAAAATGCGAAGCCTTTTTAGTTTTAATTTATTAACAAGCCGGATGACCGCAATCGCATTTAATTTCGGTTAAATCCTGATCGTCGGCATCCTCGCAATGCTCGCTGCAATAATCTACATCATCAGCTACCAAACAAACGCACATTTCGTGAGCGCAAGTGTTATCCATATTATCTGCCATAATTTTACCTCCCTGTTTAATTGAAAATTTTGTTCCTGCGAACAATATGATTATATACTAAATAAGATTTTTAACAAAAAGTTGATTTGTCAGCAGCGTCGTATGTCAGCCGATTGGATAACAAAACCGCAGCCGGCGCATCAGCGGTTCACGCTGACGGTGCTGACAAGATTTCCGTTATGGAATGAAAGCCGCCGGAACGGGTTTATCATTTGACTGCCCGAAACCGATTGCCGCCGAACCGCTTGTCGTTTGATTCAAATACCAAGTCGCATTTGACGAACGGAAAATTCCCAGATCGCTTTTGCCGTCGCCGTCAAAATCGCCCGCCGCCGGAATGTCGCCGTTTTGTCCGAAGGGCGCGGAATAAAACGAATTATCTTCGCTTCGCAAAACAAACCAACTGCCATTTGAAGGTCGCCAGATTGCGATGTCCGTTTTCCCGTCGCCCGTGTAATCCGCCGCAACGGGTTTGTCGCCCGGTGCGCCGAACTGGATTCCTCTGACTCCGCCCGCCGAATTGCTGATCCACCATTGGGAAAGCGTCGGACGGAAAACGGCTAAATCGGCTTTGCCGTCGCCGTCAAAATCGGCAACTTGCGGAACGTCTTCCGCCACGCCGAACTGTTGGATATTCGTGCCGCCGGTTGATTTCAAAATATACCAAGTCGCCGTCGCGGGACGGAAAATCGCCGGATCAGCTTTGCCGTCGCCGTCAAAATCCGCCGGCGCGGGAATGTCGCCCGCCGCACCGAACGGAAAGGAATAAAACGAATTGTCTTCCGATCTTAAAATGAACCATTCGCCGGAAGACGGACGGAAAAATGCGGAGTCTGTTTTGCCGTCGCCCGTGTAATCGGCGGGAACAATTTTGTCGTTTGCTGATCCGAACTGAAAGGCGCGGCTTGAGTTGTCAAGCGAGCGCAGATACCACCATTCGCCTTTTGCGGGGCGGAAAATAGCGATGTCCGTTTTTCTGTCGCCGTCAAAATCAAAACGGGTTTTGCTGTTTGAATTCAGCGCGAGAAGAGCCTTGTCAATCTGAATTCTAGGTTTTGAAATGTCGTTTCGCGTATCTTTAATATTTGTTCCCGAAGTAATTAACGCGTTTAAAATCTCCGTTACGGAAGCGTCGGGCTTGCTCTGTTTGAGAACTGCAAAAGCTCCGGCGGCGTGCGGCGCAGCCATCGAAGTTCCCGAATAATTCGAGTAACTGCCGTTCGGAATCGAAGACCTGATCCAGCGTCCGGGCGCGAGCAGATTCAGAAACGATACGCTGTTTGAAAAACCCGAAATTTCATCGCCGATTGTGCCGCTGCTGCCGTCGTCGGTTGAACCGACGCTGACGACTGTGGAAATACAAGCCGGTGCGCCGACTGCATCCGTATAACTACTATTTCCCGCAGAAACTACGGTGGCAATGCCGACGGAACGCAATTCGTCAATCGCCGCTTTACGCGAAGTCTGCTGTGAATCGCAGTATTCCGTATATTGTCCGCCGCCCAGACTCATATTGACGGCGGCTATATTCAGAGTTTCGCTCAGTTCCTTGATTCTTTCCAGAGCCTTTATCTGATTTGAAACAAAAGACTTAGTGCAGGGAGTCGAATCGGAACAGCCTGTTTCAAATTTCGAGAAAACCTGAAAAGCGACAATATTGGCATCTTTGGCAACGCCCGTAAAATCATTTGCTCTGCCTGCCGCAATGCCGGCGACGTGTGTTCCGTGAGAACAGCCGGAAATTGCCGGATCACAATTTAAAGCCGAATCTGCCGCCGTTGTTTCCTCAACTCCGTCCGGGCAGAGGCTCGTCGCCGTCGTGGTCGAAGTCGAAACATTTGAAGAATAGCAGCCTTCGGAAACAACTTTTCCCGACAAAAATGGATGATTTTTATCAACTCCCGTATCAATCACGGCAATCGTCTGCCCGCTGCCGGAAAAACCGCTGTCAAAAGCCAGATTTCCGCCGATCTTGGAAACGCTTTCCGCCAGCGTCGGTTCTTCGATCTCATCTTTTTCAATGCTCAAAATCCGCTGATCGGTTTTCATTTCCCGCAGGGTTTGAGCATCAACCTGTGCGGCAATAAACGGAATATATTTAAATTCCGCCGTTTTTTCGGATTGCAAAGCCCGAAAGCGTTGTCTTAAAACTGCCTGCGAATTTCGTATTCTCCGCCGCTGTTCAAAAACTTTTTCGGGGCGCAAATTGCCTTCCGGCTGATATTTCGTATTAAGCCGAACGATTACGCGGACTTCTCCGGCTATTTCGGCTGAATCAATCAATTTGTTGAATTCGGTTTCTCTCTCCAAAAAAATTTCCTGATTGTCAGCCGAATTCTGAGCGTTTATTTCGTCCGTCTTCCAGAAAACGCTGACTAACGTGAAAAACAACGCAACCGCAAAAATCGTTATAAGTGTTTTTTTCATAGAAATTGTTTGTATTATTCGGCATCTGCTGAAAAAACGTCGGGTTAAACGAGTGTTTAATTCATATTCTTAAAAAAAGTTTCTGCTTTTGAAAAGAAGTGCTGCAAAATGTTCGTGCTAAAAAATTGAAGTTTATCAGAAACCGTGTTGTTTCGTAAAATACAACGCTCTGATGCTTGCCGGCGAATTTGAGTTGATAAAAATCGCGCAAAAATAATAGAATTTTTATCAACGTAAAATCACACAGGCAAATTTCCGCTTTATCTTTAAGAAATTCAAAGGCAAAATAGCCGGAATTTATAAATTAAAAAGCGAAAATAATGTAAGCCGGAAGAATCGGGAAATAGAAAAAGTTTTTTTCAGAAATATCGAGCGTTTGTGATAAACTCAAGCGTTGAAAAAACATTGATTTACCGTCCGGCTCAAAGGACTATTCCCAAACGAAAATTTTTTTAAGCGGTAACAATTTAAAAGATTTTCTTATCCCGGATTGACGATAAAAGTAAATTAAAATGCAGACTTTGGATTTGGTCATAATATCCGTTTATCTAATCGGCGTTACGCTGTTCGGCGTATGGTTTTCTTCAAAACAGGAAACGACGGAAGATTACTTTGTCGGCGACAGAAACGTGCCGTGGTGGGCGATTGCCGCTTCGATTGTGGCGACGGAAACTTCGACGATTACGTTTATTTCCGTTCCCGGAATCGTTTTTGCAAAGGGCGGAAATTTCCAGTTTTTGCAGCTTGTTTTCGGTTATCTGCTTGGGCGCGTCGTCATCTCCGTTTTGTTTATCCCGCTTTATTTCAAGGGCGAACTGCAAACGGTTTATCAGCTTTTGGGCGAAAGGTTCGGCAGTAAAGTCAAGATGCTCGCTTCCGCATTTTTCGTCGTGATGCGAAACATCGCCGACGGTATTCGTCTGCTTTTGACGGCGATTGTTTTGGCGGCGGTTTACACGGCGTTTCAGCCCGGCTCGGACATAAATTTTGCGATAATCGGCTCGATCATACTGCTCGGCGCGGTGATGATAATTTTCACATATTACGGCGGAATGGAAGCGGTAATTTGGGTGGAGGTCGTCCAACTCGGAATTTACATCGGCGGCGCAATTGCGGCGGCTTTTGTTTTGATAAATCAGATCGAAGGCGGATTTGACGGCGCGATTGCCGTCGGCAAGCAGTTTAACAAATTCAGCTTGTTTGATTTTTCGTTCGATCTGACAAAAACTTTCACGTTTTGGGCTGGTATGATCGGCGGCTGTTTTTTAACAATGTCCACGCACGGCACGGATCAATATTTAGTTCAGCGTTATCTTTGCACCGACAAACCGAATCGCGCCGCGCTCGCGCTACTTTCAAGCGGCGCGGTTGTTTTGGCGCAGTTTATCGGGTTTTTGTTTATCGGCGTTCTGCTGTTTGCCTTTTATCAGCCGGACGCGCAAGCCGGTTATGCTGCGGCGACGGGCGCGTTTCCGTTTTTAAGCGGCGATGCGGTTTTCCCCGATTTTATTACAAAATATATGCCTTCGGGACTTTCCGGCTTGGTTATTGCGGCAATTTTCGCGGCGGCTCTGTCGTCGTCGTTAAACTCAATCGCGGCAACGACGGTCAACGATTTATACAAACCTTTTAAACCGAAAGCCGACGACAAGCATTTTTTAAAAGTTTCGCATTGGCTGACTTTGTTTTTCGGCGTTGTGCAGATCGCCGTCGCGCTTTTGTTTTTGAAACAGCAGCGTTCCGCGCTCGACCAAGCACTTTCGGTTGCGTCTTTGATAAACGGACCGATTTTAGGCGTGTTTCTCGTCGGCGCATTTCTGCCGAGAGTTCGCCAAAATGCCGCGCTTGCGGGAATTATTACAAGCGGCGCGATTATGCTGTATGTCAGATTTTTCACGCCCTTAGCGTGGACTTGGTTTGTTCTGTTCGGAAGTTTAATAACATTTTTTGTCGCTTGGGCGGCGAGTTTTGTATTTACTAACAATGAAAATGAAATATCTACTTAGACTGTTTTTAATCTTTGCGGTTTTTACGAGTTTCGGAAATTCAGCTTTTGCCGCCACGAAATTTCGTCCGTCGGAAAAGGCTGAAAAATGGGCTGATAAACAACTCAAAAAAATGAGTCTGGACGAGAAGATCGGTCAACTCGTGCATATCGGAATTAATGCCCGTTTTATGAATCAGGACAGCCCCGAATTTATTACGCTGAAACGGCAAATTACGACAAACAAGATTGGCGGAATCGTCGTTTTTGTCGGCGGCGTTTATGAAACGGTTCATCTGATTAACCGTATGCAAAAATCGGCGAAAATTCCGCTGCTGATCTCCGCCGATTTTGAAACGGGCGTGGGAATGCGTTTTTACGAAGCGGAAAATCTGCCGTGGAATATGGCGATTGCGGCGACGGGAAATCCTGAATACGCCCGCAAACTCGGCGCGATTACGGCGCGTGAAGCGCGTGCGCTGGGCGTTCAGCAGGTTTTCGCGCCCGTCGTGGATGTTAATAATAATCCCGATAATCCTGTGATAAACGTCCGCAGTTTCGGCGAAAATCCGCAGGATGTGGCAAGATTCGGCAACGCTTTTGCCGAAGGTTTGCAAAGCGGAAACGTCTTGGCAACTGCCAAGCATTTTCCCGGACACGGCGACACGGCGGTTGATTCGCATCGAGGGCTTCCCGTAATTGATTTTTCGCGCGAAAGATTGGAGAAAACCGAATTTCTGCCGTTTCGCCGATTGATCGAAAACGGTGTCGGCTCGGTAATGATTTCACATATTTCGATGCCGCAATTAGACGACGAAAAGGCTGCGCCGCTTGAAAATTCGATCAAAGCGGAATATACGGAAAAAGAAATTATCACGGAAGGAGCAACCGTTCCGGCGACGCTTTCGGAAAAAATTGTAACCGGAATTCTGAAAAAAGATATGAATTTCGACGGGCTTATCGTCACGGATGCGTTGGATATGAGTGGTCTGACGATTTATTTCGATCAAGGTGAAGCGGCGGTTCGCGCAATCTTGGCGGGAAACGATGTTTTGCTGAAACCCGCCAACGCCGAAGCGGTTATCAGCGGCATCAGGGAAGCCGTCGCAAACAAGAGAATTTCCGAAAACCGTATAAACGAATCGGTCAAAAAAATTCTGGCGTGGAAATATCAACTCGGACTTGTTGACCGAAAAATCACCAATTTGGATGAAATTGACAAAATAGTTTCCAATCGGGAAACGAGAAATCTTTCCGACGAAATCGCCCGCAACGCAATAACTTTGGTGAAAAATGAAGAAAGTGTTCTTCCGCTTAAAGTTAAACAAAAAGCCGTCGTTTTGTGTATCACGAACGGCAATGATATTTCATTTATCGGAAACGCCTTGATAAGTTCGCTGCGAAAAAACGGTCTGGATGTCGAACGAATTGCGATTGACGAACGCTCGACGAACGGGGAAATCAGTCGCGCAATGGAAAAAGCAGAGCAAGCCGATGTCGTTATCGCCGGACTCTTCGGGCGCGTGCGTTCGGGCGCGAAAAACAGCGTCGGACTTCCCGAAGCGGGCGAGCGTATTTTACGGGAGATTTTGCAGACGGATAGAAAAGTTATTTCCGTCGCATTCGGCAATCCTTATCTGATTCGCAATTTTCCCGAAATGAAAAATTACATCGTCGCTTATGGCGACGCGGCTTCTTTGCAAGAGGCGACGGCAGACGCGCTTACGGGCAAAATAAATTTCGCCGGAAAATTGCCGATTTCGTTAAACAAAAATTACAAAATCGGAACAGGTTTGCAATTGCGTTGATTTAGAGCATTTTAAGAAATATCAGCAGCCAACAAAAAAAACCGGAAATGTTTGTTTAAGAACATTTCCGGTTTTGATTTGAGTTTCGGTAAAAATCTAGAAATTAAATTTGCCCGAAAACTGAAATATTTTTCTGTTTTATGGAGAAAGAACAAAAGTTGGCATCCAATCGAAAGGGACTAAAAATTGTTTTCCATAGCAAGTATCATCAACGTAAGCACTTAGAATATGTTCTTGTCCATCTCTAAATAGTGTTGGAATTGTCCAAGAAAATGATTTTGAGTGGGCGTATGCAGTTTCGTCATTAGCAATAGAGGTATCAACCCAATTTCCGTCAATATATATTCTAACGGCATAACCACCAATTATAACTGCTTGAGCTTTAGAAACATTTCCAGAAGCTACTCCTTCGAAAATTTCACCCATCTGAGCCGATATAACTGGACACTCTGCACTTGTATATTCTTTTGGTGGTGTCGGTAAATTTGTACTGCATTGTGACCAACAGCTATTATATGTTGTATAACAAGCATTCAGACACGCTTCTTCAAAGTTAGGGCGTTGATTTTCACAATAGGATTCATCATTACCATTCCTACATTCGTTGATTTTATCTTCTACACATTGCGGAGCATTCAATCTACAAGTTGAATAATTCTCGGTACAAGTGTAGCAACTATTTGGATATTGTCCCATAACTTCAGATTGACAAATCCATACAAAAATACCTGTTATCGCAATAAAAGTTATTACTGATTTCAGGATTACTTCTTTACCATTTTTCATTTTGGAATCTCCTAATTTAAGTTGAATGTTTAGACAAATTTTAGAAATTAAATTTGCCCGAAAATTGTATGCGCCTTGAACTGCTGTCAATCGAAGTGCGAATTCTTCCGAAAGTCGAAGCGGTTGTCGTTGTGGTCGGCAAACCGTAACTTACGGAATTGAAGACGTTTTTCGCGTCAACGCGAAGTTCAAAATTCATCCGTTCGGTAAATCTGAACTTTTTCGCCAACGACATATCGGCGCGGAAATCCGGCGGTCCGATAAAATAGTTGCGCCCCGTATTGCTGAATTCTCCCGGCGCGGGCTGCGAAAATTTCGCTCTCTGTTCTTCATTAAAGAAATAACTCGTGCCGTTTTCTCCGGTTACGCCGCCGAAATCGCGCGGGCAACTGTCGCAATTCGCCGGCGTTGTTACGGTATTCGTTAATGTAAACAAATTTGAATAAACCGTGAACGGGCGACCACTCGAATAATTGGCAAGTCCCGATAATTGCCAGCCGCCAAGCACTAAATCAACTGCCGTCGGTGCTTCGGACAAAAATCTGCGTCCTTTTCCGAATGGAAGTTCCCAGACGTATTGCAAATTGAAAACGTGGCGGCGGTCAAAGTCAGACCACGCATAGTTTAAATCACGATTATTAATGTCGAACGCCGCGCTGCTTCCCGATTGCGACGTGCTGCCGCCGATAACCGTAAACGTCGGATCGAACGAGCCGTTATCTTTGGAAATTGACCAAGTATAACTTCCCTGAAAACCTAAACCTTGGGAAATCCTGCGTTTGAGAATAACTTGCAGACCGTTGTAATTTGAATATTGATTCGTATCTAAAACCCGAACCGTTCCGAATTGCGGATACGGCAAAAACAAATTCGGAGCAAAACCGTTTTGCGCGATCAACTGCAAATCTCTGGCGGTGCATCTCCCGGCTGATACGTCGGCAGCAACGCAAGGTCTTTGAGAAACTGAAACTGCGGCGGCGGCAACATTTCCGTTAGCAATATTTGTCGTATTGGTCGAACGGAAAGTTGCTGTTCCGGCGTTATTCGTCGGGCTTCCCGTATAAAGCGCGTTGATAAGCGGGCTGTTATAACCGGAATTGGCACGCACTTGGTTGAATTCATTCAAAAAGCTATCGAATCCCGCCGGATGTGCGTTGATATTCGCCTGATTCGCATTATATGCACCAAACAAATGTTCGCCGCGTTTGCCGATATAGTTTACTTCCAAAACATTACCCCAGAAAACTTCCTGCTGAAAACTCGCCGACCACGAATGAACTTCCGGGTAAACGCTTCGCGGATCGAAAAGGGTTTGCGTTCCCGTTCCGAACGGCGCGGGCTGACGCTCCTGCAAAGGAGTTGTGGTCGGTGTTAAAACGGGCAAGCCGTTTCGCAAAAGACCACCGTTTTGCCCGAAACTTATATTAGGAACGCCAATATTGTTACCCGGTGCGCTCTGGAAAAGCTGTGCGCCGTTGACCTGCGAATTAAAGCGGTCATAACCGAGCCGGTAATTAGCGCGAATCGAAGTTTTTCCCTTGCTGAACGGGTCCCACGCAAAACCGACTGACGGCGAAAAATTGTTGTAATCGTTTTCAAAAAGTTTGCCTTCTTCCCAGCGAATCGTGTTTGAAGGTGCGCCGTCGGCGGCAACCAGTTGATTCGGTGCTAAGATCGGCAGACCGCTTGATGACGGCGAGAGCCTCACTTCATAACGCACGCCTAAATCCACTAAAAAATTAGGTTTTATTCTCCACGAATCCTGAAAATAAAAATCGAGTTCGGGATAAAAATGCTGAAATGTCCAACGCGTTCCGGGAGGCGCAAAAGACGCGCCGTCTTGTTCTGCGACAAATGCCTGATTGTAATTGCCGACGCGACCTAAAAAATCATTAATCTGACTTCGCAGACGCGCCGCGTCATTCGTGTTGATTCCGGTTGACGGCAAATTAAACGAGTTAAAATTGTTGTTTCTGGCGGTGCTGAAATCTACTACTCCTTCGATCTGCGTATTGCTGACCGACGAACGGCTGTCCGTGTGTCGTCCAAAACGGATGTTTGTTCCCATTTTGAACAGATGGGAATTTCTGACATAAGTGAAATTATCCACGAATTGCAGAGTTCTCAACGCTCTGATATTACCGAAAACATTCGTATTCGGCGTTGTTACCAAATTAAAGGTAAAGTTGAAAAAAGGATCAATTTCCGGCGCGATAAAATCGAACGAAAATTCGCTGTAACCGAAAATAAATTCGTTTGTCGTTTTTCCGGTTGGCGAAAAAGTGTGGTTTATCGCCAGATTTTTCGGTTTTCTGTCGGTTACGACCAAGATCGGAGTTCCGGGAAATGCCGAACCGCCGCCGTTTACAGAGTCGCCGAACGATTGCTGTCTGCCTTGCGCGTAACGCACATACATTGAATTGCTGTCCGAGAATTTGTAATCAACGCGGGTCGTAAAATCCCATTGTTTTTCTTCCTGCGGGGCGAGAAAATTAAATCCCGCGATATTCAAGCCGTCACCCGAACCGTAATCGTTCGGCGCAGGCATCGAATTTATCACCGCCAATAACGCCGGATCAACTCCGACTCCCGAAGGATTTGAGCCGATGTTATAAGTTGCTATGCAGTTTGTCGTAATGCTCGCGCTGCAATTCGGAAGCAGCGGAGTTCCGGTTGAATTGACCGACGCGCCGCTTGAACCAGCCGGATTATTTCGTCCGCCCTGCACATACCTGAAAATTCCGGCTCTCGCTTCGGGCGTGTAAACCGTTCTTTGAACGAGTCTTGTTTCGTTGGCTCGCAAAAGCTGTAAATTGGTGAAAAAGAAAGCCTTGTCGCGCATCAGCGTAAACAGGCGTGTATTTTCGCCAAAGCCGGGATTGATAATCGGACCGCCCAGACTTCCGCCGAAAATATGCTGAATAAATTTCCGGCGCGGAATGCCGAGCAGATTGTTTTCAAATTCGTTGGCAGACGCGCCCGGCGTTTGGTAATATTCAAAAAGATTTCCGTGAAAATTATTTGTTCCGCTTTTGGTTACAAAAGTAACCTGCGCTCCGGTGCTGCGTCCGAGTTCGGCTGTAAAATTGGCTGTAACGATCTGAAATTCCTGAATCGAATCGGGATTCGGACGAAGCGGCGTAAAATTTGAACCGCCCGCGCTCGATTCGTTGATGTCAATTCCGTCAAGCGTATAATTAAACGAACGATCACGCGAACCGTTGACGTGAACTCCGCCGCCGGTATTTGCGCCGACGCTGACACCCGGCTGAAAATCAACAATATCAAGCGGATTCCTTCCGCGCAAACCGACAATCGGCAGGCTTTCGATGGTTTTTTCTTCAATCGTCGTTCCGATATTTCCCGAAGTGCTGGTCTGAACCTGCTCCGCCGTATTTTCAACCGTAACGACAATTGATACGTTTCCGACCTCAAGCGCGACATTGAGCGTCGTCGGTAAATTGACATTAACGACGTTGTTTTTTGAAACGTATTTGTTAAAGCCTTCTTTTTCGACTGCCAAAGTGTAAGTTCCGATCTGAATCAGATCGAAATTATAACTTCCGTTGTCGCCGGTCGTCGTCGTCAGAGTAGTTCCTCTCGCTTCATCGGTTAAAATTACCAATGCGCCCGGAATCGCCGCGCCGGACGCATCAGTTACCGTTCCGGTAAAGCGCGAAGTCGTTCCCTGAGCAATCGTCTGACCGACCAAGCCGAATAAAAATACGAAAATTGCAAAAGCAAATATTGTTGATCTTTTAAGCATTTCTCTTCCTCCAGATTTTGAATCCATAAACAAAATTTTAATTAATTATCCGTTTAATATAGAAAAATACCGCTTTCCCGAACGCTGTGCAGATTTTGATTCTGCATTTTGCAAAAGAAACTATTTTTCCTGCGTCTTTCTCAAACTAAGATGAGTTATTAAAACCAAAACGATCTGAGAAGCTGTTTAGTAATTGTATCGCAGGCTTCCAGCCGGCTGTCTTGGCGGCATCTTGCCGCCAAATTTTTCTGTTTTTCCCGCCAATTCGAGTAAATAACACTCGAATTGGCGGCTGGAAGCCACCAAGACTGCCGGCAAGATGCCGGCGTTACGTTTTTTTTGAGTTTCCAAACAGCTTCTTAGTTCAAAACGAACAAACATCATCCGGCTGGTTTTAATTTTATCTGGATAAATCTACGAAACTTTTTATCCAGTAGTGAAATGTATTTTTCTTTGGAAAATTTCAACAACACAATTGTTTAATCGTGTTACAAATTTATGAAATGATTTATAGTTTATAAACTTTAAAAGTTTATTTGTAAAGCAAAAAAGAGGCTCGGCGAAATTTAAATTTTTCCGCATCCGTTTGCAGAGTTTTTTCAATAAGTTCGGCGGATTCGCCCGCCCGGATTTTTGCGTATATTTCAGCGTTGGCAAGCAAACGGTTATAATTTTCGATTTTCCAATCTTGCGGATAAAGTTTTCGCAAAGCGCAGGCAATTTCGATCCCGGTTTTAACCGATTCAAAACTTTCACGATTTGTAATAATTACATTTATTCCGCTTAATTTTTCATTTTTGAAAACCGAAGCGTTCGGCGTGAATTTGATCGGCACAAAGCGCACACCGCGAAGATTTCTTTCGTTCAGATGCGCCGCAAGTTCGCGCCCTTTAATGTAAGGTGCGCCGATGATTTCAAACGGCGTGTCAGTTCCGCGTCCGACGGATAAATTCGTCGTTTCCAGCAAACCGATTCCCGGATAAAGCGTCGCCTGCGTCAGCGAGCGCATATTCGGTGAAGGATTCGTCCAAATCTGCATCGTTTGGTCAAACCACATTTGCCGCCGCCAGTTTTCCATTTTTATCACCCGCAAATCCGCGCCGATTTTCTTTTCTCGGTTCATCATCAGCGCGAGTTCGCCAATCGTCAATCCGTGCCGAACGGGAACGGTGTGCGACACGACAAAAGACAATTTATCTTGGTCGGCAATCGCGCCTTCGACGTTCGCGCCGCTTAAAGGATTCGGGCGATCTAAAACAAAGACGATTTTTCCGGCTTTTGCCGCTTCTTCCAAGATATTTAAGAGCGTCGCTTCAAAAGTGTAAAATCTTACGCCGATGTCCTGAATGTCGAAAACAATCGCGTCCAAATCTTTCAACTGTTCCGGCTTTGGTCGCCGCAACTCATTATAAAGCGAATAAATCGGCAAATTCGTTTTTTCGTCAATCGAATCAACAATTTTCTCTTGGTCAAGCTGCCCGCGAATGCCGTGTTCGGGCGAAAAAAGCGCGGTGAGTTTTATATTTTCAGCTTCATTTAAAACATCAATCGTCGCTTTTCCCTCTAAATTTCTGCCCGTTTGATTTGTTGCCAGACCGATTTTCAAGCCGTCTAATTGTTTGAAATTATTCTTTTCGAGAACGTCAATTCCGTTTAGAACCGCTTGTTGTTCAATGTTCGTCGTTTGCTGTTCGCTGTTTTTCAAATGGCTTTGTAATTTTGAGTTTTGAATTTTGAACTTTTCAATCTGCCCTGCAATTTGCGCTTTATATTCCGCTTCGGCTTGTCGAAATTTTTCAAACGAGGTGTCTTCGATTGCCGAAGCTGCAATTGTCGCAACTTTTGCCCTGATTGAACTTACATTTCCTTTTCCGGCGGGATGAACGCGGTTTGACATAAAGACGACGAATGTTTCTGAAACCAAATCAATCCAGACGCTCGTTCCCGTAAAACCCGTGTGTCCGAACGAGCCGAGAGGAAAAAGTTCGCCGCGATTCGACGAAAATGCCGTGTTCATATCCCAACCGAGTCCGCGCGTTGTGCCGTTTTCCGAAACGACAAACGGCTGAGTCATTTTTGCCACAGTCGCCGCCGACAAAATGCGTCTGCCGTTCAAAATTCCGCCGTTCAAAATCATTTGACAATATCGCGCCAAATCGTCGGCAGTCGAAAAAAGTCCCGCGTGTCCGGCAATTCCGCCCATTCTAAAAGCCGTCGGATCGTGAACTTGCCCGCGCAGAATCTTATCGCCGTCTTTTCCGTCAAATTCTCCACCGAGATAACTTTGCTGACCTTTAATGTTTTCCGTCGGCGCAACTCTCTTATCAAATAAATCAATCTGACCTATCACATTTTCGACTGATTTGTTTTCCAATCGGAAAAACGCGGAATCTTTCATTTTCAAATGTTCAAAAACATTTCGCTTCGCAAATCTATCGAGACAATTTGAATAAGAACAATCGGTCATATCATCTAAACGCCCGACGATTTCGCCAAGCACGATAAAACCGATGTCCGAGTAAACAAACTTCGTTCCCGCCGGATTGCGAAGTTTTTCTCTTTTTAACGCCTCGATCATTCCGCCCGTTCCCGTCCATTTTTCGCGCAAATCAAAATCAGGACGAAAACCGCTTGTGTGCGTCAAAAGCTGCTGTATCGTAACTTTTTTAACCGCTTCGTCTTCAATTTCAGGAATAAATTTTCCGATTGTGTCGCTCAAGCGAATCTGTCCGCGCTCGACCAAAATCATTATGGAAGTCGCCGTTGCAATCGGTTTCGTTAAAGACGCGGCATCGAAAATCGTGTCAATCGTCATTTTTTCCGTTTTCGGCAAAACGGCGCGATTGCCGTAAGCCTTGCGGAAAACGATTTTGCCTTTGTGTCCGACGAGAACAACCGCGCCCGGAGTTTCTTTGTCGGCGATACTTTTTTCAACCAACGCGTCAATTTGTTTTAACTTTTCAGCCGACATTCCAACTGCATCCGGTTCGGCGACGGGCAGACTCTGCGCGGAAGCATTTGAAAATGCAAAACTTAAAACTAAAAAAGAAATAAAAAATTTGAAAATCAATCGTTTTTTTATTCCACATTCTGCATTTTTACGTCTTTCTTTGCCAAAACGCGACTTTTCATCTTGAATTTTATGTTTTAAGTTTTGCATTTTTAATTTATTGAAAATAATAGAAACAGTCTGATCTTCATCTGACACTTTTTATCGTTCACTTTTCGCTTATCGAAGTGTAACGAAATCCGAGCGTAAAATAAACAAATAATTTAGCGGCACGAATGTCTAAGAAAGCGCACGCGATCATCAAATCAGTAATTGTTTGAACATCTCTATTGTGATTTCAATTTTAATCTTTTTTAAGAATGATAAAAAACCCGTCACGTCCCAATTGGAACGTGACGGGTTTTTTTTATCAAATGCAGTATCCAAAAGCCCTTCGTTTAGAAGATTCGTCGTAATAATCATCAATTGAAAAAACTACGAATCATTCTGTTGCAAAAGCGGTTGGAATAAATTCGTGTGATCGTCCTAATCGCCAATAATGATTAATCCAGATCGAAACGGTCAAGTTTCATAACTTTATCCCACGCCGCTGCGAAATCCTTGACGAACTTCTCTTGAGCGTCGTCGCATCCGTAAACTTCGGCTATGGCGCGGAGTTCCGAGTTTGAGCCGAAAATAA
Organism: Pyrinomonadaceae bacterium; assembly: GCA_965214585.1. Taxonomy (GTDB): domain Bacteria; phylum Acidobacteriota; class Blastocatellia; order Pyrinomonadales; family Pyrinomonadaceae; genus JAHCHG01. The sequence continues at coordinate 3,919,873 of OZ243957.1, read as the reverse complement.
GATCAACACGAGTGCCTGTCCACTTGCGTTTGCCGGTGGCGCGTTCGATGCCTTCAAAAACTTCTTCGTCTTCGGAAGCCGCCTTCCAAGTCGTTCCCAAATCGAGCAGATTAACGAAGAAATCGTTGGTCAGCGTTTCCGGTTTTTCGGTGAAAACGCCGTGCTGTGATCCGTCGTAATTGGCGTTGAGAACGCGCATTCCGCCGACCAGAACTGTCATTTCCGGCGCGGTCAACGTCAAAAGCTGCGCTTTGTCAACGAGCATTTCTTCCGCCGGTGTTTTGTGATGCGTCTTTTTGTAATTGCGAAAGCCGTCAGCCGCCGGTTCGAGGTATCTGAACGAATCAATTTCGGTCTGCTCCTGCGAAGCGTCGGCGCGTCCCGGCGTAAATGGAACGGTGATGTCGTATCCCGCATCCTTCGCCGCTTTTTCGATGGCGGCGCATCCGCTGAGAACGATCAAATCGGCGAGCGAAACTTTTTTGCTGCCGGAAAAAACTATGCCGGATTGTGCGTCGTTAAATTCTTTCTGGATTTTTTCATAAGTTTCCAATATGTTTTCGAGTTGAGCCGGATTATTAACTTCCCAATACTTTTGCGGCAAAAGTCGAAGTCGCGCACCGTTCGCGCCGCCGCGCATATCCGAACCGCGAAAAGTCGAAGCCGATGCCCACGCGGTTGTTACGAGTTGCGAAACGGTTAAACCCGAATCGAGAATTTTTTCCTTTAATTTGGCGATGTCTTTATCGTCAATCAATTCATATTCAACTTCCGGGATCGGGTCTTGCCAAATAAAATCTTCTTCCGGCACTTCCGGTCCGAGATAACGCTCTTTCGGTCCCATATCGCGGTGCGTCAGTTTATACCAAGCGTGAGCAAATGCGTCGGCGAATTCGTCCGGGTTTTCGAGAAAACGTCTTGAAATTTTCTCATAATCGGAATCCATCCGCAGCGCAAGATCGGTTGTCAGCATAAACGGCTGATGCGTTTTTGAAGGATCGTGCGCGTCGGGAATCGTTCCCGCGCCGGCATCGCCTTTCGGTTTCCATTGATACGCTCCCGCCGGACTTTTGGTTAATTCCCATTCGTAATTGAACAGATGTTCAAAATAATCGTGACTCCACTCAGCCGGCGTTTTTGTCCACGCGCCTTCAATGCCGCTGGTGATCGTGTCGCCCGAATGTCCGCTGCCGAACGTATTTTTCCAGCCCATACTCTGCTCGACAATGCCCGCGCCCGCCGGCTCCATTCCGATATATTTTTCCGGGTCTGCCGCGCCGTGAGTTTTGCCGAACGTATGACCGCCCGCAATCAAGGCGACGGTTTCTTCGTCGTTCATCGCCATTCGTCCGAAAGTCTGGCGAATGAGTTTTGCCGAACCAATCGGATCGGGATTTCCGTTCGGACCTTCCGGGTTCACATAAATAAGTCCCATATGATCGGCGGCAAGCGGATTTTCGAGTTCCATATCCTCAAAGTGCCGATCATCTCCGAGCCATTCGCCTTCCGAACCCCAATAAACGTCTTCTTCCGGCTCCCAAACATCAGCCCGTCCGCCGCCGAAACCGAGCGTTTTAAAGCCCATTGATTCGAGAGCGCAGTTTCCGGCGAGAATCATCAAATCAGCCCACGAAAGTTTTCTGCCGTATTTTTTCTTAACCGACCACAATAACAATCGCGCTTTGTCTAAATTCGCATTGTCTGGCCAGCTGTTAAGCGGCGCAAACCGCTGCGTTCCGGTCAAACCGCCGCCGCGTCCGTCCTGAATGCGATAAGTTCCGGCACTGTGCCACGCCATCCGTATAAAAAGCGGTCCGTAATGACCGTAATCGGCTGGCCACCATTCCTGCGAATCGGTCATTACATCAAAAATATCCTGCTTGACCGCTTCCAAATCGAGAGATTTGAACGCCTCCGCATAATTAAAATCCTCGTCCATCGGATTCGACAGAGAAGAATGCTGACGAAGAATTCTCAAATCCAGCATATTTGGCCACCAATCGGTATTCGACCGGCGCGTTTCGGTTGTATAACTGATCGCCCCGCCCGTGAACGGGCAGCGGCTCGATTCATTTGTTTCCCAAACTTTGTGGTTTTCACCTTGTTTCAGATGACTTTTACCGTTAGTTTCCACAGTTTCACGATTTGATTCGTTGGTTTCCCACGCTTTATGATTTTCTGTATTATTTGCCATATCCTTTATTTATTTTTTTGATTATTTTTCCAGATTTTTTTTGATTAACTGCACTCAGGACACAAACCGCGCAAAGTCAGTTCGATTGACGCGCCTTGAAATTTCGAGAGTTCGGCGGCTTCTTCAAGCAATTTGCTTGGCAGGGAAAGTTCCAAATCAACCAGCTTTCCGCAATTGTTGCAGAGTGCGTGGTCGTGTCGGGTAAGTTTGCGGTCGTAAAGTTTTGCATCCGTGCCGAATCGAATTTCACCGATCAATCCCTCTTTACTCAGATAATTCAGAGAATTGTAAACCGTTGCAAAAGAAATGCCGGGCAGAAGCCGCCGGGCATCATCAAACACTTCGTTGGCGGTCAGATGCTTGTTTGATTTGCGGATTACCCGCAAAACGGTCTGACGCTGTTTTGTCAATCCTAAATTATCAATATCTTTTGTTGCTTGCTTCATATCCTTCGAGTTAGATTTAGAATAATTCTTAATCAAAAAGATGTCAATTATCAAAAAAAAACTCTCGGCGAAAGAAATTGAAGACAGCGATATGATTTTATCACCCGATTATTATTGATTTTATAAATTTGCGTAAAAAAACTTAAAGCCGACAATTTGAATTTTTACATTTAAGCCGGATGGAAAGAAAACTGTAAAATATTGATTGATAAACTATTTGTTTAAGGTTTGGAAAATAATCTTTTGCAAAAATTTAAATTTATTTAATTTTTCGCAAGACCGCAAAACGATTTGGAACATCGGTTCTATATATTGTAAATAATTCGTTTTGCCCAAATTTGCCGCTTGGTTTGAAAATGTGCCGATTGCTTTTAAGCATCGCTGAATTGTCATCAATTCAAATTCCCGATTAAATTCGTCAAGTGAGATTTTCTTTAAGCCGATTTTTTCCCGTTCGCTGAGAAAAAATAGTTTTTTTTCTTTGAGCCAGTTTTCATCGGGCAGTTTTGTAACTCTGTCGAGAAGCAGAGAAACCAGATCATAACTGACCGCGCCGATTCGCGCGTCTTGGTGGTCAATAATTCGCAGACGATTTTTTTTGTCAATCATCAAATTTGCCGAATGAAAATCTCTGTGGCACAAAAATTCGGCTTGTTTTGCAAGTTCTTCTGCGAGTTCGACGAACTCGGAATTTAATTGATTATTTTCATTTTCGGTTAAATTTATTTTTCGTAAACTCTCAAAGTAGTGAGTTTTAAAAAAATTCAATTCCCAGAGCAGTTTTTCCGTATCGAAAGAAAGTTTTGAAGCGATGGAATTTGATTCGTAAGCATTAAAAGTGGCGGCTTGGATTCGGGCGATTAATTTTATTGCTTCATCGTATAAATTTTCTCTCGATTGCGTGTCTGCCTGAATCAGAAAATCGCGCAGAATCCGGTTGCCGAAATCTTCCTGAACGATAATTCCCAAATCGCCGTCGGTATCGAAAATTTTTGCAACGGGCAGATCGTTTTTGAGAAATAATCGAGTAACGTCTATATAGGAATTTTCCGCAAGCGAAAACGGTGCGGCATAAACGCAGGCGATTCGGCTTTCGTCGTCGGGAAAAATTCTGAAATATTCTCTGGTCGAAGCGTCGGGCGTTAATTGCTCGAAATTTACGAAATGATCGTATTTTCGGGCGAGATAATCTTTTAAGCGGGTTTGCGCCGAACTTTTAGTTTGAGAAATCATAAATTCTGAATTTACTGATCGAGTGGAACGATGTAATTTTCGCCTTCAAAAAATCCCTGCATTGCTTTGGCGGGAATTTCGGCGCAGTGAGCGAGCATATCGGCGCGGACAATTGCCACGTCCTTAAAATTTTTACCTGACGGAATTTTTACGTCGTCGCCGATGATCGAATTGGAAAGCGAAACGTTTTCGGCAATCGAAACGTCGTCCCAGATTACAGAATCTTCAACTTTGGCGGAATCGGCGATTTTTACGTTCGCGCCCTTGATTACCTTATTTTTCTTTCCGTTGAGCATCGCCAGACTGATTTGCAGGTAACGCGGAATGGTCGAGAGTTCATACCAATTTCCGTTTGCAATGTGGGCGGCGATCTTTTTTCCGTCTTTGATGGCGGGAAGATAAAATGCCGGCAAAATATCCGAATAAACGCCGTTCGGAATATACTTGAAAACTTCGGGTTCGAGAATCTGAATGCCGGTAAACATTAAGGGATTCGGGATTTCGGATTCGGGATGCGGGATTTGCGCGGCGGGGAAGTTTCCGAATCCTTTGATTAAATTTTCTTCAACGAAAACTTCGGAAAATCTTTCGCCTTTCGGGTTTTCCTTGAGAACCATCGTCGCTAACGCGCCGCTTTTTTTGTGCGTTTCGAGTGCTTTGGAAATATCTATATCGGTAATAATTTTACCGTTGACAACGAGAAAAGTATCATCGCCCAAAAAATGTCCGGCGTTATCGAGTGCGCCCGCCGTTCCTAAAATTTCCGGTTCTTCGAGCGAATAATGAATGTTTACGCCGAAATCGCTGCCGTCGCCGAGTGCTTTTTTTACCGATTCGGGTTGATGATGAAGATTTACAATGACATCCTTAAAACCGTGTCTGGCGATATATTCCGCAACATAGCCGACGAGTGGTTTTCCCAAAAACGGAATTGCGGGTTTTGTCCGGTCAATCGTCAAGGGAAAAAGTCTCGTGCCGAACCCGGCGGCTAAAATCATTGCTTTCATATCAGATTTTTTTAATCAAAAGCGGCGGTTGAAAAGCGGAGTATTTCGTCCAGAATTAAATTTGCCAAACAAGAAACATAACTGATTTAGCCGATAAATTGCAAATTTACGAAAACATATTTTCGCGCTAGAATCTTTTCAGTAATGAACGATTTTGATGACGACAACAAAACTTACGGGTTATTCGATTCGGTAATCAACCGGCAGTTGTTTTCCGATTTAAAAGCGGAAAACGCAAAAGTTTATAAATTTCCCGAAGTTGTTACAAAAAAAACAGACGCGGACGCAGAATCACTCTCCGTAACTAAAAATATAACTGATTTTGATTGTTTGATTTTTACGGACGTTTTAACCGTCAGATATTTTCTGCAAATTCTGGAAGAAAATGAATTTGATATTTATGATCTGGACGAAGTGCGGATTTTAACTTACGGCGAAGCAATTTCCGACGAACTGCGTCTGTCGCAGATTCACGCTGATATTATTCCGACTTCGCTCGAAAATGCGGCGATTATTGATTCATTGAAAAATTATTTCGGAACAAAAGATTTTTTACAGCTTGGAATTTTAATTTTTCACGAAAAAAATAATCAGCCGGAAATTGCAGATTCTTTAATCCAAAAGAATCTGCAAGTTACGCAATTTGCCGTTTACGAAATAACTTCGCGCAGATCGGATTGGACAAAATACAAAATAATTTTGGAAAGCGGCGGCATTGACGAATTTATAATAACTCAGCCGATTGATCTGATCGCGCTCGAATACTGCCTTGGAAATAAAAATTTGAATAAAGTTCTGCCGGATACAAAAATTATTGCGAAAGGCGAATTAATTTCAAAACTGCTTACGGAAAATAATATCAGACATCATAAGCGGTTCGGACAATTCTGATAAAGGGAAAATTGCGTAAATAATGAAAAATAAATCGGTTATCTTGTTTTTTATAGACGGTCTGGGAATCGGCGAAAGATCGGCGGCGAATCCTTTGGCAAATATCGAGAACATCGAGCCTCTGGCGGTTTTTGAAAATGAATATGAAAATAAAATCCACGACGGAATCGTTATACCGACTGATGCTTCTCTCGGAATTGAAGGTCGCCCGCAGAGTGCTTCGGGGCAGACGACGATTTTGACCGGAATCAACGCGCCGAAACTTTTGGGAAAGCACAAACAAGGTTTTCCGAATGAAAAACTGCGCGAAATCATCGGTCAACATTCGATCTTTTTGCAGATGAAAAACAGAAACATCGAACCGAATATTTTTCTGAACACCTACACGCCGAAATTTTTTGAAACGACTCCGCGCTGGAAATCCGCGACGACCTGCGCCGTCGAAGCCGCGCAGATGAGATTTTGCAAATTGCCCGATATGCTGGGCAAAAAATCTCTGTTTCACGATTTTACAAACAGACATTTGATCGAATTAGGTTATGACGTGCCGGTTTTTTCGCCGACGGATGCGGCGGAAATTTTAGCCGCAGCCGCCGAAAAATATCGCTTCGTTTTATATGAACATTTTATCACCGACAAAATCGGACACAAACAGGATTTCGTCTGGGCGAGGAAACATTTGCCAAAATTGGCTAAATTTATAAACGAAACGCTCGGATTGCTGAATTTTAAGCAGACGAGTTTTATATTGACCAGCGATCACGGCAACATCGAGGATTTATCAATCAGAACGCATACGCTTAATAAAGTTCCGACAATTTTTTGGGGACGGCGGAATCGGGAAGTTTCAAAACAAGTAAAAGATTTGTCCGATATAACTCCCGCGATTCTAAATTTGTTAAGTTGATTAAATACTGTGTATAATCAAATTTTGCACGAATTTTATTAACTGTTTTGATTTGAAAAATACTTTTTATTAAATGCGAGTTACATTGCGCGTGGTGGCGGGACCGCAGACGGGACATACGTTCTCGTTTGATCAACACGATACATTTATGATTGGAAGAAGCGAGGCGGCGCATTTCTGTTTGCCGCACGACCGCTTTTTTTCGCGTCATCACTGCCTGCTCGAAATCGCGCCGCCGCAATGTTTTCTGCGCGATTTGGGTTCGACCAACGGAACATTCGTCAACGGAATAAAGGTCGAAACGGCGCATCTGAAAAACGGGGACAGAATTCAGGGCGGCGAAACCGTGATCGAAGTGGGAGTTCTAAAGGACACCAGACCGGCTTCCGATTTTTCACCAAACAACCGTTCGATGATTGATACGACTCCTTCGGTTATAACCGTTCAATGCTTAAATTGCGGAATTTTAGCCAAAGCCGAAGCCTCGAAACCGGACGCGAAATTATCTTTTGTCTGCGACGACTGCCGCGAAAAATTAAAGAAAAATCCGCAGCCGATTCCCGGTTATCAGATGATAAGAATACTCGGACAAGGCGGAATGGGCAGCGTTATGCTGGCGCGTTCGATCACGGACGGAAGAGCCGTGGCGATCAAGACGCTTCTGCCGGAAGTTGCCGTCAGCGAACAATCTCTCAAGCGTTTTATGCGCGAAATCGAAGTTTCCGCGAGTTTACAGCATCCGCACATTGTCAGCTATATCGAACACGGAACGCATAACGGAATCGTCTATCTGGTTTCGGAATACGTTCAGGGAATGGACGCTTCAAAACTTTCCAAACAGCGCGGCGGAAAACTGCCTTACCCGGAAGTTGTAAAAATCATCGAACAGACGCTTTCCGCGCTCGATTTTGCACATTCGCTCGGTTTTATACACCGCGACATCAAAGAGCAGAATATTTTGGTTGACGGCGCGTATCCGAATTACAAATCTAAATTAACCGATTTCGGCTTGGCAAAAAGTTTCAAGCAAACCGGAATGAGTGGTGTCACGATGGTCGGAGATGTGGCGGGAACAATCGCTTATATGCCGCCCGAACAGGTCAGAGATTTTAAGGAAGTGCGCCCGCCGTCCGATATTTACGCGATTGGAATGACCGCTTACAGTTTGATGACCGGAACTCATCCGCTGAATTTATCGCCGAAAGCGGGAATCAGCGAAACGGTCAAGGCGATTTTTGAAAAACCGATCACGCCGCTTGCCGAACATTTGCCGCAGATTCCGCCGCAAATCGCTTTTGTAGTTGAAACCGCTTTGGCAAAAGATGTCGAATCCCGCTGGCGATCCGCCGGACAAATGCGCGAGGCTTTGATCAAGTTCGCCGGTTAAAAAATTTATCAATTTATACCAAATTAAATGGTCTATTTTTGAGTTTTTCGGTAATTTAACTTTTGCGGGCGAGAGAGCAACCCTTCCAGACCTGCCAATTTGATAATCTTAACGTGAGTTCGAGATAAGAATTCGGATTTAGTCGGTGAAACCGACGTTATATTTGTAGCCCACATCGCAAGATGTGGGAAAATCATCAAAAATTGATAAAGCCATTGAAAATGGCGGCATAAATTGTATGTCGCGGTTATTCAACCGCTTGAAATCTTGATCGTAACTGTTCCCATAACTTGCGTTATGGGCTACAAATATATTGCCGTCTTCGACGGCTTATCTCGAACTCACGTTAATCTTATGTTTTTCCACTTTATCTTGAGCAGATCATTACGATTAACTGCTCAAGAGTAAAACAGATTAAAGGTCTGGAAGGGTTGCTCTGCGCCCGCTTTTTGCAAAAGTGAAAATGCCAAATAATTTAAGAATTGTTTTGTAAAATAGCAAAATCAAAATAGTTATCATTTTTATCTTTAAAATTCTCAATTTATAAACAACACCCTTCATAACTGCCTTTGTTTTCGCTAAAAGTTGTTTGTTCGGCACATTCCTAAATCGTTTTTTCTTCCTTTTGATCCGGGTTTTCCTGCGCCGTTTCCGAGTCGGCAGATACTTTGTTTTCCAATACATCGTCCGAAATTATCGTAACATCTTCATCGGCTTTAATTTCTTCTTGGGTTAATTCCTCCGATTTTTCGGCGATAGTTCCATCGGTCATTTCCTGCAAAGTCGCGTTTATCAAGCCGCCGAATAAAATCACGAGCGCGGTCAGATATAGCCACAACATCAAGATTATAACCGCGCCGAGAGAGCCATACATTTTGTTGTAAGTGTTGTAATAATTGAGATAAGTCTTAAATGCGGAAGACAAGATCAACCAGAGAATTATTCCCGTAACCGAGCCGGGCGTGATCCAAATCCATTTGAACGGAACGTGATCGGGACAAAAATTATAGATGATTGCAAAAACCAGCATCAAAGCCGAAAGAACCGTGATCCATTGAATCAGAACCAAAATCACCGGCGAAGCATCGGGCAAACCCAAATAATTTAAAGCCAGAGAAATAAGCTGCCAGCCGTAAAATACGATTCCCAGAGCGACGAAAATCAAAATGGCGATAACGATGGTCAGCAGAATTGATTGCAATTTTGTGCGGATATAAGAACGGTTCTCCTTTATTCCCCAAACCGAATTGAGCGCGATTCTGATGCTGTCAATTCCGGCGGAAGCCGAGTAAATCGCTATAAAAATTCCCAAAGTCAGCTTTCCGCCGGTGCTGTCCTGCGTAACTTCGATAATGGTTTTCTTGACCAGATCAAAAGCCGAATAAGGCATCACCTGACTCAAATAAAAAAACAACTCGTTTCGCAGATCGTCAACCGATCCCAGAACCATTCCGACCAGCGTTATCAAAAACAAAAACAGCGGAAAAATTGCAAACGAGAAATAAAACCCGACCTGCGCCGCGCTGCTGAAAATATCTTCTTCAAAAAGTTTTTCGTAAAGCCGCCAGAAAAATGCTTTGTAATTGTAATCTGATAAGGTCATTTTTAACAGACATTAAACGGACACGAGAAATAAACCACAAAAAAAACACAAAAATTTCACGAATAATGAAAAAAGCGATTTACGGAAATACCGATAAACAGTAAGTGTTTAAGATAAAAAACAAATAAAAAACTTAGTGTATTGTTCGTAAAACTTCGCGGTTACTATCTCCGACATTCCCGAAAATTACTTTGCCGCAATTTTCAGTTCGGGATAAATCTGTTTTTTGTTCCCGTCATTTATAATTTTCTTTAACTCCATAATTTTCATAAGTGCTTCAACCGGAGATAGATTATTAACATCAATATCGGCTAGTTCGCGCTCGATTTCCGTAACAATTTCATTTGAATTTTGCTGCTGATCGTTTGGCAAACTTTCATTTTCGTATTTCGCTAAAAGCTCTTCGGCGCGGCGGACAATCGGTTTTGGCAATCCGGCAATCTGCGCCGCGTAAACGCCGTAACTTTTCAAAGCCGTTCCTTTGTTTATTATATACAGAAATTCGATTTTATCCTTTTTCTCCTCAATTAGAAAATAAAAATTTTCGATGCCGGGCAGAATTTTCTCCAGTTCGGCTAATTCGTGATAATGAGTCGCAAAAAGCGTGCGCGAACGGATTTTGGGATGATTGTGTATGTATTCCAGAACCGAACGCGCCACCGCCAAACCGTCGTAAGTCGAAGTTCCGCGTCCGAGTTCGTCAAGCAGAATCAGACTTTGCGGAGTCGTATGATGCAGAATTTCGGCGGTTTCGATCATTTCGGTCATAAAGGTTGATTCGCCGCTGCCGATCTTGTCGTAAAGTCCGATTCTGGTAAAAATTCTGTCGCATACGCCGACGACGGCTTCATCCGCCGGCACGAAACTTCCGATCTGGGCGAGCAGAACGATCAGAGCGATCTGCCGCAAATATGTTGATTTGCCCGAAGCGTTCGGTCCGGTAATCAAGGCGATTTGCGGCGCACCGTTTCCTCCGAGTGCGCTGTCATTGGCGATAAATCTCTTTCCGTCATCGGCGAAAAGTTTCTCCAAAACCGCGTGTCTGCCGTTTTTTATGCGTAAAAGGGAAGTTTCATTGACAACCGGACGCACAAAATCGTTTTCCCAAGCAACTTCCGCCAGCGAACAGATCGCGTCGAGATAAGCGATTGTCCGGGCGGCGTTTAAGATTTGCGGACGGTTTTTTCCGATTGCGGCGGAAATTTTTCTAAACAGATTGTCTTCCAGTTCGCTGACTCGTTCCTGCGCGTGTATAACCAGCGATTCGTGTTCTTTAAGCTCCAGCGTGATGTATCTTTCCGCCGGAATTAAAGTCTGCTTTCTCGTGTATTCGGACGGAACAAGATGTATGTTCGGTTTTGTAACTTCGATGTAGTAGCCGAAAACTTTGTTGAATCCGACCTTTAAACTTTTGATTCCGGTTCTCTCACGCTCTCGTTTTTCGAGTCGGGATAGAAATTGTTTTCCTTCATTTAAGGTTTCCCGCAAAGAGTCGAGTTCTTCCGAGAAACCGTCCTTGATAATTCCGATCTGATCGGCGTAATTTGATGGCAGTTCATCGGAAATGCTCGTTTCGATCAGATTTGCCGATTCCGCGCAGTCGGGCAGATGCGTTAAAAGTTTTCCGAACCGAACCGGATCATTTTTCAGAACGCTTTTGATTTTCGGTATCAAACTTAAACTGTTTCCTAAAGACTGCAATTCCACAGCCGTGATATAATTGGCTTTAGCCCGGCTTGAAAGTCTTTCCAAATCTTTAACTTCCGATAAAATGTCGCGCAGTTTCCGCCTTTCTTTTTCGTTTTCGGCAAACCACGCAAGATGCTCTTGTCTGGCGAAAATTTCGGCGCAGTCGAGAAGCGGCTGTTTGATCCAGCGGCGTAGAAGCCTGCCGCCCATCGCGGTTTCCGTTTTGTCGAACAGTTCGAGAAAACTCAAACCCGAATCGCTCTGAAAAATTTCCAGACTTCGCAAAGTCCGCGCGTCCAAAACCATAAACTCGTTAAAATTATATGTTCGCAAGCGCGAAAGCTGCTCGACAAAATCCGCCTGATTTTCGTTGAGATATTCGATCAAAGCACCCGCCGCAGAAATTGCCAGCGGCGAATTTTCAAGACCGAACGGTTTTAACGATTTCGTCTTGAAATGCCTGAACAAAACTTTTTGCGAGTTTTCAAAATCGAATAATTCAATTGGTATTTTTGTAACAAAATTCGGCAAATCCTGATTGCTGAAACTTTTCTGCGATTCGGCAATTAAAATTTCCGCCGGAGCGAGCCGCTGCAATTCGGCGAGAGCCGATTTATTTTCGATTTCAGTTGCGGCAAAATCGCCCGTCGTAATATCCGCGTAAGCTATTCCCGTTTTGCTGCCGTCGCTTGTAAAAGCCGCGAGATAATTGTTCGATTTGCTTTGGAGAAGTTCCGGCTCGATCACCGTTCCGGCGGTGACAATTCGCACGACTTCGCGCTGAATCAGACGATTTCCGTCTTTTCCCTTGACCGGCGAAGAACTCGTCTGCTCGCAAATCGCAACCCGATGACCTTTGGCGATCAGAGTTGCCAGATGTTTATCCAAAACAAAATGCGGAATTCCGGCAAGCGGCACGCGATTATTTTTGCCCATCGCCCGCGAAGTCAAGGCGATGTCGAGTTCTTCGGCAAGCAATTTCGCATCGCCGTCAAATGCTTCGTAAAAATCGCCCAGACGAAAAAGCAAAATCGAATCTTGATGTTTGGCTTTTATCTCTAAATACTGCCGCCTGATCGGAGTCGTGCCTTTCATAAAATATAAAGGAAATGTTTGATTTCAGAATACATTATAGCAATATTTTTGAGAAATATGAGAATTTGCAAATTGTAAAACGTAAATCAAAGTCCTTAGCAAAAGCGTCGTGCGTGATCCGAGTAGTTGGAATTGTTATGAAACGTGCTAAAAAATAACTTGATAATATTTTGAAAAGAGATTTGAATATATTGAACCGTTCTTATAAGTTATTTTTCCCCTGTTTCTATGTTGTCAAATAAGAAAACAGAACAATTCACAATTCACAAATTCTATCTTTCCAAAAGAAGCGGCAGAATGTCGCTGATCGAAATCAGATTTTGGTGAATTTTTTCAATTTGTGTGAACGATAAAATAGTAACGACGTGTTCGATCTCACGAAATTCCAGATTGAGAGATTTCTTTGCGCGTCTGAGATTTTTTTCATCCGAAACGATTAGAAAAGGCTTTGTTCTCTGCGAGTCGTAAGCGCGTTTGAGTTTGGCAAATGCCGAATCGAGATTTCCCTTGCTTTGAACTTCAAAAATATGCGAAAGTCTTATGCTTTCGCTTTTCTCGCGCCAGACGACATCGTAGTATTCAAACTCGGTTTCGGCGTAAAAATTGAGTTCTTCGCCGATTGTTACAAGCATTTCTTGAATTTCGATGTGAGAAAGACTCTTATTTTCATTTACAGTTAAAGTAAAACCCGAACTGTCGCTTTCAGCCAACTCGAAACCTTTTTCGGTCAGCTTCCAGATTCCTCTGTGTCTTTCGAGCAGTTTCTTCTCGTCGAGAGATTTCCCGGCTTTTTGAACCGCAATGCGCCAATATTTGTTTTTTCCTTCTTTTATTTCCGCGCTTTCCGCTTGGGTGATTTGAGGAAAATAGGGAATCAGACGCTCATATATAAAACGCAGATTATCAGTTCCGCCGACGGCGGATAATTCCTGTAAAATCGGAATTTCTATGTGGTTTGTATTCGGCAGCGACATTGAACTCTAGAAAAAGGATTAAATAATATTCTCAAAATCCTGATAATTCTGTTTAACAATTTGAGTTTTCAGATTGTCGAGAAGCAAGGTCAGGTTTTCAGCCAAAATTCGTGTAAATTCTTTTCTTTTGAATTTTTCGCCTTTGTTTATCAGCTTTTCTTCACCGACTTTAACAAACACATCAGGTTTAAAATTACCCAGAAATTCGTAGCGAAAGGCAAACGGTATCAAGCGGCATTCGTCTGTTTTTGCAGCAATTCTCGAAATTCCATTATAAAAAAATATAGGTCGCATGTCATTCGGTAAAATTTCGCCCTGCGGAAAAATCCACAAAGTTCTGCGGCTGTTTTCGTTCAGCAAATCCGCCGAATATCTCAAACTTTCAACTGCCTGTTTCGGATTTTCTCTGACAACGGAAAAAGCACCGAGCCGCCGAAACAGGGAATATTTTTTCAGATGTTTTTCTTCCATCATAAAAAAAGCGTCCAAATCTGCGGCATCCGAAATTCGATGCGCGATCAAGCCGTCCCACCAACTCGAATGATTGCAGTAAATTATAGTCGGAAAACTAAAGTTGTTGTCGAGCAAATTTGAGAGATTTGAAACTTGAATCGAATTAAAGCGTCGGCGCAGTAAATTACGATTATAAACCGCAAAAATGCTCTCAAACAGAAAACTTTTTTTAGCTTTTAACATATTTGCGAACCACGCGGCGATCAATTCCGCAGGTTATTTCATACGAAATCGTCTTGATAATTTTTGCTAAGTTTTTCGCCGAAACAATTTTGCCCGCTTGTTCGCCGATTAAAATTACTTCATCTCCGACTTTAACATTTTCGATTTTTGACACGTCAAACAAAGTCCAGTCCATCGAGATTCTGCCGGCAACAGAAGCGTATTCGCCTCTGATAATCGCGCTCGCACGGTTTGATAAAGCACGCGCGTAGCCGTCCTGATAACCGATTGGAACGGAGGCGATAATCGAATCGCTTTTTGTTTTAAATGTCCGGCTGTAACCGACGGTTTCGTTTTTCGGAACTTTTTTCAGATGCGCGATGCGCGAATGAACCGACATCACCGCCTTAAATTTCGGTTTATCAACTTCTTCGGGCAGAATATCATCGCCCAAACCGTATAAAATTCCGCCCAATCTGACCAGATTTTTTCGGGATTTTTTGTGAATGATTGCGCCGGGCGAATTTGCCGCGTTCTTATACTTAAAGGAAAATCCGGCATCTTCAAACATCTTTACGGCAAAATCGAATTTTTTCATCTGCCTGTTTGTAAAATCGTTTTCGGACAAATCGTCGGCGCCGGCAAAATGCGTCATAATGCCTTCGGTTCGGAGATTTTTTAACTTTTTCAGTTCGGAGATAAAATCTCTTATTTCATCGAGCCGAATGCCGATTCTGCCCATTCCCGTATCAATTTTTATGTGAATATTGATAAATTGATTTTCTGATTTTGCATATTCGTTCAGAGTTTTTGCTAAATCAATACTGTATATAACAGGCGTTAAGTTATAGTCAAATAAGAGTTTTTCCTGTCCCTTCCAGAAACTTCCGAGACATATGATCGGTTTTGAAATACCGTTTTTACGAAGTTCCGAACCTTCTTCGGGAAGCGCGACTCCGAACCAGTCAATTCCTGCGAGTTCCAGTTTTTTCGCGCATTCCACCGCGCCGTGTCCGTAAGCGTCGGCTTTGACGACAGCCATATATTCGATATTTTCGCCGATAAATTTCTTGGCTTCATTAAAATTGAAAGCCAGACTTTCGAGATTTATCTGCGCCCAAGTCGGACGGCTGGGAAAAATTTCTGACATTTATTATAAAGTTCGGCATCTTAAAATTAGCAATCAAATACTGCCTGAAACTATCAAAACCTAGAAATTACCTAAACTGTCGGCAGACGGACATTTAAAGTAGTTTCTAAAGCGGAATATTGCCGTGTTTTTTTGGCGGATTCGTGTCGCGCTTGTTTTGCAGCAGCGACAACGCGCGAATCAACTTCGGTCTGGTATTTGCCGGTTCGATAATTTCGTCAATAAATCCTTTTTCGGCGGCAACGTAAGGATTAGCAAATTTTTCTTCCAACTCCGAAACTTTTTCCTGACTGAATTGTTCGGGATTTTCCGCTTCCGCAATTTCCTTGCGATACAAAACGCCGACTGCGCCGTTTGCTCCCATCACCGCAATTTCCGCTGTCGGATATGCAAAATTTATGTCGGTGCGAATGTGCTTTGAAGCCATTACGCAATATGCGCCCCCGTAAGCCTTGCGCGTGATAACCGTGATTTTCGGAACTGTCGCTTCGGCAAAAGCATACAGAAGTTTCGCGCCGTGCCGGATAATTCCGCCGTGTTCCTGATTTACGCCGGGCAAAAAACCGGGAACGTCTTCAAAAGTAATCAGCGGAATATTGAAACAATCACAAAATCTGACAAAACGCGCCGCTTTTATTGATGCGTCTATGTCCAAAACACCGGCGAGAAATGCCGGTTGATTGGCGACGATTCCGACGGAATAACCGCCGAGCCTTGCAAAACCGATGACGATGTTCGGCGCAAATTGTTCCTGAACTTCAAAAAAATAATTGTCGTCGGCAATTGTATGAATAATGTCGCGGATGTCATACGGCTGCGTCGAAACTTCGGGAACAGCCGAGTTCAGCTTTTCATCCGTCCGGTCTGAAGAGTCATTTGTTTGGACAAACGGCGGATTTTCCATATTATTTGATGGAACAAAGGAGAGAAGTTCTCTGGTCAGACGCAGGCAGTGTTCATCATCGTCAGCGGCAAAATGCGCCACGCCGGAAATCGAATTGTGCGTCAACGCGCCGCCGAGTTCGTCTTTTGAAACTTCTTCGTGCGTAACGGTTTTGATAACATCCGGTCCGGTGATGAACATATAGGACGTATCTTTGACCATTATATTAAAGTCCGTAATTGCGGGCGAATAAACCGCGCCGCCCGCGCACGGTCCCATAATGCAGCTGATCTGCGGCACGACTCCGCTTGCCAAAGTGTTTCGCAGAAAAATATCCGCGTAACCGCCTAAACTGACCACGCCTTCCTGAATTCTCGCGCCGCCCGAATCGTTCAAACCGATAATCGGTGCGCCGGTTTTCATCGCCAAATCCATAACTTTAACGATTTTTTGCGCGTGTGTTTCGGAAAGCGAACCGCCGAAAATCGTAAAATCCTGCGCGAAGACGAAAACTTCGCGCCCGTCAACCAATCCGTGTCCGGTGATTACGCCGTCGCCGGGAAATTTCTTTTCGTCCATACCGAAGTCCGTCGAACGGTGAACGACGAATTTATCGAACTCCTCAAATGAATCTTCATCGAGAAAAAATTCGATTCTTTCGCGGGCAGTCATTTTTCCCTGCGCTTTCTGCTTTTCGACGCGAGCCGCGCCGCCGCCCTGATCGGCGAGTTTGGATTTTTCCCGTAGTTTTTCGAGCTTTTTGTTTTGTTCTTGTTTTGTTGTAGGCTGCATAGAAAATTATTGTAAATAGTTTGGAGCAATTTGCAAATGTCTATAAATCGGAAATGTCGGATTCGATAGCCGGAAAAATACGCCGCCGGATGTTTTCCAGAAATTTTTCCGTATCGAAAATTTCCCGATTTGCGGCATACAGAGTTTGCCCGATCTCATTGAAAACTTGATTTAGCTCACTTCTTTGAGCCGTCAGCGTGCGCCGCCTGTTTTCTCTTAATTCCTCCGCATTGGTCGTTCCGCGAAAAACGATGCTGCGGTCAATACTCTCATTTCTAAGCGCGTCATCAATGTCCGCAATTTGCGCCCGAATCGAGATTTGCTTCTCGGTCAGTTCGATTCTCAGTTTCTGCAAAGTCAGAAGTCTTTCTTCGGCGCGATTCAGATACTCGAAAGCCGCGAGAATTTTTTGCTGTCTTTCGGTTAATTTTAAGCCTTGATTTGAACTGAAAGTTTCGGTGAATTTTTCAAGTTTCAGATTCAGAGATTGCAGGGACTTTGAAATTGTTAAAAGCTGTTCGGAAATTTTTTCAATTGATTCTTCGGTTTTTGAATTTTGTAAATTCTGCGAAACGGGAAACTGATTTTGAGCGCAAATGCTCATTGCTCCGATGCTGAAAATAAACGCGAAAATTAAGACGACATTTTTCATAAAAAAAACTCCTGTGATAATGAAATTTAGCAAAGCAGATCAGAAACAAAATTAGAAATTTACGAAAGTTCAAAAAATACATTTTGAAAAAAAGTTTGAATTTTTTGAACTGTTTTCTTTTTGTGTTTCTATGTGGTTAAAAATTTGTTTATTATAACCACATAGAAACACAAAAAGCATAGAGAAAGAATAAAGCTGATTTTATAGCTCACTTTACGCAATTTATTTCTTGTCATCGAAGATGACCGACATTACAGCGTAGGATGAAGCGAAGAATGAGCAAAACCCTACGTTTGTTTGACAACGATTTTTCGACGCTGAAAGTGTCGCACACGCTTTATTTGTTGCTCACCTTCAGCGAGCGCATAAATTTAACTTACAAACGTAGGGATTCATTCCGCTTCGCTCCATTTTTCCCTACGCTATAATGTTCGTCGCCTTTGGCGACAAGAAAAAATCACTTTTCGCGTAAGGTGATTTTATAAATTATTTTTACATCCGGCATAGCACTTAAAAATGTATTTTGCATAACATCAGCCAAAATAATCGCGCTTGTTCCTTTTTCTAAACCACCATTCTTTTTCTAATACTTTGTAACGCCCATTCTACCAGAATAATACTGACAAACAGCAAATAAATAAACTCGAAAATATGTCTTGAAGAAAAATTTCCGCTTAGACAGGCGCGGGTCAAGTCAATTACGGAAGTGGTCGGCAAAATATATGCGACGATTTGCAGAAAGCCGGGCAGAATTTCTACCGGAAACCACGCGCCGCAGAGAAAGATCGTTGACCAGAAAAGCGCGAAGAAAAGATTAAAATGGTCAATTTCAAAAATGTGCGCGGTCAGACCTAAACTCAGACTGCCCAGATAGATACAGCCGAAAATCAGCGGAACGAATGCCAGAGGTGTCAGCAGAGAAGTCGCCGAACCGAAAACGACGATCAGCGGAATCACAAAAAAGCAGTCGGCGATTCCTTTTGTGACCGCCCACATCAATTCGCCGAAAGCGAGCGATTCGGCGTTGACCGGCGTTGCTAAAATCGCATCGTAAGTTGATTGATAAACCATACGAAAATACGCTCCGTAAGTCATCTCGAAGATCGTCCGCATCAAAACCGTGAATGCCAAAACGCCCGCGCCGACAAAGGACAGATAGCTCATTCCGTAAATTTTCGACGTAACCAACGCGCCGACTCCGAAACCAAATGCGAAAAATGTAAAAATCGGCTCGATCACGGGCGCGATAAATTCCGTTTTCCAAAGCCGCAGATAAACGCGCGAATTTCTGCGCCAGACGGAAGCGGCATCAAACAGATCAACATTTAAAAGGGCGATTTTCACAAATTAATCTCGAAATCGAAAGGGAATTTCCTGTCGTTAATTTTGTTTTTTATTTTTTCGACGTTTAACAAAGCGTTTTTGATTATTTCATCCGAATAGGAAAATTTGACGGAGTTTTCCTCGAAATCATCCAAATCCAGAACTTGATATGAAAAATCTTTCCAAACCAAAACATCTATATCCAAATCTACATAATCCAGAACATTATTTTCAAAAACCGGCGGCAAATTGATATTGCAGTAAAAATTTCTCAGATCGCCGCTGGGTTCGTGAAATTCAAAAATATTATACCAGCGATTTAACCAGTAATATTCATAGCTGACTGTTCCGCGTCTGATAACGCCTAAATGCGGATGATTTATTTCTTCGTCGAAAACTCCGACAAATTTTAGAAAATCGGAATTTGTCCCGATTAATTTTGCCTTCCAGCTTCGATGTATGCTTTTATCGAATTTTCTGGAATTGATTGTAACTTCCGTTTCTAGTTTCATTATTTTGTAACTTCCTTCAAAAATACATCTTCCAGATTCGACGGACGCAGAAACATCTTTTTGTTCGGATAATACCGCATCAGAGAGGTTAGATGTTCGGACGTTTCGGCAAAATATATGTGAGAGTTATTTCTTTTTTGCGAAAAAATGTGATTTTGGTCGGTTTTAAGCAGTTCCGAATCGGTTTCACGAATTTCGAGCGCGAAATTTTTTACGCTTTTTTCAATAATTTCCTGCGGATTGCCTTTGATAATCACTCTGCCGTGAGCCAACACGATCAGTTTCTGAGAAAGTTTCTCGGCTTCATCCATATAATGCGTGGAAAGTATGATCGTGATTTTATCTCTGCGGCGCAGTTCTTCCAATTTATCCCAGATTTCAAGCCGGACGTTCGGATCGAGTCCGGTTGTCGGCTCATCGAGGAGTAAAATTTTCGGACGATGCAGCAGAGCGCGGGCAATAATCAGACGGCGTTTCATTCCGCCGGAAAGCGCGTCAACTTTTGCGTTTGTTTTTTGTCCGAGTTTTACAAAATCGAGCAGTTCCAGACTGCGGCGCAGCGCAGCGTCTTTCGGGATTCGGAAATATCTCGAATAGACAAGCAGATTTTCGAGAACATTTAAATCCGGGTCTAAATTATTTTCCTGCGGAACGACTCCGATTATCGAGCGTATCTTTTCGCCGCAAATTTTGACATCGAGATTATCAACAAAAAGTTCGCCCGAAGACAGCGGGGAACGACAGGCGAGCATACGCATCGTCGTTGATTTTCCCGCCCCGTTTTCTCCTAAAACCGCAAATGTTTCGCCTTGCAAAATTTCAAAAGAAACATCATCCACCGCCCGAAATTCGCCGAAATTCTTTATTAGATTAATTGCTTTTACTGCCGGAAATATCATATCGAGCGAATCTCTTGAATTTTACTTTAATAAATTGTTCTTTAGTTTTTCGACAAGCTGAATTAAAATCAGTCTTTCCGTTTCGGTCACATCTCGCAAAAGTTTTTCTTCAAATTCTTCAAACTGAGCGAAAATTTTTTGCCGATAATTTTTACCCTTTTCGGTTAAATAAACTCTCTGCATTCTCCCGTCAATTTTGCATTTCCGACAAATTATAAACTTTTTTCTCGTCAAACTCGACACCATTTTATTTATTGTCGGTGTGGAAACATTCAACTCGCCGGCAATTTCGACCTGACTCAAACCTTCGCTTCTCCAAAGCAAAATCAGTATAAAAACCTGTCCGCCGTTGAGTCCGATGTCGGTCATATATTTATCCAAATTAACGCGAAATAGCGTAGATAAATCGGATAAAAGATTTATTAATTGATGTTCTTCCATATAAAATATCTTAGCAATAAAAATCATTAGCTTACAAATCAAAATTAATAAATAAGTTAATAGTAAATAAGCTAATGAAACTCAATTAATAAGCTAATCAAATAAAATTGGCAAAATATCAAAGAAAATCCCGGAGATAAAAATAAATGCTTTTTGACAATTAGTAGTTAAGGTTTCATTAAAGTTTTCTCGCGTCGCCAACGGTGACCAACATTATGGCAGATGGTGCAGGCGTTTTTCGCCGAAACCATAAGTAGCTGATAATCATTGAATCGTCCGCTGAAAATGAGCAACAGTTTTCTAAATAATTTGTTCGTCGCCTTCAGCGACGGACTTTTTGATTCGTCTGACCTAGCGATTCTCGCTAGGCTATAATGTTGGTCGCCGTTGGCGACAAGAAAATTGACTGAAAAAACTAATTTCTAACACTAATTATTAAAGAGCCAAAACAAAAAAAAACTCCCGTTTCCGGGAGTTAAATTTTCGGTAGTGAACTAAAAGTAATTGACAAGTTTTTTATCAATTGCCGTCTGCTTTAGCTGACGGTTTAGTTTGCAGCAAAAGACAGACTTTAGTCGAACTATGCAAATTAACGTGAGTTCGAGATAAGAAATGCAGAATTAGTCGGTGAAACG
The DNA here is from genome assembly GCA_965214585.1 of Pyrinomonadaceae bacterium. Classification (GTDB taxonomy): domain Bacteria; phylum Acidobacteriota; class Blastocatellia; order Pyrinomonadales; family Pyrinomonadaceae; genus JAHCHG01. Next base: position 3,898,485 of record OZ243957.1, on the reverse strand, counting down.
GTGAAACCGACGTTATACTTGCAGCCCACATCGCAAGATGTGGGAAGATCGTCAAAATAATAACAAAGCCGTTGAAAATGGCGACATAAATTGTATGTCGCGGTTTCAACCGCTTACAATATATCTTGTAACTTGTTCCCACAACCGGCGTTATGGGCTGCAAATATGTTGCCGTCTTCGACGGCTTATCTCGAACTCACGTTAAATTAAATTTATTCCTTAACAGCTTTAGCTAAAGCAGATAGAATGATTAATATGTTTTTGAAATTTGGCTAAAGCCGATTATCTTGTCAGCAATCCGTCAGCTAAAGCAGACGGCAATTCATAGAGCGATATTTTTAGTTCACTACCAAATTTTCAAAGTTGTAAATCTAATTTTACCTGCCGCTTTTTTTCCAATCGTCCAGAAACGCATCCAAACCTTTGTCGGTCAGCGGATGATAGACGAGTTTTTTGATAATGCCGTATGGAATTGTCGCAACGTCTGCACCGAGAAGTGCGGATTGGACGACGTGCATCGGGTGTCGAATACTTGCGGCTAGAACTTCGGTTTCAAAGCCGTAATTGTCGTAAATCTGAACGATCTCGGCAATCAATCCCATACCGTCCTGACCAATATCATCCAATCTGCCGATAAAAGGGCTGATGTAGGTCGCTCCGGCTTTTGCCGCGAGCAGAGCCTGATTTGCCGAAAAACAGAGCGTTACGTTTACTTTCGTGCCGTCTTCTCTGAATGTGCGAGTGGCTTTTAAGCCTTCGAGCGTCAGCGGACATTTGATTACGACGTTATCGGCGACTTTTGCCAATTCGCGTCCTTCTTTGAGCATTCCTTCCGCGTCCAGAGCCGTAACTTCCGCCGAAACATCGCCGTCAACAAGGTCGCAGATTTTCGCCAGATGTTCTTTGAAATCAACGCCTTTTTCCTTTGCCACCAAAGAAGGATTGGTCGTCACGCCGTCAATCAGACCGAGTTGGCTGACCTCTCTTATTTCATCTAAATTTGCCGTATCTATAAAAAACTTCATATTTTTTCTCCTTTTATTTGTAAAATTATTTTAACGGAACTAATCCTAATAATAGATTGATTGCCAAAATAACCAAAGCGACAATTGCAAATCCTCTGTTTTTTCCGTATTTCAAGGCGATCAGACTTGCGATAACTCCTGAGATTAACAGCAGAATCCAAATAATAAATGTGCCGGAAATAAGAAATTTGAAAAAGTCGCCGAATCTTGTTTTGTCGAAATACAGCCAATGCCAATAGTTATGACACAGAGCAATAATAACGGGTAATACTTCGATGAATCTCAGACCTTGATGGGTAAATTTTTCCTTAATTCTGGAAACATTTTTATTTGAATCCGTCTGAGCCGTAACAACCGTATCGGGAATTTGTTTAATATCTAAATTCGCTTGTTTGGTGAAAGTTTCGGGTAAAACGGCGGTTTCAAATTCTTGTTTATCTTGAGTTATTACATCGGGGTTGCGGGAAAGTTTATTTGTCGCGCGAAAAGTCTGGACAAGAGGCGAGCCGTCTTCGAGACAAAATTCGAGCGTGTCGTCAGAGTAAGTTTCATCGCATTTCGGACATATTTTCATACTACGCGGCAGACGATCAGGCAACCGGATTCTGCAAAGTTCCGACGTTTTCGATTTTTACCGAAACCGTATCTCCGGGATTTAGTTTTGAAACTCCCGAAGGCGTTCCGGTGGCGATCAAATCTCCGGGATTCAAGGTCATCTGGTTTGAAATATATCTTATCAGAAAGGGGATCGGAAAAACCATCTGCGACGTGCGCCCGCTTTGTTTTAGATGCCCGTTGACAAAAGTTTCTACGGAAATATCGGTAAAGTCGAGTTCGGTTTCAATATATAAACTGACAGGACAGAAGGTATCGAAGGATTTCGCTCTGGTAAACTGAACGTCTTTTTTTTGCAGATCACGCGCCGTCACATCGTTTAAGCAGACAAAGCCGAAAATATATTTTGAAAAATCCTCATTTTCGCCGAGTTTCGAGCAGTATTTTCCGATGACAACGCCCAGTTCTCCTTCGTGTTCGACTTGTTCGGACTGATTTGGAATCAAAATCGTTTCATTTTCGGTGATAATTGACGAAGGTGCTTTGAGAAAAAGAAGCGGTTCTTTCGGAACTTTATTGCCTAATTCGGCGGCGTGTTCGGCGTAATTTCGCCCGACGCAGACAATCTTTGAAGGATTTACGGGCGGAAGCATTTCTACTTTGCTGATTTCGAGCGAGTTTTTTGGCAAATCAGACGTATATGCGATGCTTTTCGGATCATCCGAAAAGAAAATTCGGTCTTCTCTAAGAACTCCGAAATTCTCCGTGTTTTCGTGTATAAAGCGGCAGATTTTCATAAAATTCAAGGTGCTGTTTCAGAAATTATTTCCGACGGCTGGCTGACGTTTCCGGCGTTATCAATCGCAATTATATAATAAAAATAAGTTTTGCCCGATTCGACATTCTTATCCTGAAAAGTATTTCTGTCTAAAATCTCAGAAGTTAGAAGCGTCCAGTTTTCCTTAGCTTCAAATTGGTTTTCGGTTCTGTAAATTTTGTAACCGCATATGTCTTTTTCGGGATTTGCGGCAAAAAATATAGACAGATTATTCGGCGCGGCGGCGATTGTGATCGCGCTCGGCGCGGACGGCGGAAAATTATCAATCGGCGAAACTTCTACCGTTTCGGACTCGATGCTTTCAACCGGCTCGCCCGCCGTTCCCAATGAAACGGTTCTGATAAAATACCGATAATCCTGACCGAACTCAAAGTTTTCGTCCGGGTAAAACGTATCCGTTACGGGCGTATCGTTTATCTTTGTAAATCCGGCGTTTTGGTCTGCGGAGCGATAGACGTTAAAGCCCAGAATATTAGCCGGAGTTGAAGCGTCAACATTTTTTTGCGGAGGCATCCAGCGCAGGGTTACGGCGGTTTCCGTTAATTCCGCTGTCAGAGCAGCCGGAGCGTCAGCTACTTTTGCCGCCGGTTCGATCAATATAAAGTTTGAAAAAGATGCCTTCTGACCGGATTTATTTACCAGACGGACAGCATAGATTAATCTTGCAGACTGCCCGGCAAATTCCAGTTCGTCCGTGTATGTCAGGCGTTTCATACCAAAATCTGCTTCGCTAATCGGAACTGTATGAATCAATGTGCTGAGTTTTGAGAAATCATCTTCGGTCAGATTCAATTGATTTGATGTCGGTTGAGCCAATCTGTAAATGTCCGCCCGATCAATATTAAGGACGCTCGAATCGTCGGCGTTTCGGGCGGGCATCTGCCACGTTATAAAAACTTTACCGCCTCTCTGAAAACCTTCAATCGAAACCTTTTGCGAAACGCGCTCGACGGGCGGAAGCGGCGGTTTGCGTTTGCCGCAGTTTAAGAATATAAGTTGCGAGGAGATCAGCAAGCTGCTTAAAACCAGCAGCTTAATGTTTAAGTTTTGGTGTTTAATGCGTTTAAGCATAGATGTTTAATTACTGCTTAAAATTATAAAATATACTGACGTAGATTCTGATCCTGCACCAAACCTTCGAGTTTGTCTTTGACGTATTCGGCATCAATCGTCTGATCTTTTTCTTCCAGTTCGCCGCCCTTGAAACTTATCTCCTCAAGAAGTGTTTCGAGCAGCGTGTGCAAGCGTCTTGCGCCGATGTCTTCCGTGTTTGAATTTGTTTTCGCGGTCATTTCGGCGATTTCCGAAACCGCTTCATCCGTGAATTTAAGCGTTAAGCCTTCGGTATTAAGCAGCGCTTGATACTGCTTAATAAGCGAGTTCTTAGGTTGTGTAAGAATTCGTTTAAGATCATCAACCGTTAAGGACTCTAATTCCACCCTGATCGGAAAGCGTCCCTGAAGTTCGGGAATCAAATCCGAAGGTTTTGAAACGTGAAACGCTCCGGCGGCGATAAACAGAATATGCTCGGTGCTGACCATTCCGTAACGCGTGTTGACGGTTGTTCCTTCGACAATCGGCAGCAGATCGCGCTGAACTCCTTCGCGTGAAACCTCCGGGCTGCCGCCCGTTTCGCGCCCCGCAACTTTATCTATTTCGTCGAGAAAAATTATCCCGGAATTTTCCGTCTTATCAATGGCGATGCGCGTGATCTGCTCCATATCCACGAGATTTTCCTGTTCGTCGCGCAAAAGATATTTTTTCGCTTCGGAAACCTTTATTTTTCTTCTGACGGTTTTGTTGGGAAACAAATTTCCGAACATATCCTTAAAGTTTACGCCCATTTCCTCTAAACCCTGACCGCCGACAAAATCAATCATCGGTGTCGAGCGATCCTGCGTGTCAATCTCGATTGTCCGGTCATCCAGATCGCCGCTTCGGAGTTGTTCGCGCAGTTTCTCGCGCGTTCTGTTCGGCTGCTGCGCCGTCGTCTGTCCGCTTAAATCCAGAGTGTTATCCGCATAACTCGGATTTGCATAAGAATTATCGGAAGCGGGAAGAAGTATATCGAGAATTTTTTCCTCGACGTTCTGCTCGGCACGCTGCAAGACTTTTTCAAATTCCGCCTGCTTGGTCATATCAACGGCAACATCCGTCAATTCTCTGACCATACTCTCGACATCGCGCCCGACGTAGCCGACTTCCGTAAACTTCGAGGCTTCTATCTTTATAAAGGGCGAATTTGCCAGCCTCGCCAGTCGTCTGGCAATTTCGGTTTTCCCGATTCCGGTTGAACCGATCATCAGAATATTTTTCGGCAGAACGTCGCGGGCGAGTTCCGGCGTAAGTTTCTGACGGCGTATGCGGTTGCGTAGAGCGACGGCGACGGCGCGTTTGGCTTTTGCCTGTCCGACAATATACTTGTCCAGTTCTTCGACGATCTGACGCGGTGTCAGATCGTCCAGTTTTGTTTTTTCCACGTTTGTAATAGTTTCTCCACCTAAATATATGGGCATATTCGTTAAAAATTATAATTCTTCGAGTGTTATTTCCGAGTTTGTATAGATACAGATTTCTCCGGCGATTCTGAGCGATTCCTCGGCAATTTCCTTAGCGGATAATTCCGTGTGTTTGATCAGCGCACGCGCCGCCGAGAGCGCATACATACTGCCCGATCCGACCGAAAGCATTCCTTCATCCGAAGAAATAACATCGCCTTTGCCGGAAATCAGATATGAATTATCCTTATCGGCGACAATTATTAAGGCTTCCAGATGCCGCAGATATTTGTCCGTGCGCCATTCCTTGCTCAGTTCGATAGCCGCCCGTTCGAGTTGTCCCTGATATTGTTCGAGTTTCGTTTCAAATTTGCTTAAAAGCGAGAAGGCATCGGCAGTTGCGCCGGCAAACCCGACTAAAACCTTGTCGTTAAACAGGCGGCGGATTTTTCTTGCGTTGCCCTTCATAACGGTTTCTCCGAGCGTAACCTGCCCGTCGCCCGCCATCGCCGTTTTGCCGTGTTTTGAAACGAGCAGAACAGTCGTCGAGCGAATTCTTGTTTTGTCAATTTTGTTCTTCATAAAAACCTCTATCATAAAACTTTAAAATGAAATGCTCAAATTGACAGATGCCTATAAATTTCTGAACATAGAAAGAAGTTTATGAACGAACGTCCGAAAATCGGCATCACGACGCGCCTCGATTTGGCAAACAGGCGTTTTTATATCGGGCGCGACTACGCCGAAGCCGTCGAAAATTTCGGAGCGATTCCCGTTTTAATTTCGTTAATTCCGAAAAAGGCATACATCGAAAATTTGTGCGAAAACTTAGACGGGATTTTGCTGCCCGGCAATGATTCCGATGTTGATCCGCTGATTTACGGCGAACAGCCGCATAAAAATCTGGGAACGGTCATTCCCGAAAAGGATTCGACCGATTTGATAATTTTGGAAAAAGCGGACAAATTAAATTTGCCGATACTCGCAATCTGTTACGGAATGCAGATTCTGAATGTTCAACGCGGCGGCAGTCTGATTCAGGATATTTCTTCCCAAGTTGAAAATCCGTTCAAGCACGAGCAGGGCAGACCTCTGGAAAGAAATTCGCATTCGCTCGAAATTAAAAAGGAAACCAAATTGGCGCGTCTGATAACGGAAAAGAAATTGAATATAGAAAATGTTAGAGTAAACTCGCATCATCATCAATCGGTCAAGCAGATCGGCGAAAACTTACGCGCGAACGCTTTTGCAAACGATAAAGTCTTGGAGGGAATCGAAGACTCCAGAGAAGATAGATTTGTTTTGGGCGTTCAATGGCATCCCGAACTTTCTTGGAAAACCGACGCGTTATCAAATTGTATCTTCGAGCAGTTTGTCAAAAAATGCTCGGAATTTGCGAATCGAAAAAAATAATTTGCGGCTGTATTATAAAAAAAGTGATAAAATCAGGATTAGAAAAAATTGTAAACGAAAAATCGAATCTGCTCGAAGGCGCGAAGGTCGGGCTGATTTGCAATCAAGCGTCGGTAAACGGAAATTTCGCGCACGCCGCCGATTTGTTTTTTGAGAATAAAAAAATAAATCTGGTCAGACTTTTCGGACCGCAGCACGGCATACGCGGCGACGTGCAGGACAATATGGTTGAAACCGAACACGCTTTCGATCAGAAAACCGAACTGCAAATTTTTTCTCTCTACAGCGAAACGCGCGAGCCGACAAAGGAAATGATTGCCGATCTGGACATACTGGTTTTCGATTTGCAGGATGTCGGCTGCCGCATCTACACGTTTATATATACGATGGCTCTGGCGATGAAGGTCTGCGCCGAATACGGCAAAAAATTTATTGTATGCGACCGACCAAATCCGATAAACGGGGTGGATGTCGAGGGAAATCTGCTCGAAGAAGGCGAAGAATCGTTTGTCGGAATGTATCCGATCACGATCAGACACGGTTTGACCGTCGGCGAGTTGGCGAAACTTTTCAACCGCGAATTTAATATAAACTGCGATCTGGAAATTGTGACGATGGACGGTTGGAATCGCCCGCATTATTTTGAGCAGACGGGCGCGGCTTGGATTATGACTTCGCCGAATATACCGACGGTAGATACGGCTGTCGTCTTCCCGGCAACGGTCATTTTTGAAGGCACGGAAATATCGGAAGGGCGGGGAACTACCAGACCTTTCGAGATCGTCGGCGCACCTTTTATAGATGCGGAAAACTTGGCTGAAAATCTGAACGATTTTGCAATTCCGGGCATAAAATTCAGAGCCGTAAATTTTATGCCGACATTTCAGAAACATTCCGGGCGAGTTTGCGGCGGAGTTTTTCTGCACATAACAGACCGCCGAACTTTTCAGCCGGTCAGAACCGGAATGCGTATTTTGCAAACAATTATGGAAATGTATCCGTATAAGTTCGAGTGGAAAAAAACTCCATACGAATATGAATTTGAAAGAAATCCGTTTGATGTGATCGTCGGAACGAAAAAGATCAGAAATTTATTAACAGACGGTAAGTTTAATGAAATACTGGATATTTTTTCAGAAGATGAGGAAAAATTTAAATCTTTGCGTGAAAATTACTTGATGTATTAGACTTAAAGTAATTTATAGACGCTGTAACCTTCGTATTCATACGGTTTACGCAAAATCTCTACAAATCACTTGAGAAGTCTGGACGGCGACAGTTAAAGTTATATATGAACAATTTTGGAGCGATATTTTATGGATAACCCGTATTTGATCGGAACGGCGGCGTGGTTTTTTCCGGGCGCGGGGCATCTTTTGCAGGGAAAGATCACCAGAGGTTTAATTTTAGGCGGCTGTATCTGGCTGATGTTTATAATCGCCGTAATCAGCGGCGGCGCGTATTATCCGGGTTTCGATTTTGCAAGCGGTTCGCTGCTCTATCTCTTAAATTTCTTTGCCAAGGCGGGAAACGGACTCGGAGCGATTATCAGCTTTATACTTCAAAGCGATCCGCCGCCGAATGTCGCGGCTTGGGCGACGTTCGATTACGGCGGCAGATTTCTGGAAGTCGCCGGATTATTAAATTTTCTGGCGATTATAGACGCGCTCGATATTTATTTCGGGAGGAAAAAATGATTCATTTCGGTTATCTGGTTTTATTCGCCTTGTTCGTTTCCGTCTGTTTCGGCATTTTTGCGGCAGGCACGAATCGTGAAAAAATTATATACGCGGTCAAAGTTTTCGCCCAATTTATCATCATAAGTTTTGCTCTGGCTTGGATTTTTTATTTTCTACCTTGGTAAAATTTCAATGGCTTTATTTGAAACGGAAGGAATTATTCTGAAAAGTTACAACTTGAGCGAAGCTGATAAGATCGTTGTAATTTTTACAAAAGATTCGGGTTTAATACGCGGAGTCGCCAAAGGCGCGAAGCGTCTGAAAAGTCGTTTCGGCGGAACTCTCGAACCGTTCAGCGTGATACGGCTCGAATATTTTCAAAAGGAAGAAAGGGAACTGGTTTCGATCAGACAAGTTGATTTGATAAAATCTCATTTTGAATCAGCCGCCAACCCGGATTTTCTGCAAAAATTCTCACATCTTTTCGATTTGCTGAATACCTTTGCTCCGCCGCACGATCCGAACGAAAATTTATATCGAATGGTCAGAGTCTGCCTCGAAACAGCTTCGGGCGACACGGCGACTTTTGAAAGCGTGGCACTCTATTTCAAATTATGGCTGCTGCGGCTCGGCGGTTATCTGCCCGATTGGAAAAGATGCGACAGATGCAAAAAAGATTTGTCGGAAACCGAGCAGACAATTTTGCAGATCAATTTTCATCTGCTTTGCAGCGATTGCCGGAAAAGCAAAAACGATTGGATCATAACCTCTTTTCAGAGGGCGATTTTTATCAACGCACAGAAACTTTCGCCGACAAAATTTGTCGAGTTCAGCCGCGGCAATGACAAGGATTTGTTGGAAATTTCCCACATTTTGCGAAAGATCATCTCATATATTCTCGGCAGGGATATTTCAGACGAAAAAGTTCTGCGGGCGGTTTTATAGGCAAAAAATGAAAAAATTCGGTTTTTTAATTGCGAAAAACACGCTTCGTGCGGTGATGCCGTATTTTCTTTTGTCTTGGATTTTATTGAGCGTTATCTTATTTGTTCAGCAAGCCGGACGTTTTTCCGATATATTCTTTAATACTAATATTCCGAACAATTTAATTTGGCAATTGACCTTCGCGCTGATTCCGAGCGTGATCGCTTTTACCTGTCCGATGGCGATTTTAGCCGGAACGATAATCGGTTTGTCAAAATTGCAGGGCGACAGCGAACTTCGCGCAGTCCGAGCCGCCGGAGTCGGAAATTTCCAGATCACGATTCCCGTGCTGCTGCTCGGAATTTCTCTGTCGCTTTTTGCCGTTTTGATAAACTTAAAAGGCGTTCCTTTAGCGGCTCGGATCGTCAAAAAAGTCGCTTTACAAACCGCGCTTTACAAACTCGAATCGCCGATTGAACCGGGCGTAATCAACACAGAGATCAGCAATTTTACAATTTATGTTAAAGACGGCGATGTTGAACAGGGAACTTGGAAAAACATTTTTATTCACCACAACGACGAGAAAAACAACGCCGTGCGTCTGATAACGGCAAAAAGTGGTCGGATTGATTTTAACAGGGAAAAATCCGAACTCGTCTTAGAAAGTGCCGTAATAACGAACATACCCTTTGCTGAAAAAAAAATTCAGACACAAAATCTCGGTTCAATCCGTCTGGCGATCAACACAAAGCGGGGCGAGATTATAGATAAATTGACAAACGCCGAAGAAACTCCCGAAGAATTGGGCTTAACGGAATTAGCCGCATATGCGAAGCGAAAAGAGGGAAACGAGAAAACGAACGCCTTGATTTTGTGGCAGAGAAAAGTTCTGCTTTCGATAACTCCTTTTATATTTGCCTTGCTCGGAACGGCTCTGGTTATCAGATTTCGGCGCGGCGGCACGGGTTTCGGAATTTTTCTGGCGTTGATAAGTTTGATTTTTTATTATTTGCTGGCACTTCTCGGCGAACAGCTTGCCAGAGTAAAAATCATTCCGGTCTTTTCTGCAATTTCGATTCCTTTGTTTGTTAGTTTTATAGTGATTTTTGCCTTATTTTTCTCCGAGAGATTTTTCAGATTCGGCAAGAACCGGAAGAGTATTTTTAAAGGGAAAATTAATTTCAGAGAACTAACGAATTTTACCGGAAAAACAAAAAGCAGTCTGCTTATAAATTTCAAGCGGGGACTTTTGGATATAGATATTATCAAAAATATCTTAAAATATTATCTGATAACCCTGACTTTTCTGACATCCATCTTTCTGATTTTTACAGCCTTTGAACATTGGAAATTTGCGGGCGAGATTCCGAACGGAATTTCACTTTTAACAAAATATCTCTTTTATTTGATTCCGTTTATATACGTCCAGCTTTCGCCTTCGGCTCTGATGATCGCAACTCTGGCGACATTTGTTATCAAATCCAGACAGAACGAAATCGTAACTTGGACTTCCGCCGGTTTGAGCGTTTACAGACTTCTGATTCCGTGTTTTGTTTTAATGTCTTTGATCGGCTTGATTAATTGGGGCATTCAGGAACGAATCGCGCCGAAAGCCAACGTCATTCAGGATGAGGTCAGAGAACAGATACGCAGTCGCGGAAAATCCGAAAATGCCGATAAAATTTATTGGCTGGCGGAAGATCGGCACATATTTTCTTTTAAGATGCAGAGCCGCAGCAAAAATTCCGAGCCTTTTATAAAAGATTTGACAGTTTACAAATTCGATGAAAAAACACAGAATTTGCTGGAGATTTATAAAGTTCCCAAAGCCGTCCGGCGCAAGGGAGAAATTGAAACTCTGAGCAATTCGGAAAAAACGATTTTGAAAAACGGAGAGATTTCCGTCGCAGAAATTCCGGCTGGAGATGTTATAAGGGACGCAAAACTACTGAAAAATTTATACGATAAACCGAATCATTTAAATAGTATCCAGATAAAAGAAAAAATACGGACGAGCGAATCGGCAGTCGAACAGAGAAATTTCGAGGTTTTTCTGGAGAAAAAATCCACGACACCTTTTCTGCCGTTAATTATAATCTTCTTCACAGCACCTTTCGCGCTTTCTCTCAGCCGGAAAGGAAAGGTAATCACGGTCGTTTACGCGGTGGGAATTCTTCTGCTGTTTATGGGCATAACGAGCGTCTTTGAACAATTCGGCTTAAACGGCGCAATCTCTCCCAAGATTGCGGTCTGGAGTCCTCTGATTGTTTTCTCTCTGATCGGAATTTTTCTGCTTTCCAGAGTCAAAACATAAAAAAGTGCGGAAAAAAAGCTGAGAATATTTCTAAACTCAGCTTTGTAAAATGTTGATATTTGAAAACTTAGAGCGGTTTAGGATTGAATGTAAGGTTAAGCGATTTTTCTTAGGTTCGATAAATTTATCAATTTTTTTATCGTGACATAATGCCGAATGCCTAATTATCAATTACCAATTAGGCATTCGGCATTGATAATTATGTCACTATAAAAAATCTAAAATACCTTATATCAATTCTTAATTCGCTCTAGATTAAGTTCCGGTTTCCCAACTATTCATATACTCGATCATTTCGGGAGTTAAAGTATCAATTTCGAGTCCCATCGCTTCGAGTTTCAGACTTGCGATTTCGCGGTCAACTTCCTGCGGAAGAAGGTGAACTCTGTGTTCAAGTTCTCCTTTATTCTTCACGAGGTATTCCGTTGATAACGCTTGGTTTGCAAAACTCATATCCATTACGCTGGCGGGATGTCCTTCAGCTGCCGCAAGATTTATCAGACGACCTTCGCCGAGAACGATTATGCTCTTATCGCCATTTTTAAGTTGATATTCTTCAACAAACGGGCGGCGGTTTGCGGGTTCATCGGACATTTCGCGCAACGCTTCGAGATTGATTTCGAGATCAAAATGTCCGCTGTTGCAGACGATTGCGCCGTTTTTCATCTGCTCGAAATGATTTCTGTCAATAACGTGCCGGTTTCCGGTTACGGTTACAAAGAAATCACCGATCTGCGCGGCTTCGTTCATAGGCATTACGCGGAATCCGTCCATCAGAGCTTCGACTGCGCGAATCGGGTCAACTTCCGTGACAATCACGTTTGCGCCCATTCCACGCGCACGCATCGCTACGCCTTTGCCGCACCATCCGTATCCGACGACGACAAAGTTTTTGCCGGCGAGAAGTATATTCGTGGCGCGTATGATTCCGTCGAGAGTTGATTGTCCTGTGCCGTAGCGGTTATCGAAAAAGTGCTTGGTTTGAGCATCATTGACCGCGATTGAAGGGAACTTCATCACACCGGCTTTTTCCATCGCCTGCAAGCGCACGATTCCGGTTGTCGTTTCCTCGGTTGTGCCGATAATTTTAGAAGCGTGTTCCGGGTCTTCTTTGAGCAGCGTGGCGACGACATCAGAACCGTCGTCTATAATTATGTCCGGTTTCGTATCGAGCGCGGCGCGGACGTGGCGCATATATGTTTCGGTTGATTCGCCTTTGATAGCCATTACGGGAATGCCGTATTCGCTGACCAGAGCGGCGGCGACATCATCCTGCGTGGAAAGCGGGTTTGAAGCGATCAGGAGCGAATCCGCGCCGCCCGCCTGCAGAGTCCTTGCGAGATTTGCGGTTTCGGTCGTGATATGAGCGCAAGCGACTATTTTCACGCCGTCGAGAGGTTTTTCCTTCTCGAATCTTTCACGGATAAGCTGCAAAACCGGCATTTCGCGGTTTGCCCATTCGATTCTCTGTTTGCCTTGTTCGGCAAGATTTATATCTTTTATATCGTATTCCATAGAAATTCCTTCTTTTGCCATAATAAAAATGTTCCTCTTATTTGTTTTGTAAATAATAAAAAAAGGTAAACCGATTTCTGAACAACTACTTGATAATTGTTCCGTTAAAAAGGCTTACCGTTTTTGAAATAAAGTTAAACTCCCTTTCCAATCGCTCCGTTTAGAGAAGCGAGGAGAGCGTCCGTTTTGTCGGTTCTTTCCCAACTGAATTCGTCATTCGTGCGACCAAAATGCCCGAATTTTGCAGTTTCTCTGAAAATGGGACGACGCAGTTTGAGAGTTTCGATAATTCCTTTCGGAGTTAATTCAAAATTCGTGCGGACGCTTTCGGAAAGTTTTTCGTCGGAAACTTTTCCAGTGCCGTGTGTATCAACCAGAACCGAAACGGGTTCCGCCACGCCGATTGCATACGCTAATTGAACCGTGCATTTGTCTGCAAGTTTGGCGGCGACGATATTTTTAGCAATGTAACGCGCCATATAAGCCGCAGAACGGTCAACTTTCGTCGGGTCTTTACCCGAAAAAGCACCGCCGCCGTGCGGAGCATAACCGCCATATGTGTCAACAATAATTTTTCGTCCGGTCAAACCGGCATCGCCCATCGGACCGCCTGTGACAAATCTGCCCGTAGGGTTTATGTGATACTTTGTATTCGCGTCTAAAAGATCGGCTGAAACGGTTGCTTTGATAACTTTTTCGAGAATATCCGCGCGAAGCTGTTCGGTTGTAACCTCGTCGGCGTGCTGGCTGGAAACTACGACGGCTTCGACGCGAAAAGGTTTTCCGTCGCGGTATTCGACAGTTACTTGGGATTTTCCGTCGGGGCGCAGATAGGGAAGTTCACCGCTGCGGCGCACTTGCGAAAGTTTGCGTGTCAGATTGTGTGCCAATTGTATCGGCAGAGGCATTAATTCGGGAGTTTCATTGCAGGCAAAGCCGAACATCAAACCCTGATCGCCCGCGCCGCCCGTATCAACTCCCTGAGCAATATCCGGCGACTGTGTGCCGATGGCGTTCATCACCGAACAAGTATTTGAATCGAAGCCGAAAGTTGCGTCGTTGTAGCCGATTTCATTGATCGTTTCGCGCACGACTTTCTGGAAATCTATATTGGCAGACGTTGTGATCTCGCCGGCGATAACTGCCAAACCCGTCGAAACAAGCGTTTCACAAGCGACTCTGGCATTCGGGTCCTGCTCTAAAACCGCATCCAGAACCGCGTCCGAAACCTGATCCGAAATTTTATCCGGGTGTCCTTCGGTTACGGATTCGGAAGTAAATAAAAAATTTGTGTTATTCAATTGTTTGAAACTCCTTTATATAATATATGTATTAAAAATACAGTTGTTTAGGATTGCAAATTGTTGATTGTAACCTTTAATTAAAATCGTGTCAAAAGCGGTTTGCTTCAAATTTTATATGAATAATTTTATATATTTTCGATTTTCGATTTGCAATTTCCGATTGTTTTTTCTTTTTTAAGTTGTAAGTTATAAGGTAATAGGAACACAAATAATTCAGGCGGATAATTCGGAGTAGAGAGTTTTTTGGTTTAATTTGAAAAAAATCAGAACACCAATTAAAATGGAATTATTACAAAAGTATATTTTGAAGCGATTTGATATAAAAAGCAGCAAACCCATCGCGTCCGATAATAAAGATTATGTTATAAATATGTTTGATTGGCGGAAAATGCAAATCTAATTGGTAATAGACAGATCAAGCCTCGTCTTTCACCGTATCGAAAACTTCTTTGAGCGCGAGCAGTAAATCTTTATCGTCGTATTCGGTTTTATTTTTGAAGATTATTTCCAGATTAAATTCCTGCTCGACGGATTCGTATCTGTAAATTTGTTTTTCACCAAAACTTTTTTCGGAAATTTTTTCTTTTTTGTCGGCAAAAGTTTCCGAGTTGCGTGAAGATTTTTCAGATGCCGAAGTCTGTTTTTTATTTTTGTCTGAAGTTTTTGTCTTACCTCTGTTGATAAAATCGTCGAGAAATTTGTGCATCGCCGTTTCGTCAAACTGTCGGGCGACTTCGAGCAGCGTGGATTTCGCGGAAATGTCTGCGTTGCGGCATTTGCGGCGAATCGAATCGGGTAATCCGGCAATTGTCAGAGATTCGGTCACGGACGAACGGCTTTTGCTTATTTTAGAGGCAATTTCCTGATGCGTGTGACCGAATTTTTCGCTTAGAAAAGCCAGCCCGTCGGCTTCTTCCCAGATGGTCAGGTCCTTTCTTTGCAGATTCTCTATAAGAGCGACTTCGGCGACGGATTTTTCGTCCAGATCGAGTTCGATACAGGGAACTTCGCGCAGACCTGCAAGCTGCGCCGCACGCCAGCGGCGTTCGCCGGCGATAATCATCCAACTTCCCTGTTTATCGGGTTTGACGAGAATCGGTTCGAGAACACCTTTTTCCCTGATAGACTCGGTTAATTCGGTTAAATCGCCGATTTCGACGCGCGGCTGGTCGGGGTTCGGTTCGAGATTTTTGACCGAAAGAATACGCCCGATATGGCGATTCGGACGGGTTAATTCCTCGACGTAGTGGGCATCGTGCCGCATTTTAACATCTGTCGGTAAGCCTCTCTTAGACACGCTGTAAAACCTCCTCTAAAAGTTGTCTATATTCGATTGAGCCGGAAGAGTTCGGCGCGTAGGAAAAGATCGCTTCCTTGTGAGCCGGAGATTCTTCGAGCCTGACGCTTCTGGTGATAATCGTATCAAAAGCCTTTTCGCCGAAAACCCTTCTGATGTGCGTTTCGACATCTTTGGAGAGCGCGGTGCGGCGGTCAAAAAGCGTGACCAGAACGCCGAGCAGACTCAGATCGGGATTCGGGCGCGAACGCACTTTGTCAATCGTTTCCAGAAGATCGTCAGTTCCCTCCAGAGCGAAATAAGACGACTGGATCGGGATCAGCACGAAATCTGCGGCAACCAGCGCGTTGACCGTAATCAGACCGAGAGTGGGCGGCGTGTCAACAAATATAAAATCGTAATTTGAATTGATTTCGTCAATCCGGTCCCGCAGACGAAAAATCGCATCAAAATCGCCGGCAAGTTTCGGTTCTAATTTGGCAAGATTGATTTTGGAAGGAACTATGTCCAGATTCGGAATTTTCGTGTCGTATATAAAATTTTTCCAAGGACTGGCAAGTTCCGTGAAAAGTTCAAAGGCACTCTCGACAATCAGCTGCGAATCTATAAACGAGAGCGAACTGTTGCCCTGCGGATCGAGATCAATCAGGAGAACCCGTTTGCCTTCGAGGGCGCAGGCGGCGGAGAGATTTATGGCGGTTGTTGTTTTTCCGACACCGCCTTTTTGATTTGCTATAACAATTATCATCTGAAATTATTTATCCGATAAAATCCGGCCACTCTTCCGCCGGTAGTTTTTCATCCGCTTCAAAATCTTCGGCGGGCGGTTCGTGGTTTGATGCCGAAACGTCAAAAACCTTCTGCTGAACGAATATCGGGCAATCGAGCCGGAGAGCGATGGCGATGGCATCGGAAGGTCTGGCATCGAGAACGAAATTTTTTCCGTTCGAGTCGCTCAATTCGATTGCCGCATAAAAGGTATTGTCGAGCAAATCCGTAATTACGACGCGGCGGGCGGACAGACCGCTTTCGATTATGAAATTTCTGAACAGATCGTGAGTCATAGGTCTCTGCGGAACGATTTTCTCGATTTCCAGAGCAATCGCATTGGCTTCGTAAGCTCCGACCCAAATCGGCAAAATATTGTCCGAATCCACGCCTTTCAAGACGACAATCGGTGTGTTGGTGTTCGGGTCCATTATCAAAGCCCCGATTTTGACTTCAATTAGCATAATTCAATCCTCAAAACGCGAAATCATTCGACGATTTCGCCGCGCAGATAAAATGTTTCGGCTGACGTAATTCTTACTTTAACAATTTTTCCTAAAAATTTCTTTTCGCCGCTAAAATTTACAACCCGGTGGCAGCTCGTATGCCCGGTTAATTCGGAATCATCTCTGCCGGAAGTTTTTTCAGCCAAAACTTCGACAGTCTTACCCCTGAATTTTTGCAGAGCATTTTTCTGACTTTCCCTCGTAATTTTTTCGAGCCGCAAAAAACGCTCTTTTTTCTCGGCGGCAGTTACGTCGTCTTCGAGTTCGTAAGCCGGCGTGCCGTATCTGGGCGAATACTTGAAGATATACGCGCTGTCAAATCGGCAAGTTTCGGCTAATTCGAGCGTATCGGCAAAATCCTGCTCGGTTTCGCCCGGAAAACCGACGATAATATCCGTCGAGAGAGATATATTCCGCCGGGAAGATTTGATCTTTTCGATTCTTTTCAAGTAATTTTCAATCGTGTGACCGCGCCGCATCGCTCTCAAGATTTTATTACTTCCAGACTGGACTGGCAAATGCACCCAGTTGCATAAATTTTCAGATTCATCAATGGCATCAACTATGTCCGCGTGAAAATCTCTGGGAAAGGACGTGTTGAATTTGACGCGCTCGATGCCTGTGCGGGCGACGGCACGCAAAAGTCTGGAAAAAGGTGTCGCGCCGCGAAAATTTTCCATTCCGTCAGCGGTAACAGGTCTGTAACTGTTCACGTTCTGACCGATCAGATGAACTTCCTTCACGCCTTCGCCTTTTAATTTCAGAACTTGCCGGATGATTTCCGCTGCGGGCAGACTGCGCTCCCTGCCTCTGGAAAAAGGAACGATGCAGTAGGTGCAGAATTTATTGCAGCCCTCGATGATCGGAACAAAACCGATATAGGGCGAATGGCGGCTGTCGGCGGCGACAGACCAATCGTAAACATCTTCTCTCGCCGCCAGATCGGAGATATTTTTTTCGCCGCTAAAAACTCTCTCGATAACTTTTGAAACTCTGCCGACAGCCTGCGTTCCGACGACAAAATCAATTTTGCGTCCGTCCCGAAAAAGCGTCTCGCCTTCGAGTTGGGCGACGCAGCCGAGAACGCCTATTTTCTTCTGCTCTTTATTTGGAATTTGTCCGATTCTCGTATAGAGTTTATTTTCAGCCTTCTCGCGGACCGAGCAAGTGTTCAGCAAAATCACGTCCGCCGCCGCTTCGTCGTTTGTCAGCGTGTAGCCGTCCGTCTGTAGAAGGCTTATGACTCTCTCCGAGTCGGAAACATTCATTTGACAACCGAAAGTTTCGAGATAAACTTTTTTCATAATGTTAAAGATAACAAAATTTAGAAACGGTTGGAAACTATGATGGAAAATTTAAATTTCAAAGCGAGGGATTTCGTGCATCTGCACGTTCACACGGATTTCAGTCTGCTGCACAGCACGATTCAGTTAAAACCTCTGGGCAAAAAACTTGCGGAGATGGATATAAAGGCGTGCGCGATCACCGATTACGGCAATATGTTCGGCGCGGTTTCGTTTTACAATCAGATGAAAGCGGACGGAATCCATCCGATTATCGGCTATGAAGCGTATATCACTTCGGGCAGCCGCTTTGAAAAGGAACTGACGCTCGAAGCCGGCGAGAAACCTTATTACCAAATCGTTCTGCTGGCGAAAAATCTGGAAGGCTACCATAACCTGACATATCTTGCATCGAAGGCTTACACGGAAGGTTTTCTGCACAAACCACGCATAGATTTCGAGCTTTTGGAAGAAAAAAGCGGAGGTTTGATTTGTCTGTCATCGGGCGCGAACGGCGCGATTCGGCATTACATAAAAAATGAAAATTTGCAAGCCGCCGAAAAATATGCCGGGCGTTTGCGGAATATTTTCGGCAGAGAAAATTTTTACGTCGAGATACAAAATCAGGAAACCGAACAGGCGGAAGTTTTGAACGAACGAATCGTCAATTTTGCAAAATCCAACGAACTGGAAATCGTGGCGACAAATGATGCCCATTATCTGTCCCAAGAAGACGCGAAGGCGCACGAAGTTCTGCTGTCAATCGGCGAGAGCAAGACGATTTACGACAACACCCGAACCGTCTTTCCGAGCCGCAAATTTCATCTGCGTACGGCGGAGGAGATGTGGGATTTATTCGGCGAAAAATACCCGGAATCTCTGGAGAACACTCTGAAAATCGCCCGGATGTGTCAGGTCGAGATCAAGCAGACGGACAATCTCGCTCTGCCGCTTTTTCCGATTCCCTCCGAATCCGGCTGCGGCACGATTGGAGAGTATTTTGAAAAAGTCGTGATGGACGGCTTCGAGAAAAAAAGAAAAAGCGTGTGGCAGCCGCTGGCGGATAAAAACGATCTGAAATACGGCTTAGATCAATATCTGGAGAGAATTCGGACCGAGATCAAAATTATCAAGGATATGGGTTTTCCGGGATATTTTCTGATCGTCTGGGATTTTATTTTATACGCGCACAAAAAGGATATTCCGGTTGGTCCGGGACGCGGTTCGGCAGCCGGTTCGCTGGTCGCATACGTTCTGGGAATTACCGATATAGACCCTCTGAAATACGATCTGCTGTTCGAGCGATTCTTAAACCCGGAGAGAGTTTCGATGCCGGATATAGATATAGATTTCTGCGTTCGGCGGCGGGCGGACGTAATCAATCACGTTTCGGAGTTTTACGGGCGCGATTCGGTGTGCCAGATCGTGACCTTCGGAACGATGGCATCGAAGGCGGCGATCAAGGATGTCGGCAGGGCTTTGGCTGTCCCTCTCGGCGATGTCGAAAAGATCGCCAAACTGATACCGCCGCCGGTTCGCGGCAGAAACATAAGCATTTCAGAAGCCATCGAGCAGGTCGCGGATTTGCAGAAAGCGATGCAGATTGATCCGAAAACAAAGGAAGTGATCGAACTGGCTCTAAAACTCGAAGGCTGCGCCCGTCATACGTCGGTTCACGCGGCGGGAGTCGTGATCTCGCCCGTTCCTCTGCACGAACTGGTCCCGATTGCGCTTTCGGCAAAGGACGAATTGACCAGTCAGTTTACGATGAACGATCTGGAAAAAGTCGGTATGCTTAAAATGGACTTTCTCGCTTTAACCACCTTAACGATTATAAGCGACTGCTTAAAATCGCTTAAACAGCAGACCGGCATCGAAATAGACTGGAACGCCGTTTCCCTCGACGACGAAAAATCTCTGGAACTGTTCGGCGAAGGGCGCACCGAGGCGATCTTTCAATTTGAATCAACCGGGATGCAGGACATCTGCCGCCGCTTAAAACCGAAAAATCTGGAAGATTTAGCCGCGCTTAACGCTTTATACAGACCGGGACCGCTTGACGGCGGAATGGTTGACGATTTTATAGATCGGCACAGAGGCGATAAAAAGGTCAGGTATATTATCCCGGAGATGAAGGAGATTCTCGATAACACATATGGCGTTCTGGTTTATCAGGAGCAGATTATGCAGCTCGCGCAGAAACTCGCCGGATACAGCCTCGGCGAAGCCGATATGATGCGGCGGGCGATGGGCAAAAAGAAGCGCAGCGAGATGGCTCTGCACGAAAAGAAATTTATCGGCGGCGCGGTCAAAAGACATATAGACCAAGAAAAAGCGACGCAGATTTTCAAATTGATGGCGCAGTTTGCCGATTACGGATTTAACCGCAGCCACAGCGTGGCGTATGCTTATCTGGCTTTTCAGACGGCGTATCTGAAAGCGCATTATCCGGCTTATTTTTACGCGTCCGTTTTGTCCAACGAATCGCAGGATTCGGCAAAAATTTACAAGTATTCGAGCGAACTGAAGGCTCTCGGTTTAAAACTTCTGCCGCCGGATATAAACGAGAGCGATGCCGGATTTACGCCCGGCGCGGATTATGTCAGATACGGTCTGACGGCGATCAAGGGACTCGGCGCGAGCAGCGTCGAGGCGATTATCAAAGCCCGCAAAAAAGCCGGCAGATTTTCTTCTCTGTTCGATTTTACGGCAGCCGTCGAGCAGGGCTGCCTTAACCGCAGAGGTCTGGAGAGCCTGATCTGCGCCGGTGCTTTGGATTCGATAAAACCCGCCGATCACACGTTAAATTTGTGGCGGGCAAAATTGTGCGGTTCGGTCAGGCAGGCACTCGCCCACGGGCAGAAAATATGGAACGATAAAAAAAGCGGACAGACCGGGCTTTTCGGCGCGGTTGAGGCGACGGCGGCGGATTTTGCCGAATATATGCCGGACGCGGACGAATGGTCTGAAAAGGAACTGTCCAAAAGAGAGAAAGATGCCGTCGGTTTTTATCTGTCAACTCATCCGCTTGATGAATTCGAGAGCATTCTGTCCGATCTGCACATCAAAAATGCCGCCGATTACGCGGATATACAAGTTGGCGAAGAGATCACTTTGGCGGGAATCGTTTCCTCGTTTCAGGTCAGGCACAGCAAGAAGGGCAACCGTTTTTGCAGTTTCCGGCTCGAAGACCAATCCACGGGGATAAAATGCCTCGGCTGGTCGGAAACCTATTCTAAATATGCGGCAATCTTAAAAGATGATGAACTGCTGATCGCCAGCGGACGCGTTAAATCCAATGAAGGACAGGAAATCACTCTGATAATCGAAGAAGTCAAAAATCTGTCCGATGCCGTGCCGCTGAAAGCGCGAAAAGTTTCGATAGACATTTCGGGCGAGATGTCTGATGATTCATATCTGGAAGATATTTTCGGACTTCTGAGCCGCCGGCACGGGGTCTGCGAAGTTCTTCTGTGTCTGAATCTGGAAGAGAAGGTTTCTCTGCAAATTCACGCACAGCCGATGCGTATCCAGGGAACGAGCGAACTCGAAAGGCAGTTGAGAGAGAGAAACTGTGAAGTAAAATGGCATTTGTAAGATATATGTATTTTGCGGTTATATTGCAAAAGTAATATAAGAAAGGAATATAAGAGGTGATTTTTTATGAGTAAAACTGCAAAAAAGAGAGCGTTTGAACGGGTGCAGATGGCGCGAAATCCGATGCGCCCATATACCAACGATTTGTTAAACTCGATTTTTGAAAATTTCGTGGAGATACACGGAGACCGCAGATTCAGCGAGGACGCGGCGATTGTCTGCGGTTTTGCCAGACTGGGAAACCGGGAGGTGTCCGTGATCGGGCAGCAGAAAGGCAGGGACACCAATCAGAGGCGTTACAGAAATTTCGGTATGCCCAAACCGGAAGGCTACCGCAAGGCTCTGCGCTTGATGAAAATGTCTGAAAAATTCGGTCGTCCGCTGATAACTTTTATAGATACGCCGGGAGCATATCCGGGCATAGATGCCGAAGAGCGCGGGCAGGCGGAGGCAATCGCCTATAATCTGCGCGAAATGTCGAATTTGAGAGTTCCGACAATCGTTGTGATTCTCGGCGAAGGCGGTTCCGGCGGAGCTTTGGCAATCGGCATCGGCGATAAAATAATAATGCTGGAGAATGCCGTCTATTCGGTCATATCGCCCGAAGGCTGCGCCGCAATTTTGTGGAAAGATGCGGCAAAATCCGAGCAAGCGGCGGAGTGCCTGCGCCTGACGGCGGACAATCTCAAAGATTTTAATTTGATAGATCACATAATTTCCGAGCCGGAAGATTGGGAAATCAGCCGCATAGATAATTCGGAAAAAGACAAGACGAAGGAGCAGAACTCTCTTGACGGAAAATTTCGTTTGATTGCCGATGATTTGAAAAATGTTCTGGAGAGCAGTCTGGACGAGATAGAACAAGCGGGCATCGGGCGGATGCTCGATTCGAGATACAAAAAGTTCAGGAAAATGGGCGAGTGGCTTAGTATATAAAAAGTATATAAAAAAAAATTTTGCAAAGAAATTATTGCAGGCAAAAAAGATTATGCTGCAAAGAAGATACTGCAAATAAAAGTAAGGCGGAAAAAGTTTATTTCTGCGCCTTACTTTTATTGTTTGCCGGGTTTTACTGCCGTTTTCTGCATTATTTACAGAATTTACAGACGAATACTTATAGAGGGATTTTCTGTAAAGCTAGAAAGGAATGTCGTCGTCGTTAAGCGTGTCGTCCGAAGGATTTTCTGATGATGACGACGAAGAAGAGGTCTGAGAATCCGAAAAACTGTTTCCCGAACCCGAATTATCGTCCATATCATCATTATTATATGAACTGTCATCAGAGCGTCCGCCTAAAAACTGCATATCCGAGGCGTTGACTTCGAGCGTGTAGCGATTGTTTCCGTCCTTGTCCGTCCATTCTTCGACGCGCAGACGACCTTCGATATAGACGGAACTGCCTTTGGTCAGATATTTGGAAGCGTTCTCGGCTTGTCTGCCCCACAGAGTTATGCGAAACCAGGTGGTTATGTCCTGCAAATCGCCGGCTTTATCCCTTTTTTTCTCGTTCGTCGCAACCGATATGTTGCAGACGGCGTTTCCGTTCGGAGTATATCTGAGTTCGGGATCGCGCCCCAGATTTCCCACGACTATAATTTTATTAAAAGACATTTAATGATTTTCTCCAGTTACTGTTTTTTTTTATTGTGTAAATTACGGCAAACGTCAGCAGATGTTTCGGACATCGGAATATGTGCCGCAAAGTGTCTTACTATTATATATTAAACGCCGAATTTTCGTAATGCCGCTTGGAAAGAATTTAAAGACGCTTTTGAAAAAGAAAAAATTAAAATACTGATGTCGGAAAATAGTTCTAAGATAATATCTCTGATACTTGCGCTGATTATTCTAACGTGCGTTTTAACAACGCCGCCCGTTTCACAAGGAAAAACCGTTTCCCCTCTAAGACTGTGCAAGACGATTTCGCTGGAAAACCCGGCATTCTCAACCTTCGCGTCTGATAATGAATCAAATGAATCAGCAGTCATCTTTGAAAATAACGGCACAATAAAATCTTTCGACTTGAAAACTCTCGAATTAAACTGGACATCGGACATCGGCGGAAACTTTTCAGAAAAGCCTCTGATTTCAAATCAAAATATATTTTTTATAAACTACAAAAATTCGTCAAAAAAAATTTACTCAATCAGCATCAGGACAGGATTGACTAATTGGAGCAGAAAGATCGAGCAGGCATTTGAAAAAAATGAAAAAAATGCGGGCGATCAGTTTGAAAATACAAAACCAAGTATTTCTCATCTTGACGAAAAGCGTATGCTTTTGCTGAACGGCAGATACATATATATTCTGGAGTCTTCTACGGGAGAAACAATCTGGCGAAAAGAAAGCGGCATAAAAGTTACGGATGCTTCCCTGCTCGGAGATAGGCTGTTTATCGTCGGCTATTCTGACAAATTTCTGTTAAAAATGTTTTTTGATAAAAATAATAAAAAAAATGCGGAAGAAATCCCGTATATAAGCGGACAAATCAGAGATGCGGGCGAGCAGATCGAATTGGAAATAGTTCCCGAAAAAATATTTCCCGGCAAGTTTGCAAATGTATATATATCCGATTCTGCCGGGCGTATATATGCTTACGACAATTCTCTGACAGACAAATTTTGGAAAACAAGATTAGGAGGTCGCGCGACGAGTTTCCTGAATACCGAAACGGGTTTGCTCGTAACTTCTCTGGATAATTTCGTCTATATGCTTTCGCATAATAAAGGTCGTATTTTATGGAAAAAGAGATTGGGCGGAAGAATAGACGATCTTCCGCTGCTGCTCTCCGATACTCTGATTTTATACGCGCACGGCTCGCCGGAAGTCGTCTTTTTAAATGTCGCTGACGGGCGGACGATCAACAAGATAATTTTAAGCGCAGAGCAATTTTTGATTGATACTCCGATCTTTTTTGATAACAGATATTTTTTGCTGACAAACAGCAGCTTGTCCGTATATCAAACTGAAACGTGCAGATAAAAAAATGCTTGTTATCAGGGCGTATTTTCGGCAATTTTGAAAATTTCCAATAAAAAAAGGAACGTCCGACTGTATGCACAGACGCTCCTTGAATTAATTGTTTTTATTGAATTTGCCGCCTTTTAATTTGAAACCGAACTGGAGTGTTGGTTTATAATTGAATAAATTTCGTCTTTGACCAGAAGTTTCTTCTTTTTGAGAGTCGTTTCTTCGAGAACTTCATCCTCGTTCGGATATGTTAATTCGGCAAGTTTGCTTAATCTTTGTTCGTATTCCTCGTGTTTTTCCACGAGACTTTTAAAATTCTTATCGCTTTTCAGTAATTCTTCCCGCACAGATTCCACAGCTGTTGTTTCCATAATTTTTATTCTCCCTCTTTTTTTCAATTCCCAAGTGCCTCTTTTGAAAAATTTCGCAAGAGAGGCACAAATTTATAAAAACCCTTGCAATAAACTTATGTTATATTATGGGCGTGAATTTAATCAAGTTTATTCAGATGCTTTTCCGGCAGGATATTTTTGCAGACTAAGACGCATTACAAAAGCGTCTTCCGGCGGCGCGGAATAATAATTTTTTCTGACGCGGACGATTTCAAATTTTTTATTTTGGTAAAAAATACGGGCTTGAAAATTTGATTTTCTCACTTCCAGCCAGATTTCCCCGCAATTCTCTTTTGATACTTCCCTAATTAATTCTGCTAAGAGTTCTCCGCCTATTTTTCGGTTTTGCAATTTTTTCTCTACGGCAATATCGTGTATTTCGGCTTCCGTCCGTAAACTTTCCGCACGGATGGTTTTTTGTTCAGGGTGAAATTTTTTTTCCGAATTTGAATCGCCGGAATTTTTTTCACAATTTATACTAACGGGAATCTCAGTAGCGGGATTTTTAGTTGTTATCAGACGCGCGATCAGAAATCCGGCGAAGTTATTTTGATAAAGCGCGACTTTTTTATAATAGACAGTATTTTGCAGTATTTTATACAAATTCTTTTCCGAACCGACGCTCAGATTAAACTCGTGCGACAATTCAAGCACCTGCTCGAAATATTCGTCTCGCAGATCGTCAATTTTCAATTCAACAGAAGTTTTCGACAAAACACTTCCCTCCAGAATGAAACTCGTTTTGTATCCGGCAGACGCGAAAAAAATCCCCGACTCCGACACGCTTTCGTATTTCACATTTTTTATAAATATAACGGCTCTAAATGCGAAAAATCAGGCTGATTTATTTGTTCGTATATTTCTAATCCGGCAATTCCTATGTATTTCGCTAAGTTCAAATCCGTGTTAAAAACTATCCCGATTTTCTCTCCCGTTTCTTTTTCAAAGTTTGAAACGGCTGTTTTTGTAAAGGATAGAATTTCGGGATTCAGATACAGACAGATATTTGTGTCGGCTTTTGAAAATTCTTTTAAAAACTCACTAAATTCGTATTTGCCGACAGAGATTTCCGAATCATTTTTATAGAGATTCGCGCCATTCGACAAGTTGTCGTTATCGGACGCGCCGGCTGAAAATACGTTGTTTTTTGCGGGCATATATCCATAGACGCATTTTTTCCCGACCATTTCGCCGAAATCCATATATTTTAACGCTTCCGTTATACTCACCGCAAACGGAGTACATTTCAGACTTTTGCAGAATCCTCTCGCAAACGCCAGACCGATTCTGATGCCCGTATAGCTGCCCGGTCCGCCCGATACGAAAAGTTTATCCAAATCTTTTTTTGCCCAATCGTTTTTTCTTAAAATCGCCTCGATTGCCGAAAGTATCCCGGCAGACTTTGAACCTGTGCCTTCTCCCGTCTGAAAATCCAGCAGATGATGATCTTTGTAGAGCGCGACGCTTCCGCCCGCGAATGTCGTATCAATCGAAAGATTTAATTTGCCGGAAAAAGATGCCTCTGATTTTTTTCCCGTCTGTGTTTTTTTCTTGGTATTTTCTGAGTTCACGTTTAATCGAAAGTTTTTTTGAGCGAATGTTTCAGACGATTAGCGAAGTTTCTAAGACGCATCCGCAAAATCGTATCTTTCCGAAAATCTCCTTCTTCCATAACAAAAGCCTGAACCGGATTTATTATAAATCTCTTTTTCAGCTGCTGCCCGAATGTTCTGAAATTAACCGAACTATTTCTCAAATCGGTTAAGCCGACCGTGCTGCTGCTCCACTCTTTTTCGACGGCTTTGACAAACCATTCGGGCGGTTTTTCGGCTTGAATCGGCGCGTTTCGCAAATCCAGCCCGAACCGCATCTGCACAAAAAGCAAAACGCTCTCCAACCAAAATCGTCTGACTTGTCCGTTTGAATTCAGAAAATAATTCCAGTCGAAATCTTTCGGGCGGTTTTCACACAAATAGAATACGTCCCAGAGCTTATCTCTGAACGCGCCGCCGTCAAGCAGCCAGTGTATGCACAAAATCCGCAGATGATCTTCGTGGGACGGCACGCGGATTTTATAATTCTCACCGATTTCTACCAATTCCGAACGCTCATACAAATCGTTCCACGACAGCAGATCGAGTTTTCTGAAACCTTCGTGCAGATCAACTTCCAAACGATTTCCGAGAATTTCCAGAGCCTTCCCGAACATTTCCGGCGCGATTGCCAAATCTATGTCGCTGTAAGGTCGCGGCTGGTTTTCCGGGTAGAAACGCGCCGCCGCCCAGCCTTTTATCAAAATCGGTTCGATCCGCGCTTCTCTGAAAAGTTTGAAAAACAACTCGATCTTTCGCTCGAACACCTTATTTTCAAGTTTATACCAGCGGATTTGTTCTTTTGATAAATTTCTGTCCAAAACAATTTTATAAAAAAAAAGCCGAGCGTAATCTCGGCTTTTGAAAATTATTCGTGATAATTTTTCTAAAAAAAGAATAGCAGACCAATTAAGACACCGAACAAACCTGACCCGTGCAAGTTCCGTTTGGACCTACTCCGTCGGGATTACAAATCGTGCCGTCGTTACAACCCGTGCAGCTTGTTCTAACACCCGAACAAGCGACAGCCATCGCCGCCGTCGGCGCAGTCAGAGAAGCTACTATCGGAAGCGCGACAACCGCCGCCAAACCTACTTTTTTGATAACTTCGCGGCGCGTCTGTCCCTGAAAATCAGCTTTTAACTGCTGTTCCAGAAGATTCTTTTCGCCAAGCTGATCGAGCGCCAGCCAGATCATATCTTCCGGCACATTCTGCCCGAACTCGGCTTGGTATGTTTTTGTAATGTCCCCGACGGACTTGATGCCGTCGCAGGACTTCCAGACAAAAGCCGCACTTTCATTAAGACAATGCGCTTTATTCGTATCCAAATCATATACCAGAACTTCATCCGGCATCTCCTGCACAACCAGCCCGTCTTTTCGGGCGTTTGGAATTTGTGAATTGTTCATATTTTCTCCTCCGATAATTTTAAGTTTTTTACAAAATTGGGGTCTTATTTGTTAAGATGATTTCTTTTTCAAAATAATTTAAAAGCAAACTTGCGAATACGTCAGCATCACCTCTAACGTATTTGGCGATTATTGCACGATTTACAGTCTTATTCAAGACACGAAGAGTAAATTTTGGATTAAATCTGATCGGAATCGTGTGGGCGATAATTTCCAGCATCCCTTTTCCTTTGGAAATCACCAGAGGTTTTATCTCTCCGCCATCGGTTTTTCCGGCTTGATACTCAGCCAGAAGAATCAGACCGACTGGCAGAGGTTGATGTCCAGCCTCTGCGCCGAACTCTCTGTAACTTATATCTTTTTGCGTAAAATCGTCTATAATTCCACGCATCGAGAGTTTTTTATGAAACGGGTGCAGATAACCTTCCTCGTCCAGAACGGCGTATTCGTCCGAATAATATTCTGCTCCCGCCTTGATAAGACCCGCCACCAAGGTCGTCTTGCCGATAAAACTCTTTCCCGGAATAATTATCCCGAACCCTTTATATCCGACTGCTCCGGCGTGTATAAAAACTTTTTTTGAAGCGAACTCCGCGACGGTGATCCGCAGTTCCGTGTCGAGCAGCCCAAAGAGCATCTCCGTATTATCCGTTTCAAAAACAAAATACTCTCTGTCCGTATCCTTCTCCTTGTATAATCTATACAAATCGTCCGCAGTTTTCTCTATGTAAAAATTATGCACGGAAATTTCTAAATTCGTTTCGACAAATTCGTTCGGCAAAATCACTCTGACGATTTTTTCCAGAATTCTATGCAGCGAACGGTCATTCGTGCTGATCGTGATTTCAACTCCGAACGATTTGAAACCGATGTAATGAGTGCCGAAATTGTCGGAATTTTTTTTTCTTAAAATCTCTCTCTCCGTCATTCTATTATAAAAGAAGAATATATGTTTTTTATTATCCGCCGAAAATATCTCTCAAACCGTATATTTGCGGCGCAGATATATAAAAATCAAGCCCATTGAAGATACGCCTAAACCCGCGGCGAGCAAACCGTCAAAATATATACCGAACTTCAGACAAAATATCAGGATGGCTGCCGTGAATGCCGCAACCGCCCCGTATATAATTGTTACGGACGAGTGCTGCAAACCCTCTATGACCAATTTCTGATAGATGTGCTGGCGGTGCGCTTCCCATATTTTTTCAAACTTGAAAATGCGGCGCAGCAGCGTATAAACCGTATCAAATAAAAATCCCCAAACCAGAACGATTCCGATCAACGGCAGATAACTGTCCGGGATCGTTGTGCGCGGAGAGTTTTCCACGACTGCCAGAAGCGGAAAGACCGCAAACGTAAATCCCAGAAACGCGCTGCCGACATCGCCCATAAAAATCTTTGCCGGCTGCCAGTTGTGCGGCAAAAACCCGAAACAGGAAGCGGCAATTATAAAACCGTAGAGACTTGTCTGCTCCAACTCGTATAGGAAACCTATATAAAACCATCCGATGCCGCTTATAACGGCTTGGAGGGCGGCAATTCCGTCTATACCGTCCATAAAGTTGTAAGCGTTGGTCAGCCAGACGATCCACAGAAACGTCAGCAGAACGCCGAAATAACCTGTCTGAATTTCTCCCAGAAACGGCAGGTAAATCGTCGAAAATGCGCCCGTCGCCCAGATCATAAGAGCTGCGGCACTCGCGTGAACCGCGAAACGCGCCGGAAACGATATGGATTTCAGATCGTCTATCCAACTGACAAAAGCTATAAAACCCGCGCCGATTATATATGACAGAGAAAATTCGCCGCGGACGAACAAACCGTAGATCGTATAAAATGTCAGACACACCAGAACGATGATCAGACCGCCGCCGCGTGCCACGGGTTTTGTGTGAGAACTTCTCTCATTCGGCACGTCAACGATCTTTTTTCTTAAAATCCATCGCCTGAAATTTCTGACTCCCGAATAGGTCATCAAAAATGCCAGAAAGCATATTAAAATCTTGATCACTCTGATTTTCGTTTTTTAAACCAAGCCGCTTCCCTTTCGATTGCTTCCGAAACGGGCGTTTCCGCCTTTATGCCGTATTCTTCGTATATCTTTTTGGCGGAATACGCGTCGTCGGACAGCCATTTTTCGATTTTCCCGGAAATTTTTCGGACTCTCTCGATTTTGAAAAATCTGTTCAGCTTTAATAGATTCTGAACCAATCCGTCTGAAATGTGAAATTCGGGAATCTTTGTTTCCAAAGCGCGGGCTGCTTCGCGGACGATTTCCGACATCTCCAGAGGTTCTGCCGATAAATTAAAAATTTCCGTGCCGTTTCTTTTTTTTGCCGAGAGTATCCGGCAAGCCCTCCCGACATCATCTTTATAAATCAAACTTTTCAGATTTTTCCCTTGCCCGATCCATACAAATCTTTTCCGGGCAATCGCCCGCAGCAATTTTGCGAAGTTTCCCTGATCGCCTTCTCCGATCACCGTCGCCAAACGCAGAATTGTCAGATTTACGCCGTTTGCCGAACAAATTTCGCCCACGGCTTTTTCCGCTTCAAACTTGCTCAAACCGTAAAATCCCTCAGGTTTGCAGACGTTCTCTTCCGTAACGATTCTGCCCGTCTGATTTTTGCCATACACGCTGACCGAACTGATCTGTATAAAATGCCCGGCTTGCAGACGAACCGCCAACTCACAGACGTTTGCAGAACCTCTGACGTTTACCTTCTCGAAATCTTCCCAAGCCGTATCTCCGAATTGATGTGCAAGCCCGGCGCAATGTATCAATACGTCAATTTTTTCGGGAAAATTTACTTTGTGCAGTTCTTCTCTGTCCGAAATGTCCGCCTTAAAAGTATCTTTAGCGTTTTTCCCGGAAACTCCGCGCGGACTTATCAACTTGAAAATCTCGTGTGATTCAACGCTCATCTGCTCGCAGATCGCTCTGCCGACAAAACCTTCCGCGCCCGTGACAAGAATTTTCATAAAAGTTTTCAAAAAGTTTCCGGGATTTTTCTTTACCAACTTATCTTTATAATATAATTACGCTACACAACTTTCAGTTCGTTATCAGACGCGTCAAATTCTGCTTTGTAATTTTTTACGGCATCCGCCAGAGAGTATTTTTCGACAGCCGCGCGTCTGGCGCGTTTTCCCATCAGAGGCAAATCTTCGCGCCGTTCGTATATTTCAAAAATCGTTTCCAGAAGCATTTCGGGACTATTCGGCAAAACGCTCCAGCCGACTTTTTCTTCCGATATAACCTGCTCGACTTCCGAGTTTTTCTCGGTAATCGCCAAAATCGGCTTTCCGGCGGCGAGTATATTGTAAGTGCGGCTCGGCATCGAAACGCCCCACATATTTTTTATCAGAGAAACGAGTGCGACATCGCACGCATTCAAAAAAACGATCTGCTCGCTTCTCGGTTTCGGCGGCAAAATGGTTATATTTTTCAGATTTTTTTCCGAAACGGTTTTTTCCAGCCACTTTTTTTTAACTCCCGCGCCCAAAAATATAAAATGAAATTTATTATCCGCCAGAAGCTGTTCGGCGCACCACACAAAACTTTCCAGATCGTTCGGATAACCCATATTTCCCGCATACAAAAATACGAATTTATCGGCTAAATTCAATTCCTTTAAAAGCGGATTTTCAGATCTCTCCGTCGGTTCGATCTGTTCGAGTTCAGCCCAGTTCGGAATTACGCTGATTTTCGTTTTTTCCGATTCTTTCCCCGAACTCAATTTACCCGAAACCAATTCTTTCATATCTCTCCCGACCACGATTATTTTTTCCGCATTTTGATAAAGCCGCCGGTTGCAGTAATTCAGAAATCGGACAAAACGCGAATTCGGTTTTGCTTTATCGGCGGCAATTAAAATTTCCGGGTAATTGTCGTGTATCAAAAGCGTATATTTCCCCTGTTTTATACGCGCCGCCAACGCTTCCGTGAAGGGCAGCGACGGCGGATTCGTCACGACGAGTATCCGGTCGCCTTTTTTAAATTTCAAAAGCGAATTGAAAAAGATCGAAACGCTCAGGGAAAGCATATTTATCAGGCGAAAAAAGATCACATTTTTGTTAAGCGTCGTTCCGTAAGCGCGAAAAATTTCGACGTTTTTGTGTATTTCCCGGCTCGGTGCTTTTGTTCCCTTGGCAAAATAATTCGGCTGTCCGCAGATAACCTTCACGTTAAAATCTTCCGCCAAACCTTCCGCGATTTTGGTCAGGTAATATCCGGTTGAGGTTTCTTCCGGGTAATACAATTCGGTTACGACCCACAGATTCTTTTTCCGCTTTTCGTTTTGTCCCTGCAATTTTTTCTTCACGAATATAAATTTATAAAAAAATTTGTCATATTTCTCTGCGAGTTACAAAGGTTTTTTGAAATACGAATGTGAAAAAATCAACTCGTATATTTTTTCACATTCGTATAACCGAGAATAATTTTTGAAGCAGTCTGCGCGACATTTTCCGCCAGATATTCCGCCGGAGCATTCCAATCGGACGGCTGCGATGTCGCCAGTTCGACGGCTCTGATAATCGAATCGGTTTCCGCGCCGCTTAAAATATTGCTGCCGCATTCGATTGTTTCCGGTCTTTCGGTCACGTCGCGCACGGTCACGTTCGGTATTCCGAAAATTGCGCATTCTTCCTGCACCGTTCCGCTGTCGGTCAAAACCGCCAGCGCATTTTTTTCCAGTTTGACAAAATCGAAAAATCCCAAAGGCTTGAGCAGTTTTATCTTGTCATTCGCTAATCTGATGTCGAATTTTTTCATTTTGTCGAAAGTTCTCGGATGAACGCTGATCAGCAGCGGTTTGTCAAACTTTTCGGTAATCGCCCCGAACGCCTCAAAAATTTGTTTCAGCCTTTCCGCTTCGTCAACATTTTCCGCCCGGTGCAGAGTTACCAGAAAATACGCGAACTGTCCGACTCCGAATTTATCGAGAGCATCGCTCGCATCAATCTGCCG
Source organism: Pyrinomonadaceae bacterium (assembly GCA_965214585.1). GTDB lineage: Bacteria > Acidobacteriota > Blastocatellia > Pyrinomonadales > Pyrinomonadaceae > JAHCHG01. The sequence continues at coordinate 3,865,630 of OZ243957.1, read as the reverse complement.
TGCAAAAGTGTCCAGAACTTCCTTGATCGGGTTTCCCGTCGTAAAAATCCTCTCTCTTTCGATTCCTTCCCTGACCAGATTTTCCTTGCTGCGATTTGTATAAGGCATCAGAATCGTGCTGGAATGATCTATGATCCGGCGATTTACTTCTTCCGGCACGCGGTTGTCGTAGCAGCGGTTTCCGGCTTCCATATGAAAGACGGGAATTCCCATACGCGCCGCGACAATCGCCGATAACGCGCTGTTCGTGTCGCCTAAAATCAGGATTTTATCCGGTTCGTATTCGCGCAGAACTTTTTCGGTTTTCTCTATGATCTGCCCGATCTGCTCGCCGAAACCGTCCGATTTTATCCCGAAATGAACGTCCGGCGTGCGAACTTCCAAATCTCTTATAAAAATGTCGCTCAGACTCTCATCGTAATTCTGCCCCGTGTGAATCGTCGTGTGTTCGCAATTCTGATCCAGAATTTTCAGTATCAAACTAAGCCTTATAATTTCGGGACGCGTCCCGAAAATGGTCATTACTTTCATAAATTATATTTTCAATTTTTATAAAATTTTACCGCGAAGATTCACGAAGTAAAGAAAAAAACTTTCCGCATTAATTCCTAACTCACCAAATAAAAGAGATATTCCCGAACGAACAAAAAAACTTAGCGTTCCCTTCGTGAATTTTCGCGGTTAAATTATTTCCGTGTCTTCTGCCATCAATTCGATCATTTTTCTCCAGCTTTGCGGCTCGAATCCGGTTTCCCGGCGGAATTTGCCCGAATCCAAACTTCTGTCAATTACAAAATCTTCAAACGGCTCGATTTCGATTTCTTTTTTATAAAACTCTCTGATTAAATGCAGCAAATCGAATTTGTTGATCGGTTCGCTCGAAATATGATACAAACCTTCGAGATTTTCGTGATTTTTTATAATATCCCCGATTATCCGTGCGAAAATCACCGTCGGAAACCCCGTATAAATCGCGTTTTCAAAACCCTTTACAATTTTCGCATCATTTTGCAGAAACCATTCAACCAGACTGTGTTTCGTTCCGAGTTCGCGCCCGATAATCGAAGTCCTGATTGTCAGGCAGTTTTTTTCCGCAACCTCGCCGAGATTTTTGCTCTTTCCGTATAAGTCCTTCGCATTTGGAAAGTCTTCCTCATCATAAAATCCCTTTTCGCCGTCAAAAACACAGTCGGTGCTGATTGTTATCAAACGCGCTCCGTATTTTCCGGCTAATTCTGCCAACTGATGCGGAAATATCGAGTTGATTTTCAAAACCCGAATCGTATCTTTTGAACTCGGAAGCTGTTTTATAATTCCAATCGCATTAATCACGACATCCGGTTTGACAGTTTCAAAAGCCTTTTCGATGGTTGAAATATCTTCGGCTGAAACTTTTTCCAAAATTTTTTCGCGCTTGAAAAATTTATATTGTTGAAAATCTTCAAATTCGCCGCGAATTGTTGCGAAAACATCAAACTCTTCGCTCAAAACTTGCAAAAGTTTGTGTCCGAGCATACCGTTTCCGCCGAATATGAGAATTTTTTTCATTTATTGTTTTATTAAACCTACTGTTTAAGTGATATGCAGTTTTAACGCATAACTTTCAATCTGTAAAGAAACTGATTCCAAGCACCCGGCAATCTTTCTTTGAAGAATTTTAGGTTTTGAGAGGTGAATAAAAATTTTGGGCGTAGGTATAATTCGGCATTATTGAGTGAAAAAAGAATTCTGTGATTCCGCCAATTTGGAAAGTTTTTAAGAAGCGTATAGCGTGCTGAAACTCCCAGCGTTTGAATACCGAACGGATAAGAAAACCCGAAATAAAGGGGCTGCGATTTGATTATTAAATCGGGTGCAGCGTCGGCTTCTTCCCGAAATTCGCCGTCGGCAACTGAAAATACTATTGTAGTTTCTAAATCGGGAATTTTAACGCAGACGGGCTTTAGAATTCGCAACATCAATGGCGGATATTTATCGTGAAGATGCCGAACAAGTTTATCAAAAGCGTCGGCGATTTTCTCAAGCGGAATTATTTCGCTGGTATCATAATCTAAATTTTCAATCGAGTCGTAATACTTGCGAAACCGAAACAGCGCGTTGCTCGAATCGTGTTTCGTTCCGACTCGATAAGTATCTCCGGGATATAAAACTGTCAGTTCTTGATTTTTTTCGGCGAAATAATCGGCGACATCCTGCGGCTTATTGCTGTATTCATTAATGTATTTATTATCTTCGCTGGAAAAATATATAAAACTTGCAAAAGGAACGGTCAAATCGGCTTTCAAGTCAATATGATTTGCCATCATTTTTTCAAGGATATTGTGAGATTGTTGTGGCAGATGATTTTCGTAATCGTGAAAACCGCTGTAACCGGCAATTGAGAATTGATTTAACAAAACATCTATTTTTCCGAGATCATCCAAAATTCTCTGACAATCGCCTTGATTTATTTCGCAATCGTTCAAATTTAACACGACTTCGCCGACGCTTCTCACGCCCAAAGCCGAATCCATCGTGCCGGCTTGATAACAATAAACCTCCGTCTGATCGGTTAATCTGACAATTTCGCGGTGCGGCAAATCAATAACATTCGGAAAGCCGAAGCGTTTAAAAGCATTTAACATCTTTTCCGAATTGTTTTTTTGGAAAAGTATCTTCACGCGATTTTTGAATGTTTCGGGCATCGAACGCAGCGTCGGAACGTGAAAATGATCGGGATGCTCGTGAGAAATAAAAATATAATCAATTTCATTATAGATAGTTTCGTCAAACGCCGGAGTCGGCGAAAGCGACCACGAATCATTAAACGCCTTGCCGTGAAGCCAAGGGTCTGTCCAAATTAAAACATCTGATTTGATTATAACCGAAGCATGAGAAATTAAACGAATTTCCATAATATATAATCCTTAATTAAATTCTGTTTTCGAGAAATGATATATTTTATTAGATAATATTATCCGATACAATTTTAAATGGCAATTCTTTAGCTTGCTATTTTACTGCACGGAAACCGGACTTTCTTATATTTTTAGGGGAAATTTTTCGCTGTATTTTAACTTTTTCATACGATATTGCTTTTACCTCTCGCCTGTGGTATTCATTAACCTTTATAAAATGCGGAAACTTCAAACGATCTGAATCGGCGGATAATTGATTTCTAGTTTTTTAACCGTTAATGCAGATTTATATTTCTCTACCGAATGATTAAATTTAGAACAAAGGTCAAACAAATTTTATCAAAAGTCGTATTGGATAATTCACGAATTCGATACTTAATTTATCTTGCCAGATTTGAGAAATGGCGGAAAAACCGTGTTGAAAGTTTTCCCTTTTTTGAAGACCGATACAAACTTTACGATTATCTGAACAAAAAAGTTGTCAAAGACAAATCAATTGATTACCTCGAATTCGGCGTTTCCAAAGGTGAAAGCCTGCAATATTGGACGGAAATACATCAAAATCCTCAATCGAAATTCTGGGGTTTCGACACTTTTTTCGGCTTGCCCGACAAATGGGAAGTTTTCACGACTACTCTTGATAAAAATACTTTTAGTATGAACGGGAATCCTCCGAAAATTGACGACGAGCGAATTACTTTTGTAAAAGGTCTGTTTCAGGAAACATTATCTGATTTTCTAAAAAATTTTGAAAATACAGGGCGGCTCATAATCCATAATGATGCTGATTTGTATTCCTCGACGCTTTATGTTCTATGTCAGTGCAATGATATTATAAAACCCGGAACTATTGTTATTTTCGATGAATTTACATCCGTTCTGCACGAGTTTCGCGCGTGGGAAGATTACTGCACATCATTTATGCGCGATTATGTTGTGATCGGCGCGACGAAATCTGATCACGATTATTTTAGTCAGATTGCCGTCGAAATGAAGTAAATTTTCATTTTTCAATCGGTTTAAGAAAAAATTATTTCCCCGATTTTTCAAATATCGGATAAACCCGCATTTAAAATTCTCAAAGTATTTTCTTCGAGTTTTTTATCTTTCAGCCATTCGACTGAAAAACTTCTCGCGCTCTCGGAAAGTTTTCGGTATCCCGCGTTATCCATCTCCACACATTTATTGATAATCCGAATCCATTCGTCCGGTTTTTCAAGCGGAATATCCCAACCGATATTTTTTTCCGATAGTTCGCGCCAAGGCGTTCTATTGCTGATAACCAAAGGACATCCGGCTGCCAAAGCCTCTAAATTAACGTGACCGAAATTTTCCGCAAGCGTCGGCAAAATGAAAAAGTGATACTTGAACATTGTTTCCAGAACTTTTTCAAAAGGAATCGAATCTTGATACTTTACTTTAACATTTTCCGGTAAACCATTGATAATCTTCAAGCATTCTCTCCAATAATCTGCATCTTCCAAAGGTCCGTAAATATCTATTTCAAGATTTCCCTTAACATTTGAAAGTTTTTCGAGAAGCCACTTGAAGTTCTTTTTGCGAACAAAACGCGACAGAAAAATCATTTTTGCGTTTCCAACGGTTTTTTTAGGCTTTGAGTTTTGTTCGTATTCGTCAAAAATCGTTTTCGGCGGCAGATCGGCAGAAATAAAAATCTTACCGCCGCTTCCCTTTAATTTTTCAATTTCGAGTTTCTCGTGTTTCGAAGAAGCCTTCCACAGAATATTTCGATACAACCCAATTAAATTTGAAAAATTTATAAAAATTTTCTTTTTGGCGAATTTAATTTTCATAGAGCCTTCGTCCAATTCGCCGCACGGCGCAACTATCACTTTAACTTTCGGAATAAGCCCTAAACGCCTTAAATTCAACATATATACAGCCGGTGTTGCGAAATAACTGTTGGTATAGATACAATCCGGTTCAACTTCTAAGATAAGTTCGCGCAGTTTCGAGATTTTGACGTTATCTTTTGACAAATAAAAGACTTTTGCACCTCTGATCTCGTTCCATTGATTTATCTTGACGCTCGTATATTGCGTTTTATCCAGTTTGCCGTCGTGATCTCTGGTGACAATTCTGAAATCATATTTTTCGTGCAGACGGTCAACCATATTGACAATCGTTCTCATTCCGCCGCCGCTTTTGTAGCCGGGCAGATAATAATCGCTGAACACTAAAATTACGGGTTTTTTATTTGCTTTCATCAACTGAAATCTTCAATCTTATGCTTGATTCGCGGTTAGTGCCTCGCTCAGATCATTTAAATTAATCGCCGTCGTTCCGATCTGTTCGACGACTAAGCCGGCGGCGATGTTTGCCAATGCCGAAGCGTTCGGCAGATCGCATTTCGCGCCCAAAGCAGCCGCTAAGGTGGCGATAACCGTATCGCCCGCGCCCGTTACGTCGTAAACTTTGCGGGCTGACGCTTTAAAATGATTCGGCTTATTATTTTTCTGGAAAAGCGTCATTCCTTCCGCGCCCTGCGTTATCAAAATCGAATCGAGTTCAAATTCTTCGATCAATTCCGTTCCGGCTTGTTTGACCAGATTTTCCGCATTTTCATCCAATTTGCAGGCTTCCGCCGCTTCCCTCTTGTTCGGAGTCAGCAAATTTGCATTTTTGTATTTCGCGTAATTTTTTCCTTTCGGATCAATTAATACAAATTTATCTTTCTCTCTCGCTATCGTTATCAGACGCGTTAGTAAATTTTCCGTCAAAAATCCTTTGGCGTAATCGGATACAACGATTATTTCAATTTCCTTGATTAGATTTTCCAGAGTTTGCCAGATTTTTTCGGACTGTTTTTCATTTATCGGCTGATTCGTTTCCTGATCCACGCGGACGATCTGCTGATTGTGCGCTAAAATTCTCGTTTTAACGGTTGTTTGCCGGTTTGCAATTTTCAGCAGATGTTCAGTAGAGATATTCAGCTTTCCGAGAATTGCCGGGAAAAGTTCGGCTTCCTGATCGTCGCCGGTAATTCCGACCAAGATCGGTTTTGCTCCCAATCCGTTGATGTTTGCCGCGACATTTGCCGCGCCTCCGGCGGCTAGACTCGTATTTTTCAGATGAACCACCGGAACGGGTGCTTCGGGCGAAATGCGTTCCACGCTTCCCCACCAATAGCGGTCAAGCATCACGTCGCCGATTACTAAAATTTTTACGTCCCGAAATTTTTCGAGGAGTTCTGCCGTAAGTTTTTCCACTTATTTTGTAACGTATTTCGTATCAATATATTCGCACCAGATGTGTGCAATCGAGATGTGCGCTTCCTGCACGCGATATGTGCGCCCGGTCGGGACAAGAAAACAGGCATCACACAAAGATGCGAGTTTCTTTCCGTTCGCTCCGGTCATTCCGACGATTTTGCAGCCGATCTTTCGCGCCGACATCACGGCGTTGATGACGTTCGGGGAGTTTCCGCTGGTGCTGATCGCAATTAACAAATCGCCTTCGTTTGCCAACGCCTCGACTTGTCTGGAAAAAACTTTTTCAAAGCCGTAATCGTTGCCGATGGCGGTCAGCGCGGAAGTGTCCGTCGTCAGCGCGACGGCGGGCAAGGCGACTCTCTCTTTTTCAAAACGCCCGACAAATTCAGCCGCTATGTGTTGGGAATCCGCCGCGCTTCCGCCGTTTCCGCAAATCAGTATCTTATTTCCCGCTTGCAGAGTTTGATAAATGATCTCGGCGCAGTTTTTTATCGTTTCCGCTTCGCCGCTTAAAATTTTGCTGAAAAGTTCGATGTGCTTTGTCAGCGAAACGCTTATTAAATTGTCGTCTTCACCGAAGTTATCCGTTTCTTTCATATCGCTTTTATTTTCCGCTTTGATCTTCTCGACAATCAAGCTCGACGAGTAGCCTTTTTTCAGCGGCAGGGAAAAAACCTGTCCGCCGCGCTTTTCGACAAAATCCGCGCCGATAATTTCGTTTGTCGCCCAATCGCCGCCTTTTACCAAAACGTCCGGTTTTATCTTTTTGATCAGATTTTCCGGCGTTAATTCTTCAAAAATATACACTTCGTCAACCGCTTCCAAGCCGAGCAGAATTTCCCGCCTGTCCGTCTGATTGATAAAAGGTTTCGGCGCACCCTTGATCGAACGCACCGAAGCATCGCTGTTGATTCCGACGATCAATTTCGAGCCGAGTTTTTTAGCCTGTTGCAGCAAGACTATGTGTCCCGGATGAATCAGATCGAAACAGCCGTTTGTAAAAACGATTTTTTCCATTTGGTTATCTATTTCAGATTTTTATTTACGAACAAATGAACGTAATGCAAATTCGGTTCTGTTTTATTTTCGCCGCCGATTTCGGCAAAGCCGGCTTCGTTTAATTTCCCGATCAGAAGATTTCTCGGTCTGTCGTTTTGGTGATGAATTTCAACGATCAGATTTCGGCAGTTTCGCAAAAATTCGCCGGCGGATTCGCCGAATAATTCGTATTCCGCGCCTTCGACATCCATTTTGCAAAGATCAACAATTTCGTCCGCAAAACTGCGCTTGTAAATTTCATCAAGCGTTAAACCTTCAATTTCCAAAGAATCCGCCGCGAATTTTTCGCCCGGATCATTTTCATAGATACTGTCCGAAGTGCTTGATCTGCCGAACCGAACCGAAACTTTTTGATTTTTTCCGCAGACGGCGGCGTTTAGCACTTCGTATCTACAGCTTAAATTTCGGGCGAGATTAAACTGCAATCTCGAAAAAGTCTGCGGATTAAGTTCGACGCAGACGAGTTTTTTTATGTCAAAATTCTCGGATTCGGCGAGCAGCGCAAAACCGCCGTTGTTTGCTCCCAAATCCAGAATATTCAGTTCGCCCGCCAATTTTATTTCGGAAAAAAGCGAGCGATACATATCCGTCGTCAAAACTTCCCTCGCGCCGTTGGCATCTCCGGCAAAATGATCGGTCAAAATCTCGAAATTTTTATAGCGGTAAATATTTATCTTTTCGCGGCTGAAAAAAAGTCTGTTAAACAACAACTGCCAGCGGTTTTCAAAGTGCCAGATTTCCCTGATTCCTTCCAATTTATTTTTCAGACTCATTTTTTCTATAAAAATATCTGCACTTAAAATCAAATCTGCGAGCCGAATCTTTTTCTTGTAAACATTCTGATTTGCAAAATCAGAATGTTTACAAGAAATAAACTTCCGAATAATATAAAGATAGTTCTGATAACGGACGGGAAAATCGTCGAATAGAATCCCTCAAATGATACGACTATCAATAAAACGTAATACGCAGCCTTTTTCCAGATCGCGGGGTTCGGCGTATCTATGAACTGCGCGTAAATCCAGCGAAAATAAATTCCCAGAAGAAGCATTCCCAGAGGAACACCGACGGGACCGAAATTTCTCAGCAAATCGCCGAAAGGAGTTGTCGCAAAGGAGTTTTCCGAATAATTAAAATACAAATCGCTGTATGCCCGCGCGTCGGCGGTCGGCGGTTTGTTTTCCCATAAAAAACGCGGAATCAGCGATGTATATAAATCGTTTAAGATGTTGTTTTCAATGCCGAAACTCGATTCATATGGAGCGAGTTTTTCGTAATTTGCCACCGCCACGCCGAGCGCACTTAGATTGTCTATTCTTTCGGCTAGATGCCCCGCGCTTTCGTGGATTATTTTTTCCGGGTCTTTGGTCGTCAGATAATCCAAAGTCAGCAGAATTTGTTCGACATATTCGCCCGCCTCGGTTCTCGATTCCGAGCCTTTGATATTTCTGAAAGCAGTTCCGTAGATCATCCCGATAAAAACGGCGGAAATTATCACCGTGCCGAGAATCGCGGTGTGCTTCATCTGCAAACGCCGTCCCGAATACTGAAAAGCCAGACCGATTGGAATCACGCTCGAAAGCAGAGAACCTCTGTTTCCCTGAATCGCCATCCGCAGAGGAATCACGAGGACTAAAATGAGAAATATCAGATAAAAAACTCCGGTCTTATTCTTGGTTTTGAAAATCCCCAGCCACAACAGCAGATTTCCTTCCGACAAAAGCAATACGAGGAAAAACAGAAGCCCGTCAAACATTCCGATCTGGTCAATGCGTTGAAAACCGAAAAGTCCCTGAATAAATCCCAAGATATTTACGCCGAAACCGGCAAGCATTAATAAAATTCCGGGCAGCCATATTTCGCTTAAATTCCAATCCCATTTCGGCAGATAAGGTTCTGTCTTTTCAGACAAAAATTTTCCGACGGGCAGATAAAAACCGGCAGCCATTCCCAGAAAACCGAGCATCACATAAACCAGACTCAGCGGCAGATTATACCGCCTGTCTTCAATGAACGTAAGGTAATACGGATCAGACCAGCCGAATGATAAAATCACTCCGCCGATCACGAACGCCGGAAAAATATAGCTCCAGACACCGAACACCAGCGGGTGAAACGGATCGAATCTTCCTTTATACAAAAGATACGCGCTCGGCGATAAAACCACTATTCCGGCTAGAACCGACCACGGAAGCAAATAATACTGGTCAAGCGTATTATCAAAACCCGAAAGATACCACAGCAGACCGAGAAACAGAAACAAAACCGTTCCCCATAAAACAAACACGGGCATCAGAAAGTTTCGGTTCTGAACCGGATTTCGTTTAAAGTTGTTCGGGTTTAAAGCCATTTCTTTTTATTCTGCAATTTTTAATTTTGCAAGTTTATCAAGGTAAAATCCGCGCGGCACGCACAAGACGTTTGCGCCAACGTCTGCGGGCGCAAAATTTTCGATTTTCCGCATTGCAAAAGATTCTTCGTCAATCGCGTAGAAATCGTATTCGCGCTGACTGCCGATATATTTTATCAGATCGTTCGGCAGATAACCGAAGCCTCTGGTCGTGTCGAGAGCCATTTCGATTTCCCAAATCGGAGGTTTTTCCTGCTCGAACAGAGTTTTCGCGCCTTTCAGCATCGCCAGTTCCGCGCCTTCGATGTCCGCTTTGACGAACCGCACGTCTTTTATCCCGTTCTTTTTCAGATAAGAATCGAGCGTTATCATTCTGCCCGGAAAAACTTTCGCGTCCCGATGCCCGAAGTTTGAAATAGAAGCGTGTCCGTCAGCCGTATTTTTCGGAAGATAAAGCTGAATCGCTCTTTCTTCATCGCCAAGCGCGAAATTATTTAAGAAAACAACCGAAGAATTTTCATTCGATTTTACATTTTCCTCCAGCATCTCGAAAGTATCGGCAACAGGCTCGAACGAATGAACCTGCCCGTTTTTTCCGACCTGAATTTGCAGAAGAGTCGTAAACCAGCCGACGTTCGCGCCGATGTCCAGACAGACATCGCCTTCTTGGACGATCCGTCTGATTATTTCCGTTACGGCGATTTCATATTCGCCCAGAAAATATACAAAATGAGCAAAATGATTGTCGAATCTGATTGTGATGCTTCTGCCGTCTTTTGTTTTGGCTGTAATTTTTTTCGGCAAATCTTTTTTCAGATTCAGAGCAGACAACGCAAGGCGGTATTTTCCGCGTCTGATCGGCGAATAAAACGTATAAAGCCTGACGATCTTTTGAAACCAATCCAAATCATTCGACATTATTTTCCGCTGCTCCTCAAACCGCAGACGGCGATTATTCCGTCGCTCAATTGATGCGAAAGTTTGACGCTCACATCGTTTACAAAATTATAATACCAAGGATTAAATGGACGATGCTCGATGCCGAGATCGTAAAAATAAAAATCGTTGACATCTAAATTCGCCCGGTTTATTATCAAACTCAGAGTTTTATACGAATAATACGCGACGTGATCCGGGTGGACGGGTTCGGATGCGCCGCCTTTTCCGCGCAAACCGTATATAAAATAACGCATCGCGCAGTAAGCATTGATCGTCGTAATGACGAGTTTTGTCTGCGGATTCATAAATTGCTGTATGCCGTTTAGAAATAAGCCCGGATTGTTCAGATGTTCGATAATTTCACCGGCGATTATCACGTCGAAAGTTTCCGCGAGTTCGACTTCCGAAAGTTTTTCCAAATCCGCCTGAAACAGATTTTTGCCGCCCGCTTTTTCTAAAACATCGAGTCCTTCACGGTCAAAATCAAATCCGTAAAGCTCGCCCGCGATCTTTTCCAGATCGAAATGCAGCAGCATATCGTTTTCAATCGCTTCCGAAGTGTATGGAAAATTCGTGCAGCCGAGATGCAGAACCTTTTTCCCTTCGCAAATCTTTTTTATAAATTCCACTCTCTGAACGAGCTTAAATTTTTCCATTTTTAACCTAACTTCTGAAAACGATATTTTAGCCGTAAATCTCTGCCGTTTTCAAGTTAGCAAAGTTTTACCCGTAAGAAAAAGAGAAGAAATTTTAACAAGGATGAAAGAGATAAACAGGGATTTTTTTAAAACTCAAATCCAATATTTTCTCTTTATCTCTTTTATCCTCTTCATCCCTGTTAAAATTTCTTCTCTTCTTCGCCGGAAAATTGTTATTCTCAGATTTTCCACTTCAACTTTTCAGCAAAATATTTTTTATCAAAAGTTTCTCGTCTTCCGCCACATATCCTAAAATCCAAGCCGTTAATAAATATACAATTCCGCCGCAAATTATCGAAGACAATAAAGTTATCCAGCCAAACGGAAAATAGTAGGTTATTAATTTTTCCGCACAGACGCTTAATAAAACCGATATTGACAAAATTCCGAAAATTTTCAGCCAGAAAACAATCTGCACCTTTTCAAAAAACCATTTTTCGATGTAAAACACAAACGAGAATATCGCCAAAAATCCGCAAGTGCGCCCGAATGCCACGCCGACGCTGCCGTAATCCTTTATCAAGACTATCATCAGAAATACCGAAACGATCAAAGTTAAGCTAACCATCTTAAAATTAAACGTCGGATAGCCCAAACCTTCCGTCATTTGCCAAGAAACGATCTGTATGGCTAAAAAACCGAAAGTTATGGCGTGCATAACGAGAATTAACCAAGATTTATCAGCAAATTCCGCGCCGAGCCAGACGGTTAATAAATATCTGCTCTGAACAATTAAGGTTGCCGTCAGAAAAAACGCGATCAGACAGACGATTTTTGTGGCTTTTGAATACAGTTTCAAAAGTTTTACTTTATCATTTTTGAGTTCGCTGGCAAGCGGGAAAATCACCAGCAGAAGACTGCCTATAAAACCGTGTATGTAAAGCGCGAGCATCATCGGAACGACGTAGTATGTCAGGCTTTCCGCGCCCAGATTTTTTGTCAGCCAGCCGCGCTCGAAAAGCAGCAGAAAATTTGTCAGAATCTGATAACCGACAATGCCGAAACTAAAATTCGCAACTAATTTTGCCGTTTCCTTCTTGAATTTCAAATCAACGCCGAATTCGGGCAGAAGCCTTTTCGCGCTGATAAAAAACAGTAAATTATTGAGCAGCGCGACAAACAAATTCCACAAAAGCAGATAATTTAAGCCGTAACCGGAGAGCGCGAGCCAGATGTTGCCGATTATCAAAATAAATGTTCCGAGATTGAAAATTTTCGAGTAAACGTCAAATCGCTGCAACCCTTGCAAAACGGCGTTGAAAATCTGCGTGAACATCGAAAAAAATATAATCGCCGAAGCGATATAAAAAGCGATTATCGTTTTTTCCCAATACTGCGGCTCGATCTCGAAGGCATCGGTTACAAGCCAACGGGCGAGCAGGCAAATCACCAGAACATTTAACAAACCGATTATGACATTCAAAAAGAATGTCGCCGAAATTACGCCGCGTATCTTTTCGTTTTGATTGCTGATGCGGTATTCGGCGATGTATTTTGTAATTGCGCGTCCGAGGCTGAAATTGAACGAATAGCCGACGAAACCCAGAACGAGCATATAAATTCCGTATTCCTTTTCGCCCAGAGCTTCTATAATAATCTTGATCGAAACGAAGCTGAGGATCAGCGGCAGAATCCACGTCGAAAATCCGTATATGACATTTTTGAAAATGCTTCTGCTTGTTTCGGCTTGCTTGGCTGACATTATTTTTTTGCGAGGCTTTCTCTGTATGCTTCAAAAGCGATTTCGGCAACCGTTTTTTCGTTGAAATTTTGGAGAACGAATTCTCGTCCGTTTTTCGCTAATTTTTCTCTAAGTTCTTTGTCCGCTTTGAGTTTCAGAAAATATTCGGCGAGTTTTTCGGCATCGCCCGCTTCGATCAGTAAGCCGGTTTCGAGATGCTTAACCGCTTCGGGAATGGCGTTGACATCGGTTGAAATGCTCGGAATTTTCAAAGCCATCGCTTCGAGAAGCGAGATCGGCAAGCCTTCCTGAAAACTGACAAGGGCGAAAACGTCAGCCAAACGCATTAATTTGAACAGATCAATATGTTTTTCGCCAACCTCGTCGGAAGTTATCACAACGAAATTTTCTCCCAATCCGTAATTTCGCGCTTTTTCCAAATCTTCGAGCGACGGTTTCGAGTTGGCAATCCATACAAAAGCAAATTCCTTGTCCTTCTCAAAAACAGTTTTCGCCGCTTCCAAAAACGTCCAACGCCCCTTCCGGTCAATAAACTGCCCGACGCAGAAAACCAAAAATTTGTTTTTCGGAATGCTGTATTTTTTCAACAGTTCCTCATAATCAATTTCGATTCGCAGAGCCTCGTCTATTTCGTCTGGATTGACATTCGTATATGTAACTTTGACCTTGTTGTAAAAATCTTCGGAAACAAGCGGTTTCAGAGTTTTTTTCGCGTCCTCGTTGGATGCGAATATATTAAAATTTTCGTATTTCGTAATAATTGCGAACTTTTTCTTCCATAGACGATAACGCCAATTTGCAACCGGCGGCAGAGAATTGTGCATCGTTACAAAAACTTCCGTTTTTTTGCACAAACTGACAAGCGGCAAAACCGATTGCCAAGGTGCGAGTTCGACGTGAACAATCGAATTTTCCAAGTCCAGAGTTTCCAGATGCTTTAGCAACGCTTTTTCCGCACGAATTTTATTGAAATGCCTTTCGATTTTTCTTTTTAATGTTTTCGCCGGTTTTGAATCGGCTCGCGCGTCTATAAACTCATATTCTACGCCGAGATTTTTTATAAACCTGAGCAGCTGCTCATCGGATGCGGCAGGCAGAACAATTTTTATATTCGCTCTGTTTTTTATCCGGCTGATAATTCCTAAAAAATACATCTGTGCGCCGCCCCATTCTATATAGTTCCACGCATATATTACCTTTTTTGAAAGATTTTCGTTGTTATTTTTATTTTCAGAGTTCAAGTTTTTGTTTAAGAGTCGGAATACAGACAGTTTACATTTTACTCCAAGCGTTTTTTTAACTTTAGTTATTTCAATACTTACATAGTTTCGGCTAATCTTTTACAATTGTTTCCGCAAATGTTTCCGACAGAGGCTTTTCCGTTTGAAACTTTACCCAATTCCCTTCGGCGTTTTTCCCTAAAAACAAACGTATAAAAAACACGAAAAATGCCGCCGAGCCTTTAAGTTTATTCGGTGCGCCGTCCCAATTTGAATAAAATCTGCGGCGCAGATTTTGCGTGTGTCCGAGATTTACAAACAGCGCGTCAAATTTTTCTTTAGCGGACATTTTTCTAACTTTTGCCGGAAGGGTGTTCGGCTGACAAAAAACTCTGGCACGCGGTTCGATCAAAAGCTGCCAGCCTTTTTTTCTGAGTCGCGGCGTGTATTCGGCATCGCCGAAATTCGGATAGCGTTTTGAATCCATCAAGCCTTGTTCTTTTATCGCCGCCGCCGGAATTAAAACGCAGTTTCCGACGATTATATCAACCTGCCAAGGTTTTTCGGGAATTGTCCAAATCGTCTGCTGATACCAATGCCGCCAACCTCCGGTTAATGTATTCCATTCGGGCGAAACCTGAAATAATTTATGCGGCTGATCCCATAAAAGCAGAAGCGAACCGATTACCGAACGCGGATATTTTTCCGCCGTTTCGACCATAAATTTTATCGCGTCGCCATCAAAAATCTGATCGTCGTTTATCATCAGAATATAATCGGGATCGCGTTTCAAAGCGGCTCTGACACCGGCGTTCGTGCCTTCGGTAAACCACAGATTCCCGTCGCCTTCGACAATTTCGACTTCGGGAAAATTCTCCCGAATCGCTTCCGAAGTTCCGTCAGTCGAACCGTCGTCAACAATTACGGTAAATATCTCTAAACCGACGCTGTTGACCTTGCTTAAACTGCGAAGACACAAAAGCGTTATTTCCCGGCGATTGTGAACCGGCGCAACAACTCCTATTTTTATCTTTTTATCGTTTTTCATTTTTTTAAACAAATTTATCGGATAAAAATTCTACTTTCCGAACGCTTGAGCATCCGAATTTTCTTTCGCCGTCGAATCGGCGCGACCAACCGCCGCGATTTTTATTTTTTCGCTCAAATTTTCACCGTCCAACTGCCGCCAACAGTCAACAATCGTCAGAGAATTTTCCGGCTTGAAATTTTCAACGGCTTCCTTATATTTTTTCGACATCAGCGTAATTACGCAGACGGGCGAACTTTCCAGACATTCCTCGACGGAATGAGCATAACTGATTTTGTCGCCGAAAATAACCTGCGCGTCGTCCAACGCCAACGGGTCGTAAATTGTAACCAGCGTATCATCTCTAATTAATTCACGAATCAGATCAATTGCCGGAGATGCTTCGATAACAGGGGTTTTATCCTTAAAAGCGATGCCGAGAATCGAAACCCTTTTGTCATCATTCGTAATTTGATTTTTGACCGTTTCGGCGAGATGTGTCTTTTGCCGATTGTTGACTTCTTCAACCGCCGAAATCAAAATCGGGTCTAAGTCGTATTGACTTGAAATTGTCATAAACGCCTTCGTGTCGCGCGGAAAACAAGTTCCGCCGAAAGCCAGACCGCCGCGAAAATAATATGGGGATATTCTTTTGTCCGCACCGATTGCGCTCGTAATTCGGTCAACATCAGTTCCTTCGATGCGCTCGCAGAGATTTGCAACCGTATTTGCAAAACTGATTTTCATTGTGATATACGCATTAAGACTGACCTTTGCGACCTCGCCGCTGATGATTGACATCCGCGAAATTTTCGGCTCGTTTTCGCACATCTGCCGGTGCAGAGTTTCGATTCTTTTTCCGGCTTCGGGCGAACTTTCGCCGATAATAACAATGTCCGGGTTTTTAAAATCTCTGACCACAGAGCCGAGCGCGACAAAATCCGGGTCAAAACAAACGTCGAAATCTTTTTTGTATTTTCTTCCCGAAATTTTTTCAATCAGCGGAATAAATTCCTTGTCCGTCGAACCGGGAACGACGGTGCTGCTGATAACGAATAAATGATTGCTTTTTTTGCTTTTTCCGAAGGCTTCGGCGAGAGATTCGAGCGCGGATAAAACGTATCGGTTTGAAAAACGCCCGTCGCCGATGCTTGGAGTCGCAACCAATATAAACGTGATGTCTGTATTTTCAATCGCTTCGGCGTGGCTCAGAGAGGCTCGGAATTTTTCCGAATTTTTTTCGATCAGTTCCTGATAAAACGGTTCGATTATCGGCGTTTTGCCCGCATTAACGGCATTTACCACATCTTCATTAACGTCAATTCCTAAGGTTTCAATGCCGCTGTCGGCAAAACACAAAGCTAAACCCAAGCCGAGTTTTCCCAGTCCGACTACCGATACTTTTTCATTCATAAATGTCTAATAATTTACTGCTTTCTTTTAAGGGCGCAACCTTTTAATTTTGATCGCCGAACAATTCCTGCAATTGAAAAATTGTTCATAAAAGCAACTTAACAAATTTGCGCTTTAAGTCCAAATCGTAATTTTCGGAAAATTAGCTTGCCGAGTTTGCCATCTTTTATGCGAATTAACTATACTGAATTTTATTTAAATTTGTGAAAATTCACTAAAAACCTGTTATGGCAATTTATGTAATTGATTTGGATGGAACTCTCTGCGACACAAAACGCTCACCTGAAGGCTGGAGATATTTGGAAGCCGTGCCGTTTCCCGAACGAATCGAAAAAGTTAATAAATTATACGACGAAGGACACACGATCATCATTGAAACGGCGCGTGGCTGCACATCCGGCAGAAGCTGGCTGATAGACACAATCGAACAGTTAAAAGGTTTCGGTCTGAAATTTCACACGGTCAGAACCGGCATAAAATATGGTGCGGATTATTTTATTGACGATAAAGCGATAAATTCCGACGATTTCTTCGGGTAAAATTTCAAATGGGCGTTACAAGTAAATTTAAAAAAAAACTGCCGAACAATCTAGTTCGACTTTACTTTAAGAGTGTTCCGTTTTCTTATAGATATGAAAAGACTTATAGAAACACTCTGCGAACTCTTTTGGAAAACGAAAAAGTTGACACGGAGTTACTTTTAGAGCAGCAAAGACAGAATTTTCTGGCATTGGTCAGACACGCCAGCCGCAATGTTCCCTTTTATCGAAAACATTTTCAGGAACACGGTTTAACTCTTAAAGATTTTGAAACTATCGAAGATATAAAAAAGTTTCCGATCATCACAAAAAAAATCATTACGAATAATTACCTCGATTTTATTGACGAAAGAGTTAATGCGGACGATCTGATCGAATTTAAAACGAGCGGTTCGACGGGAACGAAATTCAAATTCAAAGGCACGGAAGAAATGTATAAGCGCGAAGCCGCGTTTGTAACGAGGGCTTATCTCGCTCACGGTTCGGATTTATACAACGATTGGTCAATCTGGATCAGAAGATATGTTCCCGAAAGCGCGTCCGCCGATTTATTCAAAAAGGATTTTGAACTTCGCAGGCTTTATATGAGTGCTTATCATATAAATAACCAAAGCGTTCACGATTATGTAAAAATAATAAACGCACACAAATACGAAACAATTTCGACCTATCCTTCGACGGCTTATTCGCTGGCTTGTTTATTGGAAGAAGAAAATTTGAAAATTCCGTATGTCAAAAGCATACATCTTGCTTCCGAAATGCTTATCACCGAATGGGCTGAAAAAATCCGCAAAGTTCTGCCGAATGTGAAATTAAAAGCGCATTACGGGCAGATGGAAAAATGCAGTTTTTTTCATCAGGCTGATTCGGACAATTACCTTGACAATGTTGATTACGGGGTAACGGAATTTGTCGAAATTGACGGGCAGCTAAAGGTTATCGGCACTGGATTTTTGAATAATGTAATGCCGTTTATCCGCTACGACATTGGCGATACGGTTGAGCCGCTGGAAACACCGTTTGCCAAAAATGGTCTTCCCGTCCGCGTCAAAAGATTTATCGGCAGAAGCGACGATATAATCATCACGCCCGAAGGAAACAGGCTTCCGGGAGTTAATTTTTATACGATGATGTATAAAATTCCCGGAGTTAAAATGTTTCAGATCGTTCAGGAAAGTGCCGATGAAGTTAGAGTCCGAATCGTTCCGAATGCGGAATGGACTTCGGAAATGTTTGATCTGACAAAGAAAAAGTTGAGCGAAAGATTAGGCTCTATGAAAATATACATCGAAAATTGCACGGAAATTCCGCGAAGCAGTCAAACCGGCAAAATCAGATGTGTCTATAATATAACGATATGAAATATGATGCCGTGATTGATTCGCTTCCCGTGTATAGAGTTTCGGAAAGCGCAAAATTAGGATACAAGGAAAAGGAAACCTGGCTGAAACTCGATTGGAACGAAAGCCCGAACAATGCCTCAATCAAAGTTATAAATGCCGTCAAGAATTTTCTGGACGAGCATAGTCTGGCTTATTACCCGGACATAACGGCTCATACATTAATAAAAGCAATCGCGGACAGATATTCGATTCCCGAAAACTGTATTTCCATTTTTAACGGTTCTGACAACGCTTTGCAGCACATTTTTTACGCATATCTTTCAAAAGATACGGTTTTTACCACGTTTGAGCCGACCTACACGCAAATTCTACAATTTATAGACTTTAAGCAAACAAAAAAAAACGTCTATAAACCTTCCGACGTTTTTAATCTCGATCATAAAATCTTTGACGAAGAATATGTTGCAAATGCCGATCTCGTCTATTTGATAAATCCGCACAATCCGACGGGACAATTATTAAAAAAGGATTTTTTGCTCAAACTGATTCAAAAATATCCCGACAAATTATTTGTTATAGACGAAGCCTATATGGAATTTGCTTCAATTGATGAAAGCTGTATTGATTTGTGCAAAACGGAAAAAAACGTCATCGTAACGCGAACATTTTCAAAAGCCTTCGGGTTAGCCGGAATTCGTCTCGGTTATGCGGTTTCGCACGGTGATAATATTAATCTGATCCAAAAAATTAAAAATAATAAAGATGTTAACACTTTGGCTCAAATTGCCGGAACAGCCGCGATCCGGGATTGCGATTATTTGAGCGACCACGTTAAAACCATAAACGCGACTAAAAATTGGTTTTTTCAAAATATTCCCGACCAATTTCAACCGATAAACACCGAAGCTAATTTCGTTTTGTTAAACTATGAACGGAATTCCGATATTTTGAACCGGCTTGAAAAAAACAGGATTTTAGTTAGAGATCGAACTAGACTTCACGGTTTGAAAAACTATTTGAGAATAACTATCGGCAAAAAGGAACAAATGCAAAAGGTGCTTGATGTGTTAAAAACCGAAAATATATAAATAAACAGCGAAAACCAACTTTGAATAAATTAATTTTCGCTTCTACTAAATATTGAATTGTTGATTTGAATTAAGCGGTTGATCGTTTTACTTTAGCACCTGCCGCAATAGAGTTTTTAACTTCCTTTTCGATCCATTCGTAAGTCGTCTTTAAGCCGTCTTCCAGAGAAATTTCCGGCTCCCAACTTAAAACTTCGCGCAATTTTGTATTGTCGGAATTTCTGCCGCGCACGCCTTGCGGACCGTCTATGTGTTTTTTTTCGATTTCAACGTCCGCGATTTCAGCGATAATATCAGCGAGTTGATTGATCGTAACCATTCTGTCTTGCCCTAAATTTATCGGCTGGCTGAAATCCGATGCCATCAAACGGTAAATTCCTTCAACGCAATCGTCTATATAGCAAAACGAGCGCGTCTGTTCGCCGTCGCCCCAGATTTCGATTTCGTTTTTTCCCGTCAATTTCGCTTCGGCGATTTTCCGGCACATCGCCGCCGGTGCTTTTTCGCGTCCGCCTTCCCAAGTTCCCTTTTCGCCGAAGATGTTGTGAAAACGGACAATTCTCGTTTCAATGTCGTATTCTTCCCCGTAATGCAGACACAATCTTTCGCTCACGAGTTTTTCCCAACCGTAAGCATCCTGCGGCATCGCCGGGTATGCGTCTTCTTCCTTTAACGGCTGAACGTCGGCTTCTTCCTGCAAAAATTCCGGGTAAATACAATTGTGAGCCGCAATATTGAAAACCGTATATGAATGATCGTCTTCGACTTCCATATTATAAACAAATCCTCTGAAATTACGCTCGGTTTTATTTTTTATTTTCAACAAAAATCTATCGTCTTCCTTCTCGACCGAACGGCTGTAACGAATTGTTTTCGGTTGGTCGAAAAGTATTTGGTAACATTCCGAAACGCTTTCTTTTCCGACCGGGTAAAGATGATATGATTCTTTTCCGAAAATTTCCCTGTTCCCAATTTTTGAAACATTCGGCTTTCTGATTTGAATCGAAGTATAAACTTCGAGTTGAAGCAGAATTGTTTTTAATTGCCAAATGAAATTTTTCGAGGTCGAAGAAAACCAGATTCGCGTTCGGTTGTCATCTTCCCTTATCGAACCGTCGCCAAGCCAGAAACCTTTTACTAAGCCGCTTAAAAATTCGGGATTGCTGTTGAGCAAAGCCGGACTCAGAAGCTTTGTAAACGCTCTTTTTACTCCGCTCACGTCATAGCAGTTTTGATTAAAGAAATTTCCTAGAACTTCCGTAACTATTTGAAGTTTATAGCCTTTCTGCCCTTTAATTTTGTGCTGCCGGACTTTTTCTTTCGGAATTCCGAGTGTTTTTTCCAAAAGATTTATCGTTCTTTTGATAAGTTCCGGCTCTTCGCCGAAAGCGAAAGTCACTTTCGGTCTGCCGTTCTGCTGCGTTTCAACCCAACCCTCAGCCATAAAAATTCCGATTAGTTCGCCGAAATCTTTGTCCAGTTTTACTTTCGTTTTTAATACGGGGTCGAGATTTTTAGCAACCAAACCCGGTCTTCGATTCCATCTGCCGACGACGTGCATTGCCAAATTTGTTTCACGGCTGTAAGCGGAAATATTTGCCGGTTGTGCGGAAACAAAGTCCAAATAATCCAGATTTATTTTCGGCAATTGTAAATCTATATATTGAAGAAATTCCCTGTTTTGCGGAATCGGGACGACTAATTTATCGTCTGTGGTTAATTCGTCGGCTCTCACCCATTTTCCTTCGCCGGTATAAAATCTGTGGTCGGGCGTGCATTCGATTTTGGGCAATCCGTTAAATTCCAAAACAATTAAATCACCCTCAAAAAATGTTTCGGACGTATCCGATACTTTTTTATATTCTCCCGTGTGAGTTATGACTTCATCGCCCGCAAAAATATATTCAATCGGCACTGCGCCGCGCCTTGTCGAAACCAAAGTGCCGGCTGTAAAACAAGCTGAACTCGTATAAAGATAACGGCTGACATTATTTGTCTTGGCGGCTTCGAGCGTGTGCAGATTTATCAGCGAATTGTTGTAGAGAATCTGCGCGTGATTCGCCGAGATAAACCCCATTCCGCCCATATCGGCGGCAAGCGCGTAAACTTGATTGACATTTCTCGTCGCCTGCAAGCAATTGTCCCAACGTCTTAAATCTAAAATTTCAAATTCATCGGCATCGGTTTCGCCGAACTCTGGATACTTGAGATCAACGCCGCGCACCCAAAAACCTTTTTCCTTTAAAAATGTAACCAGATGACTTCCGATAAAGCCGCCCGCGCCGGTTACTAAAATTCTTTTGTTATTACTCATAAAACTTTGTGAAACTTTTCTCTTGTGAATTTAAAAGAAGATAAAAAACAGAATGCTTTGAAAGATTATTCCTCATCGTCCAGTCTGTAATTATCTCTGTGATAGTAACTTTGATAATAATAGCCGTTGTCCTGCGATTTCAAATTTACATTATTCAGGACAACGCCGAAAATTCTCGAACCGACATCTTGCAGAAGTTGTTTGGAACGCCGGACGACCTGTCTTGAACTCTTACCCGACTGCACGACCAAAATCACGCCGTCAACCATCGAGGCGATCAAAACGCCGTCGGTGAAAGAGGCAATCGGCGGCGAATCTATTACGATGTGCGAAAATTCTCCCTGCAAAAATTCCAGCAGTTTCGACATTTGTTCCGAACCGATCAGTTCCGCAGGATTCGGCGGAACGGGTCCCGAAGGCATCAGGTAAAGTTTCGATTCATTGTCATACTTTACGATTTCGGAAACATCCGTTTTGGAAAACTGGCTCGAAAGCAGAGTGCTTAAACCTTGTCCGTTACCGATGTTAAAAACCGAATGAAGACGCGGACGGCGCATATCGGCATCAATAATCAGAACCTTTGAAGTCGTCTGCGCCAGACTGATGGCGGTATTTATCGCCGTCGTGGTTTTTCCTTCCGCCGGCAGGCTCGATGTTATCAAAAGTGATTTCGGCGGATTTCCGGCTGATGAAAGCAGAATCGAAGTTCTCAATTGCCGGAACGCTTCCGCCAGAGATGAACGCGTGTCCGTGTGTATCAGCAAATCGGAAGTTCCGGCGGAATTTTCTTCTTTTTCGTTTGCTCCGACAAGCAGAAGTCTGCGTTTCGGCATCGAATCAATCGTCGGAATCGCCGCCAGAGCCGGAAGCTGCAAATATGTTTCAACTTCTTCGGTGGTGCGGATCGTATCGTCGAGATATTCTAAAAATAACGCCAGACCCATTCCGAACAAAGTTGACAAAAACATCGTCGCCAAAACGGTTGTCAGGCGACTCGGCGCAATCGGTTTTGCCGGCGGAATCGCAATTTCCGTAATGCTTATATTGTTATCAGTTCCGACTGCAACAACATCATTATTTCGTTGATTTTTTATAAGGTTTTCGAGAAAACCCTTTTTGGTTTCTAATTCGTCTTCTATCAGGCGAATTCTGACCGACGAAGAATTTTCGCCTTGAGCCTGCTCATACTGCGACGTATAATCTTTTTTCAGAGCGTCTTCAACGCTCTTTGTTTCTATATACTTACGGCGCAAATTATCAAGTATTACATTAGCCGTCCGTTTGCGGAAATTTGCTAATTCATCTACATTTTTTTCCCGAATCTTCTCAATTTCTTCCTCATACAATTTGATTTGTTTATCAACTTCGACAACTTCCGGTGCTTTTTCGAGATATTCCTGCAAAAGCCTCGTTTTCTGTGCCTTTAGTTCGGCAATTCGCTGTTTGTTTCCGGTAACTAAAAGACGGATTTCGGTTTCCCTGTCGCTGATATACTTCGCCATTTCCTGTTCGACCAAGTTTTTTAATGCTTCTGGATTTGATTTGATCGAATCGTATTCGGCTTCGGCATTTTTTCGGTCATTTTCGGCTTTGAGCAAATCTTTGTTAAGAATCGAAAGACGGTCTCCGACAATTGTCTGATTTTCCGTCGTGGTGATAATTCCCGCCTGACCTTTCAGATTTACCAATTGAATTTCAGTTTGTTTGATTTCAGTCTGAAGCTGCGCGATTCTTTTGTCGAGATAATCGTTTGTTTTACTGCTCGTTCCGGTGCGTTTCTCCTGATTTATCTGCGTAAATGTTCCGGCAATTCCGTTGACGACCAAAGCGGCGAGTTCGGGACTCGTATTACGGAAAGTGATGTCAATCAAGCGCGTTTCCTTTGATGTGGCGCGTGATTCGCGGACGGGTTCGACGTTCATATTCAGTTTAACAATCTGAACATACGGCGCGAGTCTGACGGCATCATCAATTTCTTCGGGCGTAACGACGGATACGCCGGGCGGAACGGAAATTTCTTCGACAACTTTTTCTTCTTTTTTGGGCGCGTCGCCGGCTAAACCGACGGCTTTCAGCATCGAAGCTACGGGAGAAGTCGAACCTTTTTCGACTAATTTCTTAAATTCCGGGGTTTTTTCCAAATTCAAATCGCCGACAACCCGGCGCAGAAGGCTGTCCGAACCCAAAAGCTGCAGCTGCGTATTAAAATATGCCGGGTCTTGATTGGAAACCTGCGATCTCTTATCGTCTGCCACCAAATCCTGATTCGCTTGTTCGAGATTGACCTGAACCTGCGCGTGAGCCATATAAATATCCGGCTTTCGCGCAACATATATCGCAACCAGAGTCGTCAGCAAAACGACAATTCCGATTACAAGCCACAGCCTTTTGCGAATCGCCCGCCAGTAATCGAGGATTTGAAAGCCTTCCTGACCGAAATTTTCCTTGTAGCCGGGATAACGGTTTCCGTTTTCCGCCGGAAAATGCGCGTCGAACGGACGTTCGATCTCGACTTTTTCCGCAACTTGTTTTTGAATTATTTCTCGACTGTCTTTCATATATTAAAACGGAACGCTGTAAAATAAATTTCCGATGCCGCCGGCAATAGCTTTGATCAGACCGTTTTTAAATGATTTAATTTTATCGGTTGAAACGGTTATAATATCGTTCGCCTGTAAAAGCGGATCGGGAGCTTTTTTATCCCGAATATCACCAATATCAAAAACTAATTCCTCGCGCTCTGCGCTTCCCGGCTTTTGCCTCTGAATAACAACCTTATCCGATTTAGCGTTTTTTCCAAGTCCGCCGGCTTGAGCAATCGCCTGTGTTAATGTGACGGGTCCTTTTAACGAAACTTTTGCCGGTTCAAAAATATCCCCGATAACAAAGGCTTGTTCGGCTTCTAAAACCGTAACAATATCGCCCGGCTGCATCCAGGGATTTTCCTTTCCGGTGATGACATCTCTCAAATCGTAACTGAAAAAAGGCATCGCCTCCAGATCGGCTTCGGTTTTTCCTTTTTCCACACAACCGAGCCGATTGCCCGTGCGTGCCACTTGGATTTTCGACGCGGATTGTTCGACATCCTGACCGCCCGCTAAAGCAAGCAGTTGAATTAAACGGACTTTCTGATTGAGAAAAAAACTGCCCGGCTTATTTACCGCGCCCATTACGGCAAACGGTTGTGATCTCTGTTCGACCACCCGGACATTGACGAAAGGATTTCTCAAAAGAGAATTTTTATACAACGAGGTAATCAGATTTTGCAGTTCCCTCTCCGTTTTGCACACGGCGACAACCGGCTGTTCGAGACGCGGAAGACTGATCGTTCCGTCGGTATTTACATTTACGACCAAAGATAAATTGTCGTGTTTCGCAACTTTTACTTCGAGCGTATCCTGAAAACCGATGCGATAACGCTCTTCGGCATTTCTCAAACTCGCCTGAGTTAAAATTTGGTTGTTTGAAGACATCGTATCTACTTGGGTTGAATCATTGCCGACATCTGTATTTTTCTCGACAGTATCCGTTTTTTCAACTGTTTTCGCGTCAGATGATTTGTCCTGAGCGATGCCGTTGACACACAAAAAACCGAGAATAACAAATAAAAAACTTGTCCGCGAAATTAGTTTAAAGTATTTCATAAATTTTTAACCTGATTTTTAAATTTGAAAAAAAGTAGAATTTTCAGTCTATGATTCGATTCACTTTGGTAAAGTTTGTATTTATTTTTTAAAAAATCAAATAATAAAATTACTTGAAATCAGACATTTTAGCAAATGTTTACAAGCAATTTATAAAGGTTTTACGGC
Source organism: Pyrinomonadaceae bacterium (assembly GCA_965214585.1). Lineage (GTDB taxonomy): Bacteria > Acidobacteriota > Blastocatellia > Pyrinomonadales > Pyrinomonadaceae > JAHCHG01. Next base: position 3,839,996 of record OZ243957.1, on the reverse strand, counting down.
AAACAGGGTTTTCAAGATTTCAAATTTGAGATAAACTCTTATTTTAAAATTTCTATCCGTAAAGATTATGCAGAAACTTACACCGATGCTCAGGCAGTATCTGGACATTAAAAAACAATATCCGGGAACGCTTCTGTTTTTTCGTCTGGGCGATTTCTACGAACTTTTTAACGAAGATGCCGTGATCGGCTCGCGCGAACTTGATATAACTTTGACCGCCCGGCAGAAAAGCGGCGGCAGTCCGATTCCGATGTGCGGAGTTCCGCATCACGCCGCCGCCGGATATATTTCAAAACTCGTCCAGAAAGGTTTTCGCGTAGCAATTTGCGAGCAGACCGAAGATGCCACAGCCGATACGAAACTGGTCAGACGCGAAGTCGTCAGAGTTATCACGCCCGGCACAGCGATTGATTCGCAGCTTGTCGAATCAAAAGAATCAACATATCTTGCCGCCGTCTGCGGCACGGGCGAAGAATTCGGCGCGGCTTTTCTCGAAATCTCCACCGGAGAACTTTTTGCCACACAGTTTTCCGGCGCAAAAGCGTGGGAAAACATCTGCGCCGATCTGGAATCTTTCGCGCCGAAAGAAATACTCTTTCCCGAATCGCTGACGAAAATTATCGAAAGTAAATTTTCCAATCAATCTTCTCGATCTACGTTATCGGACGCGGCGAATGTTGTCCCGATTTTTTCAAACAAATCTTCAAAATTTCAAACGACGTTGACACCTCTCGACGATTGGATTTTTAATCAGGAAGATTGTGAAAGCAATATTAGACAGCAATTGGGCGTAAAGGAATTGTCCGGTTTCGGAATCCACGAAAAAACGCAGGCAATCCGCGCCGTCGGTGCGTGTCTGAACTACGCGAGGCAGACGCAGAAAGCCGCCGCCAGACATATTTCCGAAATAAATTATTTTGAAGAAAGCGATTTTATGATTCTCGACCGGGTTACTCTGGATAATCTGGAAATCGTCGAATCGAGAACCGCAAAAAATCAAAAATCGCGCACGGTTTTGGGCGTAATTGACGAAACGATTACGCCGATGGGCGCGAGGCTTCTGCGCTCCTGGATTTTGCGACCTTCGATCAAGAAAAGCGAAATTCAGACGCGAATTTCAGCCGTCGAAGAATTGACCGATTCAATCTTACGCGACAAGATACGCATTTTATTGAAAGAAATCGCGGATTTGGAAAGGCTCGTCGGACGCTTGAATTACAGCACCGCAACCGCGCGTGATCTGCTCGCTTTGAATCGTTCCCTTTCACAAACTCCGAACATCAATCATTCGTTATCAGACGCGCGAAGTTTGCTGCTGCAAGTTTTGTCTGAAAATATTTTTGAACTGCCGGACACGCGCGATTTGATCGTAAGCGCGATCAGCGACGAGCCGCCCGTAAATTTCAAAGACGGCGGCGTAATCAAAGACGGCTTCAATTCCGAACTCGATGAACTGCGCGAAATCTCGAAATCCGCCAAGCAAATTATCGCTCAATTTGAAAGCCGCGAACGGCGGAGAACGGGAATTTCAAATTTGAAAATCAAATTTAACAACGTCTTGGGTTATTTTTTAGAAGTTTCAAAAGGAAACATTCCGCGCGTGCCAAATGATTATGAAAGACGGCAGACGCTGACGAATTCGGAAAGATATACGACTCCGCAGTTGAAAGAATGGGAAGCGAAGGTTCTCGGCGCGGAAGAACGGATACAGGAACTCGAAGTCGAAATTTTTCAGGAAGTCCGCCAAAAAATCACGGCGGAAACGCAAAAACTGCAATCAACCGCGAGAGCCGTCGCCACGCTTGACGCATTGGCGGGACTTGCCGAAATTGCCGCCAAACAAAATTATGTTCAGCCGGTTCTGCACGACGGCGACGAAATCGAAATCAAAGCGGGCAGACATCCGATTGTCGAGGCGTTTGCGGCAAAACATTTTGTGCCGAACGATCTGACGATGAACAATTCAACAAATCGTTTGCTGATAATCACGGGCGCGAATATGTCCGGCAAATCAACGATTATGCGGCAAATTGCGATCATACAGATTTTGGCGCAGATCGGCTCGTTCGTTCCCGCTGCGTCGGCGAAACTTCCCGTGATTGACAGAATTTGGACGCGGGTCGGCGCGTCGGACGATCTGGCTTCGGGACGCTCGACGTTTATGGTCGAAATGACCGAAACCGCCGAAATTCTGCACAATGCCACGCCGAAAAGTCTGATTTTGCTTGATGAAATCGGACGCGGAACTTCTACATTCGACGGACTTTCAATCGCTTGGGCGGTTGCCGAATATCTGCACAACTCGCCGGAACATTCAGCCAAAACTTTGTTTGCCACGCATTATCACGAACTGACCGAACTTGCCGAAAAACTTCCGGGCGCAAAAAATTATCAGGTCTTGGCAACGGAAAAAGACGGCGACGTTGTATTTCTGCACAAACTGGAAAAAGGAAAAGCCTCGAAATCTTACGGAATTGCCGTTGCCAAACTCGCCGGACTTCCAACCAAAACGATTTTGCGTGCAAAAGAAGTTCTGGCAAAACTCGAACAATACGAACTCGCCGTTTTTGCCGAAACCAAAACGAACGGAGAAGCACTCGAAGCCGCCGCAAACCAAGCGGGAAAAAGCAGAGCCGCCACGCAATTTTCGCTTTTTGCAATTTCAAATGAAGATGTGATTGACCAATTGAGAGTTTTGAATGTAGAAAATTTGTCGGGTGAAGATGCGGTTGAAATTTTGCAAACATTGCAGAAAAAAATCGTGTAATTTTTTACCAAAATCTTTTACAAGTTTTTTTTTATTCGCCGGCAAATTTATTGATTTTAACAGAGTCTTTTACAAATTACTTTAACTGTCGGCTTCCCGACACTTTATAAATTACTTTAACATTGTTACAATCCGCTTTGGTTTTATTATGTTTAGTCAAATCCGTTCTCTGCCAATCGAGAAAAAAATCGGACAGATGTTTATCATCGGCATTCCGGGCATTGAAATAGACGAAAACACCGAATCGCTTTTGAGTGAAATCGCACCGGGTGGAATTTGCCTTTTTTCCCGCAACATCCGCGAAGCATTTCAAACGCGCGGACTTTTAGATGATTTGCGCGAAATTCTGGAAATAGAACCGATTTTGAGCATAGATCAGGAAGGCGGACTCGTTGACCGCCTGCGCCGTCTGGGTTCGCCGATGCCTTCTGCGAGTTCGATAAATTCGCGTGCAGCAGTCGAATCTCTGGCTGATCTGACGGCTGAATTTTTGAGAATTCTCGGTTTCAATATGAATTTCGCGCCCGTTGTTGATGTCATAGACGAGACGCGTCTGCAATTTTCAAACGGGCTTTATTCGAGAGCGTTCGGAAAAAACGAACAGGAAGTTTTTAGTCTGGCAAACGCTTATTTGAGAAAACTGCAAAACGGCGGATGTTTCGGATGCCTGAAACATTTTCCCGGACTCGGCGCGTCCGAACTCGATTCGCACGAAAAACTTCCCCAAGTAAATATCTCGCGCGAGGAATTTTACTCAAAGGATATTTTCCCATATCGAGAGTTTTTTGAATCGGGCGAAATTTACGCCGTAATGGTCGCTCACGCGAGTTTTCCCGAACTCGGTTTGCAGGAAAAAGATGCGGACGGAAAATATTTGCCGACATCTCTGAGCCGAAATTTTGTAACTAAACTTTTGCGCGAGGATTTGGGATTTGAAAATCTGGTTTTAACCGATGATCTGGAAATGGGCGCAATCGAGAAAAATTACGGAATCGGCGAAGCGTGTAAAATGGCGATCAAAGCGGGCGTTGATATACTCTGCATTTGCGCCGATTCGGAAAAAATGCGAACGGGTTTCAAAGCGGTTTTAGAGGCAGTTAAAAACGGAGAAATTTCCCAAGAAAGAATTGACGAATCGCTAAAGCGCGTCGCTCTCGTGAAAAGTTTGCTTTCCGCGCCTCTGCCGTTTGACGCTGAACGAATCAGAACGCTTTCGGCGCAAATTTCCAAATTGAACAAAAAAGTTAAATACAGCTACGGAGGATAAATAGTGCGACTTTATAAATTTTTAATTTTAATACTAATCGCGGGAGCTTTCCTAGTTTCCTGCACCAGAGAAAAACAGGACGATGTGGTAAAAATTGCTCTGACCGAAAAGTTTTCCACACTTAATACGTTGACCACTTCGGCATCCGATGCCGTCGCCGAAAGAGTGCGCGATTTGATGTTTAATTCGCTGGTTAAAAAGAACGAAAATTTTGAATATGTCGGAGATTTGGCAAAAGACATAAAAACTTCGGAAGACGGAAAAACAGTCACCTTTACATTGCGCGAGGGCGTAAAATTTCACAACGGGCAGGATTTTACTTCCGCCGACGTGAAATATACGTTTGACGAACTTTTCAAAAACGAAAGCGCGTATAAAGCCGGAGCATTTTACGAAACGATCAACGACGAAAAGAAGCGTTACCTCGAATCAATCGAAACTCCCGATCCGCAAACGGTAGTTGTAAAAATCAGCCGTCCGGCGGTTAAAAACCAACTTTTATCGAACTTTGTGGCTGTTCCGATAATTCCGCAGGGAACAATCAATGAGCAGGAAACAAAACCGTCCGGCACGGGACCGTTTAAGTTTGTCAGTTTTAACCAATCACAAAATACGATTGATCTCGAAGCGTTTCCGAATTATTTTGAAGGCGCACCGAAAGTGCAGAAAATTCGCGTCAAAACAGTTCCCGACGCAAATTCCCTGCAAGCCGAATTGCAAAGCGGCGGCGTTGACATCGCGCCTCTGCCGACCAATCTTTCGCCGGACACGCTGATTTCACTCGGAAATCTGCCGAATCTGAAAGTTGAAAAATTTAACGGCTCGAACATACAGTATTTGCAGTTTAATACCGAATCGAAACCTCTGGACAATGCGAAATTAAGACAAGCGATAGCCTACGCCGTTGACCGCGAAAAAATTATCAAAGAACTGCTTTCCGGTCAGGCGACAATCGCTTATTCAATTCTGCCCGCCGAATCTTGGGCTTATAATGCCGGAACAAAATATTCTTACGATCCGGCAAAAGCCAAACAACTGCTTCAGGAATCGGGCTATAAAGGCGAACCGCTGAAATACAAATTTTCCGCCGGAAGCGCGGCAACCAGTCAATACGCGCAGGTTATCCAAAATTCGCTCAAGGAAATCGGCTTAAACGTCGAGATCGAAACTTTAGAAGGAAATGTTTTGCGGCAGCAGATGGCGCAGGGACAATATCAGATGAACACCGGAATCTGGATCGGCGGAAATCAAGACCCGATTTTCCTGAAAGATTTATTCTCAACCGGAGCAATTCCGGGCGAAACGGTTAAGTGCTGCAACCGCAGTCGTTACAGCAACGAGGAAGTTGACGAACTACTCGAAAAAGCCGTCAACGCAACGGATCGTGAACAAGCAAAACAGTATTATTCACAGGTGCAGGAAATCGTCAGCCGCGACGTGCCGATGTTTCCACTTTGGTATCCGTCAAATATGGCTGTCATCAACAAACGCATCGGCAACGTAAAAATCGGCGCAAGCGGAAGCTGGAATTTTGTCAAGGATATTACTTTGGAAAAATAAATTTTTGTAAACTGTTGATTGTTCATCGTAAATTGTTTTTATTAAAACACCTTATAGTTTGCTTTCGACGATCTTTGATTTACAAAATTTTTTATCGCTTTTCCGAAACGAATTTTTCTACGCCCAAACTTGACAAATTTTTGATAAATAGTAGAATTTTAAGTTGCAGTCAAGCGGGAGTAGCTCAGTGGTAGAGCGCGACCTTGCCAAGGTCGAAGTCGCGAGTTCAAATCTCGTCTTCCGCTCCAAAATTTTTGAGGGATGAAGGCTCATAGATGAATTTTTCATCTTTTTATTCATCCCTCATTTCTATTTTAGATGGTTTTTAGCTAATTGATAAACTTGTAGTTTGGAACTTACCTTTGCTTAGAAATTTCTATGAAATGCAAAAAATGTTTTGCAAACTTTACCAATAGATTTGTAATTAACGGAATAGAGAGAAATTTACAAAATAGAAAGTATTGTTTATCGTGTTCCCCCTTTAACAGCAATAATCGCCGGAAGTTGGAAATGAATGTTCCAATTTTAGAAAACACCAAAAGAAATTGTAAAAATTGTTCTAAAAATTATATTTTTTTTAAGACACAAAGGAATGACGATAGATGTCTGTTCCGCGTGTGTAACAAAACAGCGCAGAAGAGATATAAAGACTAAGGCTGTTAATTATAAAGGCGGTAAATGTAAAAATTGCGGATATAATAAATGTATTGGAGCTTTGGATTTTCATCATATAAACCCGAATGAAAAAGATTTTACAATTTCCAACAACTCCGGCAAATGGGTAAATATAAAAAAAGAACTTGATAAGTGTGATCTGCTTTGCAAAAATTGTCACGCAGAATTACACTACTCATAGGGCGGCGTAGCCAAGTGGATAAGGCAAAGCTCTGCAAAAGCTCTATTCGTCGGTTCGATTCCGACCGCCGCCTCCAAATTTTTTTCCACGCAAAAAAATTTCTTTCACTTTTTTTCATAAACAGTTAAAATATATCCAAGCCGACTTTATTCAAAGTTCGGTTGCACGCCCGAATCCTTTTATTTCCAATCTTTGAGGAATTTGTCAATGCTTCTTCTTTTTTCGTCTTTTGAATTATTAACAAGTTTGCCCGAATACTTTGCGTATATTTTTATATTTATTTTTGGCGCGATGATCGGAAGTTTTTTAAATGTCGTTATTCACCGCGTTCCGCTTGAAGAATCTATCGTTTTTCCGAATTCCGCCTGCCCGAAATGCAGCGAGCCGATCAAATTTTACGATAATATTCCGATTATCAGTTGGCTGTTTCTCGGCGGAAAATGCCGCAAATGTAAAAACCCGATTTCTTCGCGCTATCCGGCAATCGAATTTTTAACGGCTCTGTCCTTTGTTTTGGTTTATTGGCAAATCGGTTTCAACCCGTTTCTGCCAATCGCAATTGTTTTCGTGTCAACAATGATCGCTCTGATTTTTATTGATGCGGAAAATATGATTCTGCCGAATGTGATTACTTATCCGCTGCTCGTTTTCAGCCTTGTCGTAAGAATAATTTACCCGCTTCTTTTCGATTCTTCGCTGATACAGGATTTGGAACATTACCCTTTAAGTCTTTTAAGCGAATATCCGGCGTGGCTTGTTTCGCTGATCGGCGCAATTCTCGGCGCGGTTTTCGGCGGCGGTTCGTTGTGGCTCGTCGGCGCAATCTGGAAGAAACTTCGCGGAGTTGATGCGATGGGTTTAGGCGACGTTAAAATGATGTTCGCCGTCGGCGCGTTGCTCGGCTGGCGTTTGACTTTTTTATCTATTTTTCTCGGTGCATTTTCCGGCGCGGTTATCGGGATGATCTTGATCTCGCGCCAGAAAGACAAAGATATGCAAACGCAGATTCCCTTCGGCATCTTTTTGGGCATCGGCTCGATTTTAGCTCTGCTTTTCGGCGAACAGATTATCAGTTGGTATTTTGAAATGTTCGTTCCGTAAATTTATTTCAGTTTATTTCTGACACTTTTTTCATACAATCTTCGGAACAGAAATAGATTTTTGAGTTAAATCCGACTGCCTTGTTTTGCGGAATCCAGATTGTGCATTTTGAGCATTTTATCAAAGGAATCGAGTTTGCGTTTTCAGTATTATTAATCTGATGAGATTTTTTTTGTCCGGTTTTGGGGTTTTTTAATTTTTCCCACGCTTCTACGAGAATTAAAATCTGGCGGCGAAAACGCAGAGCGACGATGCCCGAAAGAGTGATTACCAAAAACAGTAAAAACAAAAACTTTATCATCAACGGTTTTCCTGAACGGATTTTGCTAAACGCGCGGATAAATTCGGAATAGTCGGATTGTTCGGGTTAGACGCTTTCAGTTGCGCGAGAATTTTTTCCGCTTCGGCATATTTATTTTGCTTGATATACGCTTCGGTCAAGACTTGCAGAGCCTTTTCATTTTTCGGATTTATATTTATCGCGCGGTTTAATTCTTCGATTGTTTTATCCAAATCCGGCTGGCTTAATAAATAATATGTCAAAGCGTAATCCGTGCGAACGTCGGAATCTTCCTTATTAATTTCGAGAGCCTTTTGATAAAATTCCCGCCCTTTAAGTAAATTTTCGTCTTCCTTTCTGAGATAACCAATATCAAAGTAACTATTTCCCAATGCAACAATTACGTCGTAATCTCCAGAATTTAGTTGAAACGCGCGGTCTAAAATTTCAGCCGCCTTTTCAAATAACGCCGGGTCTTGTTTCAAAGCGGCGTAGCGGTATAAACCGATTCCCAAATTCTTCTGAAAATTAAAATCGTTCGGATTCGATTTTGCTTCGCTGATTTTCTGATTAATTTCCTCGTCGCTCAAAGTCAATTCCGCGTTTTCGCCGTTTGTCTGCGAAATTCGGTTTTCCGTTTGTTCCGCCTTCGCGCGAAGTTCATTAATTTCCTGACGATTCAGAGCGTTTGCCAAGATAAAACCGCCGATAAAACTCAGTAAAACGGAAATTACGGAAATTAATACGAAATGCTTTTTCATTGAAAAAATTTTATCAGAACGAAATTTAAAAAGCGAAAAGCGTTGCCGTAATCGTTAAGCAACGCTTTGATTGTTAATAAAAAAACCTTTATTTTTCAGGCTTTTCTTCGGGAGCAATATACGGCATATCTTCGGCGCGGCGGCGCGGCAGCGGATCGGTTGCGCGGCGGCGCGGCGTGGTCGCGTTATCTCTGCGGTCAACGCTTCCCGTCGGCAAGCCTTGTCCGTGGACGGCTTCGACCAAAATTCTGGTTATTTCCTGCGAAAGCGTTCTGTGTTCTGCGGCGGCTCTCCGGCGCAAGGATTCTTTTAGCTCATTCGGAACATACGCGCCTATAAAAACGCCTTTTCTATTAGCCATAAAATTATTTGAAACTCCTTTTTATTGTAAAGTTCGGGTGTAAAAGACACCTTGCAAATCGAAATAAATCTGTAAGCCGAATTTTGTTCTTTGAAAAAATCAAAGGGCAATCATTCATCTAGGCGGTTTGTTGCCAAACGCGCTCAAGCGACCTACCCGAAAACGTCTTTCGGATCGCTCCGAAAGCGGGAACGGACAATTCCCTTTCGCGTTTTTCTATTTGGTCTTGCACCACGAGGAGTTTACCCAGCCGCGCTTGTTACCAAACGCGCCGGTGCGCTCTTACCGCACCATTTCACACATCACCCGAAAGGGCTGTTCTGTTTTCTGCTGCACTTGTCGTCAAACGATTTTTTTAATCGTTTGCCCGGACGTTATCCGGCTCGTTGTCCTGCGGTGTTCGGACTTTCCTCTTGTAAAATAAATTACAAGCGATTGCCCGATTTACTTCTTTCTGCAAGGCTTAAATATTTTAACAAAAAATGTTCAACAAACAAAGTTGAAGTTTATAAACTTCGTATTTTCTTAAAACATTTATGTATTTAATCTAAAATTTCAATCGTATCGCCCGATTTCAGCGTCGGATCGGGCGTTTTTCCCTTTTTAATTTTGCTCAAATCAAATTCGGAAGATTGGAGCAGACCTTTTTCATCCTTGCGCCGGATGATAACCTTGACCGACTTGGAATTCTGCACTCCGCCGGAAGCCAGAATCGCCTGTGTCAGCGTTATGCCTTCGTGAAAGTTTTTCTGTCCGCCGTCTTTTATCAAACCGCCGATAAAATAAAATTCCGTGTTTGAAAATTTCTGCTTTTTTGTAAATTCGATAATATCGCCCGGAAAAACCAAAATATTTTCGTATTCCGATTCGTTCAAATTATAAGTTTCGGTAACGAGATTTTTTCTTTTAATAATTACCTTTTCGGCTTGCGGCTGAACAATCGCTTCGGCGCGGATGACGAAAAGCGGAACGGCTTCGCGCTGTATATATTTTTTTCCGGCATTTTCGACCATTCCCAAGACGTTTATTTCGTGGCTGGCGTGTTCGCGCACCTTCACGGAAATTTGCGGATTTTTGAACAGTTTAATTTTTTGTCTGAGCAAATCTTCAATCTCATCGGTTGTCAGATTTTCAACAGAAACCATTTCTCCCGCCAGAGGATAATCAATCGTGCCGTCATTTAAAACCGTGTAATACGTCGAAGAATTATTATCATTTTGCAGACTTATAAATAAAATGTCATTAATTCCGACTTTGTAAATTTCAGTCGGCGAGGCGGAAACACTTTTTGAACGCTTGGCAACTTCCAGAGTTTTGCTCGCCAGAGAAACATTTTCTGATTTTGCTTCAACTTTTTCCCCGCTGACGTTATCAGACGCATTTATTGTTTCCTCAACTTTCGTCAAATTATTTTCAGCAGCTTTCGTAGCTTTTTCCGTTGAATTTTCAGCAGTTTTTATTCTGGTTTTCGGATTCTGAGAATATTGAAAATTGATTTGTTTGCTTTCCGTCTGCGCCTTGACGTTTACGGAAGCCGCAAAAAGTATCAAACCGCAAATTAATAAAAATTTTCTTTGTAAAGTTAAATTCATAACACTCTTTTTCCGGGGGACGATTTAGAAAACCTCTCTTTGCTCATCAAAAAATTTTCATTTTCATTTAATTTAATGCACAAATATCACTTGAGCAAGTATGTTATTCGGCGGGCTTTCAGCCTCACTAAATATAAAGGATTAAAACCGTTTGTATTTTAGAAAAAAGTTTTGTGCGAAAAATTTTTGCAATACATTTTTTTTGCTCTTGAAAATTAGCGGTTGGATTTAGTTTTATTTTTTCCAGCTTCGCTAACGGCAACAAACAATAAAACAGTTGGTGCAGGCGTTTTTCGCCGAAACTATATGTTGCTGTTAATCATTAAATTGTTCGCTGAAAGTGAGCAATAATTTTCCACATAATTTGTTCGTCGCTTTCAGCGACGGCATTCTTAATCCATTCGACCTAGCGATTCTCGCTAGGCGGCGAAGCGGTGCTGTTGGTCGCCGTTGGCGACAGGAATACTAACTGAAAAAAATTTCCACCGCTAATTGTCAAAGAGTCTTTTTTGGTGGTGAACTAAAAATAATGCTTTGTGAATTGCCGTCTGCTTTAGCTAACGGATTTGTTTGATAATAAGACTTAGGCTTTAGCCAAACTCAAATAAAATATCAATCATCCTAATTGCTTTAGCTAAAGCAGTTAAGGAATTTACTTTTATTTGTGTTTGGCTAAAGCCTGTTATTTGATTTAACTTTTCCCGTCAGCTAAAGCAGACGGCAATTCATAAAAAATCTTATCGGCATTATTTTTAGTTCACTACCCAATTATTTTACTGCCGGAGATGCGACCACTTTTCACGAAAGCATTTTTCGAGTTTTTCCTCGATTTGAGCAGGTGTTTTGCAAATTTCGATTTGCTTGACGAGTTCTCTGGCTTCTTCGAGAGCGATGCCGGAAATTGTTTTTTGAATTCGCGGAATCGAATTGATATTCATACTCAGTTCGGTTGCGCCCAAACCGAGCAGAATCGGCATATAAAAAGGCGAACCAGCCATTTCGCCGCAGATTATCGCCGGGATGGATTTTTTGTTGGCTTGATTGATAACAATTTTCAGCGATTTGATAACCGCCGGGTGAAGCGTCTGAAACCATTCCGCCACCGTCGGATTATCGCGGTCAACGGCTAACAGATACTGCACTAAATCGTTCGTTCCCAGACACAGAAAATCAACTTCTTCGACCAAATCTTCAATTATCAGAACGGTTGCCGGAACTTCGATCATCGCTCCGATTTTCGGACTGCCGAATTTTATATTCTTTTTTTCTAATTTATATTTTTCATTTTCGATTATTTTTTTTGCGTTCCAAATCTCTTCAATATCGGAAATCATCGGCAAAACAATGTCAATTTTAAATTCGGCGGCGGCGCGTAGCAGTGTGCGGATTTGTGTGCGAAATTGTTTTTCGTGCGAATTTCCGAGCCGGATTCCGCGTAAACCGAGCGCGGGATTTTTTTCACGTTCGGCGTTCTCTTCGGCTATCTGCTCGATGCTCAGATCAAACGTGCGGATTCTCACGCCTTTTTCGCCGACGATTTTGCCGATTTTCGTATAAGCCTCAAACTGCTGCTGTTCGCTCGGAAATTTTTTGAATTGATTAAAAAGAAACTCCGAGCGATACAGACCGATTCCGCACGCGCCGATTTTTTCAGCTTTTTTGTATCCGTCGGGCAAATCCACATTGGCGCGAACGATGATTTTCGTTTTGTCCAGAGTTTCGGTCAGACCGTTTTTCACCGCAAATTTTTCCGATTCGGAATTTTTATATTTGTCGGCTGAAATTTGAAACTCAAGCCGCGTTTTCTCCGACGGATTAATAACTATCTGCCCTTTGTATCCGTTGACAATCACTTCGTCGCTCATTTCCAAAATTCGCAGAGCATTTTTTACGTTCGTAACCGCAGGGATATTCAATTCTCTGGCTAAAATAAATGTGTGCGAAGTCCAGCCGCCGCGTTCGGTGATAATCGCAGCCGGCTTGCTTTCGTTGAGTTCGATTAATGTCGAAGGTTTTAATTCTTTGGCGACGATAACCGAATTTTCTTCCAAATGAACGCTTGCCTGTCTGCCGCCGCCGAGCGCGTTCAAAATTCTATCGGTAATATCTTCGAGGTCAATATATTTTTCTCTCAGATGCTCGTCGGAAATCGCCTTGTATTCGGAAGTATATTCATCCAGAACGATTTTTACAGCCCATTCCGCATTGTATTTCTTGTGGCTGATAAAATTTTCAATCTTTTCTACGAGCGTCCGGTCTTCGAGAATCAAAATGTGCGTATTGAAAATATCCGTTTTGTTCGATTGATTTTCAGAACCATTTCCCAGACTGATTTTTTTCAACTGCCGCTTGGCAAGACGAAGCGAGGCGCGAAAACGGCGAATTTCCTTTTCGATTTGTGAATCGTCAATTTTTACCTGATAAAATTGACGACTGCGCCCGTAAAGACAGACGACTCTGCCAATTGCAATTCCTCTGGAAACTGCTCTGGCGTGAAGTCTTTTTTCAATTCTCACTTCATTTGAGGACAAATCGAGTTTCTGTTTGGTGATACTCATTTTATTTAGAATGATCTTGGATTTTTGAACTTTTATTAAGTTTCTCTTATGAAAATACAAATTTTTATGAACATTTTAAAAAATACTTAATTGTTCCAAGTTCAAAAAATCAAAGATCAAAAATCAAACGTCAATATTAAATCCGCCGCCGCTTCCGCCCTGACTTGGAAAGAACGGTTTGAGAAGACCGGCAAAAGCGCGTAAATTTCTCGTTTGAATCAAAATTTCGCCCGCGCCGGAAAATTCGGCGACCATTCCTTCGCCGCTTAAAAAACTGCGAAAAAAACCGCTGTTTGAAGCCTTTTTTACATTATACTGCATACTCGCTTCCCACGCGACGAGATGTCCCGTATCAACGACATACTGCTCGCCCGGCTTTAAATTCTTTCGGTAAATTGCGCCGAACGAAGACACTAGAAGAAGTCCGTTGCCGGAAACTTCCAGCAAAAACAAACCTTCACCGCCGAGCCAAGATTTCGCGCCGCCGAATTTAGTATCCACAGTTAAACTCGTATCGCCCGCCAGATAAGAACTCGATTGAACCAGAAAATTCTGCCCGTTCATCTCGATTCCGAAAACGTCGCCCGGCGCACCCGGCGCGAGCGTTACTTCGCCCGGCGCATTGTTTGCCGTAAATGTTGAAACAAAAGCGGATTCGCCGCCGACTGCGCGTTTTAACGCACCGAAAACGCCGCCCTTCATTTCCGACTGCAAATCAATATTCGAACTCATCGAAACCATCGCTCCGGCTTCGGCGGAAATTGACTGCCCGGCTTCCAGTTTGACGACGGCAAGCGCGAACGAGCCTTGATTTTGGATTTCCCAAGTGTAACCGCGCCCGCGCCCGCGTCCGTCCCTGTCAAAATGGAACGCTTCATTCGGATTAGTTTGATAATTCTGCCCTTGCTGCTGCTGCGGCGCGGAATTCGGAATTTTTGAAGTATTGTGTTCGGGCGCGATTTCTTCGGCTAAACTCTGCATTTGAAAACCGCACGAACCGCAAAATTTGGCATCGGGCAGCAGCATCGCATTACATTTCGGACAATTCATATTTTCACTCCCTTTGATTTTTTAAAAATTATTTCACACGCTTCTTCGGCTGTTTCGGTTAAATCTAAATAAGACAAATCTTTCCGGCTGACAACCAGATTTTCCTTCCACGATTCGACGACGGGTTTCCAGCAATCGCCGAGCAAAACAAGCGGACGTTTTTCCAAAATTCCCGTTTGCAGTTTATTCCAAACCAGAGAAATTTCCGTCACCGTTCCCATTCCGCCGCGAATCGCTATAAAACCGACGGAACGTTCGATCAGGTTTTGCAAACGCCCGTAAAAATGATTTGTCGCAACTTTATCGGTCAAATATCGGTTCGGCTCGTTGCGAAATTGATTCATCACAATTCCGAAAACTCTGCCGCCTTTTTCTCTCGCCCCGCGCGAAGCCGCTTCCATCACGCCCAGATAACCGCCTGTGCAAATCGTATAACCGGCTTCCGCAAGAATTGCGCCGACTTCTTTCGCCTGCTGATATTCGGCGGAATCTTCGCCGCACCGCGAACCGCCGAAAATTGTTACGATTTTATCCTTATTTATGTTGCTCATTTTTTGCCTTCCAATTTATACATTTATTGCCGCATATATTTTGTTATTTCTAAAAACTCTAAAATCTCAAAATGAATTTTAACTCCTGTTTGGACATATTCCTCTTTATTTTATGAATTGCCGCCTGCTTTAGCTGGTGGAAAGCAATTTATCTAATAAAAGGCTTTAGCCAAACTTCTGAAAATAATTTTCCTCTTTGCTTTAGCACAATTCAATCTTCAAATCTTTGGAATCCTGCTCTTTCGAGAAACTTTTCAAATTCTTTTTCAAAAGTCGTATTTCGATGATGTTCCTCTTGATTTTTGATATATTCACGAACATTTTCAACTACTGTTTCGCTAACCGAAACTGCAAAATAATCATTCTGCCATTGAAATTTTTCCCGGCAAAGTTTATTTTTATTTATCCAAAAAGACGATTCACCTTTTATAAGCTGCATAATTTCTTTCATTGTCTGTTCCGCACCCAACGATACAAGACAATGAACGTGGTCAACATATCCGTTTATATAATCAATAAAAATATCTTTTTCCAGCGCATTTTCTCTGATATGTTGGAAAACTCGACTTCTAATATCATCAGTTAGAAACGGCTTTCTGTTTTTCGTTGACCAAACAAAATGTATCCAAACTTTGATATACGGCATAAGTTATTTAAGCCTAAGCAATAAGGAATCTTGGTAATGCTTTTGGTAGTGCTAAAAATATAACGCTTTATGAATTGCCTCTAACTTTAGTTGGTGGATAGTTTTGATTTTTAGCTTCCGGCTTTAGCCGAACTTCTGTTAAAAGCATTTTCCTTACAGCTTCAGCTAAAGTTTAGCTGAAGCTGTAAGGATGATCGATTAATTTTTAAGTTCGGCTAAAGCCTTTTACTATTAGATAAATCAGACCACCAACTAAAGTTGGCGGCAATTGATAAAAACAAATTCTCAATCAGACCACCAACTAAAGACCGTCGGCAATTGATAAAAACAAATTCTCAGCCTTACATTTTAAATCTATAAATACATAATTATAGTTCTTGAAATTGATATTAAAAAACGGAAACAATTTTTTCTCAAGTTTCCAATGCCGCTTCTTCCGGCAGAGTGTTTCCCGCTTCGATTATTGCTTGATTTGTGTTTGTAAAATACAAAATTATACTGCCGACAATAAAAAAGAAGATCAAAGCCAGAATCGCCTGCCGGTAAGAGTTTGTCATTTGCGCGACAAAACCGAAAACGACGGGACCGATCCACGAAGTTCCGCGTTCGGATATTTCATAAATGCCGAAAAACGCCGATTCTCTGCCTTTCGGAATCATTTTCGAGAAAAGCGAGCGCGAAAGTGCCTGCGAACCGCCAAGCACGAAACCGATTCCGCCACTCATTATATACGCTTCAAAAACCGTGCTGAGATAGGCGTAAGCGTAAATTACGATCACCGACCAAATGACGAGCGAGATGATAATCGCCGTTTTCGTGCTGGTCGCATTGGCGATTCTCTCAAATGCCAACGCGCCGAAAAGTCCGACAATTTGAGCTATCAACAGCGCGATCAGCAAAAATGACGTGTCAATTTCCAGACCTTTGGCGACGAAAAGTTCCTGCGATAAAAAAACGCCCGATTGACTTATCACCGTCTGAATTCCATCGTTGTAAAGCAAATATGCGATTAAAAATAAAAGCGTGTGCTTTAATTTGAAAAGTTCCCTGAATGTGTCGCCTAATTCGCCGAAGCCGGCGACAATCAAATTTTTATCTTTCGGAACTTCGCGCGTCGCTTCGCGTCTTCGGAGCAGCGTAAATGTAATGATCGCAAAACTTCCCCACCAAACGCCCGCCGTTAAAAGACAGATTCTGACGGCGAGATTTATCGTAATTCCGAGATTTTCGGCGTTTTGCAAAAGCAGCAAATTGGCGACCAAAATCAGACTTCCGCTGATGTAACCGGCGGCAAAACCCCAACTCGAAATTTTGTCGCGCATATCCTCGCTGGCAATATCGGGCAGATATGAATTGTAAAAAACGATTGATGCGCCCGCCGATAAATTGGCGACGATAAATAAAACGCTGCCGAGAAGATAGAGATTTCCGTCAATAAAGAACAACAAACAGCAAGCAAAAACGCCCAGATAACAGAAAAACGCGAGAAAAGTTTTCTTGAGATTCGTGTAATCGGCGATTGCGCCCATCAGCGGCAAAAAGAAAACTTGGACGAAAACGGACAATCCTACCGAATACGGAAAAAGCGATTTTGCCGTAACCGTTCCGACAAAACCCAAACTTAAAACGACACCGTTTTCGCCGACGGCACTTTGCGCCAAAGCCGTAATATACTGCCCGATCAACGCGCTGACAACGGTTGTAAAAAAGACGGAATTCGCCCAATCATAAGCCAGCCAGCCGAAAATCTCGCGCCGGTCATTTTGTTTTGGTAAATTTTTATTCATTTGATTTTGAAAAAAACTTTTTTCTATATTCGGCGTAAAAAACCGAAAGTGAAAATTTTATCGTTTTTAACAATACATCCACTTTCGGTTTTTGAACAGATTTATTTTACACGAATTTGAATTAATTCTCGGTAACTGAAAAATCGGAAAACGCAATCGGCAGGGCATCGCCCGAATAAAGTCCGGGAATTCCTTCTTTTGAGCCTTCCTCATTTTTTTCCGAAGTTACAAATTGCCCGTTTATATAAAAACTCATTTTGCCGTCGTTGTCTCGAACTTCGAGAACATTTTTTTGCGAACCGCTTTTGATAACGCTCGAATTTTTCCATTTGACGATGTTTTCTTCCTTGCCGGGCGAATGGCTGACGATTCTGTATCTCTGTTTTTCGCTGTCAATTAAAAAAGCGTAATCGCGCACGAGAGGCGTATCGGCACTATGAAAAACCAAACCGAAACCGAGCCGCGTATCTTTTTCGTCAATATTTCTGACGGTCAGTTTTGTCGTCGCATCTTCGGTAACGTAATTTTTCGCAACCAGAACGTAATAAAAGCCGCGCTTTTTGGAACTCATTATAAATTCGCCGTTTTTGAAATCCACATTTCCGTAATCCGAATCTTTGACGTTCCATTTTGATAAATCAATTTTGTCGGCAGCATCCGTTTTTGTATCGGTTTTCGGATCGGAAGTTGTAGAATTCGTATCTCTTTTGTTATCAAAAACGATGTCGTCATTTGCCGAATTGCCGTCGTCAAAACTTGCAAGAGCGATCAAGCCGACCAAACCGCCGCCGCACAGCAAAATCACGCCGCCTAAAATTCCGAGAACCCAGAGCCACGATCTGGATTTTTTCGGAGTCTGCATTTGCGGAGCAGGCTGATTTCCCCAACTTTGCTGCGTCGGCGTTTCGCTGATAAAAGGCGAATTCGGATTTGTCGGTTGAAAAGGAGAATTCGGCTGAGTCGGCGGCGGATTATTCATCAACACCGTTTCAGGCAATGAATCACCGCCCGCCTGCTGCGTCAGAACCGTGCCGTCGTCCAGACAAAAATTCAAACTCTCATCGGCGTAAGTTTTACTACATTTCGGACATATTTTCATTTTTATTTTCTCGGTTTATTTAGATTTGCTAAGTTTTTGACGGAAATTCGGAATTTATTTGCTATTGAAAAACGTCGGCTGAATTTAAGCCAACCGTTTTTTATTTTGCATTAGACCTTATTTTAGACTAATTCCGCATTTGCCGCAAAACTTTGTGTGCGGCGGATAAGTTCTTCCGCATTTGCCGCACGTTTTTTGACCGAAAGCGGAACTGCCGCCCGAATAACTCGAAGAAAACCCGCGCGGTTGTGAAAATTGCGAATTCGGAACGCTGTTTTGCTGTTGCCGCTTGCTTAAATTTAATCCGCAGCGTCCGCAAAATTTAGAATTGGGCGGCAGATTTGCCGAACATTTCGGACACGGAAAAGTATCATTGCCCGCGCCCGGTGAAATCATTGTGAAAACGTCGTTTCCGCAACGCCCGCAGTATTTTACGCCTTCGGCAAAGCGTGAATTGCATTTTGTGCAGGCGACGATTCCGGGCATTATACTGCCCTGCGCCGAAGAACTGCTTCCAATCAAAGAAGACGGCTGGCTGGAATTGCCGCGCAGAGGTTTTAACTGCGCTTGGATAACCTGTTCTTCGCCTTCTTCGCGCAATTCGATAACGCGCTCGTCGTCTTTTTCGCCCGGTTTTGAAACTCTTAAAATATGCTGTCCGGCGGGAACGGTTGATAAAATCAATCTGCCCGAACTTCCGATGCTTCCCTTTCGCTCGTCGTTTATGTAAACTTCCGCGCCGATTGGAGCCATAACTACAAGTCTGCTGGACGAACCGGATTTTTTCTCGTCAATGCCCGAAGCCGCTTTTTCCAGATTGTCTATCCATTCGGAAACCGTCGCAACTCTCTCTTCCGGCTTGATCGTCAGGGCGGACATTATCACTTTTTCGACTTTCGGCGGAATATCCGAACGCAGTTCGTTAAGCGGCGGCGGCTCGTGCATAATTTTCTGCATTACAAGCTGCATCAGATCGCCGACAAAAGGCGTTCGCCCGCCGAGCATCAAATAAGCGATTGTGCCGAGGGCGTAAATGTCGGCGCGAACGTCAACGCCGAGTTCCGGCTGCATCTGTTCGGGCGACATAAATTCGGGCGTTCCGATAATTCCGCGCGAAGAAGGCGTTGCATTTGAACTCGCGTCCGTAACGGTTTGATTGACGATTTTTGCCAAACCGAAATCGCCGACCTTTATAAAACCGTCGCCTTTACCCTTCGTCATTATAAAAATATTCGCCGGTTTCAGATCGCGGTGCAGAATCCCCGCGTCGTGCGCCGCTTCCACGCCGTCGGAAATTTGCCGGAGAAGTTTAACGGCGCGTTTGACCGGCAGAGTTCCTTCGCGCCGGAGAAGTTTGTGCAGAGATTCGCCTTCGACGTATTCCATTACCAGATAGAAAATGCCGTCTTCGGTTTCGCCGAAATCGGTCACGTCAACAATGTGCGGATGGCGAATCGAAGCCGCCGACATCGCTTCTCTTTCAAATCTCGCAATCGCCTCGCCTTCTTCCAGATCGTCGCTGTTTAAAATGTCCTGCCGAACCGTTTTGACCGCGACCTTTCTCGTTCCGAGATTTTCGTCCCGCGCCAGATAAACCTGCCCCATCGCGCCGCGTCCCAAGCGTTTTTCGAGAAAATAACGCTTTGCCAGAAGTTGTCCGCCCGGCAGACTAAGGCGCGTTTTTGATTGGTCTTGCGGACAGAAATTCACATCGTCCGAAAAACACAATTCACATTTTGGACATTCTTTCATTTGTGTATATTTAACAGGTTATAGGAATTTTATTCAAATTATGAACGAAATTATTAAAGCTGTTAGAGATCATTCAAGGTCACGGAACGCCGCCCGTCTTGCCGGCAACCGACGCAGAATGCGTTGGAGCAAAGTTTGTAATCTTTAAAGTTTCTCCATAATCTTTAAAGTTCTTCAAGTTTATTTTCGCGTCTGTCGCACTCATTGCCGCCAAGATGGACGTGGTTTCGTCAAAACAAAATTTTATTTTTCGACTTTGAATAAGCCCTATTAAAGCTGTTTGCAGAATCTTGTCGAAATAGATTTTATTTTGATTGATTGTTATAATTTATTCTTAAACTTTCGGGACGTTAGCTCAGTTGGTAGAGCAACAGACTCTTGACTTATAAAATGGGAGCGTTCATTGGAAACAATGAACTGAAAATGCGGCTGTATGCTGGAACACCCTGAGAGATTCAAACACAAGTCTTTTGATCGTGAAAATTTTGAAGATTGGGCAATCAGCAGGCAACTCTTGACAAAGCTTGCAGATTTTTAAATTCGTCATATAGTTAAAATAATATGCAAATTTCTAATCCAAATAATAAAGGAACTTTGGGAGAAATAGCCGTTTGCAAAGAATTATCTAAACTCGGTTACAATGTTTTTGTTGAATTAGGTAATCATTCAAAAGTTGATCTAATTATTTTGGATGAAGAATATAAAACCTATAAAATTCAAGTTAAAGCTGTTTATTCGGTAAATGAAACTGTAGAAGTTTATTCCGTTAAAACTTGCTTGAATCCAAAATATAATTCAACATACACAGCCAAACAGGTTGATATTTTTGCTGTTTATGTCATAGATAAAGATTTTGTCTTTTATGTTACAGCAAAAGAAATTCTTAAAAACGGTAAAAGCTCTAGATTCAGATTATCTAAGAGTAAAAACGGACAAAAGAAGTTTGTTCGTTATGCTCGGGACTATATGAATTTTAAGAAAGCCCTCAGAGGCTATACGCCGCACTCCCGAACAGTTTCGGCTGCGGACGATGAGATAGTCCAGACTACAACATTATAAATTTTATAATGGCTGGTGAAAATTAGTGTAGTAAGTAATCCGTGGGTCGCAGGTTCGATCCCTGCACGTCCCATCTGTTATCGGTCAGCAGAAATGTTGATCTTTTATTTTTTGTGGGAAATTTATGAAATATTCAAAGTATATCGCCAAACCCGGAAAAAAATTTACATTTCTTGATTTTAACCCGAACGACACGGGCGATTTTGAAAATGAAACGGAAGCCGCCGAACATTTGGAGGAGATTAGTTCCGAACTGGCAAAATATCAGGATATTTTGATGAAGCACGAAGATCACGGCTTGCTTTTGATCTTTCAGGGAATGGACGCGGCGAAAAAGGACGAAACCATTAAGCATATAATGTCGAGCGTTGATCCGCACGGCTGCGAAACCAAACAATTTAACGCTCCGACGGAAAAGGAACGCCGCCACGATTATTTGTGGAGAGTTTTCAAGGCACTTCCCGCCCGCGGGCAGATCGGAATTTTTAATCGTTCGTATTACGAACATACGACGGCGGAAAGAGTCCATCCCGAAAAATTCGACGCTTGGACTTTGCCCGAATATGCGAAAAAAGGAAACGTCTGGCAGAGGATTTACGGAGAGATCAATAATTTTGAAGAATATCTGCACGGTAACGGCATCCAGATTCTGAAATTCTTCTTCTATATGTCCAAAGAAAAACAGCGTGAAAGACTGCTCGACAGAATTTCGCGCAAAGACAAACGCCCCGAATTTTCGCCCGACGACATCGAAGACCGTTCGCACTGGTCGGAATTTATCAAATACTACCGCGAAACGATCAATGAAACCACCACAAAGATCGCGCCTTGGCATATTATTCCGAACAATCACAAGTGGTTTTCAAAATCGCTGATCGCCGAAATTATCGTCGGAAAGCTCAAGACATTTCACACCGATTATCCCGATTTGAGCGAAAAGGAAAAAAAGCAAATACAAAAAGCCGAAAATAAATTAAAAAACGAATAGTAAAATTTTCAGACTTTTTCTAAAAGAACTGCGTCATATAAAACGATGCAGTTCTTTTGCGTGAGAAAGCGCGTTTGATAATATTCTCGTGCTGAATTTTTTATAGAAACACGAGCGAATGATAAGCGATTTAACCGATGAACAACTTGTTGAAATGGCGGTTGGTGAAAACCCGGATGCTTTCGGCGTGATCGTCGGCAGATGGGAGCGAAAAATTTTCGCCCTCTGCTACGGTATGCTTTCGCGCGAAGACGAAGCCAAAGACGCAGCGCAGGAAACTTTTATCGCGGCTTATAAAAATCTGAGCAAATTTCGC
Organism: Pyrinomonadaceae bacterium; assembly: GCA_965214585.1. Classification (GTDB taxonomy): domain Bacteria; phylum Acidobacteriota; class Blastocatellia; order Pyrinomonadales; family Pyrinomonadaceae; genus JAHCHG01. Next base: position 3,817,645 of record OZ243957.1, on the reverse strand, counting down.
GGCGAAGCGAAGGTTTCATCGTGGCTGCACCGAATCGCCGTTAATCAATGTCTGACGACAAAAAGGCGCGAGAAAAGCCGTTCGGAAAATTTTCTGGATGACGAAAACGGCACGGCGGACAAAGTTTTTACCGCTTCGACAAAAAAATCGCCGTCGAATTTGACCGAACAAAACGAGCGTTTGCATTATATTCGCCAAGCGGTCAACGCGCTGCCGCCGGAATTACGGCAGATCGTTATTTTGAAGGAATTTGAGGATATGACGTTTCAGGAAATTTCCGACACGCTCGAAATTCCTCTTAGCACGGTTAAAAGCCGTCTTTATACGGCTCTAAAACAACTCAGGATGAAACTCGAAAACATTCCGCTGGAGGTTGTTTGAATTAAAACGAAAAAATTTTATGTCCGATTATAATAAAGATACCGTTTGCAGTTTTCAAACTCAGATCGTTTCGTATTTATACGACGAAGCCGGCAGCGAAGAAAAGCGTGAATTTGAAACGCACATCCGCGAGTGTTCCTTTTGTGCGGAAGAGATTGCCGCTTTTGGAAACGTGCGTTTTTCGATTGCAAAATGGCGCGATTTTGAGCTTTCGGAAACGACAATTCCGTTCGTGCAAATTCCGCAAACGCTGATTTTACCGAGCGCAGAGAATAAGAGCGAAAAATCTGCGACGATTTTTGAAAAATTCATAAATTTTATAAATCCGTTAAACAACCGGACGGCTTTAGCGACGGCTGGATTCGCGGTTTTACTATTGTTTTTCGGTTTTGTATTTTTAATATTCAATTTTTCAAGCGGCGAGGAATCGGCTTCAAATACGAACAAAATAGAAAAACGACAGGCTCTCTCGTCAAGCGAATTTGCAGTTGATAAGACTGCGGCGGAAACTGAAAATTCAGTCGCAATTGAAAATTCAAACGATGCGGCAAGCGAAACTGCGGTTGAAAATTTAACTTCAAGAAATAATGTGAAAGTTTCCGATGCGGAAATTAATCAAACAATTGAAAACCAGTCGGACAAACCTAAAATCGAACGAAAGAAAAACACTCTGATTGATTCCAAGCCATTTAAAAGCAAGTTTGCCGATAAGCGTGCAAATTTGCCTGCGCCGAATCAATCGGCGGAAAACACGGATAAAACGGAAACCAAACAATTCGAGAAAAAACCGTCTTTGACGAATTTCTCCGAAGAATCAAATGACGAATCGCTTCGGCTTGCCGATTTGTTTGATGAAGTTGAAACGAAATAAGTAAAAAGTATATATATGAATAAATCCTTAATTTTGATTGTTACATTTATCGCACTTTTGTCTGCTTTCTCAATATCGGTTGAAGCGCAGAATAATTTGCGCGAAAATGCGCCGGATCAACCCACGCGCGGCGGTAATCTGATGAGAATGCTCGGTTTATCCAAAAATCAGATTCAGCAGATCAGACGGATGAACGCGGCGAGAAAACCTCTCGAACGCGAAGCCCAACAGAAAATCGAATCGGCAAAAGAAAATCTCGATGCCGCAGTTTACAGCGATACTCTGAACGAATCGAACGTCCGCGCCGGACTGCTCGAACTTCAACAGGCGCAAGCCGAATTAATTCAGATCAAGGCGACTCACGAATTGGAAATCCGTAAAATTCTGACGGCTGAACAATTAATCAAATTCCGCGAACTTCGACAGGAATTTGAAGAACGGAAAAAAGAGAGAATCGAGCGCAGACAAAACCGCCTGAATAATGCTCCGAATCGTCGTCAGCCCAATCGTCAGCGACCTTAGAATTATTTTTTGGATAAAAATTTTAATGCCGATGCTTTCATTTAAGCGTCGGCTTTTTTCATCTGAAAATTCATTTTATTTCAGCCTTGTAAGTTATATTAGTTGTGAAATTCAAGACTTCGTTGTAATCTTAGCAATTAGCCTGCTGAAATTATTTGCTTTGTAATGAACCCGCTGAAAAAGTTTATAATAGAATTGCAAGATATAACATACCTGATCTACTATGCGTTTTTGGGTATCGTTACAAAACCGCGCTATGTGCGGGAAATGATTCGTCAGATGGATTCGATTGGTGTCGGTTCGCTGCCGATCATTTTGCTGACGGGATTTTTTACCGGCGGCGTTTTGACGCTGCAAACTTATCCGTCGCTTGAATATTTCGGCGGTCAGAGTCAAACCGGACAACTTGTCGCTTATACTTTAATAAGAGAATTAGGACCTGTTTTATCCGCGCTGATGGTTGCCGGAAGAGTCGGCTCGGCGATTTCCGCCGAACTCGGTTCGATGGTCGTTTCCCAGCAAATTGACGCGATGCGTTCGCTTTCGACAGACCCGCACCGCAAACTCGTCGCGCCGAGAATTATCGCTCTGGTTTTAATGCTTCCGTTTTTAACCGTGGCGGCGGATATTTTCGGAATAATCGGCGGCGGAGTCGTCGCTTCCAGTTTATTCGGGCAGGATTACACGGTTTTTATTAATTCGGTCAGAAGCGGAATTACGATTGACGATATTTTGGGCGGAGTCATCAAACCTCTGTTTTTCGGTTTGGTGATCGGCAGTATCGCCTGCTACAAAGGTTTAAGCACAAAAGGCGGAACTGCCGGAGTCGGACGCTCGACGACCAACGCGGTTGTTCTCGCTTCGATTGTCGTTATTATTCTCGATTTTTTCATCTCCCGCGGATTACAGCAAATTCTCGGCACAAAGGCGTTTTAGAATTTTATTTTGCTGATTCGGTCAGGCGCGTAAATTACTAAAAACTATTTACAATTTCCGAATTACCGTTTACTTATCTTTGTTTCAAATATGCTCTCTTTTCTAAAAAGAAAAAATGAAGAAATTTCGGAAGAGCCGAAAGAAGAACCGGAAATACACGACTTGGAAGACGCGGTTGACGAACCGGACAGAATCATTCCGGCGATTGAATTCCGCGATGTGTATCTGGCGTTTGACGATTTGGTTATTCTGGACGGCGTGAGTTTCACGGTGCGGCGCGGCGAAACCAAAGTGATTTTAGGACGCAGCGGCAGCGGAAAATCCACGACGATTCGGCTTCTGCTCGGACTCTTAAAACCCGATGCCGGACAGATTTTGATTGACGGCGAAGACATCACCGATTACAGCGAAACGGAAATGATGGAAGTTCGCAAAAAAATCGGTATGATCTTTCAGGAAGGCGCGTTGTTTGATTCGCTTTCGGTTTACGATAACGTCGCGTATCGTCTGCACGAACAGGGCGTTGAAGAAGAAAAGGTTGAAACGGAAGTGCGCCGGATGCTGCGGTTTGTTGATTTAGAAGACGCAATTGACAAGATGCCGGCGGAACTTTCGGGCGGAATGCGGCGGCGCGTCGGAATCGCCCGCGCTCTGATCGGCGATCCGCAAATCGTGATGTTTGACGAACCAACCGCCGGACTCGATCCGCCGACGGCGCGGACGATCTGCGAATTGGCGATAAAACTGCGCGATCTGGAAGACGTTTCCTCGATTTTTGTAACGCACGAAATGAAAAATCTGGAATATCTCTCAACCGAATATGCTATTGTAGATGAAAACGGCGAAGTGGCTTTTGAACTCGAAGGCGAAAAACTTTGCATAATCAATACTGAAATTATTATGATAAAAGACGGACATATTATTTTCAGCGGCAAGGAAGAACAGCTTCGCTCGACTCCCGATAAATATATACAAACTTTTTTGAACGGAAAATAATCAAACTTTTTTTATATGCCAAATACAAAAAGAAATTTAGGTTTCAGCCATTTGCGCGTTGGAATTTTTGTGCTTTTCGGACTCGCTGTTTTAGGATTTTTGATCTTGAATTCGACGGGCGATTTAAATCCATTCAAAAAGGAACTAAAATTAAAAGCGCGTTTTTCGAGTGCCGACGGATTGCGTCCGGGCGCGGAAGTCCAACTTGCGGGCGTAACCATCGGGCAGGTTGATGAAGTCAGATTTTTGCCGCCCGACAGCCCGGAAGACGCGAAAATCGAAGCCATTTTGACAGTAGATCAGGAACTCGACGGCAAACCTATTTCAGACCGCATCAGAACGGATTCGACTGCCCAGCTTATCGCCACGTCGGTTTTATCGAACGATAAAATTATAAATGTTACGCCGGGAACTTCAAAAGGTGCGCCGGTTCAGGCAAATCACGTTTTAAATTCGACTGCCGCAATGTCTATCAATCAATTGACGCAGACGGGAAACGATCTTTTAGAGCAGATAAATAAACTTTCCATTCCGACCAATGAGATTTTAACCAAAGCAAATCAGGGCGAAGGAACGCTCGGCAGATTTATCAACGATCCGTCGCTTTACAAAAGCCTCGATTCGAGCGTCGGCGAGGCGAAACTGACGATGGTAAAAATTCAGAATCTGATTGACCAAGCCAAATCCGGCGACGGAACGGCTGGCAAATTAATCAACGATCCGCAGCTTTACAATAATTTGAATAAAACGATCACGCAGCTTGACCAAATCTCAACCGATCTGCGCGGCGGACGCGGAACTGCCGGAAAACTGCTTTCCGACGAAGCACTTTACAACGACACGCGCACGGCAATCGGCGATTTACGCAAATCTATCGAGAGATTTAACAACATTGCCGACGACTTTAAGCAAATCACGGTTGATTTAAACGCCGGACGCGGAACTGCCGGGAAACTTTTGAAAGACGAACAACTTTACGACGATGCGCGGCAGACTTTGGCAAATTTTAATTCAACCGCCGCAAAACTCGACACTCTAATAAATGATGTGCAGCAGGGAGAAGGCACTATCGGCAAACTGTTCACCGACGAAACGCTTTACAACAACATAAATCAGACGACTTCAAACATCAATCAACTTTCATCGGAAAGCACGAAATTAATCTACGATTTTCGTCAAAACCCGAAAAAATATCTGCGGATAAAGTTGTCTATTTTTTAAATTTTTTCTACGAGATTTTATAAATCGAATCCGAGTTTCTGAGCCGCTTTAGGAGTTACAATTCCGTCGGCTTTTTCGCCGTCGAGATATTTTTGCCAATTTATAAACGCTTCGGCTGTATAAATTCCAAATTCACCGTCAATCGCTTGCCGATAAAAAATTTTATCGTGATTTTTTAACGCCGTTTGCAGCTTTTTCACTTTTTCGCCGAAAGAGCCGAAACGAAGGCGCGTTAAGTTTTTTGAACCGGATTCTTTCGCAAGTTTCGCTTCGCGTCCGGTTAAAAGAATCAATAAATATTTTTTTCCTTCTTCCGATTCGCAAGGTTTTGCCGGATGCAGATTTGCCGATTTGCGGAATTTGCTCCAAAGCCCGTCGTGTTCGTGGTTTCCCATAAAAAAGCCGCCGCCCGGAACGGTCAGACAACCTTCGGATGAAAATTGATCCGTCGGGTTCTTAAATCTTGACGGGTGAATATTGTCGCCGACATTTGCAAAATCCCATTCGCCGTTTATTTCAAAAACCGGATTTTTCTTGGTTCGCAGCACCGGAACTTTTCCTTCCTGCCGGAAAACTCCGCAAATTTTATATTCTTCGTCAAGTTTTTTGTGCGTTCCGATTATGTATCTGTAAAGTCCGGTGGAAAGCAGATTGCTGATTTTAGCATCCGGTTTTTCGATTTGTTTTACTAATGCTTCCCAAAATGGAACGGTTGAACCGGGAAAAGCCGCGATTTTATTATCGGAACGCTTCCACACGCCCAGAACGCATCTGCTTTGTTTATGATTCGGCACAGCCTCGACCAAGTTGATTGTGGAAACGAAATCAAAAGATTTTTCGTTTTCACAGGCAATTCGGCAGCCGCGTAAACCGAAAAGTATCTCGTCGGCAAATCCGCTTTCTTTTTCCAAATCGAAACTGTTTAATCTGCACAATTTTTCAAGAATTTCAGCGGAAAATTTAAAAGATTCGGAACTTACAGCAGTTTCAAGATGCCTGTAATCGGGCGAAACTTTATCTTTCGCCCATTTCACATCTTCAATTGAAAATTTCCTTGTCATAAAAAAACACTTTGCTTGATGCTGAAAATAAATAAAAGCCTTCCGAATAAACGAAAGGCTTTTGTAAAAAATGGTGCCGAGGGCGGGACTCGAACCCGCATGGATTGCTCCACACGCCCCTCAAGCGTGCGTGTATACCAATTTCACCACCTCGGCGGATTTGTTTTCAATTCGCTGATTTTGTTGCGAATAAAAACTTTTTAGTTGTATCAAAAATCTATTTATTGCTTGACGTGTTTGCAGACGGCTGAGTTTCGGCATTCGCCGGTGTGTTCGCCCCGACATTTGAATTTGCAGCGGGCGCGGCGATATTCGCGTTTGCGACAGGCGCGGCTGTATTTACGTTTCCTTCGGTGGTAACGACATCTTTTGCAGGTCCTTCAATATTCCCAGTTGTCTGCAAAACCGACACATTTCCCGTCAAAGCAGGCAGCGATAACATCAGCGCGGACAAAATAAAGGTGGTCGCGGCGACAATCGTAATTTTCGCCAAAATTGACTGCGAACCGCGCGGTTTATAGTCCGAACTGGAAATATTACTTGTAAATAAAGCACCGGCATCGGTCTTTCCCGGCTGCAACAGCACGGAAACGACCATTATGACGCAGGATGTAAAAAATAATCCGTATAAAAAATATGCCAACTTCTTAACTCCATTGAAATTTTCGATGTGCAAACTTAAATGCAAATCGAAATTTCTGAAAACTATTTATAATTAACAATTCCGGCAAAACTTTCCGCTTTAAGGCTCGCTCCGCCGACCAATGCACCGTCAATATCTTCTTCGCTCATCAACTCCGAAATATTTTCCGGTTTGACCGAACCGCCGTAAAGAATCCGCACGTTTCCGGCAATTTCCGAATTATGCTTTTCGGCTAAAAAAGAACGAATAAATTCGTGCATTTCCTGAGCCTGTCCGGGCGTGGCGGTTTTTCCCGTGCCGATTGCCCAGACAGGTTCGTAAGCGATTATGATACGTTCCATATCGGAAACTGTCAAACCGTCAAGACCGCCTTCGAGTTGCTCTCCGACAACCGTTTCCTGTTCGCCCGCTTCCCTGTCCGGCAGCATTTCGCCGACGCAGACGATTGCCGTCAAACCGAAATGCAGACACGCTCTCGTTTTCAAATTTACAGTCCTGTCCGTTTCGCCGTAAAACTGCCTGCGCTCCGAATGTCCGATGATTATGTGCGACGCGCCGATGTCCTTTATCATATCCGCGCAAACTTCGCCCGTGTGCGCTCCGTGTTCGGTTTCCGTCGCGCAATTTTGCGCCGCAACTTGAATATTCGAGCCTTCGAGCCGGTCGCAGACGGTTTTTAACGCAGTAAAAACGGGCGCGATAATAATTTCGCAATGATTTGCATTGGCAACCAAAGGCTTCAATTTCAACGCTGTTTCAACCGCTTCGTCGTGCAGTTTGTGCATTTTCCAGTTTCCGGCAATGACAGGTTTTCTCATAATTTAATCAATCCAATTTACGACTTCTAAATTCGGGAATAGCCCGAAATGTTTTGTATTTCGGGTATCTCATTGAACGTCTGCGTTCTTTATAAATAAAATCTAATAATTCATCATCTTTAAATGAACCTGCTTGTTTAAGCAAAATTTCACGGGAATCTTTAAATCCTTCATCAGATTTTTCAACTTCAAACGCTTCAATTCCTTTTTGTTTATTATTTAAACTTTCTGAAATAATCTTAATTGGCATCCGCATTGAAAATAACATTTTTGTCAACTAAAGTTTTAAACAAATGTTTGACCACATCCGGCAAAATATTTAAATTACCGAATGCAATCTCAGCAACTGTTAAATTTTCTGAATTAGCGTTTCCCATATCAAAATTATTTTATCACACCACCATATTTGCTTAATCAAGCAATTTATATGCTTTCATTTGATTAAAATTTAGAAACGTGCAAAAAATTAAGTTATAACGGCAAACAAAGGCAGAAACAAGGGCAGTTATGGAGGGTGCTGATTGATTAAAAATTTGTTGGGTTTTAAAAATATGTTGAAAATGCTGTTTATCTATAAACTTTTTGACTTATAAACAGCACCCTCCATAACTGTCGGGTTTCCGCCTCTTTAATTTTACGCTCTACTTATCATCCAAAGCCGCCACGCCCGGCAGTTCTTCGCCGGATAAAAATTCGAGCGTCGCGCCGCCGCCGGTTGAGATGTGCGAGATTTTTTCGCCGAGTCCGGCTTGATTTAAAGCCGCCACCGAATCGCCGCCGCCGACAATCGAAGTCGCGCCGTTTTCCGTCGCTTCGGCAACCGCTTCGGCAATCGCAATCGTGCCTTCGTCAAACGGTTTTTCTTCAAACATTCCCATCGGACCGTTCCAGATTATCGTTTTCGCACCTTCCAGAGCGTTTTTGAAAATCGCTCTCGTTTCTTCGCCGATGTCCAAACCGACAAGTCCTTTGTTTGTAAAATCTATCGGAATCGTTTTGCGCGAATTCAGCGGGTCAAACGAATCCACAACTTGATGATCCGTCGGCAAAATCAATTCAACGCCTGATTCTTTCGCCTGTTTTTCAACTTCCAGAGCCGTTTCGAGCATTTCGTCTTCGACCAGAGATTTCCCGATTGTGTAACCTTTCGCCTTGAAAAATGTGTAAGCCATCGCGCCGCCGATTAGTAATTTGTCAACTTTGCGTTCGATCAGAGATTTTATAACCGGAATTTTATCGGAAACCTTTGCGCCGCCTAAAATAGCGACAAACGGTCTTTCGGGATTCTCCAAAGCCTTTGATAAAAAATCGAGTTCCTTTTTCATCAAAAGTCCGGCAGCGGAAGTTTCGACAAAGTTTGTGATTCCCGCCGTCGAAGCGTGTGCGCGATGCGCCGCGCCGAATGCGTCGTTGACGTAAACATCGCAAAGTTCGGCTAATTCTTTCGCAAATTCTTCGTCGTTTGCTTCTTCGCCTTTGTAAAATCTGGTGTTTTCGAGAAGCAGAACTTCCCCGTCTTTCAGTTCGTTGATTTGATGCTCGACCTCATCGCCGATGCAGTCGTTTGCAAAGAAGATTTTGTAATGTTTATCGTCGTTTTCGCCCATCGAAGTTCCGAAAGAATCCATTCCCGATTCGCTGTTTGTTAGATCGAGTTCGCTTTGAAATTCCGGCAAATCGCGCATAAACTGAAAAACCGGACGAAGCGAATATTTTTCGACGCGCTCGCCTTTCGGTCTGCCGAGATGCGACGCTAAAATAACTTTCGCGCCTTGCTCCACCGCGTATTTTATCGTCGGCAACGCCGCTTTAATTCGCGTGTCGTCCTCAACCTTGCCGTTTTTTAGAGGAACATTAAAATCAACGCGAATCAAAACGCGCTTTCCTTTTAGATCAATATCTTTGATAGTTTTTTTATTCATAAATGCAAAGTCAGCAGCGTCCTAAGTGAGCCGATGCTTCTTAGAAGCTGTTTGGAAATTGTATCGCAGGCTTCCAGCCGGCTGTCTTGGTGGCTTCCAGCCGCCAATTCGAGCGTTATTTACTCGAATTGGCAGGAAAAACAGATAATTGGCGGCAAGATGCCACCAAGACAGCCGGCAAGATGCCGGCGTTACGTTTTTTTTAGTTTCCAAATAGCTTCTTAATTATTTATAATCACGCATCGGTTTACGCTGACGCTGCTGACATAATATTCAACTTACAAACCTTTGTCAGCAATATACTTAACTAAGTCACGAACGCGGCACGAATAGCCCCATTCATTGTCATACCACGAAAGAAGTTTTACCGTTTTGCCGTCAATAACCGTTGTGTTTTCGGCATCAACAATCGAAGAATTCGGATTTCCGCGAAAATCTATCGAAACAAGCGGTTGTTCTTCAAAAGCTAAAATTCCTTTGAGTTCTTCATTTGCGGCATTTTTCAAAACGCGGTTGACTTCTTCGGTGGAAGTTTCCTTTTCCAGATTCATCACAACGTCAACCAATGAAACATTCGGAGTCGGAACGCGCACGGAAATTCCGTCAAATTTGCCTTTTAATTCGGGCAGAACGAGTTCGACGGCTTTTGCCGCGCCCGTCGAAGTCGGAATCATCGAAAGTCCGGCGGCTCTCGCGCGGCGCAAATCTTTGTGCGGCAGATCGAGCAATTGCTGGTCGTTTGTATATGAATGAATCGTGTTCATCAAAGCGTTTTTGATGCCGAAATTTTCGTTCATAACTTTTGCCAGCGGCGCAAGACAATTCGTCGTGCAGGATGCGTTTGAAATGATGTGGTCGGTTTCGGGATTGTATTTTTCTTCGTTTACTCCTAAAACAATCGTTATATCTTCACCTTTGGCGGGCGCGGAAATAATAACTTTTTTAACCGTTCCGCCGAGATGTTTTGAAGCGGTTTCTTTGGTGCGGAAAATTCCCGTGCATTCGAGAACGATTTCCGCGCCGGTTTCGTTCCAAGGAATATTCGCCGGATCGCGTTCGCTGAACACGCGAAATTCGTCGCCGTCAACCGTAATCGAGTTTTCGCCTGCCGAAATCTCCTGTTCGAGATTTCCCATCACCGAATCGTATTTTAGAAGATGCGCCAGAGTTTTCGTATCGGTCAGATCATTTACCGCCACAAAATCAATGTCCGCGTCGCCGAGCGATGCCCGCAGCACGTTGCGCCCGATGCGTCCGAAACCGTTTATACCAACTTTTATCGCCATTTTGAAAAATTTCCTCCTAAGCTGTATTTGTATATTAAAACCTTGAAGATAACTTAAATTATCGGAAAACTCAAAGACGGCTTCGCGCTCTTTATCTTAAATTCGTTTTACAAGAGCGCGTATATTTTTTTTGAAACTAACAAGATTTTTTCAGCGTAGTAAGGTTTGAGTTTTTATTCTTATTTATAAATTTAACAAATAATCGGAGTTATTATTCTAATGAACCACTTACACCGCCGTTTTTTCGTTTTTCTCGGTTTGATTTTGATCGCCGGATTCGGAAATATTTACGTTTTCGCTCAAGACGAAAAAAAGCAGATCGCGGTTAATCAAAACGCTCAAACCGAAACTGCCGAAATGGAGAAAGTCGAAAAAACCGTCCACGCGCCGGAAACTTTAACATCAGAATCTGAAAAAATTGACATCTTGAAAAACGCCGATTTTTCGCGCGTCGGTATAGATTCCGCGCAGACAAATTCTCTTTCGCTGAACGAAGCGATTCGCAAGGCTCTCGTTAATAATAACGACATCGAAATTGCCAGAGATGACGTAAAATTTCAGGAAACTCAGCTTCGTTCGCTGTTGGGAAATTACGATCCGGTTTTCAGCGTCACGCCCGTTTTATCGAGGAGTTCGACGACGGGTTCGGGCGGTTCAAATGATCTGCGGCTCGATTCGAGTTTTTCGCAATTTATCAGACCGGGCGGCGGAAGCTACAATGTCTTTTTGAACACCAGTCAAACGGGCAGTAATTCAAGAAACAACAGCGTTTTTAATCAAACCGCCGGACTCAGTTCAACGGGAAGCACGACTTTTTTCAGCACATTCGGTTTTACTTATAATCAGCCGCTTTTGCGCGATTTTAAGATTGACAACAATCGCCGGCAGATAAAAATTCAGAAAAAAAGATTGCAGCAAACCGACGCGGATTTTCGCCGCCGGACAATCGAGATTATCGCGCAGGTGCAACGCGCTTACTGGGATTTGGTTTTTGCCCTGCGCGATCAGCAGAATCGTCTGGCGAATCTGAATCTGAGCCGCGAAAATCTGCGGCAGGTCGAGGCACGAATCGAAGCCGGAAGTGCCGCGCCGCTTGAAAGAGCCGAAGTTTCCACCGAACTCGCCAACCGCGAATCCGACGTTCTGCTTGCCGCCCAACAGGTTTCCACGGCGGAAAATACTCTCAAACAACTTCTTTTAAAAGACCCGACTGCGCCCGAATGGACGCAGAGTTTTGTTCCGACGGATCGCCCTGTTTTCAGCCTCGAACCGATAAATTTAGACGATGCCTTAAAAGACGCGCTGGAAAATCGTTCGGAACTTCGCCGTCTGCGTCTGCAAAACGAGATAAATGAAATTGATATAGAATTTTTCAGAAATCAGACGAAGCCGCAAATTGATCTGAACACGACGTTTTCCTTAAACGGTTTATCTCTGACAGGTCAAACAGTCCCGGAAGGAACGGCAACGCCTCTGATTTTCGATCCGACGAATCAAACTTTTGTAAATCTGAACGCCGATACTTTTTTGCTCAACCGGCTTAACCAAACCCGGCAGCAATTGGGACTTGCTCCGATTACGGACATTCCGATTGTTCCCGTTCAGGGCTTGCCGGATTTTTTGGACGGCGGCACATTTCGTTCGTTCGGCAATCTTTTCCGAACCGATTCGCCGAATTATTCCATCGGCGTAACCTTTTCTTTTCCGCTTGGAAACAGAACGGCAAAGGCGAATCTGGCGGGCGCACAAATTCAAAATCAGCAGGTTGACGCACAAACCAGACAGCAGGAACAAATTGTCGTCGCCGAAGTCCGCAACGCCGTGCAAGCGGTTGAAACCGCGCGTCAGAGAGTTTTGGCGGCGCGGCGTGCGAGAGAAAATGCCGAAATACAACTTGCCGGCGAACGCAAACTTTACGAAGTCGGACGCTCGACCACATTTCTTCTTTTTCAACGCGAAAACACTTTGGCAAACGCGAGAAACGCCGAGATTCGCGCCGAAACCGATTACAATAAAGCACTCTCGGATTTGCAGCGGGCAACTTCGACGACATTTCTGGTAAATAATATTCAAGTAGATTCTCCGGTTGACGACGGCGAAATTGAAGACAATAAATAAACTTTGTGTTTTCAACAGTTTACAAATAAAACTTAAAAAACTTTTGAAGAGTCGGTTTGCCGACTCTTTATATTTTACTTTAACTTTGAGAAACTCTTTTTTGTGAAAATTTCCGCGACAATTATTACTTTCAATGAAGAAAGACACATCGCCGATGCCGTCAAATCAATTGCTTGGGCTGATGAAATTCTGGTTGTTGATTCGGAAAGTTCCGATAAAACCGTCCAAATCGCCGAATCGCTCGGCGCAAAAGTTTTAACGCAAAAATGGCTCGGTTTTGCCAAGCAAAAACAATTCGCCGTTGATAACGCCCGATTTGAATGGATTTTCAGCCTCGATGCCGACGAGCGTGTTTCCGAAGAACTGAAAAACGAGATTTTAACCTTAAAAAATTCCGGCAATACCGCCGACGGCTACAAAATTTCGCGCCTGACATATTATATGAATCGCCCGATCAGGCACGGCGGTTGGTATCCAGATTGGCAGTTGCGTTTTTTTGATAAAAGAAAAGCGCATTGGAAAAACGTCATTATTCACGAATCAATACAAATGTCGGAAAACTCAAAAACCGGGAAATTAAACGGCGACATTCTGCATTTCACGATTGAGAATGCCGCCGAACATCATAAAATGATCGGAACTCGCTACGCGCCGCTTGCCGCCGAACAAATGTTCGGGCGCGGAAAAAGAATCGGAATTTTCAAGGTTATGACCGCCGGATTAACGGCGTTTTTTCAGACATACATTTTGAAACTCGGTTTTCTCGACGGTTTTCCCGGTTTTTGTATCGCCCGCTTTGCCGCCAATCACGCTTTTTTGAAATACCTGCTGCTTTGGGAAATGCAAAATTCGGATTCGGATAAACCTTGAATTTACCCGATACAACCTGCCCGTTTTATATCTCATCAAATTGTTTAATTTTACAGCCGGTTTGGTTATGTTTGATTAAATTTTGAGTTCGTGTAAATTTACAATATGAATAATTTTTTAAAAGGTCTGCTCGTCGTTTTGGTTATCTCGGTTTCGACTGTTTTTGCTCAGAAAGGAATTGACAGTCAAACTAAGGAAATCAAATCGGAAGGCAACAAATCAACAAATTCCTCGCAGCCGACCAATGACAAAGCGACGGTTTTCGATTTTGGCAAAGGAAAAACCAAAGTTCGCCAGCGTCTGCCGAATCCGTATCGGCTCAACTCGCGCCGCGATATTCTGATTAATACGATTGTTGATATTTTGAAGGATCAGCGCGTAATTATTGACGAATCGGCTTCCAAATTTAAAGACGGTTTGATCGTTTCGCAGCCGTTTATATTCGCCAAAGGTCCGGTTACATCGGGCAGCGAATTGAATCGCTACGCGGTTTTGCCTGACAACGATACGGCTTGGACGCGCGGCAGATACACATACACAATCGAGGTGCAGTCAATTGACGGAATCCAAAACAATGTCTATGTTACAGCCAAAGTCGAAGGCAGATCGGGCAACGGGCTTTTCAACGAATGGACGACTTTGCAAAGTTCCGGGCAAGCCGAAGAAGAATTTTTAATCAAATTGGTGCAGATGATTACGGGAATCTCACCGGACGCGCCGATTGTTAATAAGCCGTAAATTTTGCGGGGAGATCGTTATGAATTTTACAAATTTTCGTTCAGTTTTAATAATTTTGTTTTTGGCAATCGGCTGTTTTTCCGCCCAAGCACAGATTCCGGCTCATCCGCAAGAAGATAATTTGTCTAAAAGTATGAAGGAGATGCTTGCCAAAGGCGAGATCGAACGAAAACAGGAAGATTTTGAAGAACTTGTCGCGCGAACGGAGCAAGCCTTGAAAATTTCCCAAGAAATTGAAAAATCTTTTTCTCATAAACAGCAGATTTCTTCGACAGACCAGAAAAAACTCAAGGAACTGGAAAAATTGATAAAAAAAATCCGCAGCGAACTCGGCGCGGACGGCGACGATGACGACGAGCAAGTGCCTGATTCAAAGAAAACCGTTGTTGAAAAATTAAAAGACGCGAGTTTAAACCTCCTCGATGAAGTAAAACAAACGACCAAATACACGATTTCCGCAACGGCAATCGAAACGTCGAATTCTATTTTGAGATTCGTAAAATTTCTTCGCGGCAAATAATTTATCTGTAAATTATTAAATTTATTATGCGTAAACTGCATTTTTTATTTGTATTGCTTTTCTTGGCTTTCGTTATCTCCGTTTCCGCACAGACGGAAGAAGTTGAGGATGATGAAATTATTACTGTTGAGTCAAACTTAGTAGTAATGAATGCAACAATTACGGATAAGAAAGGCGAGCCTGTTTTCGGATTAAAAGAAGAGCAATTCGAGGTTTACGACGATGGAAAATTGCAAAAACTCGCATTTTTCAAAGCGCAGGAAACGCCTTTTGCCGCCGTTATTCTGCTCGATTCTTCGGGCAGTATGGAAAATCAAATCTCGGTTGCGCGTTCGGCGGCGATAAAATTTCTGGAAAATCTGCGTTTTGACGACAATGCGGCGATTTACAGTTTTGATACGACGATCAAAATGGTTCAGGATTTTTCCAACAGCCGCGATATTGCTTATCAAATATTCGATTTAAAAGCCGACGGCTGGACGGTTTTAAATGACGCGATTTATAAAGCCGCGCAGGTTTTATCCAACCGCCCCGAAAAAAGACGCGCGATTGTCGTTTTGTCCGACGGCGCGGATACGAGAAGCGGACGCTCCGCTTCAAAAGCACTCAAAGCCGCGCAGCAATCGAACGCCTCGATTTATACGATTGATATGTCTTCGATCTCAAGCGGCGGCAAGCAGAAAATGCAGAATACGGCGACGTTGAAAAAATTCGCCAAAGAAACCGGCGGCGTTTTTATCGCAACGCGCGGCGGCGTAGAAATGCGCGAGGCATTTCAGAATATCGTCAAGGAATTGGGCGTTCAATACACGCTCGGTTTTTATCCGGCGGATGAAAAAAAGGACGGTAAATTTCACGAACTTAATCTGCGAATCGCCCGCCCGAATCTGAATATCAGAACGCGCAAAGGTTACGAAGCACCAAAAGAAAAACGATGAACCCGATTTAACCGAATTCACCGTTTTTGATTAAAATTTTATCTTCAAAAATTTACTCGTCCACATTTTGCTTTTCGCCTAAAACGAAGGTCAAAATCATCATCACGTTATATTCCGCAACCTTGCCGTTTTCGATTTTAACTTTCTGCTCTTTGATCCAAGCACCTCTGACATCTTTGATCGTTTCGCAGGCTTTTTTGATTCCCGAATTGATCGCATCCTCGAAACTTTCGGTTGAAGTTGAAGTGATTTCTATATTTTTTGCTACTGACATAATTATTTTTCTCCTTGTGTTTATTTAATTTAAGTTTGACGGATTTGTATGTAAATTGCAAATTCGCCCGTTTTTAAAAAGTCGTTTTATTTCTGGATTTATCCGTGTGCCTTTCCAACGCCAGATTTATCAGTTCGTCCAAAACTTCCGAAAAATCCATAAGAGTTCCCTGCCACATTTTCGGATAACCGGAAGCGTCGGTTAAACCGGGCATCGTATTTATTTCATTTATCAGAATCTCGCCCGTATCATTTCGCAGAAAGAAATCCACGCGGGCTAAACCCGAACCGTCAATTGCACGAAACGCGCTGATCGCCATTCGTTTTATTTTTTCGGTCAATTCTTCCGAGATCAAAGCCGGAACGACAAATTCGTTATTGCCCGTTTTCGCATATTTTTCCGTGTAATCGAGAAATTTTTTGTCCTCGTCGTGAACGATATATTCGCCCGGCAGACTTGCTTTCGGCGATTCGTTTCCGAGAACCGCGCACTCGATCTCGCGGGCATTTAAGCCTTCTTCGACGACAATTTTGCGATCATATTCCGCCGCAAATTCAATCGCTTTTTTCAGCGAATCGCGGTCAGATGCTTTGGAGATTCCGACGGACGAACCTAAATTCGCCGGTTTTACAAAACACGGATAACCGATCTTCGCTTCGGTTTTCTCCAGAACCTGCTCGGTATTTTTTTCCCATTCGCTTCTCAAAAACCAGACGTAGCGGCAAATCGGCAAATCCGCGTCGCGGAAAAGCGTCTTCATCACAACCTTATCCATTCCGCACGAAGAAGCTAAAACGCCGCAGCCGACATACGGAATATCAGCCATTTCAAAAAGCCCCTGAATCGTGCCGTCTTCGCCATAAGTTCCGTGCAGAACCGGAAAAATCACATCGAGAGGCTTTTCCGAAGAATTCGCCGAATCTAAACTTTCAAATTTTCCGGTTTCGATCAAATCAACGGTAGTTTCGGAAAATTCTTCGCCCGTTTCTGTCAACAAACGGCGGCTTTCTTCGGGTAAAAGTTCCAAAGAACGCGCCGGACTCAGCCAAACGCCCGATTGATTGATCGCAATCGGAATCACGCTGTATTTTTCCTTATCAATCTTTTCGATAACGGTTTTCGCCGAACGTATCGAAATTTCGTGTTCGCCCGAACGTCCGCCGAAAATTACACCGATCTTTGTTTTTGCCATAAAAATTTTTTCCTACAAAATCGTTTTCCCGAATGCCGATAAAATAAGTTCGCCCGCAAGTTTTACGGTGATGTTGCTGTTGTCGAGCATCGGATTGACCTCGACAATTTCAAACGAACGCATTCCGCCCGCTTCGGCTAAAATTTCCAGAGCGAGATGCGCTTCCCTGTAAGTTACGCCGCCGCGAACAAGAGTTCCCGAACCGGGCGCGAAACGCGGATCCATCATATCAACGTCAAAAGTTATGTGGTATCCGGCTTTCGCGCCCGAAGCGATTTTAACCGCGTCTTCAACGCAGGCGACGATTCCGCGCCGATCTATGTCGCTCATCGTGAAAAAATTGTCGCGCAGACCGAGTTTGTGGATTCGTATTTTTTCTTCGTCGTCCAGATCGCGCCCGCCGATATGAGCGCAGAATTTTTTATTTAATTTTGGCGAAAAGCCTTCCAGATCAACAAGCTGCGGAATTCCTTCGCCGAGCAGAACGGCAAGCGGCATTCCGTGTATATTTCCCGAAGGCGAAGTTTTGTCCGTGTTTATGTCGGCGTGCGCGTCGAACCAAATCATACCGATTTCCTGATTTTGCTCGTGAAAAAAGGACGAAACGCCGGAGAAAGTTCCGATTGCAATCGAATGATCGCCGCCTAAAATCAGAGGAATCGCTTCATCTTCCAGAATATTTTTAACCGATTTCGCCGAATTTCGGCTTGATAAAATAATTTCTTCCAGATATTTCGGTTTATCGTTTTCTTCGGCAATGTAATTTGGTTTGGTAATTTCCACATCGCCGTAATCTTTGAAATTATAGCCGAGTTCCCTGAGATGTTCGGATAAAATATTTCCGCGAAAAGTTGACAGGCGCATTGCCTCGACTCCGAGTTCGCTGCCCGGTTCGCCCGCGCCGAATCCGAGAGGCACGCCCAAAAGTCCGATTGATTTTCCTTTTCCCGGCTGTAAATTAACTGTTTCCGTCATAATTTTTATAAAAGTTTATAATTCACCGAAACCCGTTTCAAAAATATCCGAGATTTCTGAAAACGCTTCGTCTTCGTCTTCTCCTTCGACTTCCAGTTCGATTTTTGTTCCCTTTGATGCCGCCAGCGTTAAAACGCTCAGAATTGATTTTGCGTTGGCGTAAATATTTTTGTCCGTGCGAATAATTTTGATTTTGCTCTGAAAACCGCTTGCCAGCCGCACAAGCTGCGCGGCGGCGCGGGCGTGAAGACCGAGTTGATTAACAATGGTAATCTCTTTTTTTCGCATCAATTCTGATTTTTCTGCGGTTCGAGCAAATCGCCCGTTCGGTAGATCGCTTGTTTTCCCTGCGCTTCGACCTCGATTGCCATTTCCGATAAACTCATTTCCTTTTGCTGTGAAGCGAGTTTGATAACCATCGGCAGATTTACGCCGGTTACGATTTCCACTTCGTCTTTCTTGAGGAACATCGCCGAGATATTTGTCGGAGTTCCGCCGAACATATCGGTTAAAAGCAAAACGCCGCGCCCTTCGGAAACATTTTCGATAGAACGCCTGATCTGTTCTTTGGCGTGTTCCACGTCGTCGTGCCAGCCGATGGAAACCGCCGTAATGTGGTTCATTCCGCCGACAACTGTTTCCGCCGCCGCCAGAAGTTCGCCGGCAACGCGCCCGTGCGATACAATAACACCGCCGATTTTTTTTATTTCGCTCATTTTTGTTGATTAAAATTTCTATTTTAAAACGTCCCGGTGAGTTACCGAAACGTCAAAATTCTCGCCGCCCAGCGAATCGCCCAGCGAATTTGCCACCATTACCGAACGATGTCTGCCGCCCGTGCAGCCGATTCCGATGGTCAGATATGATTTTCCTTCGAGTTTGTAAAGCGGCAGAAGATATTCGAGCAAATCTATAAATCGTCTGATCGTTTCTTTCACCTGCTCCTGCTTTTCTAAAAATTTCAGAACCTTTTTATCAGTTCCGGGCAGTTCGCGCAAATCTTTCTCAAAATATGGATTCGGCAGATGGCGCACGTCAAACAGCAGATCGAGTTGTCCGGGAACGCCGTGTTTATGTCCGAAACTCGTAATCTGCACGTTAAGCGGATTTCCCATTTTTGTTTTGCTGAACCTTTCGATCAGCAAGTGGCGAAGCGTATGAACCGTATGCTTTGAGGTGTCAATTATCAGATCGGCGTTTTCACGAATCGGCTTCATCGCCTTTCTTTCGTTTTGTATCGCGCTTAAAACTCCCTTGCCGTTATCCGCCGGATGCGGACGGCGCGTTTCGCTGAAACGCCTCTGCAAAACCTCGTCCGATGCTTCAAAAAAAACGACGCAGGGATCGAGTGTTTTTCTTTTTAATTTTTTCAGTTCGGCGGGAAATTCCGACAGAAAATGCCGTTCGCGGATGTTTATCACGAGAGCCGCTTTTTCAATTGCCGCAACTTCTTCCTCCGTCGGAATAAGAAGGCGCGAAAATGTTTCGAGCATCGTCAGCGGCAGATTATCCACGCAAAAATAATTCAAATCCTCGAAGGCATTTGTCGCGGAGGTCATTCCCGAACCGCTTAATCCGGTGATAATTACAAATTTCGGAAGGCTGCTTTTTTCTTTGTGTTGATCCATATCGAAGAAGTGCTTTTATATAGAATACTCAAATTTTCGTCTGGTTGCTAATCAGAGTCGAGTGTTTTTCGATCAAACTTTCAGCCGCATCGAATCCGGCGATTCGCAGCAGGTGAACGCGAATTGCCGTTTCGATCAAGGTTGAAAGATTGCGTCCCGCGCTGACCGGCAGCACAAATTTTTTGATTTTTACTTTGAGAATTTCTTCTTCTTTATAATCTAATCCGAGCCGTTCGACCAAATCTATCTCGTCCCATTTTTTGAGTTCGATCAGTAATTGAATTTGAATTTTCTCAGCAATCGCCGAAACTCCGAATAAGTCCCTAACGTTGATTATACCCAAACCTCTGATTTCAAGATGCTGAAAAGTAATCTCCGGCGAAGAACCTTCGAGCCGTTCGCCTATCTTTTTTATCAAAACCGAATCGTCGGAAATAAATATGTGATTTCTCGTAATCAAATCCAGAGCCAATTCCGATTTTCCGATGCCGGATTTGCCCGAAATCAAAACGCCGATTCCGAAAATTTCCATTAAAACGCCGTGAATCGTAATCTGCGGAGCAAGAATCTGCTGAAGATAATCGGAAACTTTGCCGATAGCCGCCGAGCTAACCAGTTCGGTAGATAAAATCGGCAGTTTTTCCCGATTTGAAATTTCGATTAATTTTGGCGGCGGCTCTAAATTTTTGGTTATCAGAATGCAGCAGATTGTATCCAGATCGAGATTCAAAATCGCCTGAGTTCTCTTCTGTGAATCGAGTTGGCGAAGATAAGATATTTCGCTCTGACCGATGATCTGAATGCGTCCCCGATGAATATAATGAGAAAATCCCGCCAGCGCAAGTCCCAGTTTCTGGATTCCAGCCGACGAGATTTCTCTTTCGGAAATACCGTTTTCGCCCGATAAAATTTGCAGACCGAGTTCTTCGGGAGAATTTTCTAAAAAATATTTAACGGAAATTTCGGGCGTATTTCCTTTTTCCGGCTGCATTATAAAACCGTCCGTTTTAGGGTTGAATCAAACCGAAATTTCCGTCTTCTCTTTTGTAGATCACGGCGATTTTTTCGTTGGAAGCGTTTCTAAACACCACAAATTGTTTATTATCTTCTTCGAGCCGCAGAGAGGCTTCTTCGGCGGTCATCGGTTTGACCGTGCTAAGATCGGATTCGATAATTCTGGGTTTGTCCGGTTCGGGTTCGACTTCTACGACGGGCGGCAAAACGGTGCTGATCTTTTCCGCTTTGTGATGTTTGTCGGTAATTTTTTCCTTGAGCCGTCGGGCTTGTTTTTCGATTTTATCAATCGTTTGCGACAGAGATTGATACATATCGTCAACGATTGTCGTCGCGGTTAAAATTTGTTTTCGCCATTTGACGACCATTTCCGAACGGTGCTGACCGCGTTCGACCTCGATTATAACGTGGGCGTGATCCGCCGCACCGTCAAACAAATAATCCAATCTGGCAAAATGTTCCTCAACGTGAGAACGCATCGCCGGTGTAACTTCGACGTGCCTGCCCGTGTATTCAAATTTCATATTTTCCTCTTAATTCAAATTAATTTTCTGATTTTCTAAACTACTGTTTTTCTTTCGCGCGAACCGGGAATCTGCATCTGATCGCGGTATTTGGCAACCGTCCGGCGCGAAAGTTTTACGCCGTTTCTGGCAAGTTTTTTTGCAATTTTTTCATCGGTCAGAGGTTTGTGCGGGTCTTCTTCTTCGATCATTTTCTTGATGTCGAGTTTCAGAATTCTGGTCGAAACCTCTTCGCCGTCCTCATTGAGCATTCCTTCGGAGAAAAATCTGCGAAGCTCGATAACGCCCTGCGGTGTGTGCGCGTATTTCCGGTTGACGACGCGCGAAATCGTCGAAAGGTGCATCCCGATGTCTTCGGCGACATCTTTGAGCATCATCGGTTTGATATGCTGAACGCCGTGATCGAGAAAATCCCTCTGTTTCTGCACGATACATTCGACGACGCGGTAAATCGTCTGCTGGCGGTGTTCGATATTCCGCAAAAGATCAACCGCCGAGCGCACCTTGTCTTTGATAAAATCCTTTGTTTCCTTGCTCGAATCTTCGTGGTCAACCAGTTTTTTATAACTCTGGCTGATTCTCAGACGCGGGCTTCCGTCGTCGGTAAAATAGATCAGATAATCGTCGTCAATTTTTTCGATATAAACTTCCGGCGCAACATAGATCGGCTCTTCCGTCGAATAACGCCGTCCGGGATACGGATCGAGTATGCGGATTTTGTTTATTTCCTCGTCGAGTTCGTGTATATCTTTTTTTGTTTCTTTTGCCAGATGATGCAGACGGTGCGGCTGTATGTCTTCCAGATGATTTCTGACCAGATCGGCGGCTAAACTTTCGCCTTCGCCGTTTGCTTGGAGTTGAGCGAACAGACATTCTTTTACGTCGAACGCGCCGCAGCCGACGGGTTCAAATTGCAGAACCGTCTGCCGTGCTTTTTCGACCTTTTCAAGCGAACAGCCGCACATTTCGGCAATTTCTTCGAGCGTTGCGGTCAAACGCCCGTTCGCGTCCAGATTTCCGATAATGCAAAATGCCGCGTTTTGCGTTATTTCATCCAAAGACTGCAAACTCAACTGCCATTCGAGATGATCCGCCAAATTTGTCGAACTCGACAAAAACTGCTCGAAACTCGGCGCGTCCTCTTTATATTCAAATTCCTGCGTTTTATATCCCGGATCGAGATATTCTTGAAATTCCTTGCCGTAATCTATTTCGTCAAACGGATCATTTGCATCGTCGGAAACATCGGCATCGTCCGAATCCTTTTCCTTCGTCCCATTTTCGCTGATTGATTCGAGCGAAAAATCTTCCGCCCCGTCTGAAAAATCCGCAGCATCAGCGTCTTTATCGTGTCCGTTCTCAAAAGTTTCCTCGTGTCCTTCGGCGTTTTGATCGAGAATTTTTTCGGAAAATTCCTGAAACTCCTCTTCGGTAAAAACTTCTTCGAGAACAGGATTTTCCGCCAGTTCCTGTTGAATCAACTCGCTCAATTCCAGCGTCGTCATTTGCAGCATTTCAATCCGCTGACGCAGCTGCGGCGTTAAGACCATCCGCTGTGTTAATTTTTGAGTAAGCCGTAGTGATGCCATTTCTATTTTTGAATTTTATTTTGGAATTTCGTTTTAGTCAATGAATTGTTTTTAACAATCCAATTGATTATAACTGATTTGGTTAAGAAATGTGAAAAAACCCCGCGCTTTTTTTGTAAATAATACGGCTTACCAGTTAATAGTTTCGATAAAATGCAGAAACACGCACGAAGTAAGTGTGCAAAAGTTCTGACACACTTACTTCGTGCGTGTTTCTGCAAAATCAACTTATCATACCTACCAAATGATTCTCGGTATAATATAGTTTTTTAGCAAACATTCGGATTTGTGGCTTGATATTTGCTTATATTTCAGCCGTTTTAGTAATTTTTTAACTGCTGTTGTTCTACAAACGGATAATTTTCATTTTTTAGATAGGCGGAAACCCGACAGTTATGGAGGGTGCTGTTAATTTAGTAAAATGTTTATAGTTAAACAGCATTTTCAACAATTTTTAGAAGTTACGCAGTTCAAAGAAATATTTAACAGGGATGGACAGGATAGACGGGGATAAAACATTGTTTGATAACGATTTAAATTATCCCTGCTTATCCTGTTCATCCCTGTTAATTCGGCTTTTTTCCTTCAACTGCGTAACTCCTAAATTTTTTAGAAACCCGGCGAATTTTTAATCAAACAGCCCCCTCCATAACTGTCGGGTTTCCGCCTTTCAAACCTCGATTTTTCGTGATTAAACGATCAATATTCAGGCATTCGGCAGTTTCTAAACCTTTTTACAAATTGAATCTTTCGCCCAGATATAAGCGTCGGACTTCTTCATCTTCGACCAATTCCTGCGGAACGCCGCTTCGCAAAATCTCTCCTTCCGCCATAATATATGCCCGATCCGTGATTCCGAGCGTTTCGCGGACGTTGTGATCGGTTATCAAAATTCCGATTCCCTGATTTTTCAGATACAAAATAATTTCGCGTATATCGTCAATCGCTATCGGGTCAATTCCAGCAAAAGGTTCGTCGAGAAGAATATATTCCGGCTCGGTTGCCAAACATCTGGCAATCTCGACGCGCCGCCGTTCGCCGCCGGAAAGAGCGTCGCCGCGCGTGCGTCTGACGTGCGTTATGCCGAATTCTTCGAGTAAGTTTTCGAGTCTGGAAAATCTTTCTTGGCGTGAAACTTTCATTGTTTCCAAAACCGCCAGAATATTCTGCTCGGCACTCATTTTTCTGAAAATCGAAGGTTCTTGCGGTAAATATCCCAAACCGAGCCGCGCCCGCAGATACATCGGAAGTTCGGTTACGTCCTGTTTGTTGATAAAAATCCGCCCGCCTTCGGTGCGTTCCAAGCCGGTCATCATATAAAACGTCGTGGTTTTTCCCGCCCCGTTCGCTCCCAAAAGCCCGACCACTTCGCCCTGCCGGACAAACAGCGAAACGTCATTTACGACGCGCCTGCGCCCGTAAGTTTTCTGCAAATTCACGGCAAATAAAGAATCGGCGGGAATATCAATATCACCGCCGTTTTTGGATTGTTTATTTTTTCTTGAGAAGAAAGCGAACATTTTTTTAAGAAAAGCAGTTTATGAAAATATCAATGCTAACTATTTTAAACAGGCGGAAACCCGACAGTTATGGAGGGTGCTGTTTATCTATTAAAATGTTTATAGATAAAACGGTATTTTAACCAAATCAATTTAAAACCAGCAATCTTCCAATCAGTCAGCACCCTCCATAACTGTCGGGTTTCCGCCTTTTTTATTTAATAAAAACCTCACAGACCAAAAATATAAAAAGCAGACCATCTCTAACAATTATTCCTCTTTCGGCTTGCCGATTTTGTAAACCGTTCTGATTCTGCCGGTATTTGTTTTTTCCGTTTTGCTTTCGCCGATAACGCGCTTTTCGCGCAAAAAAATTGTCAATTGTGCGCCCCGCGTCGAGCCTTGTTCGCGGTCTTCGACGGCTGCCGGATTTCCGCGCAAAACGATTGATTCATCCGCCGCGACGTATTGTGCGTAATCGCCCGAAGCGCGTCTTTTCGGCTGTGTTACGACGACGTTTTTTTCGGCGACGGTTTGCGCGACCTCGTTTTTCTCGTTCAGATATACATTCGCCACGCCCGCCACGATTCGGTCTGTGCTTTGCCGTATGTCAACATTTCCTTCGTAGCGCAAAAGACGATTTTCGTTGAAATAAACCAATTTATCAGCCGAAGCGTAAACCGGAACATTCGTTTCCCTGCCGTTTTCCTCTCTTTTCGCGTCGTAAAGCAGGCTCTGAACTGTTCCTTCGGCAAGCAGTCTGCCTTGCTCCTGCTGCAAAACGAGTTTATCGGCGCGGACGTAATTATTATCCTGCCAAGCGCGGGCGTTTCCCGTGTAAACCGCAACTTCGGTTTTATGATCAAATTGTGCGTCATTTGCCGTAATGAAAACGGGCGAATTTGCTGCACCGAACGGCGTTGAACCGCCCGTTTTTCCCTGACTGTAATAAGTCGTGCTGACTTTTCCGCGCAAAGCCGAGCGATTATTTTTCGTGTCCCAATCAATTTCCGACGCTTTTGCTCTGGCTCTCGAATCCCAAACCGTCGGCTCTCCGCCGCGAAGTCTGACAAATTCATCGCTCGCCGTATAATTTATTTGTTCGGAAATTCCGTTGCGGTCAAGTTCGGAAAATTTCGCTTCGCCAACCGCGTCGAATTTTTCGATGTCCTGAGTTTTCGCATCGAAATTTGCGTTCAGGCGATTGGCGATCAGCGTCTGATTTCCGCGATCATTTTGTTTGACAGTCGGAACGCGCACGGTTTTCGTTCCGCCCGTCGCCGAACAATTTTTCGCATTGTTGCCGGACGCGAAAAAATCACAGTCAAAACGCGCGGCATTTATTGTCGTTTTGTAATTATCGGCACTTGCGCGAATCGGTTCGACATAAAGTTCCGCGTTTCCAATCGCCTGCGCTTTGGATAGATTTTTTCCGCCGTCATCAAAAAAAGTATTTACCGTGTCGGCGGTCAACTTTTTGTTGGAAGCGTCGGCGCGTCCGTTCGGCGCGTTGAGCAGAATTGTCGTGCGCCCGTCGGTTTCCATTTTTTCGAGAAGTCCGTTAGAGCGAAAATTTAATTTGATTGCATTCGGCGCAAACAGCGAAACTTTTGAATATTCGTCCGATTTTGCCGGAATCAATACCGATTTTGCCGAACCGTTTGCGTTTACATTTTGTAATTGCTGCTGATTATTAAAAGCTGCGTTCAGTTCGTTTCCCGAAACTTCCGTCGTTCTTTCCGCCGAAATCTGCTTTAAATAAGCGTTTCCGACGGCGTTTGCGTATTTTAATTTTTTATTCGGGAAAAGCTGCGCGAAAAGTTTGTCGCCTTTTATCAAATCGTTTCCCTGCACGATTTGAGCGTTTCCGAAAAGCAGAATTTTTCCGTTCGTCTGCTCGTAAACCGCTTCGTTTGAAGTGATCTTCGTCGGCTTGTCGTCTTCGACGGTAATAATTTCAACGCCGTTTCTCAACTCGAATTTGTCCGCGTCTTTCGTATAAATCGCGTAATTCGTTTTGATTTTCGTCGGTTTATCATTGCTTGCCGTCGTTTCTATATCAACATTTTCAAACAGTTCGAGCGTTTTTAATTCTTTATTTATTTTCGCCGCCGCGCGATTTGCTCTTGTTTTCGTCCATTTCCCGTTTTTCGGTTTTTGATAAACTTCGACGTTTCCGCTTAAATCTATTTTATTAATTTCCTTGTTTGTAAAAAAAGCCGTCGCACGATTTGCCCGAATATCAGTCGGCTGCGAAACTTCGCTCGAACTCGCGTTCGGAACGATGTTAATTGATACGTTTTTGTCAAAAACGATCTTTTCAGCCGTCTGATCGAAATATGCGTGTCCCGCAGTTATTTTCGCTTGTTCGATTTTGGCAAGTTCGCCTTCGCCGCCGCCTTTCGCGCTTATCTCGACGTTACTTAAAAGTTCCAGATTTTTATTTTTTATATCAACAATCGCGCCGACGGAATTTCCCGAAATATTTTCGCGCGAAAACTCTATATATTCTTCCGCTTCGGCAATTTCCGTTTCCTTTTTATAAGTCAAATTATCGGTTTTGACTTTCAGATCATTTCTCGTAGCAATGTCCACGTCGCCGGCGAAATACGCCGTAAAAATTTTGGAATTTTCTTTGTCGGGAATATAAATTGCTTTTTCGGCTTTGATTACATCGAATTTTTCGCCCGTTTCGTCAAAAACCTGCAAAAAAACATTTTCGAGTTCCCGATGCTCATCGGTAAAAGTCTTTGCTTTGTCGGCTTTTATGTAATAAACCAACTTGCCGTTTTCCGATTCGCGGCTTTCAAAACCGCTTACTTCCGCCACGACATCTTCTGACAAATTCGCCGGAAGCCCTTTCATACGAAAATCCTTACGCCCGTAAGCCAGATAAAAACCGATTCCGACGGCGGCAATTGTAACGCACAAAGCAGCAATTGTCAGCACGCGAAAAATCTTCGGCATTTTCGCCCGCAATTGATAATTCTTAACTTTTTTCGGTTCTTTTTCGGGCATTTTCTACAAGCTGAAATTTTTGACGAATTTTGAACTTTCGATTTCTCCGATATGATTGTAAAACTTGATTGTTTTATTTTCCGAAATTATCCAAACTTCCAACGCGCCTTTTTCCAGATACGATCCCGTTTTCTCTTCCATTTCAGTTTTGCTGTTGCTTGGCGAAACGATTTCCACGCAAATTTCTGGAGATTTCGGAAACGGCGTTACTTCGCCGAATTCAGCCATAAATTCATTTGAAGCCCAAGCAACATCGGCAACCTTCACGCCGTCCCTTGTTAAAATCGAACATTCAATAATAATTACTCCGTTCGGCAAATTATCTTCAATTTTTTCGGCAGTTTTATATTGTAAAATTCCGTGTTTATTTGATGCCGGACTCATCAAAATTTTGCCGTATTTATTGAGTTCTACCTTAAACGGTAAATTTTTCAAAAACGGATTTTCCAAAGTTTCCCGCCATTTTACCGCTAAATCCATAAAAACCTCTTTCCGACTTATTAAATTATAAAACCGAGAAAAAATCACGCTCCTGAACTTTTTTTATGATGGCGAATAAAGGTGAAACGCTTTCTTTAAAATAATGTTCAACTTTTTCTGATGTCTTTGACGACAAGCTGTAATTTGGTATTTCCGCGCCAAGTGTTGGCTTCGGGAGAATATGCGAGATCAAAACTTCCGTTCGGCACAAGCGAAATATCCTGCGATTTTTCCACGCCGTCCCACCAAACCGCTTCAAACGGTTTACCTGATTTGTCGGCAAATTTTAATTTCAAGTGCTTTTCCTTCATCACAAACGGATCGGCGGTCAGAAAAAGATTCCCGGTTACGAATTTCGGTTTGGGATTTCCCATTCCGAACGGCGCAAGTTGTTTTAATTCATCAATTAAATCCAGATTCAGCGTTTTCGATGAAACCGGCGCGTCAATTTTTACTTCGGGAATCAAATCTTCCTCAGACAGATTTTCCGCAACGTGCGCGTTCATACGTCTTCGTAATTCCGCGATGTTTTCGGATTTGATCGTCATTCCCGCCGCCGCTTGGTGTCCGCCGAAACTTTCAAATAATTCCTTGCACGATTCCAAACCGTTGAGCAGATGATAACCCGAAATACTTCTCGCGCTGCCTTTTCCGATGCCGTCTTTTAAGGAAATGACGATTGACGGGCGATAAAGTTTTTCGGAAATTTTCGATGCCGCTAAACCGATCACGCCCTGATGCCAATCTTCTCCGGCGACGACGACGAAATTTTGTTCCATAATATCAGACGTTTCCAAAAACGCCTTTTTCGTGATGTCCGTCTGAACCTGCTGCCGTTCCCTGTTTCGCTTATCGAGCATTTCGGCAAGTCTTCGCGCCTCGTCAAAATCGTCGGTTTCGAGCAGATCAACAACGTAACGCGCCGCATCCATTCTGCCCGCCGCATTGATTCTGGGCGCGATGCGAAAACCGATGTCGTAACTCGACATTTCGCCCGTGCAGTCGGCAACTTCCATCAGAGCCTTCAAGCCGTAATTGTGCGCTTTCGGCAAATCACGCAAACCGAGCGACACAATTGCGCGATTTTCGCCCGTCAGTTTCATCACGTCGGCAATTGTCCCGATTGCCACGACTTTGAGAAAACCTCTGACCGCATTTTCTCTATCCTTTTCCCGCAAAAGCGCGTGAACCAGCTTAAACGCGACTCCGACTCCGGCGAGAGATTTGTCGGGATATTTGCAGTCCGGCTGATTCGGATTTATAACGGCAAGCGCGTCGGGATTTCCCTTTGCTTCGTCAGGCAAATGATGATCGGTAATTATAAAATCCAGACCGTTTTCTTTTGCCCAAACAACCGGCTCAAAACTTCTGATTCCGCAATCAACACTGATTATCAAACTAAAACCGCGCTCTTTCGCCTTTTCGAGCGCGGAAATATTTATTCCGTATCCTTCCGTAAAACGATGCGGAATGTGAAAAGCGGATTTCGCTCCCAAAATTTCGAGTGCCTTTCGCAAAACAACCGTTCCCGTCGTTCCGTCAACATCGTAATCGCCCCACACCAAAATCTTTTCCTGATTTTCAATCGCCTTAAAAATCCGTTCAACCGCCGTTTTCAAATCTTTTAACAAATACGGTTCGTGCAAATCTTTATATGACGGATCGAGAAATTTTGCCGCGCTTTCTTCCGTATCGTAACCGCGCGAAATAAGAAGCGCGGCGACAAGCGGCGAAACTTTCAGAGATTCGGCAAGTTTCGCGGCATCGGCGCGATTATGTTTTTGGATTGTCCAGCGTTTCATTCGGTCTTTATTGTAAGTTTTTACGCTCAAGAATGGAAATAAGTGAAAAGTGAAAGATGAGAAGTGAGAAATGAGAAGTAAAAATTTCAATTCTCATTTCTCACTTCTCACTTCCTAAATATTAACCTGCGGACTGATAACATTCAGCCACAGCAGAATTAAGATCACCGCGCCTAAAACGATTCGGTAAACGATAAAAATTGCCGTTGAATTTTTCTTTAAGAATGCGAGCAGAAACCAGATCGAAAGATAACCGACGATTCCGGCGACGATTGTTCCGACAAAAAGCGGCGTAAAACTGTCTTTCGGCAAAATATGCCACGCTTCGTAAAGCTGCAATAATCCGCTTGCCGTAATCGCCGGAATCATCAGCAAAAACGAAAATCTTGCCGCAGTTTCGCGCTTTAAGCCGGAAAAAAGTCCGCCCATAATTGTCGAACCCGAACGGCTTGCGCCCGGAACGAGCGCGAGAACCTGCGAAAAACCGACAATCAGCGCGTCAAAGATTGTCAGTTGTTTTATATCCTTTCGCTGTTTTCCCGCAAATTCGGCAAATGCAAGCAGCAGCGCGACGGCGATCAGCATTATCGAAATTATCCAGAGATTTTTTGTCAAAGCACCTTCGATCTCGTCTTTGAACAAAAGCCCGATGATGCCAACCGGAATCGAACCGATTATAATCAGCCAGCCGAGCCAAGATTCGTCGGAAAGCCACATCGGACGGATTCCGTGCGTTCCCGAAAAAATCTTTCTTTTCCCGGTTAAAAGCGCAAAATGATCGCGGATAAAAGCAACTGCGATGCTCAAAATGTCCGAAGCGAAATAGACAAAAACGGCGGCTAAAGTTCCGAGTTGGATAACCGCCATCGTCGCCGTAATTTGTGCCGGATTGCCGCCGTATAAATTCGTAAAACGGCTGGCAAAAACAAGATGCGCCGTTGAACTGACCGGAATAAATTCGGTCAATCCCTGCACGATTCCGAGAATAACGGCTTGTAATAAATCCATAAAAAATTAATGTAATAAAAGAAAGGAAATTTTATAAACCTTTAGATTTTCTTACATTTACAAAGATTCGTCAAAATATTTTTCCAAATCAGAAATCAGAAATCCCAAATCCCAAATCGAATTCATTCTCTGTATCTCGCTTTTGCCGCAATTTTATCGTAAAGCCACGCCGGAAAAATTCGCGCCGAGCGAACAATCGTCGCCAACTGCCACGGAAACGCCGCAAACTTTTTGCGCTTTTCGATTGCTTTGAGAAAATAAGGAATCGAATTTTCGAGTTCCATCAAAAACGGCATTTTTTTCGCTCTGCCGGATGTCAGAGGAGTTTTGATAAAACCCGGCTGAATGATCGTTACGTCAATTTTCTCGTGCTGAACGTCAAGCCTAAGGCTTTCAAAAAACGCCGTCATTCCCGCTTTGCTCGCCGAATAAGCCGCCGATTTCGGCAAGCCGCGAAAACCCGCAAGGCTTGAAACGGCAGCAATTTGCCCGTTTTTCCGCTTGAGCATTTCGGGCAAAACGGCGGCAACTGAATTGACCGCGCCGATCAGATTTATTTCGATAACTTTTGTAACCGCTTCCGCTTGAAATTCTCTCGTTTCCCGATTGTTTCCGCCGATTCCCGCATTTGCGATCAAAATATCAATTTTGCCGAATTCATCGCGCAATTTTTCCGCCGCCGCAAAAACCGCTTTTTTTTCCCGCACATCAGCCGCCAAGACTCTCGCCTTTCCGCCGCTTTTTTCGATTTTATCGCAGATAACTTTTAATTTTTCTTCACGCCGCGCCAACAATCCGACGATTGCCCCGCGCTTTGCCATTTCATAAGCTAAAGCCTCGCCAATTCCGCTTGACGCGCCGGTTAATAAAATGATTTTGTCTTTCCAAAAATTCATTGATAAAAGCGCAGGCAGAAACCCGACAGTTATGGAGGGTGCTGATTGATTAGTATAATCGTCAATTTGAAAAATTGCTGCGAACGCCGATTTTCGTTTAACTTCTCGATTTGTAAACAGCACCCTCCATAACTGTCGGGTTTCAGCCTGTTAGAACATCACCCTTCATAACTGTCGGGTTTCTGCCTCCTTGAACACCACCCTTCAAACTTAACAAATATCGTCAACAAAATTTCTCAAAGCCTTCAACGCATTTGATAAATCAGCTTGTTTTATCAAAATATGATCGCGCGAAAATGCCGAAAGCGCGACAATTGAAATTTCCGCTTCGGCTAAAATTCTCGTAATTTCAGCCATAAAACCGACGACTTCAAAGCCGAGTTCAATATCAAACGTCAAAAGTCTGAAATTTCCTTCCGTTTTCGCGTTTTGAATCGCGTTCTTGATTGCGCCGAAATCAATTTCATCAAGCAGCAGCGTAATTTCCCGCTTGTCGCGGAAAATCATAAACGGCGCGGTCATTCTGGGCGAAAGTTCCGGGTTTTCGAGAAGTTTGAGCCAGTTTTCGTTTGACAGAGAAATCAAAGAAAAAGTTTCGGGCGAAACTTCTATTTTCGATTTTTTCAATAACTCTTTTGCCGAAAAATTCATTTGAAATTATTTTGCAATCGGAGAAGATTTATA
This sequence comes from Pyrinomonadaceae bacterium, assembly GCA_965214585.1. GTDB lineage: Bacteria > Acidobacteriota > Blastocatellia > Pyrinomonadales > Pyrinomonadaceae > JAHCHG01. Next base: position 3,785,221 of record OZ243957.1, on the reverse strand, counting down.
TACTTTTTCAAGATTTATTTAACAGTAATTAACGAAATGAAAAGGACAAGTAAAAAATAAAAAATTTATATCTTAAAAAATCTCCTTTATCCCTTTCATCCCTGTTAAAATTTCTTTTTCTTATTCGTGCTTATTCGCGTTCATTGGCGGGCAAATTTCTTATCTTCAAACCTCAATAACCGTCGGAATAATCACGGGTTTCGTTCCTGTTTCCTGTTGGATAAAACGCTTCAAATGAATCCGCAAATTCTCCTTCGCTTGATTTTTATCGGCAAATTCTTCGCGTTTCATATTTTCGACTGCGTTTGAAACCGATTCTCTCGCGCTTTTCAAAGTTCCGTTCAAAACATCAATTCCGGCAACTCCCTGAACCGTGATTTGCGGCTCGCCTTTTAATTCTTTTGTTTTTTTGTCAATCGTAACGACAAGCGAAATCATTCCGCTGTAAGCAAGTTTCTTGCGCTCGCGGACGATTTCATATTCGATTTCTTCATAGCCCGATTGGTCTATAAATGATTTCCCGATCTCGTTTTTCTCAACGACCTTTGCCGAATTTTCGGTCAGTTCCAGAACGTCGCCGTTTTCGATCAAAACTACATTTTCTTCCGTGTAGCCTTCCAGATGATTTTTGATAAATTCCTTGTGGCGAAAAAGCATACGATATTCGCCGTGAATCGGCACGACGAATTTCGGCTGGGCGGCTTCGGTCAGAATTTTTATGTCTTCCTGCGAAGCGTGTCCCGAAACGTGAACCAAACGCCTTTTTTCTTCGATGATATTTGCGCCGCGCTTGTATATGTTGCCGATCAGATAAGAGATCGCCCGTTCATTTCCCGGAATTATACGCGCCGATAAAATCACCGTGTCGCCTTCTTCGATCTGCAAACCTTTATAAGAATTGTTCGCCAGATTCGCCAGAGCCGCACGCGGTTCGCCTTGTGAACCCGTCGCTAAATAAACGATCTGATCGTGATGCACAGAGCGCGATTCGCCGAGTTCGACCAAAGTATCGTGCGGAATTTTCAAAAGCCCCAGATCGCTCGCCAGTTCGACATTTCTGACCATCGAGCGACCTAAAACGCAAACTTTGCGGTCAAATTGATGCGCCACATCGAAGACGATCTGCAAACGGTGCATCGAAGAAGCAAAGGTCGAAACAAAAATTCTGCCGTCGGCATTGGCAAAAATCTCTTCAAATGCCGGAATAACGGCTTGTTCCGACGGCGTTCTGCCCGGAACAGCCGCATTCGTCGAATCGCCGAGCAGAGCCAAAACACCTTCTTCGCCGTATTTTCTCAGAGTTTCCAAATCATATGGTTTTCCGATCACGGGCGTTTCGTCAATTTTGTAATCGCCCGTGTGAATCAGAGTTCCGACCGGAGTTTTTATCGCCAGCGAAAAACTGTCAACCAAAGAATGCGAAGCGTTTATATATTCGACAGTAAAACTTCCGATCTCCGAAACGTCCTTCGCGTCAACGCGGTGCAGCAAAACCTCGTCGAGCATTTCGTGTTCTTCGAGTTTTTTCTCGGCAAGTGCCTGCGTAAAATGCGACGCGTAAACGGGAAGATTAAATTTTTTCAAGAAATAAGGCAGCGCACCGATGTGGTCTTCGTGTCCGTGCGTCAAAATCAGAGCCGTCAGATCATCTCTGTATTCTTCCAAAAAATCAAAATTCGGAATCGAAATATCAACGCCAAACGACGTTTCTTCGGGAAAACCCATTCCGACATCAACGACGATCATCTCATCCCGATACCGAATTCCCATACAATTCATCCCGAATTCGCCGATGCCGCCTAAAGGTATTATTTCTATTTTATTCACAATTTATAAGTATTTAAATCAGATTCTAAATTAATTTAACCGAAAATCTTAACACATTAAAAGTTTTAACGCTCATTTGAAAATTGATTTATTTGAGATTCACTTCAGAGGATTTTTTTAAGCACACGTTCGCAAAATTCAAACGCGAATTAAAATTTCTTATATAAAGCCCGTGAGTATTTGTTTTCAAGTGTAATAACTAAAAAAAAACCTAACATATATTTGATAACTGATAATTGATAGATGATAATTTTTTAACTCTAAACCATTCAACATTCGGTTTATCTATCAATTATATTTTAGGGTAAAAATGCTTAATAAAATTTCCCCAATAAATATTAAATCTTTTGCTTACCTGTTTAATTCTTTTGCCAACAAAAAAAGATAAACAAAAATTATTTTCCCGTTGGAAAATATTCCCTCCAACGCTCATCTACAAGTTGTTTGGTGTCTTCCCTGACTTCAACTTCCTTGGGATACCAAGATTTCATACGGCAATCAAAAACAATCGGCGATTCGTAAACAATATGATTATTTTTTATTTCAACTTTTTTTGCATAAACATCCGTCGAAGGATTGAACCTAGTCCAAGTCGCCCATAAAAATTTATCGGCGGATTTTGCAAATTCGATTGAATCGTGCAACACGACAATCTCAAAATCGTCAAATTTTCCCGATTTCGCAACTTTTTCAGCTAAATTATTTTGCCCTTTTCTATTTCCAATTTCTCCAACTTTTATTTGATCGCTTCCACCCGCCTGTTCGTTATCAGACGCATAGCTTTTTGTTTCTAAAACTAGGCATCCTTTGCAAAAAACTTCCGCTTTTTTTACTCCTTGAATCAAATCGCCCGAAAATTCTCCTTTCAAATCGCGTATTGCTTCGCCGACTCCGACGAGCATTGCTTTTGAGCCTTTGTTAAATTTTCCGCTGGCGTAATCGAGCGTGTCAAAAGATGTGCGGTCAAAGATGAAAAAATCGCTCGCCCAATTAACACGCGCTAAAATGTATTCAAAAAGAGATTTGAAATCGCGCAGATTTTGCGGTTTGTCGGTCAAAAGCAGAAATTTTGTCAGCGATAATTGTCCTTCGCCCAAGATTCTGAAACCCGCGCCGAGTGCTTCTCTGCTGTATCTCTCTGTTACGACTGCGGCGGCGAGCGAATGAAAACCCGTTTCGCCGTAGCTCCACAAATCCTTTACGGCGGGCATTACAAGCGGGAAAAGCGGCGACAAGAGTTCCTGCAAATAATCGCCGATGAAAAAATCTTCCTGTCTGGGTTTGCCGACGACGGTTGCGGGAAATATCGCGTCTTTGCGGTGAAAAACGGCTTGGGCGTTGAACACGGGGAAATCGTGTTCGAGCGAATAATAACCGTAATGATCGCCGAAAGGTCCTTCGGGTTTGCGCTCTTTCGGCGGAACATTTCCACAAATCGCAAATTCGGCTTCGGCGATCAAGCGATGATGATTTTCGATTGGATTTGCAATTGTTTCGATTTTTCCGTCCGCCAAAACCGAAGCTAAAACCAATTCGGGAACGTCTTCGGGAAGCGGCGCGATTGCCGATAAAATCAGGGCGGGCGCACCGCCGATAAAAATCGTAACGGGCAGATTTTGATTGAGCTTTTCGGCTTCGTAATAATGAAAACCGCCGCCTTTGTGGATTTGCCAATGAATTCCGGTTTGCCGTTTGTCGAAACGCTGAATGCGATACATTCCGAGATTGTGTTTGCCGCTTGAAGGACTTTCCGTGTAAACAAGCGGCAAGGTGATAAAATGCCCGCCGTCTTCGTGCCAAAGCTGCAAAAGCGGCAATTCTTCGAGATTTGCGGGAACGTCGGAAACTTCCAAAACGGGAGCGCGTCTTGTTTTTTTCGTGCCGAGTTTTAGCGCGGAATACGCCAAATCTCTGAACTGCCAAAGTTTTTTCGGCTGCGGCGGCATCAATACTTCGACCATTTCGACGGCTTTTTCCACCAATTCCTGCGGCTTTTTTCCCAAACCGAGTTCGATGCGTTTTGCCGTTCCGAAAAGATTTGTAACAACGGGATATTTTGAATTTTTTACATTTTTGAAAAACAGAGCCGCGCCGCCTTCGTCAATAATGCGGCGGTGAATTTCGGCGATCTCTAAATAAGGATCAACTTCCGCTTCGATTTCGACTAATTCTTTTTCATCGCGGAGTTTTTTGATAAATGAACGGAGATTTTTGTGCATTTTAATATTTTGGGTTGCTTCTTAAATCATTTCAAGAAGTTTCCCGATATTGTCATAATTATAATCGGGATTGTGATCGGCATTTTTACTTGGTTTAACCACAAAATTCTTAATCGGCTTCGTGTTGATGTCGGAAAATTGCAATTCTTTTTTGATTATTTGGAAAGAAGATATGTCAGTAGCGTCGTGCGTAAGCCGATGCGTTAATGCAGTTGTGGCGAGCGCATCGGCTTACGCCGACGCTACTGACAGAAGTTTCAATTATTTCATCGAATCTTTTACTTTTCGCAAATCTTCGCGGTTCAAATCCAGATCATCCGCCGAAATAACTTGGATTTCCTTGTTCGGAAAGCGTTTTTTCAGATCATCTTTGAAAATCGAATAATCGCCGACGATGATTATGTCGCCGCCTCTAATATTTTCGGAAGCAAAAGTCTTGATTTGTTTTTCTGAAATGTTGCCGACGTTTTGCGAATAATTGTTGAGTTCGTTCGGACTTAGACCGAATAAATAAAGTTCGCTTAATAAATTAACCAAACCGTCGTTCGTTTCCAGATTTCTGCCGAAACTTCCCGTCAAAACAAGTTTTCTCGGCGCGAGTTCGTCGGCGGAAACGACTTCATCAGCCAATTTTGCGATTTCGAGTTTGATTAATTCGGCGACTTCGGCGGCTGAAACATTTTTCGTCTGCGTTGTCGCCACAAAATTCGTATCGCCCGGACGATAACCGAAACCGCTTCTCGCGCCGTAACTCAAACCGCGTTTGATGCGGATTTCCTGATTTAAACGGGCGGAATAACCTCCGCCCAAAACGGAATTCAAGACGTTTGAAGCGTAATAATTTTCCGCATCGGCTCGCCCGAAGTTTTGTTTTTTCGCGTAACTGACCGCCGCTTGTCCCGCGTTCGGCAGATCAACGACGAGAATTTTGTTGATAATATCTTCGGCGGAATTTGCATTTTTACTGATTCGCGCCGTCGTTTTGCTTTTATTGCCGTCAGCCGAATTTTTCCAGTTTTTGAAGTATTTCTCGGCTAATTTCATCGCCGTTTCGGGAGAAACGTCGCCCGTAAAGATCAGAACGGAATTTTCAGGATCGTAATATTTTGTGTGATAATTCTTTAATTCCTTTTGTGTTATGCGGTTGAGCGTTTCGGGTGTTCCCGTCGAATTGTGTTCGCCGAAAGTGAAACGGCTGGCAACATAATTTCCGAGCGTTCCCGGCTGTTTTAAGCTGACGCTCAAATTATCAAGCGTTTGCGATTTGTAAAGGTCAATTTCTTCACCCGAAAACGTCGGATTCAAAACCGCGTCCGCCATAATCGCAAAAGCCGGTTCGAGTTTAGCCGACAAGATATTTAATGTAACTTCCGACGAATTCCAATCAGCACCCGAATTCAAACTTCCGCCCAAAAATTCGATTTCCTGCGCGATTTGCGTTGCCGATCTGGTTTTTGTTCCCTTTGTTAAAAGTTCGGCGGTCATATCGGCAAGTCCGGCTAATTCCGCAGATTCTCTGTTCGCGCCCGATTTTACGAGAAGCTGAACGGTAACAAGCGGAACATTTTTGCGCTGGACTACAACGACGGGCAAATTATTTCCCAATTTTGTCTGCTTTATTTCGGGAATTTTTACCGTCGGCGGTTTTCCGGGCGGCGGCGGCGTTTCCATTGGTTTTTGAGCGAAAACGGAAATTGAAAAAGCCGCGAACAACAATAAAATAAAACTCGATTTTCTAAATATTTTAATTTTCATCAATTTGCGCTCCTTTCGTTTCCGCTTGATCGGCTTCATCTCTGTAATTTATGACGACGCGGTTTTTGTTTGTAAAGTATTTTTTCATAACCGTCTGCACGTCTTTTGCCGTAACTTTCTGTAAATTTTGAATGTCGGAATTAACCGCATCGGGCGTTCCGTCGAAAATCACGGCGCGTCCGAGTTGATTTGCTTTGCCCGAATTGGTTTCCCTTTCGCGCAGAGTGTCCGTGATAAGTTTGTTTTTCGCTTTTTCGAGTTCCTTAGCCGAAACAGGCGCGTTTTGTATTTTTGCAAGTTCCTTTAATAACGCCGTCTGGATTTCGGGCAGATCGTGTTCGGCGGAAGCGACGGCGGAAAAATAAAGCAAGCCTTTGTCCTTTCTAATATCGGCGGAAAAATTTGCCGACGCAGCCAATTGCTGATCGCGGACAATTGATTGATAAAGCCGCGAAGATTCGCCGTCGGACAAGATTGCTCCGGCGATTTTGAGTGCAGGAACATCTTTGCTCGAAGCGGGCGGCGCGAGATATGTAATCGCAATCGCCGGAAGCGGAACATTCGGGGCAAATTCGTTGTAAACGATTTCCTTCGCGCGTTCGGGTTCAATTACCGCAACTCTCGAAAGTCCGATTTCCGGCTTTTCGATTCTGCCAAAATACTTATTAACCCAATCGTCAAGCTGTTTTTGGTCGAAATTTCCGACGACGATTAAATTTGCATTATCCGGGCGATAATAAGATTTGTAAAAAAGTTCGGCATCTTCGAGCGTCGCCGCTTCCAGTTCTTCGATATTGCCGATAACGCCGCGTTTGTATGGATGGTTTTGATACGAAAGGCTGTTCAAAAATTCGTAAAAACGTCCGTAAGGCTGCGCCAAAACGCCTTGTCTGAATTCCTCTTTAACCACGTCGCGCTCGGACGCGAAATTTTCTTTATCAATCTGCAAATTCACCATTCTATCGGCTTCCGCCCACAGCAGAGTTTCCAGATAATTTGACGGGACAACTTCATAATAATTGGTCAAATCTTCCCAAGTCGAAGCATTGTTCCAACCGCCGACATCTTCGGTTAGACGGTCAAGCATCTCGCTTTTCATATTCTTGGTAGATTTGAACATCATATGCTCGAACAAATGCGCGAAACCGGATTTACCCTTAGGATCGTCCTTTCCGCCGACATCATACCAAACCTGAATTGTCACCGTCGGACTCGATGTGTCCTGCAAACTGATAACCTTTAAGCCGTTCGGCAAAGTTCTCTGCTTGAAATTCAGAGGCGCAACTTTCGTCTGCGCGAGCGTCGCCAAAGAAAATGACAAAACAACCAAAATCAATAAAATTTTTCGCATAATTTTCCTTTGGAACGCCGGCATCTTGCCGGCAGCAAACGCCGGAGCGTTTGAAAATTGTTCATAAAGTTAAATTTCAAAATTTAACTTTAAACTTCGCCGCGTTTGTTTTCGCGTTTTCGCGCTCATTGCCGGCAAGATGCCGGCGTTCCATTATGAATAATCGTAAAAACCTTTCCCGCTTTTGCGTCCGAGCCAGCCGGCATCAACATATTTCTTTAAAAGCGGACACGGACGATACTTCGGATCGCCGAAACCTTCGTGCAGAACATTCAAAATCGCCAAGCAAACATCCAAGCCGATAAAATCAGCCAAAGTGAGCGGTCCCATCGGATGATTCATTCCGAGTTTCATAATTTCGTCAATCGCTTCCGCCGTCGCAACATTTTCGTATAAACAAAAGATCGCTTCGTTTATCATCGGCATCAAAACGCGGTTTGAAACGAAACCCGGATAATCATTGCATTCGACGGGAACTTTTCCGAGAGTTTCCGACAAATTTTTCACCTTCGCATAAGTTTCATCCGACGTTGCAATGCCGCGTATGACCTCGACGAGTTTCATCAGCGGAACGGGATTGAAAAAGTGCATTCCGATAACTTTGTCCGGTCTTTCGGTGGTCGCAGCGATTTTTGTGATGGAAATTGAAGACGTATTCGTTGCCAGAATTGTTTCGGGCTGAGTCAATTTGTCAAGTTCCTGAAAAATTCCCTTTTTTATCTCGAAATTTTCAATCGCCGCTTCGACAACTAATGTGCATTCTTTGAAATTATCAAAATCATTCGTCGCTCTGATTCGTTTCAAAATCTCGTTTTTGTCGTCTTCGGTTATTTTTTCCTTTTTTACAAAACGGTCAAGACTTCCGCCGATATTTTTCACGCCGCGCTCAACAAATTCGGGCTTGATGTCATACATAATCACTTCATAACCGTTTGATGCCGCCGTTTGTGCAATTCCGTTTCCCATTGTCCCCGCGCCGATCACGCCGATAATTTCGCTCATTTATTTTATTGTTCCTTTTTAATTTTTATTAGTAATATCAAATTTTTTGAAAAAGAGTAAGGCGGAAACCCGCGTGTAAACAAGGGTGCTGTTTGTAAACTTAAAATATTAAAAACAGCACCCTCCATAACTGCCCTCGTTTCCGCCTTTGTTCATTATTACAACTATTATTTTAAAAATAGCTGAATTTCAGATACAAAACAAACGCGCGACGAAACTAAAATAATTTCACCGCGCGTTTTGTAAATTTAATAAATTCAATTACTGCCAACTGTTCGGCGGCGGCGGCGGCGCGAAATTCCCGCTTGCATCGCCCGAATAAAACTGCTTGCCTTTTTCTCCGAGCAGAAACCATAAACCGTAAATTCCCACAGCCGTTCCGATTGGAATGCCGAGCAAAAATATGCAGCTGCAAATTATTCCCAAAATGCGCCCGATTCGCTCTTCTTTATAAAGTTTCCAACCCGTAAAACCGTAGAATGCGCTGAATAAAAGCACGAAAACGACGATGACGATTGACATCACGATAAAGAAAACGCCGAGCGACGGCTCGTTTGCGCCCGAAGAATCGGAATACATCATCAATCCCGCGCCGCCGTAAATAAGCACGGCGAAAATTCCGCCCAAAATCGTCAATCCGGTTTGAACGAAAAAGAAAATGCTCAACAATTTATTGTGCGCCCGTGCGTCCATAACTTTAAAATTCCTCCCTGTTTTCCCGCATCAAAGTAAACCAAAGCCCGTAAACGCCAATCGCCGTGCCAATCGGAAAACTCATCAAGCAAAGCAGACTGGCAACTATCGCAAATATCTTCGCATTTGAACTTTCGTGATGAAGTTTCCAGCCCGTCAGCAAATATAAAACCGTATAACCGAGCAGAAGCAAGTCTAAACCGTAATAAAAAAACACGGTTATCAACGCGATTGTCTGCAAAATTCCCAGAAAAAAGAAAATTGCCCCAAGCGTTTTGCGGTGATCTTGTAAAGTCATAATTTCAAACCTCCTGAACCTTTAAAAATAATTTCTCAGAATTTTAAGACGGAATTACCCGCAAATCCAAAAAAAATACTGATATAGAAATTAAAGATCATTATATATCAGTATCAAAAAAATTTAAATGTTTTTTTATCGGTCAGATAAGTTGAAAAGAAGGAAAATCAGTAACATCGTGCATAGCCGTTGCAAAAACTCAACAGCGACGAGCGCATCGGCTCACGCCGACGCTACTGACAAGTTTCCTTTTACCTTAAACCCTTTCGACAGCCATCGCCACCGAATTTCCGCCGCCCAAGCAAAGCGCGGCAACTCCTTTTTTCGCGTTTCGGCGTTTCATTTCATAAAGCAGAGTGGTTAAAATCCGTCCGCCCGAATTTCCGATGGCGTGTCCTAAAGCAACCGCGCCGCCGTTGACGTTGACTTTTTCCATATCTAAACCTAATTCCTGCATCACGCCGAGTGCTTGGACGGAAAATGCTTCGTTTAATTCAAACAGATCAACTTCGTCCATTGTCCAACCGGCTTTTTTGAGGACGTTTTTCACACCTTCAACAGGAGCCATCATAATTAAACGCGGTTCGATTCCCGAAGTGGCGTAAGCGACGATTTTTGCCAGCGGTTCAATGCCCAATTGCTTGGCTTTTTCAGCCGAAGTTACGACCACCGCCGACGCGCCGTCATTGATGCTCGAAGCATTCCCGGCTGTGACCGTTCCGCCGTCCTTTTTAAAAGCCGGACGAAGTTTGCCCAAACTGTCAACCGAAGTTTCATCACGGATTGTTTCGTCCGCATCAAAATTTATCGCGTCGCCTTTGCGCTGCGGAATCTCGACAGGCACGATCTCGTCGGCAAATTTCCCCGCATTTCTCGCTTCCATCGCTTTGCGGTGCGAATTGTATGCGTATTCATCCTGCTTTTCGCGCCCGATCTGATATTTTTCCGAAACGACTTCGCCGGTATTTCCCATATGCCAATTTTCAAACGGACACCACAAACCGTCGTGAATCATCAGATCAGTTGCGGTTTTATTGCCCATTCTGAAACCTTCGCGTGCGTCTTCGAGCGCGTATGGAATATTCGACATTGATTCCATTCCGCCCGCGACAACAAAATCAGCATCGCCAAGGCGAACCGACTGCGCCGCCAGCGAAACGGCGCGAAGCCCCGAACCGCAAACCATATTCACCGTCAAAGCCGAAACTTCCGGCGACAGATCGGCTTTGAGTGCCGCTTGTCGTGCCGGTGCTTGTCCGAGTCCGGCTTGCACGACGCAGCCCATTATCACTTCGTCAACATTTTTGCTGTTAATTCCCGCGCGTTTGACCGCTTCTTTAACGGCTATCGCGCCTAAATCCGTTGCCGAAAAGTCTTTCAGACTTCCCAGATATTTCCCCGTCGGCGTTCGCGCCGCGCTGATTATTACTGCATCCTTCATATTTTCCATAAATTATTCCTTTTTTATATTTTTAAAAATCCAAATTTGCTGTTTAATATTATTGTAACGGCGGACGGTTTTTCAGACAAACTCTCGGAAATCTTCTTCAGCCGTATCGCCAGCATCTTGCTGGCAGTCGTGGTAACTTTCAGCCGCCACTCCGAGCGAAGCTCGGAAATTGACTCAAATTCTCGAAACTTTAATTACCATAATTTGTAAACCGAATAATGTGAAGTTTTAATTTTAGTTAAAATTCAGAGAAATTCAGTTTATTTTCTGAGCGAAACGCTCAGAGTGTCGGCAAGATGCCAACACGACAGCCAGCAGGATGCTGGCGTTACAGTTTTTAAATTTGCTATTCTCAACTGAATAGTTTAATTTTCTGAAATACAAACGACAAAATTCAAAAGATAAAAATTCAAAGCCAATGTCTAAAATAAACTTTTTCCGCTTGTTTTCGCTAAAATCTTTTCTGACTTTTTCGGTTTTTTCATTGATGTTTGCGGGTTTTCTAATTTCGCAAGCATCCGTAAAAACTTATGGGCAGATCGCCGTCGCAACTCCTAAGCCGAAAGATTTGCTGAAAGATTTTCAGTATCGCCTGATCGGACCTTTTCGCGGCGGGCGCGTCGGCGCGGTTGAAGGAATCAAAGACCAGCCAAATGTTTATTATTTCGGTGCGGCGGGCGGCGGTGTCTGGAAAACGATTGACGGCGGCGCGAATTGGCAGAATATCTCCGACGGATTTTTTAAAACAGGTTCTGTCGGCGCGATTGACGCTGCGGATTCAAATACAAATATTGTTTATGTCGGAATGGGCGAAGAAACGATTCGCGGCAATGTTTCAAGCGGCGACGGCGTTTACAAATCGGTTGACGCGGGCAAAACTTGGAAAAACATCGGCTTGAACGACACGCAGCAAATTTCGAGAGTCAGAATTCATCCGAAAAATCCCGACATAGTTTATGTCGCCGCCATCGGTCATCTCTGGGGACAAAACGAACAGCGCGGAATTTTCCGCACGAAAGACGGCGGGAAAACTTGGACGAAGATTCTTTACCGCGACGATAAAACGGGCGCGAGCGATCTGATAATTGATCCGACGAATCCCAACACGCTTTACGCGGCGTTTTGGCAGATCAGCCGCGAGCCGTATAGAATGGACAGCGGCGGCGCGGGCAGCGGACTTTTTAAATCTACCGACGGCGGCGACACTTGGACGGAAATTTCACGCAACAAAGGTTTGCCTGCGGGCGTTTTGGGGAAAATTACAATTACCGTTTCGCCCGTCAACGCGAATCGTTTGTGGGCGATGGTCGAAGCCGAAAAAGGCGGGCTGTTTCGCTCGGACGACGGCGGCGACACTTGGCGCAAAGTGAGCGACAATGCGAATATAAAACAGCGACCTTGGTATTTTTCCAGAGTTTACGCCGACACGGAAAACGCCGATACGGTTTACGTGTTAAACGTCCAATTTCACAAATCAATTGACGGCGGACAAAATTTCAAAACAATCGGTGCGCCGCACGCCGATCATCACGATTTGTGGATTTCGCCCGACAATTCCGAGCGGATGATAAACGGTAACGACGGCGGCGCGAATGTTTCGACAAACGGAGGCAAATCTTGGACGGAACAAGACCAGCCGACGGCGCAGTTTTACCGCGTCAGCTTGGACAACGACTTTCCATACAACATTTACGGCGCACAACAGGACAATTCAACCGTCCGAATTGCCAGCCGTTCGGACGGTTTTGCGATAACGACAAACGATTGGTTCGCCGTCGGCGGCGGAGAATCGGGCTGGATCGCTCCGCATCCCGAAAATTCCGATGTGGTTTTCGCGGGAAGTTACGACGGCTATTTGACGAGATTTAACCGCAGAACAGGACAGGAAAGAAACATAGACGTTTATCCCGAAAACCCGATGGGTTCGGGCGCGGATGACTTGAAATATCGCTTTCAATGGAATTTTCCGATAATGTTTTCGCCGCACAAAACGAACGGAAAATATCCGCTTTACACAGCCGCGCAATTTCTGTTTCGCTCGATGGACGAAGGGCAGTCTTGGGAACGAATCTCGCCCGATCTGACTAGAAACGACAAATCGCGGCAAAAATCTTCGGGCGGTCCGATTTCGCAGGACAACACGAGCATCGAATATTACGACACGATCTTTTCCGTTGACGAATCGCCCGTAAAACAAGGCGTTATCTGGGCTGGAAGCGACGACGGCTTGATTCACGTCAGCCAAGACAACGGCGCGAATTGGGAAAATGTCACGCCGAAAGATTTGCCCGAATGGATTCAAATAAACGAAATCCGCGCGTCGCCGTTCGATGCCGCAACCGCTTATTTTGCCGCGACGAATTATAAAAATGACGATCTAAAACCGTATATTTACAAGACAAACAATTACGGAAAATCTTGGAAAAAAATCGTCAGAGGAATTCCCGAAGATCATTTTACGCGCGTTGTCGTCGAAGACCCGAACAAGCGCGGTTTTCTCTACGCTGGAACGGAAAGAGGAATTTACTATTCGGCAGACGACGGCGAAAATTGGCAAAGTTTGCAGTTAAATTTGCCCGTCGTTCCGATCACCGATCTGGCAGTTCACAAACGCGAAAAAGATTTGGTCGTCGCCACTCAAGGGCGTTCGTTTTACGTTCTCGACGAACTTCCGCTTTTGTATCAACTCGTCGAAGCGCAAAAATCGGGCGTTTTTCTGTTCAAACCCGAAGACGCATATCGCACCGCTGGCAGAGGCGGTTTTGAACTGCCCGAAACGGCAACCGTCGGCGAAAACCCGCCGAACGGCGTTGTTACCTATTATTATTTAAAGGAAAAACCGACTGAAGAAGTCGTTCTGGAATACTTGGACGCGAACGGAAAAGTCATCCGCACATTTACCAAGAAACCTTCGCCCGTTGACGGCGATACGATTACATCGCCCGAAGAAAATAATCCTTCGCCCGGCGGCGAACCGCCGATTCCGACGGAAATCGGTTTGAATACATTCGTCTGGAATTACCGCCTGCCGAACGCTAAAGGCTTGCCCGGTTTGATTATGTGGGGCGGATCATTAGCGGGCGCGAAAGTTCCGCCGGGCGATTATGGGGCGCGTCTGAAGATCGGCGGCAGAACGATTGCAACCGAATCATTTCAAATAAAAGCCGATCCGCGCCTTTCGACGACGCAAGCCGAATTTGAAAAACAATTCGATCTGCACACGAAAATAACCGACAAAGTTTCCGAAACGCATCAGACGATTTCCGAAATACGCGACACGCGCCAGCAGCTTGAAAACGTCGCCCGCCGCTTAAAATCGCCCGAACAAAAAGCTCTGGTCGAAAAGGCACGCGAAATTTCCAAAACTTTGACCGATATTGAAGAAAACTTAATTCAGACAAAAATCAAAAGTTCGCAGGACGCTTTGAATTTTCCGATCAAATTAAACAACAAACTAGCCGCACTCGGCGCGTCAATCGCCGGTTCGGACGATCCGCCGACGGCGCAGGCGTATCTTGTTTACAACGATTTAACGGCGCAGATCAACGCACAATTGGCGCGTTTTGCAAAGGTAAAATCCGAAGAAATCGCGGAATTTAATAAGCAATTCGCGGCGAAAAATCTGCCCGTAATTGTAATTAAATAAAAAAAAACGCCGATAATTTACTATCAAATTAGCGGCGTTTTTTTCATTTGCATCAAATAATTTGCTGAAATTACGGAACGGAAATTAATGAATTGCTGATCTTCCCGTAAAGTTCATCGGAAGCGGCGGCTGTTTGTTCAAGCATTTCCTCTAAGGCTTGCAAATCTATCAATCTTCCATTTTCATCAATTCTCACATTGAGATCACCTTCTTCATCAATTCCAACCTTAATTCTGTCAGCTGTGTGATTAAATTTTAAAAGATCATAAAGCAAATTTTGCGAAATCCGCAAGTCACTTTTTTTAGCAACCAAGACAAACGAAATTACCAACCCGTTTGTATCATCGGCAACAATTATCACGTCAAAATTTTTGAGCGAATTTCCTTTGTAGGGAACTGTCCAAATTCCGTCTGATATTTTGCTGAATCCGCTGCCCGATTTGTCTAATAGCCGTCCAATTTTAATTTGTATATTTTCTGATTTGACGGAAACCGTCGTTTTTTTTGAATCCGCTTTATTTTGTTGAGCCGAAATTTCAGCGGAAAACAATGTAATCAAGCATAAAATTATTGTTAATGCCGACTTTAAAATGGTTCTTATCATTCGGTAAAAAATCTCCTGTTTGAATTTTAATCATTATCTATACACAGCTTTTCCCGTAAAGTAAACGAGGTTTTTACTTTAATTTTACAAATCAGCTCGATGTTTCGATCTGATTTTTGCGAACGATTCATTCAAATAAACTTTTATGTCAGCAATTTCGGGCAAAATCTAGAATTTTTATGTTATTTAACGATACAATCCGAGTTTCCTTAGGAACGATTGAATTAACTTTTCCGTTCATAAAAAATAATTTTATGTGCTATTCTAAAAATCGCAAATCCAAAATCTAAAATTCATAATCAAATTATGTCGCAAAACTTTCAAGCAGGTGATTTTTTAATTTTTCAGATCGAAAGCGGTTACGGTCTTTTGCGGATTCTCGACATCGAAAAAACCGCCGATGATACGGTCTGGCATCTTGCGTCTTACAGAGAAATGTATCTCGACATTGATTCGGCGGACGCGGCTTTGGAGAGTTTTGAAAATCTGACGATTGATAAAAAACATATCGCTTTGACCAATCGCGCTTTTGAAGCGACGCAGGTGGCGCGGATGCAGAATGAAGCGTTAAAACCGAACGATTTAGAGGCTTATGAAGATTGGAAAACGGACGCGAATCGTGAGATTTCAGATCGTTCGGTCAGATTGATGCTCGGTTTGCGTTGATGGTTTTACTTTTTCCGACAGGGTTTTCGTCGTGTTTTCCGTAACACTCGCCGGAACAATATCGTTAAAATCGGCTTCGGGTAATAATTCTTTCGTCGGAACGGATTTATCGAATGAAGATTTTTCTTCTTCTTCTTTATTATTAAACTTCTCACGTTTGCCAAATTCTTTTTTCAGCAAAATTGTTCTCCAAAATGTCTGCGCTTGCCAGAAAAATATTGCGGTCAAAAATCCGGCAACAATATAAATTATCATCGGCGTATCTTCTCTGCCCAGAAACATCACATACAAAATTACGGCTAAAGTTAAACTGACAATTCCCGTCAATAAACTCAAAAAAGTGTTGGCTTTTAAATGATCTTCGGGCGATGTTTTTTTCTTTATCAGTTTCTCAAAATCAGGTAGAAAATTCCCGCATTGACGGCAGTATGTGTTTTCTTTTTGGTCGGCTTTTCCACAGTTTGGACAATACATATTCAGCTATACGATTCGGAATGGCATAAAGTTTTGTCTATTACAAGTTTTTGGTAGTGCTAAAAATATAAGGTTGAGAATATGTTTTTATGAATTGCCGCCAACTTTAGTTGGTGGTCAAATTTATCTGCAAACAAGCGGCTTTAGCCGAACTTAAAATTTAATCAATCATCCTCATAGCTTTAGCTAAAGCTATGAGGAATATGCTTTTAACAGATATTCGGCTAAAGCCGGATTCAAGCATTAAATCATATCCACCAACTAAAGTTGGCGGCAATTGATAAAGCATTACATTTTTAGCACTACTAAATTTTTCTAATCTTTATCTTCCAAATATCTGAAATTATCGGGAACGAATTCGATGGCGATTATTTCGCCCGATATTTCGTTTTCATTTATTTCAAAAGGCTTGTAAATTATGCTCGAAAGTTTGTTTTCCAAAATCAGACCGCAGCCGATTTGTCTGTTTGAAGTGTTTTTGGCAAAGGCTTTTAATTTCAGATTCTGCAAATTCGTATTTTTGAATTTCAATGACCGATTTTCCGCCGTTACTTGAAAGATTATTTTGTCGTCTTCGCATTTTATCGAGATGATATTTCCAAGAATGCGCTTTTCGTTTTCTGCCGGTTTGCTCAACGCTTCGTTTATTCCCTGAACGTGGAGCAATTTTTTGATTCGTTCAAAATCTTCTTCGGAAATGGGTTCGTCCGATTGAATATACGCGGAAGATTTGCGTCCCAACGTGCGAAGATTTTTCTCTGTTTGCTCTGCTCTGCCAAGCATTGAAAGCGTGTTTGCGGCATATCGTTTCAGATTTTCATCAATCGCATCGAGCAGAATTTTTTCGGTTATAATTCTCGCTGCCGTAAAATTCTTTTTTCGCGCATACAAATCGGCAAGGCGCATCTGATACCAATCATTTTCGGGCGCGAGTTTTATCGCCGTTTTCATTAATTCAATTGCCGTATCGAGTTCTTCGTTATTGACCGTCGAAATCAGCGCAAAAAGATTATACGATTCGGTAAATACGGGATTTGCTTCGATTGCCTTTCGCAGATAAAACTTCATTTTCGCCGAATCCGCTTTATCGAAAGACGTTATAAAACCGTCCGCCGAAATTTTTTCGCGGCTTAAAACAAAGGCGTATTTGTAAAAAGCAAGATAATTCGGATTTGCCGTTTGCAGAATTTTTTCGAGATATTTTTTCGCTTCCGCGTAATTTTCGCGCTTTAATTCGAGCGAAGCCATAGACAAATTTGCTTCGGGCAGAACGGAATTTTCAGCGAGTGCTTTTTTCAGATATATTTCGGCTTCATCGTATCTTTGCTGACTTAAAAAAAGATTTGCGAACTGGACGTTTACTTCGGCAAGCGAAATTTCTTTAGATTGCGAATTCAGATCGAATTTTACGTTTTTATCAAATTTTATATCACTTGATGCAAAATTTTTTCTGAGAATATACCGGCTTAGATTTTGCTGCATTTCTTCGTAATTCATTCCGAACGCTTCACGAAAAGCCGTTTCGTGAGATTTTCCCTGCTTTAACAATTTTAAAAATTCGTCATTTTTCCCCGTTTTATCGGTTTCGCTTCTCTGCATCAGAAAGTGCATTAAAGCCCAAGCCTGCGCGTAATACAGATGCACCTTTTGGCGGTCTAAACTTCTCAAAGAATTATTGTTTATTTCAAAAAATTCCTTGGCGGGAATCAGCGGATTTTTTTTCAAAATCTCCAGATGTGCTTGATTTGCTTCGCCGATTGTAAACTTTCGCTTGTTATTTACGCTGAACTGCTCGAAATACTCGGCAAAACCTTCGTTAAACCAAGTCGGCAGATTCATTTGCCGATAATTATTTTTGACGAGAAAATGCGCGTATTCGTGAAAAAGTATCTGATAAGAAGTTTGTTCGTTTGCGCCGAACGCCAGCGTAATATGATCGCCGAATTCGCCCGGCTGATAATAACCGCCGACCCAATCGCTGCGTTTTCCGGTTTCGTCAAGCGGCGCGAATTCTTTGAAAGATTTTTGGTCTTTGAAGATCAAGACGTTTATCGGCACTTGCGAATCGCAGTTCAATTCGGGAAAAAGTTTTTTTACCGTAAACCGAAACTGCTCCAGTTTTATCAAAACCGTTTCGACTCTTTTTTCGTCGGCATTTCCGACCAAATTAAAATTATCCGAACGAACCGCAACCCAGCCGCTTTCCGCAAAAACGGACGTTCCGAACGATGCCGAGATCAATAAAAATATGAGCAATTTGAAAATTCTGCCCGATCTTATTGCGAATAAATTTTGCATTTGACGGTTTTTCTATAACATTTGATTTGCGAAAAAGTCAGAACGAAAAGCGGCTGCGGACTCGGTAAAGTTTAACCTTATCGCTGCCGCTTCGGGTTCTAATTCGTAAAAACCCTTAAACCCTGTCGCTACCGCCTACCGTTTATACACAAGTTGAAAGTATTGATTTATGTTCTCTGTCGCCAACGGCGACCAACATTATAGCCTAGCGAGAATCGCTAGGTCAGACGCATCAATAATTGTGTCGCTGAAAGCGACAAACAACCGATGTTCGTTGATGTTCTTTCAGCGACGGTTGAATGGTTATCAATTTCATATGGTTTCGGCGAAACGCTTGCACCATCTGCTATTATGTTTGTCGCCGTTGGCGACAGAGAACATAAATCGAAAAGTAATTGGTAAAAGTCAGTAATCATCGGAGTTTCAAAACTTGGGTTTAAATCGTAGCCGCTGCCGCTT
This sequence comes from Pyrinomonadaceae bacterium, assembly GCA_965214585.1. Lineage (GTDB taxonomy): Bacteria > Acidobacteriota > Blastocatellia > Pyrinomonadales > Pyrinomonadaceae > JAHCHG01. Next base: position 3,766,479 of record OZ243957.1, on the reverse strand, counting down.
CGGGTTCTGATTCACAAAATTGCTTTCAAGTATATCAGCAAAATATTTTGTCCCAAAGAGTTTTTTTCAGCGAATAAAATGTTCGATGAAAAGAAACGCGCCCGCGCCGGCGAAAAATCCGAGTGCGGCGAGCCAAGTTATTTTTTTCATATACCAAATAAAATTTATTTTTTCCATTCCCATCGCGGCAACGCCGGCGGCTGAACCGATAATCAGCATACTTCCGCCCGTTCCGGCGGAATACGCGATAAAATGCCACAAAACCGAATCCATCGGCGCGACATACATTCCCATCGAAGCGGCGACAAGCGGCACATTATCAATTATCGCCGAGAAAATTCCGAGAATGATAACGACGACATCCTGATTCGGAATCACGTTTTGGATAACTTCCGCCAAATATCGCAAAGTTCCGACTTCTTCGCCGCCGACGACTCCGTAAACGAGTGTTTCGAGCGCGGCAACCGCCATTAAAATCCCCAGAAAAAACAAAATGCTGGCAATCTCGATGCGGCTCAGAGCGCGGTGCGCCGAATACATTTTTTTGCGTTCTTCGGTAAATTCCTCTTCCGGGTGTATGTATTCGGAAACGAGCCACACAACGCCGAGTCCGAGCATCATTCCCATATACGGCGGAAGTCCGGTTAAAATCTTAAAAATCGGAACGAAAATGATCGCGCCCAAGCCGATAGTCAACATTGTCCGGCTGCTCAAAAGGCGTTCCGCTTCGTAATCTTCTTCAGCTTCAAAATGTATCTCGCCTCTGAAAACGGACATAAAAGAAGCGGCGATAAAAGGCGCGGCAAAACAGACGACTGACGGAACGATAACGTATTCGATCAAACCGAACACCGAAACTTTGTCGGCGATCCAGAGCATCGTCGTCGTAATATCGCCAATCGGCGACCACGCGCCGCCGGCGTTTGCCGCGATTATCACCATTCCCGCATACCAAAGCCGCAAATCTCTCTCCTGCAAAAGTTTTCTGAGCAGAGCTACTAAAACTATCGTCGCCGTTAAATTATCAATCACGGCGGACAGGAAAAAGGCGAGAATTCCGATGATCCAGAGCAGTCTGGTGCGGCTTTTTGTGGCGACGAATCCTTTTAAAATCTCGAAGCCCTGATGCAGGTCAATCAATTCAACAATCGTCATCGCGCCGATCAAAAACACTAAAATTTCGGCGGTTTTTCCCAAATGATGAAGCAGAGCGTTCTTAAATCCTTCTTTCGCCTCTTTTCCCTCGTTCAGAAAACTGAAAATCTGCTCGTGCGAATCCACGATATTAAGCCAGCCGTTGTTAAAACCGACAGCCAGAATCGCCCACATAATCGTTGCCATAAGCAAGGCGGGAACGGCTTTATCGAGTTTTATCGGATGCTCGAAAGCGATCAGAAAATAGCCGAGAACAAAAACCAAGATAATTGTAATTTCCATAATAAATTTGCATTAAATATAAACTTTTTTATTGTATTATTACAAAAACCGGAGCAATTGGCATCTTTCGATTTTCAACTAATAATTTCCGATTAGAAATCCATTCTTTATTTAATTTCGGCTTTGAGCTAAAATTTTAGTTATGCCGAATTCCGCAACCGCCGAAATTTATTTTATCGTTGCAATGATGATTTTGATTTTAATCATCAGCGCGGCGGCGTGTTATTTTTTCTTTAGAACTTATTATAAAGAAAAAAGAAAAAGCGAAGAAAGATTAAAAAAAATGAAACCGAATAAAAAAATCCAAAATCCAAAATCCGAAATCCGAAATTGATATGTCGCATCCGAGAGTTTTAGATAAAGACAAAACGGCACTCGTCGTCGTTGATTTGCAGGAAGCGTTTCGCTCCGCAATTCCCGAATTCGATCTGATCGTGTCGCGGGCTTCGATTGCCGTGCGCGGTTTTCAAATCTTAAATCTGCCGATTATTATTACCGAACAATATCCGAAAGGTCTGGGCAGAACGGCGGAAGAAATTTTATTCTCCTTGCCGAAAGATTTCGAGTTCGTCGAAAAAACCGCGTTTTCTTCGTGCGGCGCGAGTCCTTTTCAGGAAAAACTGCGTGCGGCGGATGTCAGCCAAGTAGTTTTGTGCGGGGTGGAAACTCACGTCTGCGTCAATCAAACCGCGCACGATCTTTTAACCGAAGCGTTTGAAGTTCACATCTTAAACGATTGCGTCGGCTCGCGTTTTTCGCAGGACAAGGAAACGGCGATCAGCAAAATGAAAATGAACGGAGTCGTTCCGTCGTGCGTCGAAATGGCTCTTTTTGAATTGATGCGCGATGCAAAACACGAGCAATTTAAGGAAATTCAGCAGCTTATAAAATAATGGGGAATAATTTTGAAAAAGGAACGCCGTCCATCTTGGCGGCAGCAAACGCGCCAAGCGTTTGAAAAAACCTGTTAATTTAAATACTCGATGTATGCTTCAAAGCCCGTCGTTTTTTTTCGCGCTCACGCGCTCATTGCCGCCAAGATGGACGGCGTTCCTTCTGAAATTAAATTTTTAAACCGAACAATTTAAATCAAAAACTAATGGAAATTTTACAATCTCTCAATTCAATGCAGCGCGAAGCCGTCGAACAAACCGAAGGCGCACTTTTAATTTTGGCTGGCGCGGGTTCGGGCAAAACGCGCGTGATAACGGTTCGCATCGCTTACTTAATATCTGAAAAAAATATTCCGCCGTATAATATTTTAGCCGTAACTTTTACAAACAAAGCGGCGGGCGAAATGCGCGAGCGCGTGACCGAATTATTAAAAGGACAAAAACTGCAATCCGCGCCGCTGATCTCGACATTTCACAGTCTTTGCGTCCGCATTTTGCGCCAAGACATAGAGAAATTGCAGGAAGGTTACAATAAATCTTTTACGATTTACGACACCAACGATTCACAGAAAGTTATCAAAGCGTGCATCAAAGATTTAGGCTTGGATGCAAAACAACTCGCGCCGCGCTACGTTCAGACGGCGATCAGTTCTTCAAAAAATCACGGCGAAGATTATGAAATGTTCGCTTCAAAAGTAGAATACACCGACGAAAAACGCGCTTCCGTCGCCAGAGTCTTTAAAATGTATGAAGAGCGTTTAAATAACGCCAACGCGCTCGATTTTGACGATCTACTGATTAAAACCGTCAAACTTCTGCGGAAAGTTCCCGATGTCAGGGAAAAGTATAATAACAAATTTAAATATATAATGGTTGACGAATATCAGGACACAAATTCCCTGCAATTTGCTCTGATAAAATATCTGACCGAAAAACAGCAGAATATATGCGTAGTTGGCGACGACGCGCAAAGTATATATCGGTTCAGGGGTGCGGACATCGGCAATATTTTATCTTTTGAAGAACATTATCCGAACGCGAAAGTTATAATGCTCGAACAAAATTATCGCTCGACGCAGACTATTCTCGATGTTGCCGATGCGATTATCAGCAATAATATCGGGCGCAAAGAGAAAAAACTCTGGACGGAAAACACGGGCGGCGAAAAGATTTTTTATTATCAGGCGTTTGATGCCGACGAGGAAGCGAGATTTATAGCTTCGAGAATCGTCAATCATCAACGCGTCAACCGGCGTGATAAAATTGCGATTCTTTACCGAACGAATGCTCAATCGCGCGTTTTTGAAGACGCGCTGCGCCGCGTGCGCGTTGATTACAACATCGTCGGCGGATTTTCGTTTTACGAACGCGCCGAAGTTAAGGATACGATTGCTTATTTAAAACTCGCTTTGAATCCGTTTGACGACATAGCTTTTTTGCGCGTCGTCAATACGCCGACTCGCGGACTCGGCAAATCTTCGCTGGACGAATTACAATTCAGGGCAAAAGATTTTGGCGTTTCGCTGTGGGAAGCGTTAGCGATTGTAACGGATGAAAAATATGAACAGCCTTTGAATTTAACTCCGAGAGCGATAAATTCTTTGAAGAAATTTAAGAAAATCATCGAAAATCTGGCGATCAAGGCGAACGAGCAGACGCAAACCGACAAGCCCGTTACGGAAGTGGTGATTTCCGCGATTGAAGATACGGGTTACGGAAATATGCTGCGGATGGAAAATTCCGACGATTCAAATTCGCGGCTTGAAAATCTGGAAGAACTCGTCAATGCGGCGGTTGATTACGACAAGCAGGAAGCGAACGGCTTGCGCGATTTTATAGACCACGCCGCGCTTTCTTCGGCGACTGATAAATTCGACAGCAACGCCGGAGTTACCCTGATGACGGTTCACGCCGCGAAGGGCTTGGAGTTTCCAATCGTTTTTCTTGCCGGTTTGGAGGACGGCATTTTCCCGCACGCCCGCAGCATCAACGATCCGAATGAACTCGAAGAAGAACGCCGCTTGGCTTATGTTGCAATCACCAGAGCAGAAAAAATTCTGTATGTTACGCATTCGACGCGCCGCCGCGTTTACGGTTCTGAGATGGCTTCCGAACCGTCGCAGTTCTTGAACGAACTGCCCCTGGATATGATACAGGATTTATCGCGCGGATCGAGTTGGCTCTCGTTTGCAAAAAGTGCCGCCGTTAAAGACAATCAATATGCTATCAAAGCGTTAAAAGGCGAAACGGAAAAACCGAAAGCGCGTTCCGCTTATCAGGGAAAAACTTACAACAGCACCGAAGCGATTGCGGAATTTTTCAGCAAAAAGAAAAATGAAAATCGTCAAAATGAAGACGCGAAACCGAAACTTTCGGGAATTGAAAAATTAAAAGCGGCGGGCAGCGGAAAAAAACCGGACGAACAGGCGAATCAAAAAGGAAACCGTTTGCTTCCCGGAGCGCACGTTCGCCACGCAAAATACGGTAAAGGATTAATTTTAAGGCGCGAAGGTTCGGGCGACAACGTAAAACTGACAATCAGTTTTCCCGGCTTCGGTCAAAAGAAATTAATCGAAAAATTTGCAAATCTCGAAAGCGCGTAAATTAAAGAGGAATTTTTATGAAAAATAAATTTACAACAATTTTTTCGCTGGTTATTTTGCTGACTTTGATTTTAGGCTGCGGTTCGATAAACCCTCTGAGCAGTAAAGATCAGCCGACAAATGATGACGCGATTGTAACAAGCGATGATAAATCTGCAACCGATCAGGTAATAGACAATGCTCTGCGCGAAAAAACCGGCGTTCCCGAATGCGACAAACTTCTGGACTTTTTCGCCGATCAATCGCACGACAAAGATGACGGCTACATTGCCAGAGCGACAAAAGAATATTTTTTTAACAACATTCGTCGAAGCCTGAAGGAAAGCATCGAAAAAAACAAGGGAAACAACGAAAAAATGGCGACGGAATGTAAGGATTATATGGCGCAGATCAAAAAATTTCAGTCGGAGGAAAAAGATAAAAAGTAATTTTGGCAGCGGAGTAAGGTTAGAGTAACGCCTTTAGTGGTGAGAAAACGCCGCGTTTCGCTGGCGTTTTCACGACTCAAGCCGTTACTCTAACCTTACTCCATTTATTAAATCGCTTTACTTGACCAATAAATCGGAAATTTTCGTCCATTCCGCCAAACTCAAACTTTCCGCGCGTCTTTGCAAATTAATTTCCGCATTTTCCAGAACTCTTTTCATTCCGCCTCGCGCTTCAAACGCCGTTTGCAAAATTCCTTCTGCATTTTTTAAATTGTTTTGAATAGTTTTTCGCTTTTGCCTGAATGCACAACTGACAAGTTCGCGGAAAATCTCGGATTCCTGTTTATTCTCTCCATTCGTTTTCGTTATCAGACGCACGACTGCGCTTTGAATTTTCGGCTGCGGCTGAAACGCGCTCGGCGGAACGTCGAATAATTTTTCGATTTTAAAATAGCGTTCAACCAAGACCGTTAAAAAGCCGCGTTGTTTGGTTTCCGGTTCGGCGGTAATCCGTTCGACGACTTCTTTCTGAAACATCAGAATCATTTCGGAAAAAACTTTTCGATGTTCGATCAAATGCTGTAAAATTGCGGTTGAAATGTAATACGGAAGATTTGCAGCCAATCTAAGATTTTGGATTTTGGATTTTGGATTTTTTGCAGCTATCTTCTTAAAATCTAAAGTCAGAGCATCAGCTTCGATTAACGTAAAGTTTTCGGCAATTTGAAATTTTTCCTGTAAAATCGGGATCAAATCACGGTCTAACTCGACGGCAATAATATTTGCGCCGCTTTCGACTAATTTTTCAGTTAAAGCTCCGCGTCCCGCGCCGATTTCGACAATCGTTTGATTCGGCTGCGGAGCGAGCGCGAAAATTATCTTGTCTATATAGTTTTGATCAACAAGAAAATTTTGTCCGAGCGATTTTTTCGCGTAAGTTTTTTCCCGCATTTGCCGTTTATCGTCAATTATTTTTCACTAAAAAACGGATAACCCGTAAATTCAAAATTATCGCCGTGCTTTGTGATTTCCAAATTGTTTACACGAATTATTTCTTCCAGAGATTTTGCGCCGCGTCCGCCGACGGCAATTGGCGCGTCGTGTCCGCCGATGATGATCGGCGCAACAATCAGAGTTATTTTATCAACCAGATTTGCATCGCAAAACGCGCCCGCAATTGTAGTTCCGCCTTCGACCAAAATGCTCTGAATTTCGAGTTTTTTCAGTTCACTCAGAACCGTTTCTAAATTTCTCGCGCTTTCGCATATAACTTTAACATTATTTTCCCGCAGTTTTTCGATTTTTTGTCGATTAGTTGAATTTGAAACGACTAAAACGGGCGTGTCAAAAGCGGTTTTGACCAAATTTGAATCAAGCGGAATTTGCAGGCGATTATCCAAAATCACGCGCACTAATTTACGCCGCCTTTTTTTTCCGCTTCTGTCGGTCAAATTCGGATCGTCAACAAAAGCCGTGTTTCCGCCAACTAAAATCGCATCGTGTTCGTGCCGCAAACTCTGCACTCTTTCTGCCGATTCCGCGCCGGAAATCGCCGTCGAAACGCTGTTTTTCAAAGAAATTCTGCCGTCCAGACTCATTGCAAGTTTTAAATGAACAAACGGTCTGCCGAATTTGTGCCAATGTATAAATTTTTCGTTCAGCCTCTCGGCTTCATTTTTCAGAATTCCCGTTACAACCTCAATTCCGTTTTCGCGCAAAATTTGAAAACCTTTGCCGGAAACAAGCGGATTCGGGTCTTCAATCGGACACACAACCCTTTTTATTCCGGCATTTATCAAGGCTTCCGTGCAGGGTTTTGTTCTGCCGTAATGCGAATGCGGTTCGAGCGAAACATAAGCCGTGCCGCCTTTTGCCTTTTCGCCCGCTTGCTTTAAAGCGATAACTTCGGCGTGCGTTATATTTTCAAAGATATAAGTTCCCTCGCCGGCAATTTCATCGTTTTTATCAACAATCACGCAGCCGACAAGCGGACTCGGAGAAACTTGCCCGATCCCGAAAGCCGCGAGTTCCAAGGCACGCTGCGACATTTTTATATCAAACTCTGAAAAATTATTATTCAATTATCTTTTTCTTCTAATTTATTTTCTGAATCAATTATTGAAATCTTTTCTTCTTTTCCTATCAATACTTTTCCAAGTGTTTTAAATGAGGTTGCGGGATTAAAATGAATTCCGAGATTTTCTATTAGGGTTTTACTTTTTCCAACCTCAAAGCCGTCAAAAACCTTTTCGAGTTCTTCTTTATTCTCAAGCGAATCTATCATTATTGATGAACTCGTAATTTTCTCGATAATTTTATTTTGATTATCAATAAATGAATCTTGCCGCGTAATTATTTTGTCCTGATTTTCGATATTTTGCTGCGCCAAACGAAGTGCGTATTGAGCAGAACGCATTTCCATTTCTTTCATCCTTTGCGAATGTTGCAAATTTTCAACTTGCTGTTTCAATTGCATTGATTGAAAACTGTCATCATACGAAACCGGACTTGAAGGCAAACTCAAATAAACGGCAAGTGCTTCACGAATTTTGTCTAATGCTTCATTTTCATCTTTTGGTAATATAGAAAAAAGCACCTCTCCAGCCTCTTCTCTTAAATTTGAACTAGCCTCTATTCCTAAATCCTTTAAGAATTTTCCGAAATACAAAAGATATTGTTCGCAAGTTGCCTGTAAATTTACAGGAAAGTTAAAAATAGCAGTAAAACTGTTCTTTTGAATATTTGTTCTAAGTGTTTGAAGCGTTTTTTCAATAAGATATTTAAATACATTCAGATACTTTTCTAATTCATTTCTAATGGTATTAAATGTGAATTCATAGGTAAAAACTAAAGAAATCTCATTTCTCATCTCATAAAAATGAAACTCAACAGGACTTTCTGATTTCTGATAATTTTCAAAAACATCTTCAAAAACATTTTTAAAATCAGAAAAACTAAAAGAGTTTTTCCAGTATTCCAGATAAGGTTGTAAGGATATATTTATAGTTCTATGTCTTAACTGATGTTTAACCGCATTAATTCTCAGATTTAACTCAAAACCGTGAAAGTCACTATTAAATTTTGTTATTAGTGAAATGTTATTGGAGAACTGAAAAACACTAAAATTCAACAATTTGTTGCTCATTCCTAAATCGCTTACAGAAACATCAAAATTTTCGCCGGTTTTTGTAATTGTAGTGTTTTCATACTCTATATCATCATTGAAAAGATGATACCTCATATCAAATACTACATCATCATTTTCGTCTAATACTAGCTCGTTGTTGTCATCATATAGAGGTTCTAGTATTTCTCCAATTACTTTAAACATTAAATTATTAAACCTAAAAATTTCTAATTAAATAATCCATTCACATAATCTTCCACATCAAGAACCATCAAATCATCAATCTCTATGTATTCCAATTCAACACTCGTAAATTTGTAATTCGATTAAAATGACTTTCATTGTTTGTAACGACTGCCAAATTATTTTCTAAAGCGGTTGCCGCAATGAAAATATCAGCGTCGCCGATGATTTGTCCGCGTTGGTATAAATCGGCGTAAATGTCTAAGGCTCTAACAATAATCTTATCATTTATTTCTAAGATTCGGCTGTTGCCGCAAATAATTTCAAATTGTGAAATTTGTTTGTGCGCGTCTTTGATCTTTAATCCGCGTAAAATCTCATAGCGAGTTATGGCAGAAAAAGTAAATCCGCGAAAATGGCTCAAATAGCCATGTGCTGCTGCCATAACTTTCGGATAATTTTTTAGAAACAGCGAAATCGTATCAGTATCAAGCAATAATTCCTGCATTATGTTTTGTTTCCGATAAAATTGGAACGGTCAAGCATAACTTTTTCAATTTCTGCAATTTCCGATTCTGACAATCCTTCGTAAAAATTTTCCGCCGCCTTTAAAATTTCATTTGCCGATTCTTCCCTAGTTTTAACGCTGAGAATCACTGTTTTGCCTTCGCTAATTTCTTCCGAAAGAGGCGTTAAAGGCTTGAACATTCCGTTTTGATAAATCGCTTCAATTTTTTGTGCCATTTTTTGTCGAACCTCCATTTTAATTAAACAATCCGTTCACATAATCTTCCGCGTCAAAGACCATCAGATCGTCAACCTGTTCGCCGATTCCGACATATCTTATCGGCAAATTCAATTCCTTCGCAATTGCCACGGCGATTCCGCCTTTTGCCGTGCCGTCGAGTTTTGTCAAAACGATTCCGGTTACGTCGGCGGCTTTCATAAATTGGCGGGCTTGCTCCAATCCGTTTTGTCCGGTTACTGCATCAATAACAAGAAGCGTTTCGTGCGGTGCGCTTTCTACTTCGCGTCCGGCGATTCGTTTCATTTTCTCTAGTTCCGCCATTAGATTCGATTTGTTGTGAAGCCGTCCCGCCGTGTCAACAATCAAAACATCGGCGTTTCGCGCTTTTGCCGATTTTAATGCGTCGAATAAAACTGCCGCCGGATCAGTTCCCTGTTTTTGCTGAATTAAAGGAACTCCGGCACGCTGCGACCAGATTTCAAGCTGCTCGGAAGCGGCGGCGCGGAATGTGTCGGCGGCGCAGATTAAAATTTCGTTGCCTTCGTCTTTGATTCGCTGGGCGAGTTTGCCGATTGTCGTTGTTTTTCCAACGCCGTTTACGCCGACGACCATTAGAACATATGGCTTTATTTGAGTTGAAACTTCCGTTTCCGACGCAACTCCTTTGTCTTGCGACGTTTTGAGAATCGCCAGAAGTTCGTTTTTCAACGATTTTTTGAGCGCGTCCAGATCGTTTATTTCCTGTCTGGAAACGCCTTTGCGAACCGCATCCAAAATTTGCATCGTTGTTGAAACGCCGATGTCGGTTGAAATCAACATTTCTTCGAGTTCGTCGAGAAACGCTTCGTCAATTTGTTTGCGGTTTTCAAAGATCGTGTCGAGTTTATCATTGATCGAATGCCGGGTTTTAGCAATCGCTTTGTTAAAACGGGTGCGAAACTCGCGCTCAATCGCTTCTTCTTCCGCCTTTAGTTCTTCGAGTGTTTTGTCTAAACCAAGAACCGATGTTGAAAATTTGTCTTTATTCTTTCTTCGCCAAAATGCCATAAATAAAACCTGCCGATTGATAAATTCAAAAGAGAAATTATAAACCAGCAGGCTGTTTTAACCAAAAGTGGTTTTATTTAAGAAGCTGTTTGGTAATTGTATCGCAGGCTTCCAGCCGGCTGTCTTGGTGGCTTCCAGCCGCCAAATTTATCTGTTTTTTCCGAATGTTTGAGTAAATAACGCGCGAATTGGCGGCAAGATGCCACCAAGACAGCCGCCAAGATGGCGGCGTTACGTTTTTTTGAGTTTCCACATAGCTTCTAAGAGAAAAATTTTACGCCGCTTGTAGTGATTTTACTTGATTTTTTGACGTTTCTTTCTTGAAGTTTCTCAATTTGACAACGCCGACTCCGATCTGCCCTTCTTCACAGGCTTCGATCAATGCCCGCACAACATTTTCGTCGTAACGCGTGCCGACAAAATCTTTGATTCGGTCAAGTGCGGCGTTTAATTCCATTCCTTTCTGATAAGGTCGGTCAATCGTCATCGCGTCAAAAGTGTCGGCGACGGAGATAATTTTCGCTTGCAGAGGAATTTCTTCGCCTTTTAAGCCTTGCGGATAGCCCGCGCCGTTGACCATTTCGTGGTGCATATAAAGTCCGGGCAGATAATTTTTCATCGCCGGAATGTTCTTTAAAATTTTGTAACCGGCTTTCGGATGAGTTTTCATAATCTCGAATTCTTCATTTGTCAAAGCCGTCGGTTTATTTAAGATCGCGTCGTTGACGGCGATTTTTCCGATGTCGTGAAGTAGTGCGCTGATTCGCAGAGTTTCGACTTCTTCTTCTCCCAATCCCAGACGCTGACCGATGGCGACGGAAATGCGCGAAACCCTTTCGGAATGACCGCGCGTGTAATGATCTTTTCCGTCAATCGCGGCGGCGAGTGCTTTGACCGTGCCGACAAATAACTGCCGGTTGTCTTCGGCGGCTTTGGCAAGATTGGCAATGTGTTCTTCGAGTTTGCCGGACATTAAATTAAAAGTTTCGCCGAGCGTTCCGATTTCGGTCAGACTTTTTGTTTCGACTCTTTCGGATAAATCTCCGGCGGCGATCTTTTGCGCGACAAAAACGAGTTTCATCAGCGGCGCGGTCAATTGTCTGGCTAGAAAACTTCCTAAAATCAAGGCGATTATTGTAAAAACTATACTGATAAACCAAATCTGGCGGCGCATTTCGCCGACGGAGGCGAGTGCCTTTTCCTCGTCCTGCATTGCGATCACGCCGAATTTCAGATTATTTCCGAAATTTGCCGTCGAAAAAGCCCCGATCATTTCATAATTCTGCCCGTCGTATTCGGCGGAAAAAGGCACGAGTGCCGATTGAATCTGACGGTTTGAATGCTGCCATTCCTGCACGATTTTCAGATTTGAAAAATTTTTACGGTTTTGGATGACCTGCGTATCGGGATGAAAAACCGCATTTCCGTTTTCATCCACGACAAAAACAATCGGGAGTCCGGCTTTCCAGAGTTCCGCCTCGCCGACGGCTTTCGCGCCCGACATAATCTGCGCCATTTCCTTGAGCGAAACGATTGCGACAATTGCCGCCGAAATTTTGTTTTCAACGATTACCGGCGCGGATATTGTCGTAACGATTTCGCCGCCGTCCGTTAATTTTCGCGGTTCTCCGAAAATTATCTCGTCTTTGCTCAGATTGCTAATTGCATCCGCGCCGAGTTTTTCGATTTCGGGTTTTTTAATTATTTCGGGTCTGAAAACCGACAATGATTCGCCGCCAATCGGTTTGATGTAAAGCGCGATCAAGTTCGGATTCTCTTTAAGAGTTTTGCCGAATTTTTGCTCGACTTGCGGAGATGAAAGGATACTCGTATCGTTGGAGATTTCGAGGGCGTTGGCGAATCCGTCAACCAAATCTCCGAAACGCCCGCCGAACATTTCGATTTGGCGGGCTTTTTCCTGAACAAGCTGTGTTTGATAACGGTTTTCTACCGCGCGAAGTTCCCTGCCGCTGCGGTCGGACAAGAACCATCCGGTTAAAAGAAGCGGAAGCAGCGTTATTAAAATCAGCGTCAGAATGACAAAGTAAACCAGACTTATTTTTTTGGATTTTTGAGGCATAGACGGAATATGAAAAACGAAAAATTCGTCATACACATTCTATAAAATTAATCCGCGCAGGTCAACATTTTTTAACAAAAGCCGGAAATGTTAAAACTAAGTTTTTTTCACGATCACTAAAGTTATATCGTCATTTGCCGGTGCGGTTTTGGTAAAAGCGGAAAGTTCCGATTCGACCTTATCGCGCAAGCCGGAAGCGGTTGAGGTTAAATTTCTGCTGATAACATCGGTGAGTCTTTCCATACCGAATTCCTCGTCCTCGATGTTGACGGCTTCAGTTACGCCGTCCGAATAAATTACTAAGAAATCGCCTTGACTGAGGCTCAAATCTCCAACCTCGAATTCGGCGGAAGGCAAAATTCCAAGCGGAAAACCGCCCGAACCGAGTTCCTGAATTTTTCCGTCGGCGTAAGCGACAAGCGGCGGATTGTGTCCGGCGTTGATGTAGCGCATATTTCCGTTGCTCAAATCGAGTTCGGCGACGAAAAGCGTGATAAAACGATTTGAAGGCGTGTTTTCAGCCAAGTATTCATTGACCGAAGTTATCATTTTTTGGAGAGATGTTTCAGCGGCAACCTGCGCGTGGATGGCGGCGTGCAGACTCGATGTCAGAAGCGCGGCGGCAGTTCCCTTGCCGGAAACATCGCCGAGGGCGACAAGCATTTTGCCGTCATTTAAGTTGATAAAATCGTAATAATCTCCGCCGATTTCATAACAGGCAAAGGAAATTCCCTGAAATTCGTAACCCTCGACAATCGGCGGCGCGGAAGGTTGAAATCTCTGCTGAATTTCGGTGGCGAGTTCGAGTTCGCGCTCCATCCGTTCGCGCTCGAATCTTTCTTCGAGCAGTTTTGCGTTTTCCACGCGAATCGAAGCGACGGAGGCTAAAGTCGTTAAAATATCCAGATGTTCTTCGGTAAAGGTCGCTTCGTGAGTCGGCGAATCGGCGTAAACAATGCCGAAAACTTCTTCCGGGCTGACGCTTAAAGGAACGGCTAAAACCGAGTGAACGCCGAGAAGCGCCATTGTCTGGCTGGCGTAACGCGGATCGTGCTGCGCGTCGGAAGTTAAAACGGATTTACCGTTTGTCATAACTTCGTCCATCACCGTCCGGCTGATTCTGACTTCATCGGGCTGCTCGTCCTGCCCGCGCAAACGCGCCACCGAAATTTTCATACCGTCGGCGGCACTTTCATCTTTCAGCATAATCACGCAGCGATTTGCCGGAACTGCCTCAAAAACGAGCGTTGCCACCTGATCGAGCGTTTCGTCCAAACCGCTGGAAGACAGCAGAGCCACGCCGACCTTGCTGATTAACGCGAGAAGTTCGGTTCGGCTGGATGCCTGATTATTCAGGATTTCCGCCGTCGGATTTGTTCGATGTGCAAAGGCGATTGTTCTGGACGGATCGAGAGCCTCGGTGTTGTCGGCAATCAATGTCGCATTTTTATTTTTCTGCTCGATTCGTTCGTCTTCAAAAATTATCGTCGTTTCGCCGATTCTGATTTCGCCGCCGGACATAATCGGAATCGGCACGGAAACGTGCGAACCGTTGTAGCGCGTGCCGTTTGCCGAGCCTAAATCCTGTAACCAAAAAGAATCGCCTTCCTGCCGCACTTCGGCGTGAAGTCTGGAAGCGAAGGCATCGGGAATACAAATATCGCTTCGCGCCGAGCGTCCGATGGTCGTTCTGAGTTTGTTGAGAACGACTTTTTCGGCTTTGTTTTCAGATGTTTTAACGATCAAACGGGGCATAATTTTCACTATCCGATAATTTTCTTCTCCACCTTTTTGCGTCCGTATATGACGATTGTTCCGGCGATAAAATCGTGTAATGCTCTTCCCTTTTCGTTAAATACGGCTAGTAAAAGTCCGAGTCCGCCCGTGATAAGCGTCAGCGGATAACCGATCAGATGCCTTAGAAAAAGATTGCCGATGCTCGGCGGATTTCCGTCGGTTTTAACGATTCTGAGTCCGGTCAGCATCTTGCCGACGGTCTGCGCCGTAAACATCGGGAAAATCGCAAAATTCGTAATTGCCAAAAGTATGAAAATCAGCCAGCCCGTGTTATTGATTTCGCTGTTAAGCAGTTTCGCGCCGCCCTCGCTGCCCAGATAACGCGCGAGCAGAATGCTTACGACGGGAATTGAAACAAGCAGAATGTAATCAATTAAAACCGCACCGCACCTGAGCAAAAACGGGGCTTTCAGCTTTTCCGCATCGAAATTCACAACAATCTGCTTTACTCTGCTCCTCACCGAAACGGCTTTTTTTACGCGGGTTTTACTCATAAAAAAATATGATCTTCGATTTTTGATTCGTCTCCGATATTCAAATTATTAAATTTGGCACATCTTTTGCAAAAATCAAAGATCAAAAATCAAAAATCCAAGATCAACTGAGAACAAAATGAAGAGTCGTATCGCCGACTTTTATTTTATCGCCGTTTGACAAAACGTGCGGCTGATTGGGCATCAAACGAACAT
This sequence comes from Pyrinomonadaceae bacterium, assembly GCA_965214585.1. Lineage (GTDB taxonomy): Bacteria > Acidobacteriota > Blastocatellia > Pyrinomonadales > Pyrinomonadaceae > JAHCHG01. The sequence goes on along the minus strand of OZ243957.1, from coordinate 3,751,447 downwards.
TATCGCTTATCACGGGCAGAATCATCGTCCCGTTTGAAGAGCCTAAATCCTCTAAAATATAATTTTTTCCGTCCCGCCGGATGCGTGCGTGTTTTCGTGAAATTTTCGTCTGCGGATCGAATTTCGACAAATCAACTTCGGGGAAAATATTTGAAACCGGATCGCGCCTGCCGACGAGATTATCGTCTTTATCGAGTCTGAACGAAGGCATTTCCAGTTCGCTCGTTCCTAAAATCAAAAGTTTTGCCGTAAGAGTCTGTTTCGCGTAATTTTCCGAATGAACGCCTTTTTGGGCAATCGGTTGTTTTGCGCCGCAAAAAGCGCAGAACAAATCGGTGGCGACGATTTTTTGTCCGCAAAAGCCGCAGAAAACAGGTTCTTCCGAAAAGGCGACGGCGTTCGGCGATTTTGAAATGCCGTAAGAAATTTTGCCCGATTCGAGTTCTTCCAGATGTTTCTGGAGGGCGTTTTTCAGTTCCGCCGCCGAACCGAAGCGTTTGCCGGCATTATATTCGACGGTTTGCATCAGTATTTTTTCCATCTGATCGGAAATCTGCGAATTTATCTGGCGCGGCTTGGGATTTTTCTGAAAATCGAAAATCAAAAGCGGATTGCTTTGCGGGTCTGCGCCGGTTAAAAGGTGAAACATCGTCGAGCCGAGCGAATAAATATCCGAACGCGGTTCGACGTTTCCGCTGAAAAGTTCGGGCGGCGCGTAACCCATTGTGCCAACCGCAGTTACGCCTTTTTCTTCCTTGTTTACCCAACGCGCGATGCCGAAATCAATCAGCATTACGCGCCCGGAATTTGAATCAATCATCACGTTTGCGGGTTTCAAATCCCTGTAAACAATCGGCGGCTGGCGATTGTGCAGATATTCGAGAACTTCGGCAATCTGAATTCCCCATTCGGTCACGGTTTTCTCGTCAATTCTGCCTTCGGGCGCGGAACGCAGACGCGCCGCCAGATCGCCGCCGGCGATATATTTCATCACGAGATAAAATCTGGCTTCCTTTTCGTCGTAAAAATAATCGTAAATCGTAGGGATTCCGTGATGCTCCAGCGAAGTCAGAAGCATTGATTCGCGTTTGAAATCCTGCACGGCTTTTTCCTGCTGTTCGGCTTCGATATACGACTGCACCATTTCCTTGACGGCACGCATCACGCCGCCGAGATTTTTGTCCGAAGCCAGATAAACCGCGCCCATTCCGCCGCCGCCGATCTTTCTGACAATTTCGTAGCGTTCATTGAGAATCGTTCCTTCATCAAGCGGTTTGAGTTTGCCGGAATTTTTTCCGCCCGTGTCCTTATCGCTCAGATTTTGTCTGGTCGAAGGATGCGCTTCGCCGGAATTTTGCGAAGACTCGATTTCCCGCGCTTGCTCTAATTCGATTTTCGCCGATTCGGTTTGTTTGAATTCGATTTGCTCTTCCGGTTTTATCTGCCGAATTTCTTCCGGCTGCACATTTTGATCTTTGTGCGACGCAGCCGATTCTGATTTAACTGATGTTGAATCGGTTTTATCAAACTCCGTGCTTGGCGGTTTGATCGTATCTATTTCAGATTGTTCATCCGGCTCACTTGCCGGAATTTCGGGCATATAAGACAGCGTATCGTCAAACTCCAGCTTGCCCGAATCGCTTTTTGAATCGTCCTTTTCCGGTTCTACTTCTTCAACTTCCAGTTTTTCCTTTATTTCCGTTTCCTGATAAGACATCATCGAGGATTCGTTGAGCGAATCGGAATTTTGATTTTTGATTATTTCTTCGGCTTTATGAGCAGGAATTTTTCCGGTGCTTGATTTAAAAACGGGTTCATCTGCTAATTCCGGTTCGTTCGGTTCTTCGTCCAAATCATCCAAATCCAGATCGTCCAAATCATCTAAATCCGAATTGTCGGCTTCGGCTTCATCTGCATCGGAAAGACCGAATTTCGCCCAATCCGTTTCAGCATCTTCTTCATCGGCAAAATCTTCAATTTGCAGTTCTTTACCGTCTTCAAGCGAAATATCAGATGGAACTGCAAAATTTTCGTCTTCGGCGGAAATGTCTGTTTTTTGCGCGGTAGTTGCGGGAATATCAATTGATTCGCTGATTTGAACCGGATTTCTAGCTGTTTCTGAAGAAATTTTATTTTCGGGCAATTCGGAAACTTTATCATTTACAACGTCGGCAGAAGGAATATCTATGGGTTCGGCGGTAACGGATGTTTCGGCATTTGCGTCAATTTCATTTACCGCAGCGGCGGGCGGTTTCGCGTTTTCCGTTTGAGGCAGATCAATCTGACTGCCGACAAAAGTTTTTTCGAGAGAATCGTCAACTGTTTCTTCGGGTTCGGGCGCAACGGCGACGGGCTGCAAAGCGATTCCGCAGTTCGGGCAAAATAAATCAATTTCGGCGACCTGAAAGCCGCATTCGTGACAATAAACCATTGTGTTTTATGTTAAAACTTTAATTTTTATAAATGATTTTGCGGCTAGTCTTTAATGCTGAACCGCAAAAATGTTTTGCCGACAATTATTTCATCGCCGTCATTTAAAACGTGCGGAGTGCCGGGAATCAAACGTCTTCCGCGATTGACGAAAGTGCCGTTGGTCGAACCCAAATCTTCGATCATAAATCTACCGTTCTGGCTGATTATTCTCGCGTGGCGGCGCGAAACTTTGGCTTCCTGATCTTCCGCATCCAGATCAATATCGGGAAAAATTCCGTTGTCCGCATCCCAGCGTCCGATGTAGGATTCTTCGGCGGCAACCTTGAATTTTTTCCCGATTGATTCGCCGCGTTCAATGATTAGCCGGGCTTCTCTCTGATTTGTTTCGGCAGCGTCGGAAGTATCTTTTTCGGCGATAGAATTTTCATCTTCAATCGGCGGAATGCCGACGGATGTAACATTTGCCTTGTTCTCAAAAGGTGTCTCTAAAGGCGGAGTTTGAAAAACGGACGGTTCGACCATAGTTTGATTATTCTGTTTTTGTTTTAAAGGCGAACCGCATTCATCGCAATACTGCGAATCGTCCGGGTTTTCATTTCCGCAATTTCGGCAATTAATCATTTTGCTATATGTTTATTTTAAGGTGTAAAACAAAATTCGTTCAATTAACATTTTTTTTCTAAACCGACTTTTGTTAATAAATCGTAATGCGAAAAAAGGAAAACGTCAATTTTACGCATTTTATTTCTATCTGAAGCCGAAATTTCTTTTGGCTGTAAATTTTAATTTTTGAAACTATTTTAACTTTCAGTCGTAGTAAAATTTTGACGCGCTCAAACAATTTATTTGCGTTAATATAATTTAACAAATTTACCACAAAAGAGGAAAATATTTATGGCTATCAGCCGAAAAGGTAAAATTGTCATAGGCATCGCGGCTCTGCTGCTTCTGACTATAATCATCGTCGCCAGCATTTTTGCAACCCGCAGCGACACGCCCGAAGTAACGGTTGTCAAAGTTACGACGCGCCCGGAATTGCGCTCGACGGTGACGGCTTCCGGCGAGATTCGCCCGATCCAGTTTATCAATCTGTCAAGCGAAGTGCAGGGCAGAATCGAAGAAATTTACGTCAAAGAAGGCGACGCGGTAATCGCCGGTCAATCGCTCGTTCGGTTAGACCCGACGCAGCTTCAATCGAACACCGACGCGCAGATCGCCGCTTTGGATGCCGCCCGCGACGATATACAAGTCAGCCGTTCGCAGGTCAACGCCGCGCAAAATCAATTGTCGCAGGCGCAGCAGGGCTTAAACGCTTCGCAGGCTTCGGTTGATACCGCGTTGCAGCAAGTCGCTTCGGCGCGTCAGCAGGTTGTTGCGGCGCAGACCGATGTTGACCGCGAACAAGTCAATTTATCAACCGCGACCAGAGAATTGAAAAGAACCGAAGAACTGCTCGAAGCCGGTGTCGAATCCAGAGCAAATTTCGACGCGGCGACGGATCGCGTAGCGCAGGCGCGTGTGGCTCTGCGAAACGCTCAAGCGCGTCTGAAAGCACAGCAGCTGGCGATCAATGAAGCCGAAGGTCGCGTCAAGGAAGCGAAAGCGAGAGCCAATCAGCAAGCCGTCGCCGTCAAGGACGCACGACGCGGCGTAGATACTGCAAATTACGGCGTTGATTCGAGCCAGAGCCGCGCCAATCAGCAAGCGGCTGTGCTGCGCGGTTCAAAAAATCAGCGCGATAAAACTTTGCAGGTCGCGCCGATCAGCGGCGTGATCGCCGATATTCCGACAAAGGTTGGAACATTCGCCGTCGCCGGACTTTCGACAACTCCGCTTTTGACGATTGCCGATATGTCAACGATCAACGTCGAAGTCAAAGTTGACGAAACGGAAATTGACAAAGTTGCCGTCGGTCAGAAGGTAAAAGTTAAAGTTGACGCATTCGGCGAAGCGGAAATTGACGGCGAAGTTACGCAGAAAACGCCGCTTGCCGTCGGAAAATCGCAGACTTCGGGCGGACTTTCGACAAATATCAATGTGCAGGAAGCAAAGGAATTCCGAGTTGTCATCCAACTCGTAAATCTGCCGCAGGAAATGCAGGACGGCTTGCGTCCCGGAATGAGCGCGACGGCGGAAATTACGACCAAAGTTGTCGAAAACGTGATCGCCGTTCCGCTTCAAGCCGTGATCGAAAAGAGGGCGGACGAAAACGCCGACAATGACGGCAATCAAAATTCGCCCGTTCCCGCCAAAAAAGACGAAACCATAAAAGGAGTGTTTGTTTTGGAAGGAAATAAAGTCAAATTTCAGGAAGTTACCACCGGAATTACGGGCGAAGCGGACATACAGATTACCGGCGGACTTTCGGAAAATCAAGAGGTTATTACCGGACCGAGCCGCATTTTGAACACGCTCAAAGAAGGAATGGTCGTGAAAAGACAAGTTAAAAAAGAGGGCGGCGAAAGCAGTTAGCGGTTTTATGTATTGACAAATTACGTTAGGAGGTTATTAACTGTTCGCTTTAGCTGTTCAATGAACAACAGGTATTCTTTGTTTAGTAATGATTAGCGAACAGATGATAACGAACGGTTGACCAAAGCACAATTTGAGATTTCTTCCTAAACTTATTTGTTAATACAGTTAGCAATTAATTGGCAGCAGAAAAAGGTTTGATGTTTTTACAACTAACCACTACAACTATCTAAGCAGATGAATAAAAGCAATCAAGTATAATGCAGAAGCCCGCTACGCGCGTAATGGCGCAAAGAACACACTTACTGCGTGCGTGTTTCTGCATTCGGATTATCTTTGAAAACATATTACGACCTGCTTACTAACATTCCATAAAAATATATGGCGAACGAAACGGAAGAATACTTAGAACCGGCGGGAAGCGTTACCGATCCCGTGCCGAGTTCGCTGATCTCGATGCGGAACATCTGGAAAACTTATCAGATGGGAACGCAGCAGCTGCACGCGCTCAAGGGCGTGTCCTTTGAAGTTCACAAAGGCGAATATCTGGCGATCATCGGACCTTCCGGTTCGGGAAAATCAACTTTGATGAATTTGATCGGCTGTCTTGATTCGCCGTCAAAAGGACAATACTGGATCAACGGAAATCTCGTTTCGGCGATGACCGACGACGAATTAGCGCACATCAGAAACCGCGAGATCGGCTTTGTTTTTCAAACATTTAACCTTTTATCCCGCGCCACCGCGCTGCACAATGTCGAACTTCCGCTGATCTACGCCGGAATCGGTGCTTCCGAAAGATACGAACGCGCCGAATCAACTTTAGCTTCCGTCGAACTCGGCGACAGAATTGACCATCGCCCGAACGAACTTTCCGGCGGGCAGCGTCAGCGCGTGGCAATTGCCAGAGCCTTGGTCAACAATCCTTCGATTCTGCTCGCCGACGAACCGACGGGCGCGTTGGACACAAAAACCAGCGGCGAAATTATGCTTCTTTTTGAGAAACTCCATTCGGACGGCAACACGATCATCATCGTCACGCACGAACTCGAAGTAGCCGAACGCGCTCACCGCGTAATTACAATTCGTGACGGCGAAATCGAAACCGACGAGAAAATAAGATGATCGAAAATTTATCGTTTTACGTTTCGCCGGTTCTCATACTCGCAGCATTTCTCACCGTCGGTATTTTTTCTGCGCGGTAAATTACTAAGAAGCTATTTGGTAATTGTATCGCAGGCTTCCAGCCGGCAGTCTTGGTGGCATCTTGCCGCCAAATTCATCTGTTTTCTCTGAATGTTCGTGCAAACAACGCTCGAATTGGCGGCTGGAAGCCGCCAAGACTGCCGGCAAGATGCCGGCGTTACGTTTTTTCTGAGTTTCCGAACAGCTTTTAAGTCTTTTCTACTTTTTTCCATATTTGTTTGAGGGCAAAATTCTTTATGTCGGGAAATTTTAAGGAGTTTGATTTACACTTTTATCTTCATTTTCATCGAAGATAGAATCCTTGTATTTGTTGTAAAGAAACGAAATAATCAAAAGCAGAATGCCAAGTGATACAAAAACGATTGTTTTTGAGATAGTATCGAGATCGGCAATGTCGTAAAAGAATAATTTGACTAAAGTTATCGCAAACAGCGAAATGGCAAACACGCGCAGATGCAGTTTTCTTTGAGCGATTCCTAAAATTATCAGCAAAACGGCGAAAATTCCCCCCAAAATGCTCAAACCGAGTTTTGTAGATTCGTCGAAGCCGAAAATATCCATCCAAGTTAAAAGTTCGACGCTTCCGACGATTAAAATCGAAAAATAAAATCCGAAATCGAACGAAATGGTTAAAATTTTCGCGGGAATTTTTTCGGTCAGAAATTCCTGTTTTGTGTATTTATAAGTCGCGTAAATCAATGCGCCGAAAAACGCATAACAAACGTATCGAAACAAAAGATCGGAAATTCCGCCGCCCGACAGATAATTTCTCCTAAGTTCGCCTAAAACGATTAATCCGATGCTGACGAAAAAAACAGCAATCAAACCGTTTAAGACGAGATTGCAAAAACCGAGAAGCGAATTTTTGAGTTTTTTGATGTTGACGAAAGACAAAATCGTGAGGAAAAGCATCGTGTAATTTGTCTGCCACAAGATGTTATATTCAAACGAACTGCTTGACAGATAAGATTTTGCGCCCGGATTTTCCGTTGAAGCGACTAAAAATTCATAACTGAAATAATTTCCGATCTCAATACGGAAAACATTGTAAACGGTAAAAAGCAAAATTGCGGAAAGAATTTCTGAAAATATCCCGGAAATTTCTTTGGAAAAGTTTGATGCGAAGTCTTTTTTGCGGTTAATTATCCAGATCAGCGCGAATGCCGCTATAAAGAAAATGCCGACGGCGAAATAACCGTTAAAAACCGGAAAAAGTCTGCCGTTCGCCTCCAGATAATTCCAGTAAATTCTCGTCCAATCGTTGAACAAACTCGCGCAGGCGAGAAACATTAACGGATAAGAGTAATTTTCAAACAGCGTTATTTGCTTTGTGCGTCCGATCCAGAACAAAATCGCCGCTTCCGCCGACCAAATCAGCGTGATAAAATTACCGTCCAACTGCACCGGAACGGCAATCGTGATAAACGTCAAAATCAGCGCGGCGGTCAGGTAAACCAAGTCTTGCGCGTGGAGTTTCAGGCGGCTGATCGTCAAAGCGAACGCAAAATGAATCGCGGCGTTTAAGACCGTAAACATTCCCGAAAGATTTTCAAAATTTTCGCGGCTGTTTAAGATCGAATAACCCAAACCGTAATAAATAAAGGCATTTGACGTAATTAACGCGACATTTTCAATTTGGAGATTTTCCTTTGTAACGAGTTTATAAGCGATAAATGTCAGATAAAATATCAGGAAAAATACAGTTGCAAACAGCAACGCGAGAGAAAAATGCAAATCGGCGGAATATTTAAAAAGATACCAACCGTAAAACGTCAGCCACGTTACGATATACGACGAATAAAAAATCGGTTTCCAGTATCTTAGAATCGAAATCGCCAAAATTCCGATGTTGATAACGGCAATGTAACCGAACAAAAATGCGTAGTTTCCCGAATCGTCGCTGAGTAGAAACGGAATCGAGTATGCGCCGACAAGTCCGATGTGCGCGATCACCTGCCGGTCATAATTTATCGCGGAAAGAACGGTAAAGACCGTAAAAATCAGCATCAAAACAAAAGCCGTCGGCTGATTTATAAGGGCGTAAAGCGAGTGGGCGAAAAAGGTTATAAAATACATTATCGCCATTCCGCCGCTTAATAAAACCGCGCTGAAATTCAGATATTTCGTTTTTAATCTGACCGCCAAACCGACCAAGCCGATGCCCATTGCGTAACCCGAAATGATTCGCATCAGAGGACTTACCAAATTGTTGTCAATCGCATATTTCGCGCCGATAGCAACGCCGATAATCAAAATTACAATGCCGATCTTGCTGATAAGATTTTCGCCGATAAACTTTTCGATGTTCGATCTTGCAGCCGTTTTCGGCTCGGATTTTAAACGCTCGGAAAAGATCGGCTCATATTTCGGCGCGGCTTTTTCCCGCTTTGCCGAATGATCTTCAAGCGGCGGCTTTTGCGCGGGCGGAACGTAGTCTTTGGCAGGCGGTTTTTCAGAAGTTTCAAATTTCGCAGAAGTATTTTGAGAGTTCAAATTTGTCCGCAAAACTTTCATTTCGTAACGAATTTCGCTGATTTCGCGTTGAAATGTTCGCTGAGATTCAAGCAAATTGTCTAATCTCGTTTGCAGTTCGTCTAGTCTTTTATCAAAAATGGACATATAAAATCTGTGTTTGCGGTTGGAATAGCTCAGAAATAAATTGCTTGAGTCAGCAGCGTCAGCGTGAGCCGATGCGTAGGCGACGGGCGCATCGGCTCACGCCGACGCTACTGACACGATTTTCAATCGCCAAAACTTATTTTGAAAGACTGAAATTTATAGTTATATTAACCGAAACGGATAAATTTGGGAAGAATTTTATGAAAAGAAAAATAAAAGCACCGACGGGAACGAAGCTGACCTGTAAAAACTGGCTTTCGGAAGCCGCATATCGAATGATCCAAAACAATCTGGACGCGGAAGTTGCGTTCGATCCCGAAAATTTAATTGTCTATGGCGGACGCGGAAAAGCGGCGCGAAATTGGGAAAGTTACGATGCGATTCTGGAGAGTTTGAAAAATCTCGAAGCGGATGAAACTCTGCTCGTGCAGTCGGGAAAACCCGTCGCTGTTTTCAAAACGCACGCGGACGCGCCGAAGGTTTTGATCGCAAATACAAACATTGTTCCCGCTTGGGCGACGCAGGAAAATTTTGACAAATACGAACGAGAAGGCTTGATGATGTATGGACAAATGACCGCCGGAAGTTGGATTTATATCGGCACACAAGGGATTTTGCAAGGCACTTATGAAACTTTCGGTTCGCTTGCAAGACAGAACGGTTGGGGCGATTTAAAGGGCAAATTTGTTTTGACCGCCGGTTTGGGCGAAATGGGCGGAGCGCAGGCGCAGGCGATAACTTTTAACGGCGGTGTCGGTTTGCTTGTTGATGTTGACAATTGGCGCATCGAACGGCGTTTGCAGTTAAAACAGGTTGATATGCAAGCGAAAAATTTGGATGACGCTTTGCGCCTTGTTAAAGAATTTACCGACAAAAAAGAAGCCAAATCAATCGCGCTTCTTGGAAACGCGGCTGATATTCATTGGCAAATTCTCGAACGCGGAATAATTCCCGATGTCGTCACCGATCAGACTTCCGCGCACGATGTTCTTTTCGGTTATATTCCACAAGGACTTTCGATTGAAGAAGCCAACGAACTCAGAGAATCCAATCAAATTTCATACGAAAAACTGGCGATGGATTCGATGGCGCGGCACGTCGAAGCAATGCTCGAATTTCAGCGGAAAGGCGCAATCGTTTTCGATTACGGCAACAATCTGCGCCAACGCGCCTTTGACAACGGCGTAGAAAACGCCTTCGATTATCCGGGTTTTGTTCCGGCGTATATTCGCCCGCTTTTTTGTGAAGGCAAAGGTCCGTTTCGCTGGGTTGCGCTTTCCGGTGAACGCGAAGACATCTACAAAACCGACGAAGCGATAATGAATCTTTTTCCCGAAAACGACCATTTAACGCGCTGGCTGACAATGGCGCAGGAACAAGTCGAATTTCAAGGTTTGCCCGCCCGCATTTGTTGGCTCGGCTACGGCGAACGCGCCAAAGCCGGATTAAAATTAAATGAAATGGTCGCGTCCGGCGAATTAAAAGCACCGATTGTCATCGGCAGAGATCATCTCGATTGCGGAAGCGTCGCAAGCCCGAACCGCGAAACCGAAGCAATGAAAGACGGCTCGGATGCCGTCGCTGATTGGGTTTATCTAAACGCAATGATAAACGCCGTCGGCGGCGCAACGTGGGTTTCGCTCCACCACGGCGGCGGAGTCGGCATCGGCTATTCGCTGCACGCCGGACAAGTAATCGTCGCCGACGGCACACCCGAAGCCGCCAAACGCATCGAACGAGTTTTAACCACCGACCCCGGAATGGGCGTTGTCCGCCACGTTGACGCGGGTTATGATGAAGCAGTTGAATTTGCTGAAAAGAATGATGTTAAAATTCCGATGATGAAGTAGAATGTTAAAATTATGGAAGCACAAAGATTAGCTTTTGAAAAAACTTTAGGTTTTCAAAATCCGATTCCGACAAATTTATTGAATGAGAAAAATGTTGAAACCAGATTTGCTCATCAAAACGGCTTTCTTTATCAAGGCGATTCGACGGCTTGGTTGAAATTGTTGGAAGATTCGTCGGTTGATTTGGTTTTTGCCGATCCGCCGTATAATTTGAACAAGGAGGATTGGGATAATTTCGAGAATCAGGAAGTTTATATCGAATGGTCGCTCGAATGGATAAAAGAAATTGCGCGGATATTAAAACCCGACGGTTCGATGTATGTTTGCGGTTTTTCGGAGATTTTAGCCGATTTGAAACATCCGGCTTCCAAGTATTTCAAATCTTGCCGGTGGCTGATTTGGCATTACAAAAATAAAGCGAATTTGGGAAAAGATTGGGGACGTTCGCACGAAAGTATTATTCATTTTCGCAAAGAAAAAAAGGTCAAATTAAACATTGATTCGATCAGAATTCCTTACGGCAATCACACTTTGAAATATCCGTCGCATCCGCAAGCCGAAACGAGCAATTACGGCAACGGAAAACGAAAAGACGTTTGGTTTCCGAATCCTTTGGGCGCAAAACCGAAGGATGTGATTGATATTCCGACGACTTGCAACGGGATGAACGAAAAAACTCCGCATCCGACGCAAAAGCCGGAAGAATTAGTGCGAAAGTTGGTTTTAGCTTCTTCAAATGTCGGCGATGTCGTGCTTGATCCTTTTTCCGGTTCGGGAACGACGATTGTTGTCGCGGAACAATTGCAGAGAAAATGGCTCGGCTGTGAATCGAACGCGGAATATAACGATTGGGCGGTTGAAAGAGTCAAAACGGTTGTGCAAAAGCCGATTGAAAAATGGATCGAGCAAGACAGAAAAACGCTCCAACGGAGAGAGAAAATCAGATGAATCTTCCCGAAATCGTTAAATTCGCCGTCAAAAAAGAAAACTTTACGCGATTAGATTCTTACATCGAATTTACAAAAGTTTTCCTGAGTTTTATCCCTGAACATCTGCAAGCGACAATCGTTTCACAAAACGAAAATCATTATCGCTTTTTAATTTAACGAAGATGGTTTCTTCAATATCAGTCGCCCGTTAAACTCGAATTTATTTTATACATTCGATGAGACTGAAAAAATCGCTGTCGAATTCCCAAAAATTTTATCAGCCGTCAGAGAAATTTCTCAGCAAGACATCGAAAGCCGTGAGATTTTACTCAAAAGCATCTATACGATTCAGCAAACCATCGGAATCGCTTTAGATGCTCTGCCTGCCGGAGAATCGAATCGAGCCAGAAAAGTCAACGGTGATTTATTCGAGCGATTGATTCAAATTTTGTTAAATCAAATCGGTGTCAATTGCCAAACCGGAACGGTAAAAGTCCCTGTTTATGTCGAAGATGAACTCCAATTCAAAATGAGTTATCAACACGATTTGCTGATTATGAACGGCGAAGAACTAAAAGCCATCGGTTCGGTCAAAACTTCGAGCAAAGACCGCATTGATAAAATTTTTATGGATAAGTTTCTTTATTCAAAATTAACGGAAACATCACTCCCGCATATAGCCGTATTTCTCAACGATGTTCAGCGGAAGAAAACGAAAAAAGAAAATGTTTACGGAATAAACTCGACTTTTCTGACCGGACACTTCAAAGCATTCACAGTAAAATTGAATCCGCTTGACGGAGTTTACTATTGTAATATTCGCCCGAATATGCGAACCGATAAACTTTTAAGTGAACATATACGCACAATTGACCATTTATTTTGCACGGATATTTGGGATTTAGTTAATGAATAAAAAATAATAATTATAAAATCTCCATAATCGTCAGCGTTAGCGATTCGGCGAAAGTTTATACGGTAAAAATTATGAATAAAACAGGTCAGGAGTTAAATGAAAAATAATAACGGGCTTTGGAAATATTTCGTCTGACGCTTGAGGTTTTGCAAAACACGGTTATCAAAGATGGTTCGACATCGCCGACGGTAAAAGCCGTGAAGAAAGTGGCAATGAAAAGGAAGGTTATATTGACTCATAAAATCCCACGATAATCAAAAATTTACCAACTGATAAATTGATTTTGGTATTGTTTGAGTTCTTAAACACAGAAAGTATTACAAATTAAATATCGGATACAACTGCAAAATTTTATTCATTTAACTGTCAGTAAATTAACGATAAAATTTATACGGGAAAAAACTATGAATAATGAATTGCAGAATTTGAATGATCTTGAAAAAGAGTTTAACGAGGAAGTGAAGGGTTACGGGTCTTTATCGGTCAAACTTGTTGCCGATTCGGGCGATGAGTTTAATAATATCGGGTATCAGATTCGCCCGGAAGATATTGAAGCGTTGTATTTTGAGGGAATCGGCACGCCGCGTTGGGAAAGCATCGAGGCGGACAGCGTTAATGAGCAGCTTGAAATTTACAATGATTCGATGAAGAAAATTATGGCGGATTTTCCGTTGATTTACCGGGTGCAGGATACGGATAAAACGGTTGTTTATACTGCCGGAGAAATTCCGCAGCTTTTGGCTGAATGCGCTGGTGTTTTGGAAAATACTTCAAACAACAAAGCGGTCAGAGCCGTTCAAAAATTCAGAATCGCCTGCCGCAAAGCCGCCGAACAGCAAACTGCTCTGCATTTGAAACCTTCGTAATTTTACATTATCAAGTTGAAATTTTAAAAAGCTGTTAATAAATCGGTTTGGTATTTTCGCCGAGAAAATCGAGCATAATTTCTTTTGTGATTTGCGAACCCCAGCCGTGAAAATTGTAGTCGAAACCGTGCTGCGCGTAAGGAATGAAAATTGTTTTGTGCAAAATTTTGTTTCGGTTTAATTTTTCATCGGCAAACTGCATATTTTCGCTTCTCACGAGTTGATCGCGTCCGCCGTGGATGAGCAGAGTCGGCGGCGAATCGTTTGAAATGTGAGTTGTCGGCGAGGCGAGAATGTATCGCTCACGGATTTCTTTCGATTCGTGCGGACTGCCGCCGAGAAAATTTGAAAGTTTTTCTTTTCCGTCAATGACAAACTCGTTTGCCGTGTTGTCAAAAGCCCAGAGCAGATCAGTCGGCGCGTAAAATGAAACGACGGCGCGGACTTTTTCGCTTTGTTCGCTGATCGAACAGCTTGGCGGTAAATGTTCGTTTTCAGCCGAATATGCGGCGAGAAGTGCTAAATGTCCGCCGGCGGAGCGTCCGAGAAGCGCGATTCTTTCGGGTGAAATATTAAATTCTTGACTGCGTTTTTTTATTTGCAGAACGGCGCATTTTACGTCGCCGTTTGCCGTCAGATAATTCGGCTGCGGGGCGAGGCGATAGTCAATATCGAAAACCGTAAATCCGTTGGCGGCGAGCCATTTGTTCCAGTTCGGAAAATCGTTTCTCTCGCCCGCGTTCCACGAACCGCCGTGAATGACGACGATTGACGCGCCGTTATTTTCATTATTTATTGTCGGCAAATAAACGTCGAACTCTAAACTTTTTCCGTCAACTTTGGTGAAAGTTTTAGTCGCAAATTCTTTTTCCGAATTATCAGCATTTTTCAAACGGCTGAAATATTCGCCGAATGAAAGAGAAACATTTTCCCTTTGTGCCAATTGCCGAACGCTCAGAAAAGGATAGACTGAAATAATCAAAGCGATAATTGAAAAAAGCAGCGAAGCAATCCAAAGTTTCCCGCCGCTTTCGGACAGCAAAACGAAACTGCTGACAGCGATTGCGATAAGGGAAATAACTCCGATCCACAAACTCCATTCGCTTGCCGCCACCGAAAAAAGCCAGACGTTGTAAGCCGGCGCGGGAATTATTATCCAAATCGCGGCTAAAATTGTAATTAAACTTAAAATGAAGATTGTAATTTTCAGCATCTGTTTTAAAACTGCTTTAATAAAGTAACTTTGTCCAGCCGGAAAATTATCCGGGCTGTTTATTTTCTTCGTGCAGATGTTATTATGACAGTTTACAAGAATATGCACGGAAATTCTTTGACGACAAACGAAACTCAAATCTCAAAAACGGCGGAAGAACCGCTTTTGCCGTCAAATGAGGAAATTTCGGTTCTCGATCCGCTTGAAAAAGCGGGTTTTCGGCTGACGCACCGAATGAATCTGGGCAGATGGAAACGCTTCTGGACGTTTTGCCAAAGGCACGTCGGCTCGCTCTGGATAAAAATCTGCACTTATAATCTGATGCAGGTTTTCGGCATCGAAAATGTCGAGAATAGTGAGATTGACAAACCTCTTTTGCTTGTCGCAAATCATCGTTCTTTTTTTGATATGTATGTCGTTTCGAGCGTGATTTTTCGGCAGACGACGCGCCCGATTCAATTGTTTTTCCCCGTTCGCGCGAAGTTTTTTTATGATTCTCCGATTGGCTGGTTTGTAAATCTGGCGATGGGCTGGTGGGCGATGTATCCACCGTTTTTTCGGGAAGACAGGCAAGTTCGCAAACGGGAATTCGACAAATATTCGCTCAGGCGTTTGACGCAGATTTGTTCGGAAAAAACTACGAACGTGATCGGTTTTCACCCGGAAGGAAAACGAAATTTAGACGAAAATCCATACGATCTGCTGCCCGCGCAGCCCGGAATCGGCAAAATTATAATGGAAGCGAAACCGCAGGTGATTCCCGTATTTATCGCGGGTTTGGGAAACGATCTGCCGAAACAGATTTTAGGAAATTGGACGGGCGGCGAAAAAGTGCGGATTCATTTTGGCGAACTGATAGATTTTTCGGAGTTTTACGAACAACCAAACAGGCGGCGCACTCATAAGGAAATTGCCGATTATCTGATGAAAAAAATCGGCGATCTGGCGGAAAATGATGAAAATGGTGAATGGTGAATTGTGGATTGTTAATTGCTAAAAATCGTTTGAAATTATGGTTTTTTAATAACTTCCCGAATTATAATCAGCACCCTCCAAAACTGTCGGGTTTCTGCCTATATTTGAATCTATTCATAACTCAAAGCATCAACCGCGTCGAGCCGGGCGGCTTTCATTGCCGGGTATAACGCGCCGAGTGCGCCGCCGATCAGTCCGATGATGAAGACGACAGCGATTACTTCAAAACTCATCTCGACTTCCAAAGTCGTGATTCTGGTCAGGAAAAAACGCAGAATTATCGTCAGAATTATGCCCGTAACGATTCCGAGAAAACTCAGCAAAATCGCTTCCTGCGCGATAATCGAGGCGATTTTAGAGTTCGACATTCCGAGCGATTTCATAATTCCTATCTGGCGCGTTCGCTCGGTAACGGTCGTATACATCGTCAGCAAAATGACGAGTGCGCTGATTACCGCCGCCACGCCGATAATTACGTTTAGAAAAACATTTAGAGCCTGAAAACCGTTCATATAAAGTTCTTCAAAATCACTTGTCAGTAAAATGCGGTAATCGGGGAAATTTTTATCGAGAATTCCGGCAGCTTGTTCGGGAGTGTAGCCGTCTTTTATTTTGATTAGAAAGGTGGTTACTTTGCCTTCGCCGCCGAGTTGTTTCTGCATTGTTTCAAGCGGAATTTTTACGCGTCCGCCCGCCGCCGGTTCGTAAGTTCCGACGATTGTAAAATCGCGCTCGTATAATTCCAAAGAATCGCCGATTTTTAATTTTTTCTGCTTTTGCCAACCCGTATCAATGATCGCTTCATCGGAATCAGCCGAAAATTTTCTGCCTTCGATAATCGTCAGTCCGGCAACTTTGGAATACTCTTCAAAATTTATTCCGTCAACCAGACGGCTGCCCGTATTGTTATCTTTTACCTCAACCGAATTCTGCCCAATCGGAACAACCGTCTGAACGCCTTCGGTTTTTTCAATTTTTTCCTTTAAGTCAATCGGCAGACGAAAAACTTCCGTGCCGCTTAGACCGATTGAGCCGGAAGCGCGAAAGAATATTTCCGCGCCGACATTTGCTTCGCGCGTGGCGCGTTCGCGCATCGAACCGTTGACCATTCCGACGGTGAAAACTATCAGCAAAACGCCGACGGCGATGCCCAGAATACTGACAAATGTTCGCGCCGGGCGGTGAAGCATATTTGAAAAGACGAGATTGTTCATTGTTTATTGACAATAGTTCATTGCTGAGAAGTTTCAGTTCATCTTAGAAGCTGTTTGGAAATTCAGAAAAAACGTAACGCCGGCATCTTGCCGGCTGTCTTGGCGGCATCTTGCCGCCAATTCGAGCGTATTTACTCAAACATTCGGAAAAAACAGATGAATTTGGCGGCTGGAAGCCACCAAGACAGCCGGCTGGAAGCCTGCGATACAATTAACAAACAGCTTCTTAGAAATGAACGATCAACAATAAACAGATATTATTCGTATCTAAGAGATTCGATTGGATCAAGCCGGGCGGCTTTCCACGCGGGGAAAAGTCCGAAAACCAAGCCGATTCCGACGCTGGCGAAAAATCCGAGAAGCGGCGCCCACAGCGGAACGTAGGACGGGAAAACAAGACCGATCAAAAATGTCAAAGCCCAGCCGATTGCCAACCCGATAAGTCCGCCCAAACCTGTCAAAGTCGCGGCTTCGACGAGAAATTGGAGCAGAATATCGCCCTGTTTCGCGCCGATTGCTTTGCGGATTCCGATTTCTCTGGTGCGTTCGGTAACGGACACGAGCATTATGTTCATCACGCCGATTCCGCCGATCATCAAACCGATTGAAGAAATTACGATCATCACCAAGAAAACATTTGCCGTAATTGATTTGAAGGTGTCAACGATACTGGCGGCGGTTTCCATCGCAAAATTATTGTCTTCGCCAAACGGCACGCGGCGGCGCACGCGCAGAAGGTCTTGCACCTGATCTTTCGCTTCGTCGAGTTTTCCGTCTTTGGCTACCGCTAAAATAAACAAATCTTCGGAATAAGGCTTTAAACGCAGAGCCGCGCCAAGCGGCATATAAATAGTGTTCGATTGATCGTTATCGCCGCCGCCGAGCATCTGTTCTTTTTTTTCAAGAACGCCGATCACGCGAAATTCGCGCCCGCCGATTTCGAGTTTTCCGCCGACGGCATTTCCGAACGGGAAATAGCTGTCAACAACCGCCTGACCGATCAGGCAGACATCGGCTTTCGTTTCGCTTTCGCTTTCGGTAAACCAGCGTCCTTCAAGGAGAACTTCGGTGGTGGTTTTTTCGATGTCGGGAGTCGTGCCTTGCAGTCTGACCGAAGATGAAGTTTTCCCGTTTTTTCCGGTTACGAGAATTTTTGATCCCCAACGATCACTCGAAACATCGAGAAAAGGAACGGCTGTTGCAATTGTCGGAAGTTTTTTCAGAGCCTCGGCATCTTCGATTGTCAGAGGCTTTCGCATACGTTCTTCGCGCGAACGCCGTCCGGTCTGAAAACCGATGTCGTATTTATACAGAAAAATCGAATTTGCGCCGAACGATTCGACTTCTTTTTCAACCGCCACGGTAATTCCGCTGATAATCGAGGAAATCAGCATCACGGTTATCACGCCGATAATTACGCCGATAATTGTCAAAAACGAGCGCAGTTTATTGCTTCGCAATGTCGCCATCGCCATTTTGAAATTTTCCCAGAACATATTACCGATAAACATCTCTTTTATATCACCCGTGAAAAAATTTAGTCCGCCCTTAAAGCCTCAATCGGATCGAGCCGCGCCGCTTTCCAAGCCGGATAAAGTCCGGCTAAAATTCCGACAACTGCCGAAACGCCGATTGCCATAACCGCCGCCCACCAAGGAATTTTCGTTTCGATCAGATACGCCGAAATTACAAAACCGATCAGTTCGGCGAGAATCAATCCGGTCAAACCGCCGATTGCCGAAAGCGTCGCGGCTTCATACAAAAACTGTTTCAGAATGTCCGACTGCTTCGCGCCCAGACTTTTTCTGATGCCGATCTCCTTTGTCCGTTCGGTAACTGCAACGAGCATTATATTCATAATTACGATTGAGCCGACAAGCAGAGCAATTGCCGGAACAGCAAGAATGACTATAAAAATCGGACCGAGCAGTTTTGTTCTGAGTTCGGTGATCGCATCGGGCGTTCTGATTCCGAAATTATCCGGTTCGCCGTAAGGAATTTTCCGCTTGATTCGCAGAAGCGTCCGCGCTTGTTCAACAGCGTCGTCGAAAGTTTCGTCCGAATAAGAAGTTGCCGAAAAATACAATCCGTAGGACAACTTACCCATATTCGAGTTATAAGTTTTCAGCGGAACGTGTATAAAATTATCCTGCGGCATTCCGAATAGAGTTCCTTTTGCCACAGCAACACCAACTACTCTATACGGCAAACCGCTGATGGAAATCTCGCCGCCGACGGCGGAAGTTCTGGGAAAAAGTTTGCTCGCAATATCCGCGCCGATAAATGCCACGCGGCTGGCGTTTTTATTTTCGGCTTCGACAAAATATCGTCCATCTTCAATTTCGATTTTATCAATTTCAGCAATGATCGGGTCTTTGCCGTCAACGCTGATGTCATCTAAAATTTCCGTGCCGCGTTTAACCTGAGTTCTCGATCCGCGCGTATTTGCACCGATTTCTTTGATAAGGTCGCCGTGTTCGCGCAGAAATTCCAATTCTTCGAGCGTTAAATCCTTATTTCTCCGTTGCGCGGCGGCAAGCGTGTCGTTGTCTTTGAAATCTTCAAAACTAAAACGCGAAATCGAAAACGAATTTGAACCGACACCGGCGATTTCCTCGTCAACGTAAGTATTAAATCCCTGCAAAACCGACAGCACGACCATAAACGCCGTTACGCCGATAATCATTCCGAGCAATGTCAGAAATGAACGAAGTTTATGCGCCCAAATCGCCGCAAATGCAAGTTTTAATGTTTCTTTCCAATTCATTCTAAAAAATTAATTTTTGTAAATACTTAATCTTACTACGCATTGTATAACATTTAAGTTTTCTTTATTTGTAATTTTTTGTAAAGCATATTAATAAAATACTTGTAATCGGTCAGTCCTAAGTTGGAAATAAGGAAAGTCGGCAGGGTCGCTCTTGAACCGATTGGTTAATACAGTTGCGGCGAGAAGCGTCGGCTCACGCACGACGCTGCTGAACAAGAATCTCAATTTATAACTGACGCATTACCGTAATATTTATTTTTTACTAGCCATTATTCTATATATTTGGTATATTATCGGCAACGCGTTTCCAAACCTTATTTATTGTGATTCTTTAACTGAATTGTCCGATTTTTCGTCTTTTGATTTTGATAGAAGGTCGGAAAATACTACAAAATTTTATAAATTATTTTCAAAATATTGTCATTTTTTTTACAGATAAATGTAATCTAGGCAAAATGTTAAAGACAATTACAAAATAAACTAAGGGAAACAATAGCGATTAGATCAGAACGAAAATTACGTTCTGATTTAATCGCGGTTAGGGAAATAAATTAATCCGGGAGAAGGAAATAAATATGAAAACAGCAAACTTGAAGATGGTCGGAGGAATTACCGGATTTGCCGGTTTGTTCTTAATCGCTTTTATAATTTTATCCACATTGTTCGTCGGTTCGGTGGACGCGCAGAACAAAGCAGCCAAAGCGGGAGCAGGAAAAAAATCTGCTGCATCGAAGAAGGCGGGCAAGAAAAACAAAACTAAGAAAAAAGGTAAAAATAATAAAATGGAAGACGACGACGATGACGAACCGAGAGTTATAAAACTTCCACCGCGTGGAGAATTCAAACCGGGACTGATGATTTCCAAGACAGCGAATTCATTCGGCATTACGCCTCCGATTCGAGATTTGCCCGAAGCCGCCAAACCGGAAGATGACGGTGAAGGGGTAATTATTGATGAAGAAAATAATGAGGTTGAAGTTATCCGCACCGTTGATAACCCGAATATAGCTAATAAGCCGTTTACCGATCCGCTGGCATTTCTGAGCCGCAAATCATCTTTGCTGATGAGTCCGCAGGCGATGCCGGGACCGATAGTTTCTTTTAACGGAATTTTAAGCGTGGACAACATTGCGGCTTTCGGCACTACTTCGATGCCGCCGGATACAGTCGGCGATGTCGGACCGAATCATTATGTGCAGTCTGTGAACTTCGGCGTTTTTCGCGTTTACGATAAAAGCGGAAACCCGCTGACTCCTCTCGCCAAAATCAGTTCGCTTTTTACCGGCTTGCCGTCAACCGATGAATGCCGCACGGGTGATAACGGCGATCCGGTCGTCAACTACGATCCGCTGGCTGACCGCTGGCTGGTCAGTCAGTTTTATGTCAACAGACCGACATTCGGACAATGTATCGCCGTTTCGCAGACGGGCGATCCGACGGGCGCGTGGTATGTCTATAATTTTCCGTCCCCGGCGGGCAACTTTCCCGATTATCCGCACTGGGCGGTTTGGACGGACGCTTATTATGTATCAACTCACGAATTTAACGCGGCTGGAAACGCTTATGTAACGGGCGGATTCTACGCCTTTAACCGCGAAAAAATGCTCGTCGGCGATCCGACTGCCGGTTTCATTTATTTCTCGGACCCCGCATCTTTCGGACATCTGCCCGCCGATGTGGACGGATATTTGCCGCCGCCTGCCGGAACTTCGCAGTATTTTATGGAGTTCGATTCAGCCTTTTTCGGCGGCGCAGACCAAATTATAATTCACGAACTTGTGCCGGATTTTGCAACGCCGGGAAATTCGACCTTTACGCTTAAAACGCCTGTTCCGGTTGCCGCTTTCGATCCGAGAAATCCGTCCGGCAGAGGCGACGTTGAACAGCCGGTCGTGCCGGCGAATGCTTATTTAGATTCGATTGGAGGTCGGGCTTTGTTCCGCGTGGCGTATCGCAATCTCGGAACTACAACCGCGCCGGTCAATTCTTATGTAACAAACTTGACGGTCAATGTCAGCGGCGTTGCTCCTTCTACCGCCGCAACTTATCAGGCGGCGGTTCGTTGGGAAGAACTGCGGCGCAACGGCGCGGGCGCGGTGAGCGTTTTCGATCAGGGAACGCACGCTCCCGATCCGGTCAGCGGCACAGGACGCAACCGCTGGATGGGCAGTATCGCGCAAGATTATCTCGGCAACATCGGAGTCGGATTTTCACGTTCGGGTCCCGGCGCGGGCGAGTTCCCGGATATTGTCTGGGCGGGACGCACGGGCGGACAAGTCGCCGCCGGAACTTTGAACGAAGGCGAGGCGACGATGAAAGCCAGCACCGGCTATCAAAATGCAACCAACAACCGTTGGGGCGATTACAGCGCGATGAATGTTGACCCGATTGACGACTGCACATTCTGGTATACGCAGGAATGGCGCGACGCGGCATATAACGGAACAACTAACAGCGACCCGTTCAAATGGAGTACGCAAATCGGCAGCTTTAAATTTCCCGGATGCGCGGCTGCGCCAAAAGGACAGATTGCCTCGAACGTAACGGATTGCAATACGAATCAACCGATTGAAGATGCGGCGGTAATCGCGCAGGCAGGCGGATTTTTGCGAACGACTGACGCAAGCGGAAGTCTGATCTCGAACATCATCGCTGCTCCCGGCGATTATATTGTCAGCGCATCCAAGAGAGGTTACGCTACTTCCACTACGGCAAATGTCACCGTCACCGACGGAAATACCGTAATCGGCAATGTTTGTTTGGGCGATCCTTTTACTATTCTTGAACTTGTCGCAAATCCCGTCCCTACACCTGTTGACGAAAATGGAAATGGTCGGTTTGATTCGGGTGAATCCGCCACTTTGAGCATTCCTTTAACAAACACCGGCGGACTGGATGCGACTAATGTTTCGGCAACTTTAACGACGACTACGCCGGGCGTAACCATTCTTCCGCCGCAAACAATATCGTATCCCGATATACCGGGTAACGGCGGAACGGCAAGCGGTGCGTCGCCGTTTACATTTAAACTGGACAGAGATTTCGTCTGCGGCAATTCGATTGATTTTACGCTGACGCTCAATTACAACGGCACAA
The DNA here is from genome assembly GCA_965214585.1 of Pyrinomonadaceae bacterium. Lineage (GTDB taxonomy): Bacteria > Acidobacteriota > Blastocatellia > Pyrinomonadales > Pyrinomonadaceae > JAHCHG01. Next base: position 3,728,888 of record OZ243957.1, on the reverse strand, counting down.
CCGCCGCGCAGACGATTGATTTCACAGTCGCCACGATTCCGCCGTTCAGCGTTTCAACGACGCTCGACACGACAATACCGCCGACTGCTCCCGAATACACCGCGACGACGGGAACGCAAACCGGACGAATCGCTCGCCAAGGTTCAGCGGCTGCCAGTAATTGCAGTGCGCCGAAAACCGCGCCCGGAATATTTGCTACAACCGGAGAACGCCGATATGATGCTTATACATTTACGGCGGCAGCAGCCGGCTGTATCACGGTAACTTTAGAATCTCCGAACGGCGTGAACTTATTTTCAGTAGCTTACAATAGTGCAGGGTTCGTTCCGGCAAATCCGAACGCGAATTATCTGGCTGATGCAGGCGGTTCATCTCCGCAGGTGTCTTATTCATTTAATGTGACCGCCGGACAAAAATTTACGATAGTTGTTCACGAGGTAAATGCCGGAAGCGGTATCAATTCAAATTATACTTTGAGTCTTACCGGACCTGTTGATCGCGGTTGTCAGGTTTTCCCGCTGTATGAAGGCGATGTGATAACACGACCTGACGGCGACGGCGTTGTTGATGCCAGCGATGTTCAGATGATTCGCAATTTCAGCGTCGGCATCGGTTTGCCTTATCAAGGCAGCGAATTTCGCCGCGCCGACAGTTCGCCGCGCAGCAGTCTGGGCGACGGACTTGTTGACGGCGACGATGTTCAGCAAACACGGCGTTATTCGGTTGGAACTGATCCGCTGCAAAACGCAGGCGGTCCGACTTCCGGCACTTCTGCGCCTGAGTTCAATCTGTTTAGTAAGAAGAGCGAACTCCCGTTCGGAATTAAAACGCCCGCTGCCAAGAGCAGTTTTCTTGCGCCGCCAGCGGCATTTCGGGTTGACGCGCAAAGTGCCAGTCCGAGTTCAACTTTAGTCGTTCCGATTCGGGTTGACACGGTTGGCAATGAAGCGGGTTACACTTTCAGCATCGCGTATGATTCGACAAAACTGACCAATCCGCAAGTAGCCATCGGCAACGGCGGCGGCGATGTTATATTCAATACCGCGACAGCCGGTCAGATCGGGTTCTCCGTAACCGGATTTGCCGGCGGCACGATAGCGGAAGGCAATAACATCGCCCTCGTCAATGTTACTTTCACGGTAGCGGCGAGCGCACCTGCGGGACCGACAAACATCACGTTCACGGACACACCGGCGCGGCGGAAGGCTTCGGGAGTTGACCCGAATACTCCGATCACGCAGCCGACCTATACGGGCGGGACGATTACGATTCTCGGTCCGACGGCGGCGGGTGTTACGATCAGCGGACGGGTTTTGACATCACGAAACAGAGGTATAACAGGTGCAGTTGTTCAATTGACCGATCAGACGGGAAATACGCAAACGGCACGAACCAATGCGTTTGGGTATTATACCTTCAATGATGTCGAAGCAGGGCAGAGTATAGTTATGACGGCTGTTTCCAAGCGTTATAAATTTACTCCGCAGGTAATCAATTTAACGGAGAATCTGACCGGAATAAACTTTATCGGTGCTAATCCGTAAAGGTAAATTTCGTTAAATTACAAAAACAGAGAAGGAACGAAAAGATTTAAATCTTTTCGTTCCTTCTCTGTTTTAAAAAGTGTCCCGTCCTTTGAAAAATACCGGAAATTAAGCAGGTAAGCAAAAACCAAAATCCTTTATTATTCTGTCCAGCCCGCTTAGAAACTGTTTGGAAACTCAGAAAAAACGTAACGCCGGCATCTTGCCGGCAGTCTTGGCGGCAAGATGCCGGCAATTCGAGCGTTATTTACTCAAACATTCGGAAAAAAAAGATGAATTTGGCGGCTGGAAGCCACCAAGACTGCCGGCTGGAAGCCTGCGATACAATTACTAGGCGATTTACAACATTTTTCTCACGGCTTTTCTGACGATTTCCGTAACCAGCCCGTAAATCCAATGCGACGAAAGCGCGTAAGCGTGGGTTGAAAGCGGATATTCGGACGGTGATTTTGAAAGTCCGAGCGCAGGAACTACTATGTCGTCGGCAATCGCCCAGACAGCCGAACCGAACGGCAAACCCGCGCCCATTTTCGCCAATCCGGTCATTTCCACCGACGCGCCGTAAATTCCGCCCGAAATTCCGCCCATCAGATAGTGCATCGCTTCGCCGGCTTCGTCCTTTTCGCTTTTTTTCAAACTATGATCGAAAACCTTTTCCGAAACCGCTTTTGCCGCCTTGACGTTTGCCGGTTCGCCTTGTCCGCCGGAATCGTTATCTTCCGTAAAAACCGACGTTAGGCTTTGATATTTCGTCATTACAAACGAAGCGACGAGTCCGCCGATCACGCCTGCAACAATTCCTTTTACAACATTTGATTCTGATTTGTTCTGCATATTTTTATTTCCTTTTGTGCTGAATTTTTATCGGGAAATTTTCCCGACGCATTTATCGTATCTTACTTTACGGCGTTTGAAAAAATCCAAGTTGAAACTTTATTTTGCTATAATGCTTTCAGGAAAATTTATTTTTAATTTTAACGGATATTAGACATTTTCATCGGCAGATAAATTTCAGATTCAGACTCGGTTTGTAAATATTTTTAATGAAAAAAGCGTATTTATTTTTACTATTTTGCCTTTTATTTTCGGGGTTTTCTCAGATTTTATCGGCGCAAACTCGGCAGAAGATTGAAGCTGACGATCTGATCGGAAATCTTTATCGTTATGTGGATTTTCCGACAAAACTGATTCCCGAACGAAATGTTGACGTTTGGCTTCCGCCGAATTATTTTGAAGATGATAAAACCGCGTATCGGGTAATTTATATGCACGACGGGCAGAATCTTTTTATTCCGAAACTATCCCAGTCCAAGATTGATTGGGGAATTGACGAAACTCTGTCCGACCTTTTGGCGAGAAAGCAGATCGAACCGGCAATCGTCGTGGCAATCTGGAACACGCCGCGCCGGACAATCGAATTTATGCCGCAGAGAGCTTTTGAGTTAAACGGCAAAATCGAAAATAACCGAACGGGCGAATCGGACAAATATCTGAAATTTATCGTAGCCGAACTTAAACCATTTATTGACAGAAATTACCGCACCAGAAGCGGGCGCAAATATACATTCATAATCGGTTCGAGTATGGGCGGATTGATGTCCCTCTATGCAATCGGCGAATATCCGCAGATTTTCGGCGGCGCGGCATCGCTTTCGACGCATTATCCGCTTGCCGAAGGTGTTTTTATAAATTATCTGGAAAAATTTATTCCGCCGGCAAAAGACCACAAAATTTACTACGGTTACGGCACAAAAGGCGAAGACGCAAATTACGAACCTTACCAGAAAACTGCCGATAAAATAATGCAGAAAAACAACTATAAATTCGGCAAAAACTGGATCACAAAAAAATTTCCCGGCGGCGATCACACGGAAAAATCGTGGCGCACTCAAATTGAAGAACCGCTTTTATTTTTATTGAGAAAATAAATATTGCGTAAATTTTTTATAGATATTTAATAGGGATGAAGAAGATGGACAAGGATTTTTGGTAGTGAACTAAAAGTAATGCCGACAAGTTTTTTTATCAATTGCCGTCTGCTTTAGCTGACGGTTTAGTTTGCAGCAAAAGACAGGCTTTAGCCGAACTATTAAATTAAATTTATTCCTTAACAGCTTTAGCTAAAGCAGAAAGGATGATTAATATATTTTTGAAATTTGGCTAAAGCCGATTATCTTGTCAGCAATCTTTCCGTCAGCTAAAGCAGACGGCAATTCATAGAGCATTACTTTTAGTTCACTACCGGATTTTTTTTAGTTTGAGATTTGAAATGCGAATTTGAGAATTGTTTTTTATCCTGCTTATCCTCTTTATCCCTGTTAAATTTCTTTTCATAATTTCACGATTTCATCGTAATTTTCGTAAATTTCCGCAATATCTCTGTAAACTTTGACGCAGCCTTTTTCGACAAGTTTTTTTTCAGACCAACCGCCGGTCAAAACGCCGATAATTTTCAAATCCGCTTTATTTGCGGCTTCCACATCGTAAGGCGTGTCGCCGATTATCAGAATATTTTCCTTTTTTACATTCTTTATTTTCTTACGCGCGGCGAGGAAAATATCCGGTTCGGGCTTCGATTCTTCCGCGTCGTCGGTTGAAGTTTCCTTTTCGATCAAATCTTCTATTTTCAGAAGTTTTTTATAATTTTTCACCTCGTCTTCTTTCGCCGAACTTGCGAGAACGACTTTTTTTCCGTCATCCAAAATTCTTTCGATAAACTCTTTAGCTTTCGGAAAAGATTTTACGTCGGGCAGAAATTCTTTTTTGAACAATTCGCTGCGATATTCTTCAATCTCGTCCTGCTTTTCATCCAGTTCTTTTTTTGAAAAATAATCTGGCAAAAACTGATCGCCGCCCATTCCGATCAATTTTTCCGCTTCTTCGAGCGAGATTTTCCTGCCGTATTTCTCGAATGTTTTCACCCAAGTTTTCGCGTGCGCCGTAACCGAATCAATCAGCGTTCCGTCTATATCCAATATAAATGCTTTTATCATTAAAATTTCCCTGTTCCGTTTTATTATTTTTACAAATTCATTGCTGTATATCTTAAATCCGCCGACTGATTTCCTGCAACCCGAACGCGTAGAGAATCATTTATTTCTGTTTTCACAAGATTTCCCTTAAAGTTAAAGCGGTATAGCTTGCATTTCTGGAAAATCTTCGTTATTTTAGTAGTTCGCTTTTTTTTAATTAGCGTTTTTTACAGTCAGTTAGCTCAGTGGTAGAGCACTACCTTGACACGGTAGGGGTCAGCAGTTCAAATCTGCTACTGACTACCAATTTTTATTTTTGATAAGATGCTTTCAAAGAACTTTGCAGCAGCGAAAACTACTACGACGCGCTTCTTAGGCGCGTGACAATTGCGTTTTGTAATTTACAAACGCGGGGCAAAGTCGCTTTTATCAGATCAAATCTTTTTTATTTGTAGTAGATATTTATTCGTAAATAGTTATCGGTAAATTGTAAATAATTGATAAAAGCAGCTTTGTATATTTAATTTTTCGTGAAACTTAGATTTCTTCACGATTAACCGTTTGCGATTTACCATTTACTGTTTTATGAGCGAGATAAATTTAAAATACGGAGAAATCGAAAAGAGCATTTCTGCGCCTGTTTCAGTCGCTGATGCTTTGAAATCGTTTGACCGCAACTCGGCGAAAAAGGCAATAGCCGCGAAATTAAACGGCGCGGAAGTTGATTTGGACAAACAGATTTCCGAAACCGACGAGGTTTTGAGCATCGAGCCGATTATGCCCGACACGCCGGACGGTTTGGAGATTTTGCGGCATTCGACGGCGCATCTGCTCGCGGCGGCAATTCTTGATTTGTTTCCGAAAACAAAACTCGGCGTTGGTCCCGCGCTGATGGAAGACCCGCGTTACGGGTTTTATTACGACGTAATTGCCCCGCGAAATCTGACCGAAGCGGATTTGCCGGTTATCGAAAAGAAAATGCGCGAAATTGCCAAGCGCAATAAACCTTATCGCCGCGAAGACGTTGAAAAGGCGCGTATTTTAGAGATTTTCAAAGAACGCGACGAGCCGCTTAAATGCGAATTGATCGAAGAAAAAGTTTTAAACGATTCGGCGAGCATTTATTATATTGACGATTCGGAATTTATAGATTTTTGCCTCGGTCCGCACGTCGCGCACACCGGAAAACTCAAAGCGTTTAAATTGCTGGCAATTTCGGGCGCGTTTTGGAAAGGCGACGCGGAACGCGAGCAGATGCAGAGAATTTACGGCACGGCATTTTTTTCGCAGGAAGAATTAGACGCTTGGACAAAACAGCGCGAAGAAGCGGAAAAACGCGATCATCGGAGATTAGGCAAAGAACTCGATTTATTTTCGATTCAGGAAGAATACGGGCAGGGCTTGATTTTGTGGCATCCGAAAGGCGGAATCGTTCGGATGGAAATGGAAAATCTGCTCAAGGAAGAATTGAAAAAACGCGATTACAGTTTTGTATTCACGCCGCACATCGCAAGGCGCGAACTGTGGGAAATTTCGGGACACGAGCAGAATTACGCCGATTCGATGTTTTCGCCGACGACGATTGAAGACACGGAATTTCGATTAAAGCCGATGAACTGCCCGTTTCACATCGGGATTTACAAGTCTAATCAGCGTTCGTATCGTGATCTGCCGCAACGCTATTCGGAACTCGGAACTGTCTATCGCGCCGAACTTTCGGGAACTCTGCACGGAATGATGCGCGTGCGCGGTTTTACCGTTGACGACGCGCATCTCTTTATTCGTCCCGATCAAGTGCGCGAAGAAATTGCCGATTGTCTGGATTTTGCCGTCAAAGTTTTTGAAACTTACGGTTTTGATAAAATCACTTTTGAACTTTCAGTGCGAGGCTCGGCGGAAAATAAAGGTTATTTGGGCAAAGATGAAGATTGGGAAAATGCCGAAGAAGCCTTAGCAAATGCTTTGAAAGAATTCGGCATTAATTACGAAAGAATCGAAGGCGAAGCGGCGTTTTACGGTCCGAAAATTGACATCAAAATCGAAGATGCCATCGGCAGAATCTGGCAGTTGGGAACAATTCAGCTTGATTTTAATTTGCCGGAAAGATTCGATCTGGAATATACGGGCGAAGACGGCGGAAAGCATCGCCCCGTAATGGTTCACCGCGCTCTATTCGGTTCGGTTGAGAGGTTTTTCGGAATTTTGGTCGAGCAATACGCCGGAGCGTTCCCTTTTTGGCTCGCGCCCGTGCAGATTACGGTTTTGCCGATAACCGACAGAATCAACGAATATGCCGAAAAAATTGTCAAAGAACTGAAAAATTCGGGTTTTCGCGTTGAATCTAACTTAAAAAGTGATAAAATCGGTGCGAAGATTCGTGAAGCCCAACTTCAGAAAATTCCTTTTATGCTCGTTTTGGGCGACAAGGAACTTGAAGAAAACAAAGTCGCCGTTCGTGAACGCACAAAAGGCGATGTCGGCGCAATGAGCTTAGAAGAATTTATTGAAACGGCGCGTAAACTAAGAGAAACACGCGCTAAAGAAAACGAAGTCGAGAGTCCGTAGTCCAAAGTCGGTGACTTTTAGACTTTGGACTTTAGACACAGGACTTTGGACTAAAAAATGGAGGTGCAGCAATAGCCAGAAAATTTAACAGAAATCGCGGAAGACGTTCGAGAGGTCCGCAGCATCGCACGAATGAGCGCATCAGAGTTCCGTCCGTGCGCGTGGTGGACGAAGACGGCGAGCAGATCGGCGTTATGGACACGCGCGACGCGGTGAGCAGAGCGCGTGAAGAAGGCAAGGATTTGGTCGAGATCGCGCCGAAAGCCAGACCGCCCGTTTGCCGGATTATTGATTACGGTAAATTTCTTTACGAAGAAAAGAAAAAGGCGCAGGAATTAAAGAAGAAACAGGTTACGCAGCAGGTCAAAGAAATCAAATTTCGCCCCGCAACCGACGATCACGATTATGGTTACCGTATGGAACGCGCCCGCGGTTGGATTGACGATGGCGACAAAGTTCGCGCCACGATTTCGTTTCGCGGACGCGAGATGACGCACCGCGAACTCGGCGCGGATTTGCTTGCAAAACTTAGGGACGACCTCGAAGACATTGCCGATGTTGAAGTTCGCCCGAAAATGGAAGGTTATCAAATGTTCATTATTCTCGTGCCGAAAAAAGATAACAAGTAAAATGAAATACTTTTTTCCAAAAATATACTTATTTCCTTTGCTGTTATTTTGCTTTTTTATTTTGGCGTGTCCGATGCCGCATCCTCTTTCGGGAGAATTGGAGGTTGTAAAAACTGAAAATGTAGAGTTAGAATCGGGCAAATTTGAAAATGATACGGCAGTCATAAATTCAGACAGTTATGTTTTTAAGTTTCAGGGAAATTGGAATCACGAGTATTCTCCAGCTCTATTAATCAGCATTTCAATCTCAAATAAAAGTATGAATTCTTTAATACTTAAATTCAGCGAGGTAAGGTTAAAGGATTTTGATGGTGAAATCAGTTCTATCGGCGATATTACGAAAAAGGAGAAAGACGGAAGCGACACTTGGTTAAGGAATGCCAGAAAGGAGGAAAAAGAAAATACCGATATACCGGAAGATGTAAAATTAGCTCCAAAATCTGAAAACGAACTTGATATAGTATTTAAGACAAATGCAACACTCAATGAAGGTGACAGCAAAAAATTTTTTTATCTAAAATTGCCAATAGAGTTTGAGAATGTTACTGATTCCAAAAAGGATTTACAAGTTACGTTTAAAGCGGTTGAAAACAAATAATAAAATGAAACTTTCTTATGTAAAATTGATACTTTTATTTGCTTTTAGCTTTTTTATCTTAGCGTGTCCGATGCCGCATCAATTTTCGGGAGAATTGGAGGTTGTGAAAACTGATGGCGTTCAAACTGAATCAAAGAGATTTGAGAATGACACCGCCGTTATCAAATTAGATAATGCCGAAATCCAATTGAAAGGTAATTGGAACTCTAATCTGAGTCCGGGTTTATTGATTGACATTATAGTTTCAAATAATAGTAAAGAAGACTTAATACTGAAATTCAGCGAAATAAATTTGAAAACCGCTAATGGTGAGAATGGTGTAATCGGAGATATTGGTAAGCCTAAGCAAAACGGCACCTACACTTATTTAAGAGAGGCTAGAGAAGACGGAAAGGAAAATACCGACTTGCCAAAAGATTTTGTTTTGCCGCCCAATTCTACAGATACTTTTCATATTGGGTTCTTAACTTCAGAGTCAATTGAAGAAGACGGAGGAGAAAGTTTATATTATTTTTCCGTGCCAATAGAGTTTGAGAATATGGCTGATTCCAAAAAGGATTTACAAGTTACGTTTAAGGCGGTTGGAAACAAATAATTATTTTTAATGATAATGTTAAAATTGATTGTAATGTGAAAAAGTAAAATTATGATTAGCAGAAGATCATTAAAACAAGATGAAATCAATGAAGCAAGATTAGTTTTCGGTAATACTATTGATTACAAAAAAGTTTACATTGCGAATCTTACTGACGGAGCAATGACCATACTTTATCAGGACAAACAATGGGATTATTTTTATGTAATTTTTTGGAGCAAGGATGTTTACAATAGCAGTGCCGTAATCCAAAAGCGGTCTGAAACATTAATTCACGAATTGACGCACGTTTGGCAGGGACATCACGGAAAATTTCCCGAAGAATATATGATTAAATCAGGCGCGTCTCAAACCGGAGGCGTATTCGAGGACGCTTGGGACAAGGGTTTGAAGGAAACTGTTAAACGCGTTTGGAATAACGGTCCGTTAAAGACTTGGAACGATTATCGAAGTCGGGCGTATGTATTTAGTATTCAGGAAATGGGCGTGAAAAACTGGAATGAATTTAACGTCGAACAGCAGGCGAGTATTGTCGAAAGTTGGTATGCGCGTAATGCTAAAGTTAATTATCTTGGTAAGTCTATAGCGGGCGGAAACAGGTCAATAAATGATGTGCGTTATCCGTATATACAACGAAATATTCTGGCAAAGTCGGTGAACGCTAAATATGTTCCGCTTGCACCGCCAAAGATTAAGCCGCAACAGTTGGGTAAAGGTGCGGATTCTACAATTAAAGCGATTGAGGATTTGCTGGTCAGATTACGTTTCCTAAATCCGAAATATGCCGACGGTTATGTGGATAAACATACCCGCGATGCGGTGCGCGGTTTTCAGCGGGCAAACGGTTTGAAAGTGGACGGCGACATCGGCGGGGCGAACAGCGAAACGAGAAAGAAAATGGGAATCAGATAAATACTATTGATTTTTATTGAGCAATTTTAGATTTTTAAATTATAGGAGAGTAAAATTATTATGCCGAAATTAAAAACACACAAAGGCGCGGCGAAGCGTTTCCGATTTACAGCTACGGGCAAAATCAAACGCGGAAAATCGCACGCACGACATATTTTGACGAAAAAATCTACGAAGAGAAAACGTAAATTAGATATTGATACATTGGTTTCCGACGGCGACAAAGACCGCGTGGAAAGAATGCTGCCGTATGGCAAAAAGTAAATTTTTTAAATAGCAATTTTATTGATAATTTTATAGGAGCAAAAATAATATGCCGAGAGTAAAACGCGGAAATAAGCGTTTGCATAAACGCAAGAAAATTCTGGCTTTAGCCAAAGGCTATCGCCTGACAAAATCAAAATTATACCGTTCAGCCAAAGAATCCGTCGAAAAGGGTTTGCAGTATGCTTACACGGGACGTAAATTAAAAAAGCGCGATTTTAGAAAATTGTGGATCGTCCGAATCAACGCGGCTTGCCGTTTAAACGGAATGAAATATTCGCAGTTTATACACGGTTTGAAACTTGCCGAGATCGAACTCGACAGAAAAGTTTTAGCCGATTTAGCCGTTAAGCAGCCGGAAACCTTCGCAAATTTAGCGCAGCAGGCGCAAAGCGCGATTGATAACAAACAACAACAAGCGGCGGCTTAGAACTTAGGGCGAACCGAAACTTTTTAACACAGGCAAGCGCGGATTTTTCTATGCGTTTGCCTGTGTTATATTTTTATATTATGAAAAGTCAGTAGCGTCTGCACCGACGCATCGGCTCACGCCGACGCTGCTGACAAAAAATTTATTATGGAAATCGTTCTTAATCCGACATTAAAAGAGATGGCACAGGCGGCGATCAATCAAAAACTGATTCTGCAAGGTGTCGGCTGGGATTTTTACGAGCGTGTTTTGGAAGAATACGCCGATTCCAACGGGCTGCATTTTGCTTACGACGATGGTTTTTTGGAGGTAAGAGTGCCTTTATTTGAACACGAAAGAGAAAATCGAATTTTACAGGATTTTATCACGAATATTTGCATCGAGAAAGAAATTGACTATGTAAATGCGGGTTCTACGACATTTCGCAAACGCGCCAAAATGAAAGGATGCGAACCGGATACGGCTTTTTATATTCAAAATGAACGGCAAGTGCGCGGTTTGCTCAATATTATTTGGAAAAAGACCCGCCGCCCGATTTGCTAATTGAAGTTGACGCGACGAGTCCTTCGCTAAATCGTCTGCCGATTTACGCGGCTTTGGGCGTTCCTGAAATTTGGATTTATAAAGACGAAAAGGTTAAATTTCTCAGACTTTACGGCGAAGTTTATCAGGAAATATCGAATAGTTTGACCTTTTCGTTTTTGGACGGCAAAACAGCAACCGAATTTTTGCATAGAGGTTTAGAGGAAAGTTCTACAAAATGGATTCGTGAAATCCGCGAATGGATCAATAAAAATAAGTAAAATGGAACGCCGTCCATCTTGGCGGCAGCAAACGCGGATAGCGTTTGAAAAAAAGTCAATTAACCTAAAATATCATTTTCACTTTAGAGTTATCAGCATTCGCTTTCGCGCTTCGCGCTCATTGCCGCCAAGATGGGCGGCGTTCCATCGGAAAGGAATTGGAAAATTAAAATTTATGGGTGAAGAAAAACAGCAAGTTGAAAAAATCAGCAAAGCGTTCAATCGGGAATTTGAACGCTTTGCTGATTTTCGCACGGAAATAAACGGCTTAGATTTGGCTGATGCTGAAAGTTTGCACGGGAAATTAGCCGAATTTAAGATAAAACAAACAGGCAAAAAGTCTGAAATCGCGTCGGCGAAAAAACTCATCGGACGAGTTGCGGCGGAAGAGCGCGGCGCGTTCGGTCAGTTTGTGCAAACTGTTGAAAAAGAAATTGTTGCGGCGATTGATGAAGTCGAAAATAATTTGAAAAATTTTATCGCGGAAGCGAAAATCGAGCGCGAAAGAATTGATGTAACGCTTCCCGGAAATCGTCCGCGTGAAGGACATCTGCATCCGATCACGCTGCTTCGGCAGAAGATCGAAGATATTTTCGTTTCGATGGGCTATTTTATCGAAGACGACCGCGAGATCGAAACGGATTATTACAATTTCGACGCGCTGAATATTCCCGAAAATCATCCGGCGCGTGAATCGCAGGACACATTTTATACGACAAACGGTTTCGCGCTTCGTTCGCAAACTTCAACCGTGCAGATCAGAGCGATGGAACGGCGCGGCGCACCTTTGAGGATCATCGCGCCCGGCAGAGTTTTCCGCCGCGACACGCCCGACCAGACGCATACGCCGATGTTTCATCAGATCGAAGGTCTTTGCGTGGACAAAGGAATTACGATGGCGCATTTGAAGGGAACGGTTTCCGAATGGCTGCGCCGTCTGTTTGGCGAAAACACGAAAACGAGATTTCGTCCGAGCTATTTCCCTTTCACCGAACCGAGCGCGGAATTCGATTTTTCCTGCTTCAAATGCGCCGGGACGGGCGAGTTTGAAAACCAAAAATGCGGAACGTGCCGCGGCTCAGGCTGGATCGAACTCGGCGGTTCGGGAATGGTTCACCCGAACGTCTTACGCCACTGCGACATTGACCCGACAGTTTACACCGGCTTCGCCTTCGGCTTCGGCTTGGAAAGAATGTGCGCTTTGATGTATTCGCTCGATGATATTCGCCTGATGTTTGAGAATGATGTGAGATTTTTGGAGCAGTTCAGATAAAAATTATGTCCGCAAAAGAAGTGTTTAATAATGCCGTCAAAAACGCGCTTGTCAGAGATGATTGGAATTTGGTCAATGAAAATTTCAACATCAGTTTTGAAACAGGCGACGTTAATGATGAGGAAATTTTAATGATTTTCGAGAAAGACGGAAATAAAATTGCCGTGATAGCTGAAACATTTCTGTCGGCTTCTCCAATGCAGGATTTTCATTTTTTTGTCGGCAGACATTCGAGTTTGCGTGTGCTTTTGCAGATGAAAGGATTTGATTACAAACTTTATTCGGCGATTTCCGAAGTGGATTTTAATAATCTCTTTAACAAAAAACTTTTGGAAACAGAACAAATTCCCGTAATCGTCTATGATTTTCAAAAACAAAAAATTATTAGTTGGAGCAATCGAAAGAGAATTATGAGTCCGCGACTTGTTGATAAAAGCAAATTAAAGGATTTTAAGCGGGAAATAATCGAAACTGACTAAAATTCAACAGAAAATTTTGTAAATATATGTATTTGATAAATAAAGAAGAAAATAGAATATCCAAAATTGAGGAAAAATCATTTTCTGATTTAGGATTTAAGGAAAGAAATCATTTACAGGAATGGATAGCTAATAATCCTGAATCATTAGGCGAAGATTTATTAATTATACAGAAAGAATTTAGCGGATTTAATGAAACTAATGAAAGGCTGGATTTGCTTGCATTGGATAAAAAAGGAAATTTGGTAATTATAGAAAACAAACTTGATGATTCTGGAAAAGACGTAACTTGGCAGTCAATCAAATATGCTTCTTATTGTTCGACTCTCACGAAAGAACAAATTATTCGGATTTATCAAGATTACCTGAATAAACAAGAGGCAAAAGAAACTGCGGAAACAAATCTTACTGATTTTTACGAACTGACCGAAATTGCCGAAGTTGTAGTAAACAGCGGTTCTAAGCAGAGAATAATTCTAATTGCGGCTAATTTCAGAAAAGAAGTTACTTCTACGGTTCTTTGGCTGATGAATTATAATCTCCGAATACAATGTTTCAAGGTAAAACCAATGCAACTCGGAAATCAACTTTTTTTAGATATTAAGCAAATAATTCCTATTGAAGAAACAGAAGATTATCAAATTAAAATTGCTGAAAAAACTCAAGATGAAATTATCCAGCAGAATTCGACAAGAACCATAGATATTTTGTATTTGGATTTTTGGAAACAATTATTAAGCGTAATGAATTCAAAATCTGAACTTTTCAAAGATGTTAGTCCTTCAAAGAGGAGTTATATTGGCACGAATTCCATTATCTCCGGCATCGGATTTTATTTCACAATATTTAAAACAAAAAATTTTGCCAGAGTTGAAATGTATTTTAGAAGCGGAAAATTTAATTTTGAAGAATTAAGAAAATACCGTGCGGAAATCGAATTATTATTTGGTAATACTTTGATATGGGAAGAAATGAGAAAAGATTCTCGCGTAAAATATGAAAAAGAAAACATAGAGTTTGAAAATCGGGAAAATTGGAAAGAAGCTATATCTTTTTTAACAGAGGAAATGGTCAGCCTTTACAATGCGTTTCAACCGTCGCTTGAAAATTTAAAAAATCAAATGAATTCTCAGATATGAGCTAAACAACCGTTTACATTGCAAAGGTTAGTATATGAAAATTAGTTACAACTGGCTTAAAGATTTAATAGAAATTGACAAAAAACCGCTTGAATTGGCGGAGCAATTGACGAGCATCGGTTTGGAACTCGACGGTTATCACGAAACTGCGGACGATACGATTTTCGATATTGAAGTTACGTCGAATCGCGGAGATTGTCTGTCGCATCTCGGCGTGGCGCGGGAAATCGGAGCGATTAGTGAGTCCAGAGTCCGAAGTCCAAAGTCCAAAGTCCAAAAACCAGAGATTGAAGACCAAAATCTTGTAACGATTGATGATGCGGATTTGTGCCGACGGTTTACGGCGCGGATTGTTCGGAATGTGAAGATCGGCGAATCGCCCGAATGGTTGAAAAAACGTCTGGCGGCGATTGGCGAGCGTCCGATTAACAACGTGGCGGATATTACGAATTATGTAATGCACGAACTCGGACAGCCGATGCACGCTTTTGATTTGGATAAATTGGCTGAAAATCGGATTGTCGTCAGGCGTGCGAAAAACGGCGAAGTTATCAAGACTCTGGATGAAGTTGAGCGCAAATTAGACGAAACGATGCTGGCGATTTGTGATGCGGAAAAGCCTGTGGCGATTGGCGGCGTGATGGGCGGTTTTGATTCGGGAATTTCGGAGGAAACGACGAATGTTTTGATCGAAGTTGCGTATTTTGACCGGGATAATATCAGGCAGACTTCGAGAAAACTGAATTTGACGACGGAAGCGAGTTATCATTTCGAGCGCGGCGTTGACATTGAAAATCTGATTCGCGCGTCGAATCGTGCGGCGGAATTGATTTGCGAACTTGCGGGCGGCGAAATCGGCGAATTTGTTGACGTTTATCCGACGAAATTTGTGCCGAATGAAATTGAGTCAAAAGATATAAGTTCGGCGGTAAAACGTCTTTCGGGTTTGGAAATTGAAACGGAAAAATGTCTGCAAATTTTGGATTCGCTCGGAATAAAATCCGCTAATCCAAATCAGAACTCCGCAATTTTCACCGCACCGACTTGGCGGCACGATTTGGCGATTGAGGAAGATTTGGTCGAAGAAATTGTCCGCGTTTACGGCTATAATAAAATCGGCGAAGAACTTCCCGGCGCAACCGAGGCGGGCGGTTATCAGCCGAATGAAATGCGAAAAAAACTGCTCAGGCGAATGTTTGCCGTGGGCGGTTTTGACGAGGCGATTTCTTACAGTTTTATTGATACGAAATATGACGGAAAATTTGATTTGATTCCCGGATTTGTTGACGAAAACGCCGACGAAAAATTTATCACGCTGACCGATGCGGTGATCGAAGGTTCGATTCGGATGCGCCCGACGCTTTTGCCCGAACTCGTCAAAGCGGTTCGCGTAAATTTTAATCATAAAATTCAAAACATTAAATTATTCGAGATCGGCAAGGTTTTTGCGGCTTCAAATGTTGAAAACGATTTACCGCGCGAGCGCGAACTTCTGGCAATTGTTTTGACGGGAAATGAAATTTATCAAAATAAAGCAATGCCCGTTCGTGAACTCGATTTTTTCGACGCAAAAGGCGCAATCGAAAGTGCGTTTAGTGCGCTGAATTTGTCGGAAGCAGAGTTTGCCGCCAAAGATTTTAAGCATTTGAACAAAGGACAATCGGCGGAAATTCTTTTTGGCGGAAATGCAGTTGGTTCGATTGGAAAATTGAGCGATGAAATTTCGGCGGAATATAAATTTAAGCAGCCGATTTTTGTCGCCGAAATTGATTTGCAAAGTTTGCTTGAATCAAAACAAAATGCGGTTGCATATTTTCCGCTGCCAAAGTTTCCGGCGATTGTGCGCGATGTCTCGCTTGTCGCAAAACGCGATGTGAGTTTTGCGGATTTGAGAAAAGCAATTGAAAATCAAAATTTTGAACTGCTGCAAAACATCCGATTTGTTGACGTTTACGAAGGAAAAGGCGTTTCCGGCAATGAGCGTTCGATTACAATCAGGCTTGAATATCGAAGCCCGGAAAGAACTTTGTTTGAAGATGAAATCGAAAAAATTCATAATGAAATTCTACAAAATCTCGAATCCGATTTGGGCGCGTCGCTTAAAAATTAAACTTTTGTCATCAGCGTCGGCGTGAGCCGATTGGTCAATGCAGAAGCCGCGAGCCAATCGGCTTACGCCGACGCTGATGACTTTTTTAACTTGAAGTTTTTCAAAAAAAAAAACATAATCAAAGCGCAAATCATATAAAAAGATTCTTTTGGAGAAAGAAATGAACGGATTAGCCGGAATGGAAAAATTTTCGCATCTTGAGGATAAAATTTATTTGACGATTGAAAACGTCAAAAAACTGCGCGATGAAAAGGAAAAGATCGAGCGCGAGATGACTTCGCTCAGACACGAAGTCAGCAATCTTTTGTCGGAAAAAACAAGGCTCGAAGAAAAGGTCGAAGATTTAATGAGCGAGCGCGACGCGATTCAGCTAAAGGTCGAAGCGATGCTCGATGCGATTACGATTATCGAACCCGATGTTGCGGAGGTCGTTCAGAGGTAAATTTATGATACCGAATAACGATAAATTAGGCAGCGCGTCGCAATCAATCAGAGTGGAGATTTATAATCAAACCTACAATATACGCTCGGACGGCGACAACGATTATATTTTGCGTTTGGCGGAATATGTGGACGGCAAAATGCGCGAAATATCCAGCGGAACTTTAACGGTTGACTCGCTCAAAGTCGCCATTCTCGCGGCTCTCCACATCGCCGACGAATTTCATCAACTCAAAAATCAACAGCAAAAAGACGACGCGCAACTCGCTTCAAGAAGTGCCGAATGCGCCGAAATGCTCGACAGGGTTCTCAAACACAGAGACATTCCAGCTGTCGAACTCGAAACTGAACAATAGGAAGGTAAAAGAGCAAAGGTAAAAGGTAAAAAGTAAAAGGTTAAGAGAAGATTCAATTTTTTGCTTAACCTTTTACCTTTGCCCTTTTACCTTCCTAAATGCTATAATTCAGACTTGGTGTTGAAAATTACTGCTGAGTTGGTGATCGGGCAACATAATAATTGAGCCAACATTTGAATATACGGGAGGCTGATGCCGATGTTCGGTGCAATCTTTCATCGTAAAAGACTTGCCATAGAACAACGGCTCTGATGTTTTTCGGAACAGAAAGCCACCCACCTGTAAAAACAGGTTCAATTCATCTGTCCGACACGGCTTTTGCGGTATTTCACGCCAAAAAATTAGTCCAGAGTCTGAAGTCCAATGTTCAAAGTCTTATTCGTTTGATTTTGAATTTTGGGCTTTATATCTTTTAAATTATGAAAATTTTGATAATTGCCGATATTGTGGCGCGTCCGGGAAGACAGGCGGTTTTGGAAAATATTGCGGATTTGCGCGAAAAATATGAGATTGACGTTGCGCTGATAAATGCGGAAAACGCGGCGGGCGGTTTTTCGATCACCCCGCCGCTTGCCGAACAGCTTTTTGAAAGCGGCGTTGATCTGATGACTTCGGGCAATCATATTTTTGATAAAAACGAGATAATTCCGTATCTTGAGGAAAATCCTAAGTTGGTTCGTCCGGCAAATTATCCGCCGGGAACTGCCGGAAGCGGAATGTTTGTCGGCGAAGTTCGCGGCTTCAAAATTGCCGTTTTGAACTTATTAGGCAGAGTTTTTATGCCGCCGAATGTTGACGATCCGTTTAGAATTGCAGATGAGCAAATAAACTCGATTCCCGACGACGTAAAAATCCGCCTTGTAGATTTTCACTGCGAAGCGACTTCGGAAAAATACGCGATGGGCTGGTTTTTAGACGGCAGAGTTTCCGCCGTTTACGGTTCGCACACGCACGTTCCAACTGCCGACGAAAGAATTTTAGACGGCGGAACGGCATATATTACCGATGTCGGAATGACCGGAAGTTACGCCGGCGTGATCGGAATGGATAAAAACGACATTATCAGACGCTTTACCGAATTTCCCGCAAAACGCGCCAAACACGCTAAAGGAAACGTCTGGATTTGTGCGATTATTGTTGAAGTTGACGAAAATTCGGGAAAAGCGATAAATATAGAAAGAATTCGGATCGAATTGAACGATTAATAAATCAATTTAACAGGGATAAAGGAGATTGACAGGGATTTCAAGAATATTAAAAATCCCTTTTATTACCTTTATCCCTGTTAAAATTCTTTCTTTTCTTGACAAATTTTCTCAATAATTCCCGTTACTCGTTGAGTTGCGGCAAGTTTTCCTCTTCAAATTCTTCGTCTAATTCCCTGCGAATATCTTCCGTCATTTTCGCTGATTCGAGCGCGAGAGGCAGTTCGGCAGTTCTGTAAGAAAGTTTTTTCAGAGCGATTTCGTTGTCGGCGAAATTCGTGCCGCGTCTGGCGGCGGCTTCGATCTGATGCAGGCGCGTTTCCGCCTCGACGCGCATTTCTTCGGCTTCGGATTTGATTTTTTTGAGTTTTTCCAAATCAACATCTAACTCTTTCTGTAACTCCGCCGAGTTTTCGGACTTTAAATATTTCAGTTTATTTTGCCGTCTTTTAACCAAAAGCAGTTCGTGATTCGTTGATTTCCTGATTCTGGTCGCTGTCAGACGCGCGGCGAGCGAATCGCGGAAGGCATCGGCTAAAAGTAAATCTTTTGCTTCGACTTCTTTCAAAGCCTTTTTTTCCGTGGTGGTCAATTCATTTGTAAACCATTCGACTTCATCGGCTTTTACGCCGTCAATCGCAATTCTTTCGCGGACATCTTTCAGCCATTTTGAACGGTAATACATCAAACCGCCGGAAGTTCCCAATCCTAAAACGAAACCGCCGATCAAAGAGATCAAACTAAAAAAGAAGAACATCGCCGCGGCGGGCGGAGTCGTGCCGAAAATAAAGCCGAGAATAAAAAGGATCAGCGCGGGAACGGCTGAAAAAACGAAAGGCGCGGCTATCGCTCCGTATTTGAGAGCCTTCTTCTTTGCCAAATCCTGTTTTGTAACTTCGTATCTGCGTTCTAACTGATTCATTTTAGTAACTCTACAAACATTGTAAACTTTATTCAAATTTGGCGCATCATAATTTTTTTATCCGGCTCTAAATATATAATTTGTGGTTTTTAGCTTTTCTTAACTTATTCGGGTGTATATGCGTAAAAACAATTTGCTGAAATTTGCCGTCTTTTGTCTTTTGAGTTTGTTATTTTCTACCGCCGTTTCAGCGCAGAAAAATAAAAACAAAACCGAACAAAATGTTCGGACAATGACAATTCCCATCTCGATTTTCACAAAGCAGGAATTAAAGGAAAATCAGGCTGAAGAATTCGTTCAAGCCGACAGATTAATTGTCAATGAGAACAAGGACGAACAGACTATTTTATCAATCAAGAGCGTCAGCAGCACGCCGCTTTCGCTTGCTATTTTGATTCAGGACGATCTTTCTTCATCATTTAATCTGGAATTAAAACGCATTGCCGAATTTATACGCAGTCTGCCAGACGGCTCGCGCGTGATGGTCGCCTATATGCGCGGCGGAAAACTGGACATCAGGGAAAAATTTACAACCGATCTGGACGAAGCGGCAAAATCTCTGAGAATCGTGTCTTCGTCAGCCGCCGCCGCGCCGAGAAGCCCGTATGACGGCATTGCGGATGTTATCAAAAGATTTGAATCTCTGCCTTCGGGAAGACGCGCTATTTTATTTGTTTCCGACGGTTTGGATTTGTCGAACGGAACTGATTTTGCTTCGACCACGCAGAGCCTCGATCTTGATCGCGCCATTCTAAAGGCGCAGAGAGCCGGAGTTGCGATTTATTCATTTTTCTCGACTGCCACATATACGCAAAATGGAAATACGACCTTATCCTTGTTCGGTCAGAGTGCGCTAAACAGAATTTCGGATGAAACGGGCGGACGCGCATTTTTTCAAGGCAGTTTTTCTCCGGTCAGTTTCGAGCCGTTTTTCCGCGATTTGGGGCTTTTATTAAATCGCCAGTTTGCTCTGACATATCTTTCGACACATATGGACAAAGGCTTTCACGAAGTTGAAGTCAAAAGCACGAATCCGCAAATCGAGATCGAGCATCCGAAAGGATATTTTTACCGCAGATAAATTTTGGGTTAGTGAACTAAAAGTAATGCTCTATGAATTGCCGTCTGCTTTAGCTGACGGAAAGATTGCTGACAAGATAATCGGCTTTAGCCAAATTTCAAAAATATATTAATCATCCTATCTGCTTTAGCTAAAGCAAATAAGGAATTTATCTAATTCATAGTTCGGCTAAAGCCTGTCTTTTGCTGCAAACTAAACCGTCAGCTAAAGCAGACGGCAATTGATAAAAAAACTTGTCAGCATTACTTTTAGTTCACTACCAAATTTTGTTCTTTCAATTCGATTTCAGATTACAGATCGGGCAGACCTTGACATCTTCCTTGATTAGCAGACCGATCCAGAAAAGCGGAAAAAACGTCACCATCAAAACCGAAAAAACAATCCAACCGGCATTTGAAATTTTCCTTTCGATCTTTGGCAAAAGCTGGCTCGCACAGCGCGGACAACGATACCCGTGAGCGATAAAACTTTGCTGCGGATAAGCAACTGGCTGCATTCTCTGGGTTTGATAAGATTGAAACTGAGCGTTGTTCAGCGGCTCGACTCTTTGGATAGGTTCGGCGTGCGGCAGCTTTTTTTCGTCAATCTGAAACTCGTCGGTTTTCCAGCTATACGGACGCGGCGGCGAAAAATCGTAGCCGGAATTTTCATAATTCGTATCGTTTTGTGAAAATCGCCCGTTGACATTATTCGGCAAAAGCTGCTGATTTGAAAAATTTGCGCCGCAAAATCTGCAAAAGTTGCTGGTTTGACCGTTGACTTGTCCGCATTTTTGACATTGAATCATATTTCCCCGTGTCTAAGAAGAATCCTCTAAATCATTATACGCCCCGATTCGGGAAAAGTTCTTTTTTTCCCTGTCAAATAATATCATATTTTGTCAAATCTGATTTTGTTTCCCGTTTTGACGGCTTCGTAAACCGACTCGACAAGTTCAACCGATTTGAATCCATCCAAAGCAGTAACCGGCGGTTCTTTTCCTTCTAAAATTGCATCTATAAACGCACGATCTTCCTGCACATAACCCCAACGCTCTTCCTTTTCGAGCGTATGAAAAGAATCGGTTTTAAAGTTCGCGTCAAAACCTTCTGAATCAATAATTCTCTCCATTTCTTCGGTCAGAATCGTTCGGTGATGACAAAAAACCTCGATTCTCTCGAACGGAAAAATCCAACTCGCGTCGGACGACGAAGCAAATGTGCAGTGAAAACCGTTTTTGAATTTAAAGATTATCGAAAATTCGTCCAATTCGGGATATTCGTGCTGCGAACCGTAAGCGATCAACTCCTCAATTTCGCCGAATTGAAAGCGCATCATATCGAAAAGATGAATCGTCGTTTCATATAAAAATCCGCCGGTTACGTTCACATCACCCGTCCAGACGGGATTTTTCAGTTCGCCGCGATTCATTTTTATATGCGCCGAATGTGCCGCATCCGTTTCGAGCAGTTCTTTTAGCTGCGCGTAAACGGGCGCGAAACGCCGATTGTGTCCGACTTGGAAAATTCCTTTGCCGTCATTTGCGGTTTCGAGCAGTTTTTTCGCGTCTTCAATCCCGATGGCAAAAGGCTTTTCGCAAAAAACGTGCTTGTCGTGCGCGACTGCATCCGAAGCAATTTCGACGTGCGTTTTATTCGGCGTGCAGACCAAAACCGCATCCGAAATTTCAAATAATTCCTCGCTCGAATTGCAGACTTTTCCGCCAATCGTCTTCGCCGTCCGCTCGGCTTTTTCGCGTTTTATATCAAACAAGGCGGCAATTTCGCATCTGTCGTCGTTTGAATATATCCGCCCGTGAACATTGCCGATGTAACCCGTTCCGATTATTCCGATTTTAACTTTGCTCATAAACCTAATACTTTTTCTGTCGCTTCTTTCGCTTTTCGCGCCACTTCAAACGGGTTTTCGTTCCAATATTCCGGTCTGAAAATTTCTATGCTGACCATTTTATCGTAACCGATCTGGTCGAATCTTTTTTTAATTTCGGCAATCGGCAAAATTCCTTCGCCCGGATAAAGTCTGTGCGCGTCGGTCAGATCAGTTTTCGGCAAATCTTCCGCGTCGTTGATGTGAAAAACGAAAAGTTTTTCCGCGTCGAGCGTTTCAATCGCTTCAAAACTGGAATTTCCGGCGTAAAAATGAAAAGTATCAATTACTAAACCGATGTTTTCTCTTTTAATTTCCTCGATGATTTCCTTACAAAAATCGAGAGTCTGCACCGAACAATCGGTTTGACCGAGAAACTCGAAAGCCAGCGAAACATTATATTTTTCGGCAATATCGCCGAGTTCGTTCAAGACTTTTACGCTTTCCCGTTTGATCTCGTCTTTATCGGCATTTTCGGGCAATTTTCCCGGCACAACGACGACGTAAGGACAACCGATCTCACTTGCGATCTTGCAAAATTCTTCGCATTCGTCTTTTATCTTTTGATAATCTTCGTCGGTGCGGAAAGTTATATGTTCGATGGAATTTATCGAATAAGGCTCAAGTTCGTTTTCAACGAGCAGCGTTTTCAAATCCGCAGCCGAATTTGTTTTCAAAAACTCGCGCATTTTTGATGCCCAGATTTCGATCAGATCAAATTTTGCCGCACTTGCCGCTTCGATGTCCGTTTTCAGATCGGCGTGCATCGTCGTCGCGCCGTTTAATGCTATTTTCATTTTTTTTAACTTTTGGTCAGAACCGTGAGCGGCAGCGAATAAGTCAAACTGCACGTTTAGAAAGGTCAGACAATTACCAAGTCGCTATCGCTCCCTGTTCTGATTTATTTCAACTCAAACTGCTTGAATTTTTCACCGACTTTGTAAATTAAATCCGCTTTCTGCCCGCCCGATAAAGCAACAACATAATTTATCTGCTCGCGGAAACTCTCGAAAAATAAGCTGTTTTGCAGTTTCAGATCAGACAAATTTCCTTCAAACGGAACTTCGACATAAAAATAAACAGCGTCGGCTTTGAATTCCTTGCCGATCCATTTTAACTTTTTCGTTTCGCCGTTTTTCGTCTGTAAAACGAACTTTTCGTTCAAATAACCGAGCAGAATTTCGTCAATATCAAGGGTATTTTCAAGGTCTATGTTTTTGCCGAGTTTTTTCTCCAAAGTCGGCTCAAGATCGTGCGCGAAAACCTGAATCGTGATTTCCAGAAGTTTTTCCTTTTGATTTTGGTCAATTCTGGTAAAGGTCGTGTGATAACGATGCGAAACCGCAAATGAAGACAGATTAAAAGCAGAAATTAAAAGGACGAAAACGAATATTCGCCCGAAAATTTTTTCAACTGTTTTTCGTTTAATACTCATAACTTTACACTCGTAAACATAGCTGAACGAGTCAATGACTGGAGCGCAAGCGTCCCGCTTGCAACCGTCGCGCGAGCGGCGGAAAGAGTTTAAAAACTCAATAGTTCGATTTATAACAGCTTTTTCGCGCTGTGCGCTCATTGCAAGCGGGACGCTTGCGCTCCAGTCCGCTTCGCGTTTTTTATTAGGGAACTTTTACGCCCGTAAAATTCGTAGTTCCCTGCGGTGCGCTGACGTTTCCGGTCATCGAACTTCCGTTTACGCGCCCGACGATTGACATTTCCATCGGCGTTATCGTTTTGACGGTTAAAATGCCGTCTTTGTAAGTTCCGCTTGAAATCTGCATCGTGCCGAACGGCGATTCGACGCTGCCTGAAATATTTGAATCCGCCTGTTTCAAATCGAGCTTTACAACCAAGTTTTGGTCGCCCGCATTAACGGCTAAATTCCATTTGCCGCTGACATCAGCTTTTGCCGCCCGATTTTGATTCGGAACGGTGTTCGGCACGTTGTCGAGATCGGAACGCTGACCGGATTTGAAAACCTGAAACCGCGTCGGAATCACGCGGCGCGGAAAGAAATTGTTGCTCAAATCCGCGTCCGCCGTTTCCAGATTCGGGTCTAGAACGATTGATTTTACTTCTTTTCTCGTTACGACCAACTTGGAAATATTAAAATTGTCAAACCTCCAAACGTGCGCCGGAAGGCGTATTTCTTCGCTCGTGCCGTCCATATATTCGACCTTTAAGATCACGGGCATCACGAGTCCGCCGACGTTTTTCAAATCCACGACGTAAAAATTGTATCCGGCATCGAGCAGAGATTTTTCAACATCATCTAACGCGCCGAGAAATCTCTGATAAGACGTTCGCTCGATGTCGGAAACTTTGAATTCGTCATAATCGTTGTAAAAATCGCGCAAATTCGGATATTGGTCAACGAGTTTCGGCAGATTTTTGTTTCTCTGCTGAGATAAAGTTTTCGGACGCGCGTTTTGCTGTTTTCGCAAAAGTTCTTTTTCAACTTCCGGGTTTTGCGTATTCGCCTGATAAAGTCTGACGTTTTCGATTGAAATATCAACGTGGTCGGTGGTGTAAAACCAACCGCGCCAGAACCAATCGAGATCAACGCCGCTCGCGTCTTCCATCGTGCGGAAAAAATCCGCCGGAGTCGGACGCTTGAATTTCCAACGCTCGGAATATTTCTTGAACGCAAAATCGAAAAGTTCCCTGCCCAAAACGGTTTCGCGCAGAATATTTAACGCCGTTGCCGGTTTGCCGTAGGAATTGTTGCCGAAATTTATCACCGAATCCGATTGCGTCATAATCGGAACTTGAGTTTCGCTCAACATATAATCGGCGATATTCTGCGGTTCGCCGCGCCGCGATGGATAATTTTCCTCCCATTCGGCTTCGGCTATAAACTGCACGAAGGAATTCAAACCCTCGTCCATCCAAGTCCAATCGCGCTCGTCGGAATTGACGATCATCGGATAATAATTGTGTCCGACTTCGTGAATAATCACGGAGATCAAACCGTATTTTGTCCTTGCCGAATAACTTTTATCGGCGTTCGGGCGCGGTCCGTTAAAGCAGATCATCGGATATTCCATTCCGCCGACGGGTCCGTTGACCGAGATCGCCACGGGATAGGGATAAACGAAAGCGTAACGCGAATAAATATTTAAAGTGTGAACGATGGCGCGTGTCGAATAAGTTTCCCACAGCGGATTTCCCTCGTTCGGATAAAACGACATCGCCATCACTTTATTGCCGCCGACGTTGTGACCTTGTGCGTCCCAGATGAATTTTCTCGACGACGCAAAGGCAAAATCGCGCACGTTGTCGGCTTTGAAAACCCAAGTTTTCTTTTTCGTCGCTCTGCTTTTCTCATTTGCTTTCGCTTCTTCGGGCGTAACGATCAAAGTCGGCGCGGGAGAAGTTTCGGCGATTTTTAAACGCTGGATTTGAGCATTTGTCAAAACATCTTTCGGATTTTGCAAAACTCCGGTTGAAGAAACGACGTGGTCTTCGGGCGCGGTGATGCGAACGACGTAATCGCCGAATTCCAAAGTAAACTCGCCGCGTCCGAGATATTGATGATTTTGCCAGCCGTGCATATCGTAATAAGCCGCCATTCTGGGAAACCACTGCGCTATCTCATACAAATAATTTCCGTCTTCGCTGAAATATTCGTAACCCGTTCTGCCGCCGAAAATGCGCTGGTTGTTGATCTTATAATTCCAATCCACGTTAAAAACGAAAGTCTGATTCGGCTGCAAAGGCTGCGGCAAATCAATTCTGAGCATCGTGTTGACAAGCGTGTTTCGCAGAGGATTACCGCGGGCATCTCTGACCGAAGTGATGTTTACGCGCCCGTCGTAAGTGCGCGTGGCGATCTGTTCCAAATCGCTCAACGGCAGATTTTCAAAGCGCGGCGGCTGTTCTGTTAAAGCCGTTTCGGAATTTTTGGCGAAAATATTCTGGTCAATTTGCAGCCAGAGATAATCGAGCGTATCGGGCGAAAGATTTTTGTATGTAATCTTTTCCTTGCCGATAATTCTTTGATTTTGGTCATCGAGTTCAACGTCAATCTCATAATCGGCTCGCTGCTGCCAATATTTATGTCCAGGCGCACCGGAAGCCGTCCGGTATTCGTTCGGAGTCGGCAATTGTTCGTCGAGTTGTTTGAATTTATCGCTCGGATTCGATTTTGACTGCCCGAAAGCAAACGCGGAAAACGCGGCGACGAGCGCAAACAGAAAAATGCGGCGTAGAAACATTAAATTTTTTCTCCTAATTAGATACTTTGGGAAAGTTAGTAAAGCAATAAAAATAAACTGCTCCATAGAATATTCTTTGAAAATATATTGTAATAAAAAATATTTTTTTAACTGGGAGCGCGAGCATCTTGCTCGCCATCAGAGCGCAGCGATTGATGCAGATGTCAGTTATATCGGGCGTTTACAATAAGCACACAACGCTCGCTGGCGCATCGCTTGTGCGAGCAGGATGCTCGCGCTCCCAGTTAGAAACATTATTTTTTATGGTGTTTATTTTTCAAAGATCAAAATGTGGGATAGTTTATTTAATTTTCTTTACTTATTGCATTATTTTGCAACTTATAAACTCAATTTGCAAATTCAATTTTATAAACTAAATTTGCTGAATTTTCTTTTCTCAGCAAATGGAAAGTTGTATAATCTTTATTAAAATTTAGACGAGCGACTCGAAAGATGCCAAAATTGTTTTCAATCTGTTTGCTGATTATATTTTTCTGTAATTTTCTGTTTGGTCAATCGGGCAAAGTAAAAATTTATTCCGAAAGCAGTTCTGATAAAGATCAGACGGAAATTTCCGCGCCGGAAACAGTTGAGAAAAATGAGGAAATAAACGATGACGGCGAAGAAATTATCCGCGTTGAAACTAATTTGATTGTTGTTCCGGCGCAGGTTGCCGAAAAAAGCGGAAAAGCGGTGACCGATCTGCGCCAAGAAGAATTTAAGATTTTTGAGAACGGAATCGAGCAGGAGATCGCGTTTTTTTCTGACCGCGAACAGCCTTTTACGGTTGCCTTGATGCTCGATATGAGTTATTCGAGCGTTTTTAAATTGGAAGAAATTCAAAAAGCCGCATTCGCTTTTGTCAACCAACTGCGTCCCGACGACAAAGTTATGGTCGTTTCATTTGCCGAAGACGTGCGCGTTTTGTGCGAGCCGACGAACAACCGAAAGGTTTTGCGTCTGGCAATCGAAGCGGCGAAGATCGCTTCGGGAACGAGCGTCTATTCCGCTTTGGATTTGGTGCTGCGGGAAAAATTGAAAAAAATCTACGGGCGTAAAGCAATCGTTTTGTTGAGCGACGGCGTTGACACGAGCAGTTCCGACGTAACGCGGCAGGATATTCTGGAAAATATCCAAGCAAATGACTGGCTGATCTATCCGATTCAATACAACACATACGACGACGTTCAGAACTCACGGAAAAAGGACGCGCAAATTTTATATGACGAAAATAATCGCGCGTATATCGTGCCGCTGCCGAAAACGAAGGGCGAAAGAGAAGAAGATTATCGGCAGGCAAATGAATTTTTGAAAAAGGCGGCAACTGATTCCGGCGGTAGAATTTATCGCGTATCTTCGACGACAAATCTGAATCGCGCGTTCGGCAAGATCGCCGCCGAACTTCGCCAAATTTACAGTTTGGGTTATTACCCTAGCCAAGAACGAAAAACTGGTGTAAGATATGCGCTGAAAGTTCGCGTTTATCGTCCGAATTTGATTGTCAAAGCAAAAGACAATTACATTTGGCAGCCGATCAGCGATTCTGTTCAATAAAATTAAATTATTTCACTATTCAGGAGTTAAATTTATGAAAATAAAAAGATCCTTTTTCGTCTTTGTTTTGCTGGCGACCGTTTGTTTCAGCGCAACGAGCGTTTTTGCTCAAGACGAAGTAATGACCAACAGCGAAGTGATAACTCTCGCCAAAGCGGGACTTAATCAATCAATTATCATCAATAAAATCCGCACTTCAAAATCGGATTTCGATCTTTCAACCGATTCTTTGATCGAATTGAAAAAAGCCGGAATTTCCGATGAGATCGTCAACGCGATGCTGACGGCGAAAACGGGAAATAAGATGCCCGCGCAAAATGCCGTCGGAATGAACCAAGTAAAAGGCGATCCGAACGATCCGATGTCGCCGCACGGTTACGGAGTTTATTTGTATGAGGAAAACAACGGCGAAAGAAAAATGACGCAGCTTTTGCCGAATGTTTCGGCGCAAAACCGCACGGGCGGAAACTTTACGGCGGCGATTACGCCGTTCGGTTTGGGCAAAAGAAAAACAAAAGCCAATTTGCCGGGCAGAAACGCCGAAATGCAGATCAATGATACGACTCCGGTTTTCTATTTTTATCTGGACGCAACCAGCGGCGGTTTGAACACTTCGAGCGGAATTCCTTCAACGCCGAATGAATTCGCCTTGATCGAATTCAACCAAAGAAGCGACAACCGCGAAATAACCATCGGAAAATCAAACGAATGGAGCAGCAAAGGCGGCTTGTCCGACGAATCGGTAATCGCGTTTACTTCCGAAGATTTGGGCAACGGAATATTCAAGATCACGCCTTCGCGTGAATTGACAAAAGGCGAATACGCATTTTTCCTGCTCAATTCGGGAAATTCCAACGCGAGCGCGGCAATCGGCTCGAAATTCTTCGATTTCGGCGTGATGATGAAGCCTTAAATAATAGTAATTCCAGACAAGAAATTTTATATCGAACGCAGGTTAAACCAAGTTGCGTAAACAAAGGCAGAAACCCGACAGTTATGGAGGGTGCTGTTTTTAATATCAGCTTTTAAGTTTACAATCAGCACCCTTGCCCGCACGCGGGTTTCCGCCTTTCCTATTTTTCGTGCAACTTGGTATTAAACCAAATTATTTTCAGTTTGCGTAATTTCAAAAAAGCATCGCCCGCAAAAGCGATGCTTTTTTCTCTGCTCGTCGGAAAAATCTGCAAACGGCGGCAATTTTTCAACAAGGATTTTTTCTTCGTCGTTCAGATTTTCCCAGCTTTTTATTTTCGCCGAACCGCAGTTCGGGCAGGATTTTATATCTATATTTTTCATTGTCTTTTTGTTTTTGATGTTCCAAAAGTATATTATCAAAATATTCCACAAGTTTTTCGTTTATAAATGACAAAAAATCAGATGAAAACAAAAGTATTTTTGCTTGCCGCAATTTTCTGTGCGGTATTTTCGCAAGTTTCAATCGCTCAAACCGAAGAGAAATTCGATTTTTACGCTCGCGGCACATATCGTACGGAAGTTCCGCGTCCGCAGCAGATTTTGCGCTTTGATGTCGGCGATTTTCACACGACTTACGCGCAGATGGAACAGGTGATAAATGCGATTGCCAAAGCCGCGCCGGATCGCGTGAAGATTTACGACATCGGCACGACCAACGAATATCGGATGCAGCACATCGTGGCGATCTCTTCGCCGGAAAATATGGCGCGAATTGACCAAATTAAATCAAATGTTTCAAAATTGACCGATCCGCGTGCGACTTCCGCCGCGGAAGCAAATCAGATAATACAGAATACGCCCGCGATTGCGTGGATGGCTTACACGATTCACGGCAACGAATCGGCTTCGTTTGAAACGATGATGCAGGTCGTTTATCAACTCGCCGCGTCGAACGAGCCGGAAACTTTGAACATTTTAAATAATTGCGTAACGCTGATCGTAACGGGCGAAAACCCGGACGGACACGAGAGATTTGCGACTTGGTATAATTCCGTCGCCGTCGGCGATCCGAACAACGCCGCCCTCGAACACCGCGAACCGTGGGCGATTATGGGACGTTATAATCATTACCGCTTTGATCTGAACCGCGACAACATCGCCGTCACGCAAAAGGAAACGGTGAATATGCAAAAGGCTTTTCTCGAATGGAATCCGCAAGTTGCCGTTGACCATCACGGACAGCCTTCGCAGTATTTTTTCCCGCCCGCCGCTTTGCCGATTAATCCGAATCTGCCGCAGCCCGCGACAAACAATTGGCTCGAAAAATTCGGACGCGCCAACGCCGCCGAGTTCGACCAAAATAAATGGGATTATTACGTGCGCGACGTTTTTGATCTGTTTTATCCGGGTTATTGGGATACATTTCCGTCTTTGAACGGCGCAATCGGAATGACTTACGAAACAGACGGCGGCGGCTTTAAGGGCATAAACTGGCGGCGCGACGACGGCACGATTGCCACTTTGCGCTCGGCAATCGCCAAGCATTTCGTCGCTTCGATGACCACTCTCGAAGTTTTAGCCGCCAACCGGCAGCAGCGTTTGCAGGATTTTTACGATTTCCGAAAAACCGGAATGGCGGAAACCGCAAGCGAAAAATTAAAAAGAATCGTAATTCTGCCCGAAAACGATCCGGTCAAAACTGCTGAAATTATCCAGATTCTCCAGCGTGCAAAAGTCGAAGTAAAAGTTGCAAATTCTTCTTTCAATTCGTCAAAAGCGCACAGTTATATGCTGAAAAACGCGCCGGTTGAAACGAAAAGTTTTCCGCAGGGCGCGTATATTATTGACTTAAATCAACCGCAGAAACGCTGGATAAAAGCCTTGCTTGAGCCGGAAACTTTGCAGGACAGAGAATTTATCGAAGACAATTTAGCGCGTTTCCGCCGCAACGAACTGCGCGGAAATTTCAACGCCAAGGAAGGTTATTCATTTTACGACATAACCGCTTGGAGTTTGCCGCTCGCTTTCGGAATTGACGCTTTCTGGACGGAAGACGCGGGAAATGTTAATTCAAGCGTCGTAACGGACGAATATCTAAATCAAGTCAAAACGGGTTCGGTCAGCGGACGCGCAAATATCGCTTACGTTTTTCCATACAATACGGACGCGGCAGGCGCGTTGGCGTTGCGTCTGATGCAAAGTGATTTCCGCATTTATGTTGCGACTCGTCCGCTAAATGCCAACGGAAGACGTTGGGATGCGGGAACATTTGTCGTCCGCGTTACGAGAAATCCCGACACGATTCACGAAGCAATCGGGCGTTTGGCAAAAGATTTGGGCGTGAAAGTTACGGCGGTCAATACGGGGTTTCAGCAATCCGGCGATACGGGAGTCGGCGGCGAAAATGTCGTTTCGCTTCAGCCGCCGAAAATTGCAATGGTCGGCGACGAAGGAGTTGACCAGACAAGCTACGGCTCGATTTGGTGGACGCTTGACCGTTACGGAATTGACTTTACGCCTCTGTCTTTTAACGCCGTGCGCGGCGGCGCGTTGGACAAATTCGACGTTTTGATCTTGCCCGACGGTTCAGCCGGACGTTATTCGAGCCAACTCGGAAAAGGCGGAGTTGAAACCTTAAAAAGTTGGGTTTCCGGCGGCGGAACGCTTATCACGATTCGCGGCGCGTCCGTTTTTGCGGCATTAAAAGATGTAGGTTTAACAACTACAAAACTTGTCGGAAGCGCGGACGACGACGAAGAAAAAGGAAAAGCGGAAGACAAAGACGAAGAAGTTCTGGACAACGAGAAAAAACCGCAGCCGACACCAACGCCGACTGATAAATCGGAAGGAATCGCGCCCGTTCTGCCGCCGATCGCGTCGCCTTCGGCAAATCGCGGCAAAGTTCCCGAAGGCGTTCCCGGCGCGATTATGCGGGCGACCGTTGACCGCACGAATTATCTGACTTACGGGTTAAATGAAAACGAACTTCCCGTTCTGCTCGCTTCCGGTTATTTTTTCAGAGTTTCAAAAGCCGGAACAAATGCGATTTTATTTGATCCGAATCCGAAAAAACCTCTGACGATTTCCGGCTTCGTTTGGGAAGGAAATACCGAAAGACTTCTGAAAGGCACATCATATTTAATAGACGAACCGACCGGATCGGGTCACGTTATTTTATTCGCCGAAGAACCTTTTTATCGAGGCATTTTCCGCTCGATGACGCGCCCGTTTTTCAACGCGATGATGTTTAATAAAACTTTTTAATTTTAATTCAGGTTTTTGGTCTTTGTTAATTCAGCTCAAATTTACGCTCAAATTCGGTATTTTTGTAGAAAATCAAAGACCGAAAACCAAAGACCAAAGACCAAAGCCCATATACTATGTTTACAATTCGCGCCGATTATACGGACACCCAAGAAGTTAATGCGGGCATCGAAAAGGTTCACGCATTTTTTACGGATATAAAAAATTTTGTCGAATTGATGCCGAGCGTTGAAAGCATTTATGAGGACGGCAAAAAAATCATTCATTGGAAAATACGCGCCGAAATTCCGTTTGCGGGCGCGATGATTCAGAATTTCGCCGTCGAATTAGCCGAAAATTCGCAAGACCGACTTGAATGGATTCCGGCGCAGGGCGAACAGCGAAATTTATTGCGCTACACGGCTGATTTTCTTGAAAAAGATGCGGAAACAACAGTCGTGCGCTTCGCTCAAAATGTCGAATTGCGCCGAAAATCCGCTACCGATCTGCACATTTTAGCCGGACTCGCTGGCGAATCAATTATCAGCAGCGAAATGAGCAAACGAATCGAGCAGATGATTAAAATTTTTGTTTCGAGAGCTAAAGAGAGATTGGAAAAAAATAAGTAAGTAGTCTGATTTTTAAGTTTTTTGGTAATTGAAGTTTTGCGGGCGCAGAGCAACCCTTCCAGACCTGCAAATTTTATTAACTTTCGCTTTTTTACTTTATCTTGAATAAATCATTACCATTGACTGCTCAAGATTAAAAAGATCGCAAGTCTGGAAGGGTTGCTCTGCGTCCGCTGTTTGAAAATTTAAAGCATTTAAAGCAAACAGAGTATTCATTTATTTTAACTTTGTGTTTTCTTCGTGTTCCTTTGTAATTTATTAATCTTTTCCGACGGCTTTTGCTTTCGGCACAAAAAATTTCGCGCTCAGTTCGAGAAATTCCTCGATTTGCGAATTCCAGAATCGCCAATCGTGAACGCCCGGAAGTTCGCGGTATTCGTGCGGAATCTTCTTTTCCTGCAAAACGCTCAGAAACTGCCTGTTCGTTTGAATCAAAAAATCTTCCGTTCCGCAGTCAACGTAGATGAACGGCAGATTTTTGATGTTTTCGGCGGATAAATTTTTGTATAAAGCAAACAGATCGTTGTTTTTTCTAGTTTCGCTTTCCGCTTCGCCGAAAGCCGTCATTACGGATTTTGAAATTGCCGCCAGAGTGTTTTTGTCCGTATAATCAGCCGCGCCGAGTGCGCCGCTGAACGAACCGGCGAGAGAGAACATTTCGGGATATTTCACCGCGAATTTCAGAGAACCGTAACCGCCCATCGAAAGTCCGGCGACGGCGCGAGCATTTCTGCCTGCAATGGTTCTGTATTTCTTGTCAATTTCGGGAATTAATTCTTTGACGATGTAACTTTCATATTTGTCATTCGGCTCGATTTTGCTGTCAACATACCAGCCGTTATTGCCTTCCGGCATTACGATTATAAAATTATGCTGCGCGGCATATTCTTTTAATTTCGTGTTTTCCGCCCAATTATTATAATGCCCGAAAAGTCCGTGCAGCAAATAAATTACCGGATATTTTGTCTGACTGCTCGCTTTGTCGTCGTAATTTAACGGCAAGATCAAATTATACGGCATCTCGCGCTGCATCAACTTGCTGTCGAGAGTCTGCTTTGTAACTTTTAGTTCGGCGGTGCTTTTAGTTTGCTCGGTTTGCGCGAAAATTGTCGCGGAAAACACCATCAGCAAAATAATCAATAGAAAGCGCGATTTATGTTTATATAAGTTTTTAGACATTTTTTAAGCAGATCGGAAAAAGTATTCAAGTTTATTGAGAGGCTCGATTTTCTATCAAAACACTAACAAAATAATTGATAGTTGAGAATTGAGAATTGAGAATTATGTAGATAATCAGAAGACAATTATTATTTTTCAATTCTCAATTCTCAATTATTTTGTTAGTTTATTTTACAAATTATTGCGCTTGGTTATTTTTATATACACCCGCTTAGTTTATTTGAAAAATCTGTTCAGCCAGCCGCTGTTTTCATTTTTATCAACGACCTGCGCCAATTCTCCGGCATCGAACCACGTTCCCGAACATTTACTGCAAACGTCAACCGTGATATTTTCGTGATCGGTTTCAACCAAAATTCCGTCGCAGCGCGGACACTGCATCTCCGTTTCGTGCGTTTCTTCGGTGGCGAGTTTCGCCTTCATTTTTTCGATCAATTCTTTTTCTTTGCGGTGAAAATACTCGTTTTCAAGCGATTGACCGCGTTCTTTTAATTGGTCTGACATAAATTTCTCCCGTTAAAGTTTTTTTTTAGAAAATAGCAAACAAATTATATTATTCCAAATTGTCCGCGATTATTAAAAGTGTTATTGAAAAAAAGTGTTATTTTTCGGGCGTTATAGTATCTTCGCTCTGTGCGGAACGGATTCGCTGACGCGCACGTTTTGCGCGGCGAATGGTTTTGCGCCGCCTGAGATTTGTTCCCGCCCAATCGGTTACTTCTTTTAGCGGATGCCATTCGAGATTTTCCGGCTTTAGAACTTCGCTCGAAGCATCTCTGAGTTTTATCGTTCCGACGGCGAAAATGAAAATTATTAAATTAAACAAAAATCCGACGCAGATCACCATCCAGCCGGGAACGATTCCGACTTCGGCGCGATTTATCAGCACATCCAGACTCGGCGCAGGATACGGGTGCAGATAAACTTTGAGCATCCAGCTTAAAGCCAGAAGCACGAAAATCCACAAGTAATTGCTTCGCAAACGCCTGCCGACGGCTTCCCATTCGGTGATTGTAAAATGCGGCGAAAGCAGATCAGCCGAAATATGATCCGTCCATTCTTTGTCCGGCGGCACGGAACGATGCGACAACATCGGCGCGAAATATCCCGTTTCCATCACGCGCACGCGGTTCGCCCAAACTTCGTAATAACGATAGCGGCGGGCTTCCATAAACAGAAAAATCGCCACGAGAATCGAATTGATCGGAATGGCAAAATGCGGATTGTCCGGCGAACTGAAAACGAAAGAAAGCGTCGCGCCCGCCGTAATTACAGCCCAATTCGTCGTCGCGTCGAGCCTTGTCCGCCAGATGTTGGCGCGTCCCATTTCGCCCCGGTAAAAGTGAATTATCGCCGTGTTAAATTCCGATAGGGAAAGTTTTTGCGGAATCGCCGTCGGGTTGGTTTTCGGTTTTTTGCTTCGCTCTTTAACTTCTTCGGCAAAGGATCGGAAATTTGTTTTTCCTTTATCTTTTTTGTTTTCGGTTGTTTTTTCATCAAACCGAACTTCGTTTTTCATAAGATTTGCCGTCTTGCTAAGTTACTCGAATACTCTTATTCAAGCCGTATTAACATTTAACATTTTCAATATTTTATTGCAACAATTTAAGGTTTTTTGCGTTTATAAAATAAAATTTTTTTCCAATCAACCGAGTAGGTGAATATAAATAATTAAGCACTCACACAAAAATAAATAAGACTGAAAATGGGAGTGTAAGCATCCTTGCTTGCACAAGTGCGTTTTTCAGCACTTGAACGAAGATTATCATCTGAGAATTTAGCGTTTGTTAGTCCGCTAAAAAACAGCGAACTTGCAAGCAAGGATGCTTACACTCCTAACATAAACTTAATTTTGACCTACTTAATTTCCGCCGACGATGTAACTGTCGCGGGCGCGTATATTCAGATTCGGACGATCTACGCGGACTCTGATTTGTTTGCGATCTCCCGTTTTTCCCGTCGCGTCCGAATAGTAACCGATCACATACTGCCTGCGTAATTCTTCGGCGATTCCTTCAAAAGCCCGCCTCAAACCGCCCGGCGTTCGCTTGGGAATAAAAACTCTGCCGCCGGTTGCCGATGCGAGTTCGTCTATATAATCTCTGCCGATTTTGTAATCTTCCGGGCGCGTTCCAATCGCGCCTCTCATCGCTTGTCCGTCGCGGATTTGCCTTTGGACGGCATTATATGTGTTGTAATAAATCGGAAAAATAATTACGTCCGATTCTTCCGCCTCAAAAACCGTTTTATCATACGTCGTTTTGCCCGAAGTCGTATCCACGCCGTCCGTAAACAACACGATTGCCTTGCGTCCTTCGATGCGGCTCAAATATTTGTTTAACGAAAGCCCGACGGCATCGTAAAGCGATGTGCCGTAGCCGAAATCGGCGTTTTTTATTCCTTTGTAAATTTTTTCGCGGTCTTTTGTCAGCTTGGTCAAAACGTGCGAATTTCCGTCAAATTCGATAACCATCACGCTGTCTTCGGGACTTAAAAGACGAACAAATGAACTCGCCGCTTCCTGAATTTGCTTGATGTTATATTCGGCGGAATAACTCGTGTCCAGCAAAAGAACTACGGTAAAAGGTTTTTCCGAATCGCCGAAATATTCGATTTTTTGTTCGCGTCCGTCTTCAAAAACCTTGAAATTTTCCCGATTTAGGTCGGGGATATAAACTCCGTCCTGACCAAAAACCGAAACCGGAATTGTAACCAGAGTCGAATCAATTTTGATAATTTCCAGATTCTCTTCGTTTGTTTGAGCAGTCTGAACCGTTTCCGGCTCTGAATTTTTTTCGGATTTATTTTCTCTTTTCCAATTCGGCGGATAAATTTTGCGTGATTTATACGGTTTCGATTCCGAATAAATTTCTTCCGCGTCAGGTGTCGGAGTCGGAGTCGGAGCAATGATTCTGCCCGATTGAGCGTAAACTGTGGCAACGCCCGAAAGCATCAAGATCAAAATTACGGCAGTTTTTTTCATAACAAAATATTTTTTTGAAGTGCTTTTGGCTTAAACTGTTTTTGTGATGCTTTTTGAAACGCAAAGGTTAGATTCGGATTTTCAAAAATCGAAAGTTCTCGACATTTAATTTCTGCTTTCAGTCATCAAACGGTTGAAAATCAGCCGCAGAGCCTCGATGTCGCTGGTAAATTGAAAAAACTGATCGTTGCCCGCATTCTGCTCGACGAGCAATCCGTCCGTGTAGAAAGTTCCGCCGATAATGCGTCTGAGAGGACATTTTGTCGTTCGCATTGTGCCGACGAAAACAAAGCGTCTGTTTGTAAAATATAAAGTTCCGCGATCAACGTGTCTTAAAATTTTTGAAGAAATCACACGGTTTTGCAGATTTCCCGTTTGAAAATTTGCCGACGGAATTCCGTTGTAATAATCGTAACCGCTGTATTTTACGGGTTGCGCCACTTGTCTGACCTCCAAATGAGTCGCCTTGACAAAGGCGTGGCAGGTTTCGCCGTTTTCAAGAGGAAACGGCGGCTTAAACGCGGGCAGATTTCCGCCGTGCAGCTGCCAGAGAAAGCGGCAGCGTTCGAGATTCGCCTTTGCATTTTGCGATAATTTCAATTCCGCGCCGAGATTTTTTGAAATTCGTTCGAGTTCCAACTCCTCTTCAGCCGAAAGCATCTTGTCGGCAAGCGTCTGATTGAAAACCGACTGTAAAAAATTATCGGCTTCCTGTTTGTATAAATTTCCGGCGATGTTTTCGGGAATGCCAAGCTGCGCGGAAAGCGTTCTGATCTGTCTGCTCTGCTCGCCGGTCAGTTTTCCGTCGGAAATCGCACACCTGATAAAATTTCTGTAAATCGGGTAAAGAATCGCCGAATTTATCGGCGCGACTTCGTGA
Source organism: Pyrinomonadaceae bacterium (assembly GCA_965214585.1). Taxonomy (GTDB): domain Bacteria; phylum Acidobacteriota; class Blastocatellia; order Pyrinomonadales; family Pyrinomonadaceae; genus JAHCHG01. Next base: position 3,691,104 of record OZ243957.1, on the reverse strand, counting down.
TTATCAAGCGAGAAAATATGCTGCAAATGAAAAAGCTGTTCGAGTTGCGCTTCGGAAATTTTCATATCTTTGACAAAATCGCGCAAAATCACCGAATAAAAATTCACCAGACGCGATTTCGCCTTTTCGTGAGAAATGTCGTATTCCACCAGACAATCGTCAATTTCCCGGCGGCTGATTCGCAAAAGCGGAACGCACGAAAGCAGATTATTTATCCGAACAAACGCATTTTCGCGCGGTTCGCGCTTGAGAAGTTTGTCCATAAAGGTCGCTTCCTTTAAATCAATAATCTGCAATCCGTTCATTTTCAATTAATTATAACGATTTTTCGGGCGGTATCAATATCGGGAAAATTTTTAGAATTTGTATAACGAAATGAATTTACAAATCAACGACTATCGGCAGATTATTCGGCTCGTAACTTTCATCGCAGTTTGACGCGTTGACAAAAATCGTTCCGAATTTTTCGGTTTTTCCGTAAGCGTGATGAATGTGTCCGAAAACGTGAAGTTTCGGTTTGACTTTTTCAACCCTTTTTCTCAATTCTTCGCAGCCCGCCGAATCTCCGCGCGGCGTTTTGTCTAAAATTCCGTGCGGCGGTCCGTGCGTAATCAAAATGTCTGTGTCAGGCGGAATCATTTTCCACTTTTCGGCGATTTCCGCGCCGCGATTTACGTTAAACGCCCAATCGAAAAAACGCGGCTGCCACGGCGAACCGTAAATTTTCAGTTTTTCTATTTTTACAAACGAATCCTGCAAATAAATTATCTGATCGCTCAACATTTCGCGGGCGTATCTGTTGTAAGTTTCAAACAGCCAATCGTGATTTCCGGCGACGAAAATTTTATGTTTGTGCGGCAAATTTGAAAACCATTCGTTAAACATAAATACTTCGTCAATCGTGCCTTGAATCGTCGCGTCGCCCGCGTGAATCAAAACGTCGCCGCTTGGCACGTTTATAAACTCACTACAATTGTGCGTATCTGAAAGGCAAACTATTCGCATAAGTTTTCAGAAGAGAATTTCCCCCTTTTTGATTACGCTTTCGACAAAATTTCTGCCGAATTCGTAACAAATCTGCCTGTAATCGTCCGTGTCAAAAATCAGCAGATCGGCGTATTTTCCAATTTCAATCGAACCGTGAGTTTTGCCCAAACCGATGGCGAACGCCGAGTTTATCGTTGCCGCATTAAACGCTTCGGCGGGAGTTAATTTTTGATAACGGCAGGCAATCGCCATCGCCAGAGGCTGCGAAGGACACGGCGCAGAGCCGGGATTATAATCGGTTGAAACGGCAATTGCACAATTTTTGTCAATCATCTTTCGTGCGTCGGCAAACTCTGTGTTTCCGAAATTAAAATTTACCGTCGGCGTAATAACTCCGATTGTATCGGAATTGGCGAGCAGTTCGATTTCTCTGTCGCTCGTTTGGTCTAAATGATCTATCGAAGCTGCGCCGAGATTGATCGCAAATTCGGCGCAGCCCAAATTTGTAAATTCATCAACGTGCGCTTTTAGCTCAAAACCTAAATTTTTCGCAGCCGCCAGAACTTTTTTCGATTGTTCGAGATTAAAGGCGTTTTTCTCGCAAAATACATCGGCAAAAAAAGGTGTTTTATATTCTGATTTCCGATAAAAATGGGAATTTTCAAACCAATTCCACGCGGCGGGCAGCATTTCTTCGCAAATCAGAGTTGTGAAATCGTTTTCGCGCCCGACAAATTCTTTCGGAATCGCGTGCGCTCCCAAAAATGTCGGAATGATTTCAACTTGCGACGTTTTATCGAGTTCGGCAATCGCTTTCAGCATTTTGAGTTCGGTTTCCTCGTCTAAACCGTAACCCGTTTTTATTTCAACAGTTGCCGTTCCCCATTCGAGCATTTCGTTTAGTCTTTTTTTCGATTGTTCAACTAAATTTTGAACATCAGAATCGCGCGTCTGCAAAACCGTGCTGACGATTCCGCCGCCGTTTTCCATAATCTCCAGATAAGACGCGCCTTTGATGCGAAGTTCAAATTCGTTCAGACGATTTCCGCCGAAAACAATGTGCGTATGCGGATCAACAAACGCGGGACTGACAACCTTATTTTTCGCATCAAAAATATTTTCAGACGCAAATTCTCTTCGCAAATCAGGCGTTTTCCCGACTGCGATTATTTTTCCGTTTTTTACCGCAACCGCGCCGTTTTCGATAATTCCGGGTTTTTGCATTTCCGCGCCGCGCTTGGCTTTTCCCGCGCTTTTGCAAGTTACAAACTGCGCGGCGTTTTCAATTATCAAATCCGCTTTCATAAAATATATTCTACAAAAAAAAGCGGAAGAAAACTTCTCCCGCTTATCTCTGAATTATTTCCGATTCGGCAAATAAAGTTTTCCAAACTAATAAAACCCTCATTCACAAAACCTTTACCCTTTTACCTTTTAATTATCATCGCCTGTTACGGCATCTCTGACGGCATCAGCCGCGTCTTCGACACCGCCTTTGAATTTGCCCCAAGTTTCCTGCGCTTCGCCTTTCGCATTTTGGGCTTTTCCTTCGGCTTCCATCTGCTCGTCGTCAATAACATTTCCCGCAGTTTCCTTGACCGAACCTTTTACTTGTTCCCATTTTCCATCTACTTCATCTGAATTTGTCGCCATAATTTTTAAACTCCTTTTGAAAAAATTAAACGTGCATTGTTTTAATACAATCGCTTCGTTAAATTTATTCGATTGCAATTTACATTCCTTTGTAATTCGGTCCGCCGCCGCCTTCGGGAGTTACCCAGTTTATAATCTGATACGGATCGGCGATGTCGCACGTTTTGCAGTGAACGCAGTTTGAAAAATTGACTTTTATCTCGCGTCTTCCGGTTTTCGCGTTTTCTTCCATTTCATAGACGGCGGCGGGACAAAATCTCTGACACGGATTGCCGTATTCTTCGGCGCAGCGCGTCGCGCAGATTTCCGTGTCGGTTATGTGCAGATGCGACGGCTGATCTTCGTCGTGCGAAACGCCCGCGTGATAAACGTCCGTCGGTTTATCAAATGTCAAATCCCCGTCAAAATTTAAATCCGGGTAGCGATTTTTGATAACGTCGTCCTTATATTCATATTCGACCAGAGTTTTCATTCGCTCGTGTCCGGCAACGTGATGCTCTTTCGGCATAAAACCCCACGCCAGACCGCCGGTTAAAAACTGCAAACCGCCGTTGACGAGTGCCGACCAGCGACCTTTCTGAAACGATGCGTGAAAATTTCTGACCGCGTAAAGTTCTTCGTAAATCCAGCTATTGTTAAATTTTTCTTCAAAATGTCTGAGCGTGTTCGACGTAAAATCATTGTGAACGAACGCGTCGAGAATCGTTTCCGCCGCGAGCATTCCGCCTTTCATCGCCGTATGAATGCCTTTAATTCGCTGACCGTTTAAAAATGCCGCGCAGTCGCCGACAAGCAGAACGCCGTCCGCGTAAAGTTTCGGCATCGTGTGATAACCACCCGCATTTATAGCTTTCGCGCCGTATTTGAGCATTTTTCCGCCTTTCAAAATTTCGGCGACGGCGGGATGAGTTTTAAATTTCTGATATTCGTGATGCGGATCAATCATCGGATCGAGATAATCGAGTCCGGTAACGTAGCCGATGCTGACGACGTTATTTTTCATTCCGTAAATCCAGCCGCCGCCGTAAGTTTTTGTGTCGGACGGAAAACCGAGCGTGTGAATCACGCGACCTTCTTCGATATTTCCTTGGGGAACTTCCCATAATTCCTTTACGCCGAGGCTGTAAACCTGCGGTTCTTTGCCTTCGTCGAGTCCGAGCCGGGTTGTTAATTGTTTTGACAGAGAACCGCGCGAACCTTCGCCCAAAACAGTAACTTTTGCCAGCAAATCAACGCCCGGCTCGAAATTCCCTTTCGGTTCGCCGTTTTTATCAATTCCCTTATCGCCCGTGCGAACGCCGATCACGCGGTCATTTTCGTCGTAAAGCATTTCCGAACCCGGAAATTCGGGAAAAATATTGATTCCCGCTTCTTCGCATTTTTCGCCGAGCCATTCGCACATTTTGCTCAAAGACAAAATATATTTGCCTTTATTTTTCAAAGGCGGCGGAACAATCGGCGAATCAATTTTTTTATTTTCGGTCAGATACCAAAAGGCATCCGATTCGACGGTTGAATCAACCGGACAGCCTTGCTCCAGAAAATCCGGCATCAATTCGCGCAGAGCAATCGGGTCCATCACCGCGCCCGACAAAATATGCGCTCCGACTGCCGCGCCTTTTTCGATAATTCCGATTTCGAGGTCTTCAATCGGTTTGCCTTTCGTTCGTCCTTTTGCCACCGATTCGTTGTGCTGCCTGATAATATTCGTCAGATGTAGTGCCGCAGCCAGATTTGCCGGACCTGCGCCGACAAATATAACGTCCATCTCCAATTGTTCGCGTTCAATCATTATTTATCCTCTCTCAAATGAATGGTCATTCATTTCAACTATATCAAAACATTATTTAGAACCATAATAGGGCTTACTCAAAGTCTGGAAACAAAATCTTTTGCTGACGAAACCACGTTCATTTTGGCGGCAATGAGTGCGAAGCGCGAAAGCAAACGCGGCAAACTCTAAAGATTTCAGTAAAACATTAAAGTTTTTAAACTTTGCTCCAACTTATTCTGCGTCGGTTGCCGGCAAGACGGGCGGCGTTCCGTTACTTTAATCAAACACTAAGAAGCTGTTTGGAAACTGTATCGCAGGCTTCCAGCCGGCTGTCTTGGTGGCTTCCAGCCGCCAAATTTTTCTGCTTTTCCCGTAAATTCGTGTAAATAAGGTTCGAATTGGCGGCAAGATGCCGGCGTTACGTTTTTTCTGAGTTTCCAGACAGTTTCTAAGAACCATAATCCACACTAATCTAATTATTTTTTCAAACCGAAAAATGTTTTGATCGAATTGAAAACTCCGGTTTTATCTTTTTCCTCGACGACTTCGGGTTTGCTGTTTGTTTTGCTCAATGCCTGGCGGCGTTCTTCGATAATCCGGCTGAAAGCCTTGACGAGTTTCGGGTTTTCTTCAAGCAGAGGTTTCAGAGAATAATCGAATATTTCCAAAACTTCCGTTTCATCCTGCGCCGTAACGGTTGCGCTTCTCGGCTCGCCTGTGAAAAGCCCCATTTCGCCGAAAAAATCGCCTTCCGATAACGTGCCGAGATTTATTTTTTCATATTCGTTTTTGATATTTACCTCGATTGTGCCGCGATGAATAATAAACATTGATTTTCCCTTTTCGCCTTGCCGGACAATCGCTTCGCCGGGCGCGAAAACTCTGACCACCGAAGCATTTGCAAGCTGCCGTGTTTCTTCGCCGGAAAGCGGCGCGAAAATCAAAACATCGCTCAGACGCTCGATTATATCGTCGTTTGATTCCTCGAAAACCTGTTCGCGTTCTTCGCTTTTCGTGTAGATCGTTCTGGTCGGATAAGCAAATTCCAGATTTTCGCGTTGGAAAACATACCAGATTCGCTGCCGGATCAGCGCGTCGGTTTCGTTGTGTTTGGCGTAATCTTCGAGCCAGTATTTTATTTCCCAATCAATACCGTTGTCGCCTAAGTTCTTGATGCGGACAATCGGACGGATTTTTCTCGAAACATTTTCGCATTGCCTGACGGCTTCGCGCACGCTTCTGATCGTTTTCGACGGCGAATTTGAATAAAGCGTATTGAAATAGACGATTCTCGCGTTCAGATTATTTTTCGGCGCGACCTCGATTGCCTCTTTTCCCAAGACGCTGTTTGAAATATCCAGAAGTTTATTTTGGAAAGTTCTGATTTTAACGCCTCTCCAAGTTATATTTTCGACAACTCCGATTCCCTTATTCTGCACGGAAATTACGTCGCCGACCTGAAACGGCTTGTCGGCTTGAATGGCGATTCCGGCAAAAAGATTTCCGAGCGTGTCCTGCAAAGCCAGACCGATGACGATTCCGATAATCGTCGAACCCGTAAAAATCGGCGTTAATTTCTCATACGCGGTTGAAAACTGCGACTGCAAAATTATCACGAAAGCGACCAACACGACGATTATCGTAATGATATTTCGCAAAAGACTGTTAATTTCCTGCGAATTAGCGCGAAATGTTTTGCTGAAAACGATGCTGTTGATAAAACGCATCGTCGAAACGACAAGGCTCATCCACAAAATTATCCGCAGAATCTTAAAAAGCGTGTCAACCAGATTGACCGCGACAATGCTCATCGGCGTTTCTTCTTCCGATAATTCGACGGATTTCTGCTTGGTTTGCTCGGTTTTCTGCTGATTATTTGAGTTACCGACATTTGAATTATCGTTCGGACTAACCCTTTGAATATTTTCGTCAACCTTGCTGAAAACGGCTGAAACATTATCCTTAACGTAAGGTTCGATAACCGGCAGAATTATCAACGCGCTGATTATTACCAACACGAATAAAATATACAAGGTTATTCTTTTTCGCAGATCGGCAGTTTCCATAGTTTTCAGATTCGGGCGAAATTTTCAGCGGGTTATCCAAGCGAATTAGATTTTTTTCATTCGTTTCGCATAATTTCAAAAATCTAGTTTGACGATAATTCCAGCACGAAATAATCGGTTTCGGTGATCCGCGTAATTTTTCCCGCGGTGTATGGCGATTTGTAAAACGCATCGGCGGCATAACTTGTTCCGTTAATCATTTCGTTGCCGGTTGATTGACTTGCGGCGACCAATTCGGGCGGATACCAACTCTCCGGTGCTAATTCATACGGCACGGGCGGTCTTATTTTTTCGGCTTGAGCGATGATCGCCTGCGCGTCTTCTTTTGTAAACTGCAAAACGGCGGTGAGTTTTTTGCCGACGACGATTGATCGGGCATTGTTTTCGTTTGAATTTGAATGCGATGTTACGTCATCTTCCCGAAAAACGGTTTCTTGGGGAATGAAAGGTAAATTTACGAGTTTTCCCAAATCCAAAGTTTCATCTTTGGCTGATTTTGCATTGTTATTTTCACTAATCGAGTTTATTTCCGAATTTTGCGAATTTTCATTTTCCGCTACGCCGCAGGCACTTAAAAACAATATGATTAGTAAAAATGAAAAAACTGAATTTTTCGTTACAAATTTCATTGATATATTGTAAAATTAATGCCGATGTAATGCAATTTTCCATTTTTCCGATCCTTATGAATCTGCTCCGCCGCATACGCGCATTTTTCATACGCGATTTTCAACTCGCAATTTCCTACCGTCTGGAATTTTTCATCAAAATCCTCTGGATTCTCGGCGTAACCACGACATTTTTCTTCATCTCGCGCATAATGAGTTCGGGCTTTTTCGTAACCGAATACGCGCAATGGCAGCAATTACTTCCCGCGTGGCTGATCGGTCTGGCGATGCTCAATTATTTTCTCGTCGGTTTTTCGTCGCTTGCCAACGCAATTCGCCAAGAACAGATGCAAGGCACTTTGGAGAGCGTTCTGCTCACGCCGATAAACGTGCCGACGGTGATAATTTCCGCGTCCGCTTGGGCGTATATCGAAGCGACTTTTTATTCGTTCTTATACTTATTTTTCGGCTGGTTCTTCTTCAACGTCGAATATCAGGGCAGTTTTCTGCTCGCGTCGGTAATTTTGATTTTAACAACTTTAGTTTTAGCCTGCATCGGCATTTTATCGGCGAGTTTCGCAATGGTGTTCAAGCGCGGCGATCCTTTCGCAATTCTTTTAGGCGCGGGAACTGCGCTGTTTTCCGGCGTTTTTTATCCGAAAGAAATGCTGCAAGACGCGCTCGGCAAAACCGGCGGAAAAGCGATCTCAAATATAAACCCCGCAACTCACGGCATTGACGCGATTCGCGGAATTTTAATTCAAGGCAAAGGCTTATACGAAGTCGAAACGCAATTAATCACGCTTCTAATTTTTCTCGCCATTCTGCTTCCCTTCTCGCTCTGGGTTTTCAGCCGCGCCGTCAAACGCGCCAAACGCGAAGGCAGTTTGATACAGTATTGAATTAACATTTTAGCTGGAACGTCGTCCATCTTGGCGGCAGCAAACGCCTAAGCGTTTGAAAAAAGTTACTCAGTTTAAACGGTTATTTTTAACAATAAAGTTTTTCACATTTATCTTCGTGCTATCGCACTCATTGCCGCCAAGATGGACGGCGTTCCATTACTATAAATTTTATTTTGTAAACTTTATAGTTCGAGTCAAATTAACAATACTGTTTTCAAATCTTCTAAAAAACCGTGATACAATTAACCGATAAAAAAATTTACAAAAGGAACAATTATGCCCGAAATAAAAGAACAATTAACCGAAAATCAAGCCGAAAAAGAGCGTTGGGAAACCGAAACTTTGAAACCCGTTACCGACAAAAGACCGGAACGCAAAAAATCATTTGAAGGAATTTCGCTCGAACCCGTCGAAAGACTTTACACGCAAGCCGATGTCGAAGATATTATCGCCGCCGAAGACATCGGTTTTCCCGGTGAATTTCCATACACGCGCGGAATTCATCCGACGGGTTATCGCGGAAAACTCTGGACAATGCGGCAGTTTGCGGGATTTTCTTCGCCGGAGAAGACAAATGCGCGGTTTAAATATTTGATGAAACAAGGTCAGACGGGACTTTCGGTTGCGTATGATCTGCCCGCTTTGATGGGTTTGGATGCGGATTCGCCGCTTTCGGAAGGCGAAGTCGGAAAATGCGGCGTGGCAATTTCGAGTTTTGCCGATTTTGAGGTTTTATTCGACGGAATTCCGCTTGAAGAAGTTACAGTTTCGCAGACGATAAACGCGCCCGCTTCGATATTTCTGGCGTTTTATTTGGCATTAGCCGAAAAGCAGGAGGCGGATTTTAATAAAATTTCGGGAACTCTGCAAAACGATATTTTAAAGGAATATATCGCGCAGAAAGAGTGGATTTATCCGATCAGACCGGCGATGAAACTCGTTATAGACACAATGGAATACTGCGCGAAATACGTTCCGAAATATAATCCGATCTCCGTGTCGGGTTATCACATCCGCGAAGCCGGTTCGACGGCGTTGCAGGAACTCGCGTTCACTCTGCGCGACGGCGTGGAATACGTCAAATACGGAGTCGAGCGCGGAATGGACGTTGACGAATTCGTGCCGCGAATCTCGTTTTTCTTCAACGCGCACAACGATTTTTTTGAAGAGATCGCCAAATATCGCGCCGCCAGAATCGTCTGGGCAAAAACGATGAAAGAGCGTTTTAATGCAAAAAATCCGCGCACAATGAAAATGCGTTTTCATACGCAAACCGCCGGAGTTTCTTTGACCGTTCAGCAGCCGCTGAATAACATCGCCAGAGTTGCGATTCAAGCATTAGCGGGAGTTTTGGGCGGCACGCAGTCGCTTCACACCGACGCTTACGACGAAGCACTCGCTCTGCCGACGGACGAAGCCGCATTAATCGCGCTTCGCACCCAACAAATTATCGCCGAAGAAACGGGCGTTGCAAACACGGTTGATCCGCTCGGCGGCTCTTATTATCTCGAAGCATTAACGCAAAAAATGGTTGACGGCTGTTTCGATTATTTCGAGAAAATCGACAATTTCGGCGGAATGGTCGAAGCCGTCGAAGCCGGATTTCCGCAAAGAGAAATTCAGGAATCAGCCTACCAATATCAAAAAGCCGTCGAACGCGAAGAACAAATAATCGTCGGTGTCAACAAATATCAAATGGAAACCGAATCGCGCAAAATCGAAATCCTCCAAATTGACGAAACCGTGCGCGATCATCAACTTGAAAGATTGCAAAAAGTAAAAGACACACGCGACCAAACCGCGGTTGAAATCGCTCTCGAAAAACTAAAAAAAGCGGCGCAAAACAATGAAAACACAATGCCCGCCACAATCGAAGCTGTCAAAGCATACGCCACAGTTGAAGAAATTTCCGTCGCGCTTCGTGATGTTTACGGCGTTTATGAAGAGCCGGCTTTTTGATAAATTATGAAATTTTCCGCAACTGAACTAATCTAAAACGCGGTAGTTCTCAAAGAACTTAAAACCGCTTGGGAAAGTTCTGTTCCTTCGATTTCAGACGGACACGAAGAAGGCGGTTTTATCGTGATTGATGAATTTGAAAATCCGAGCGTCGTTCGATGGGAAAAAGGAAAACAAAATGAGATCATTTTGCCCGCGCATCGAAATTGTTTTGTCAATCAAAAGGAAATTATCGCATCGTTTCATACGCATCCGAACATCGGCGGAGATTATCAGCAAGAACCGAGTCTGACGGATATTCGCGCCGTCCGCGATGATTTTGATTTGAAAGGTGAAAATTACATCGGCGAATTCTTATTTCAAAGGAATTCATTATTTAATCAAGCCTTTTGGAGAATTTGTTAAAATAGGAAAAACGGAAAATTTTTTTGAGGATTAAAAACTATGGCGGCAATATTAACAAACGAAGTTTTACAAGATGAAATAGCCGTTTCGGTGGCACAAGTGCTGGCTTCCGCCAACAAAAAGGCTGCCGAACTCGGTTTTGACGTTAAAGAATCTCTTATAACTGTTTCGCAGCATTTATCGGATAAAGTCTGGCTGTGGCGCGTTCATTACGGAGCAAAAGATTACGTCGGGCGGCGCGGCGGAGATTTAATGATTGACGTTGACGCGCAAGATGCGAGTGTTAAGCAGGTTTTACGCGGACAATAGAAATTATTTCCGGCGCGCTTCGGGATGTTTACGGGATTTATTAAGAATCGGCTTTTTGAGAAGAAATTATGAAGACAATGAGCAATTTACAACTCGAACTTTTGCGGCTTTACGGCAACGGCGTTTCGGAAGAACAATTGCGCGAAATAAAAACGATTCTCGCCAAGTATTTCGCCGACAAAGCAACCGACGCGATGGATAAAGTCTGGGACGAAAAACAATTGACCGAACAAGATATGTCGGATTGGACAAATGAGCATAACCGCGCTGAAAATCGTTCTTGATACGAATATTTTAATCGCAATTATCGGCAAAAAATCGCCGCTTCGTTGGATTTTCGATTGCATTATTGCGGGCAGAATAATTCTCTGTGTTTCAAACGAGATTTTGTTTGAATATCAAGAAATTCTGATAAAGAAAACGAGTGCCGAAGTCGCCGAAAATGTTATCAATTTCATAACCGTAAATCCCTTTACAGAAAAGACCGAAATTTTCTTTAACTTCGGTTTGATTCAGGCAGATGCCGACGATAATAAGTTTGTAGATTGCGCGATTGCTTCAAATGCGCTTTGTATTGTTTCAAATGACAACCATTTTCAAGTTTTGAAAACGATTGATTTTCCAAAAGTTTTTATTTTGAACTTAAATGAATTTGAAGAAAAATATAAATCTTTAATCAACAATTGAATGGAAATCATAAACACAAAAAATATCGCATCGGTAGAATTGACGGAAGTTTTATTTTCTGAAGATGAACTCGAAGTTTTCAGAACGGCGATAGAATTTGCCATCGGAAAATTGTCCGAAAATGAAATAGAAAATCAGTTCGGCGCGACGAAAGACGAAGTTGAAGGAATTTTAGAAGATATAAAAACCGCTTTGGCAAATTGCCGCAAAGATAGTTTAGAAATGGTTTTAGCTTGATATAAATTTTTTTTTCAGTCGCGCTTTGAAATGTTTTCTCACTTAAATAAGAGATTGTTCTTCAAAACACAATAACAATGACAAGAATTTATTCATACATTGTTCGATCTGATAACGGCGCAGCACCGAATCCTTTTTGGGATGTTTGCACATTGACAATTTGTAAACCTGCAATCAGAAGAAATGCTCAAATCGGCGATTGGGTTGTCGGAACGGGTTCTAAAAATGCTAAATGCAACGACGGTGAAGTTTATGATCTTTCGGACAGTTTGGTTTACGCAATGAAAATCAGCGATATAAAAACTCTTCGGGAATACGATATTTTTTGTAAAAGTTCGCTGTTAAACAAAATCCCAAGATGGAAAACGAATGATTGGCGGTTTCGCGTCGGTGATTGTATTTACGATTTTTCGGATGAACAAAATCCGAGTCTTAGAACAAGCGTTCACGACGAAACTCATCGTAAAAGAGATTTAAGCGGCGAAAATGCGTTGCTTTCCGACCATTTTTATTATTTCGGTGAAGAAGCCAGACCGATTCCTTCAAAAATCAAAGAGATTATCAAAAAAAATCAAGGGCATAAAAAAATAGAAGATGAAAAGTTAGTTGCAAAATTTGAGAAATGGGCGAATCGGTTTGAGAAAAATAAAATTTACGCTGATCCGCAAAAGCGTTGGCTATTCGATAAAGTTGATAAAATCGAAGATTCTGAGATTTCTTGTTCCGCAAATTTACAGAGCGAAAAACTTAAAACATCAAAAAATTGCTAGAAACTCAGATGTGTAAATATTTACAGATATGCTTATTTTGCGCGAAGAAACTTACAAAATAATTGATATTTGAGAATTGATAATTGATAAATTTTATTCGTGTCAATTTTTTTTAATAATTTATCGTAATCGGTCAGCTATAAGTTGAGATTCTTGTCAGTAGCGTCGGCGTGAGCCGATGCGCTCATCACAACTGCATTGACGCATCGGCTCACGCACGACGCTACTGACTTTCCTTATTTCCAACTTATAGCTGACCCATTACAACTTATCTATCAACTCTCAAATAAACAATCAAAATGATCAAATAACTCTGACTTCCGTTTTGAGTTTTTCGACGAGTTCAGCCGCGCCTTTTTTTGCGTCGCCGCCGCCGAGCATTTGGGTTTGCTTGGTTTTCAGCGGCATATAAACTTTCTGGATGTTTTGCGCCGAATCGGAATTTTCAACCGACGGTGTGATTTCCTTAACTTCCTTTTTTTTCGCCGCCATAATTCCTTTGAGCGATGCGTAGCGGATTTGCGAAATTCCCGATTGAATTGTCAGAAGCGCGGGCAGTTGGTAGGTAAACCATTGATACCAGCCGCTTTCGAGTTCGCGTTTGAGGCGCAGACTGCCGTTTAAGTTTTCGTGGTCAACTTCGATGACGATCGTCGCGTGCGGAATTCCGAGAAGTTCGGCTAAAATTACGCCCGTCTGCCCGTAACTCGCGTCGTCGGACTGCAAGCCGGTGAAAATCAGATCGGCATTTTCCTCACGAATCGCGTCGGCAATCGTTTTGGCGATTTCGTGCGGCGATAATTCGTGCGGATTTTCGACGATTATGTGAATTCCCCGATCCGCGCCGCGTGCCAGAGCGTCTTTGATAACCGTTTTCGCCTCCGCTTTGCCGAGCGTGCAGACGACGACTTCGACTTCGCCTTTGGCTTCTTTTAAGCGCAGGGCTTCTTCGAGCGCGTAGCCGTCGGATTCGTTCGTTTGCTGTGCAATATCCGATTCGTCAATCCATTGTTCGTCCCCGCGAATCCGCAAAACCGCGTCTTTGTTGGCGACCTGTTTCATTAATACGATTGTTTTCATATATTTTTGTAAATAAGATTTTCTTTTCGTTTGATTGTATATTTTTTCAAATGAAAATTCTAATAATGAACAAATATTCATTGCCGGAATTTTTGCGTATTTATAAATTATTCAAGCCAAACATCTAAACCGAAAATCTGCAATTAACCCGTGATTTTCTTTACAGTTTCGCCGATCTTGTCCGACATAAAAAAGATGTTCCGCGCCGGAATCGCGCCGAAAACTTTGTATTCACCGACGGCGGCAAGCCCCGCCGACGCGATACAGCCGCATTGGGAACAATCGGGAGTTCCGCCGAACTGACACGGCACGACTTTATTTTTCAAGTCCGCCGTGAAATTTAAGGTTGTCCGGGCAAAAATACATTCGTCGGGCGATTTCGGCGGTTGTCTGTAACCTTGAAGCACGACTTTCGGCAAATCGAGTTTCGGAAATCTGCCTTTGAGTTCGGTCAATTCGTCCAGAACTTTTTTGCGCATTTCGGCGGTTAAAATTTCTTCGCCTTTCGCGCCCATCTGCGGCGTAAAAAGACTGAACCAGATTCTCTTCACTTCTTCGCGGTCAGACCAGAATTCGACAAATTCTTCCAAATATCCTTCGCGTTTCGTGATCTGTCCCGTAACCGTGCAGTGAACGACGATGTTTTGGTCTTTGATATTTCGCAGAATTCGCTCATAAGTTGCGGGTTTGCGGCGGGCATCGTGTTCGGGCTGTAAGCCGTCAATTGAAACGACGATTTGCAGTTTGTCTATTTCGCTCCATTCTTTTGGAATTTCTCTGACCGCGCTGGTGACGACTTGCTGATTAATTTTCATTTCGCTGATTTTCGGCAGCAAAACATTGAGTTCGCGGAATCTGACAAGCGGTTCGCCGCCGACCAAAGAAACGTGAAGCGGACGATGTTCTCTGATGAGTTCCAAAACTTTTTCGACGAGTTCATCGCCTTTATAGTCGCTGACCGTCCTCAAATTCTGCCCTGATTGCTGCAAATGTTCGGGTTCGTATGCGTAACAGCCCGGACAGCGAAGCGGACATTCGCGCGTGATTTCGATTGAAAGATTCGGTTTATAACCCGTGAGAATTCTTCCCCAAGCCTTGATTACATCTGATTTTTGCATACCTAGTTTTCCCTTGTTTATTAATCGTGAAAACTTTCGGATTTCACGAAGGAAAAGCGCAAAATTCTAAAAGTTTTAATTTTTATTCCGTAAATCTTTTAAATATCAAACAAGCATTTGTTCCGCCGAATCCGAAACTGTTTGACAGAGCGTATTCGATTTCCTGTTCTCTGGCTTCGTTCGGAACGTAATCCAAATCGCATTCGGGATCGGGAAATTCATAATTTATCGTCGGCGGCAGAGTTTTCTCGTGAATCGCTAAAATCGAGAAAACGGCTTCGATTCCGCCCGCCGCGCCGAGTGCGTGTCCGGTTGAAGATTTCGTCGAACTGACCGCCAGTTTTTTCGCGTGTTCGCCGAAGGCAAGTTTGATCGCCAAAGTTTCAAATTTATCGTTATACGGCGTTGAAGTGCCGTGCGCGTTGATGTAGCCGATTTTTTCCGGTTCGATGCCCGCGTCTTTCAGAGCCTTCTGCATCACTCTGCGCGGTCCCGAACCCGTTTCGTCGGGCGCGGTTATATGAAAAGCGTCGCCACTCATTCCGTAACCGACGATTTCAGCGTAGATTTTTGCGCCGCGTTTTTTGGCTGATTCGAGTTCTTCCAAGACGATAAGTCCTGCGCCTTCGCCGATTACAAAACCGTCGCGCTGTGCGTCGAACGGACGCGAAGCGAGTTTCGGTTCATCATTTCTGGTGGAAAGCGCACGCATCGAAGCGAAACCGGCAACCGACATCGGCGTAATTGCCGATTCCGCGCCGCCGCAGATCATTAAGTCGGCATCGCCGCGCTCGATCATTCTGAAACTGTCGCCGATGGCGTGTGCGCCAGCTGAACAAGCCGTCGCCGTCGCCGTGTTCGGACCTTTTAAGCCGTGCCTGATCGAAACATTTCCCGCCGCCAAATTAACGATTGCCGACGGAATAAAAAACGGCGAAACTCTGCCCGGACCTTGTTCGAGCAGCTTGTCGTGTTCGCGCTCGATTGCCCAGAAATCACCGATTCCCGAACCGATATAAGTTCCACTCATCTCGGAATTTGCATCGTTTATCTCGATTCCGCTGTGCTTCATCGCTTCGTCCGCGGCGGCGATGGCAAAATGCGTAAACGCGCCCATTCGCCTGGCTTCTTTTTTGTCGAGATAATCAAGCGGATCAAAATCTTTGACTTCGCAGGCAAATTTCACCGAAAAATCTTCCGTGTCAAATTTTTTGATGTAATCCGCACCGCTTTCGCCGCGCAGAATTGCCGACCAACTCGATTCGACATCATTTCCGACGGACGTAATCAAACCTAATCCTGTAACCACTACGCGACGTTTCATAATTGATTTTGCTCATCGTTCATTGTTAATAGTTAATTGTTTGCTTTTCTCAGAACCTCGTGCATTCATCCGTTATAAAAAGATAATTGAAAATATATTCGGAATAAATTAAAAATTATAGATTTCAACTGATAGTTTTTATCTATCATCTATCTGCTGTAATCTATTCCTAAGAAGCTGTTTGGTAATTGTATCGCAGGCTTCCAGCCGGCTGTCTTGGTGGCTTCCAGCCGCCAAATTTATCTGTTTTTCCCGCCAATTCGAGTAAATAAGGCTCGAATTGGCGGCAAGATGCCACCAAGACAGCCGGCAAGATGCCGGCGTTACGTTTTTTCTGAGTTTCCAAAAAGCTTCTAAGAATAATTCTTGTAATCATCACACGAAATTCTTCGCCCGACAGCAATGAACAATGAACCATTAACAATGAACAAAATTAACCTTCCTGATTCTGCTCGACATACGCGTAAGCATCGCGGACGGCTTGGATTTTCTCCGCGTCTTCGTCGGGAATTTCGATGTCGAATTCTTCTTCAAAACGCATTACGAGTTCGACCAAATCCAGCGAATCCGCGCCTAAATCTTCGATAAATCGGGCGTTTTCTGTAACTTCCGCTTCATCTACTCCCAATTCATCTACAATGATCTGCTTAATTTTTTCTTGTGTTTCTGACATATTTTCTCCTGTTTCTTTATTTTATAAAATAATAGAGTTAAACCGGCATTTTATTCCGCAAACTCTCCAAGCTGTTTTTCAAACTTTCAGTATTTTCAATATTCAAAGTATAAACATCGCGGTTTATTTGTCTAACCAACCCCGATAAAATTTTTCCCGCGCCGACTTCAACGAATATTTCAACATTTTCATTTATCAAATTCAAAATCGAATCCGACCAGCGAACCGGCGATGAAACCTGCTTTGTCAATGCTTCGGGAACTCTCGCGCCTTTAATATTCATCTCGGCGGTGACGTTTTCGACCAACGGAATTTTCAAATCCTTAAAATCAATCTTCCGTAAATCCTTCTCAAGTTCGACTTCCGCCGGAAGCATCAAATCGCAGTGAAAAGGCGCGGAAACATTTAATTTTACGGCGCGTTTTGCTCCGCGTTCTTTTAATAATTCGCAAGCGCGGTCAATTGCATCGGCATTTCCGGCAATCACGACCTGCGACGGCGAATTAATATTTGCGGGCGAGCAAATTTCGCCCCGTGCCGCTTCTCCGCAAGCAATTTCAATCGTATCAAACGGCGCACCCAAAATTGCCGCCATCGCGCCGACTCCGACGGGAACGGCATTTTGCATATACTCGCCGCGTTTGCGAACCGTTTTTACAGCGACGCTCAAACTTAAAGAATTAGCCGCAACCAATGCGGAATACTCGCCCAAACTGTGTCCCGCGACAAAATCCGGCGATGGAAAACCTTCCGCTTCCATCGCCCGGAAAGCCGCTATCGAAACGGTCAAAATCGCCGGCTGCGTGTTCTTCGTCAAAGCCAAATCCGTTTCCGTTCCCGAAAAGCACATTTCCGAAAGCGAAAAACCGAGCGCGTCGTCTGCTTCTTCAAAAACCTCTTTTGCCAACGGGAAATTATCGTATAAATCCTTTCCCATTCCGACTGTTTGCGAACCTTGCCCCGGAAAAATGTATGCGATTTTCGACATTTAATTTTTTATATCAATTTTACCGATCTGCAAAAATTCACCGTCCAAATGATCAAAATCATCGTCTGTCGTCAAAAGCGTCGCGCCTAAAACCGATGCCGTCGCCGCAATCCATAAATCATTTTTGCCCATATTTCTCGCCGAAAAGTTTGATTTTCTGCCGTCTAATCTGCCTTGACTAAAAGCGTCAATTTCCGCGTAACGGTTGGTAGTATCTTCGTTGTTTATATCTATAATCACGAATTTCAAAAGAAAATTTTCCATTTTTTTGATCCGCTTCTTTCCCCATTTATTTTTCAAAGAAAGTGCCTTCAATTCACCAACCGTTACAACTGAAATGACAGATTCATTTGCCGAACCAAAAGGATTATATATTGACTTAATCATTTGCAATACCGGCAATTTCCGTAGGTAGATCAAAATTATATTTGTATCAAATAAAAACATCATCACTAAATATTTTTTAATAATTCAAAAAATTCATCTTCCGGTATTTGCCAATCAAAATCTTCAATAAGTGCATCAATTTCTTCCTGCGTCGTCGGTTTCCAATTCTGCTCTCTTTTCAACTCTTCAATATCAATCGTCTTTTTCATCGGTTTTGCCAATTTTTCGAGCATTTCCAACTGTTCTTTAGTCGGGTGTTTCTCGACAACATCAACCGCATCCTTAATTTTACGCACCGATTCTTTATCGTCCAATTTTGAAATTCGGACGATCAAATCTAATTTTTCATCGCTTAAAGTTTCCGTTTTCATAATTAAAACCTCATAAGCGTTCCGCCCCAAGTTACGCCGCCGCCGAATGCGGTTAATAAAACCAAATCGCCGTCTTTGATTTTGCCCGCTTCGATACATTCGTCCAGAGCAATCGGAATCGAAGCCGACGAAGTGTTGCCGTGTTCGGCGATGTTTGAATAAACTTTTTCTTCCGGCACTTTCAGGCGCGACGCGACGGCATCGGTTATTCGCTGATTTGCCTGATGCGGAATCACGAGGTCAACGTCGTCAACCGTGCAGCCCGCTTTTTCGAGCATTTCCAGAGAAATTTCGGTCATCGAACGCACGGCGACCTTGAAAAGTTCGTTGCCTTTCATTTTGAAAAAATGATCGCCGTTATCAATTGTTTCGTGCGTCGTGCCGAGCTTCGTTCCCCCGCCGGGCGCGTATAGCTGATCTTCATAACGCCCGTCCGAACGGATTTTTGTTGCTAAAATCCCTTTACCGCTTTCAACCGCGCCGACAACCGCCGCGCCCGCGCCGTCGCCGAAAATTACGCACGTCGAACGATCCGTATAATCAACATATTTCGTCAAAACTTCCGCGCCGATAACAAGCGCGTAATTTATCTGCCCAGTTTTTATCATTGATTCAACCATTGTCAAACCATACAAAAACCCCGAACAAGCCGCAAAAATATCCATCCCGGCGGCATTCGTCGCGCCGATCTGCGCTTGAATTAACGCGCCCGTTGAAGGCATAATTTGATCGGGCGTGGTCGTCGCGCACAGAATAATATCAATATCTTCGGCTTTCAAATCGGCTTTTTCGAGTGCTTTATTCGCCGCCCGAACCGCAAATTGCGAAGTATATTCATCAGCATCCGCTTTGTGCCGCTGTTTGATTCCGGTGCGCGAAGTTATCCACTCATCGGAAGTTTCGACTATCTTTTCCAAATCGGCATTGGTCAGAACTCCGTCCGGGTAATCGTGTCCGGTGCTGATTATTCCTGCGTTTTTTAAGTTCATAGAGTTCGGAAAGTTCGAAGAGTTCGGAAATTTTTGAAACTTTGTAATTGATAAATTTTTTTACGTTCTAAATAAAAATCAATTGACTCTCAAAAATTTCCGAACTCTCCGAACTTCTATTCCTTTTCTTTTACTTCAATAATTTGACGACCTTTATACTTTCCCGTTTTCGGATCAACGCGGTGCGGAACTTTCGGTTCGCCCGTGTTTTCGTCAATATAAAACTGCGGAACTTCTAAATGATCGTGAGCGCGACGTTTGCGCGTTCTCGCGTGTGAATGTCTTCGTTTTGGATTTGGCATATTAAACCTCTCGTATAATTTTATTAAATTTCTATTATTATTTTTTAAAATTTTCCAACGCTTTCCAGCGCGGATCAATTTCGCTTTCTTTACACTTACAATCTATCAAATTTTTGTTCGCGCCGCATTTCTGGCACAAACCTTTACATTCTTCTCCGCAAAAAATCTTAGTCGGCAAATTCAACCCGATCTGTTCGCGGACAAGTTCTTTTAAATCTATCTTATCACCGCCGAAAATCGAAACATCCAATTCACTTTCATCAAGTTCCTTTTCCGCTTCTTCCGTATAATTTTCCGTGGTTACAAAAACCGCCGTAAACGGAATTTCCAGTTTCTTTTCAAACGAAGTTAAGCAGCGACTGCATTCGAGCCGCACGCCTGTTTTTATTTCTCCCGCTACATCCGTCTGAACGATGCCTTTTTTTATATCACCCGAAACTTCGGCTGATTTTATAATTTCCGCGTCTTCGCTCTCCAAATCAATCTCGTTCGGCTCGACGGTAAAATCAAATTCCGCCCGCGAATCTTCAATTGTATGCAAATCAATAATCATTTTCGTAAAGGCAAGTTTACCAATTAAACCGCGCAAAATACAAAAGCATTAATTATAACTTTTACTTCTCCTATGTCAAACGCTTTAGGTATAAACAAAATGTCACTTATTTCGGGTTGAGAGTTAAGTCATTTCTGAAATAATCAAACTAAAGAAATGAGTAACTATCAAGCTGCGCGAAGCGAAGATGAAGATAAGTTTTTATTGTTGTTTGCTAAAAACCTCAAAGATTGCCGTTTGGCAAAAGGCATTTCTCAAGAAGAACTTGCATTAACGGCAGGTTTCAGCCGTTCTTACTATACTGAAATCGAAACGGGCAAAAGAAATCCGTCATTGCTCAATCTGGTCAAAATTTTGAAGGTTTTGGAAGTAGATGCAAATACCTTACTGAATTTTGGAGAAAAATCATAATGGCATTTATCTACAAAGGCAAAAAGTATTTTTCAAAAAAGCATCCGGTATTGGAATATATTTTCAATAAAAAGAATCCAAAAAAAGATACGACACAAAAAGTAATCAGTTTTACTTTGAAGGATATTTCCGATGGCTATAGTGCCTGTGGAATTGCTGAACCCGCTTCAATTTCCAATACAATTCTTGACTTAACGCGACAGAAACGCCATATCAAATCACGTTTACCTGAATCTATCATTTTACTTGGTTACGATTTAGTAAAGAGAACGGGCAAATCGCCGAGCGGTGATAATTATGCGGGCGAATTTATTTTTGTCGGTGTCGGAAATCAGATTGAATCTTGGCTGGAGTGGACGGGAGATTTTGAAGAAATAGAAATTTCCTCTTTAAAAATACCGCTGAAAATTCGCCCTTTTTTGAGAAATGATGAAGGTGCGCTCTTTTCGGTGATTGATTATTGTGATGTTTTCTCAATCGCCTTGTTTGATAAACCGAACTCCGTAGTGCGCGTGCAAAATCCGATGAAATGGCAGCCGAATGAAATTGACGGCTGTTATTTTGCCACGATTGATAAGCAAGATTTTCTCCTGCCCGTCGAAGCAAAAGCCTTAACAACCGGAGATGACATCAATCTCGTGCAAATGCAAGGTGCTTTAAATACAGTTTCAGAGCGTTTTAGAAATTCCGAAATTCAAATCATTCCTTTAGCGGTTAAAATGATAAAAACGGAATTGAAATCTTTATTTTTCAGCCGTTTCATCCAAGCGAAGAAAGAAATATTTTAGGTTTACCAAAACGCGCATTAAAAGTCATTTTTTCCCCGCCAATTGATACTTGGCAATAAAAAAATTTTAATATACAATTGTCGGAAATAAGCGACATTATGCCTTTTACATATAACAAACCAACAGGTTTTCGTTGTCCGATTTGCGAAAAAACCGAAAACAGCAAACCCGTTCCGGTCATTGATTCTCACAACGGAAAGGCTTCGTCCGCAAACAATTATCCGATACACAATTGGTATAATTTCGTTCTTGGTTACACACCCGCATTTCCCGATTACATTCTGGATTTAGAAAATATAACAAAAGACAAAATCGTAGCCGATCCGTTTATGGGAACGGGAACAACATTAGTCGCCTGCAAATATCGCGGAATTTCATCTGTTGGAGTTGATGCGAACGATTTTTTTATTGACGGAGCAAAGGCAAAATTAAATTGGGAAATTGATATAAAAAAACTCAAACAATCTAAGAAAAAAATTCTCGCCGAAACTGATAAAACATATTCGCAAATTGATTTCGGCAATAATGAGAAACCGTTAATTTCATTATTAAACAATAATAATGGGTATAAAATCAGCTTTAAAGATTATGCTTCGATAAAACGCCCTAAGTTGATGGATGTTCGCTATTTGTCCGACAAGCCGTTTGTCAGAGCAACAGTTATTAAGGAAATAATCGAAAAAGAAGTTGCCGACGAAGACTTGAAAAAACTTTTTAATCTTGCTTTGGCTTCAATAATCGTTTCGATTTCAAATATCAGATACGGACCCGGCTTCGGTATTATAAAACCAAAGGACGACATTAACGTATTAAGAATTTTTGAAGAAAAGCTAAACCGCATTATCCACGACTTAGAAACTTTGCCATCGAAATATAAAAAGACTTCTTCAAAGATTTTTCTGGGAAACACTCGGCAGCTTGAGGAAACTTTAGAACCGGAAAGCATAGATTTAATGATTACATCACCGCCATATCCGGGCGATCACGAATACACAAAGCACACTCGTTTAGAACTGACTTTTATGGAGTATGTTGATGAAATGAAAGACTTTAGAAAAATTAAAAAGCGTCTGATGAGAAGTGCCACGACCAATGTTTATAAAGAAGATAATGAGGCAGAATATGTTAAAGATTTTCAGAGCATCAAAAATGTAACCGAATTGATTGAAAAAAGATTAATAGAAAGTAACGCAACAAGTGGTTTTGAAAAACTTTATACAAAATTAGTGTGGGAATATTTCGGCGGAATGTATTTATCGTTAAAAGGTGTTTATAAAACCTTAAAAAATGGCGGTAAAATTTACCTTTTGGTCAGCGATTCGCACGCTTTCAAAATGGTTCACATTGAAACGGCAAAAATTTTAGCTGAAATTGGAATGGCAGTCGGATTTTCGGATTTTGAGATAGAACTTTGGCAAGATAAAATCAGCACATCGCATAAATATCACATACCTGAAAATATTTTAATGCTTAAAAAATGAGAATTAAATTTTAACATTTGCACCAATCGCTTCGTCTAAACTCTTAAAACCTTTCTCTTCCAAAATCTTAACTAAGCCGAAATTCACATCTCGCGCAAAAGTGATTCCCCCATAAACAAAACCCGTATAAGCCTGAAGAAGCGACGCGCCCGAAGCGATTTTTTGGAAGGCATCTTCCGCCGTAAAAATCCCGCCGACTCCGATGATCGGCAGTTTTCCGTTTGAGTATTTGTAGATTTTTTCGATCACCTCGTTTGAACGCTTCGCAATCGGCTTTCCGCTTAAACCGCCGTTGCCGATTTGTTTTATTTCGTTTTCGCCGGTGAGCAAACTCAATCTGCTGATTGTCGTATTCGTCGCAACAACTCCCGAAATGTTTAATTTCAAACAAATATGGGCAATCGCTTCGATTTCAAAATCCGACAAATCAGGCGCGATTTTTACAAGCAGAGGCGTTTTTCTTTGATGTTTTTCGTTTAATTCCGAATTTCTGTTTTGCAGCGCACCGAGAAGTTCTTCGAGATTGTCGGATTTCTGCAATTCGCGCAAATTCGGCGTGTTTGGTGAAGAAACATTGACCGCAATGTAATCGGCGACCTCGTGCGCTAAATCGAAACTTGCCAGATAATTTTCTATTGCTTCTTCGTTCGGAACATTTTTATTTTTCCCGATATTCACGCCGAGAACACAATCCGGGCGTGATGTTTTCAGTCTTTCGACAACTTTTTTTGTTCCTTGATTATTAAAACCGAGCCGATTTATCAAAGCAGAATCTTCTGGAAGACGAAACATTCTGGGCTTCGGGTTTCCCTTTTGCGGCTCAAACGTAACAGTTCCGACTTCGATAAAACCGAAACCGACGGCGGCAAGTTGATTGACAACAACGGCGTTTTTATCAAAACCCGCCGCAATTCCGAGCGGATTTGCAAATTTCAAGCCGAATCTTTCGAGTTTGCCAAACGAATTGCAGGAGAATTTTTTTCGTGCAAAATTTTGCAACGGTTTTGAGCCGAGTCCGATTTTCAAAGAATTAACGCCGAATTCGTGCGCTTTTTCGGGCTGGATTCTAAATAAAATCGGGCGTATCAAACGATTATAAATTGACATTTGTGTAAAAAAAACCGACAAATTCGCAAAATCAAGTGTTTCAATAATTCAGATAATTGCTGATAACAAACTATTTTAAGCTAGTTTGTGAAAAACCGGAAACATTCCAATTCAAACTTTGAACTTTAAGCCGTGCAATGCTACGATTTTCGTCAATATATGGAAGACGGATTAAATTTTATCGAAAAATCGGAAATAATGGACGGCAAGCAGATAAAACGCGCTTTATCGAGGCTTGCGTCGGAAATTGTCGAGGCAAATCAAGGCGCGGAAAATTTGTATCTCGTCGGAATCCGCAGGCGCGGCGTTCCGCTGGCGGAAAGGCTCGTTGACAAGATCGAAAAACTCGAAAATGAGCGTCCGCATTACGGAATAATTGACATCACGCTTTACCGCGACGATCTTTCCACCGTCGGCGCAAATCCGATTGTCAACCGCACCGAACTTCCCGAAGATATTTCGGGCAAAACCATCGTTTTGGTTGACGACGTGCTTTACACGGGCAGAACGATTCGCGCCGCGCTCGATCAGTTGATGGATTTCGGCAGACCGAAAAAAGTCCAACTCGCCGTTTTAATTGACCGCGGACGCGAACACCGCGAACTTCCGATTCAAGCGGATTTTATCGGCAAATACGTTTCGACAAAACAAATCGAGATCATCAAAGTTATGCTCAAAGAATTTGACGACAAAGAAGCCGTCGGAATTTACGAATTGCCGATTGAACAAACTTAAAATTATACCGACAGAGATTTAAAAGACGCGCAAAATAAATTCGGACATTAATTAAATGAAATTTGAAATTGTCAGCGAAATCTCTGATACTGAAACAATTGCCGTTGGAAATTCAATCAGAATTTTGTCGCTTTTGAATAAAATATTTAAGAAAGACCAAATAGAAGCGCAATTTGTGGTTTGCTTAAATAACGAAGGTTACGCGGCATCGCTCGAAATCGGAAAACTTTATCAAATAATCGCCGATGAAGATGCAGAGAAATTCGGCGGTTTGCGGGTTATTGACGAAGACGGCGAAGATTATCTATACGATTCGGAAATGTTCTGCCCGCTGCAAGTTCCGCCGATTGTCGCTCAAACATTGATTTCTATTTCAAAGCAAGGTTGAAATGCCTTGCTTTTTTTATAAACAAAAATGGAAAAACCGTTTCATCGCAGAGATTTGCTTGGAATCAGAAATTTGTCCGCCGCAGAAATTATCGGAATTCTGAAAACGGCGGAGAATTTCCGCGAAGTTTCCGAGCGCGAAATAAAAAAAGTTCCGACGCTGCGCGGGAAAACCGTTATCAATTTGTTTTTCGAGGCTTCGACCAGAACGCGCACGTCGTTTGAACTTGCCGCCAAACGCCTTTCCGCCGATGCCGTCAACGTCAGCGTTTCGACTTCAAGCGTTTCCAAAGGCGAAACTTTGATTGACACGGCTCTGACTTTGGACGCGATGAATCCCGATTGCATCGTCGTCCGCCATTCGAGCGCGGGCGTTCCGCACCAACTCGCCAAAATCAGCCGCGCCGCAATCGTCAACGCGGGCGACGGAACAAACGAACATCCGACGCAGGCACTTCTCGACGCAATGACGATCCGCGAACGCAAAAAAGAAATAAACGGCTTAAAAGTCGCCATCGTCGGCGACATTCTCCATTCGAGAGTCGCTCGTTCAAACATTCAATTGCTGACAAAACTCGGCGCAACGGTTCGCGTTGCGGGACCGAAAACGCTTGTTCCTTCAGATTTTGAATTTTTGGTCGAAAGCGGCTTGACCGTCGCGCCGAACATCGAAGAAGCCATCGAAGAAACCGACGTTGTAATGATTCTCCGAATCCAAAAAGAACGCCAAGACTCGGCATTTTTCCCGACTTTAAGCGAATACGCAATTCACTACGGCTTAACCCAAGAACGCCTCGCGCTGGCAAAAAAAGACGCAATCGTTCTGCATCCCGGTCCGATGAATCGCGGCATCGAAATCGCTTCCGACGTTGCCGACAGTTCGCGCTCGCAAATTCTCGACCAAGTAAAATACGGCGTTGCCGTCCGTATGGCGGTTTTATATTTGGCGACGGGAGGAAAAGCGGTTGAATAATTATGCCTGCCAAAGATTTATTTCACGACAACGTAAAAATCGCTCTTATTAAAGACGGTTGGAAAATCACTAACGATCCGCTTGCTCTAAAATGGGAAGCACGAAATCTTTTTGTTGATTTGGGCGGTGAAAAGATTTTTGCAGCCGAAAGAGGCAAACAAAAAATCGCCGTCGAGATAAAAAGTTTCGTCAGCGTTTCCGAAGTTAAAGATTTGGAAAACGCGCTCGGTCAGTATTTTCTTTACCTTATTGTTTTGCGCGAAAAAGAACCGATGAGAAAACTTTATTTGGCGGTTACGGAAGAAATTTTTCTCGACTTTTTTCACGAAAAAGATTTAGGCGGACTCGTTATATCAGGTTATAATTTATCAATAATTGTTTTTAATCCGATGACGGAGGAAATTGTAAAATGGATAAACTAGAAAATTACCGAAATATCATTAAAGAAATTTTAAAAAATTACGCCGAAATTTCAAATTCGGCAGACAGCGAAGCGAAAACTACGACGGTTTTTGACGAGGTGAATCACAGATATTTGCTCCTAACTTACGGGCGCGAAAACAAAAAGCGTGTTCATTCGTGCTGGGTTGACGTTGAAATAACAAACGATAAATTTTACATCCATTTCGACGGCACGGAAGACGGAATTGCAACCGAATTATTGAAAAGAGATGTTCCGAAAAGCGATATTGTTCTCGCCTTCAAATCGCTTGAAATGCGGAAATATACTGATTTTGCTTTAGCTTAATGAAAACAGAAATTATCACCTTATTTCGTCCCGTCGGCAAAAATGAATTGGCTCTGATCGAAGAAAGCAGTTTCACCGCATTTCCGCCGCGTCTTCCCGAACAGCCGATATTTTATCCCGTGTTGAACGAAGAATATGCAACGCAAATCGCCCGCGATTGGAACGCAAAATACAATGCTGATAAACTCGGCTACGTTACAAAATTTGAAATTGCAAAAGAATTTTTGGACAATTACACAAAAAAAATTGTTGGCGGCAAAGATCATCAAGAATACTGGATTCCGGCGGAAGATTTGGAAGAATTTAATCGGAATATTGTTGGAAATATCAAAGTTATTGCAGAGTTTGAAGGAAAATAATAAATGGAATACGAGAAATTAAACTTCAAAATACCAAATGAATTGCCGGATTATGATGAATGTTCAACATTTGTAGTTAAGTCCGTCGAAGAAATCATTGAACAGTCTATCAAAAATGAAAGAAATAAAATAATCATCAACACGAATTTAAAGCTCGGTCTGCCAATGGAAAATATCAATAAAATCGCCGGTCCATTTGTTGAGGCTTGGGCTTTTGAAACTTTTTTTGAAACTTTGGAAGATGCAAATAATAAGTATCAGCTTATAAATGTCGAATCGCAAGAGCGTCTGAATATGGCTGATGTCGTTTTGCAATTTAAAAGGAAACGGCAAGTTCCAGAATCGGGAATTACTGCAAATGTGGATGTCAAAGCCACCGCCGAAGACATAAAATCTTCGGGTAAATCTCCGAATATCACTTCATTTGCTAGAATCCGTTCTGCTTACGTTGATGATCCCGATTACATTTTTTTGATACTCTCACTAAAACACCGCGTTTATTCGACAAAAAACATTGCAAACAAATTGATGGACGGCATAATGGAAGTTACGGCGCATAAAACTTATGATTTGAAATATATTTCAGCAAAGGATTTGAATTACAATCCTGCACTCGGAACAGGACAGATTCAGATTCGGGATATTCATTATGTCGAACTTGAAAAAAGAAACACTTGGGAATTTTGCCAACTTTTAGACCGTAAATTCTTAAATTCTGGACGACGGCAATTTTTAGATTGGCAGAACTTGGCGGAAAAATACGGATGGATAAAACCAAATGAGTAATATAAAAATTTTAGAAGGAAATTCTATTGATATTATGCAGAAACTTGAATCTGAATCAATAGATTTAGTCGTTGCAGACCCACCGTATAATTTGGGAAAAAATTACGGAAATAATCACGATTTGAAAGGATTTGAAGAATATCTGCATTTTTCAAGAAATTGGTTGAAAACTGCTCACGAAAAACTAAAACCGAACGGAACGATTTACGTTTTTATGGGCGTTAGATTTATTTCGTATTTGTATCATATCCTTGACCAAGAAATCGGTATGTTTTTTAATAGTTGGATAACTTGGCATTATACGCAGGGAATCGGAAAAACAAGAGGTTTTTCGCCGCGCCACGATGATATTTTGATGTTTACAAAGTCCGAAGATTTTAAGTTTAATTTAGACGATGTGAGAATTCCGCAAAAATATTATCGAAAACGCAATAATATGGCTGGCGCAAATCCGGGCGATGTTTGGCAATTTTCCCACGTTCATTATTCAAATCCCGAAAGAGAAGAACATCCGACGCAAAAACCGGAAGGATTGATCGAAAGAATCATTTTAACTTCATCCGACGAAAATGATTTGATACTCGACCCGTTTCTCGGAAGCGGAACGACGGCGCGGGTTTGTCAACAATTGGGCAGAAACTGCGTCGGAATCGAATTAAATCCCGAATATATTCGGATGAGCAAGAAAAGATTAGAAAATTCATTTGACGGTTTTGACAGTTTTGATCCGCGAATTAATAGAAAATCTAAAGATTTACCCGAAGATAAGAAAAGTAATTCAGCTAAAAATCAACCGTCTTTATTATCAAATATTGCAGAATCAAAATCATAATCTTAAATGAAACTTTTAATAAAAAACGGTCATTTGATTGACCCAATTGGCGAAGAAAATACGGGAATGAACGTCTTGATCGAAGACGGAAAAGTTTCCGCTTGGTTAAGGCAAAATGAAGCCGCGCCGGAAGACGCGGAGGTTTTTGACGCGAGAGGTCTGCTTGTCGCGCCCGGATTTATTGATTTGCACGTTCATTTGAGAGAACCGGGACAGGAACATAAAGAAACGATTGCAAGCGGCTGCGCGGCGGCGGTGGCGGGCGGTTGGACGAGCGTTTGTCCG
Source organism: Pyrinomonadaceae bacterium (assembly GCA_965214585.1). GTDB lineage: Bacteria > Acidobacteriota > Blastocatellia > Pyrinomonadales > Pyrinomonadaceae > JAHCHG01. Next base: position 3,662,067 of record OZ243957.1, on the reverse strand, counting down.
ATGCCGAATACGAAGCCGATCAATGACAATGCGGCGATCACGCGCTATATGATCGAGCAGGCGGAACACGCGGGGCTTGCCAATGTGTTTCCGATTGGGGCGATTACGAAGGAATCGAACGGTTTGCAGCTTGCGGAAATGGGCGAGATGAAACAGGCGGGCGCGGTGGCGGTTTCCGACGACGGGCGACCCGTGCCGACGGCGGGAATGATGCGGCGGGCGATGCAGTATGCGAAGGATTTTGATTTGCCGGTTGTTGACCATTGCGAAGACAAATCGCTTTCAAGCGGCGGCGTGATGCACGAAGGGAAAATGTCGCTTCTGCTCGGACTTAAAGGAATGCCCGCGCTTGCCGAAGAAGTTGATGCGGTCAGAGATATTTTGCTGGCGCGGGAAACGGGAGCGCATATACACATCGCGCACGTTTCGACCAAAGGCGCGATTGAAGCGGTCAGACGCGCTAAACGCGAAGGCATAAACGTAACTTGCGAAGTTACGCCGCATCATTTTACGGTAACTGATAAAATTGTCGAAGGTTACGATACAAATACGAAAATGTCGCCGCCTTTGCGAAGCAAAGAGCATCTCGAAGCGGTTATCGAAGGCATCAAAGACGGCACGATTGACGCGATTGCCACCGATCACGCGCCGCATCACGCCGACGAAAAGGCTCTCGAATACGATGCCGCGCCGTTCGGCATTACGGGACTCGAAACGGCTGTCGGTTTGGCGTTTAACGAACTCGTTCACAAAGGAATCGTTGATCTGAAAAAACTGATCGAACTTTGTTCGGCAAATCCGGCGAAGATTTTCAGATTAAAGAATCGCGGAACATTGGTGAAAGGTTCGATTGCCGATGTTACAATTATTGATCCCGAACTTGAATGGACGTTTGATGTCGCCGATTCAAAGTCTAAATCGAAAAATTCACCGTTCGACGGCTGGAAATTCTACGGCGGAGTCGTCGCCACGATTGTCGGCGGAAAAATCGTTTATCGAAGATGAAATAATCCGATCTTTCTTGTAAGTTATATGAAATCATAAGTTTTTTGACTGGAGGAAAATTTTCAAATGGAATTTCTAGCCGACCCGCAAGTTTGGATTGCTTTATTGACATTGACGGTTCTCGAACTCGTTCTCGGCATTGACAACATCATTTTTATTTCGATTTTGTCGGGCAAACTTCCCGAAGAGCAACAGCCGAGAGCGCGTTTTATCGGCTTGACGGGCGCACTCGTGATGCGCGTGATCCTGCTTTTTTCGCTTTCGTGGATCATCGGTTTAACCGAGCCTCTGTTTTCGCTTTTCGGCTTTTCGTTTTCGGGGCGCGATCTGGTTTTGTTGATCGGCGGTTTGTTTCTGATCGGCAAAAGCACGCACGAAATTCACGGCTCGCTCGAAGGCGCGGAAGGTCATCAGGTGAAAAAGGTTTACGCCACATTTACCAGCGTAATAATTCAGATTATGCTGCTCGACATCGTTTTTTCGCTCGATTCGGTGATTACGGCAATCGGAATGGTCAAAGAACTCTGGGTGATGGTCGTCGCCGTCGTGATTTCAATCATAGCGATGATGTTTTTTGCCAATCCGATTGGAAAATTCGTCGAACGCCACCCGACGATAAAAATGCTCGCCCTTTCATTTCTGCTGCTAATCGGCTTTACGCTTGTTGCCGAAGGATTTCATCAGCATATTCCGAAAGGCTATATTTACGGCGCGATGGCGTTTTCGGTGTTTGTCGAACTTCTCAATATGAAACTTCGCAAAAAATCCGATCCGGTTAATCTACACAACGCTTATGTTGAAGAAGATGAGAGTTTAGAAATGAGAAGTGAGAATTAATTTGTAAATAAAATGAGCCAGCTTCTCACTTTTCACTTTTCATACTATTTATTATTCTTTCCGCCTTATGAACATATTCTGATTTCGGAAATTTATTTTCGAGCGATTTTAACTTTTTCTCCGCCTCATCCAATTGTTTTGTTTGCGAGAGCGCGTAAATTTCCCCGTATAGAGCCATATCGTTTTTTTCGCTTTTCGGAAATTCGTTTTGAAAATTTACAAAAAATTTTCCGGCTTCGTCAAAAATGTTTAAACGCAGATAATTAAAACCCAAATTCAGCAGAATTTTTTCGCGTTTTTCCGCTTCTTTTTCAACTCTTAAAAGTCGCGCGTAAAAATCGCTGCTTTGATAAAAATAGTTTCTGTCTTGGTAAAAATCGGCAACCTGCATCAGAGCCTTAGAATTATTTTCGTCGTCTTCGAGTTTGTTTCCGGCTTTTAGAATCTCGCTGAAATCTTTCGGAATGCTTTTGATTTTCCCGATTATTTGCTCGCCCGTAGTTTTGCCGTAGCCGCGCTGAAACTCCAATCCCGTTCCCCACGAATCGGTAAGAAGCACATACGGAATGCCGCGCACCGTGTATTTCCGGCGCAGATCGAAATTTTTGTCGTAATCAATTTTTACGCAGACAAAATCTTTAGAGATTTCGACAATTTCCGGCTGCGTCCAGAATTCCCTGTCCATCGCTTTGCAGGGAGCGCACCATTTTGCCGTAAAGTCTATTAAAATCGGCTTGCCGTCTTTTTGCGCGAGTTTTTTCGCTTTACTTAAATCATCCAGCCAGTTGATTGTTTGCGCGTTTATCGTCTGGAAAGCCAATAAAAAAATGATCAAAATGATGAAAATTCTAAATTTCATAACTTGCAATTATACGAAAATTTTCTATTTTAGCAACGATTTTATCTCTGACGGCAATTCGCTCTGAAATTCGACTTTTTCGTTTTTGGACGGATGCCGAAATTTCAAACTCGATGCGTGCAGGCACAAACGCGGAAACTTTTCGCCTTTGTAAACCGTATCGCCGATTATCGGATGCCCGATAAACGCCAAGTGAATCCGCAGTTGGTTTGTTCTGCCGGTTACGGGTTCGAGTTCGAGCAGCGTTTTATTTTCGAGTTTTTTCAGCACCCGAAAACGCGTGTGCGCCGATTTGCCTCCGGGTTTTACGTTCCAATATTTTTCTTCTTCAAATCTTCCGATTGGCTCGTTTATTTCGCCCGAATCTTTTTCCAAAATGCCGCCGACAATAGCCAGATATTTTTTCTCAACAAGTTTTTCCTTGAAGTATTTTGCCAAAATCCGCGTCGCTTTCGTCGTTTTGGCAATCAGAATAAGCCCCGAAGTCTGCCTGTCAAGCCGATGAATCAAACTCGGACGAATAATTTCGATTTTGGATTTGTTTTCGTTATTTATTTTATTCAGATAATAAGAAAGACCGTTTAAAAGAGTTCCGCTTTTTTCGCGGTGCGTCGGATGAACGAGCAGATCGGCGGGTTTATTGACGACTAAAATTTCCCGGTCTTCGTAAACAATTTCAAATTCAATCGGCTGCGGTTTCATCGCGGTTTCTCGGTCGGTGTCAACTTCGATTTCGATAAAATCATTTGTTTTAAGCCGCATTCCGGCGTTGGCAATGTAGCCGTTAAGTTCGCAGTTCTTGTTTTTAATGACGTTTCGCAAATAAATTTTGCTCAGAGAATCAAATGTGTTAAACAAAAATTCGTCGAGCCGTTTTTTGTGAAATTCTTTTTCCACCTGAAATTCAAATCTTTTCAGCATACGAAGCAAATTTAAACATATTCGGGAGAAATTTGAAAATTCGGCAATCATTAAAAAAAATGAGAGCGAACGGATTTAAATGGCGGATTTATCATCCGGCATCTATCGGTTATTATCTGTTTTGGGTATTTTTTAATTTTAAATGCAGTAACAATTATTAACTCCGAAATCATTATTAAGCGGTCTAAGAACTGCTTGATGTAAAAAATAAGAAACTTATGCCCGCCGAACACGCAGAAGAGCGCGGAAAAAAGAAGGAAATTTATAATATTTCTGCGTTTTTCCGCGAATTCAGCGGGCAATTTTCTTAGAAACTGTTTTAAAAGAGTTTCTTAAAGACTTCTTAAAATTCATTAATCAAACAGCGTGCCGATTAATAATGCTCTGAAAATATGACTTTGCCGGAAAATATCGAAAATCTGATAAACAAACTGCCCGACGCGGAAGGAACAAGACGTTTTTACGAAAACTTTGCGGCTGAACATCCGCGCGAAATAAAGAAAATCGGCAAAAGTCCCGGTTTGCTTTCCGACGTTTTGACAATTGCTTCGTTCAGCCCGCAGCTTGCTCACACTTTGCGGCAAAATCCGAAATATATTTCGTGGCTTAACCGGCAGAGAATTTCGGCGAAGGTTCGCGGAAAAGAAGACATTCTCGAATCTCTGGCGCGTTTCGCTCTGACCAATTCGAGTCTTGAAACTTCCGTTCTGCTTTCTCGTTTTCGCCGCCGCGAACTTCTCAGAATTTATCTGCGCGACATCAGAAATCTGGGAACTATCGCCGAAATCACCGAAGAAATCTCCAATTTAGCCGACGCGATTTTAGAATATGCCCTTAGAATCGCCGAGCAAAATCTAACAAACCGCTACGGAATTCCTCTGGAAATTGACGAAAAAAAACGCACCAAACAAGCCGAATTCTGCATTGTCGCGCTTGGCAAACTCGGCTCGAAAGAACTCAATTACGCTTCGGATATTGATCTGCTTTTTTTGTATTCGGCTGGCGGCGCAACTTCGGGGCAAGGCACGCGCGGCGAAGCGTTTACGAACCGCGAATATTTCGTCAAACTCGCCGAATCGGTGACAAAAATCGTCGGCGGGCAGATCGGCGAAGGCGCGGCGTATCGGGTTGATTTGCGCCTGCGTCCGAACGGGCGCGTCGGAGCGTTGGCGATTTCCGAAAGCGAAGCCGTCAATTATTACAAGAAAACCGCCAGAGCGTGGGAACGTCAGGTGTTAATTCGTTCGAGGGCGAGCGCGGGAAACAAAAAAATCTTTTCCAGATTTTTTCAAAAAGTCGAATCGGATGTTTTTTCAAAAGACATCACGGCGGAAGACGCGCTGGAAAATGTGCGGCTTTCAAAAGAGAAAATCAACACGGAAAAAAGCGGCAGAAATTACAACGTAAAACTCGGCAAAGGCGGCATCCGCGAAATCGAGTTCGTCGCGCAGGCGTTGCAGTTGGCTTACGGCGGCTCGGACGAATGGCTTCGCGCACCGCACACTTTAATAAGTTTATCCCGGCTTGCCGACCGCAAAATTTTAAGCGAAACCGAACTGACCGAACTTTTTGAAGCCTACGCATTTCTGCGAAAAATCGAACACCGCCTGCAAATGGAAAACGGCTTGCAGACTCATATTATTCCAAATCAAAAGGAGAAATATTTTCTGCTTGCCAAAAGAATGAATTTTGAAAACGCGGAAGATTTTGACGAACAACTAAAATTTCACACCGAGAATGTTTTCAAGATTTTTTCGCGCATTTTCGGCAAGGAAAGTTTTAAGAAAAGAAAAAGCGAAAAGGCGAAAAAGGAAGAATTAAACGTCATTTCAACAACAGCCGATTCTGAAAAGAAACTCGAACCTTTTTACATATCTCTGGAAAAATCCGATGTTGAATTCGAGTTGGACGATCATTCGCTGAAAACTCTCGGAAAATTAAACAAAATTTCCGCGCATTTTGCCGAAACCGTTCAGGCAAATCCGCGTCTGATCGGAAATCTGCCGAATCCGAACGAAAAATTCATAGAAAGAGATTATCAAAAATTATTTGACGATTCGGTTAAAAAAGAAACGACTTTTGCCAATGAATTGGCAGTTTTGAGAAAAACCTGGTCTGAATTTCTGCTTGAAATTGTCGTCTTTGACGTTTTCGGGAAACTTTCGATTGAAAAGATCAAAACTTTGCAGACAAAACTCGCCGAAGCCAGCGTAGAAACGGCGATTTCGATTACCAAACGCGAACTCGAAAGAAAATTTTCCGCAAAGATCGAAGAATTTCCATTCGGCGTTTTAGGACTCGGCAAACTCGGCGGCGGCGGACTCGATTACGGCTCTGATCTGGATTTGATTTTGATTTACGACGACGAAAAATCTCTGCCCGTCGCCGATTCTACGCACCCGGAATTTTACGCGCGGGCGGCGGAAATCTTTATTACGACGCTTTCGAGTTTAACGCGCGACGGGCTTTTATACCGGGTTGATCTGCGTCTGCGTCCCGACGGGAAAAACGGTGCGCTGTCTTCGGGTAAAACTTCTTTTTTCAACTACTTAGAGAACCGCGCGGCAATCTGGGAATGGCTCGCTTACGTCAAACTGCGCGGCGCGGCGGGCGATTTCGATCTGGTTAAAAACGCGGAACGAACCGCGCGGAAAATTATTCACCGAAACGCTTCCGCAACGGCGGAAAAAGAACTCGCAGGCGAAACGATTTCCGTCAGAAACCGGCTCGAACAAGCGAAATCCGGCAAACGAAAATCGAAGGAAATTGATATAAAATTCGGCGCGGGCGGAATGCTCGACGTTTATTTTGCCGTCAGATTTTTGCAGCTGCGCGACGATCTGCCCGACGACGAAACAAATCGTTCGACAAATTTCACGCTTGAAAAACTTTTTGAAAATAATTCTTTAAGCCGCGAAGATTTTGAAAATCTTTCAGGCGGCTACCGTTTTTTGACCGAACTCGACCACAATCTGCGCCTCACAATCGGACGCTCAACCCGCGTTCCGCTTGGCAATCAGAAGATTTTGCAGATTATCGCCAATCGTATGAAACTCGAATCAACGTCGCAGCTTTTGGAAAAATTAACTTTTCACCGCTTAAATGTGCGCGAATCGTTTGATAAAGTTTTAAATCAAACTTGAAATTTCGCGTTCATAACTCGTTTACGATTAAAAATTAAAACAACTGCTAAGATTTTATTCGCGTCTAAAAATCGGCTGAAATGTTTTTTCCAATTCTGCTCTCCGCAAAAATTTTGATATGAAAAAAATTCTATTTACAATCGCAATAATAAGTCTTTTTGTTTGCGCGGCAGTCGCGCAAAATTATAATGACAGAGATTTGGCAAACGTCATAAAAGATGACCAAAGCGAACAGGCGGCAAGCGGCAGGCAGGAAACTTTGCCCGTCGGAACGCATCTTTACCGCGCCAAAGTTTATCAGGCAAACAGGCATTTTCCCGAAGCGCGTGAGCATTTTGAGAAAATTTTAGCCGCTTATCCCGACGATGGAAACGTGCCGGAAGTTCTGTTTTTGATCGGGCGTTCTTTTATGTGGGAACGCGATTACGAAACGGCGGCGAAATATTTCGACAGACTTTTCCGCGAACATCCGGGCGCGAAATACGGGCGCGAAGGGCTTGCGTATAAAGGCGCGAGCTTAATTCGTTTCGGCAAAAACGATGAGGCAATTGCGGCTTACACGCAATATACCGTAATGTTTCCGGCGGGCGAGCGCGTCGAATCTTCGCATTTGAATATTATAGACGCGCTGCGCGAAGAGAAAAAATACGATTTGGCGAACGATTGGGTTGATAAAACTACAAAGCGTTTTCGGGGATTGCCGACGGCGGTTAATGCGCTTCACGCGCGTTTGCGGATGGAAATTTATCGGGAAAATTGGGACGCGGCGGTAAAAGCGGCGGACGATCTGCTCGATCTACGCGATTTCAGCGATTCGATGGCAAATGTTGATGAAGTTAAATTTCTAAAGGCTTTCGCTTTGCAAAAATCCGGCAAAGAAATTCAATCTCGCGGAATTTATCTTTCGATTCCCGACGGCGCGACGAGTTATTACGGCGGACTTGCGACGCAAAAGTTGTCTGAAATGGGACTCGAAGACCTCGCCGAAAATCGCCGTTCGAGCATTAACAAAAGTCTGAAGAGCAGTTATCCGGTTCATTTCCGAAATGACGTTTTGCGCTATTCAAAAACGCGCGGAATTGATCCGAGATTTATTTTGGCGATTATGAAACAGGAAAGCGGTTTTCGCGCCAACGCCAAATCGCCTGCCGCCGCCCGCGGACTTTTGCAGCTTACCTTCGACACGGCTCTAAAATACAACGACCAAGCCGGATACAAAAATATCTCCGGCGAAAGCCTCTACGTTCCGAGCGTCAACATCGCCATCGGCACATTTTATATTGCCAAACTGAAAAACGAATTCGGCGGACTTTACGAAGCTATCGCCGCCAGCTACAACGGCGGCGAAGACAACGCGGCGCGTTGGCTCGACAGATCAAACCCGAAAGAAGCCGGAATCTTCGCCTCCGAAGTCGGCTTTTCCGAAACAAAAGATTACGTTTACAAAGTAATGAGCAACTACCGCGTTTACCGCGAACTTTACACGGAAGATTTGGTTAGGAAGTGAGAAATGAGAAGTGAGAAATGAGAATTATTTTTTCAATTCTTTTACTTCTCACCTCTCACTTCTCACCTCTCACTTCTCATTTCTCACTTCTTCCCAATCGCCGATTCCTTCGCGTTCGACTTGGTAGCCGTTTTCCTGCAAATGTTTTATAACTTCGCGTCCGTGTTGTTCGTCGCGGACTTCGAGAAGCATTTCGATTCCGACACGTCCGAGAGGCGCGAGCCACATTGCGCGGCGGTGAAAAACCTCGATGATGTTTGCGCCCGATTCGGCAACGCAGGTTGAAAGCGCGGCAAGCGTTCCGGGACGGTCAATAACCAATAACTTTAGAATCTGATAACGCCCTTGCCGCACGAGAACCTGTTCTAAAATTCGCGCCAGTAAATTTGCATCAATATTTCCGCCGCACAAAACGGCGCAAACTTCATCATCGGGCTTGAGCGTGATTTTTCCGGCTAAAAGTGCGGCAAGCCCAGCCGCGCCCGCGCCTTCGACGACGAGGCGGTTATTCTGAGCGCAGAAAAATATCGCGCGGGCGATTTCTTCTTCGGTTACTTCGGCGATTTCGTCAACATATTCCTTGATAAGCGGCAAAGTTACATCGCCCGGACATTTGACGGCGATTCCGTCGGCGATTGTTTCGAGTGCTTCGATGTCAACCGGCTCGCCCGCTTCGATTGATTTGTTAAACGGAGCGCAGTTTGCCGCCTGCACGCCGATCATACGCACGCCGGGCAGCAGATTTTTCGCCGCAACCGCAATGCCGCTCATCAAACCGCCGCCGCCAATCGGCACGACGATAACCGTCGCCTGCGGTAAATCTTCGGCAATTTCCAAACCGATAGTTCCCTGCCCGGCGATGATCTGTTCGTCATTAAAGGCGTGAACATATGTATAACCGTTTTGTTTTTGCAGTTCGCGCGAATACGCGGCGGCATCGTCAAAACTCTCGCCTTTTAAGACGACTTCCGCGCCGTATTTTTTCGTCGCATTGATTTTCGTCAGAGGCGCGTATTCGGGCAGAACGATTATCGCTTTTGTATTGTGAAGTTTCGCCGCCAGCGCGACTCCCTGCGCGTGATTTCCCGCCGAAGCCGCGATCACGCCGCGTTTTTTTTCCTCATCGCTCAAACGGCTGATCTTGTTATACGCGCCGCGAATTTTGAACGAGCCGCTTTTTTGCAGACACTCGGCTTTTAGATAGGCGTTTGCGCCGATTTCTTGGGAAAGCGTATTGTCGGGAATAATCGGTGTCGGGATAATTATTTTTTTCAGGATTTTCTGAGCATCCTGTATGTCGGAAAGTTTTACGGTCATAAAGTCAGATTATAACTTGAAAACGGAAAACCCGAAAATTTCGGGAAAAGAATTTTTCATTTTTTGTTATCCACTTTCCGTTAAAATAGGTTATATTTAAATGTAACTGTTATAAAACTTTGGAGGTTAAAATGGAATTTGGTTTACTTTTTCTGGGATTTATCGGATTAGCTCTGCTTGTCGTCGCTTGGAAAACAATAAAGATCGTGCCGCAGTCGAGCGTTTTACTGATCGAAAGATTGGGGCGTTTTCACAAAGTCGCGCAAAGCGGTTTGAATATCGTGATGCCTTTTTTTGAAGCACCGCGGGCGGTTTACTGGACGAATACGCGTCCCGGAATTACTTCGATAGATTTACGCGAGCAGTATATTGATCTGCCGCCGCAGCCCGTTATTACGCGCGATAACGTAACGATCAATGTTGATTCGGTCGTTTACTGGCAAATTACCGATCCGGTGAAATCCGTCTATGAAGTCAACGATCTCGTCGGCGGAATCGTGCAGCTCACGATTACCGGAATGCGTGCCGTGATGGGCGAAATGGATTTGGATCACACGCTTTCTTCGCGCGATCAGATCAACAACAAACTCCGTATAATTCTCGACGAAGCAACCGACAAATGGGGCGTAAAAGTTACGCGCGTGGACGTGAAAAACATCAATCCGCCGGAAGACGTGCGGATTACGATGGAAAAGCAGATGACCGCCGAGCGCAACCGCCGCGCACTCGTTCTGCAAGCCGAAGGCGACAAGCAGGCGGCAATCGCCCGCGCCGACGGCGAAAAGCAAGCCGCGATTATGCGGGCGCAAGGTGCAAAAGAATCGGCGATTTTAGAAGCCGAAGGCGCGGCACAGGCGCGTCTGAAAGCCGCCGAAGCCGAAGCGATGGCAATCGGACAGATCACGCAGACAATCGGCGATTCGGCGCAGACGGCGCAGTATTTAATTACCGCCCGCTACATCGAATCATTGCGCGATATGGCTCGCACGACCAATTCAAAAGTGATATTTATGCCCGTCGAAACGTCGAGTATGCTGTCGAGCGTCGGCGCGTTAAAAGAAGTGTTCGCCGAAACGGGCGAGAAAAACGAACAGCCGAATCGAAATCAGATGCGTTCGCCGCGTTCGCCGCGCGAACTTGAATAGTAAAGATACCGTGCTAAACTTTCGCTGTATTTTCAAAGAATTTTTACGGGCGAATTTGACGAAAATATCTGCGTCATTCAAATAAAAGGAAATTTATGAGCGTCAGAATTTATTGGGCTTCCAGATATGTAGCCGGAATTGCGAATATAAATCATCATTTCGCACTAATCGTGTGGGATAATGAATGTCCGGCTGCACTACTGCCGTTGCTGATGCAGAATAACCGGATTTTTATAACTCTCGGCGGTCATCCGAGCAATCCGAGTTTTATAAAACCCGGAAATTTAGTATTCAAGCACAATGAATCCGGCGATGTGGAAGCGGGAAGACGTATTATCACGCTTCTGCACAATGAATCCGAAACAATTCCCCGATCTTCGCAATACAGCCAGGTCAATTCGCCGGCTGGCAGCGCATCGGACTTCGCCCGGAACTTGATACGAAAAGCGATCTATTACGGGCAATACAGCAGAGAACACCCGATTTCGTATCAAGCTACTGAACTAAACTCGAACAGTTGGTGCAACGCACTTTTCCAATCCGCCGGTGTTTCCGATCAGAATCGTGAGCGTCTGCGTGATTTTGCAGGTTATGATGCCGCCGCACGCGAGCCGATTTCAATGCGTTACTTCGGCGGATAAAATTTTTTAACTAATGATTTCAATCATTAAAAAATACTGAAAACAAAAATTATGAAAATATTTCTAAACATACTGCTTTTTTCAATTTTACTCGGCGGCTTTTCTTATTTTGAAAAAACACCGGGTATTTCCGCCAAAGAAAAATCCGTCTATGATTTTAAGGTTACGAATATTGACGGAAAAGACTTGAAACTAAAAAAATATAAAGGCGATGTTTTATTGATCGTAAATACTGCCAGCAAATGCGGTTACACCCCGCAGTATGAAGGTTTACAGAAAATTTACGACAAATATAAAGGTGAAGGTTTCGAGATTTTAGGTTTTCCCGCCAACAATTTCGGCGGACAAGAACCCGGCACGGAAGCCGAGATCAAAGAATTCTGCACCTTAAAATACAAAGTTACGTTCCCGATGTTCGCCAAAATTTCCGTTAAAGGCGAAGACCAAGCACCGCTTTATAATTATTTGACAAGTGAAACAACAAATCCGAAATTTGCGGGCGACATTACTTGGAACTTTAATAAATTTTTAATCAACCGCAAAGGCGAGATCATCGCGCGTTTTTCATCAAAGGACACGCCCGAAAGCGAAGCCGTAATGAGCGCGATTGAAAAGGCTTTGAGGTAGGAATTTTAACCCCGAAAGAACACGAAAAAAACACGAAGGTAAAGAAAACAAGTTTAATTTTCAAACTATTTCATAAAAATATGAAAACTTTCTTTTTCGTGCAAAATTCGTGTTTCTTCCGGGTTAAATCTCCGAAATCTTCCCTGTTTTGAGCTTTAATAATCCCGGAATATGCCTGAGAATGAAATCAAAAAGATCGTCGTTCGCGGCACAAATTGGGTTGGCGACGCGGTGATGACAATTCCGGCGATTGGCAGTCTTCGCAAGATTTTTCCCCAAGCGCATATTTCCCTGCACACGCGCTCTTGGGCAAAAGGCATTTTTCAGGATGCCGAGTTTATTGACGAAATCTTAGCTTTTGAACCCGAAAAGACGGCTTTTCAAACAATTCTCGAACAATCGAAAATCTGGCGCGAAAATGAATTCGATCTAGCCGTTTTATTTACAAATTCATTTGAAACGGCACTTCTCGCAAAACTCGGAAAAGCAAAAAAACGCTTTGGTTATGCGAAGGAAGGCAGAAGTTTTCTGCTGACCGATAGGGTAAAAATTCCCGTTTGGAAAAATGAAAAACACGAAGTATTTTATTATCTGAATTTGATTGCGGAAATAGAAAAAAAGTTTTTCGGCACAAAAACGGTTTTAAGTGAACAACCGCGTTTCAAGTTGAAAGTTTCCGATGAAAGAAAATTGAAGGCGCGGAAATTTTTAGAAGAAAATCGAGTTGATTTATCTAAAAAGATTTTCGCTTTTGTCGCCGGTTCGACAAATTCGAGAGCAAAACGCTGGCAGAGCGAAAGTTTCGCCCGGTTAAACGATAAAATTCAAAGCGAATTCGATGCAAATGTAATTTTGATCGGTTCAAAAGAAGAATCGAAAGTCGCCGCCGAAGTTTACGAATTATCAAAATATAAGCCCGTCAATTTAACCGGAAAAACGAATTTAGCCGAAGCGACGGCAATTTTGAGCGTCGGCGATTTTACCGTTTCAAACGACACCGGACCGGCGCACATTTCCGCCGCGCTCGGAACGAGGACTTTGGTGATTTTCGGTCCGACAAATCCTCTGACAACTCAGCCTTTGGGTTCTGAAATTATCAGGAAAACGGTTGAATGTGCGCCGTGTATGCTCAGAGATTGCCCGATTGACCATCCTTGTATGACGGGGATTTCGACTGATGCGGTTTTTGGAAAAATTTCGGCAATGTTATGAAATGTTTAACAGTTGATTTTTTACATTAAATGAAAAAATTTGCAGTTTTTTTAGACCGCGACGGAACGATTTGCGAAGAAGTTAATTATTTATCGCGCCCGGAAGATTTGCGCTTGTTTCCGTTTGCGGCGGACGCGGTTAAATTATTACATCAAAAAGGTTTTCTCGTAATTTTAATTACAAATCAATCGGGCATCGGGCGCGGATATTTTTCGGCGGATATGCTGAATATAATTCACGAAAAAATGGAAAGAGAACTTGCCGAAAACGAGGCGAAACTCGACGCGATTTATTTTTGCCCGCACGTTTCCGAAGATTTCTGCCTTTGTCGAAAGCCGAAAGCGGGAATGATCGAGCAGGCGGCGGAAGATTTCGAGATTGATCTGGAAAAAAGCTGGATGATCGGCGACAAAATTGCCGATGTAAAAGCGGGATTTAACGCGAAGACTAAAACCTGTTTGGTTTTAACGGGCTACGGCGCGAAGGAATCTGAAAATCTGGAAATCGAACCGGATTTTATTGCGGAAAATTTACTTGAGGCAATTGAGTTTATTACGCAATAGACACATATCTAAATAATTTAGTTCAAGAAAGAAACCCAAAATATAATTGAGATTTGAGAATTGATAATTTTTGACTCTGAGAAAATTGATTTATCTATCAAATATCATTTCTTTATTATCAATGCGAATCAAAAGCAGAAAATAAATCTACTCATAATTTCCCAGCCTGTTTTTCGATTTGCAATTTGATTACTTATTTCTTCCGAAATCGTCTTCGAGCCGTTCGATGTCGTCTTCGCCGAAATAATCTCCGGTTTGGGTTTCGATAAAAATCAAAGTGCCTTCGGCTTCGGGATTTTCCACGCGGTGAGCCGCGCCGACGGGAATATCTATGGCTTCGTTCTTTTTTACTAGATATTTAACATCGTTTAATGTTACCTTAGCAATACCGCGAACAACGAACCAATGTTCCGTGCGGTGCTTGTGCTTTTGGTAGCTCAGACGTTTATTAGGCAGAACTTCTATTCTTTTAACTTTATAATCCGTGTCTTCGTCCAAAACCGTAAAACTGCCCCAAGGTCGCTGATCGAAAACGGGTGAATTTTCGTTATCTTTTGTATCTTTCATAATAAATCCTTTTTTATATGAATAGTTTAGACCAAAAATTGTTTTCCGCCAATTCAAAACCAATTCAAAGAATTCAAGTCCTGATTATCGGACGTTTGTTTTTAATATTTGTTTTGCTCGTGGCAAGCTGGCTTTGGAACAGCGGCGAACTGAAACTGTCGTTTGATAATTTTCCGCGCAGCTTTTTTACGGCATTTGTTTTCTCAGTCGGTCTGACGCTCGTTTACTTTATATTTCTCTGGCTTAGTAAAAAATTCGATTGGCAGGTTCGCGTCCAATTTCTTCTCGACGCGCTTTTGATAACGTGGCTGGTTTGGCAGACGGGCGATTTGACTTCGCCTTATATTACGCTTTACATCGTTTTGATCGGGGTTGCGAGCGTATTTCTAAATTCCCGTCTGACACTTTTGATCGCCGGTTTTTGTGTCTGTCTGTTTACGATTTTGTCGTTTTCCGTCGCTTATTCGCTGATTGATTCCTTTGGCGCAACTCCCGAATTTTACAGAGTCGTGCAGATCGTCAGTTTTCACAACGTCGCATTTTTAATCGTCGGCTTGCTCGCTTCCAAACTTTCGGATCGGCGAACTTCGGGAGAAAAATTAAAGGAAACAACTAAAACACTAGCAAATCTGCGCGTTCTGCACGAAAGAATCGTCGAATCAATTCATTCGGGTTTGATTACAACCGATCTGGACGGGAAAATTTACACTTTTAATCACGCCGCCGAAGAGATCACAAAATGTAAGGTGGGCGAAATGACGGGCAGATCAATATATTCGATTTTCGGTGATGTTAAAATGGAAATTGCGGCATCGCTCGAAGCGTCGGAAAATTCCGAATTTCTGCCGCGCCTTGAAACCGATTTTATAACCAAAAATAATTTGCTGGTCAAAATCGGTTACAGCGCGTCGCCGCTTTTTTCAGAAGACGGCGAGAAAACCGGAATTGTTATAACCTTTCAGGATTTAACAGAAATTCGCACAATGGAAGATAATATCCGTCGGAAAGACCGTTTGGCGGCTGTCGGGCGTGTCGCCGCCGGACTCGCGCACGAGATTCGCAATCCTCTGGGCGCAATGCGCGGCGCGATTCAGGTTCTCGAATCGCAAACCGCGCCCGATTCTTCGCAGGCGAAACTAATGGACATAATTTTGCGCGAATCAGACCGCTTGAATAATATCATTACGAATTTTTTAACGTATGCGCGTCCGCGCGTCAGCAATTTTTCGGAGATAGATGTGCGCGAAGCAATCAGCGATACGATTATGCTTTTGAAACACAGTCCCGATATATTGGACGGACACGAACTTGAAGCCGAGTTCCCGGATATTCCGGTTACGATTTTCGCCGATTCGACGCAGTTGAAACAAATTTTCTGGAATTTGGCGCGAAACGCGATTCAGGCGATGCCCGACGGCGGAACTCTGAAAATCAAAGTGCAGAATCCGAGCAGTTCCAGAATCCGCATATTATTTGAAGACACGGGCTGCGGGATGTCGCCCGAACAAGTCGAACAGCTTTTCGAGCCTTTTTCCGATTCGACCACCGGCGGAACGGGTTTGGGACTTTCGATTGTTTATCAGATCGTCCGCGATCATAACGGCACGATAAATGTCAGAAGCCTCGAAAATCAAGGTTCGACAATCACAATCGAACTTCCCAAGGAAATGAAAAATCCGGCGGTTTTAACCGGCAATTCCAACATAGATGATTCGATTGCGCCGACTCGCTTAAAGGACTTATTAAACGTCAAAAACGATGAAAGCAGAATTTCTTCTTGAATTTTCGGTGCAAAATTTGTCATTATATAAATGGTAAAAGTTTTTTAACCGCTTTTAACATTTATCGGATTCCCCAAAAATTCCTGCTTTAAATCAAAATTTTTACAATGGCAAAATTACTGATAGTTGACGACGAACAAAGTTACAGACAGCTTTTAAACTTAGTTTTTGAAGGCGACGGTCATAATATAAGAACGGCGCGAAACGGGCGCGAAGCGGTTGAGATGCTTCAAGAAGAACCCGCAGACGTTGTGATTACGGACGTAAAAATGCCGGATATGAACGGCATCGAACTGCTTCGCGCGGCGCGTGAGTTTCTGCCCGACATCGGCGTAATTTTAATGACGGCGTTTGCCACGGTTGACACGGCGCGTGAAGCGTTTATTCTCGGCGCGGACGATTTTATACAAAAGCCTTTTGACGTTGAAGAATTGAAAATAATCGTCAAAAAGGCTCTCGACAGGCAAGCCCTGATTGACGAAAACCGCGCCTTCAAACGCGCCCAACGGATGCGTGGAAGCGTTAAAAACATCGTCGGCAGTTCGGAAAAAATGCAGGCGATATTTCAGATGATCGAAACCGTTGCCGAAGTTCAGTCAACAGTTTTGGTAACGGGCGAATCGGGAACGGGAAAAGAACTCGTCGCCCGCGCTATTCACGATCTCAGCCCGCGAGCCGAAAAGCCTTTTATCTCGATAAACTGCGGCGCGTTTACCGAAACTCTGCTCGAATCCGAACTTTTCGGCTACATTAAGGGCGCGTTCACGGGCGCGAACGCCAACCGCAAAGGACTTTTTGAAGCCGCCGACCACGGAACGATTTTTCTCGACGAAATCGGCGAAATGTCAACGGCGATGCAGGTCAAACTTCTCCGCGTGTTGCAGGAACGCCGCGTCCGTCCCGTCGGAGCGCACGACGAACTGCCGATTGATGCCCGCGTTATCGCCGCGACAAACAAGGATTTAAAACAGATGTCCGCCGAAGGAACTTTCCGCGAAGATTTGTTTTACAGAATCTCCGTTATACCGATTGCTTTGCCGCCGCTTCGTGAACGCAAGGAAGATATTCCGTCTTTGATAGATCATTTCGTCAACAAATTCTGCCTTCAAACCGGAAAAAATCTGACGATCAACCCGAAAGCCAAAGACATTTTAGAAAATTACGCTTGGCACGGAAACGTGCGCGAACTCGAACACACCATCGAACGCGCCGTCGCCCTTGAAAGACAAGACGAAATTCAACCCGAACGCCTTCCCGACCACATCACGAATTACAATCCGGCGCGAATCCAAAACGAGTTCGATCTGCCCGAAGAAGGCATTGATTTAACATCGCATCTCGGAAACCTCGAAAAAACCTACATCGTTGAAGCCTTAAAACAAACCGGCGGCAACCAAACTCAAGCCGCCGACTTGTTAAAAATGAGCGTTCGCTCATTCCGCCATTTATTGGACAAACACGAAATCCGTTCGCTCTCCGCCCAAATGCGAAGCAGCGATTAACTGTCTGCAAACTACAAAAATGCAAATCCGCGTAAAAAACACAATTTTCTGACATTTTCCGTCACCCAACCGTTACCAAAAACTGTTAAATTTTCGCCTTATCTTAAAAGTTTCATACTTTTCCCATTTCGCTCACTAATAATAAACCTTTGATTTAATTATACTTACAACTTTTCAAATATCATTTCAAACTTTTGGCACGAGTTTTGTAAATAGATATACCGAGCCTAACAAACAGGCAAAAAAATTCAGAAAAATTTTAGGAGATTACAAAACAAAATGAATAAATTGAACAAAATGAAAAACCAAAAAGGTTTCTCGCTTATCGAACTTTTAATCGTCGTCGTTATCATCGGCATTATCGCCGCCATCGCTATTCCTAACTTGCTTTCCGCCCGCCGCGCCGCCAATGAAGGTTCGGCAATTTCAGCACTACGCACTATGCACGGCGCAGAAATTACTTATTCTTCAACTACCGGAAACGGTAATTACGGAGATGCACCCGCACTGGTATCAGCTAACTTGATTGATCCGACACTTGCCAACAGCACGGCAACCGCGCCCAAAAGCGGCTATTTCTTTACTATCGGTAAGGCGGATTTCTCTTCAGGAACACCTTCCAGCTTTGCAATTAAAGCCGAACCTGCACAAGCATCAGGCGTTACCGCTACCGGAACTCGATCATTTGCTATCGCAACGCCGGGTGTCCTTTACACAGGAGCTGCCACAGCTGGCACATTTACCGTAACAAGCGGAGCATTGAGCGGAACAAGCACGGTTTTGAACAACTAACCCTTTCTTCCGAATCAACTTTACCTAACAAAAGGAGATGGCTATTTTTCATCTCCTTTCTATTGGAGAAAATAATAATGAAAAATCAAAAAGGCTTCTCGCTTATCGAACTTTTAATCGTCGTCGTTATCATCGGCATTATCGCCGCCATCGCTATTCCTAATTTGCTTTCCGCCCGCCGCGCCGCCAATGAAGGTTCGGCAATTTCAGCACTTCGCACTATGCACGGCGCAGAAATTACTTATTCTTCAACTACCGGAAACGGTAATTACGGAACGGCGGCTCAATTAGTATCAGCTAACTTGATTGATCCGACACTTGCCAACAGCACGGCAACCGCGCCCAAAAGCGGCTATTTCTTTACCATTGACAAAGTAGATTTCTCTTCAGGAACACCGTCTAAATTCGCAATTGCGGCTCAACCTGCACAAGCATCAGGCGTTACTGCTACCGGAACTCGATCATTCGGGATTGCAACGCCGGGTGTCCTTTACACGGGTGCGCCTACCGCTTTGACTGCATCCAGCGGTGATTTGAGCGGAACAAGTAAGGTTTTGAACAACTAATCCTTTATTCCGAATCTAATTTCGCATAAAGAGGAGATGGATATTTTTCATCTCCTCTTTATTGAAGATAAAAATAATGAAAAATCAGAAAGGCTTCTCGCTGATCGAACTTTTAATCGTCGTCGTTATCATCGGCATTATCGCTGCCATCGCAGTCCCCAATTTACTTTCCGCCCGCCGCGCCGCCAATGAAGGTTCGGCAATTTCAGCACTTCGCATAATTCACAGCGCGGAATTGACCTACTCTACAACATTCGGCAACGGCAACTTTAGTGATCTTTCTACTCTAGCCTCTAAACATTTAATTGATTCACTCTTAGCTAACAGCACTGTATCAAATCCGAAGAGCGGTTATTTTTTTACACTTGATAAGAGTGATTTCAGCGATTCAACGCCTGCTAAGTTTGCTTTAGCAGCTGAACCCGCAAAGGCGGACGGAATAACGGCTACCGGAACACGCTCGTTTGCAATAGCCGCCCAAGGTGTTATTTATACCGGCGCGCCCGCGACCGGAACTTTCACTATAACAGACGGAGATTTGAACGGAGTCAGTCAAGTTTTCAACAACTGATTTTCTCACATTTACTGATATTGAATTGATTTTCTTGTCCGCAAAATTCTTCTATGCGGAAAAACTCTCATTGATTAAAACTAACTAAATTCCGGCAAGTTTAATTATGAACTTGAAGTCAACAATTATAAATTCAGACTTTAAATCTCCCGATTGCTTTTGGACTTATTCAACAGTTTTGTGGGGATTTGTATTATTAATGCCTTTAGTATGGTTTCCATCTTCATCTTCCATATCCGGGCATCCTTGGAAGGTGGAACTTGTTATATCTTTTTACCTTCTGGTTGTATTACTGTTTTATTTGACAAAAGAGCGGAGTTTCAAAAATTTTCCGTCATTTAAAACAAATGAAATTTGGCGGCTGTTAGTGCCGTTTGTCGCATTTATTGTATGGAGTGCCGCTTCATCTCTCTGGGCAAACTCACTCTTGTCGGTTATTCATCACACGCTTCTCTGGAGCGTTTACTTTGTTTTCTTTTGTTTTATAGCAAAAATAGCCAATTTCACAAAATATCTGCAAACTGCAATTGCGTCTTTAACAGTTGCCGTCGTAATAATTGCGCTGTGCTGCATTTTAGAATCTTCTCTTTCTGCGAAAGCCGGAATGGAAACTTTCGGATTTCGATACGGGAGATTCGCCGAAATTTTCGCCTGTGTTTTGCCTTTACTTTTTGCGCTGAGTATTACAGCGAAGAAAAAAGTTTTTTGGCAAACTTTTTTGCTGTCAGCCGTCTGGCTCGCCGTTTTGCTGTCGGTGAGTCGTAGTTCTTTCTTATCTGCTGTCGTCGGTTTGTCGGTATTTATTTTGCTTAGAATTGCTTCAAAAATTTGCCGCATCGAGAAGAAACGGATAATAACGGTTGTTATAATTTTAATTTCGGCGGCGGTTCTGGTTCATCTGCCTGCTTTAAAATTAAACAATGATAAACAGACTACTTTCTCCCGGATAGCAACTCAAGAGTCTGGAAATAGTTTTTCCAATAACGTGAGATTTCTTTTTTCGGCAGTCGGTATTGAGATGGTATCCGCACATCCTTTAACCGGAGTTGGAGCTGACAATTATGGATTAGAGTTTAACAAATATTTTGAAATTTTTTCTCTGAACAATAAAAATGAAATCGTTCGTCTCCAGCAGGAAATTTTTATACCCGAAAGAGCGCACAATGAATATTTACAGATTGTCGCTGAACTCGGCTTAGTCGGGGGAATAATATTTTTATTTTTTCTCTTTGGAATTGCAAAACTCGGTTTGCAGCAAATAAAAATCATTAACGGAAAACCTGCGGATATTTTATCGCAAGCCGCTGCCGCAGGTATAGTTACATTTTTGTTTAGTTCTTTATTTACTTCTTTTTCATTTAGACTAGCGCAAAACGGTTTAGTTTTCTTCTTTTTACTTGCTTTACTTTTACGAAAATATTTTATTAAATCTACGGAAAAAGATTTTGTAAAGCCGACATTTTCATTTGGTTTTTCTAATTATTTTGGTTTAGCTGCGATTATATTGTGCGCTGCATTAATGATATTTTCGTCGGCAAAAGCGGCAAGTCAATATTTAGTTTATCAAGCCGAACAACAGAAAGACCTGAACGAAGCCGAATTATTATTCAAAAAGGCTGAATTGCTTGATTTGTCAAATGCTTCTGCGAATTATTCCTTCGGACTTCGTTTACTTACCGAAAATCGGTTTAAAGAATCGTCTTATCAATTTCAAAAAGCTATTGATAAAGGATTTAACACGATTATTCCATATTCTTATTTGATTTCTGCTCAAACTCTGGCAAATAATTACAATGACGGAAAAAAGACCGCCGCTGAAGCAGTCGGAGTATTTCCTTATTCAGTATTTATGCGGGTTCGCTATGCCGTGCTGCTGCGTCAGACAGGCAATAACAAAGAAGCCGATAAACAGTTTGAAATCGCTGAGAAATTAAATTCCAAACAAGCTGATGCATGGCAGATTCTTATCAGTCAGGGAGCTATGCACTTGAACGAAAAATCCAAACCGGATCATAGTTATCTCGCTATTGACGAGTTAAAACCGCAACCCGCTGTTGATGCCGTCATTGCCGAGCGCGAAATCAGGTTTCCCGACGAGAAATCGGAATTCAAATTTATTGAGAATTAATCTCTACGAAAATCGGTTTAAAGATCAATACTATTTCCGAAACAAAATTTGTCTTAATAAAATCCATTTTCTCAAAATGTTGATTCAAAAAATAATAACAATTGCCGGAAATACCTTCCGCGAAGCCGTTCGGGATCGTGTTTTGTATAATCTTGTGCTGTTTGTTTTGCTGATTACGGCAAGCGCGATTTTTCTCGGAGAATTGACCGCCGGGCAGGAAGTCCGCACGATAGTTAATTTAGGACTGTCGGCGATGCTTTTATTCGGCGTTTTCATCGCAATATTCGTCGGTGTGATTTTGATTTCCAAGGAAATTGAAAAACGCACGGTTTTTGTAATTTTCTCAAAACCAATCGGACGCGGTGAATTTATCGTCGGAAAATATCTAGGGCTTTGTCTGACGCTTTTCGTCAATATCTTAATAATGGGAATCGGCGTTTCGCTCGCGCTTTTCTACGTCGGCGGCGGAAATCTGATCGGTTCGGTTTGGTCGGCGATTTTTCTGATCTATCTCGAATTGGCGATTTTAACCGCCGTCGCCATTCTATTTTCATCGTTTTCGTCGCCGTCGCTTTCCGCTTTATTAACATTTTTCGTGTTTATTATCGGACATTTCAGCCAATCTCTGCGCGAATTTGCCGGAAATCTCGGCTCGTCGTCTGCCGAACTATTTTTTAATTTCCTTTATTACCTGCTGCCGAACCTTTCCTTTTACAGCTTTATTACCAATGCTTCACACGGAGAAATTCCGCCCGCGTCTTACGTCGGCGGCGCAACTCTTTACGCATTTATTTATATTTCCATCTTGCTTGCGGCAACAATTTTAATTTTCAGCCGCCGGAATTTTAAATAGTTATTTTGAAAATGGAACGCCGTCCATCTTGGCGGCAATGAGCGCGACGGGCGCGAAAAAAATGCTGCTATACTGTAAAGTTTTAGGGCAAAATTCGAGATTCCAAATATTTTTTAGATTGCTCTCGCAATCTTGCCGCCAAGATGGACGGCGTTCCGTTTTGCTTTCTTTTTTGCAATTAAAGATTCATATTTGTTATGAAATCATTCCAAACAAAGTCAATTTCAGCCGTCGCCGTTATCATTTGCGGCTTTATCTCAATTTTTTTACTCAGCGGCTTTGTTGAAAAAACCAAACCCGCACTGCCGGAAAATTACGCCGACCAAGATTTGGCGGTGCAGGGAGCGCGGCTCAAAGGTTTTTCGTTCGGTTTTGAAGGCTTAATTGCCGATTGGTTCTGGATACAGTCACTACAATATCTCGGCGATAAAATCGTTAAAAACCCCGACGCAAAAATCAGCCTTGATAATCTCACGGCATTAAATCCGCGTCTGCTTTATCCGTATTTAGATAATGCGACGACTTTGGACCCGAAATTTTTGAGCGTTTACGAATTCGGCGCAACTGTTTTGCCCGCCATTGACGAGGAAAAAGCGGTCAAACTTCTTGAAAAAGGCGTTGCCGCAAATCCGCGACAGTGGCGGCTTTATCATCAATTGGGATTTATTTACTGGCAGATTGGTAATTTTGAAAAGGCTTCGGAAACTTACGCGAAAGGCGCGAAACTTCCGAACGCGCCGGGTTTTATGCAGTTGATGGCGGCGAAAACAAAAACCGAAGGCAAAAGCCGCGAAACCGCGCGCGCAGTTTATCGGCAAATTTTTGAACAAGCGCGGGACGAACAAACAAAAGAAAGCGCAAGACTCCGGCTTTTGCAGTTCGATTCTTTAGACGAACAGGATGCGATCCGTGAAATTTTGAAAAATTATCAGGAAAAAACCGGACGCTGTGCTGAAAACTGGCGCGAAATTTTCCCTCTGATTCAAAAAGTCCGCCTACCGAACGGCAAAGATTTGCGCGTTGATTCGGAAACTCTCGCTCCGGTTGACCCGTCTTATGTGCCATATATTTTAAGTAGTAAAGAAGGAAAATGCGATATTAAAGTTGATTTTTCCAAATCGAAAATTCCTCTGTCGTAAAATTTCTACTATAACTTCTTCGTAAAAATCCCTCTATTTGCTGAAAGCTGTAAAAGATGGAAAAGTCATTATCAAAAGGATTTTTTAAGTTTTAGGAAATATGCAAAACATAATCGAAATAAAAAATTTATCGAAAGAATACGAAGTCGGCTTTTGGAAAAAGAAAAAGGTTCGCGCTTTGGACGATTTGACTTTGAATGTCGAAGGCGGGCAGATTTTCGGGTTTCTCGGCGGGAACGGCGCGGGGAAAACTACGACGATCAAGATTTTGATGCGGCTTTTGTTTCCGACTTCGGGCGCGGCGCGGATTTTGGGCGCGGATATTTCAGATGTAAAAATGCACGAACGGATCGGTTTTTGTCCTGAGAATCCATATTTTTACGATTATCTGACTGCTAGAGAGTTGTTGAATTATTTCGGCGAACTCTTCGGTTTTGATTCTAAAACGAGAAAGGAGAAAACCGAAAAATATTTGACGAAAGTCGGTCTGGATGAAAAGGATTGGGACAAACAGCTTCGCAAATTTTCCAAAGGAATGATGCAGCGGGTTGGACTCGCGCAGGCGATTATCAATGAGCCGGAAATTGTTTTTCTCGACGAGCCGATGAGTGGACTCGATCCGATTGGGCGGCGCGAAGTGCGCGAGTTGATTCACGAACAGCGTGAGCGAGGCGCGACGGTTTTTATGTCGTCGCATATTTTGTCGGACATCGAAGCACTCTGCGATAATGTGGCGATTTTGCAAAAGGGAAAACTCGTGGCAACCGGAAATCTGGGCGAACTTTTGACGAAAAAGGGTGAAATCGGTTCGTTTGAAATAAACGTAAGCGGAGTTTCGGCGGAGAGTTTAAATGATTCGATACAAAATATTTCGGGCGCGGAAATTTTTTCAAAACCGAACGGCGCGAATATTCACGTTTTAGACGAAAATGATGTGGAGAAAATTCTGCAAATTACGAAAAAAGCGGGCGGCAGTCTTGTTTCCGTCGGGCGCGTCAAACAATCGCTCGAAGAACTTTTTGTAAAAGTGAATGATTGATCGGTGATTGGCAAATGGCAAATGGTAAATAGTGAGAAGCTAAAAGAAAAGTATCAGAAAATCAATAAGAAGCTGTTTGGAAACTCAAAAAAACGTAACGCCGGCATAACTTGCCGGCAGTCTTGGCGGCATCTTGCCGGCAGTCTTGGCGGCATCTTGCCGGCAGTCTTGGCGGCATCTTGCCGGCAGTCTTGGCGGCATCTTGCCGGCAGTCTTGGCGGCATCTTGCCGGCAGTCTTGGCGGCATCTTGCCGGCAGTCTTGGCGGCATCTTGCCGGCAGTCTTGGCGGCATCTTGCCGCCAATTCAAGCGTTATTTACTCGAATTGGCAGGAAAAACAAACAAATTTGGCGGCTGGAAGCCACCAAGACTGCCGGCTGGAAGCCTGCGATACAATTTCCAAACAGCTTCTAAGTAATACAATTTCCAAACAGCTTCTAAGTAACAGAGTGCCGCATTCGCCTAAAAAGCGGGCGAGAGAGTAACCTTTCCTGAACTGCGATTTTTTTATTTTTGAGCAATTTCCGGCAATAATCTATTAAGATAAAGTAAAACAAGAAAAACAAATTGAAAGGTCGGAAAGGTTGCTCTCTCGCCCGCTTTTTCGTAAAACTCAAACGCTTCACTTTATTTTAAGTTTGTTACCAGCCATTTACGATTTACCATTTACCATTTACGATTTGCCATTTACTACTCCTGAATCTTTATCGCCGTTACGAGCCAGCGGGGTAATGCGCGGTCATCGTCTTCATTAAAACCGTCGAGAGTTTGAACGACGCGGACGGATTCGTTCGGCGGCAAAGTCTGCGCTTTGGCGGTTGGAACGGCGAAGAATTTTTTCTCTTTCAGAACCTGTTTTTTCGTATCAATCACATCTACTTTCACTTCCAAAAGCGTGATGGTTTTGTCGCTTTTGTTGAGAATCGTCGCCGGAATGCTCATCATAATCGAGCCGAGTCCGGTTGTGCCTTCGATTGTGTTGTCCGAATCGGTGGTGATTATTATCTGCTTGCTGATTCGTTCAAATTCGGGATTTCCGGGCAAAAGTGCGCCTTCGAGAATTGCCTGTTTCTGCTCTTCCGCCGTCGGCTGCAACGTCAAAAGGTAAATTCCCGCGCCGACAATTATTACCGCAACGGCAATCGCGGCAAGAAAAACTTTATTTACGCCTTTTTTATCATCGGGTTTGAATGTATCCATAGTTTTGTTCGCAGTTAGCTGTTAGTTAAAGAATTTTGAAAAAACGGCATCAACTAACTATCAATAACTAACAATTAATTTTCCTCTCCTATTTTTCACAAATTGTTTCTAAAAGGTTATCATCTTACCTTTAGGAAATGTCAAATTTTACCGCACAAAGTTTAATTCGGGAAATGGTTTATCCAAAGTTTGTCGAAGTCGCGCTGCCGATTCCGCTTCAGCAGACTTTTACATATGGTTTGCCCGCCGGTTTGCGCGAAAATGTAAACATCGGTTCGCGTCTGCTCGTTCCGTTCGGCAAAAGAAAAATCACGGGTTATGCCGTTGCGCTTCACGAAAAATTAAGCGAAGAAATCGAGTTTGAAGAATCGAAAATAAAAGACGCGCTCGAACTGCTCGACGCAGAACCGCTTTTAACCGAAGAAATAATTCGACTTACGCAATGGACGGCGAATTATTATTCGTCTTCGTGGGGCGAAGTTTTGAAGGCTTCGCTGCCCGCCGGAATAAATCAGACGAGCGAGCAGATTTACACGATCACGGCAAAAGGGCGCGATGAATTGCTAAAAATTTCTTCGGCAAAATCGGTCAAAGCAAAGATTTTGAAGTATTTGAGCGAAAAGGACGAAGTTTCAAACCGCACGATTTCCAGAAAATTCGGCGCATCGAAATCGGGTAGAACTTTGCGCGAAATCGTCGAATCGGGCTGGGCTGGCGTTTTTCAGCGAACTCTGACGACAAAGGTCAAACCGAAACGCCGGAAAGCCGTGCGTCTTCTGCCGCCGGAAAAACATACGGCAGATCAAAAACCTCTGAGCGAACAGCAGGAAAAAATTATCAGTTTGCTGCTCGCCGAAGAAGGCGAAATGTTGTTTACCGATCTGATCGAGCAGGCGGATGTCAGCGCGTCGCCGATAAATACTTTGGCAAAACGCGGAATCGTCGAGATTTTCGTGCAGGAAATTTTCCGCGATCCGCTGGAAGACGCAACAATTCCCGATTTGCTCGATTTGACTCTGACCGACGAGCAGAACGAGGTTTTAAACGAGATAAAAGGAGCAATCGAAATCGGCGAATACAGATGCTTTCTGCTTCACGGCGTAACCGGAAGCGGCAAAACGGAAGTTTATATACGCGCGATGCAGAAGGTTTTAAATGACGGAAAATCGGCGATGATGCTCG
This sequence comes from Pyrinomonadaceae bacterium, assembly GCA_965214585.1. Taxonomy (GTDB): domain Bacteria; phylum Acidobacteriota; class Blastocatellia; order Pyrinomonadales; family Pyrinomonadaceae; genus JAHCHG01. The sequence goes on along the minus strand of OZ243957.1, from coordinate 3,634,970 downwards.
TGCCGGAAATCGCGCTCACGCCAGTTTTTTCGCGCCGTCTGCGGGCGGTTTTCGGCGACGAAACGGCGATTCTGCACTCGAATCTTTCCACCGGAGAACGCTTTGATGAATGGCGCAGACTCAGAAGCGGCGCGGCGCGAATCGCCATCGGAACGCGCTCGGCGGTTTTCGCGCCGCTTGAAAATATCGGTTTAATAATCGTTGACGAAGAACACGATTCGTCTTACCGCCAGCACGAAATGCCCTTTTATCACGGGCGCGACGTGGCGATTGTCCGCGCAAATTTTGCCAACGCCGTGATCGTTTTAGGCTCGGCGACTCCCGCGCTCGAATCTTTTCACAATGCCGAAAGCGGAAAATATCAATATCTGAATTTGCCGAACCGAATCGGAAATCGTCCGCTTGCCGCAGCCGAACTCGTGGATATGCGCGACGTTTTCAAGCAGGAAGGCAAAAACGCCGTTTTCGCGCCGGAAATTCTCGAAGCCATCGAAGAAACTTACGCACGCGGCGAGCAATCAATAATTTTGCTGAACAGGCGCGGATTTTCCAGTTTCGTTTTATGCCGAACGTGCGGCGAAACGATCAAATGCGGCAATTGCGACATCACGCTGACGTATCATCGCGCGGACGCAAAACTCGTCTGTCATTACTGCAATCACCGCGAAAAAGTGCCGAACAAATGTCCGGCTTGCCGCAGCCGTTTTTTGTATTTTATGGGTGAAGGAACGGAGCAGATCGAGGACATTCTGCGCCGCAAATTTTCCGAAATGCGAATTGCCAGAATTGACCGCGACACGACGCGGCGCAGAAAAGAGTTTGAAAAAACGCTCGAAAAATTCAGCGACGGCAAAATTGATATGCTCGTCGGAACGCAGATGCTCGCCAAGGGACACGATTTTCCGAATGTAACTCTGGTCGGCGTAATTTCGGTTGACGCGGGACTCGCGCTTCCCGATTTTCGCGCCGCCGAACGCACTTTTCAACTTATAACGCAGGTTGCAGGTCGCGCAGGTCGCGGAAATTTAAAGGGGAAAGTTTTTATTCAAACTTATTATCCCGAACATTACGCCCTGAAACACGCTAAAACGCAGAATTATCTGGATTTTTACAAAGAGGAAATCGCCTTTCGCAAAAAATTCAATTTCCCGCCGTTCGTCGCGCTCGCTTCGATTTTAATCAAGCATCCAAATTACGAACACGCCTCTGAAAACGCACGCATTATGCGCGAATGTCTGAAAAAAGTTGACGCGAAAAATAAATCCATTATTTTAGGTCCCGCGCCCGCGCCGCTTGCCCGAATCAAAAACGAATTTCGTTTGCAGATTTTAATCAAAACCCGCCAGCGCAGCGAACTGCGCGAGATTTTGAGTTTCGCCATTGCCGAAGCCGAAATAAATAATTGCGATTTGCGGACGATTTATCTTGAAATTGATCCGGTAAATCTGCTTTAGCCAATTTAGAAATAAATCGTCCCGCCAAGTTCCGCCACTTCACCGCGCTTGATGCCGTCGCCTTTGAGTTTTCTATTTAGATTACGATGCTTCATCTGTGTTTGATAAATTGTATCCTGATATTTTGAAGCGTTTTAATTTTTTTGACTTTGCACGGAAGTTGCCGCCGGTTTGTCCGTTTTCTGCACGTCAATTCGAGCGTAAATCTCGGCGACGGAAATTTTGCAGTTTATCGAATCGAGCGAAACGAAGTCGTCGCCGTCGTTGTAAATTCTGTAAATAAACTGTTTGGCGTTTTGTTTCGTGTAATGCTCGACGCGCATTTCGTCTTCCTTGACCGAAACGTATTCGCGCACGCTCGGCATTGCCAGATAGCATTCGAGTTTTTCGTTTTTCTCAAAAAAGTTGGCGTTTTTGGAAAAAACTTCGACGACAATTGCCGGATTCAGCAAAATGTCTTCGTTCTGATCGGCGTAAGAAGGTTTGCCGCTGACGATCACGACATCGGGATATGTAAAACGCTCCGGGTTGAGTTGGACGAGCATATTATTGACGTAAATTTCCGATTTTCCGCCTTTCATACGGCTGCCGACGGCGATTGTCAGATTTGTTACAATCAAGTTGTGCGTTCGGTTCGTGCCGGCGGTTTGCAGAATCTTTCCGTCCGCAAATTCATATTTTTCGCTGTTTTGACGGTTAAGATTTATGTAATCCTGAACCGGATAATTTTTGTTCGACTGGGGCATTATTTTCTCTGGCATTATTGCTTACCTCTTGTATAAAATTTTATGGAATGTAAAACTTCTATTTTTTAAGATATAAATTATTTATAACAAAATCATATTTGTTTGTTTTAAAAATTTTAACATTTTGGATTGATATATGAAACTAAAAGATTTAGCCGAAAAAACATTTTCACGAATTATTAGCGGCGATTCGGATTTGGATTTAAGCGGCGCGGCAGGACTCGACATAGCCGAACAGGGAGAGATTTCCTTTTTGGCAAATCCGAAATATACCGCGCAGGTAAAAAACACGAATGCCGGCGCGATCTTTGTCAAAGAAGGAGAGCAGATCGAGCGAAAAGATATTGCGATTCTTGCGGCGAAAGACCCGTATCTCGCTTACACACGCGCTTTACGGATTTTCAGTCCCGAACCAAAATATCCCGAAAATATCAATCCGAATGTTTCACTCGATAAATCGGCAAAAGTTGCAAAAGATGTTTCGATTGACGCTTTTGTTTCAATCGGTGCGAACTGCGAGATCGCCGACGGCGTGAAGATTTTTCCGAACGTAACAATTTACGACGGCGCGAAAATCGGCGAAAATTCCGTAATTCATTCGGGCGTTTCGATTCGTGAAAACACGGAGATCGGCGCGAACTGTATTGTTCACAACAATTGCGTGATCGGCTCGGACGGTTTCGGCTACGCGAAAACGGAAGAAAAAAGCTGGCTGAAAATTCCGCAAACCGGGCGCGTCGTGATCGAAGACGACGTTGAGATTGGCGCGGGAACTTGCATTGACTGCGCTTCCGTCGGCGAAACAAGAATCAGACGCGGCGCAAAAATAGACAATCTCGTGCAGATCGGTCATTCCTGCACGATTGACGAAGACGCGCTCGTGTGCGCTCAAACCGGACTCGCCGGAACGTCGCACATCGGCAAGCGCGTAGTTTTAGCCGGACAAGTCGGCATCGCCGGACATTTAAAAGTCGGCGACGACGCGGTAATTACGGCAAAAAGCGCGACTTCGCACGATGTCGAAAACGGCAGGATCATTTCGGGCATTCCCGCCTTTGACAACCGCGACTGGCTGCGCTCGACGGCGGCTTTTCGCCGTTTGGGTGAATTCGGAAAAATTATCAGAAATCTGGAAAAAAGAATTTTGAAAATTGAAGGTCAAGCTGAATCGAAATAAATTTTAGACGGATTGCACGCTGAATTAATTTTTGATTTACTAAAAGAAACGAACAAAAGGGAGGAAAAAAATTGAATATAAAATTAAAACCGATTGAGGAACAAGTTGTCGTAATTTTCGGCGCGTCAAGCGGAATCGGGCGGCTCGCGGCTTTGGATTTCGCAAGGAAAGGCGCGAAAGTCTGCGTTGCGGCGCGAAGCGAAAGCGGGTTGAAAACTTTGGTCGGACAAATTGAAAATGAAGGCGGCGAAGCGTTTTACGTTATCGCAGACGCGGCAGATTTTGAACAGGTGCAGGCTGCTGCCGATCAAACCGTCGAAAAATTCGGCAGAATAGATACTTGGGTTCATTCGGCGGCGGCTTTTATTTTTGCCAAGGTCGAAGACGTTGAACCCGTCGAATACGAGCGTTTGATAAAGGTCAATCTGCTCGGACAAATTTACGGAGCGAAATCCGCGCTCAAATATATGCGAAAAGCGGGCGGCGCGTTGATTCACATTACATCGGTTGAAGCGTATCGCACAGTTCCCTTTCAATCGGCTTACGGAGCGTCGAAACACGGAGTTTACGGCTTTCTGCAAGCGTTGCGCGTCGAATTGGCGCACGATGAAATTCCGGTTCAGGTTTCGCAGATTTTGCCCGCCGCGATCAATACGCCGATTTATCAGAAAGGTCGCAACAAAATGCCTTTCAAGCCGCGCCCCGTTCCGCCGATTTATCATCCGCAAATTGTTGTGGATACAATTCTGTATGCGGCGGAAAATCCCGTCCGCGATATGGTGGCGGGCGGCGCGGGTTTGGGAGTCATTGCGACGGAGAGAATTTCGCCCGATTTATCGAATTGGGTAACGGGAAAGATCGGTTTTATCGGACAGAAAACGGACAAACCGAGTTCGGGCGATTACGCCGGAAATTTATTTGAAGCCGTCGAAGGTTTTGATACGATTGAAGGACCTTTTTCCGACGAACAGTTTACGAACGATCCGGTAACTTGGTCGTCAACTCATCCGAAAGTCAGAAATACTCTGCTTGCGGCAATCGGCGTAATCGGCGGATTCTTTGCAATTCGGCATTTGCGAAATGACGAAAATAAGTAAACTTCATTTTGAAAATATATAGATTTAACAAGGGAAAAATTATGAAAAAACAAAACGAGAAAGGGTTAATACCAAACGGTCACAATGAAATTCAACAACTGCGGCGGGAATTGCAAAACGGAAATTCCGAAGGATTAAATTTAAGACGCGGAATAATCGGTTTATCGCTCGTCGGAATGGGCGCGATGGCGATTGTTTCGCTTTTTCAGACGGGAATAATCGGACATCTGCCCGATCCGCCGCTTGAAGATTTTGATTCGGACAAGGTAAATTCTTCGGATACGGCTTACGCGATGGGCGTGCCGGACGGAACGATGTCGCTGGCGAGTTTGGCGGCAAACGTCCCGATTGCCGCTTTCGGCGGAAAAGACCGCCACAAAAATCTGCCTCTGATTCCGATTGCCGCCGCCGCAAAATCCGTCACCGAAGCCGCCGTCGCCGGTTGGTATTTTTATCAAATGGCGGCAGTCGAAAAAAAATGGTGCGGCTACTGCATCGTCGGCGCGTTGACCAATTTCGGAATCGCCGCATTAAGTTTGCCGGAAGCGAAAAAGGCGATAAAAAATTTATAAAAGAGTTGGTTTTCGGTTTTATCAATTGCCGCCAACTTATGTTTTTGAAAAATAAATAGTCTAAAAACGCGAAGCGGACTGGAGCGCAAGCGTCCCGCTTGCAATGAGCGCAGAGCGCGAAAAAATTTCGGTAATCTGCAAAGCATAAAGTAATTAAGGATGTTTTCGCGCCCGTTGCGAAGTTCATTGCAAGCGGGGAACGCCCCGCACTCCAGTCCGTTTCGTGCGTCAAACAAATAATTTGTTTATTGCCGCTTTATTTTTCAAAGAACATATTCCTTTACGCCAACACATCTTCCTCGCCCGAATCTTTGACAAAAATGCAGGTTGATTCGGTTTTTTCAACCATTCGGCGGATAAAATCAAAATCAACTTCGTCGCCCAAGCCGAAAATGTTCAGATCGGCTCTTGAAGATTCTTCGAGGCAAGTATCGAAATCGCCGTCGCAAACGTCAACTTTGGAACTCGGAAGACGGGCGTATTGAATCAAATCCGATAAATATTCTTCCGCCATTTCGATATGTTCCGAATTTTTTATCGCCGTCAAAACGGTTATGTCGCCCGCCCAGTTTTGCTGAATCTGATAAGCGAGAAGCGCGGATAAATTCAGCGTGCTGATGCCCTGCACCACGTCCCAATTCGGACTCTGATCGCGCACCCAGACGTTTATTTTGTGTTTGTGTCCGAGCCGCGTTTGCTGATGTTCGGCAAATAAGATCACGCCCAGACCGCTTTTTTTAGCCAGCATTATTATTTCGCCGACATCAGCTTCGTTTAATTTTCCGTCTTTTGCCGGAAGCGGCAGAAATAAGATATTCGGGCGCAAAAACGCGCCGCTCATCGCCTGCATACTGGTAATCAGATCGCTTTTAAAATCCATCATCGAAACAAGCGTCGAATATGCGAAAATATCTTCGGCTTCGAGCGATTCGATTAAATCGGGCAGTTCGTCTTCGAGTTCGGATTCTTCAGTTTTTTCGGTCAGACCGACCAGATGAACCGAGCCTTTCGGATATGCAATATCGTAGATCAGACGGAATTTGCCGCGAAAATTTTTCGCGTCTTCAATCGGAATTAGCAGATTCGGCTTCCACGAATGTCCTTTTTCTTTGGCAAGCTGCGCCATTCGGCGGGCGAAAAATTCAGCCATCGAAATCAGCAAACCGCTTCTGACATCGCCGAACGGCGAATCAATATCTCTGCGGCGGATAACGTAATATAAAAAAGTTACGACGAGAATCGCACCCGCGCTGAACAGCGGATTAATGATAAACATACCGATCAAGCAGCCGAGCATTCCGATTGCGGAAATAAATCTCGGAATTTTAAGCGTCGGGCGAAAACTGACCAAACCCAAACTCTGTTTGATTAAAACGACGCTGTTGATAACGGCATAAGTGAGCAGCAGAAACATCGTAATCATCGCAGCAACGGCGGTCAATTCGCGCATCAGAAGGGCGAGGCAGACAAGTATTCCGGTCAGCCAGAGCGCGTTGCGCGGCTCGCCCGCATCGGTTTTTGTTTCAAGCCATTCTTTGCCGAAAAATGTTACGCCGTGTTTGGCAAGTGCCTGCAAAATGCGCGGCGCACCGACCAGACACGATAAACCGGATGAAAACGTCGCGCCGAGAAGTCCGGCGATTACAGCGGGCGGATAAGCGGATTTCTGAATAACTATTTCATAATTTTCGATCAGTTCTTTTGGCGAAGCGACCATCGAAAGCCACAACGCGACGAGCATATAGACGACGTAGCTGACACCGATGGCGGCGAGCGTGCCGAACGGAACGCTTTTGCGCGGATTCTCCAAATCGCCGGACATATTCGCGCCCGCCATAATTCCGGTTGCGGCGGGAAAGAACACGGCGAAAACATACCAGAAATTTGTTCCCTTAAAACCGTTTTCGGGAAATCCGCGAAAATCGCCCCAGTATGTCGGCGAATATTCGAAACCCGTGTAATAAACCGAAGCGGCAATCGAGATCAGAGAAACGACAATGATTAATAAAATGAGGTATTGAATCTTGAACGCGAGGCTCGTGCTGATAAAACAAATGACGAATAAAACAAAAAAAACGGCAAAATCAACATAAATCGCCGCAAAATACTGATCTTCAGGAAATATCAGCATCCAGCCTTCGCGGAAACCGATAATATACATCGCCGTCGCCAAACCCTGCGCCAGATAAAACGGAATGCCGATTCCGCCGCCAACTTCCAGACCGAGAGATTTTGAAATAATCGAATACGCGCCGCCCGCGCCGATTCGTATATTTGTCGTAATCGAAGACATCGAAAGCGCGGTGCAAGCCGAAATCGCAAAAGCAATCGTAATAATCAGCCAAGCACCGACAAGTCCTGCGTTTCCGACAACCGTGCCTTCGCGCAGATACAAAATCACGCCGAGAATCGTCAGCAGAGTCGGCGTAAAAACTCCGCTGAACATTCCGTATTGATTTTTGGATTTTTCCCCGTTCCCGTTTTCCTGTGTTTCCGACGATGAATTTTCGACGATTACGGCATTTCCGTTTGAAGATTCGGCGTTCATTTTAATTCTTCCCCTGTTTCGTTCAATAAATACAAATCAATTTTGCTTTGCAAATAAATAAAAGGCTTTTTGACAATTAGTGATTAGATTTAATTGTATTTTTTTTTCGCGTCGCGGGCGGCGACAAACATTTTAGCATAAAGTGCAAGTTTCGCCGAAACTATAATGTCGTCGCAATATATCAATCGCTCGCTGAAAGTGAGCAACAATTTTCTACATAATTTGTTCGTCGCCTTCAGCGACGGCATTATTGATTCGTCTGACCTAGCGATTCTCGCTAGGTTATAATGTTGGTCGCCGTTGGCGACAGGAATAATAACTGTAAAAAAATTTCCACTACTAATTGTCGAAGAGTCAAATAAAAAAAGTGTATTCCGCCACGAAACACACTTTTCAAATTCTATAATTTTGAAACTGTTACTTTCTGTTTTTGAAAGCATCGTAAAGTTCCGTGTGGCGGCTTGTCAAGGGCAGCATTCTGCCGTTGATAAACAGATGTCTGATGTTTGTGCGCGGATCGAGAATATCTCCGTCGGCGACAACTACATTTGCCATTTTGCCCGCTTCGAGCGAGCCATACATTTTATCAATTCCCAAAATCTGCGCCGGATAGAGCGTAACCGATTTTAAGGCTTCTTCCTTTGACAAACCGAAAGCCGCAGCCATTCCCGCCTGATACGGCAAATCGCGGACATTCGCGCCGTCGTCGCCCGTCGAGATCGAAAATTTTACGCCCGCTTTCTGCAATATCGAAGGTGCTTCAAAGTATTCGTCATAAGCGTCGTCTTGTCCGGGCGAGTCGAAAATTTTGTTGAAAATAACGGGAATATTATTTTTTCGCAATTCGTCGGTAACTTTGTAGGCTTCGCTGCCGCCCATTAAAATTGCCTTCATTTTCATATCACCGGCAAATTTTATCATCGAGCGAATATCGCGCTCGCGTTCGGCGATAAAGATCACGGGTTTTTCGCCGCGCAAGTAAGGCTGCATCGCCTCCATTTTCAAATCCGTTCCGATATACGGCAAAGTTTTATCTTTTTCGTAAGCCTCTTTTGCTTTGGCATACTGCATCGCATCGTCAAAGACTTTTTTAAGGTCTTCGAGTTTTTTGTCGCGTGTTTTAACGGCTTGAGAAAACTCTACGATTCGCGGACCCGTCGGAGTAAAACCGGCAAACGTCGAAACGCGCGGGTAATTGACGACCATCGCAAACGTCGGCACGACTGCCATTTCCATCTGCGTCGAACCGTTCAGATTTATCACCGCCGCTTGTCCGGCTACGTCGCCGCTTGAAGGAACTGAAAGAACCGTCGTAATTCCGTTGACGCGCGTGACGTTGATGTTCGCCGAATTCGGATTAATTCCGAGAATCGCTTTAGCATTCGGATTTATATCGCCCGTTTCGGCAACGTCAACCGAACCCGCAACGCCGTTGCCGATCTCGACAAGTCCCATATTCGTTCCGGCATCAATCATTCCCGGATAAACGCTGAGTCCCGTGCCGTCAATTTTTTCCGCGCCCGCCGGAACGCTCGCATTTACGCCGATTGCCGCGATTTTTCCGTTGCTGATAACAATCGTGCCGTTCTCAATAACCGCGCCCGAAACGGTGACGATTCTGGCATTTGTAATCGCAAAAGTTCCTGCCTTTCCGGTTAAATTCTGCTGCGTTCCGCCGCTTTGCGCCAAAGCGAAAAACGAGAAACAAAAAACGGCAAACATCGAAAATACTGCTCGATACATTTTCAGATTTTTAATTTTTAATTTTGAATTCATTACTGTTTTGCTCCTTCATCCGAAGTCGGTTTCGGTGTCGGTTTTGCGTCTGCTTTTTTCCCTTTATTTCTTTCGGCGGGCGGCAGATTGGCTTCCATTTTTTCGAGTCTTTCGCGCTCGCGCTCAAATTCCTGTCGGCGCAGTAAATCTCTGGAACGCTCGAAATACAAATCGCCCTCGATCATCGTATTTTCGACACGCGAATACGGGCTGAACGGATGTCCCGTCCAGATTACCAGATCGGCATCTTTTCCGATTTCCACAGAACCCGTGCGTTTGCTGATTCCGAGTTGAATCGCCGGATTTAAGGTTATCATCTTCAACGCTTCCTCTTCGGGAACGCCGCCGTATTTCATAACTTTTGCCGCGTCCAGATTTAGTCTGCGGATTCGCTCGCCCGAATCGGAATTGATCGAAACGATTACGCCGTTGTTGTATAAAATCGCCGCGTTATACGGAATCGAATCGTAGGCTTCCAGTTTATAGCCCCAATAATCGGCGAAAATCGAAACTCCCGTGCCGCGCTTGGCAATTTCGGGCGCGATTTTATACGCTTCGAGTCCGTGCTGTAATGTCGAAACTTTGAAGCCGAATTCGTCGGCTAACATCAATAAATTCAGATGTTCGTCGGCGCGATAGCCGTGCGCGTGGACGAGCCGTTTGCCTTCCATAATTTCAACCAGCGGTTCGAGTTCCAAATCTCTGACGGGCGGAATTTTCGTCTTTTTCGCTTTGAAATCATCAAACGAATGCTTGTAATCACGCGCCCTTAGGAAAGCGTCGCGCATCACTTCGATTGTTCCCATACGAGTCGCCGGATAACGTCGCGGCTGTCCCGGAGTCGGGCGGAAATTCGAGCGTTTGACGTTTTCGCCCATCGCAAATTTGATTCCCGGCGGCGCGTCGGCAATTATCATCTCTTCCGCGTCCTTGCCGAATTTGAATTTGACAACCGTATTCTGCCCGCCAATCGGATTTGCCGAGCCGTGCAGAAGATTCGCCGCCGTTACGCCGCCGGCGAGTGCGCGGTAAATCGTCACGTCCGTCGGGTCTAAAACGTCCCTTATTCGCGCCATCGAAGTTACCGCGTAGGAAAACTCATTAACCGCATCGAGCATCGCGTGCGAGTGCGCGTCAATAATTCCGGGCGTAACGTATTTTCCCGCCGCGTCTATAACTTTCGCGTTTGAAGTCGCCTTCAAATCCCTGCCGATGCGGGCGATTTTGCCTTTTTGAATCAAAATGTCCGTATTCTGCAAAGTCCCGTTCGCCGCCGTCATCACCGTCGCGTTTTTTATCAAAACGTCCGTTTGATTCTGCGCGAAAACTGCAAAGCTAAACGCGGTTATTAAAAGAAAACTGATTGAAAAAGCTGATATATTTTTCATAATTTTGTTCGTCGCTCGCTGTTCGCTGCTTGTTGAAAGACCAATCAAACAATGAACAATCGTCAATGAATAAATTTTACGGAACTCTCGATCCCGTAAATGACAACGCGCCGTCGGCTACGGTGAAAGTTCCTTCGACGTTATCGCCCGTGACCGTGCCTTTGGCGAATAGTTCAAAAGTGTTTCCCTGAAACTCGAAGCGGGCTGAAAACTCGAAGCCGTCCGCCGTAACTTTTCCGTCCGTAATTTGCGACGTGCCGAACTGAGTTGTCAAACTCCCCGTCAAATCTGAACTTTGCTGATCCAAGCGCAGAGTTCCCTGCGTCGGCTGTCCCGGCGATTGAATCGTAATCGTATATTCGCCGCCGACATTCGCCGTTTTCCCGTCTGCATTTGCCGGTTTTTCGTCTTTCGGTTTTTCCTTCTGCTCGAATAATTTTCCGTCCACAAAAACGTGCGTGATAAGTTTTTTGTCGTCAAAAATATCGCCACGCGAAATTACTAAATTGGCGATCTTTCCTTCTTCAATCGAACCGAGCTGCTTTTCAACGCCGAGAATTTCCGCCGCGTCCAGAGTCATTGCGCGGAGCGCGTCCGTTTTGCTCAAACCGTTTTCCGTAGCTTCTTCGGCGTTGGACAAGTAATTTTTAATGTCCTTCATTTTGCCCGAAGAAAATGCGAATTTTACGCCCGCCTGTTTCAGACGCGCCGCAGTTTTCGGAGTTTCAACGCGAAGCCGCAATAATTCCAGCGGTTCGGGATCGGCTTCCTTTGATGCCGCCGCCGTTCTTTTCGGAAAATCGAGCGACAGCAAAACCGGAACATTTTGAGTTTTCAAGCGGTTTGCAGCCTTCCACGCTTCCTGCCCGCCCGCGATTATCGCCTTTAAGTTAAACTCTTTCGCCAAATCCAAAGCGCGGATTATCTCGCGTTCCGTGTTCGCATTCATCACAACCGGCATTTGTCCCGTAACAACCGGAATCAAGGCTTCGAGCGACGCATCAGTTCCCGGTCGCCGCATTCCGCGCGGATTTGCGGCGTATATTTTTTTATATTCGATCAGCCTCCGCGTGTCCAAAAACATCTGCCGCAAAGCCGAAAAAGTTCCCATCAGAGATGTCGGATATTCGCCGCCGCTTAAAGTTCTGAAAGTTATGTGCTGGGCAAAAGGTTCGCGCAGAACCATCGCCGAAACCGAATCGCCCGCTAAATTTATCACCGCCGACTGACCGTTGAAAATTCCTTCGCCGGCAACCGTCAAAGCCGTCGTAATTCCCGCGTTTCGCTGCTGCTCAAACTGCGCTTCTCCGGCTTTCAGTTCGTCAAACGCCGTTTCTTCCGGCTGCAAACCTTCGGGATAATTGGAATTTGAATCGGGCTGTTGATTTTGCGCTTGTCCCTGCGCTCCGCGATTTTGCTGTCGCCGACGCTGTGCCGGCTGTGTCGGCAAACCGTAGCTCGAATCGGCATCAAAAAATCCCGGATAAACGGTCAAACCGCTGCCGTCAATTATCCGCGCGTCCGCCGGAACTTGAACATTCGCCCCGACCTTTTCGATCAGACCGTTGCGGACAACAATCGTTCCGCGCTGAATCATTCCGCTTGAAATCGGCATAATCCGCGCGTTCGTAATCGCAAAAGTTTCAGCGTAATTTTGCGCGGAAATCGAAATGCACAAACAACCGAACGCAAAAACTGCGGCGAATATTTGCAAGAAATATTTTTTCATAGCTGTTAAATTGGTAATTTATATTTTTGGAACTGCAAAATGTTTACAAAGTATAAACCAAAATGTTTCAAAATGAAAAGCGAACTGCAATTTTAGATTTGCCAAACAATTTTCAACCGTTAAAATTAAAGTTATGAGCCAAATAATTTTATTCGACGGAGTTTGTAATTTCTGCAACAGTTCGGTCAATTTCATAATCGAGCGCGACACGGAAAATTATTTCAAATTCGCCCCGCTTCAATCGGAATTGGCGGAAAAACTGCTGGAAGAACATAAAATTGACAAAGAAAAAACCGATTCGGTGATTTTAATTGAAGACGGAAAAGCCTACACATATTCAACCGCCGCGTTGAAAATCGCCGGAAAACTAAGCGGTTGGTGGTCGCTTTTCTACGCATTTATCGTCGTGCCGAAACCGTTCAGAGATTTTTTCTACAAACTTTTCGCCAAATACCGCTACAAACTATTCGGCAAAAAAGATGCGTGTATGATGCCGACACCGGAAATTAGAGAAAGATTCTTGGCTTAATATAATTCGGCTTTTGAAAGACGTGAAAGTGTAAAAACAACTATTAGAAGCAGCTGATAACAAAGACCAAAAGCCAAAAACCAAAGACCGCTTCAAAAAATAATTATGGACATTTTAGGAAACAAAAAACACGAAGAAGAAGACGACGAAATTTTAGTTTGCGCCCGCACGGACGGAATGCCGCCGATTTACGGCAGTTTGCGCGGCACTTGCTTTGAATGCGACGGGGCGGTTTGGGTTTCGGTTTCGGGACAAAAAGCCTTAAAGAAAAGCAGCGAACTAAAAGTCTGCTGTATGGAATGCGCCTTCGAGCGTATGAAAGACGACGACGACATCAAAGCATCAATCGTTCCGGGCGCGATTGAAGAATTGAAAAGACATTTTTTAAAAATTGAGGAGAATTAAATGAAAGCAATCTGGAACGGAAAAGTTTTAGCCGAAAGCGACGAAACAATCGAAGTCGAAGGAAATCAATATTTTCCCGCCGATTCGATCAACAAAGAATTTTTCAAAGAAAGCGGCACAAACACGGTTTGCGGCTGGAAAGGAACGGCGAGTTATTACGATATAAATGTTGACGGCGAAACAAACAACGATGCCGCTTGGTATTACGCGGACGCGAAAGAAGAAGCCAAGAATATTGAGAATTATGTGGCGTTTTGGAAAGGAGTTGAAATCAAAGAATAAACCACGAAGAAACACGAAGAAAACTGAACTAAATCACAGCAATTTTTATTTAAAAACTTTCATTTTTACTTCGTGTTTCCTTCGTGTTCCTTCGTGATTTAATGTTTTCCCTTTTTATGAATAGTTTAGAAACCTTACAGTTTAAAAATCTTCTCGAATTGGTTTCACGCAACGCGCAAACGCCGATGGGAAAAGCGCGGCTGGAAAATTTGCGTCCGATCACCTCTAAATTAGAACTCGAACGCGATTTGCGGCTTGTTGCGGAAGCGATTTATTTAACGCAAACGGACGCAAATTGGCAATTTTCCGAAATTTTCGATCCGTCGGAAGCGGTTTCGATTTTGCGAATCAGAAACGCGACGCTCGAACCTGTTTCGATGCTCGAACTCGTGCGCCTTTGCAATCAGGCACTTTTTGCGCGTTCGGCGATTTCTGCGGAAAAGGAAAATGCCGCGACATTGTGGCAGATTGTTGAGCAAATTCCGAACGAACTTTCGATTGTTATCGGCAAAACGAACAAAAGACTTTTGCCAAGCGGCGAAATTGACGATTCCGCTTCGCCGGAACTTGCAAGGCTCAGACGCGAGATAAATTTGCAGCGCGGACGACTTCAAAAATCGCTGGAAAATGTGATGCGGACGAACAGCAATGCGGTTCAGGACGAAATCGTAACAATCAGAAACGAGCGTTTCGTGATTCCCGTCAAAAACGATTTCACGGGAAAAATAGGCGGCGTGGCGCACGGAACTTCTTCAAGCGGCGCGACGGTTTTTATCGAACCTCTCGAAGCAATCGAAGCGAATAATCTTCTGCAAACTCTCAAAGCGCAGGAAGAACGCGAAATTGCCAGAATTTTATTTTCATTAACCGAAGATTTGCGCGAAAATCTGCCCGCCATCGAAATCGCCGTCGAAGCCGTCGCGGAACTCGATTTTATTAAAACAAAAGTTGCTTTCGCCCAAAAATTCAATGCCGTCGTGCCGGAAATTTCGGACGATGAAACGCTTGATCTGGTTGATGCAAGGCATCCTTTGCTTGAGAATAACTTGCGAAATGCAAATCAAACAATTGAAAAACCGCGTGCAGGCGACGAACAAAAAGAAAATTATCCACAGATAAACACAGATAAACACAGATTAAAAACCAAAGACCAAAAGCCAAAGACCGAAAACCAAAATCAAGAGATTGTGCCGGTGAGCTTTAAACTCACCAAACAAAACTCCGTTATGATAATTTCCGGCGCGAATGCGGGCGGGAAAACCGTCGTTTTGAAAACCGCCGGACTGCTTTCTTTGATGGCTATTTCCGGTTTACCCGTTCCGGCGAAAAAAGCAAAAATTCCCTTTTATAAATCGGTGCTGGCGGACATCGGCGATCATCAATCTTTGTCGGCGAATCTTTCGACATTTTCTTCGCACATCTCGAATATTGCGGAAATGATGCGAAACTGCAACGCGCCTTCGCTCGTTCTGCTTGATGAAGTCGGCACGGGAACTGATCCCGAAGAAGGCTCTGCGCTTGGCGTGGCGATTGTTGATTATTTTCGCCGCCAATGTAGAGCGCAAGTCGTCGCTTCAACTCATTATCGCGGGCTGAAAATCTACGCCGCAAACGATGAAGACGTGATAAACGCTTCGGTGGAATTTGACGAAAAAACTTTGCAGCCGACGTATCGCCTTTTGACCGGACTCGCGGGCGCGTCAAGCGGAATCGAAATCGCAAGGCGTTTCGGAATACTAAACGAAGTTATTGAAACTGCGAGAAAAAATCTCGACATTTCCGCCCGCGAAGCCGAAAATTATCTTTACAAATTGCAAAACGAATCAAAAATCGCCGAAGATTTGCGCCACGCGCTCGAAGAAGAACGCGAAGCCGTCGCTGCGAAATTTGCCGCGCTCGAAATCGAAGCCAAAAAGAAGGAAAAGGAACGCCGCCGCGAATTTGAACAAGAACTCGCCGAAACGATTGACGGTTTTGAACGCCAATCAAAAGCCTTTATCAAAACAATCGAAGACAAAGCTCTAAAAACAAAACTCGAAAAAGAACGCCAAAAACGCAAAGCCGAACTCAACCGCGCGGTTTTGAAAACAGTCCAAAGTCCTTCGTCAGTCCAAAGTCCAAAGTCCAAAGTCCAAAGTCCGTTTAAAAACGATTTTTTAACAAATAACGAACAACGAACAACGAACAAACCAATTGAAATCGGCTCACAAGTTTTAACTTCCTTCGGCACAGTCGGCAAAGTCGAAAAGATTGACGGCAAAACGGCAGAAGTTTTGGTCGGCTCGATGCGGATGCGCGAAAAAATGAAGGATTTGCAAGTTGTCGAACAGCAAGAGCAGTCCAAAGCCCAAAGTCCAAAGTCCAAAGTCCGAAAAAGCGCAATAAATTTGGATGCAGGGCTTGAAACTTCGGACACATCCGCAGAGTTAAATCTAATCGGCAAAACAACCGCCGATGCCGAATTTGAAGTTGACCGATTTCTCGACGATTCCTACATCGCCGCCTTGCCGAAAGTGCGAATCATACACGGCTTCGGCACGGGCGCACTCAAAAATTTCGTTCATCACTTCTTAAAAGGACATCCGCACGTCGAAAAATTCGCCTTCGCACCGCGCGATCAAGGCGGAAACGGCGCGACGATTGTGGAATTAAAACGGTAAAAATTATGAAACAATTAAAAAGTTCTTTTGTTCTACTAATTTTATTTGTCTTATTTCAAGTTTCCTTTGGACAAGAAAGAGATTTCCCGGAAAATTGGTTTAGAGATATAAAGGGTTATGATGATTTTAATACGAGATATGATTATAAGTTTTACACAAAAGAAGATGTCGAAAATGCCAAAAAGAAATTCGGCTTAATTGAAAATCAACCATCTAAAAATGTTTGGGAAGGAATATATACAAGCAATACAGAACTCGGAACATCACAATTGTATTGGAGTTCTGCGGATGGTTTTGTATATTACTATTATTATCACACACTTAGGGATTTGGATTTTGGAAAAGCAGTTGACAAAGTAGATTCCGTAAATTTAATTTCCGAAAAATCTTCCGCTATCAAACGAAAATCTATATTTTCTGACAATCTCATCAAGATTAAGTTTGGCGACAGACATTTTTTAGTTCCCGAAAATCGTTTGCAAGATTTTGTAAAAAGAGCTGTTGGACTAGAAATAAGTTTGTCGGATTTCGGTTATTATCTCTTTAAAACCGACGAACTCGAAAATAAAGTTTTCGGACTACCAATCTTACCAAAAGAATACCGTCATCTACAATGCTTTCCAATCAGCACAAAAATTATTAGCATTGAAAATCGCCAATTACAACAAGATAAATTCGATGACGGCGCAATAAATTATGAAGAAATTTACCTCTTTGTAAAATTGGGAGCAGGCAAAGATAAAAAAATCGAGGAAGGAATGAACTTTTTTGTAGAAGATGCCGGTGAATGGATTGAAATTACTAAAGTTTTGCCAAAGACATCAATCGGCAAATTTAGAAGAAGTTTAGATGAAGAACGCAAAGAAAAATGTTTCAATTTAGAAAAGGGACAAGGATTTATAATACCTTGTAAAATAATCAAAGTTGGAATGACAGCTAAAACCAAAGTCAGCGAAACTTACTTTTGATTCTAAACATTTTATCTGTGAAATTTCGTCCAAGATTTTCTAAAAGGACATCCGCACGTCGAAAAATTCGCCTTCGCACCGCGCGATCAAGGCGGAAACGGCGCGACGATTGTGAAATTGAAACGGTAAAATTATTGACAAAATTCTTTTTCAAACGGAAAACCGAATTATGAATGCAACAATAGAATTTTCTCTGCCGAAAACCGTAGATGTCAGCGATTTTGAAATTAAAATAATCTTCGCCGCGAAACTCTACGAACTCGGCAAACTCTCGTCGGGACAAGCCGCCGAAGTTGCGGGACTGTCAAAACGCGCCTTATTTGAACTTTTGGGCAAATATAGTGTTTCCGTTTTCGGTTATGACGAAAATGATTTGGCAGAAGATTTGATCGGTAAAAGAATTCGGCAAATGCAGGAGAAGTTTTTAACAAAAAATGGATAAAAAAATTTCGCTTTCAGACACAGATAAAATTTTTGCGACGGGAGTTTTTCTGCAACCCGTAAATTGCATAATTAACGGAAAACAACAATGGCGTTGGGTTGCTGTCGGATTTGAGGATGACAGTTATTACGATGGAGAATATATTGATGTTTATGATTATGCGGACACTCTTCAAGGTTTAATTCCAGAGCCGGAAGAATAAAAAGTAGTTTGGCGCAATAGGAATTATCATAAAATGTGGGAAACGCTCAAAGTGCGAATGCTGTAATTACCAGAGAAAGCAGAGTTTTTGTCGCTGATAAACTTTCGGATTTGAATAAAAAGCAGTTAGAAGCTGTTTGGAAATTCAAAAAAAATGTAACGCCGGCATCTTGCCGGCAGTCTTGGTGGCTTCCAGCCGCCAAATTTATCTGTTTTTTCTGAATGTTTGAGTAAATAACGACTCGAATTGGCGGCTGGAAGCCACCAAGACTGCCGGCTGGAAGCCGGCGTTACAATTACCAAACAACTTCTTAGAAAGTTTACAGGTTTGCTGGGTTGAACTGAGAAGCGAAAACGGTTTTCAAAAATTCGTCGAAGTTTTAGACGAATTGGAAATTCCGCGCGGCGAAATGTTGGGAACTTCCGAAGAAAATCTGGAAATGATCTTTGATGAGATTATGAAATAAACGGGAAATGATAAAATAATTTCAGAGGTAAAAAAAATGACACAACAGGAAATTTACCGCGAAGCCGTCGCGCTTCCGTTTGAAGAATAACAAAATGAATTGATTGGAAAACTCAATTGAAATTTACGAAAAGGAAACGTCGAAAACGGTAATAAAGAATCTGAAGCAGAAGGTTCGGCGGAAGAAAAAAAATCCGCTTATTTGCGATTGTGCGGGGCGTTAAAAATGAAAAATCCGCCGATGACGAAGGAAGAAGTAAGGAAAGATTATTATAACTATTTAGCGGAAAAATATAAATGTAGAGGTTACGCAGTTGAAATGAAGATAGTTTCGGAATAGCTGATAAATGATAGCTGAAAGATGATAAATTTATTGTCTTAATTTATCAGCTATTATCTTTCAGCTATCAGTTATTCCGAGTGTTTCTTTACTTTTTTATTTCAACTGCGTAACTTCTAAAATGATTACAATAAAATTTGAGGTGAATTAAATGACACAGCAGCAATTATTTCAGGAATTCAAAAGCTATCCGAAAGCGCAGAAATCAGTTGTTATCAGACGGCTTTTGCGGATGTTTGAGGAAGATTTGGAAAAAGAAACGCAAAACGATGAGGAACTTTCGGTTGATGAAAAAATGGCGATTGTTGAAAAGTTGGGCGGAAGTTTGAAAATGGAAAATCCGCCAATGACAAAAAAAGAAGTTCGAGATTTGATAACGGAAGCCAAAGCGGAGAAATACAAGTGATGAAAATTTTGCTTGATACGGATGTGAATTTAGATTTTATTTTAGCCAGACAGCCGTTTTTTATTGAAGCTAAAGAGATTTTCGTGCAAATCGCACAAAATAATACGGACGCTTACATAACAAGCATTACGCCGGTAAATATCTTTTATATTGGCAAAAAAGAGATCGGACGTAAAAACATTCTGCGGGAAATTCAAAATTTATTGCAGATTGTTAAAATCGGGAAGACTGATTTGAATATTTTACAAGCGGCTTTGACTTCACCAATTACTGATTATGAAGATGCCATTCAGCACGAATGCGCCGTCGCCGAAAATCTTGACGCAATCATTACGCGAAATATAAAAGATTATAAAAACTCGAAAATTAAAGTTTATTCGCCAAGCGAATTTTTGAACTTTCTGCAAACAATTTAGTGATTTATCCGCAGCATTTTATAGACGATTTGAAAGACCGCGCAGACCTTGTGCGGATCGTCGAACCTTACGCGCAGCTCAAGAAAAAAGGCTCGAATTGGATGGCTTGCTGTCCGTTTCATCAGGAGAAAACGCCTTCGTTTTCGGTTAATCCGAGCAAGGGTTTTTATTATTGTTTCGGCTGTCAGAAATCGGGGACGGCTTTTAATTTTCTGATGGAAATGGAAGGTTTGTCGTTTCCCGAAGCGATTCAGAAATTGGCTGATATGACGGGCGTTCCGCTGCCTGAGCCGATTGACGATAAAAAATATCAGTATAATAAAAAGAAAAAACAAGAAAAGAAAAAGATCGCCGACGAAGTTATCGAACTGAATAAACTCGCGCTTGAATTTTGGGAAAATCATTTGCAGGACGACAATCCGCATTCAAAAGCGGCGCGGGAATATTTGAAATCGAGAGAGATTGACGAAAAGACAATTAAAACTTTTCGCATCGGTTTTGCGCCGGACGGTTGGGACGCGGTTTTGAATCTTTTGAAGGAAAAGGTCGGCGACGAGGATTTAATTAAATTAAGCGGTTTGGTTTCGGTAAATGAAGAAAAGAAACGAGTTTATGATCGTTTTCGCGGGCGGATTATGTTTCCGGTTTTGGATTTGAACGGAAATCCGGTGGCGTTCGGGGCGCGGATTTTGGCACAGGGCGAACCGAAATATCTCAATTCGCCGGAAACGCCCGCTTATATTAAAAGCGAACATCTTTACGGGCTTTTTCAAAATAAAGACGAGATTCGCAAGCGGAAATTTTCGATTCTTGTTGAAGGTTATCTGGACTTGATCGCGCTTTATCAATTCGGCGTTCAGAATACGGCGGCGAGTTTGGGAACGGCTTTTACGCCCCAGCAGGCGAAACTTTTGGGAAGATTTTCAAAACAGGTCGTCGTCAATTACGACGGCGATTCGGCGGGAATAAAGGCGGCGCGAAGAGCGATTGAAACGCTGATTGACGCGGATTTCGACATCAAGGTTTTGGTTCTGCCGGACGGAAAAGACCCGGACGATTTTATCCGCGAGAATGGCGCGGAAAATTATAATCTGGCTCGCGGAAACGCGCTGCCGCATCTGCAATTTGTTTTAGAACATATCTCGCACGAACGCAATCTCGCTTCGCCTAAGCAAAAAGCCGAAGCGATTGAAGATGTTCTGCCCGTTTTGTCGGCTGTTCGCAATCCGATTCAAAAACGCGAATCGTTTGATTACGCGATGACGTTTTTGCGAATCGAAGACCAGATTTTGAAACGCGATTTGTGGAAAACCGTCAAACTCGGTTCGATGTTTGACAGAGAAACCGTCAAACAGCAAGTTGCCCGCGCGACGCAGGCGAAAATGACAGTTGCGGAGCAGAACTTGCTCGAACTTCTTATTTATGACCGTGAGTTGCGCGAAACGATTTTGCCGCAAATCGAGAAAACCGATTATGAAACTTTGGCAACGGCGGAAGTTTTTCGCGCCCTGATAAACATTACAAATGACGGTTTGGAAGTTACGAGCGAACTTCTGCTGGAAATGACCGAAGACGATTTGGCGGCAAGCGATTTTGTTCCCGTTTTATTGATGAGCGAACCGGCGCGGGAAAAAGACGACGCGATTGACGAGGTTTTGGCAAAGGCGGAGAATTGCGTTATTTCTTTGCGGACAATGGCAATCGAACGGCGGATTCTTGATATTAGTCAGGAACTCGCTTTTGCCGAACAAAACGGCGATTTTCAGTTGCGCGATTTGCTCGTCGTCGAACAAATCGGTTTGGCGCGTTTGAAACACGAATTGAAAAACCGTATGGCTGATAATTAATTTATCTGCAAAACGAATTACCTTAAGACACTTCCCTTTCCGCAATATCTGTTATACAATGTAGGATTGCCAAAACGCGAAACTTTTTTTACGGTTCGCGCGTTTAATATATTTTACAAACAACGATTCATATATATATTTAATCACAAGCACTTATAAAAAAATGGCAGATAACGACGAAAGAGAAGAAGAATTAAAAGAAGAGATAATGGAAGCCTTGATCGGCAAACTCGTTAAACTCGGCAAGCGCAAAAAGTCGCTGAGTTTTGACGAACTTAACAACGAGATTCCAAATAAAATGATGTCGCCGGACGAGATTGAGGAAATACTTCAACGGCTCGAAGCGGCGAACATTACGGTTAATAATTCGGACGCGCAGCTTTTGGAACAGGCGGCGCAGATCGCGGCGGAAAACGACGACGATGAGGACAGCAGAAATCTTGATTTGTCGGCGGGAACGCTCGATAAATCAAATGATCCGGTGCGCCTCTATTTGCGCGAAATGGGAATTGTTCCGCTTCTTACGCGCGAAGGCGAAGTGGCGATTGCTCAAAGAATCGAGCGCGGCGAGATAAAAACGCAGAAAACGATTGCGCGTTCGCCGATTGCCGTTGAACGCCTGATCGAAATCGGCGAAGGTTTGGAACAGGGAAAAGTCAGCATCCGCGAAACGGTGCATTTTTCCGAACAAGCGGAATTAACGGGCGAAGAAGACAAAGTTGACGAATACTTGCGCTGGACGCTCGAAGGCATCGCAAATATCAAAGACAATTATGAAAAAGCCGTCAAAACTTTAGAAAAACTTCGCGCTGAACAAAAAGCGTCGAAAGGTAAAAAGTCCAAGAAAATCAGAACTTTGCAAAGACAGGTTGCGCGTCACCGGCTGGAAGTCGCGCAGGAAATAAAGCAGCTTGATCTGACCGAACGCACGATGCAGAAAATGATCGGCGCGATTCGCCGCGTAACCGACGAAATCCGCAAATCGGAACGGACGATCAAGCGAATGGGCGACAGAATCGAAAATGACAAACTGACCGCCGCCGAGAAAAAGGATTTAAAGGAAAAAATCAGCGAAGCGCAGGCGAAACTTGACGTAATTGAAGACAAATATCATCTGTCTTCGGTCAGAATCAAGCGTTCGCTGCAAAAAATTCTGGTCGGCGAACAGGAAACGAATCAAGCGAAACGCGAACTCGTCGAGGCGAATTTGCGCCTTGTCGTTTCAATTGCAAAAAAATACACGAATCGAGGGCTTCAGTTTTTGGATCTGATTCAGGAAGGCAACATCGGTTTGATGAAAGCAGTTGACAAATTCGAGTGGCGGCGCGGCTACAAATTCTCTACTTACGCGACTTGGTGGATTCGTCAGGCGATCACGAGAGCGATTGCCGACCAAGCGAGAACGATCAGAATTCCGGTTCATATGATCGAAACGATCAACAAATTGATTCGCACTTCGCGTGCGCTCGTGCAGGAAATGGGCAGAGAACCTTCGAGCGAGGAAATCGCCAAGAAAATGGACATTTCCGTTTCAAAAGTGCGAAAGGTTCTGAAAATCGCGCAAGAGCCGATCTCTCTGGAAACGCCGATTGGCGAAGAAGAAGATTCGCATCTCGGCGATTTTATCGAAGACAAATCAATTATGAATCCGGCGGAATCGGTCACGTTTTCAAATCTTCGGGAAATTACCGACGAAGTTTTGGCGACGCTTACGCCGCGCGAGGAAAAAGTTATCAAAATGCGTTTCGGACTCGGAAACACGGGTTCGGAACACACGCTCGAAGAAGTCGGACAGCATTTTGCGGTTACGCGCGAACGCATTCGGCAGATCGAAGCGAAAGCGTTACGAAAACTCCGCCATCCGTCGCGCTCGCGTCGTTTGAAGGCGTTTCTCGAAGGAAAGCAATAGAATTTACAACTTAAAATCTTTGATTTGCGGCTTGCGATTGCTTATAGTAATTGCAAGCCGCAAAATAGTTTTTAGGAGCAGTTTTATGAATACTTTAGTTTTAGACAAACCGACAACGGAAGAACTCGTCGAAAAACTTTATCAAACCGAAGGTAAAGCCGAAATTGTTAATGGAGAGATTGTAAAATTTATGTCAACAGGCGACGAACCAAGCACCGCAGCATTTAATATTGCAGTCAGCCTTAAAATGTATCAGCGAAAAACTTTTTCGGGCAGAACTTACACGGATAATGTCGGCTTTCTCGTTGATTTACCAAACCGCAAATCATTTAGTCCCGATGCTTCTTTCTTTGTCGGCGAAAGAAGCGGAATGAAGTTTCTAAAAGGCGCACCGATTTTCGCCGTCGAGGTTAGAAGCGAAAATGATTACGGCAAAACTGCGGAAAAAGCAATCGAGCAGAAACGCGCCGATTATTTTGCCGCCGGAACGAAAATTGTTTGGGACGTTGATTTATTAAGTGATGATACAATTAAAAGCTATTCGCGCGAAAATCCGAATAATCCGAAGATTTTTCGGCGCGGTGAAATCGCCGATGCCGAACCTTTTTTGCCCGGCTGGAAGATTTCTGTTGACGAACTTTTTGAATAAATGCCGATTTTAACACAACTTTACTGGCTTTTTATTTTATCGCTGATCGTTGCTTCGATTGCGTGGACGGTTACGCAGGAAGAAATTTTCAGCGAATGGCGCGAATTTTGTAACGACAGAAGAGAAAATTGTGAAACGACTCTCAAACAGAAATTTTACTACGTTTTTACTTGCGAATACTGCTTCAGTCATTGGGTTACGCTGATTTTTATTATCTTAACGGGTTTCCAACTTCTTATTTACGATTGGCGCGGATACGTTCTCGCTTTTTTCGCAATTCCTTGGCTGGCAAATCAATGGATGAGTTTATACAGGCGTTTGCGGCTCGACATCAAACACGAAGACGCGGTTGCCGAAGAAGCGCAGGAGAGAGTTAAAAAGAAAACACAGGCGGAAACCCGACATTAATGCTAATCTTGCAGGGGTTTTGTAAAAGGTGGTTTCAGCTATATTTTTGCTCTATCAAAGCGACATATTTACACAAAAAGCGGCAAATTAACTAATAAAATTAAATAGTCTGATTTTTAAGTTTTTCGGTATTTTAACTTTTGCAGGCGCAGAGCAACCCTTCCAGACCTGTCAATTTGATTAACTTTCGCTTTTTATTTTATCTTGAGCAGATCATTACCAAAAACCAGCTCAAGACCAAAAAGATCGCAGGTCGGGAAGGGTTGCTCTGCGCCCGATCTTCAAGAGTGAAACTGCCAAATAATTTAAAAGATTGCTCTATTAAATAGCAAAATCAAATTAGACATCATTATTTACTAAATTCGGCTGTTTTTGACGAGATTCAGCTATAATTATTTATGGAATATTTAAGTGTAGAAACACTCAATTTTTTTACTTTTCAAAACCTCTACAAGATTAGCAGTAATGGAGGATGGTGATTAAACAGAAGATTGTAAAATTTGCTCACATCTTTTTACCCTAAAACCTCATCGAATCAATTGTTTTCTTTTTATCGGAAAAAGTGTAAAATAACAGTTTTGGTTTATGAATAAAAGAATTACGGACAGCTACAAAAATAAACTCGCGCACGAGGAAGGCGTTATCGTCAAAGGCGGCGCGACGCTTCGTATTGCATTGTGCTATCCAAATACGCATTCAATCGGAATGGCGAATCTCGGACTTCACACGATGTATGAACTTTTCAATAAAATTCCCGAAGTTTCCTGCGAGAGAGTTTTTCTGCCCGACAATTTTGAACTAAAAGAATACGAAAAATCGCGCACTCCGCTGTTATCGCTCGAAACGCAGACTCCGGTTAAAGATTTTGATGTCGTCGCGTTTTCGATTTCGTTTGAAACGGATTATCTGAATATGGCGCGGATGCTGCAAATGTCGCAGATTCCCGTCTGGTCGAAAGATAGAAATCATTTTCATCCTTTGGTTGTGATGGGCGGCGCGGCTTCGTTTTTGAATCCCGAACCGATTGCCGATTTTACGGACATTATCGCCGTCGGCGAAGGCGAAATTTTAGCGTTTCAACTTGTTGACCGGATTTTTGAAAACGAAACAAAGGAAGATATTCTGCTGAGTTTGGCGAAGATCGGACGCGGGTTTTACATTCCGTCGCTTTACGATGTGATTTACAACGAAGACGGAACGGTTTTCGATTATGTGCCGAAAAAAGCTGGCGTTCCCAAAAAAGTCGGACGCGCACTTTCCGCCGTAAATCCGAAAGAAGGAACTTTAAGACGCGCCATAAATCGCGGCGAAACCGAATTATCAGAATTTCTCCTAAATCAAGATATTTTCTGCCCTTCGACATCGGTTTGGTCGCCCGAAGCGGAAATGGGCGAACGTCTTCTTGTCGAAATTTCGCGCGGCTGTTCGCAAGGCTGCCGTTTTTGCTGGGCTGGTTACAATTATTATCCGCCGCGCGTCGTTCCCGCCAAAGATATTTTGGCGAAAGCGGCTGAATGGCGAGGAAAAACAAATAAGATCGGACTCGTTTCAACCGCCGTTTGCGATCACCCGGAAATTTCCACAATTTTGAGCGAACTTCGCAAAATGGAATACCGCATTTCGGTTTCTTCTCTGCGGCTTGACCAAATTTCCGAAGAATTACTCGACGCGCTCGTTGAATCAAAAGATCAGCAAATCGCCGTCGCGCCCGAAACAGGTTCGGATCGGCTACGGCGCGTCATCAATAAAAATCTGACAAACGACGAAATTGTTGACATTTGCGGCGCGGTTTTTGATCGCGGAATGTTGACCGTTAAACTATATCTGATGGTCGGACTTCCGACGGAAACCAAGGAAGATTTGGAAGAAATGCTCGTCCTTGTCGAGCGCGTCAAAGACCGTATGCTCGAAGCCGGAAAGAAATTCGGTTTTGCGGGAAAAATCATTCCGTCATTAAACGGTTTTGTGCCGAAGCCGAACACGCCTCTGCAATGGGACGCGATTTGCGACGAAAAGGAACTGAAAAACCGCTTAAAATGGGTTTCAAAAAATCTGGCAAAAATCCCGAACGTCGAAGTTCGGGCGATGAGCGCGAGAATCGCGCACGAACAAGCGTTGTTTTCCTCCGGCGACAGAACAATTTCAAAAGTTATCGAAACGGCGGCGCGTCTGAAAGGAAATTTGAAAGAAGCGTTGCGCGAAACCGGAATTGATCCGGCGTTTCACACTTCGAGAAACCGCGAATACGCGGAATTTCTTCCGTGGTCAATTGTTGATTCGGGTTTGTCTTTCGATTTCTTGAAAACCGAGCATAAAAAAGCGCACGAAGCACTTTCTTCAAAACCGTGTCCGGCGGTTGAAAAATGCACGACGTGCGGCGTTTGCCCGTCAACTTGGCTTGCCGACGCGCCCGAATCTCTGATTAAAATCCAGCCTCTGCGCGTCCGTGAGAATTTAGCGGCGGCGGCAATTTAAAACTGCAAACTCCTTTTTAAACTGCTCTTTTATTATATAAAAAGCAATGATTCATCTGTTTTTTTGTTTCTTTGCGCTACCAAAATTTGAGTTTTTTCAGAAAATGATCTGTTTGAATTTGCTTCACCAATCGGCAAAATTTTTATTTTAATCTTCCTTGAATAAAAATCCGGTTGGCGTGGCGGTGTGATCGAAATAATAGTTATAAGTGTAAAGACCGAACGGCAAGATCGGAACGGATTTCTGGTAAATCACGCGGGCTTGGACGATGCCTTTGACTTGCTTAACATCGAGGTAATAATTAGACGGAATGCCTTCGGCTTGCGCCTTCTGACGAATTCTCGTTTTGACCGTATCAACCGGAGTCATCTGCGATCCGGGCAATGCAACGCCCTGCACAACCGCCGTTTCCAGTTCTTGTTTGAAATCCTGTGCCTGATACGCCACCGGAATATAATTCCATCCGGCGTGGGCGACCAAAAATATTACGGTTAAAACCAATAAAAATTTCACCCCCGCGCCGCCGCGTTCTGATTTTTTGTTTGTAAATTGCTCTTTCATTTTTAAAACTCCACTAAACGAACCGCCTTAAAAAACTATTCTTTCGGTCTTAGAATCTTTTCGAGGGTCTGCATTACGGCTTCTTTCGGAATGCCTGAATTGTTGTAAATAATAGGTTTGCCAATGTCCTGCAATAAAATCCACTGAAGCGAATCGTTAATATTTTTCTTGTCGTGAGCAAAGGCTTCAATAATTTCTGTTTTGCTGATGCTGCTCGCATTTGGCAGATGTCCGATACTGCGAACAACATCGTTTAATAAGTCTAAACTATTTTTACTCAAAATATCAAGTTTTTTCGACAATTCGGCGGCAAATAAAATGCCGTAGCCGACGGCTTCGCCGTGCTTGAAGTATTTATAATCGGTAACTTTTTCGAGCGCGTGAGCGAGCGTGTGTCCGAAATTTAAGATTTTGCGCGATTTAGCGTCGCGTCTGCCGGAAGATTCCTTTTCGTCCTGCATTACGATTTCCGCTTTAAAGGCGATCTGTTCGGAGATAAATTTTTCGAGTCGGCTTAAAAATTCATCATCTTCAAAGTTTTGGGCAAAAGTATCTGCCGGATAATCGGATAAGATTTTGGAAGTCGTCAACAATAGTTCTTCGCCCGAAATTGCGCCTTGCTTAACGGCTTCGCAAAAACCGGCGACGAGTTCTCTCGTTTCCAAAGTCTGCAAAACATTTACGTCAACTAAAACGCCGTTCGGCTGATAAAACGTGCCGATCAGATTTTTCCCGAAATCGCTGTTGACCGCAGTTTTCCCGCCGACGGACGAATCAATCATTGCCAGCAAAGTGGTCGGAATTTGCAAAAAGGCGATTCCGCGCAAATAAATTGAGGCGGCAAAACCCGCCAGATCGCCGACCACGCCGCCGCCAAGCGCGAGGACGGCATCGGTTCGCTTGATATTGCTTTTGCCGAAAAAATTTAAAGATTCTTCGAGCGAACGTATATTTTTAAATTCTTCGCCGTCTTTCATCAACCAGACGGAAACTTCAAAATCCGCGTTTTCGAGGCTTTCAACCGCAGTTTCGCCGTATAAACCGAAAACTTTCGGATTTGAAACGAGAGCGATTTTTCTGCAATTTTCCGAAATAGAATTTCGCGCCCAACCGCCGCAGTTTCTTAACAAATTGTGTCCGATATTTATTTCATATTGATCGGAAGGTTTTTCTAATTTCACACGAACATTTTCCATACTTTAACTTTTATCACAGAAAAAATTAACTCAAAACTCTAACTGCGGTTTTTCGGATTTAGTTCGTTGAATGAGGTAGGCAAATTGCTAAACATTTACAAAGTCGCACTCGTGCAAGCAGTGATTCTTGCACTCCTATTGATTATTGAAATCGAGTTTAAAATATGAGAGCAGGCGAAGCCACGTGGAAGTGGACCGCGCCTGCCAATTCGTAATTACTGTCCTCACCCCAGTAATCACTAGAAACGGAGGATTTACCTACCGTTTCGGTAGTTAAAATATACAATTTTTGAATCGAATGTGCAAGAATGGAAATAAATTTTTACAACAGCTTTTCCGTAAAATTGCTGTCTGATACTCAGCCCAGAGTGCTTTTAATTTTCTTTGCCAGACGATTTGCCTGCTCTTCGATTATTTCCTGATTTTCGCCCTCGATCATCACACGCGCCAGATTTTCCGTGCCGGAATAGCGCAGAAGAAGTCTTCCCTTTTCGCCGAGTTCGTTTTCGATTTCTTCGGCAGCTTCGGCGATTGCCGGAACTTCTTCAAACGAAAGTTTTTCGCGGACTTTGACATTAACCAAAGTTTGAGGAAATTGCTTGAAGCCTTCGGTCATTTGCGAGAGAGTTTTTTGGTTGTTGCTTAACGCTTCGAGCAGATAAAGCGCGGTAAACATTCCGTCGCCGACCAGACTTTTATTCGGGAAGATTATATGACCGGACTGCTCGCCGCCGATTGAGCCGTTTTTGTCCAAGAGTTCTTTTAGAACATATTTGTCGCCGACATCGGTTCGCAAAAGTTTTATATTTTTTGATTCAAACGCGATTTGCAGCCCGATGTTGCTCATCACGGTTGCCACAACCGTATCGTTTTTCAGTTCGCCGTTTTTTTGCAAATGCCGTCCCATAATCCATAAAACCGCGTCGCCGTCAACCATTTTCCCCTTTTCGTCAACAAACAGCGAACGATCCGCGTCGCCGTCAAACGCCACGCCGAAATCGGCTTTTTCTTCCAGAACTTTTTTTTGCAGTTTTTCGATGTGCAGAGAACCGCAATTTTCGTTGATGTTTTTGCCGTCGGGATTGTCGTTTATCGCAACAACATCGGAAACGAATCTTTTGAACAGTTTCGGAGCGATTTCCGAAGCCGCACCGTTGGCGCAGTCCATTACTATCTTAAAATTTTTAAGCGATAAATTTTTAAATTCATCGGCTAGAAAATCAACATAAGCCTGCTGCATTTTTGCCGCATTTTTATCGTTTTTGTCAAAATCCGAATCTTGTTCGCCAAAGTTTGCTTCCCTTGATTCTTCCTTATTTTCGCGGCTCTCGAAAATGTCCTGCTCGATTGCTTTTTCGATTTTGCCGTCAATTTTTTTCCCGCTTGGCAGAAAGATTTTTATGCCGTTGTCTTGATACGGGTTGTGCGACGCGCTGATGACGATTCCGGCATCGAAATTTTTGTTTTTGGTTAAAAATGCGATTCCCGGCGTGGTGATAATTCCGGCTGATTCGCAGACGGCATTTTCTGAATCAGCACCTTTGCAAAATGCGTTTTCGATCCAATCTCCCGATTCGCGCGTATCTCTGCCGATCACAAAATGCGGCTGTCCGTTTTTATTTCCCAGATGCTTCGCCAGAGATTTCCCGATTGTTTCGATTGTCGGCGCGTCAAGCGGAAAAACGCCGGCTTTGGCGCGAATCCCGTCTGTTCCAAAGAGTTTTTTCATAACCTTTTTTCTAATTTTTTAAGTTTTTTTTTATCAATTTCCACAAAACTTTAGTTATACAGCAAACACGCGTATTTTTCCAAATCCGCCCGATACATAAGTTTTTTTTGTAGCATCTATAAATTTTACGATTACATTTGACAACCTTTTATAAAATGAGCGAATCTGTATAAACAGAGGATTTAGAGTCCGCAAAGTTTTCGTGGAAATTTCAAAATATCCGCACTTAAATAGATCAAACCGAATTTAGAAATATGAAATTAAGAGTTTTACCAGTTTTTTTTCTGCTTGTTTTGTCAACAATTGTCGTATTTTCTCAGGAAAATGAAAATTCTGAAAAAAGAGCGAGACTCGCGCAAATATTACAGCCGACACCAACGCCGAATTCGGGCAGTTTGCTGACGATTACCGATAATCTTCCGAAACCTGCGCCGACTCCGGCTTCGAGTCCGACTCCGCAGCCGACTCCCGTTATTGTCGTGATTGATGAAGATCAGGAAAAAAAGGCGGAGCAGAACAATAATTTAAATAATTCTTCGCGCTTGAGCTACGGGCAGATTCAGAGCAAAATCAATGAAGCAAAGCGGCAGATGTCGGCGCGTCCGATTCCGACGGCTTTTTCCGACGATTTTCTGAAAACGGATATTATCCGCGTCGCTTTTCACGATAATGAAACAAATAAAATGGACTATATCGTGATGACAAAAGCATCTTTTTTGACAAGAGATGCCGAATTCGTTACGACTTCCTCAAACTCGAAACCTGTGAGAGTGCGGATTGTCAGACCGAATTGGACGAATACGCCGATTATGATTTCGAGTCTGAACAATGTTTTTCATTTGCCGGTGTTGGTTCAGTATCCGATTGAAAAATACGGAAAATTCGTTGAAATGGCTTATTATGTTTCGACGCATCCCGGATTGGTTACGCCCGAAGTGGTCAACGCCGGAAAATTTTACATCAGAAACACGCTCGACATAGCGCGTGTCGAACTGCGGAAAAAAGGCATTTTTATTGCGCCGCAGGTAATTGATATGGCGGAGCGTCTGGCAATTGTCGAACACATAGATCATCAGCGTTTCTGGAACGAATTTCAACCGAATTTATTCAACGAAGTTTACGCGCTTTACGCGCTCAATCAAGGTCAGACTTACCGCTATTCGGTCAGCAGCGCGGGCGCGGGCGGAATGGTGCAGATGATTCCTTCGACATACCGGATAATTCAGCGTCTTTATCCGCAAGCCGTTTTGATACCGGATTTTGTTGACGGAATGAGAACGCACAGCAACGCGGCGCAGGCGATGCTGATTTATATGCAGATGACTTGGAACGATCTGGTTTCAAACGATACGGTTTACAAAGCGATTCAAGACGGAATCGCAACGCCGGCGCAGCTTATGGCGGCGGGTTACAATTCAAATCCGGCGCGATTATCCGGCTATATTCGGCGCGGCGGCGCAAATTGGGTAAATTTGATTCCGCGCGAAACGAAAATTTATCTGGAAATAAACGAATCTATGGATAAATATTTTCCGCTTGAACCCAGAACAAAATAAGTAGAGCAGTTTTTTAAATTGTTTGGCATTTTCACTTTTTGAAAAGCGGGCGCAAAGCAACCCTTCCTGACCTGCCAATTTGATAATCTTATGTTTTTTCATTTTATCTTGAGCAGATCATTACGATTAACTACTCAAGAATAAACAGATCGCAGGTCAGGAAGAGTTGCTCTCTCGCCCGCAAAAATTCCGTTGCTAAAAAACTTGAAATTTGTGTATTAAATACTCTGTAAATTTTCTCATTCACTCTTTTAAGAAGTAATTTTCTCAAATTCTTCCTGAACATCGGCAAAATTTTTATCAACTAAAATTTCGCCGTTAAAAAATTCATAATTTGTAATTTCAAGCAATGCAAACGGCGGAACATTCAAATTATTCGTTTTGATTTCGTCTTCAAAACTTACGTTTGCAATATTCAAACCCCAGAGATCGCCGAGATAAACGTCAATTTCAAATAGTTTTTCATCAAATTCGTAAAAATAACGGTTTTTGCGAATTTCCCTGCCTTCAAACTTCTCAAAAATCTTGTGTTCGGTTTCATTTAAAACTATTTCCGCGCTTTTCCAGACAGATATATTTCCTTTGTCGGCTAAAAATCTCTGCTGCAAAATCCGCGTCCATTTTTTCGTTTCGGGATTACGAACCGAGCGCAGGCGAAGTCTGGTTTTTGCAATGTAATTATCGAAAAACTGCAAGTGCCTGCTCGCTCTGGTCAGAGGTTCGGGCAGATTCTCGATTAAAAAACTTCGGCGAAATTCTGTTTTATAAGTGTTGTTCATTCGCGTAATATGAATTATAATCCTTATTTTTCAAACTAAATTCAGGAGAAATTTATGAAACTTAAAGTTATATTTTTAAGCACGATTCTAATTTTTGCAATAATTTCGGCGGGATGTTCGGAAACGGAAACCACCGTCAACACGAATACGTTGAACGTCAATATACGTTCGGAAAATGAACCCGATCCTTTGGCAACCGACAAAACGCCGGAAGTTGCGACGGAAAACACGGCAGCGACTTTATCGCCCGTCGTAACGGCATATTGCGACGCGATGCGGAAAAAAGACGAAGCGGCTTTGCGAAAAGTTTATTCAAAAGAAACGCTTAAATCTTACGAAGCCGATATGAAAGCCGACAACATCAAAACGCTGACGGAATTTTTGGAAAACGAACCTGTCGGCGACAAGCCCTGCGAAACGATAAATGAACAAATCGAAGGAGATGTCGCCATCGCCAACGTAAAAAACGAATCTTATCCGAACGGAATCAAGGTAAAATTCGTCAAAGAAGACGGCGAATGGAAGATGACCAATCAAAGTCCCGAACTGAAATTGGATGAGAAATAAGTGAGAAATGAGAAGTGAAAGGTGCGAAGTGAAAATTTCTAATTACATAAATACCTTTCACTTCTCACTTCATATTTCTCATTTCTCATACGCCGGAAGCGAAACTCTGGCGTTCGGTTCTTTTTTCAAGCCTAAAGCCCAATCAGCTTGCAGAAGCGTGTGTATATCGCGCGTTCCTTCGTAAATAATAGCGGCTTTGCAGTTTCGTAAATATCTCTCAACCGGATAATCGTTCGTGTAACCGTTTGCGCCGTGAATTTCAATTGCCATCGAAGCGGCTTTTTCCGAGCGAATCGTCGCCTGCCATTTTGCCAGAGATGCCGCTTTGGTCGAAGATTTTCCTTCATTTTTCAGCCAGCCGGCTTTCAGCCAGAGCAGCCGGCACATTTCGTAATCGGCTTGCATATCGGCAATTTTTTGTTTGACAAGTTGGAAATTAGCAATCGTCTGTCCCTGCACTTCTCTTGTGTTTGCATAATCAACCGAAGCGTCGCGCGAAGCGCGAATCACGCCGGTTGCGCCGGAAGCGACTGTATAACGCCCGTTTTCAAGAGAAAACATCGCAATTTTGAAACCTTCGCCTTCGCGCCCAAGCATATTTTCCTGAGAAACGCGCACATCCTGTAAAGTAAAATAACCCGTATCGCCAGCGCGGATTCCCATTTTGTTGTGCAGAGTTCCCGAAGAAAAACCTTCCATCGAGCGTTCGACGATAAAGCAGCTGATTCCCGTATGATCGCGCTTTTTGCGTTTATCTTCGTCCGTCCAACAGAAAAACAGAAAATTTTGCGCCGTATTGCCAAGCGAAATCCACATTTTTTCGCCGTTTAAAATCCAATCTTCGCCGTCGCGTTTCGCGCTCGAACGCATCCCGATAACGTCGCTTCCCGCGTTCGGTTCGGTCAAACCGAATGTCGCCAAAACCTCGCCCTTCGCTTGCGGCACGAGATATTTTTGTTTTTGCTCCTCGCTGCCCCAAGTCAGCAGCGATAAAGAATTCAAGCCGCAGTGAACGCTCATCACGACGCGCATAAACGTATCGCACGCTTCGAGTTCTTCGCAGACGAGTCCGAGCGAGATATAATCAAATCCCGCGCCGCCGTATTCTTCGGGTATGCAGACTCCTAAAAGTCCGAGTTCGCCCATTTTTGTAAAAATGCTCTTTTCAAAATGCTGCTCTTCGTCCCATTCTTTGATATACGGCGCAACCTCGCCCCTGACAAATTCGCGGACGGTTTTTTGCAGAGCTTTATGTTCTTCGGTCAGTTCAAAATCAATCACAGTTTTATAAATTTCCTCTCTCTTAAATTTTAGTATTAGTATCTGAATTATGTTATCATTTTCAAGAATTTTCTACTAAAAAGGTATTAAACTTATACGATAACGAATAGAAAATTTAGAAACCGATTTTTTAATTTCAGATAAAAATCATCAACCGATTTTAGCTGTTGAAGTTAAAATAAATTCGGATGTTTCCGTCGAATGGGCGATGGCACTTAGGCGAAATTTGCTTGCTCACGGATATTATCATCCTTTTTCTTACTTTCTGATTGTTACTCCCGACAAGTTTTTTTGTTTGAAACTCAAATAAAAATTATTCTGAAAAAAATTGCTTTTTGAATAGAAATTCCAGAGATTTTGATCTTCCCGAAATAATTGAAGAACTCAAAAATCTAATTATAAAATGATTCCGCGTTTTGATGATGGATATAATTTCATTGTCAGCAAAATTAAAAATTTCAAGCAAGTTTGAAACGCATATATCTCTAACTTCAAAAAAATTGAATCATTGCCGCAATTCTATCGCTAATTACTAAAATTCAAATAAAATAAGGAGCGCAATTTCTTACGCTCCTTTAATAAAAGCAAGTTTTTCACTTCCCTTTTAGTTTAAGGTTTACGGAATATAAGCCGACGGAACGGGTTTATCTCCGTTTACGCCGAAACCGATTGCCTGAAATCCGCTGTTCGATCTTTGCAGATACCAAGTCAGATTGCTGTTGCGGAAAACTGCGGCATCGGCTTTTCCGTCGCCGTCGTAATCGCCGGGCGCAGGTTGATCGCCTACTGCACCAAACGGGAAGGCGTAGAATGATGAATCCTCGCTTCGCAAAATGAACCATTGTCCGGTTGAAGGACGGAAGAAAGCGATGTCGGTTTTGCCGTCGCCCGTGTAATCCGCCGCAACAGGTTTATCGCCGGTTGCCCCGAATTGCAAGGCTTTTGTGCCGCCTGTGCTTTGCGCGATCCACCATTGCGAAGGAGTCGGGCGGAATACGCCCAGATCGGCTTTTCCGTCGCCGTCGTAATCGGCAACCTGCGGAATATCTTCCGCCACGCCAAACTGCCGGATGTCCGTGCCGCCGGTTGATTTTAAGATATACCAAGTCGCATTCGACGGACGGAACACCGCCGGATCAGCTTTTCCGTCGCCGTCAAAATCGCCCGGCGCGGGAATATCTCCCGACGCGCCGAACGGGAAGGCGAAAAACGTCTGATCCTCGCTTCGCAAAATAAACCATTGTCCGGTTGAAGGACGGAAGAAGGCAACATCGGTTTTACCGTCGCCCGTGTAATCCGCCGGAACGATTTTGTCGGTAGAAGTTCCGAATTTCAACGCGCGATTCGTGTTATCCGAAGAGCGCAGATACCACCATTCGCCCGGCGCGGGACGGAAAATCGAGATGTCCGTTTTCTTATCGCCGTCAAAATCGAAACGGGTTGTGCTTGTCGTCGGAGTCGTTCCGGCATTCGCACTGAATACGATTGTCTGAGCGTTGGTCAGATTGACCGCACCCTGCCCGAAAATATATGTATGACTTTTTGCGACATACGCCTGAAACTCTCCGGGAGAAATTCCGACAACGGAGAACAATTTCGTGTTTCCCGCACCGTATCTCAGCTTGATAACTCCGTTTTTGTTGAGTTCGATTTCAAAATTGACCGGATTTTCGCCGCGCGAAGAACCGCCTGATGTAGGAGTATCGAATGTTACAGCCTTCCAGCGAAATATTATGCGGTCAGTTTCGGTTGTAACGTAAACGTCATCACCTGCATTTCTATCGGTTCTCAAATCGTCCCACAAACCGGCGATCATTTTATGCGCGTTGAGTGCTTCAACCGAACTTGACGCGTCATCACCGTCTCCGTTGCTTCTGACCGGCGGAACTGAAAAATAAAGTATGCCGTTTGTCGAGATCGTAACTTTATTATATGAAGTTCCGAAAAACGGGAAGGCAAAAGGCAAATCGTAATCTCTGCGATAACTATCGTCGCCTTTCAGATTGATCGCCGTTCCGCTTGAAAGCGTCTGATTTGCTTCGAGTTTTTGCTGATACGGATTGACCGCCGCTTCATCAACGCTGACGGCAATTGTTGATGTGCTGGAATTTCCCAGTTGATCTATTGCCCTGACGATAAGATTTCCAGACGGATTTTGAAAAGGCAGTTTAACCGCCGCAGTTTCGGCAGTTCCCGGCGCATTCGGAATGCCGGAATACAGACGGTAAATTCCGCCCGTATTACTGCTGAAATCAACTTGATAAAGGGCGGCTCTGCCCAAATTTCCGTTGTCCGCCGGAGCAGTCCATTTCAAATTGACAATTCTGCCGTTGGCGGATGCAATGCCGAGATTTGCAACCTTTCCGGGCGGCGTTGTATCGTTTTGAAACGAAACCTGCATCGCGTCGTTGACGTTCAAGCGTCTTACCGAATCAACCTTATTTTGGAAACTGGCAATCGGTTCGCTGCCGTAAACCAAAGCGGAGCGAAGTTTGCCGACGGAAATTGTCGGATTCGCCGCAACTATCAAAGCCGCCGCGCCCGCAACCTGCGGTGAAGCCATCGAAGTTCCGCTAAAGAAACTGTAATTATTATTCGGCGTTGTGCTTAAAATAGCTCTTCCGGGAGCAGCCAGACTGACCGAACCCAAACCGAAATTCGAGAACGAAGCTAAATTATCCTTATCGTCGCTCGCCGCCACCGCTATAATATTTGTCAGGGAATAACTTGAAGGAAAGTGCGGAAGCAAATCGTTATCAACCGTTTCGTTTCCGGCGGCGGCGACAAAAAGAATGCCCGAATTGCCCAAAAGTATGATTGCGTCCTCGGTAGCCTGCGATCTTCCGCTGCCGCCGTAACTGTTGTTTAAAACCCGCAGATTCGCGCCGCTTGCGCCGCCCGAAGTGTCCCATCGGTCTTTCATCAATTTAGCGTAATTATAAGCCGCCAAAAGCGATGTGGTTGAAAACGCGCCGCCTTTTGAAGACTTGAGTGCCATCAAACTCACGTCCCAATTCACGCCGGTTATGCCCACGCCGTTGTTTCCCTTTGCGCCAACCGTTCCCGCAACGTGCGTTCCGTGCGATTCGTCGTCGCCGCTGTCAAAAACGGTGGCATCTTTATTTACAAAATCCCAGCCGTTGACATCATCAATAAACCCGTTGTTGTCGTCGTCAACGCCGTTTCCCGCAACTTCGCCCGGATTTACCCAGATATTCGCTTGCAGATCGGGATGATTTATGTCAACTCCCGAATCAATGATTCCGACCACGACGTTTTTACTGCCCGTCGTTCTGTCCCAGGCAAGTTCGGCATCAATATCCGCATCCGGCGTTCCACTCAGAGGATTTCCGCCGCTTGTCGCATATGTCTGCCCGGTATTTTGCAGTCCCCACAAATTGCGGAAGTTCGGATCGTTCGGCACAACCGAATTATGATAAATATAATTCGGCTCGGCATATAAAACATCTTGTCTGTCATTAAAAGCCTCAACCGCATCCAAAGTCTGCCCGGCTTCGACTTTGACAAGACGCAAGCCCGAAAGCATCTGCGCTCCTTCAAAATTTTCAACCTCGAATTGAATTTGTCCTTTATCGGTTTGCAGCGAAGATATTGTATTTTCTTTGGAAACAGCCGCGCTTTCATTCGTAAAACGAACGAGCAGTTCGCCCGGCACAAAAAGTTTTTTTGTTTGTTCGGCTGATTTTGGAAAACTGCTTTTTCCCGGATTATTTGTGAACAGAGTTTGTCCGAATGTTAAGTTTAGTAAAAAGAGAATCATTGAAAGAGCTAAAAACTGCCCTTTAATTAAACGCGCCGACGAATTTTGTTTTATTTTCATTAATTTTAGTTTTGATACAGATCAAGATTTTATTGTTTTTTTGAGCAACTTTTGATATTCGGATAATATAGAAATTCAGTTTTTTTATTTCCGAAAATTTACTTCGCTGACTATTTGCCCTAAATTATATTAAAATCGGGTTTATAAAACAAACTGTTTTCTGCTTGCGGAAATATTTTTTTGCCAAAAGCAGCAGTTTTTCCGATTTACGAATTTTATTTTGATTGAAAAATCAACTCTTTGATTCAAATTTATCGGTTCGGGTTTGCGGCAAAATTTACAAACGATCAAAAAATTTAAAGTGATTACAATTTCAGAAGCTCTAAAAATTATCAGCGATCAAACTTTTCCGCTTGACGGGGAAACGGTTGAGTTAGCCGATACGGTTGGCAGAATTTTGGCGGAAGATATTTTCGCCGATATGGATTTGCCGCCGTTTGACCGTTCGCAGATGGACGGTTTCGCGGTAAAAGTTTCGGATGTCGAAAACGCCCCCGCGAAATTAAAGATCGTCGGCGAATCGGTTGCCGGAAAAGGTTGGCGTGATGAGTTAAAATCGGGCGAAGCGTTGAGAATTATGACAGGTGCGCCCGTTCCGAAAGGCGCGGATTCGGTGCAAAAAGTCGAACTGACCGTAGAAAGCGGCGATTTTATCGAGATTCTTGAACCGACAAATAAAAATCAAAATATCGTTTCGCGCTCTCACGAAATAAAAGCGAACGAAAAAGTTTTCGGCAAGGGCGAAATCATCACGAAAAATATGATCGCCGTTCTCGCCTCGTTCGGTTATGCAAACGTAAAAGTTTCCAAGCGTCCGAAAGTTAAAATTTTGGCGACGGGCAGCGAAATTGTTGACGTTTCGGAAAAACCGGCAGCCGATCAGATCAGAAATTCAAATTCGTGGGCTTTGAAAATCTTCGCCGAAAACGCCAACGCCGATGCCGAAATTTTGCCGATTGCCAAAGACGATTTGGAAGATTTGAAAAAAATTATCCGCCAAGCCGCCGAAAACTGCGACGCTCTGATAATTTCCGGCGGCGTTTCCGTCGGCGATTACGATTTTACAAAACCCGCTTTACGCGAACTCGGCGCGGAAATTTTCTTTGAAAAGCTGAGTTTAAAACCCGGCAAACCGCTGGTTTTTGCCAAGTTCAAGGAAAAACACATTTTCGGACTTCCCGGCAACCCGGTTTCCGTCGCCGTAACCTTTCATATTTTTGTGCGGACGGCTTTAATGCTGATGCAGAACGCTTCTGAAAGTTCTCTGGAAAAAGGTTTCGCGGCAGCCGCCGCAAAACTAAAAGGCGCAAAGGAACGCGACAGTCTTCTGCCTGCTTTTGTCAAAACAAACGAACAGGGCAAACTGGAAATCGAATCGCTCCGCTTTGGCGGTTCGTCAAATTTCATCGCTTTTTCCAGAGCTAACGCTTTGGTTTTCATCCCGGAAAACCAAACTTATGAACCGGGCGACATTTGCGAAATATATTTTCTGCCGTAAATTTATAACCGAGAATAAGCTAACCCGCCAATAAAAAGGGAAAAAAATATTTTAACCGGGATGAAAAAGATGAAACGGAAAAGAATAATTTCAGATTTCAAATTTCAGACGTTAAAAATATCCCTGTAAATCCCTTTCATCCCTATTAAAATGTTCTTAAATTTTCTAAAATGTAGAATCTGAAATCTTCTTATGAATAAACTTTCACACTTCGACGAAAAAGGAAAAATAAAAATGGTTGATGTCGGCGATAAAACGGCGACACCGCGCCGCGCAGTTGCTTCGGCAAAGGTTTTTTTAAGCGAAAAAACTTTGGAAACATTAAAAATGCAGACAAATCCGAAAGGAAATCCGCTGGAGATCGCCCGCATCGCCGGAATTATGGCGGCGAAGAAAACCTCCGAACTGATTCCTCTGTGTCATCAACTGAATTTGTCAAAAGCCGATGTTCGCGCAGAAATTACGGATTTCGGCGTTTATCTCGAAGCCGAAGTTAAAACCGATTCGCAAACCGGCGTTGAAATGGAAGCGTTGACGGCAATTTCGGTGGCGTGTCTGACGATCTACGATATGTGCAAAGCGGTTCAGAAAGACATCGAAATATCGGAAATTCGTCTGGAAAACAAAACCGGCGGAAAATCGGGCGATTATTCACGCGAAAAATGATTTGAACTTTGCACCCGAAAAAGCGTAAAATAGAATACAAGAGAAAAAGGAGTTTGCAAAATTATGAAAAAATATAAAGTAGCCGAAGACGTTAAACCGCAATTGACCTTGTTGCTTATTGCAACAATTATCACGATTGCTTTATGGTTTATTCCGTATGCCGATTATATCGTTTATCCGATTCGCCTGTTTGTAACCTTCATACACGAAGGAAGCCACGTTTTAGCCGCACTTCTGACCGGAAGTTCGGTTCAGAGCCTGTCGGTTGCGTCCGACGGAAGCGGAATGGTGCAGACGATTCCTTCCGGTTGGTTTTCCGCGATTTTAACTTCGAGCGCGGGCTATCTCGGCACAACCGCTTTCGGCGTTTTACTTTTAGTTTATATGCGCCGCGCATATTCAGCGAGAATCGCTCTGGCGGCTTCGGGCGCGTTCGTCGGTTTGATGACGATTTTCTTTGGAATTCTCGCGCCAATGTGGAATATTTTCTCTGTTGACACGACTTTGGGAAGCGTCTTTTTTACCGTTATCGCCGGAATGATTTTAACCGCCGGACTGCTCGCGCTTGCAAAATATGCTCCGCCAAAATGGGCGAATTTCTCGCTCGCGTTTCTCGCCGTCCAATGCGTTTTAAACGCATTTCTGGATCTGAAAACTCTTTTGTATATAAATTCACCGCTTGCCGCTTCGGAAATTCAAAACGACGCAGCAAATATGGCGGCGGCGACAGGTCTTCCCGGAATCGTCTGGGTTTTCATCTGGATCGGTATTTCGGTTTTGATGATCTCAATCGGCTTGCGCGTTTACGCCGTCAGCCGTCAATCAAAACAGCACGACTTGCCGTTTGAAGATTAATTTTTAACCTATTTGTAAACTGAAAAAGCGGGTTCAAAAGCCCGCTTTTTTATGTGGAGAGACATAATTTATCTGTTAATCCAGACTTAATTTAAAAAAATTCAGAAAGTTTTCCGTCGTCTTATTTGCCAATATTTCAAGTTCGACTTGGTAAAAATCCGCCAAAAATTTCGCCGTTTCGACAACCCGCGCCGGTTCATTTCTTTTGCCGCGAAACGGAACAGGCGCTAAATAAGGACAATCCGTTTCGATAAGAAGTTTTTCAAGCGGCACAACTCGCGCCGCATCGCGCAGATTATCAGCCTTTTTAAAAGTTACGTTTCCCGCAAAAGAGATCAAAAATCCGATTTCCATTAAATTCCGCGCCATTTCCGCCGTTCCGCCGAAACAGTGCATAATCCCGCCGCGAAAATCTTCGTATGAACATTCTTCGCGCAAAATTTTGACGGTTTCATCGTTTGCATCGCGCGAATGAATAATAATCGGCAAATCCAGTTCCCTCGCCACATTGATCTGCCGCCGAAAAACTTTTTCCTGAACATCACGCGGCGAATGTTCATAATAAAAATCTAAACCGATCTCGCCCCACGCGATTACTTTTTCGCTTTCCCTTGCCAAATTCATCAAACGCATTTCAACTTCATCCGTGTATTCAACCGCATCGTGCGGATGAATCCCGACGGACGAATACACGCTTTGATAAGTTTCGGCAAGTCGAACGGCTTTTTCAAACGCATCGGTTTTCGGACTTCCCGTTCCGACGTTCAACATTAATCGAACTTCCGCATCCAAAGCCCGCTGAATAACTTCCGCGCGGTCTTCGTCAAACTGCTCGCCGTCTATGTGGCAATGTGAATCAATAAAAATCATTTG
Source organism: Pyrinomonadaceae bacterium (assembly GCA_965214585.1). Lineage (GTDB taxonomy): Bacteria > Acidobacteriota > Blastocatellia > Pyrinomonadales > Pyrinomonadaceae > JAHCHG01. Next base: position 3,592,678 of record OZ243957.1, on the reverse strand, counting down.
TTCGTCAACTCCGCTTGATTTTCTTTGGTGATTCTGATCAAAAACCTCAACGCTTCATTAACCGATTCGGAGTCGGGGAAAACTTTTGCCACATCAACATCAAGCCTGATTTGATTCAACAATTTTCTGCCTTCGCCAACCTTTCTCACGCGCAAATTTGTCAAATCATATTTGGGCTTTAACTCATCATTCAAAACGTCCTTGTTCATAGTCTTTTCTTTCCTTCGATGTTAATTCTCTCGCGCTGATAATTCTGATTTTGCTTTCTCTTTCGGTATAAGAAACTATCAAAAGCCTGTTTTGAGCCGATTCACCAACCATCAAAAACCGCCGCTCGCCCTCCGAATGTTCATCATCAAACAGATCAATATTGAATAGATCGTTCCAAACCGTCTTCGCCTCATCAAAACTTATACCGTGTTTTTTCAAATTCGATTCGGCTTTTTCTCTATTCTATTCAAATTGCATAATTTTCACCGTTATTATAGCAATATGAATCAATAAAAATCATTTGTTAAATAAAACCCGCACTCATTAAAACCTGTTCCGACCAACTTTTTGCCTGCCGCCCGATTTTTGCGCGAATTTCCTCATCTTTCCAATTTTTATCTAATTCACGCTCAAGCAAAGCCAGATTTAATTGTAAATCAACTAATTCAGATGCCTTTTCGATTTCCGTATCTTGCGCCGTCCACTCGATAAAAAATTTACTTTCTTCAATTAAACTTTTCACAACAGGAAGATTAGCCGGATTTTTTGAAGTCGAACCGATCCGCGCCAAATTTGCCGCCAAACCGCCGAGCCGAATCTGCACGGAATCTTTCAAATATCTTTCGCGCCGTTCTTCTAAATTATTCATAACTAACTCCTTCCATTAATTTTCTGACAATTTTTTCGATCTTTTCCCGCAGCTTTTCATCTTCAATTTCCAAACCAAAATTATTCTGACGCGGACGTATATTTATCAGCGATTCAAATGTAACTTCCTGCGTAAACGGATACCAATCCGCGCCCTAAATATTTTCCTGTGCGCTGTTATGTTCAATCAAAACGGCTTCACAATCAGCGTGCAGAGTTCCGCCGCCAGCCAACACTTCTTTTTCGACATCAACTGCTAATTTGATATAACTTTCAAGTGATTCAAGCATTTCGCTTATCTGTTCCGATGCAGCTTTTTGTTCTAACAAATGGATTTTCATTATCTCAATCTCGCACCATTCGGCGCATCTTCCATAACCGTCGCCAAAATTGGTTTATCGCCGTCGCCAACCGACGCGGCGCAAACCATTCCCTGTGATTCGAGTCCCATCATTTTGCGTGGTTTGAGATTCGCCACGACAATTATTTTTTTGCCGATGAGCATTTCAGGTGCATAATGCTCGGCGATTCCCGCAAGAATCTGACGCGGCTCGTTTTCGCCCAAATCAACTTTAAATTTCAAAAGTTTGTCGCTCTTTTCAACCTTTTCCGCTTCTAAAATCTCGCCGACTTTTAATTCGACTTTTATAAAATCGTCAATTTTTATCAAATTATCTTCCGTTTCTTTTTCTGAATGCTTTCCGACTTCAACGCCTTTTTCTTCCAATTTCGCTTCGATATTTTTTTCCATTTTCTCGTTTATCTCGTTCATAATTTTAACTTTATCCAATCTCGGAAAAACTCCGACTGTTTCGCCGATTCGCGTTCCCGATTTTAATTCGCCCCATTTCAATTCGGCGGGATTTATCTCTGAAACGTCTTCATTCAAGCCGATCTGCTCATAAATTTCCTGCATTGATTCGGGCATCACGGGTTGGAGCAAAATGCACAACCAGCGCAAAGTTTCCGTCGCTCGATACAAAACGGCGTTCAAAGTTTCTTGTTGTTTTTCGTCCTTGACGAGTTCCCAAGGCTTCGCGTCGGAAATCATTTTGTCAATTCTGGCAATCACTGTCCAGATGGTTTCAAGCGCAGAACTAAAATCATAATCGTCAAATTTCCGCAAAAATTCATCTCGCGCCAATTCCAGAATCGAAGCCAATTCCTGTTCGTCATTATTTACACTTGCGCGTTTTGCATAAATAAAATTCTGTTCGTGAATCGTGCCGTCGGGAACGATTCCATCACGATATTTCGTAATCATCGAAAGAGTGCGCGAAGACAAATTTCCCAAACCTTTTGCTAAATCGGCATTGGCGCGTTCGATAAAATTTTCGTAACTGAATTTTCCGTCCTGCCCGAAAGACATTTCGCGCAAAAGAAAATAACGAAGCGCGTCAACTTGAAAAAACTCTTTCAAAATCTTCGGTTCGATCACATTTCCGATGGTTTTCCCCATTTTCTCACCGTTTGCGTCGAGCCACATTCCGTGCGCGTAAACGGTTTGCGGCAAATCAATTTCAGCCGCCATCAAAAACGAAAACCAATAAACCGTATGAAACCGCAAAATGTCTTTGCCGACAAAATGCACGGCATTCTGCCAGAACTTTTCAAAACCGATTTCCGCCTGTTCTTCATTGCCCCAACCAATCGCCGTTATATAATTTGAAAGCGCGTCGAGCCAGACATACATCACGTGATTCTCGTCGTCAGGAACGGGAACGCCCCAACTCACCGATTTTGTTTCACGCGAAATTGATAAATCCCTCAAACCGCTTTTAATAAATGAGGTTATTTCGTTACGGCGAGATTCGGGACGAACTAGATTTTCATTATTTTCAATTTTTTCAAGTAAAATTTCGTCGTAATCCGAAAGCCTGAAAAAATAACTTTCCTCTTCCACGCGGTCAAGCTGTTTTTTATGAACTAAACAACGCGGAATCTCTTCGCCGTCCAAAATTTCGTATTCCGTTTCGGTCTTAAACTCTGCACACGCCGCGCAAAACCACGCTTCGTAAAAACCTTTGTAAATCGCCGGATTTCCCTTCGGCGTTTTATTTGCTGAAATTTTGCGCCAAAATTCCTGCACCGCTTTATAATGAAACGGCTCGGTCGTCCGCATAAAAATATCGTAACCGCCGCTCGCGGGATTCAATCTAAAATCGGCATACAATTTTTTGTATTTGTCCGAAATAAGATCAACCTGCTGTTTCGGAGTCCGTCTATTGCTGATCGCCGCACGCTCGATATTAATTCCGTGTTCGTCCGTTCCCGTCAAAAATAATGTTTCATAGCCGCGCTGCTTTTTATAGCGATTGACAATATCGGCAATTGTTGTCGTGTAAAGATGTCCGAGATGCGGTTCGGAATTGGCGTAATAAATCGGCGTTGTAACGTAAAAAGTTTTTTCCATTTTCTAAAGTTTTGAAGTATCTAAAAGATTTATCTGATATTTGGCAAAATTCGGGTCAACCGTGAGAATATGCAGATTTTCAGATTTTGCTTGTGAAATCAAAAGTCGGTCAAACGGGTCTTTGTGAATCGGCGGCAAATCGTGAACGCGCAGAACGTGCTGAATTTCGATTGGCAAATGTAAAAAACCCGCACGACGGATGCGGTCAGGGACAAAGATTTCAGGAGTTTCGGGCAACTCTAGTTTGCCCACTCCGTATTTAATTGAAATCTCCCAACTCGTAACATAAGAGATGTAAAATTCATTGTTGAAAGTGTCGGAAAGAAAATCTCTGATTTTTCGTGAAAGCCGAATTCCCGCAAAAAACCATAGGAAAATATGCGTATCAATCAAAACTCTCATCATCTTCCCCATAAAAAGCCGCTAATAAATCTTCGGGCAATTCGTCAAAATCATCGGCTATCCAAATTTTTCCTGCGTCCATTCCGAAACAACTTTCCCGTTCATCTTCGGCAATTTTCTTCACATATTCGAGAACTTTTTTCTGCTTTTCTTCGGGCAAAATGCGAATCGTTTCAATAACCTGCTGTTCAATTGTAGTTTCCATTTTCTCACCTCGTTCTACAAAAGAATAACACAGAAATTGAAGAAAATTAATCTGCAAAATCTGTGTTCATCCGTGTTCATCTGTGGATAAATATTCTTTATTTTCTTTCCGGCTGAGCTTTAGCAAATTCGTCGCCCGAATTAAAAGCGGGCAGTTTTTCGACGTTTGAAGCCCGCAAACCGATTGCAAAAGTCGCTTCGAGCATCTGCACCATTCCGTCAAACTGCCAATCTTCGCGGAATTCGTCGGACGGTTGATGATAATGTTTTTTGTTGTATTCGGCGAAAAATTTCTCTGCCCAGCCTTTTTCTCTGCCGATAAAATCGTCGCCGCTGCGGATGCTCAACGCCGGAACGCCCATCTTTGCGAACGGAAAATGATCCGATCGGAAAAAAGAACCTTGTTCGGGACGATTATCCGCCATAAATATTAGTGAACGCTTTGCCAGTTCTTCGTTGACAAACTTTCCGAGCGAAGATTTTTCCGCGCCCAACGCGCCGTAATTTTTCGTTTTCCCGTAAAAATTCCCGCCGTCAATATTCAAATTTGCGGCGGTTTTTTCCAATGGAAAAACAGGATTTTTCGCATACCATTCCGCGCCCAAAAGTCCCTGTTCTTCGGCTGTCGTAAACAAAAACACCTGTGAGCGTTTCGGCTGCTGATCTTTCGACAATTTCGTAAACGCATCGGCAATCGCAATAATCTGCGCCACGCCCGAAGCGTTGTCCAATGCGCCGTTATAAATTTTATCGCCGCTTGCGTCCGGTTTTCCGATTCCGATGTGATCCCAATGCGCCGTGTAAACGACGAATTCATCTTTTAATTTCGCATCGCTTCCTTCCCAAAATCCGACGACATTATTTGAATCAACTTTCTGCAATTCGGCTTTTAGACGAATTTTCGCCGACACATTCAAATCAACCGGCTGAAAATCTCTCGTTTTCGCCTTTTCGCGCAAATCATCGAGATTTTTTCCCGCCAATTCAAAAATCTTTCTCGCCGTTTCGTTCTGCATCCACGCTTTCATCTGCATAAAAGGCGTTTTGTCATTCGCGGTTCGTGCAATATCAAATCTTTCCGTGCCGCCGAAAGACGATTCGACGACGTTCCAGCCGTAACCCGCCGAATCATCCGTGTGAATCAAGATCACGCCTTTCGCGCCTTTTCGCGCCGCTTCTTCGTATTTATAAGTCCAACGCCCGTAATAAGTTAAAGCCTTTCCGCCAAAAAGATTCGGCTCTTTTTCGGTGGCGGGCGGATCGTTGACCATCATCACCAGAATTTTATCTTTATATTTTGCAGCATCGCCTTTATAATCGTTCCAATTCTGTTCGGGCGCGTCAATTCCATAGCCGACGAAAACCAATTCGCCGTCAACCGTAATATCGTCAACTTGCGCGTCGGTAAAACCGACAAAATCATTGCCAAAATTAAAATCGAGCGTTTTGCCGTTCGCGTCCGAAACTTTCAAAACCGTATTCGCGTCGGGCTTTAAACCGACGAGCGAAACGGGCTGAAAATAACTGCCGTCGTTTCCCGGTTTAACTCCCGCAAGTTCCAAACGATGTGCAATATATTTCGCCGCCAATTCGCCGCCTCTGCTTCCCGGCGCACGACCTTCAAAACCGTCGTCGGCAAGATATTTGACCGTCGAACGCAAATCTTTTTCGCTGAATAATTTTGAATTATCAACTTTTTGCGCTAAAGAATTCACAACCAATACCAATAAAATAAATGACAACAAAACTGACTTTTTCATAACCTTTCACCTTTTACCTTCACCCTTTTATCAAACTCATCGCTTCCGCCCGCGTCCGGGCATCCGAACGAAAACCGCCGAGAACACTTGAAGTAACCGTTTTTGATCCCGGCTTTTTTACGCCGCGCAAAGTCATACAAGTATGCTCGGCTTCCATCACGACCATCACGCCAAGCGGCTCTAATTCTTCAAAAAGAGTTTGCGCAATCTGCTGTGTCAGACGTTCCTGAACTTGCAGACGTTTTGCAAAAATCTCCGCAATTCTGGCTAATTTTGAAAGTCCGATAATTCGCCCGTTTTTCGGAATATAAGCAATATGAACCTTTCCGACAAACGGCGCAAGATGATGTTCGCAAACCGAAGCAATCGAAATATCTTTGACGATTACCATTTCATCGTGCGAATCTCCGGGCAGCGGCACGATTTCCGCCTTCGCGTCCTGCCACATTCCTTCGGTCAGTTCGGCGTAAAAATTCGCCACGCGCTCAGGCGTTCTCTGCAAGCCGTCGCGCTCCGTATCTTCGCCCATTCCTTCGAGCATAAGGCGCACGCCCGCCGCGATTTTTTCAACGTCAACTTTTTTTTCAGTTTTCACAATTATTTGTATTTTCTAAGTTCAACTTACCGTAACTGCTCTCGTCAAAAGCCTCGATGCTTTCGGCGATAATTCTAAAAAAACAAAAAAATCTACCGGATAGACAGCTTTTTCGCCCGTTTCATCAATTACGCCGACGTAATCCGTTTTTGAAACATTCACTTCATAAACCTTGCGCGGAATCAAAAGTTTTTCATCATCTGTTTTAATACAGATAACGAAGGCTTTTTTATTTTCTCGCTCGAAAGTTCGCAAATCATATTCAAAAACTCTGCCTCCTGTTTCTTTTATTTTTTCTTTTAATATTTCATTATTCGTAATCCTCTAAAAGTTTTACGATTTTCTTTGTAAATTGCGGTCTTTCCAAAAAGCTAAACTTCATATTGTTTACTGATTTGTGAAAATTGTTTTTCAACTGCTTCTTTTATTTTATGAAAAGGCAAATTTTTTTTCAGAGCAATTTTTTTAATTTGTTCATATTCCGGTTTGATATTTACAATTTCGCCATTAAATTTCGCAATTTTAACGTCAAACGAACCGAATTCGGTTTCCACTTTCACAATTTCGCGCGGCAGACAACTCCGTTCGACTTCGCGGATTCTCACGCCCAATGTCGAAGTTTCAGTATAAAGCAATTCGGTGAAAATTTCTCTTTTATCCGGTTCGCAAAGTATCGAAACAAGCGTCGCCGGACGGTTTTTCTTCATTTGAATTGTGGTAAACCAGCAATCCAAGCAGCCGAGTTCAAAAGCGCGTTCCATCACATAGCCGAGAATTTGCGGCGATAAATCGTCAATGTTTGTTTCGATAATTGTTAATTGTTCATTGTTAATTGTTGATTGTTTTTTCGGACTTTGGACTTTGGACTTTGGACCTTGGACTGCAAGCATCAGCCGCAAAACATTCGGAAAATCCGCGTAATCTCTTGTTCCCGCGCCGTAAGCGGTTTTTTCGATTTTCATTTCGGGCAAACTGCCGGATTCTTCGCAAACCGTCGCAAAAATCGCCGCGCCCGTCGGCGTTATCAATTCGCCTTCGATCTTGGTTGAATAAATTTCAAAACCTTTCAAAAGTTCCGCAACGGCGGGCGGCGGAACGGGAAATTTTCCGTGTTCCATTTCGACAAAGCCGCTTCCGACGTGGATTTTCGAGCAGACGAAATTTTCGATCTCCAACATTTCAAACCCGATGCACGCGCCAACGACATCAATTATCGCATCCATCGCGCCGACTTCGTGAAAATGAACTTTCTCAATTTCCGTTCCGTGAACTTTTGCTTCGGCTTCGGCAAGTTTTGTGAAAATTTCGACGGCGCGTTTTTTAACAGAATCGGATAATTTTGAATCGCTTATTATTTTGACTATATCGCTTAAATGCCTGTGTTTCTTCTCTTCGGAATATTTAACTTCGATGTGAGTTGCGCTGATTCCAGATTTATCTTTTGTTGTTATTTCGATTTCAAAATCTGAAATATCGAGAAGTTTTAACCGCCCGATCAATTCGTTTTCATCAACGCCGAGCGCGATCAACGCGCCCAAGATCATATTGCCGCTTGCGCCCGCGAAACAATCGAAATAGAGAGTTTTCATCTTTTATTCACTAATAAATTCATCGTCCAAATTTCTGATAAAATCACCGCTTATTGGAAACATAAATGAAAAAATTCCGCCGTTATCAATCGAAAAAACGCATCTGATATTTCCTTTTTCTTCGTCATCAAGGAGAGTTTGTATTTGAATTTGATATTCTTCTCCGCTTTCACCAGTTTCGATAATCCATTTGGAATTGTCAATAAATCGGATAAGTTCATCGCAGCTTTTCAAACGATATTTGTTTATAGCTTTTTCTAAAACTTTTTTGGCTTCCTGCTTGTCCATTCCGGTTAAATCTTCGGCAAAATCTCGCCCGCTTTTCCTCTAAACGAAAAATCGCAAAAATCGGTCATCGTGGTTTCTTCGGGATTTATTTCAACTAATTTCGCGCCTGAATATTTAGCGATTTCCGCCAAACCAGCCGCCGGATAGACGAGCGCGGAAGTTCCGACAATAAAAAATAGATCGCAATTTTTAGCTTTTCGTTCGGCTTTTTCAAACACTTCGACGGGCAGCATTTCGCCGAATAAAACGACATCGGGGCGAAGTTTCGCACCGCAATTTTCGCAAGTTTCCGGTTTGTGCGGAACATCTTGGGAGTTCATTTTGTAAACTTTTCCGCAGTTTTCGCATTTCGCGTGATTGATATTTCCGTGCAGTTCCAGAACATTTTCCGAGCCGGCGCGTTCGTGCAAGCCGTCAACATTCTGCGTTATCAAGGTAAAATCCGCAAATCTGTTTTGCCAATCGGCAAGCGCGAAATGTCCCGCGTTCGGCTCGCATTTCCCGTAAATTCCGCGCCTGTGATCGAACCATTCCCAAACCGCATCCAAATCCGTTTTGACCATTTCGGCGGAAGAAATCCGGTCAAACGGCATTCCTTTCCAAACCGCCGAACTGCCGCCGCCGCGAAATGTCGGAATGCCGGACTCGGCGGAAATTCCCGCACCCGTCAAAACGCATACGCTTTTCGCCTTCTCTAAAAGTTCATTTAATAAATTCAAATCTTTCATCTGCTTTTATAATAACAAAATACTTTTTTTGATTTAACCGATACTATCCAAATTTCTCAAAACCATAAATATCCGTTTATATTTTTTACTTCTTCCTTTTACTTAATTCCGCTTCCAATGCGGAAATTCCTTCGATTCTCTCAAGTATAAATTTTATTTCATCTTTGTTTGCCAATTTTTCAATTCCCGCTTTTGTTTGACGGCGGTATTCGTCTATTTTCTCCGAATCTTCGGCGTGAACCGCCGTGATCCATAAATCGGCGTAAATCAGAGCGTTCAGATAACTCGAATCTTTGTAGTGTTTCTGAAACAAAGGCAGAGCTTCTAAAAATAATTTTTCGATTTCGCTCCATTTGATTTCGCTCGGTTTGCCGGATTTTTCGGCTTCGAGTTTTCGGTTTCTCAATGTTTCGGCTTTGACCGCCAGAATATGCGGAAAATCTTCGCTTTGCGAGTTGGTTTCGCGCATTATTTTTAATGCCTGATCCAAAGTTTTCAAATTGTCCTTTCCGTTATGCTCCAACGCTTTGGAAACGTAAAACAGATCGGTGGCGATTAGTTCGTTTTTTTCGCCGTAAACTTGTTTTCTCAGTTTCAGGGCGTTTTCGGCGTGATATAAAGCCTTGCTTTTGCTGCTTTCGGCTCGCGGATGTTTCAAATCGGGATGCGACATCATCACATAAATTTCGGCGAATTTGTGATGCAGTTCAGCTTGTATTTCCGTTTGGTCGGGAAATTCTTTTTCGATATTGCCGCTTAATTCGTCAATCACGTCAATTACCTTCGCTTCGCCTTTGGATTCTCCGCCCGCATCGTAAAAACCCGGATTGGCGTAGGAAAGAATTTTTTCCATAAACGCGGTTATTTTTCGCGCTTTTTCTTCTTCGGATTTTGATTTTTGAGATTCAAATTCGGCTTTGCTTCGGGCAATTGACGCGGCTTGCGCCTGTTCTTGCGCCGCATCCGCTTGCCAAACAGCGATAACAGTTCCGGCAATCAAACTTATAAAAATCAAAACGGCTGAAAAAACCGCAGCTTTATTGCGCTCGAAAAATTTTGTAAAACGATAGGAAATTGTCGCCGGACGCGCATGAATCGGCAGATTATTCAGATGACGCTCGATGTCGTCGGCGAATTTTTCAACCGACTGATAACGTCTTTCCGGCTCGCGGCGAATCGCTTTCAAAATTATTACGTCCAAATCACCCTTCAGCGATTGCGTGGTGCAGCGGCTTTCTGCCGGCAATTTATCGGATGCCGAATTATTTTCGTTTTTATCGAATTCGCGCTTTGCCGCATCGCTCGGATTTTGCGGCTGCGCCGTATCAATCGTTTTAAGAATTTCCACCAGAGTTTTTCCATCAGTCTGAAACGGTAAAAAACCCGTCAGCATTTCATACAGCAAAACGCCGAGCGAATAAACATCCGTCTGCGTTGAAACGATTTTCTCCCCGATTTGTTCGGGACTGGCATAAGCCAGCGTAAAAGCGTGAAACTTGGTCTGATTCTGCGGCAGATTATTTTCGCTCAAATCTTCGGCGAGAATTTTTCCCAAACCGAAATCGAGCAAAATCGGTTCGCCGTCCGCTTTGACCAAAACATTTGCGGGTTTTATATCGCGGTGAATTATTAAATTTGAGTGTGCAAAAGAAATTGCCGAACAGATTTTCAAAAATAATTTTAATCTTTTATCGAGCGTCGGATTTTCGTCGGCAATATATTTCAAAAGCGGCTTGCCGACAACGTATTCCATCACGATAAACGGCTCATCTCGCTTGGTAAAACCGCCGTCAAGGAGTTTTGCAATATTCGGATGATTGAGCGACGCGAGAATTTGCTGTTCGGCGAGAAAGCGTCTGATCGTATGAGAACCGAGATTTCTCTGCCGAATCAGTTTTATGGCGACTTTCTGTTCAAACGTCCCGTCAGACCTTTCCGCCAGATAAACTTCGCCCATTCCGCCGCGCCCGATCTTTTTAACGATTCGGTATTTTTCAATAATCTGCCCGATCAATTTTTCTTTTTCAAAATCCTCATCGGCAAAACCGGAAATAACATCTTCCCTGAAAGAATCGAAAAACCCTTCGGATTCGGTTTCACATTTCAAAAGAGATTCGACCTCGCCGACAAGTTCGGGCGTTTCGGCGCAAAAATCCTCGATAAACCGCTGACGCTTCCCTTCCCCGATTTCGAGTGCTTTTTCAACCGCATTTTTTACTTTGCGCCAATCCGATTTTTTCATAACTGATTTTTAAAACAAAATTTCACTCAATTGCTAAACGTATAAACACAATAATTTTTGCGTGCGAGTATAAATTGTTTTGAATTATAAACGAAAATTCAAATTTGCCCTAAATTTATCACAAAAAGAATTGAATTTTTAAATTATTTTTATTTATAAATCCGAACCTTTAAAATCGCTTCATAAGCCGATGTTTACTAACTTTAATCAAATTCTACATATCCTGTTTTCTAAATTTTCAACAAGTTTTTAAAATTATTTTTAATAAATTCAATTTTTTTTGACCTGTTTTCCTTAAAAAATACGCATTAATATATAGAAGGCAAAATTTTGTCTTCAAACCAAAGGCGGAAGCGGTAAAAATTTTTGATTGTAAAACTTAGTTCCAGCCTAACCAACAATCATTTTGATTATTTACCGCTTTCGCTAAAAAATATAATGATATGTCAACAATTCAATCACTTTTCTTTTGGTTCGATTATTTGGCTATTTCAACTGTAAAACTTCTTTTGCAAAAGAGTTTGAATAACATAAAGGAGCAAATATGGGCAGTAGTTTTGAAGATTTTTCATATATGTCAAAATTGACGGACGACTGGAAAATCACAAGTTATGGTGACTTGGGCGCATTTGCGGGAATCGGAGGAAGATGTTCGCATCAAAAATTTTACAGTCCTAAATTGAAAAAAGGCGCGAACACAATTTTTTTGGAAGTAGGTGTCGGCGGCGGTGCAAGTTCAAAAATTCCCGATCTGGATACAATAATTTCAATTTTAAATAATCTGGTCAAAGTTAAAGACGGGGTTACTGCAGAATCAAATTATAAAGACTTAACTTGTCATACATCATTTTCCATTGCAGATATTATCGGCGCACTTGGCGATACAGAATCTGCTCAACTTGTTTTAGGCGACGGACCGAAATATACAAGAATTTCTGCACGGGGAAACGGATTAGGTCCTGCCGGTTCAGCTTTGCTTTTTACAATGCCTGTAACATTTTTAGGAGAAAAAACTTATGGTGCTGCTGCGGAAGCAGCAATTAGCGGAGGAATATTCTTTGGAATTGGAATGCAGTTTTACAATATGAATGTGCAGCAAAAGTTTCAGCAGGAAGAACTCAATAGAAAAACTACTGATATGTTTAGAGGATCAAAAATTTAGAAAGCGTAGGCAGTAAAATTATGTAATTTTGTGTAATTAGCCTAGAAAGAAGATAAGAAAACAAACCTAAAATTGTTGAGATACATAGAATGGGTTTAACAATTCTTTCAAAAATGTATTCTTTTTCAGTCAAATTACTTTTGCAAAATTACCGACAATTGCGGCAAACAACGTATTTATTAAGGTTTATTTTTAAAGTAATCATAAAGCAGGTGTCAATAACAACTTGATTGTGAGAAGTTTTGACTCTGCAAAACAAAGAGGAGAAAAAAAATGAGCGCATCGCCAGTTTATAACATAGCTTCAAATACTTGGGGGCTTGTAACAGCCGGAGGAACAGCTTTGAGTAAAGGATTTGGCGCATTTGGACTTTCAGTAGCAATTTCCAATAAAAAAATTAATTTGAAACTCCAACCCACATATGGTTCAGGGTTGGAGAAAAAAGTTTTTGAGTTGCAAATGAATGTTTCAGGTTTGGAGATAAGTGTTGAAAAAGGAGTTGATCTTTTGGAGGAATTTGCCGGAATCTCCGTTGCTAAGGTTCAAAATAGTTTTGAGGTAACTGTTCCAATGATAAATCAGAAAAACAGAGCACCACTGAAAATTGCTGATTTTATGGGTCCTTGTTCAATAATAAGTTTTGATATTGGTAAAGCTCACATCGGCAAAGAGTTAATGAAGCATAAAGGTAAGACATATCTCTTTATCGGACAAGGATCAACAATAGTTGATAAAAATGCCGACTGGCTGCAAAAAGTTGTAGATAACACAAAAAACAAATCAACTTTGGGCGGGAATGTTATAACTTTCAACAAAAACAGCGGACCGTTTTCGACGGCTCGTGCCTGCACTCAGTTAGAAGTTAATGAAAATTCTTTGAGCGCAAAAGCCACAGGTGTTTCAATCGCAATGCTGTCAGGTCATATTTACCCTAAGTTGTAGAGCGATTTAAGCAAGAAAGAAGAATTTTTTTATAGAGTCAAATAAAATAATCTAAAAAAATCAATTTCAAAGTTAGACCTTTTTCTAGTTTGCTCGTTATAATTCTTGTTTCTAAAAAGCTATGAACCTTTTAAAGTTACAAGAACAGTTACGAGCAAAAGTTAAACAAACGGCAAGCGAAGTTTTCGATGTTAAAATTGACCGGATCGCCGCCGAGATTCCGCCGAAAACGGAGTTTGGCGATTTGGCGTTTCCGATTGCCTTTGAACTTGCTAAGGAAATCAAACAAAAAACTGGCGAAAAGCAGAATCCGCGAGCGATGGCGGAAAAGTTGAAGACTGCTTTGCTTGAGTTTGATTTTGTCGAGAAAGTCGAGATCGCCGGTCCCGGTTATCTCAATATATTTTTTAATCGTTCGCAATTTTTAGCGGAGAATATTTCGGCTGAAAATCTTCCCGAATCTGACGAAAATAAAAACCAGCCGAAACGGATGGTCGAGCATACTTCGGTCAATCCGAACAAAGCGGCGCACGTCGGACACGTTCGCAATTCGGTTTTGGGCGATACGTTTGTCCGCATTTTAAAGGCTAACGGCGACAGAACGGAAGTGCAGAATTATATTGACAACACGGGCGTTCAGGTTGCCGATGTCGTTGTTGGATTCGTTTATTTGGAGAAAATGAATCTCGAAAATATAAAGCAATTGGACAAAAATTTACGCCGCGAAGGGAAAACTTTCGATTATTACTGTTGGGATTTATACGCCAGAGTCGGTCAGGAATATTTGGCGGACGAAAATCTCAAAGCGAAACGCGCCAAAACTCTGCATTTAATCGAAGAAGGCGGCAATGACACGGCAAAATTAGCCGATTATATTGCTACGCGCAATGTCGAATGTATCTTGAATACAATGGAACGGCTTTCGATTCGCTACGATTTACTTCCCAGAGAATCGGAAGTTTTGCGGCTTAAATTTTGGCATAAAGCGTTTGAATTGATGAAGCAGCTTGGCACGATTCATTTTGAAAACGAAGGAAAAAACGCCGGCTGCTGGGTGATGCCGATTGAAACGCACGCGGGAAGCGACGAATACGATGCCGACAAAATCCTCGTTCGCTCGAACGGAACGGTAACTTATACGGGCAAAGACATCGCTTATCAACTCTGGAAACTCGGCGTTCTGGACGCGGATTTTTACTACAAATTATTTTCAACTTATCACGATGGCAAGGAAGTCTGGACGACGACGGAAGAAGATTTGAATAACGAAGCCGTCGCGCCCGATTTCGGCGGCGGCGCGACGGTTTATAACGTCATTGACTCGCGCCAGACTTACACACAAGATGTTGTAAAAAAAGGAGTTGCGGCAATCGCGCCCGAACTGGGCGAAGAAGCGAGCGTTCATTTAAGCTACGAAATGGTCGCGCTTTCGCCCGACGCGGCAAAAGAATTGGGCTTTGAAATTTCGGAAGAAGATGCGGACAAACCTTTTATCGAAATGAGTGGGCGCAAAGGTTTGGGCGTAAAAGCCGACGATCTGATAAACCGTCTGGAAGAAAACGCGCTAACGGAAGTCGAAGCCCGCCACCACGATTTGTCCGATGCCGAAAAACGCGAAACGGCGCACAAAATCGCCGTCGGTGCGCTGCGGTATTTTCTGCTCAAATTTACAAAAAATACAGTAATCGTTTTCGATTTCAAAGAAGCACTTTCGTTTGAAGGCGAAACCGGAGTTTTCTGTCAATATTCCGCCGTTCGCGCCAATTCGATCTTTAATAAATTGGACGAAAAGGATTTGGACGAAGCGAAAAAATATGTCGTCGAAAATTCGTCAAAGACTGCTGAATTTTTCTCAGGCGAAAACGGAAACGATGTTTGGTCTTTGTTAATTTTGGCTGCGCGTTTTGCAGAAACCATCGAAAACGCCGTCGCTAACGCCGAACCCGTGATTTTGGCGAAATATACGTTCAATCTGGCAAAGGCTTTTAATCTTTTTTATCACAATCATAAAATTATTTCCGAAGAAGACGAAACCAAACGCGCTGTTTTAATCGCGGTTGCAGACGCTGCGCGAAACACTTTAACCGACGCGCTGAACACTCTCGGAATTGAAGTTCCCGAACAAATGTAGTTATTGACTGGAGCGCAAGCGTCCCGCTTGCAATGAGCGCGTGAGCGCGAAAAAGTCGTAAAAAACTAAACTATTGACTATTTCACGTTTTTCTGTTGCTCGCGCAACAGTTGCAAGCGGGACGCTTGCGCTCCAGTCGAATAACTCTTTTCAAATTCGCATTTGACAGTTCGACAAAAATTCTGTTTATAATCAAAAAGTTACAAAATGAAAAATCCTACGAAAAAATCTGCACAATTTCAAAGCCGGCATTTCGACGGCAGTTGGCGGCGTTTTAAAAACAAAGCGATGGTGAATTTGCGCGTTTTTTGTGGTCTTTAATTTTTAAGTTAAAGCGACAGTATTTGGAAACACCATCGAAATTTCTCGTTGGTGTTTTTTAGTTTTTATGAGTCAATTTCAAGAAAATAATAAAACGGAAATTTTCCCCGTCGTTTCGAGAATGCCCGCCGATTTGCTAACGCCTTTGGGCGCGTATCTGAAACTGTCGAAAAATTCGGAATATTCCTATTTGTTTGAATCCGTCGAAGGCGGCGAAACGCTTGCGAGATATTCATTTATTGGCGCGAATCCCGAATTTATTGCGCGGGAAAATAACGGAAAAACTGAAATTCTGCAAAATAACCAAATCGAAATTTCCGAACTTTCGATTGTTGAATATCTGAAAAATGAATTGAATCAAAAAAACATCCGTGAAACTTCAGATTTACCTTCGTTCGTCGGCGGCGCAGTCGGATTTCTGGATTTTTCGACAGTCGAATATTTTGAACCCGCAGTAAAAAATTCGTCGAAGAATGCTGCGGCAAATTCGCAGTCGTCATTTATGTTTTTCCGCACGACGATTGCCTTCGATCACGCCAAACAGCAGATAATTATTGTAACTTTGGTTTTTGAAAACGAAGCAAACGGCGATGAAAATATTCTAAATAAATTAAAAAAAGATGCGGAAAAAGAAAACGAAAAAATCATTGAAGTTCTCGAAAATGAAGAAATTCCAAAATTAGAAAATAAGAATGTTTCAAACAAATCCGAAATCGAATCGAATTGGGAAAAGGAAGATTTTAAAAAAGCAGTCGAAAAAATAAAAGATTTGATTGACGCGGGCGAATGTTATCAAGTCGTTTTGTCGCAGTGTTTTACGAGGAAAACAAACGCAAATCCGATCAGCATTTACCGCGCTCTGCGTTCGTTGAATCCGTCGCCGTATATGTTTTTGCTTCAATTCAAGAAAAAATCTATCATCGGCGCGTCGCCGGAAATGCTCGTGCGCTGCCGCAATAAAAAACTCGAATACCGCCCGATTGCCGGAACTCGTCCGCGCGGAAAAGATGAAGCCGAAGATGCAGAATTGGCTTTGGAGATGCTCGCTGACAAAAAGGAAATTTCCGAACACACGATGCTTGTTGATCTCGGAAGAAACGATCTGGGGCGCGTGGCAAAATTCGGCAGCGTCAAGGTTGAAAACTTAATGAGCGTCGAGAAATTTTCGCACGTTCAGCATATTGTCAGTTATCTTTTCGCCGATTTGAAAGACGATTTAAATCAATTTGACGCGCTTGCTTCGTGTTTTCCCGCCGGAACGGTTTCCGGTGCGCCGAAAGTCCGCGCCGTGCAGATTATTCAGGAATTAGAACCGACAAATCGCGGAATTTATTCGGGCGCGGTTGGCTATTTCGATTACGCCGGAAATCTCGACACCTGCATTGCGATTCGGACGCTCGTTTTGGAAAACGGCTGGGCAAAAATCCAAGCCGGCGCGGGAATCGTCGCCGATTCAGTTCCCGAAACCGAATACGAGGAAACTTTGCACAAAGCGAAAGGTTTGTTCAAGGCGATTGAACTCGCCGAAAGCGGAAAATATGGAATTTGATAAGAATTTGCCCGCGAATAAATAAATTTTACAAACACAGGCAGAAACCCGACAGTAATGGAGGGTGCTGTCAACCAAAAGGCAAGTTAAAATTCAAAGACAGCAGATTCCAATCAGCACCCTCCATTACTGTCGGGTTTCTGCCTATTTAAAAATGGAAATTTTGCAAAAATACCAAAAAATTCTCGACGACGGACGCGATTTGTCTGTGGAAGAAACGAACACGGTTTTCAATCGGCTTCGATGTGAAACCGACGAAAAATTAATTGCTTCGTTTTTAAATTCGTGGTCGAACAAAGGAGTTTCGGCAAACGAACTCGCCGAATGCGCGAAGATTTTGCGCGAAAATGCCGTCAAAGTTCCCTGTCGGCACGAAAAATTTATTGATGTCGTCGGAACGGGCGGAAGCAGTGCGAAGATTTTCAATGTTTCGACAGCCGCCGCGTTTGTCGTCGCGGGCGCGAATTTGCCTGTCGCAAAACACGGAAACAAAGCCGCGTCGAGTTCGACGGGAAGCGCGGATGTTTTGCAGCATTTGGGCGTAAATATTATTGCCGAAACGGAAAAAGCCGAAAAATGTTTGAATGAGATCGGAATTTGTTTTATGTTCGCGCCGAAATTTCATAATTTGACGATTGAACTTGCAAAAGCAAGAAAATCTTTGGGAAAACCGACGATTTTTAATCTTCTCGGTCCGATTGCCAATCCCGCAAACGCGCCGTTTCAATTGATCGGCGTGTGGAACAAAGATTTTATCAAACCGCTCGCCGAAGCGGTTGCCAAACTCGGAACGCGAAAAACTCTGATCGTTCACGGCGAAGACGGCTTGGACGAAATAACTCTGAACGGAAAAACTTTTGCGGCTGAAATTGAAAATGAAAATGTGAGATATTTTGAAATTTCGCCCAAAGATTTCGGCTTGAAAAGCAAATCGCTTGCAAACTTTGATGAAGTTTCGCCGAAGAGGAGCGCGGAAATTATTTTGAGTATTTTGAAGAATGAAACCGAAAATCAAGCGGCAAAAGAGATAGTTTTATTAAATGCCGCCGCCGCAATTTTCGTCGGCGGTTTTGCAGAAAATTATTTTGAGGCGATGAAATCGGCAAAAAAAAGCGTCGAGACAGGCGCGGCTTTGGAAAAATTAAAACAGCTTGTCGAGGAAACAAACAAATGAAACCGACTATTTTGCAGAAAATTTTTGAGCAGAAAAAAATCCGCGTTGAAGAAGCGAAATCTAAAATTGATTTGTCGGATTTTATCGAAACGGCGAAAGAACGCAGAAAGAATTTTCAAACTTTCAAATTATTTGACGCGCTTTCAGATTCCGCAAAAATAAATATTATTGCGGAAATAAAACGCGCTTCCCCATCAAAAGGAATAATCAAAGCTGATGCCAATGTTGGTAAAATCGCAAGCATTTACGAAAATTCGGGCGCGGCGGCGATCTCGATTTTGACCGAAGAAGATTTTTTCGGCGGAAGTTTTGCGGATTTCAAAACGGTTCGGGAAATTGTCAAATTGCCGATTTTGCGAAAGGATTTTATTTTCGACGAATTTCAAATTTACGAATCCGCAACCCTTGGCGCGGATGCGATTTTATTGATCGTTGCGATGCTCGACGATGAAAATTTAAAGAAACTTTATCTTTCGGCGACAAATTTTGGACTTGATGTTTTGGTCGAAGTTCACAATTTTGAAGAACTGAAAAGAGCCGAAAAACTCGAGGCGAAAATTATCGGCGTGAACAATCGAAACCTGCACAACTTTGAAGTTTCTTTGGACGTTTCGCGCGAATTGATAAAAAACGCGCCGAAAGATGCTTTGATAATCGCCGAAAGCGGTTTGAAAACCCGCGAAGGCGTTTCGGAATTGCGCGAACTCGGATTTTCGGGATTTTTAATTGGCGAAGCTTTGATGCGAAGCGGCAATATTGACGAAGAAATAAGAAAATTAACCACATAGAAAAAAAGTCAGTAGCGTCGGCGTGAGCCGATTGGTCAATACAGTTCGACGAGCGCATCGGCTCACGCCGACGCTACTGACAAAAGTTCCAAATGACAAAAGTTAAAATTTGCGGCATTACAAATCTTGAAGACGCGCTGTTGTCAGCGAAATTCGGCGCGGACGCGCTTGGGTTTAATTTTTACGAGAAAAGTCCGCGTTACATTTCGCCCGAAAAAGCAGAAGAAATTATCAAAAAACTGCCGAAAGAAATTCTAAAAGTCGGCGTTTTTGTTAATGAATCTTTGGACAAAATTGCGGCAATCGCCGAAACTGCAAAACTCGGCGCGATTCAGCTTCACGGCGAAGAAACGCCGGAGTTTGCCCACGAATTAAAACAAAAAACGAATCTGGAAATCATCAAAGCGTTTCGCGTGTCGCCCGATTTCGCGCCCGAAGATGTTTTGAAATATGAAACGGACGCGGTTTTGCTCGATGCTTATTCACAACACGAACACGGCGGCACGGGCGAAACTTTTGATTGGGAAATTGCGAAAAAAGTGCAGAAGATTTTCCCGAAAATGTATCTTGCGGGCGGAGTTACAAACTCAAATGTGAGAATGGCTTTTCATCAATATCATCCATTTGGAATTGATTCTTGTAGCGGTGTAGAAAGTTCAAAAGGAAAGAAAGATAAAATTCAATTGATTAATTTTATTAAACGGGCAAAAATTGAAAGTAAAAGAAAAAAAGGATTTCAAATAAAAAATATCTATGATTTGCTAGATGCTATACAACCTTGTCCTGCAATGTATTTGGGGGAATACTCAATTACTTATCTTTGGTTATATTTACAAGGTGTGAAAATGGGTTCTGAATTATTAGAAAAGCCTTTTGATTGGAAAAATTTCTTAATTTCTGACTATTCAAATGAAAGATATGATTTTCGTGCTTTTCTGGAAGAATATTTCAATGAACAATTAGGTGGACATAGTTGGGACAGTTTTATTTTGAAGAAAGTTCATGGAAATGAAATTGAAGCATTTGACCTTTTCTTCGCGCTTTTAGAAGAATTTAAGTTAGAAAAAGAAAATTTAGATAATGACTAATTTTGAACCAAACGAACTCGGTTATTGGGGCGAATTCGGCGGACGGTTCGATATAAAAATTATGTTAAAATTTTCAGAGCGAGGTAAATAAAAATATGACGACAGTTGAAGCAATATATGAAAACGGCATTTTCAAGCCTGTTTCGAGCGTTCCCGAAACCCTAAAAGAACACGAGCGCGTGAAGGTTATTATTGAAAATGAAACTGAAGACGTTCGGGTTTCCGACGAACTTTTGCGCGAAATGTTGGCGGAAGGAATGATTAGTCGTATTCCCGAAAAAATTACGGATGAACAAGATGATTTTGAGCCGATTAAGATCAAAGGCAAACCGATTTCGGAAACGATTCTTGAGGATAGAAATTAATGGCGGTTTTGTTTTCAGATTCAAGCGGTTTGGTCAAAAAATACATTGTCGAAACGGGAACGGCGTGGATGATAGGTCAACTTCGCCCTTCTGCCGGAAATGATATTTTTATCGCTAATATAACCGGAATCGAGGTTGCGGCGGCGATTGCGCGAAGGGTAAAAGGCAAAAGCATCAGTCAAAAAGCTGCCGATAAAGCATTGAGAAGATTTACGCGCGATTTCGATAAAAGATTTATCGTCGTTGATTTGACTCCGAAAATTATTGAAGAAGGAATTTTATTGGCTCAAAAATACGGATTGCGCGGATATGACACGGCGCAACTCGCTGTCGGTTTGAGTGTTAGAAACCGTTTAGCAAAAAGCGGCGTTTTGAATTTCACTTTTATTTCCGCTGATAAAGACCTAAATTCAGCCGCGAACCGCGAAGGTTTGGCGGTTGATAATCCGAACAATCATTAAAAATTTATGAATTTTCAACCGAACGAATTAGGTTATTGGGGCAAATTCGGCGGGCGGTTTGTTCCCGAAACGCTGATGTCGCCGCTTGAGGAATTGACGGACGCTTATTTTGCGGTCAGAGATGATGCGCGTTTTCAACAGGAATTTTTGCGACTTTTGCAAGATTTTTCGGGTCGTCCGACTCCGCTTTTTTATGCGAAACGTCTGAGCGAAAAACTGAAAGGCGCGAAGATTTATTTGAAGCGTGAGGATTTGGGGCATACGGGTTCGCATAAGATAAATAATGCGCTTGGGCAGATTTTACTTGCCAGAAAAATGGGCAAAAAACGGATTATTGCCGAAACGGGCGCGGGACAGCACGGCGTGGCAACGGCGACGGTTTGTGCGCTTTTCGGGCTGGAATGCGTCGTTTATATGGGGACGGAAGATATGCGGCGGCAATCGCTCAATGTTTTTCGGATGCGGCTTTTAGGCGCGGAAGTGCGCGGCGTTGACGCGGGCGCAAAGACGCTTAAAGATGCGATAAATGAGGCGTTGCGCGATTGGGTTACGAATGTTGATGAAACTTATTATCTGTTGGGAAGTGCTTTAGGTCCGCATCCGTATCCGTTAATGGTTCGGGATTTTCAAGCGGTTATCGGGCGCGAGGCGCGTCAGCAGATTTTGGAAAAAGAAGGGCGGCTTCCCGATTTATTAATCGCGTGTGTCGGCGGCGGTTCAAATTCGATTGGGCTTTTTCATCCGTTTTTAGAAGACGAAACGGTGAAAATGATCGGAGTTGAAGCGGGCGGGAAAAGCGAGAAATTAGGCGAACACGCGGCGCGTTTTAACAAAGCGGGCGGCGGGCGCGTCGGCGTTTTGCAAGGGACGAAAAGTTGGCTTCTGCAAGATGAAAACGGGCAGATTGCGTTGACGCATTCGATTTCGGCGGGTTTGGATTACGCTTCCGTCGGACCGGAACACGCATTTTTACAGTCAATCGGGCGGATTGATTATGCCTTTGCGACGGACGACGAAGCACTTTCGGCGTTTCAAATTTTGTCCGAAACCGAAGGCATAATTCCCGCTTTGGAAAGTTCGCACGGCATCGCGCACGTTTTGAAAATCGCGTCGGAAATGTCGGCGGATGAGATAATAATCGTCAATCTTTCGGGGCGCGGCGATAAGGATGTAGAGCAGGTTCAGGAAATGCTTGATGGAACGCCGTCATCTTGACGGCAATGAGCGCGAAAGCGCGAAAAACAATGCGGCGAACTTTAAAGTTTAAGATAAAATTCGAGTAGATAAACATCGCTCGAACGCTATCGCGTCCGTTGCCGTCAAGATGACGGCGTTCCGGTTATGAAAAATCGAATTAACGAAAAATTTAACGAATTAAAAGCCGAAAATCGCGGTGGATTTATTCCGTTTATCGTCGCGGGCGATCCTGATTTACAGACGACGAAAGCATTGATTTTAGAGTTGGCACGGCGCGATGCGAGCGTTATCGAACTCGGCATTCCGTTTAGCGATCCGGTGGCGGACGGCGTTACGATTCAGGCTTCGGCGGAACGTGCGCTGCAAAACGATTTCGGCGTGGCGGAAGTTTTGGATTTGGTCGCTGAAATCAGAGAAGAAGGCTGCGAAACGCCGATTATTTTGTTCGGTTATTTTAATCCGATTTTGCAGTTCGGGTTGGAGAAATTTGCAAAAACGGCGAAGGAAAAAGGTGCGGACGGGATTTTGATTACGGATTTGATTGCGGAAGAAGCAGGCGAATTTCACGAAGTTTTGACGGAAAACGAACTTTATTTGATTATGCTTGCCGCGCCGACTTCGAGCGATGAGCGTTTGGAGAAAATTTGCGAAAAGGCGGGCGGTTTTGTTTATGCGGTTTCGCGTGCCGGAGTTACGGGCGCGAGAAATGAAATGAGTTCGGAGGCGGAAACGCTTGTCGGACGTTTGCGGAAATTTACCGATTTGCCGATTGCCGTCGGGTTCGGGATTTCTAATTTCGAGCAGGTGCGGGAAACTTTGGAATATGCGGACGCGGCGGTGATTGGTTCGGCGATTGTAGCGGAGATTTATCGGTTGCGGGATTCGGATGATTTGATCGGTGAAGTCGGGAAATTTCTTGAAGAATTGTGCGGCTTGTGATGTTTATTTTGAAGTTTGTCAGGTTACTGAAAATTTTTAAGAGCCTGTTTGTTTAGCAGTTTGAACTTACAAAATAATTGATAAATGATAATTGAGAATGGATAACTTATGAAACATAACAATTTTCAATCGTCTGTTTTTATCTTTAGAAATTCGGAAAATTGAAGTAATAATTCACATTTAAATAATCTGTGGCTGACAAATTGCGTTCTTGTAGTTATGGTTGTTTGAAATTTTTAATCTCCCGAAATTTATTAGAGTTTGGCGATTTTGGTTTTTTAATTTGCCAAACTTGGTTGCAATATGCAAAATGACACAACTTGAATCACAGACGAAAGCGAAATTTATCAAGCTGATGCAGGCGGCTTATTCGGGCGAATTGGCGGCGGCTTTGGCTTACGGCGGGCATTGGCGAACTTTGAAAAAGCAGTCCGAAATTGATGCGGTCAAGCAGATCGAGCTTGATGAATGGGAACATCGGGAGCGAGTCGGCGAGATTTTAGAAGAAATCGGCGCGAAGCCCTCTTGGATTCGGGAAAAGATTTTTCGCGTGATCGGAACTTCGATTGCGCTGATTTGCAGAGTTTGCGGTTATTTTTGCGCGGCTTATTTTGCTGGAATTCTGGA
The DNA here is from genome assembly GCA_965214585.1 of Pyrinomonadaceae bacterium. Lineage (GTDB taxonomy): Bacteria > Acidobacteriota > Blastocatellia > Pyrinomonadales > Pyrinomonadaceae > JAHCHG01. The sequence continues at coordinate 3,568,855 of OZ243957.1, read as the reverse complement.
AAAATCGAATGTAAATGAATACAGTTTGGCGCACGATTTGGCGAAGGAATTGAAACTCGATCATTTGCTCGAAGATTTTCTGGAGATGGAAAAAACCGAAGCCGAACACGAAGTTATTTTATATCGAATGATCGAAAATCACGGATTTTTGCCGTTTTTTTCATACTTTTTTAAATGGGGAAAGGAAAGCGATTTGCGAATTGAAGAATAAATGTTAGATTTTAAGTTTTAATAAAAGTGTAAAAATTTATGTTAATTGTAATGAAAGCCGACGCGACGGAAACGGATGTCGAGCGCGTCGAGGAGATAATCGAAAAATTGGGCTTTCGTCCGCACGCGATGCCGGGCGCGGGACGGACGGCGATTGGGATAACCGGCAACAAAGGCGCGGTTGATCCGGCGCATTTTGAAAATCTTTCGGGAGTTGCCGAGGCGATTCGCGTAACGAAACCGTATAAGTTGATCTCAAAAGATTTGCGTCCCGATAAATCGGTTGTCAAAATCGGAAATGCGGAAATCGGCGGCGGAAATTTGGCGATTATCGCCGGACCGTGCGCGGTGGAAACGCCCGAACAGGTTTTTGCAGTTGCCGAAACAGTCGCCAAAAGCGGCGCGAAATTCTTTCGCGGCGGAGCGTTTAAACCCAGAACTTCGCCGTATAATTTTCAGGGCAAAGGCGAAGACGGCTTGAAGATTTTGGCGGAAGTGCGCGAGCAGTTCGGCTTAAATATCGTAACCGAAGCGATGGACGAGCGCGGCATTGATCTGGTCGTCAAATACGGCGACTGCATCCAAATCGGCGCGAGAAATATGCAGAATTTTTCGCTTTTAAAATATGCCGGACAAACCCGCAAACCCGTTTTATTAAAACGCGGGCTTTCGGCAACTTTGGACGAATTTTTGCTGGCGGCTGAATATATTATGTCGGAAGGAAATTACGACGTGATTTTGTGCGAGCGCGGAATTCGCACGTTCGGAACGCACGCCAGAAACACGATGGATCTGTCAATTGTTCCGGCGGTTCAGCGAATTACGCATTTGCCGATTATTGTTGATCCTTCGCACGGAACGGGCAGAAATTATATGGTTAATCCGCTTGCCCGTGCCGGAGTTGCCGTCGGCGCGGACGGTTTGATTATCGAAGTTCATCCTTGTCCCGAAGAAGCCTTGTGCGACGGCGCACAGGCACTACTTCCCGAACAATATCAGGAACTTGTCGGGCAGGTTCAGGCGATTCACGATTTGGTAAATTCCGAAGTCGTGTTTGATAAAGTTTACGCTTAATTGGTAAAAACTGACTGGAGCGCAAGCGTCCCGCTTGCAATAAGCGCGTGAGCGCGAAAACGCCCGTTAAATTAGTAAAGTTGTTCAAGATCAAACACAATTCCGTTGCTCGCGCAACGGTTGCAAGCGGGACGCTTGCGCTCCAGTCGAAAATAAAAAATCCGCATCTGCGTTTCCCGAATTGCAGATGCGGATTTTTTATTTGCTTCGTTTGCGCCTTTTGCCTATTTTGCCAAACGAAGTTTTAGAAAACCGTAAAACAGCGCGTAACAGCTAATCATCGCCGAAATTATTAACAGAGTCATCGGCAGGAATCTGAATGTTTCCGGCAAAACGACTCCTAATGACTGTTTAAAAATCAAACCGAGCGTAAAGGCAAAGCCGATTATCAGACTTCTGCCGAAAAACCAATTTGCAAAACTGATCTTGTCATCAGAAGGCAGAAAATACGGCAGAATTGCCACGACCAAAAGAGTTAAACCCAGAAAGATCGTGTCAATTTGCAACGCGCCGGTTGACTGCCCGAATTCGATTGCCAAAAAGAACAAAACGAATGATGTTTCAAAATTAAAATTGTTTTCTTCCCGTTGATTCGCCTGTTTTTCTTCGGCGTGGATCGCTGTTTTCATAGTTTTAGTTTTTTAGTCTAAAATACAAATTCCGAAACGAACTGAAAAATTATTTAACGTCTTCCGGTTTGCTGAACTGCGTGTAAGCGACGCGGAAAAGTTCGGACAGAGCTTTCGCCGTTTCGGGCGTAAGATTTCTGTCGGCGCGTAAATGCGCTTCGACGATTTCCGGCGTTGCTTCGTGCGGATAATAAACAACCGCTTCGACATCCGCATCTTTGCCCTGCTTTTTCATCACGCGGTCAACCGGCATATCGAGCCAAGATGTCAGCCGCGCAATATTATCTGCGTCCGGTTTTCCCGTTCCGTTTTCGATGCGCGAAAGCGTCGAAGCCGAAACATTCGTTTTATCGGCGACATCGCGCAAACTCAATTTTAGTTCTTCCCGACGACGTTTTATCGCGCGTCCTAATTCCTTTGTATTTATCAGACTTTCATTTTTATAAGCCATAATTTTTTTTCTCCGTTACCAAATTCTTTTTTTAAAGTTTCAAAAAGATTTTCTTCAAATGCTTTTTGAAGCCGTCCTCTACGAAAATAAATCTAACACAAATAAATTTTAGTTGCAAGACTAAGTTTCACACTTGCAACAGAAATAATATTATGATACATTGTTTCATAGATGAAACGAGCGCGTTTTATCTGTTATGTAAATAATTTATATTTCAACAATTTGCATAAAATTTCAGAGAGGTAAAAAAATGGCAGCAGCAACAGCAGAAAAAAATTCTAAGAACAAACGAACAAATCGAGCCAAAGCGATTGCGGCGATGGGACTTGTCAACCGCGAAGGCGATAAGTTTGCGGTTTCAACGCCGTCTTTGCGCGGCAGACAGACTTCTTACGAAGTTTGGCGCGACGAAGCGGGAAAAATCCGCTGTAATTGTTTGGAATTTGAAGAAGCAGTTGTCGAAGATTCGGGTTTTCGGTGCGAACATATTTTAGCGGTTAAATTCGCTTTGGTCGCAAAGAACACCGAACCTGCGGTTAAACAGCCGATTGAGGTGAAAACCGAGATTGAAGTTAAACCGGGCAAAGTTGTTTCACATCAAGACAAAAACGTAACTGAGTCGCGCACGTCCGAGCGCGGCGAACAGAAGGCAGATGACGCTTCGGAGAATGTTTCGGCTAGAGGACAAGCGGAAACGAAAAAATCTCCGAAATCGAAATCACTTACGAACACACAAGGAGAAAATACAATGAAACAAGAAAAATTAAAAGCAGTTTCGACAGACGAAACGAATGAAAACACGGAACTGGTTGAAGTTTCCGACAATGTTTTAAAAATGGAATTTCCGACAAAATTGCGCGAACTGCGTAAAAATGTTGATCCCGAATTGGTCAGATCACGCGAAGGCTGGCGCGATAGAAGCGGCAATGTTCATATGGTTGATTACGTCGAATGGCACACCGTTGCCGATATTTTAGACGAAACCGCGCCGAATTGGTCGCACGAAGTCAAAGATATGCGTCAGATCGGCGATATTTTCACAGTAACTGTTGCAATAACTATTGATAACATTACGCGCGAAGGAATCGGAACGGGCGTTGCGGATTCGGAAATGGGAATCAAAAAAGCCGAACACGATGCGCTCAAACGCGCCGCCGTAAAATTCGGCATCGCACGCGATTTATACAAAAAGGAATCCGACACAATCGAGCGCGAAGGTTCGATTCCGAGCAATACAAATTATGGCGGAAACGGCGAAAACAACAACGATTTTCCGAGCAATCCGATTGCGAGAAGCCTTTCGGATTTGGTTACGGCGAAACAGTTGGGAATGATTCGCGCCATCGCCAGAGATTTGGGACTTGACGCGGACGAAGAAAGCGTTTCGGTGATGAACTGCAAAACCGATGAACTTTCAAAACGCGCGGCATCGAGTTTGATTCAGCATTTACAGGATTTGCAAAAACAAAACCCGGCGCAAAATCAAGCACCTCTGCGACGCGCAAGTTAATGTAGAAAATATTTAATTTTTTATAAGATTTTGAGTTGTGTTAAACCGTCCGCTTTCTCCAAAAGCCAAAGACCTCGCGCACGACTCAAAACCTCACTAAAAATAATAAATAAAGCCCGCGCAAAAATTAAAATCTTTGCGCGGGCTTTATTTATTACATATTCCGAAACTATTTTTTAGTTGCGGTAAAAGGCAGATTTCCCGCGCCCGGAATTTGCGGCATTAGCATTCCCTTCATCATCTTTTGATTTTCCAGATTTCCTTCGAGCATTACGTCCAAAGGCTGACCTTGAAAACTTATAGATAATGTCGCGGAAACCTTCTTACCGTTGACAGTTCCTTTGCTGACAGTTCCGTTGCCAAGCGGAGTTGCCACGTTTCCGCTTAACTTATCTCCTTGTTGCATAAAGTTTACGGTGACCGAAAGCGGGTTTCCGTCGGGTCCTTGGGTTTCTACCATCCATTCGCCCTGTATGTTGTTTTCAGACGACATCGAATCGGAATCTTTCATATCCGAATCCTTCGTCATTGAAGCATCACGCTTGCCGGAAAAAGGAAGCGCGGGAAACTGCGGCATCGAAGAAGTTATCGAACCGTTCATTGTGTCGCCCTTGATCGTTCCGTTGATTGACAACTCGATGGATTGTCCCTGCATATCCATTTTTGTAGTTCCGACAAATTTGTTGCCGTTGACCTTTGCGTTTGTAAGTTCGCCTTTGCCCAATTGTGATTCCACCGTTCCGACGACGTTTTGATCTGATTGCTTTAACATCATTGTCAACGGAAGTTTCTGACCTTGAAAATCTATAATCAAATTCCATTTTCCGTTTGCATCGGCAGTTTCGCCGGATGATTCTTTGCCGTAGTTGTTTATGTCCTGAGCTATGCCGTCGGTATTGTAAACTTTGATCGTTTTTGAATACGGCTTGACCTGATTGATAATCTGGTCGGCATCGCCGACGACGACAATCGCAACTTTGTCGGGCGAAATATATTTTTTCGCCACGCGTTCAACGTCATCCAATGTAACGGCGTTAATTTTATCGCGGTAAGTTTGCAGATAATTTTCCGGTAAATCGTAAAGCTGCTGCGAAACAAGCAGATTGGTCAAACCTTCCTGAGTTTCAGCGCGAAGCGGAAAAACTCCTGTGAGAAAACTTTTGGCGTTTTTTAATTCCTCTTGGGAAACTTTCTCGTTACGAATATTGTTAAATTCGGCAAAAAATTCCTTGAGCGAATCGCCGGTTACGGGCGAACGAACTTCGGCAGTCGCCTGAAAGTTCCCCGCTTGGCGTTTCGTGTCAAAACGCGAATAAGCACCGTAAGTATAACCTTTATCTTCACGCAGATTCATAAAAAGTCTGGAAGACGCGCTCGCGCCTAAAACCTGATTCATAACCAAAACCGGAAAATAATCGGGATTGCTGCGGTCTATTGCCAGATTTCCGATAACGATATTCGATTGAATCGAACCGGGACGATCAACAACCGTTAAAGTTGTAGCTTGCGCTGTTGGCGGCGCGGAAAATTTTCCGCTTTCAATCGTGCCTTTTTTCCAATCGCCGAAATTTTCCTTGATCTCTTTTAGCAGATTCTCACGATTTACATCTCCGACGACAATCAAAGTCGCATTGTTCGGGACGAGCATTTTGGAGTGAAAATCCATTAATCTTTTCTGTGTAAGTTTTTCGACATCCGCTGCCGTCGGCGAAACTACGCTATACGGATGCGAACCGTATAGAATTTTCGACATCTGCTCCTGAGCTAAGAAAGCCGGCTGCGAACGCTGAAATTTCAAACCTTCAAGCGTATTTTTCTTGTAAAGCGCGAGTTCATCTTCTGGAAAAATCGGGTTAAGAACTACATCGGACATCAGACGCAAAATATCCGAACTATATAATTTCAGAGCCGATGCCGCAACAATCGTGTTGTCTTCAGTAGTTGATGCCGAAATATTTGCGCCGAGTCTTTCGATTTCCTGTGCAAGCTGTTTGCTCGAACGGTTTTTTGTGCCTTCATCCAACAGCGAAGCCATCGCCGAACTCAAGCCGGTCAAATCCTTCGGGTCGTTTATCTCGCCCGTCTTAAAAGCCAGACGATAACTAACCAAAGGCAAACGGTTGTCTTCAAAAATAACCACTTTCAAGCCGTTCGGTAAAACGGTTTCAAACGGTCTAGGAATATCGAAAGGTTTCTGCGCCAGCGGTTCGGGCGCGGTTTTGCGAAAATCTTCATTCATAGCTTTTTGGGCAAAAGTGCTGACAGCAAATGCCGATATTATAAAGACGAAAATCAATTTATTTATTGTCTTTTTCATAATTTTTTCTCCCTTATCTTAGTTGGAAACTCCCAAAACTCATATTACTTTCCTTCGGTTTTCTCCATATTCGCACCGTTGCTTTTTCCGGCGGGAACGATGTCGAGCAGAACGCGGTTGTCGGTGTTCAGATATTTGTTGACCGCATCTTTTATCTGTTCGGGCGTAATTTTCATCAATCTGTCGAGTTCGGTATTGACCAATTTCGGATCGCCTTCAAACAGCGCGAATTGGGCGATTGCCTGTGCGCGGGCGAGCGATGATTGGCGCGAACGAACCTGACTGTTAAGCAGTTGATTATGAAGTTTCTGCATTTCCGCCGCCGTCGGACCGTTTTCCGCCATATCCTTGATTTCGGACATAATCACGTTGCGGATTTTGCTCAAATCCTTGCCCGGTTTGGGAATCACGCCGATAATAAAACTCGAAGGTCCGCGCCTTTCCTGTGCGCCGCCGAAAAGCTGTAATATGGATTCGTCGCCTTTGACGAGTTTCTGATAAAGCCTCGAACTTTCGCCGTCATTTAGAAGTTGTCCGGCTAGATCGAGCGCGTCAAATTCCGTCGTATCGCCGGGCGGAACTTTCCAGCCCAAGACGAAAGCGGGAAACGGCGCGAGTTTGTCTTCGTATTGTTTGTATTTCTGAACGATCTCTTTCGGTTCGCTAACGTCAACTTTCGGCGGTTCGGGTTGTCTGGGAATTGTGCCGAAGTATTTTTTGACCAGTTCCTTTGCCTCTTTCGGTTCAAACGCGCCGGAAATTACCAAAACCGCGTTATTCGGCGCGTAATAAATGCGGAAAAATTCTTTAACATCTTCTACCGTCGCCGCGTCCAGATCGTCCATCGAACCGATCACCGAATGCGCGTTGGCGAAATTTTTGAAGATCATCGGAGTCAGTTCGTCAAAAATTTTGCCGAACGGCTGATTTTCGCTCAGGCGTTTTTCTTCCTGCACGGCGTTGCGCTGATTGTCCAGATTTTCCTTCGTTACCGCCAGCGAGCGCATACGGTCTGATTCGAGCCACAAGCCAAGCGGCAGTTGGTTTGCCGGAAGTGCTTCAAAATAATTCGTCCGTTCCGAGTTCGTCGTGCCATTCATCGTGCCGCCGGCGTTGAAAACATATTGAAAATGCTCGGCTTTTTTGACGTTTTCCGAACCCTGAAACATCATATGTTCAAATAAATGTGCAAATCCGGTGCGTCCTTCGCGCTCGTTGCGCGAACCGACATCGTAATAAACCGCCACCGCCACAACCGGCGCGGCATCATCTCTATTTAAAACCACGCGCAAACCGTTATCGAGCTTATATTCCTCAATGTTCAGCGGCGGCAGTTTGAATTTATCGGACATTTTATCTTCCATATTTTTCATCTTCGTATTCTGGGCAAAACTGAATCCCGCAAAAAGCGCGAGCATCAGCACGCTTACCAGAAAATAACTAAATCTTTTTTTCATTTTTCGCTCCTTAAAATTAGAGTAATCGGTATAAATTTATAAAAACATTTTACGCAAATAAAAGCAATCAGGTTTCACTTTCGTTCAAATCGGAAAAATTTAACCGTGAAATTTCACCAAATAAACACGAAGTTTTTTTGTTTCTTGTCGCATTTTACTGCTTTTATCTTTTAATTCGGGAGAATGTTCGGATAATTTTTTCTTTATTTCGTGAAATCTTCGTGAAACTTCGTAATTTAATTCTCATTCCAGAAACCTCTATTCACCTGATGAAATTTCTTCAGGATACTTTGCTCTATTTTCCGAGGCTATTTCATAAAGTGCCGTTTTTACTTGAAAAGGTGTCAGATTCGGATAAGTTTCCAGCAGCAGCGCGATTATTCCGACGATGTGCGGGCAGGCAAAACTGTTTCCGGTCAGTCTTTTGTAACTGTTATTCAGCCAAGCCGCACGGACATTTACGCCGGGCGCGGTCAGTTCGATAATTTCGCCGTATTGAAAACCGAATTTGAAATAATCGGTTTCCGCGCTTTTGATTACGGAAATAACGGATGAAGAAAAAACCGACGGAAAACTCGGATGCGGCAGATTATTTGCCGCCGCAACGACGATGCAGCCGGCTTGATACGCGCGATCCAGCAAATCGTGAAGCGGCGCGAAAAGCTGCGGTCTGGTCGTGCCGAGACTTAAATTTATTACTTTGTATTTTTGTTTGATGGCAAATTCCAATCCGGCTAAAAATGCGTAACCGTCGCCCGAACCGCTTGTTCCTAAAACCTTTATGCTGTATAAATCGGCATTCGGAGCGATCTGCGTAATTATTCCCGCGCAAGCCGTTCCGTGTCCGGCGGAATCGCCCGTTTCGCTTTTTTCAAAAACTATTTTTTTTCCTTCCTGCTTTGCCTCAAAAGATTTCACCAGATTTTTCCGAATGTCCGGGTGATTTCCGTCAATTCCGCTGTCAATGACGGCAACGCCGACATTTTTTCCGGTTCGGGTTTTCCAACCTTCATCAATTTGAAAGTATTTCGATTCAGTAGAAATCATTTTTTATTGAAAATTTATAATTTTGAAAAAGCGTCTTATTTACAAACCGATCTTAATAATTCAGATAACTCGTTTCGCTTTTGTCGTCTGAAAATCTGAGAACCGATTCTAAAATCTCGATACACATTTTGCGTTCGGCATCGCCGCGATTGGATATTTCCCTGACCAAAACCGCCATATCAATCATTTGTTTGTGAGCCGACGAATCGCGCAGATTTTTCAGCCATTTGTTGATTTGCGAAAAATCTACGCTTTCTTGGTCGGAAAATATTTTGTCGGCAAACCGGCTGAAAAGTTTTGCCGATTCGTAAGCGTTGACGAGCGACGATATAACTTCGGCGAAAACCGCCGCTTTGTCCATTTCTTCGGGCGAAAACGCCTTAAACGGCGGCTCGCCGATGCGGTTGATATATTCCAAAACGCCGATAATTTCGCCTTTGTATCGAAGCGGCGTGGCAAGAATCGTCTGCGTTGTAAATCCCGTCATTTTGTCAACTTCGGCGTAGAAACTTTCGTCTTCGCCGACATCTGCGATAGCGACGGGCTGACCGGAAGAAAAGACAAAACCGGCGATTCCGCGTCCCGCCGGAACGCGCATATTAATCAACTGCTCGGCAACCCGCCCGATTGCCGATAAAAAACGCAAATCGCCTTCGTCGCCTTCGCGGATCAAAACCGAAGCCTCTTGGGAATTCAATTCGCTTGCGGAAATTTCCAAAAGATTCTCGATTGATGCGGCAAGCGGTTCGGTCAAAGTATTTGCCACATCAACCGTTTCAATCAGCGAACGAAATTTCTCTTCCAAATCTGTATTTTTTTCCGGCATAATCGGAATTTTCCCTTATTCCGCCGCGATTGCCAACTTTATATTCAAAAAAAATTTTAAATTCGTTGGAATCCGGCTTCGATTAAACATATTCAAAGCACATAACCAGTCGGAAATTTACTTGAATTGAAAGGTTTTTCAGTTTGCAATATAACTGCGTCTTTTTGTAACATTCGCCTCAAGTAAATAATTTTTTCCAGAAATTTATTCTGCAATAAAAGTGATTTGCGGCAAGATATTTTTGTTTGCTGCGAACATTTCAATTTTAGTTAAACGCTTTTTCTTGCAGAACTTTCAAAGTTTTTTCGATTATTGAGGATTTTCATTTATGAGGAGAAGTTTTTTATTCTTTACGGTTTTGCTTTTTCTATCCGTTTCGGGTTTATTTGCTCAAACAGACCAAAAAGCGATTTCACAAATTCCCGAAATCGAACCTTTCCGAATCAGCAGAGGAAGTTCATTTTCCGCTTCACGCGCCGGGCATCCGAACAGAACACAATTTACGGGACGCGAGCAGATTACCAAAGATTTGTCCGACGCGCTGGAAATTATCGAACAAAACCACTTTGACGGAAAAAAAATTGATTACGGCAATTTGGTCAAATCTTCAATCGGCAGAATGCTCCAAACGCTCGATCCGCATTCAAATTATTTTGATCCGCGCGAATTCAGCGAACTTTTGACCGACCAGCGAAGCGAATATTTCGGAATCGGCACGAGCATCGCAAATTATACAAAAAACGGCGTAACGGACACGTTTATAATATCGCCGTTCTCAAACTCGCCCGCTTATAACGCAAATTTACGTTTCGGCGACAAAATCACAGCCGTTGACGGCGAAGTTATTTCCAATAAATCCGCGAATTTCGTGCGCGACAGAGTGCGCGGCGCGAAAGGAACGGTTGTGCGTCTGACAATCGAACGCGCCGGAACAGACATCACCGAAATGATCAGCATACGCCGCAACCGCGTGCCGCAGCCGTCAATTCCCGACGCATACATTTTGCGCGAAGGCATCGGCTATGTTGATTTATCAAACGGTTTTAATTACACAACCGACGAAGAATTATCCGTCGCGCTCCGGGAACTGCACAAACAGGGAATGAAATCTTTAATTCTCGATCTGCGCGGAAATCCGGGCGGAATCTTGGAACAAGCCGTGCGCGTCGCCGAAAAATTTCTTCCCGCCGGAAAAACCGTCGTTTCCCAACGCGGAAGATTCGGCATTGACAGCAGAAACTGGAAATCGAGAAACAAAACGGAAGAAAAAATTCCAATCGTCGTTTTGGTCAACGAACAGAGTGCTTCCGCTTCCGAAATCGTCGCCGGAGCTTTGCAGGATTATGACCGCGCTCTGATCGTCGGCGATAAAACCTTTGGCAAAGGCTTAGTTCAAAGTATAATAAATTTGCCATACGGCGCGGGCTTGACGCTGACGACGGCAAAATATTACACGCCTTCGGGACGCTCGATTCAGCGCGATTATTCGGACGGAAGTTTATACGATTATTACAATCATAAAACAAATCCGGGCGAATCGGACAGAAAAAAGTCTGCAAACAAAACTACTTCCGGCAGAGAGGTTTTCGGCGGCGACGGAATCGAGCCGGATGAACTTGTCAAAACCGCTTTTTTCAACCGCAGCCAAGTCGCTCTGCTCGATCCGATTTTCTTTTTCTCCAGAGAAATTGTCGGCGGGAAAGTTCCCGGTTTTGAAAGTTACGCAAACGCGAAACCCGTCCGTTTCGGTTTGAAAATCAATTCGGGCGATTTGTTGATAAGTGAAAAATTGCTTGACGAATTTGAAAAATATGTGAGCAATAATTGGAAAAATTTAAGTTACGCCGTCAAACCGGAAAAGGAATTTATCAAAAGAAGACTGCGTTTTAACCTTGCAACATCAATTTACGGAAACGTGGCGGCAAACCAGACTTTAATCGAAAACGATCCGCAAATCGCCAAAGCCGTCGAATCTCTGCCGAAAGCAAAACAACTCGCCGTTTCCGCCGATAAAACCCTGCGAAAATAAAAAAACCCCGTCGGGCATCATAACCCGACGGGGAAAAAGAAACAGGAGGAATCAGAATGACTGTAAGCCCAGCGTAATCATCTATAAGTTAATTGTCTTGGCTCATAGTCTGTTTAATAGATGCCCGCTTTATCGGGCGCGTTGCTAAAAAATTAATTTTATTTTCAAATCTAATTGTCATACCGGAGAATCAAGCCTTTTTCGCCAACCGCCCAGCCGTATTTTTTGGTCATATACAAACCGTATAAATGTTTATCGGTTTGGCTGTTTTGCTTGATCCAAGTTTTGCCTTTGTCGCTCGAACGCAGAATTGTTCCGTTTCTTCCGACGATCCAGCCGCGTTTGTCGGTGGCAAAATCCACGCGCAGAAAAGTTTCGGGAAAATTCGTTTCGATTTTCTGCCAAGTTTCGCCGCCGTTTTCCGTTCGCAGAATCGTGCCGGAACTGCCGACGATAATTCCGTCATTTTTATCGCGGAAATCCACGTTATACAAACCTTCTTTCGTTCCCGCCCGCTGAATCTGCCAGCTTCTGCCGCCGTTGTAAGTGGCGAGAATCATTCCCATATCGCCGACGATCCAGCCGCGCGAATCGTCCACAAAATCCAGATGATAAAGTTCGTCCTTAAACGGAACTGACACGCGCTGCCACGTTTTTCCGCCGTCTTCGGTGAGCATCACGAGCGAATCAATCACTCTGTCCGTCTTGCTCAAAACCGAACCGACAATAATTCCGCGATTTTTATCGGCAAAACGAACGCTCAGAAAATCAGGCGAGCCTTCGCCGAATTCTTTCTGATCAAAAATCTTTATCTCCAGCCAGCTTCTTCCGCCGTCGTCGGTTAAAAACAACTTTTTTCCGGCGACAACATAACCGTCGTCATCGTTGCGAAAATAAATCTCATTGATATTTTCAACCGTGTAAACAAACTGCCTCTCCCAAGTTTCTCCGCCGTCTGTGGTATAGGAAAAATAGCCTTTATCGCCCGCCACAAAGCCTTTTTTCGACGACGTAAAAAACGCCGTTATCAAATCGTCCTGATCTTGTTCGCCCGTTTTGACGATTTTCCAGCCGTCTTGTGCATAGAAAATCTGCACCGAAAAAAGCGCGATAATAGTGAGCAAAATTGTTTTTCTAAACCTTTTCACAAAAAAAACCTCCGTAATTTAACTAAGAAGCTGTTTGGAAACTCAAAAAAGATGTAACGCCGGCATCTTGCCGGCTGTCTTGGTGGCATCTTGCCGCCAATTCGGGCGTTATTTACTCGAATTTACGGGAAAAACCAGATAAATTTGGCGGCTGGAAGCCACCAAGACAGCCGGCTGGAAGCCTGCGATACAATTACCAAACAACTTCTAATAATTAAGACTTCACAGGCGAGTGAATTTTGCCGAAAACATTTTCGGCAGACACTAAACAGAGTTTCACAAAAAAATCTGCTCTGCAAGACGGATGAAATTCAGCCCGAAAATTTTGCAAGTTATTTCTAACTGAATTTCACTAATAAGTGAGAAGTGAGAGGTGAGAATTGAAGAAAAATAATTCTCAATTCTCACCTCTCACTTCTCACTTATTTGAAAATCCGGTAAACTTTCCCTTTCCAAACAACGGCGACATCTTCGCCGAGGGCGAGATATTTTGCCAAATCTCTTTCTTTGGCGATCAGATCAAAATATTTGTCGCTGGCAAATTTAATTTTAATCTCAGGCAGATTTTTATTTGCGGCAACTTCCGAATCAACCCAGACGTTGTTTTCCTGAACGAAATTTTTTGTTCCGACGTATTGATTTTCCCTCGTATTCCGCACAAAAATTTCTTCGCTCTCGGATTTATTTTTATCCGCTTCCATTACAGACACATTCGACTGCATCCTGTTTTGCTGTCGGCTCATTTGAACCGCGCCGCGTCCAGAATCCGATTTTAGCGCAACGCTCGGAGAAGGTCTGCTTCTCAAATCCGCCGCCGTGCGCCCGTTGAGAGGCAAATTAGTAATTGATCCGTCCGTCGCCAGATACGAAGTATAAGGCGTAACGATTCCGTAGCGCGTGCCGAGTTCGATGATCTCATCTTTTAACTCTTTATTTTCGCCGTTATTCCGCACTTGTTCGACCAGCCAACCGACCCGGCGCGAAGCCCAGAGGCGCGGCAGAAAATCGTTTTTGTCGGCGCGTTTCGGAAATTTCAAATTGAAATATTCAAAACTTCTAATTCTGTCGCCCGTTTTTCCGGTTAATTTTAATGCCGCATTTTCGATGTCTTCGTCATTTTTGTAACGCCCGATCAAAACGATCTGCGAGCCTTTGAACATTACATTTAATTCACGCGGATAAGTCAGATCGGTTTTGACATCGCCGAAATCGAGTTTCATATCGGTTAAAACCGGCGAATTTACTTTGGCGAAAAAGTTGGAAACTTTAACTTCCAAATCCTCTTTCGGTTCGACATATTCGGCTAAACCGCCGTTTTTTGTGGCGAGCAGATCGAGCAATCTCGTGTTGACATCGTAACCGACACCGAATGGAAACATACGCAAATTTGCGACTTTGATTTCCTGCGCGTTGGCGACGATCTTATCCGCGTCCGATTCGCCGACTGTCGGCAAACCGTCGGTCAAAAAGACGAGCATTTTCGGTCTGCTCGATGAATCAAACTGTCTGAGTGCCGCTTTCAACGAATCGTTGATATTTGTTCCGCCCGTCGGCTTCAAATCTTCGACAAACGCGATGCCGCGCGTAATTCCGGCTTTGTCGGCTTTTATCAGATTCGCTTCCATCAAATGTTCTTCGCCCGCAAAATTTATGACGTTGAATCTGTCGCCTTCGCGCAGATTTCTAATTCCGAAAAGCAGCGCGGAACGCGCTTTGTCAATTTTTCCCGCGTCAGCCATCGAACCCGAAGTATCGAGAACGAAAACAATGTCTTTGTTGACCAGTTCCCTTTCGCTCAAATTGTCTTTCGGCGAAAGCGTCATCAGAAAATAGCCGTCCTTTCCCGGTTCGCGGTAAGTTATCAGACTCATTCCGAAATCATTGTCGCTCATTCCGTAAAAAAGCTGAAAATCGTTGTTATTGCTCGTCGTTTCAAACGAGATCGTCGCCCTCAATTCGCCATTTTTATTAACTTCGATCTGATGACTCGGCGAATAAATATTTCGCAGTGCTTCTCTTCCGATTATTTCTATTTTTCCCGAAACCGTGCCGAAATTCTGCTCCGGTTTATTTCCGTTTCTGATTTCGATGTCCGAATTTTGCCTGCGCCAGAGGTTTTTCCCCGTTCCCAAAGGATAACGATACGCGGCAGTTCCTGAATCGGCAGTTAAAATTTGCGAATAAACGAGTTCGAGTTTTTTGTCGGAATTCGGCGGAATGGGAAAGATCGAGGCTTGAAACAAATCTTTTCCGGCATATTCAAGCAGTCCCGGATCGCGCTGTTTGCGGACGATCTCATCGTAAATTCTTCTGGCTTCCTCACGCGAGCGAACTTCGCCGACGAGTTTTTTGCCGTTTTCCCAAATCGCAAACTCTTTGATCGAAGCCGTTTCGGGAATCGGGAAAAAATAAGTTCCTTCTAAAGTGTAAGCCGTATCGTTGCGAAAAACCTGTTCGACGCGCGTTGTCGCAACCTGATTTTCGATCTTCGTATTGAGTTTTATGGATTTGACGGGAAGCGCGTTCGGCAGCGGCACGGGAATCGGACGCGGCTGCGGACATCTCGGAATTCCGCACGGTCTTGGAATTATCACGCCTTGCGCGTTTGCCGAAACCGCCGCGAGCAACCCAAAAAAAACAATATTTAACACAACACAGACTTTCTTAAAATTCATAAAACTCTCCCATAAAATTAATTTTCGCTTTGTTTAGCTGACATTTTTTGCTATGACGATTGATAGAACGATTGAAGTTGCTCCGGCTTGCAGATTAAATTTATGAAATCAAATGGGAGTGTAAAAATAGAAAATGCGGAAACCCGCGTGCGGGCAAAGGTGCTGTTTTTAATATCAGCTTTTAAATTTACCGGCAGCACACTTCATAACTGCTGCCGTATATACATAAGTTTTGTAAAATATTGCATTTCTTGACTTTCAATTTTTAATTGATTTTTCTCAGGTCGCCAACGGCGACTAACATTATAGCCTATGGTGCAGGCGCACGCGCCGAAACCATAGGTTATTACCAATCATTCAATCCGACGCTGTAAGTGTCGAACAACGGGCGGTTTATGTTTGTCGCTTTCAGCGACACAAGATATTTTTGCCTCCGACCCAGCGATTCTCGCTAGGCTATTATGTTTGTCGCCGTTGGCGACAGGAACTCAGAAATCTGACTTGTGTGTATCTGCTTAACCATAACTGCCTTCGTTTCCGCCTTTATCAAGCAACTTGGTATTAGACTCCTAACACAAATTTTTTCTTTTGATTTGCAGTTTTTTTTGTTAAAATTCACCAGACGGAGAAATTCTTATGAACCAACAAAAATTTATACTTTTACTGTTTATTTTATTATTTTTCACAAGCAGTTTTTATTCGCAGCAATCCGCCGAAGCATTAAAACCGTGCGATCAGGATTTCGCCAGAATGCTTGTCGAACAGCAGATTAATGAAGGCAAATCAGTCGAAGAAACCGATAAACTGGTTAAAATCTATCTTCGTTCCGCCGATTTTCTCTGGAAATTTGACGAACCGACGGCGCGAACTTATTTTGCCCAAGCGTTTGATATTGCCGAGAAAAGATTTAACGAAAAAGGCTTCGAGCAGGAGAAAAAAACCGAAAAACTTCAAATGACCGTCAGCAAACCCGATTATCGTATGCAGGTTATCAGCCAGATTGCGAAAAAGGACGGCGAATGGGCGAAAAAGTTGAGCGAAAAACTTTTGAAAGAATACGAAGCCGCCGTCAAAGACCGTGAAGATAATTACGATAAAGACCGCGAAGTTCGTGAATTGCTCGCAATCGCCTATCAACTTGTCGAATCAAATCCCGAACTGAGTTTATATTTTTACCGCCGCGCGATGCAGTATCCTTTAGACAGCGCGTGGATTTGGAATTTATATTCGATAGCCGGAAAAAACAGAAAACTTGCCGATCAGGTTTACGCGCAATTATTAAGAAATTATCAAAACGAAAATCCGCAAAAATTGCTTTTTCTTTCGGCTTATCCGTTTGCCGGCGACAGAATTTTCGGAGTTGACAAATATCAATACGGAACAAGCATTCCGGGCGATTTTACGCCGAATCCGAATTTTCAAGTGCGTTTTGTAACGGTATTTCTCAACCGCGCCGAACAATTGATAAATAATCCCGAAGCGTTGTATAAAGCACCCGAAAAATACAGATTGGCGGAAATCTCTTACATTATCAGCGCGTTTCAGGACATCGAAGCGATTATTCAGCAAAATCTGCCGAATCTCGCACCGCGTTTTAATATTGTCAAAGCTAAAATGGGCGGTTTTTTGAACGAGGAAACGAAAAAGAATCTGGAAGCAAGGCAGAAAATGTATGAGAAAGATGAAACGAGTTTTGAAAAAAGATACGAGCAGCTTGAAGAAGCCGACGCGGAAGGAAAACTGACCGATAATATGATCGTCAGCTTGATTTTTACGCTCAAAACCGAAGAACAATATGAAAAACTCGAATCGTGGACGGACAAAATAAAAAACGAAACGGCGCGAAACAACACGAGAAATCTCTTTTATTTCAAGCGTTCGCAGCTTGCTAAAGAAGAAAACCGCTTAAATGATGCGGAAAATTTCGCCGAAAAAGTTTCCCGAACCGAAGTCAAAGCGGTTTTATTTCTAAACATCGCCGAAGAAAAACTGAAAAGCGATTATCAGCAAAATGAAGCCGAAAGCGTTTTGCTCAGAGTTTCAAAACTCGCGCAAAAAGCCGAGCCTTCAGTTGAAAAAGCGCAGGTTATGCTCGGTTTGGCGTATATGTTTGAAAAGGTAAATCACGCTTACGCGCTCGACGAACTCGGCGGAGCGATTGCGATTATCAATCAATTGGATAAACCGGACATTTTTTCGACTTCGGTTCACCAGCAAGTAATTTTGGATTCGAGCAGTTACTTTACCGTCATCAACACGCCCGGTTTTAATATGGAAACCACTTTCAAGGAAATCAGCAAAAATGATTTTCAACTTTCGCTGGCGCACGCGAAAAGTTTCAGCGATAAGTATTTTCGCACCTTAGCCGTTTTAGCCGTCGCCGATAACTGCGCGAAAAATGCGCCCAAGAGAAAGCCGGCGGGAAACAAAAAAGCGGCTCTAAAGTGAAAAAATAAGCGGAACGCCGTCCATCTTGGCGGCAATGAGCGCGGGCAGCGCGAAAGCAGTTAGTGCGGACTCTAAAGCCTGATGTGGAATTTTAATGTTGATAAACTTACCTCGAACGCTTTGGCGTTCGCTGCCGCCAAGATGGTCGGCGTTCCATTAAAAATTATGATTTATAAAAATTATCTGCTTTTGTTTCTTTTTCTATTGTTCTCCATATTTAACATTTCAGCGCAAAAAACGGCTGAAACTGTTCAGCCGTGCGATCAGGATTTCGCCCGAATGCTTGTCGAACAGCAGGTTAATGAAGGCAAAAGCGTCGAGGAAACGGATAAACGAATTAAAATTCTGCTTCGCGCGGCGGATTTTCTTTGGAAATTTGACGAACCGACGGCGCGGACATATTTTTCTGATGCTTTCGATTTAGCCGGAAAAAGATTCGGCGAAAAAGGGTTGGAAAACAAGGAAACTGTTAAAGAAAAATTTACATTTATTACTGAAACAAAAGATTACCGAACGGAAGTTGTTCAGGCGATTGCCAAAAAAGACGGGGCTTGGGCGAAAATTTTGAGCGAAAAACTCTTGAAAGATTACGAAGCCGATTTAGAAAACAGAAAAGACTCTTATGAAAAAACGAGAGAGTTGAGCGCAATTCTGCAAATTGCCATTGATTCCGCGAAGACGAATCCCGAAATGAGTCTGTATTTTTTCCGCCGCGTGATGCAGTATCCGCTCGATCAACATTGGTTTCCGGCTTTGTATGACACGGCTCGAAATAACAGAAATCTGAGCGATCAGGTTTACTTGGAATTATTGAGAAATTACGCCGGTGAAAGTCCGCGAAAAATGCTTATTTTGTCAGCTTATCCGTTTGCTTCCGACAGAGTTTTCGGCGTTCAGCAATACGGAATGAATGTTCCTGAAGATTTTTCCGCCAATGAAAATTTGCAAATTCAGTTCTTAAATCAATTTTTCAACAGCATAGACAAATTTTCAAATAACGCGGACGATTTTAATAAAATATCCGAAGCGGGAAAATTGCCCGAAACCGCTTATATTGTCAGCGCGTTGCGCGATTTTGAATTGATAATTCCGCGAAAGAATCCGAATCTATTGCAGCGTTTCAATATCGTAAAAGCCAAAGCGGACGGACTTTTGAGCGAAGAGGCGAGAAATAATTTAGACCGCAGAAAAAAAGCGTCCGAAATAAATAATCGAAGTTTCGACGCAAAATTAAAAGAACTCGAAGATGCCGATGCGGAAGGAAAACTCACCGATTTTATGATCGTTGATTTGATTTTTCGTCTTGAAAAAGAAGAACAATACGAAAAAACCGAATCTTGGACGGATAAGATAAAAAACGAAAAGGTGCGCGAAGATACAAAAAATTATTTTTATTTTAAGCGTTCACAGATCGCGGCTGTTGAAAAACGCCTGACCGATGCGGAAAAATTTGCCGAAGCCGTTTCCGAAATACAACTGAGAGCCGTTCTGCTTTTTAAAATTGCCGAACAGCAGTTAAAAAGCGATTATCAACAAAACGAAGCCGAAAGCGTTTTGTTAAAAGTATCTAAAATCGCCCGCAAAGCCGAGCCGTCAATTGAAAAAGCGCAGGTTTTTCTCGGTTTGGCGAATATGTTCGAGAAAATAAATCACGCCTACGCGCTGGACGAACTCGGCGAAGCGGTCAGAACGATCAATCAGTTGGAAAACCCGGATATTTTTGCAACTTCAACGCAGCAAATGATCGTCGGCGATAAGTTCGGATTTTACGCAACTTTTTACACACCCGGTTTTAATATGGAAAATACTTTTGAAACGATCAGCAAAAAAGATTTTCAGCTTTCTCTGGCACAGGCGAAAAGTTTCAGCGACAGATATTTTCGCACACTGGCGGTTTTAGCCGTCGCAAAAAACTGCGTTGAGAATGCGCCGAAAAGAAAAGTGAGAAATGAGAAATGGGAAATGGGAATTAGTCTTGCTTTTTAGAGATAAAAACTTATGAAACGTCTTGCGATTTTGTCTTTACTGCTTTATGTTTTTTCACTTTCCGTTTTCGCTCAGACGGGTAAAAATAGTGATTTGAAACAATGCGACCAGCTTTTTGCAAAGCAGTTGGTCGAACAGCAAGCGGCGGAAAGCAAAACGGTTGCCGAAACGGATAAGCGAATCAATATCTTGCTGAAAGCCGCCGAATTTTTGTGGAAAATTGACAGCGAAACTTCGCGCCGATATTTTGCCGAAGCGTTTCAAGTCGCCGAAAATCGTTTTGCGGAAAAGGGCAATGAACCTTTGATTACGGGAAATATGATTTTACGGCGCATTGATTATCGCTTTGAGGTCGCTCGCGCAATCGGCAAATATGACGCGGAATGGGCGAAAAAACTGACCGAAAAAATTCTTGATAAAAACAAAGAAGACAGTCAAAAAACCGAGCCGCGCGACGAGCAAGACGAAGCGATGAACACGCGCGATTTAGCCGTTTCGCTTGCCGAATCGAATCCGTCCGCCGCACTTTATTTTGCCCGCCGCGCGATGCGTTATCCGCAATTGCGCGATTGGTATTGGACGCTTAACGAGATCGCGCAGGTTAATCAGCCGCTCGCCGATCAGATATATGCCGAATTGCTGAATAATTATTCAAACGCGCCGATTTCCGATTTAATACATTTATCGCCTTATCCGTTTGGCAATACAAAATTTTTCGGCGTTGCGAAGTTTTTTATGTTCGGCAATGTGCCGGAAAATTTTGTCCCGAATCAAAATCTCCAAAAGCAGTTTTTGCAGATATTTCTGCGCCGTGTAGCTTCGCTTAACGCCGAAACTTCGGGCGAAAAACTTTATCCGTATTCTGATCTCGGATTTGACGAAGCCGCTTTTGCAGCGAGCGCGTTGAGCGACATCGAACCGATTGTTGCAGGCAAATTTTCGGAACTTTCCGCGCTTTTTCGGCAGGCGCAATCAAACGCCAACGCTCTGCTTTCCGTCGAGCAGCAAAATTCTCTGAAAAAGATGGATGACAGGCAAAAAGATTTTAACGGAAAGACATTTGATGACCGCATCAAAGAACTCGAAAAAGCCGACGATGAGGGCAAATTGGAAGACGCAAAGATTGTAAATCTGGTTATCTCCGCCAAAAAAGAAGAAGATTATAAAAAGCTGGAAACTTGGCTCGATAAAATTAAAGAAGAAGAATTGCGCGAAGGCGCGGCGAGTTATTTTTATTTCAATCGCTCAAAACTCGCGGTTACAGAAAAGCGTTACGCCGAAGCCGAAAAATACGCAGATCGGCTGGATAGAATCGAACTCAAAGCAGTTTTGTATTTTGATATTGCCGATGCGAAATTCAAAGAACCGAACACGAAATTCGATTCTCTGAGCGCACTTGCCGAAGTTTCAAAACTGGCGGAAAAATCGCCCGATTCGGTTGAAAAAGCGCAGGTTTTGCTCGGAATGGCGTATATTTACGAAAAAATTGACCATTTTAACGCGATTGATTCGCTTTCAAAATCAATAAAAACGGCAAATAATCTTGAAAAACCGAATCTTTTAAGCGGCGTAGTTTCGCAGAGAATCGGGAGCAAGGATTTCGGCGGTTACTTTATAAATTACGCTGTTCCCGGATTTGACATAAACAGAACTTTCAGCCAAATCAGTAAAAATGATTTTCAAGGCGCACTTTCGCAAGCAAATAGTTTTTCGGATAAATATTTGAGGACTTTAGCGATTTTGGCAATTGTAAAAGATTGTGAGAAAAACGGGAAACGTCAAAAAGTTGAATAAAACCGATAAGCAGGTCAGAAAATCTTTGTTTTCAGCCCGTGAAAACGGGCGACAGCCGATCATCTGTCACCCGCTGTCGCGGGTTTGCACAACTCGCTCTTGCTAACCGTGCGCTAACGCACACGGCTTTATGCTGTCGCCATCTTCGATGGCTAAAATCGGATCGTTAAATTTATTTTTCAAACAACATAAACATATACTCGCGTGCTTAATTTATTGCGGAGAATCTTCATTCAGCGCGTCGTCTATTTCCTTTTCGAGTTTGAGGCGCAGTTTATCAACCAAAGCGTCGGCTTTCTGGACGTTGAATTCGAGATTTTGTTTGTTTCTTTCGATTTCCACAAGTAAATTTTGCAGATTGGTTTTCTCTCTTTCGAGCGAACCTCGGCGCATCTGGCGAAGTTCTTCCGGGCGCAGAGTTCCGGCGACGGCAACCATACTGTTGATCGCTTCGGGACGCAGATTGTATTCGATCTGGTCGAGTCTTGACCGAATTTCGCCTTCCTTTTCGGTCATTTCAAAAAGCTGCTTGCGTAGATTTTCGGCACGCTGCTCGGAGCGCGATAAAATATCGAGATTCAGAAGAAGTCTTCGCTGTTTTTCGTTGAATTGATTGGTCGGATTCGTTTCCAGATTGTTCAGACGCTCGCCGATCTCGTTCATACGGCTGTTGAATTTATCAATCTTTTCCGTGAGAATATCGGCATTTTCCGTAGAATTTTCGGGAACGACGATCTGTCTGCTCTCAACAAAATCATCGGCGCGGCTGATTATCTGCGGCGAATTCTGTTCGGGAGTCGGAGTCGGCTGCGTCCGCCGCGAAGTTTGCGCGGCAATTGCAAAATTGAATAAAAATATACAGCCGAGAGCGATTACCGCCCACGCAGAAAATCTTTTAACGGGGAAAATTTTGTAATTCATTTTAATTTTTTTTCGGGAATTCTGTTTTTTTCAACCTTTTTATCGGGGAAAAAGTCGCCGGTAAAAAGTTCGACGGCGTTTTTTCCCGCGCCGACAAACGGGATTGCGTCAAGTCCCGAATTCAAAACGCCGCCTACTAAACCCTTCTTTTTAATGTCGTAGCCGATCATTCCGAGAGCCACCGCCGAACCGACATACGGCACGGATTTTGAAAAGCGTCTAACCAGTGTCCAGCCGCCGGTTTCGGCTAATTTTCTTGCGATTCCTTTTGGTTTATTTGCCATCTTTTTATTTCCACCTTGTCCAAATAGTTTTTTTCATTATACTTGTTCTTATTCGGATGACGAAAGCGGCAACATACTTTGCACGCGGTTTTCCGCGAAAAGTTTCAAATTTATGGCACTTCAAATAAAAAATCTTTCGACCAGATATGACGGCAAGCCGATCATCAAGAATGTTTCCTTTACGGTGGAACGTGGCGAAATACTCGGAATTTTCGGCTTGGTCGGCGCGGGAAAATCAACTCTGATTCGCTCGGTGGCGGGTTTGATTGACGACACGGACGGGAAAATCCAGTTCGAGGCGGCGGATTTAACGACAGTTCCGTGCGAGGAGCGCGGTTTTCATTTCCCGGACGTTTCAAATCAGGCTTTCTGGAAGGAAACCTTCAAGACAAAGGACGCTTCGCAGTTAGCGGACGGCGAAGGTCAGGTTTTAGCTTTAGTTGACGCGCTGGAAAAAGCCGAAGACGTAGTTCTGCTCGACAATCAATTTTGTTTTATGGACAAAAAAACGCGCGAAGTCAATTGCGAAAAACTACGCCAAGCCGTGCGGGAAAAAAATTTAAGCGTTATATTTGCAACGAATAATTACGAAGAAATTTTCTCGATCTGCGACCGTGTGGCGATTCTGCACGACGGCGAAATTCGGCAGATTGGAACGCCTTCGGAAATTTATCGCAATCCGAATTCGGCAATTGTCGCGGATGTTACAGGGAAAAACAATCTGATTCGTGCAAAATTGGTATCAAACAAAAACGCCGAAAACCCGGAATTTCAGACAATTGAAGGCGAACATCGTCTTTTTACGGATAAAACCGAACAAGAACTTTCCGCTTTGTCCGGCAAAATCGTAACGCTTGCCATTCGCCCCGAACATATTTCAATTTCATTCGGCGCGTCATTTCCCGAAGATAATCTGCTTCGCGCCGAAATTACAAGCGTTATTTTTCAAGGTTCGACGACGACAATTCAGCTTTCCGCGGGCGGTCTGGAACTCGAAGCCTTAGTTCTGCGGCTCGTCGGCTTGAAAGTCGGCGAAGAATGTATGGTCGGACTTCCGCCGGACAGAATCAGCGTTTTAATTGATTGAAAGGTTTGTCAAGCAAATGGTAAATTGAAAATTCTTACAATTAACTATCAGCTAACTATCAGCAGATCACGAAATAAATATTTTGCCATAGTTTTATGCTGAAATATTGGAAAATAATGTTTCTGATAAGAACATTAATTATTAAATCTCAAATATATTATAGATGTCTGACTTTGAAAGAATGATTACAACATAATTGAAAATGGAGAATTTCCATCTGCCCGGCAGATTCTTTCTAAGAAGCTGTTTGGTAATTGTATCGCAGGCTTCCAGCCGGCTGTCTTGGTGGCATCTTGCCGCCAAATTTTTCTATTTTTTCCGAATGTTCAAGTAAATAACGCTCGAATTGGCGGCTGGAAGCCACCAAGACTGCCGCCAAGATGCCGGCGTTACGTTTTTTTTGAGTTTCCAAACAGCTTCTAAGTTGACGAAACTGATTTCGTGATTTACTAACTATTTAGGATTTACCATTTACATCTGCCGAACTATTCAATATTCGGCACTAAAATCACCTGAACTCTCTGATTTTTCAGACGATTTTTTGCAGTTGAATTCGGGACAACGGGTAATGCGCCGCCGAAACCTTCATAAGAAATCCGGCTGCTTTTCACTCCGTAAGCAGTTACTTTATCGGAAATTGCCGCCGCGCGTTCCATCGTCAAATTCTTCAATTCGTCAGGCGTTCCCTTGTTGTCCGTGTGCGATTCGACGATAATTTTATAATCCACGCTGTTGGCGAGAACTTCGCCGAGTTGGTTTACATTACTTTCACCGTTTTCCGTAAAACTACTCACGCGGTTTGTTGACCAATAAGATTCGGGCAGCGTCAGAACGATTCCGCGTTCGGATTTATCAACTTCGCCGAATCTGCTCAGAGATTTCATCAAAACGTCTTCATTGCTGCGAATACGCTCGATTCTGTCGGCTCTTTCCTGTCTGCGTTCGATGGCGAGTTTTTCGCCTTCGATTTTTGCAAGCTGGATTTTCACTCGTTCGGCTTCGGCGCGAAGACGGCTGTTTTCGTCGCGCAAATCCTTCACCTGATTTTGATAATTCAGCGCGTCGCGCTCGGCTAATTCGCGGTTGCGCGTTTCTCTGCCGAGTTCCGCCCGCAAACTCGTGATTTCGTTTTGAGCTTGGAGAAATTTGTCTTCCGCGTCGTTTATTGCCGCGTCGCGTCTTGATCTTTCGTTGCGTTTTTCGCGTGCTTCCCGGCGGACGGCGGCTGTTGATTCGGCTTTGACCGCTTGGCTGATCGCTTTTCGCGCCGCAAGATCAATTGTTTCCTCATCTCTCTGCGCCTGCCAAGCGTTTAATGCGTTTTGCAGAAGCGTTTCGGCTTCGGTCAATTCTTCCTGCGCGTCCCTTTGCGCTCCGGCGTATTTTGCCAAAGCAACCGCCTGTTTCGCCTGCAAAATCGAAGGCGGCGTGTTTTTATAATCAATATCGGCGATTTCCGGCGTTCTGGCATCGCGGAAATAATCGCTCGAATTGCCAAAATACTGAATCGAAGTCGTTGTCGCAACCGTTCTGCCGTTTTTTGAATACGGATTCAGATTCTCCAGCATCACCGCGCGGCTCGGCGTTCTGACGAGAAAATGCGGTTCGGCTGTAACAATTAATGCAAATGTCTGAAGCGGCGTAGTCACCGAAATTTTTGAATCGAACTCGAAAAATCCGCGCCGTTTTATTTCGCCGAGATTATCAATCTGCCCGTCGGGAGAAATCGCCCATAAAACATACGTCGCATAACCCGCACCGAGTTCGTAGGGGCGCGGCATTTTTGAAACGGTCAACTGAACTTCCGTTCCGTTTTTTCTCGTCCGCTCGACTTCCGCAATTCCTTTCATTCGCGGAAATCTGGTCGTTCCGCGAAACTGCACCGAAATTTCCTCATCCTGCGGATAAGTTATCGCCTTCGTTTCGCGCGGCACGTCCGCTTGGGCGAAAATTTTGATCGAAAATAAAAACAAAACGGCAAAAACGGATATAAATTTTATAGCTTTCAGATTTCTCATAATTCCTCACAAATAAAGACTTTACTCAATAAAAAAGATGCTCTGAATAAATTTGAAGTTGCAACTGCAAATTTCTTCGGAAAAAATTGAATTGAATTTGGAAATTTTCGGTTTGAAGAAATGGTCAGCAGCGTCGTGCGTTAGCCGATGCGTCCGCGTGTCGGCAATTACGCATCGGCTAACGCACGACGCTACTGACTTTTTTACAAACGAAATACGAGCAGTATGCGCGAAAATAATTTAACATAAACGAAAAATTTTGTCTAAGAAAATGTTTTAAAATTTTTGGAGCGACGTATCGCCGGCATCCTGCCGGCTGTCCTGCGGGCAACTTGCCCGCAGTTCCGGTTAAAACAGCGCAACTTTGCGCTGTTTTAACAAAAGTGGCGGCTGGAAGCCACCACGACTGCCGGCAAGATGCCGGCGATACAAATTCCAGAACTTTTTAAATTTTTCGTAAAACAAATTTTCCAAAAACGGCGGCTTAAAGTATATTCATAAATTTATACCACGATGGAAGATTTAAAAAGACTGATAAATTATATGCGCCCGCATTGGGGAACATTTATTGTCGCAACTGTTGCGATGATCTGCGTCGGACTTTTTGAAACCGCCCGCACCGCGATGCTCGTGCCTTTAATTGACGCTTTTGACAAAACAAACAGCAAAAAAACGCAGACGCTTTTTGATCTGCAAAGATTTATTCCAGAAGACGACTGGTTCAAAGCGTGGTTGATGATCGGCGTTTTGCTTGTGATGTTTACGATTTTGAAAGGAATTTCAGAATATGTTTCATCTTACCTGATGGCGAAAATCGGGCAGACTACTGTTCTTCATCTTCGCCGCGATCTCTACGCGCATATTCTCAATCAATCGTCGGATTTCTTTCAAAAAAATCGCACAAATTTTTTGATTTCCAGACTTGTTGTAAGCTGCGGAGCGATTGAGCAGGCAGTAACGAACAATTTCAGGGATATTCTGCGCGAAAGTTTTACGCTTATATTTTCTCTGGGTGCAGCATTTTACTTAAACTGGCGATTGACTGCTTTTGCTTTAGTAATTGCACCGATTATCGGTGTTCTGACTTCAAAATTCAGCAAATCTTTGCGAAAACTTGCTGATGTGTCGCTTGAAGGCAATAAATTAATGAATGACACCGCGCAGGAATCGCTTTCGAATCAAGCAATTGTTAAAGCATATACAGCGGAACTGCGCGAGAAATTCAGATTTTACAAAGTTGCGGAAATTATCGCCAATGCGAATCTTCGTTCAGCAAAGATTGGCGCGACTTCACCGCCAATTATTGAACTTATCGGAATAATTTCTATTGTAACGCTTCTTTTTTTCGGATTGCGGGAAATAAACGTCGGCAGACTGGATGCGGCGCAATTTTTTCTACTTTTATTTTATTTGCTTAATAGCTATGATCCGATGCGAAAAATTTCGCGTCAGCATAATTTGTTGTTTCAAGCGTTTGCCGCCGCCAAAGATGTCTGGGATGTGATGGATTTGCGAAACGAACTGCCCGAAAAACCGAACGCCGTAACATTGTATCCGCTTAAAAACAAAATCGAACTCAGAGATGTTTCATTTAACTATTCTGATGAAGAAAAAAGCGTATTAAAGAATATAAATCTCGAAATTCCGAAAGGTTCGATGGTCGCGCTCGTCGGCGAAAGCGGCGGCGGAAAATCGAGTTTGATAAAATTGATACAGAGGCTTTACGATCCGACGGAAGGCGCGATTTTCTGGGACGAAACCGATTTGCGCGATGCGGAAATTTTGAGTTTGAAAAAGCAGATCGCACTTGTAACGCAGGAAACGGTTTTATTTAACGAAACGATTCGCTACAATATCTCATACGGCAACCCGGACGCTTCCGATGCCGACATAAAAGAAGCCGCCCGCGTCGCATTTGCCGATCAATTTATCGAAGAACTGCCAAACGGCTACGAAACAATCGTCGGCGAGCGCGGAATATTTTTATCAGGCGGACAACGGCAGAGAATCGCCATCGCCCGCGCCGTTCTGGTCAACGCGCCGGTTCTAATTTTAGACGAAGCGACTTCCGCACTCGACACCGAATCGGAAAGACTCGTGCAGAAAGCGTTAGAAAATTTAACCGAAAACCGCACGTCAATCGTCATCGCGCACAGACTTTCGACGGTTCGCAAAGCCGATAAGATCGTCGTTATGCAGCGCGGAAAAATTATCGAAACCGGAACGCACGAGCAGCTTTTGAAAAAAGGCGGAATTTATAGAAAACTCTACGAGTTGCAATTTGCGGAAAGTGAATTTTTTGAATAAGTTACTCACGCAGTTTTGATTTCAGCCTGATTTATCAGGCTTTCGGCGAAGCCGCTGTTAGCCACGTCATTTATGTGGTGGAATATTAAAAGTTGGTTGATAAAGGGCGTTTTAACGTCCTTGGCATTTGGCTTGAGCCATCAAACATTCAAAGCTAAAGCAAAGAAAAAGGACATTAAAACGCCCTAAAACAACTGACGAATCAGTAACCACGCCATAAATGACGTGGCTAACAGTCCGCGAAGCGCGGAAAGCCGCTTCAAAGCGGCTAAAGGAAAAATCGCGTAAGGTGAGTAAGTTATTATGATTCGGGTTTCAAATAAAAATCTAACTATTCGACTGATAAAGGCAATCGAATTATGATAAAATCTTGTGTAAAATAGAGGAGATTGAATAATATGACTCCGCAGGAAATTCTGAAAGAAATTTACAAATTGCCCGCAACCGAACAAGACCAGATTACTGAATCTTTGCTAGAAAACAACAAGAGAAATATTCGATCAACACCGGGAATGTCGAGAGAAGAATTTTTACAACATCTTTTCGATAAAAATTTAATTACGCACATTCCAAAAGATTTGGATGATGAAGACGATAATTTTGAACCAATCGAAATTGAAGGCGAACCGCTTTCTGAAACAATAATTCGGGAGAGGCGTTAATGGACAATTATTTTTTCGACAGCAGCGGATTGGTCAAACGCTACAATAAGGAAAAAGGAACAAATTTTATTTTACAAATTTTCCGCCCTTCTGCACAAAATATCATTCATATCGGGCAAATTTCAAGAGTTGAAGTTACGTCGGCGTTGACCAGAAGATTAAATCAGCCGAAAACTTTTCAAACTTACAAAAAAGCGATTAAAAGATTTGAGCGAGATGTAAAAAATCGTTTCAGTATATTCAAAGTTTCCGATTCGGTAATTTCAACGGCTGTCAAACTTGCTAAAAATCATAAACTTCGAGGTTACGATGCAGTCCAATTAGCAATATCCTTAGAAATTGAAACCGAGTTAATTCAAAACGGCTTATCTTCTCTAATTTTTGTTTCCGCTGATAATGAACTAAATACAGCCGCCAAAATCGAAGGCTTAAAAGTAGAAAATCCAAACAATCATCCTTAAAAATATGAAATCAATGACAGGATACGGGCGCGGAACGATTTCGATTGAGAACTTTTCCGTTGCCGTCGAAATTAAAACGGTGAACAACCGATTTTTAGACGTGAATCTGCGTCTTTCAAACGAATTACAGCCGCTTGAAGCGGATTTGAAACGGCAGATTTCCGAAAGGCTTTCGCGCGGGCGCGTGGACGTTTTTATCAATTATGAAAAAACCGGCGATGTCGTTTATGAAATAAATCGTCCGCTTGTTTCCGGTTATTTATCGGCTTTAAGCCAAATAAAATCGGAATTTTCGCTTTCCGGCGAACCTGATTTAAATGTGATCGCCAGACTTCCCGACGCTTTGCAGACGAAAAAAGAAGATTTTGACGAAGCGTTTGCCCAAGCGATCAAAAAAGCCGTCGGCGAAGCTCTCGACGAACTGGAAAAAATGCGCGAAATCGAAGGTAAATCGCTTGCCGACGAACTGGAATTTCGCCTTGATGAGATAGAAAAGCATCTTCCGGTAATTGAAGCGGAAAGCGAAAATGTGTTGGAAGAATACAGCGAAAAATTAAACAAGAAAATCGGCGAAATGCTCGAAAAGAGCGATTCGGAAATTGATATTGATTCGGGCAGACTCGCGCAGGAAGTGGCGTATTTGGCAAATCGCAGCGATATTTCCGAAGAAATTACGCGCCTTAAAAGCCATATCGAACAATTTCGCGCGATAATGAAGGAAGAAAAGGAAGTCGGCAAAAGACTGGACTTTCTGACTCAGGAATTAAACCGCGAAACAAATACAATCTCGTCGAAAACGAATAATTTAACGATCAAAGAAGCGTCGCTCCAATTAAAATCGGAAGTTGAAAAAATCCGCGAGCAAGTTCAAAATGTCGAGTAAGAGAGTTTCGGGAGTTCGGAGAGTTTTTCTGGTTCTGAACTCTCCGAACTCTCAAAACTCTTAAAGATGAAGGGAAATTTAATTATTATCAGTTCGCCGTCCGGCGGCGGAAAAGGCACTCTGATTAGAGAGGTTTTAAAAATTGTGCCGAAAATCGGTTATTCGGTTTCGTTTACGACGCGCGAAATGCGCGAAGGCGAGGCGAACGGGCGCGATTATTTTTTTGTCAGCCGTTCGGAATTTGAAGAATTAATCGAAAAAGGCGAGTTTTTGGAATTTGCAAAAGTTCACGGAAATTTTTACGGAACTTCGATCAGACAGGTTGAAGCGGAGATAGAAAACGGACGCGATGTTATTTTAGAAATTGACGTGCAGGGCGCGGAAAATGTTTTGCGGAAAATGCCCGACGCGGTAAATATATTTATTTTGCCGCCGTCTTATCAAGTTCTGGAAAAACGTCTGCGGGCGCGGGCGACGGAAAAAGAAGAGGACTTAAATGTTCGTCTGAAAAATTCTCTGGCGGAAGTTGAAAAATTTTCGATGTTCGAGTTTATCGTGATAAATGATTCGGTGGCTGAAGCGGCTCACGAATTAAATTCGATAATTTTAGCCGAAAGGTTGCGGCGAATTAGACAAATGGATGCGATTCGGGGTATTTTAGATAGTTTCGATGTTTATTTAAAATAAGGATTGGAGAAAATTATAAAATTATGGTCGAAGAAACAGAAAAACTTGTCGAAGAATCCACGCAGGAAGATTTTGAACAACCGGAAATTGATTCAAAATACCGCAAAATTATTTTAGCCGCCCAGCGCAGCAAGCAAATTCAACGCGGCGCAAGTCCGCGCATTGATGCCGACACGCGCAAAGAAAAACCGACGCGTATCGCAATGAAGGAACTTGAAAAGGGTATGGTTAATTTTGAAGTAATCAAAGACAAAACAACGCAGCAGTAATAAAAAATCTGCTCAATTTTTGTTAAATTTTTTATTCCAGCGAACAAACTCATCGGCGATTTTTCGCGCCTCGATTTCAAAAGGAATTTCCAGATAGGCTTGGTGGCGGGCATTTAAATCCCATTTTTTCATTGAGCGTAGATTTTTGTAATAATCGCGCAGATATTTTGTTAAAAACCGGAAAAAGCCCAGACGTTGATACTGCAAAACGTGAACAATTTCGTGCGCGGCGAGAATTTCCGGCAATTTCGGTTTGGATTTGCTGTTGAGCGTTACGTTTTGCGGCTTTATAAAAACGCGCCGTCCGATTGTGATGCCTTCGATATTTATTAGTTTAACAAGGAATGCCGTGAATTTTCCGTGATAAAAATTTATTGACGGCAGACTGAAATTTTCATCTTCCAGATATTCGCTGAAAAATTCTTCAAGTCTGGATTTTGAACTTTGGGCTAATCTCATTGATTTTCAGGTTCTTATGAAACGATTTTATCAAATAAACGAGTTTACAAAAACTGAATTTTTACAGCCGCGCGGCGGAAATGCAACTTGACAGATGATTTTTGAAGTTTTATATTTTTTGTTTCCCTTCTGCATTCGATTGCAATAATTTTTAATGAGTTTTGACGAATTTTGGATGCAGAAAGCGTTGGAAGCGGCAAGAAATGCCGGGAAATCCGGCGAGATTCCCATCGGCGCGTGTTTGATTGATAAAGACGGCGAACTCATTTCCGTCGCAGGTAATCTAACAATTACGAACTGCGACCCGACGGCGCACGCGGAAATCTTGATTTTGCGCGAAGCGGCTGGGAAAATCGGCAATTATCGGTTGACTGAAACGGCTGTTTATACGACCATTGAACCTTGCGCGATGTGCGCCGGCGCACTCGTTAATGCAAGAATCAAGCGTCTGATTTTCGGCGCACACGATGAAAGATTCGGCGCAGTAGAAAGCGTCTTTCGGTTGTGCGATACAAGTTCTTTGAATCATCAAATAGAAATAACTTCGGGCGTTTTGGCAGAAGAATGCAGAAACTTAATGCAGTCTTTTTTCAGAGAAAGACGCTTGAAAAGTAAAAATTATTAAAATCTGAAATTTTATGGAGAGGTGCGAGAGTGGTTGAATCGGGCAGTCTCGAAAATTGTTGTGCCTTTGCGGGTACCGTGGGTTCGAATCCCACCCTCTCCGCCAGTTCGATTTGGGATTTGGGATTGCGGATTTGGGATTTTTTATTTTGATAATTAATACGTTTGTTGTTTCAGTTATAAAATCGGGAAAAATTTTATTTGAAATCTGATATTTGAAATTTTCTTTTCGGAGAGGTGCAGGAGTGGTTGAACTGGCTACATTGGAAATGTAGTGAACCTCAAAAGGGTTCCGTGGGTTCGAATCCCACTCTCTCCGCCAGTTTCGATTTGGAATTTAGGTTTTGGGAGTTCGGATTTGTGTAGAGTTCATTAATTCTTACAAATCCCAAATCCCAAATCCCAAATCCCAAATCCATACGGCTTCAGGCTCCGCACAAGGTTTGAGTTGTGAACCCCGCTAGGCGAGGAATCGAGCAACGGCAGCAATTTCAGCCTGTGTTGCGGTTAAGTCTGAAGCCTTCCCTATTTTAAAAATTGATTTTCTTCACTGAATTCTACAAAATAATTTAATGAATCTTGGGCGAATTCTAACATTCGTTTCGGTTTTGGTTTTCGGCGGAATCGGTTTCGCGTGTCTGCTTTTTCCCGTTGAGATGGCAGAAGGAGTGGACATTTCTTTGCCGACTGCAACGGCAATCATTGACTTTCGCGCAACTTACGGCGGATTTCTGCTCGGTTTGGCTTTATTTTTCGGTTACTGCTTATTTGATAAAACTTTTTTGCGCGTCGGTTTGATTGTGCAGGCGGTTTCTCTCGGCGGTTTTGCAATCGGACGCACGTTCGGTCTTGTCTTGGACGGAACGCCGAAAATTATCATCATTTATCTTCTAATCGCTGAAATTATCGGCTGCATTTTGGCAATTTACAGTTTTGTGCAAATCAACAAAATTAAAATATGCTCTAATAAGTGAATTTGTAATTATTCACTTATTAGAGCATATTCGTAAATTACGGCACAAAAGCATTCGGAATCGGAACGTCCGTGCTGATTCCGAATTTTATCTGCGTAAAGCCTTCCTTTGATTTGAGCAGATACCAAACTCCGCTCGACGGACGGTAAACCGCGATGTCCGCTTTGCCGTCGCCGTCATAATCCGCCGCTGCGGGTTTGTCTTCCGCGATTCCGAAATTTACGATTGTCGCCCCTCCGTTTGAACTGTTCAGAATATACCAAACTCCGGTTGACGGGCGATATACCGCAAAATCGGTTTTGCCGTCGCCGTCGTAATCCGCCGCAGCCGGAATGTCCGCTGCAATTCCGAAAGCCGTCGCTTTTTGCGCGTTGTTGATTGATGATTGATACCACCAAGTTCCCGTCGAAGGTCTGAAAATCGCCACATCCGATTTGCCGTCGCCGTCAAAATCTCCGGTTACGGGTTTGTCGCCCGCGATGCCGAACTGCACATTTGAAGTCGCGCCGGTGCTGCCCAAACGATACCAAGTGTTATTTGACGGACGAAACAAAACATAATCGGCTTTGCCGTCGCCGTCAAAATCAGACGGGCGCGGAACATCTCCGTTTGCGCCGAACTGGACGTTTTTCTGTCCGTTGTCAACGCTTGACAGATACCACCAACTGCCCGTCGAAGGTCGGAAAATGCCGAGATCGGTTTTGCCGTCGCCGTCGTAATCGGCGGGAGCTAAAACATCACCTGAAATTCCGAAAGTCGCTTCAAAAACTTGCGAATTTGAACTTCTGAATTGATACCAGCGATTGGTCAAAGGTCGGAAAACGGAAATATCCGCACGCCCGTCGCCGTCAAAATCAAACAGAGTTTTCGCCGGAACGCTTTGGTTTAAAAGCCTTGCAATGCCGACGGCACTTTTGTTGTTAAATTTCGAGAACGCGCCGCCGACTAAAATGTTATTATCGCCGTCGAGATTGATTTCCCAAACCAAATCGTTCGCTCCCGAACCGACGTTAAAGGTCGTATCAAGCGAACCGTCGGAATTTAACCGAGCAAAATAATTTCTCGGAACATTATTTACCAAAGTAAATGCTCCGCCGATCAGAATTTTGCCGCTCGGTTCGATTTTTAAGCCGAAAACTTCCTTATCGGTAAAAGCCTGAAAAGTGTTGTCCAAACTTCCGTCGGCGTTCAGACGCGCCACGTATCTGTGGCTCGTATCAAAATTTACGCCCGTAAATCCGCCGACGATCAGGATTTTGCCGTTGGACTGCACGGCGATATTATAAACAAACCCGTTCGCGCCGCCGACTGGGTTAAATGTCGTATCAACTGAGCCGTCGGAATTCAAACGGGCGATATTGCTCCGATTCACGCCGTTGATTTGCGAAAATCTTCCGCCGATCAGAATTTTGCCGTCGGATTGAAGCACAGCCTGATAAATGAGTCCTTCAAAATTAACATTAAATGTGTTATCTATCGAACCGTCGGAGTTTACGCGCCTCAGCATAGTTCCCGCATAGATAATTTTCCCGTCGGGCTGAACAGTAATATCTCTCGCCCCTAAGACGTTAGCAGCCGTATTAACCTTAAAAGTGTTATCAATCGAACCGTCTTTATTAAGTCTGAATTCTCTGATCAGAATTTTGCCGTCCGCCTGAATATCAACCGGACCGAAATCTGCGAAAGGACTTACTCTGTCGTAAATCATCGGGTTGAAAGATTCGTCGAGCGAGCCGTCTTTATTGAATCTGGCAATTCTTACGCGCTCTCGTCCGTTAGCTTGATAAAATCCGCCGACGACGATGATTTTCCCGTCGGATTGAACTTTTGTTCTGTAAACCGTTCCGTTGATTCCAATCGCCGGACTGAAATTCGCGTCTGTGTTTCCCCGCGAGTCAATTTTGGAAAAAATCTTCTCATCCAAAGGAAGAATGGCGCGGGCAGCCTGTTTTCCGATTAAAATATTATCGTCCGAAATAACATTTATCTCATAAACGGTATAATTAGAATTACTTGCGGGAAAATTAAAAGTATTGTCTCTCGTTCCGTCAGCGTTTAAAACCCTGATTCCCGGTATTTGACTAAAAAATTCGTTAATGCCGCCGATGATGATTTTGCCGTTTGAAAGCAGATCAACGCTGAAAAGAATTCTGTTTATACCGGAATTACTCGTATCAAAAGTCGTATCAAACATTCCGTCGGTATTAAATCGAGCGATGTATTTTTGAGAAAATCCGTTGACGAGTTCAAAGCCGCCGACAGCGATAATTTTACCGTCCGTTTGCCTGATTATCTGAGAAACTCCCGACCCGCTAAAAGTATTGACCGCAAAAGAAGAGTCGCTCGTGCCGTCCGAATTCAAGCGTCGAAGAATGAAATTTCCCGACGGCGTATCCTGTCCTGTATAGACGATTTTTCCGTCGGGCTGAATCAGTAAATCTTTTACAAAGGAAAGATTCAGGCTGGAAAAAGTCGTGTCAATATCTCCGTTCGGTAAAAACCGAACCAGACTTCTTCGCGCTGAATTCTGCAAACCGAAGTTACCGCCGATCAAAATTTTACCGTCCGGTTGAATTTCGATGTCATAGACGATTCCTCCGCTTACCAAATTAGATGAATTAAAAGAAGCATCCAGAGAACCGTCGGTATTTAAGCGGATAAGACTTCTTATGACGCCCGTTTCAAAAGAAGTTTCAAATTCTCCGCCGACCAGAATTTTGCCGTCGTTCTGAATTGCAACGGCGCGAACGCTCGGTATCGAATTGCTGATCCCCTTCAGCAAAGTCGGAGCGTTAAAAGATTTATCAACCGAACCGTCGGCGTTCAAGCGGGCAATTGCCGTATTTCCAACGTCATTTACGACGCTGAAATTGCCGGCGATGATGATTTTGCCGTCCGCCTGCACTTTGGAATCATAAATTGTCCCGGACGGCTGAATCTCAACCGCCGCCTTAAAACTCGTGTCAACATCGCCCGCGGCGGCGTTGCCGATTAGAACTGCCGATATTATCAGCAAAAAAATTTGTAAGACGGCAATTGCAGATTTTTTTGTTCTTTTCATTTTTTTTACTCCAATTAGGTGACTTTTAATACTTCTCAAATAAAAGAAATCCCGATTTTTCAAATTGAGTGAAATCAGGGCTGCATTTATAGAAAATTATTCTGATCTACGCTATTCGACGCTTTCCCGAATAAACTTCACAAAAACTTGTAAGTTATTATTTTACAATCTGTTAGCAACTGTATTAATTTTTGAAAACTAATAAATCCTTTGGTCAAAGCAAATTAAAAGCCAGTATAAATTTTTGCACAATTTTAGTCAATCATTTTTTGCTGTTCAAATTAACGGAGCAGTTATCAAACTCTTGCCGGCAGCAATGGCTTGCGCCGACGCAGATGGCTTGTTTTTTCCAACTAATTTATTACTAATGTGAATCAAGAGTTAAAATTTTTCTAATGGAACGCCGTCCATCTTGGCGGCAGCAAACGCGGCAAACGTTTGAGCAAAGCTGAATTTCTCGAATGAGCATTGCAACTGTAAAGTTCCGCAACCGAAATTTTCGCGCTCCCGCACTCATTGCCGCCAAGATGGACGGCGTTCCAAGGATTAAACATTTCTACTCTTGATTCACATTACTATTGAAAATTTATCGCAGTTTACAAGTGGTTTATCGGTAAATTTTCATTACAATTGAACTTGATGGAAGCAGAGAAAAATCAATATCTTCCCGCTTTGCGATTTAACTGGCTGACCAGATTTTACGATCCGCTCGTGCGTCTTGCGACAAAAGAATTTCCATTTAAACGCGCGATAATCGCGCAGGCAAATCTTCAAAACGGGCAAAACATTTTAGACCTCGCGTGCGGCACGGGAACGCTCTGCATCGGCATCAAAAAAAGATTTCCCGGCGCGAAGATTTTTGCGGTTGATGCCGATGCAGAAATTTTAAGAACGGCAATCGAAAAAGCGAAAAGATATGATGCAAAAATCCATTTTTATCAAGCAATGTCCGGCGAACTTCCCTTTCCCGATCTATTTTTCAACCGTATTTTTTCGACGCTTTCCTTTCATCATTTAACGCACGGGCGTAAAATCGAAACGATTCGGGAAATTTTGCGCGTGCTGAAATACGGCGGCGAGTTTCATCTGGCGGATTACGGTTTGCCCGCCGGAAAATCGCAGAAAGTTTTGTCAAATTTCGTCAGAATTATTGACGGCGACGAAACAACTCTGGAAAATCTCAACGGGCGTTTGGGGTTGCTGCTCGAAGAAAACGGCTTTGCAAAAATCGAGCGAACCGGAAGTTTTAAGACAATTTTGGGAACGCTGCGGCTTTTCCGCTGCACGAAAATTTAAATTATAAATTTCAATTCAAAAATTATATGAACAAAATCGCATTGGCAATTCACGGCGGCGCGGGAACGATCACGAAAACTTCGATGACCGAAGAACTCGAAAACGAATACCGCGAAGGATTGAGAAAATCGCTTCAAGCGGGTTGGGGCATTTTGCAAAACGGCGGAACTTCGCTTGACGCGGTTGAAGCGTCGGTCATCGTTTTGGAAGACTGCCCGCTTTTTAACGCCGGACGCGGCGCGGTTTTCACCCACGACGGAAAAAACGAAATGGATGCCGCGATTATGAACGGCAAAACTCTCGATGCGGGCGCAATCGCCTTCGCTCGCAACGTCAAAAACCCGATAAAACTCGCGCGTTTCGTGATGGAAAAAACCGAACACATTTTGCTTGCCGGCGAAGGCGCAAACGAATTTGCCAAAAATATGAACGTCGAATTCGCGCCGGATGAATACTTTTTCACCGAATTTCGCCACAACCAACTGCTCAAAGCCCGCAAACAAGGCGTTGTCCAACTCGATCACGCGGGGAAAGCGGATAATGGAAAACGGATAACGGATAATAAAAATCCCAAATCCCAAATCCCAAATCCCAAATCCCAAATTGGAACTGTCGGCGCGGTTGCCTGCGACCAAAACGGAAATTTAGCGGCGGCGACTTCGACGGGCGGAATGACCAACAAAAAATTCGGACGAATCGGCGACACGCCGATCATCGGCGCGGGAACTTACGCCGAAAACCAAACGTGCGCCGTTAGCTGCACCGGACACGGCGAATATTTTATGAAAGCGATCACCGCTTACGACGTTGCGGCGCGTATGAAATATAAAAATGTTTCGCTCGAAAGAGCCGCTGATGAAGCCGTCGAATATCTCACCGAAATCGGCGGCGAAGGTGGTTTGATTGCGGTTGACGCACTCGGAAACGTCGCTCTGCCGTTTAATTCCGAAGGAATGTATCGCGGTTTTGTTGATTTAGGCGGCGAGATAGTTGTTGAGATTTATAGAAATTAATCAGGTAAGCAAATATAATAAGATATTTTTGAAATGTTAGAGTAACGCCTAATGGTCTTTGACAAATAAATCTAACAAAAAATTTCCGATTTCAGCCCGCGTATGCGGGCGACTCGCATAAAGCGTGAGCATCGGCAGAGCTAGGTCGGAATGGAAAAATAGATTCCAGCCATCGTAGATGGCGACGGATATTTCGAACGCTATCTACGATACCTCTCAACCGTTTATTGTCAACAACCCAGCGTTTCGCTTCGCTCCACGCTAGGCTTTATGCCGATGCCATCTACGATGGCTGATTTAATGTTAGATTTATTTGTCAAAGACCATTAGGCGTTTTCCGCCGCGTTTCGCTGGCGTTTTCACGCCTAAAGGCGTTACTCTAAACGAATTCTATTGCTATTTTGTCTAGTCTGCTTAATTTTTATAAAGCGGTATTTTCCGCGTTACTCACTCAAGTAAACTACTTGTTTTTCGCGTGCGATGTTAAAACCTTTCGATCTTACTTCTTTGATCTTCTGTTTATTTCCCTGCACCAAAGGATTTGAGTGATTGAAATGGATAAAGTGAACTTTCGCTTTGTCTTTTGCGGGTAGATTTTTCAACAATTCCATCGTTTCGGAAACGAACGGATGCGGAACTTCGCTCATCGGGCGCGGAATCTCGCCGTCGGCGTAAAACGTCGCGTCGAGGAAAAGGAAATCGTTTTGTTTTACAACGTCTTCCAAATTCCGATTCCACTTTTGCCACTTATCAATGTCGGGAATAAAAACTGCCGTTTTGTTCGCCGAAGAAATTTTGTAACCGACGGTTTCGCTGAATTCGTCGCGGTGCGGAACTAAAAACGGTTCGACTTTTAAGTTTTCGGTCAGATTTATTTCCTTTTGATTTTCCAGATTTTGAATCGAGATATTTTCCAGTTCAACCAACTGCGACCACGGCGCGTTTCCTTCGAGCATCTTTTTCATTAACGGCATTGCGAAAACTTTCACGTTTTTCGCCCCCATTGATTCCCTGCCGAGATACATCAAACCCGTATAATGCCCGATGTGCGCGTGAGTCAAGAAAATTCCACTCAAGTTATTGGAAAAATCTTTCGTCGCCTCTTTTAAAAGCTGAAACTGCGCGGGCAGATCAGGCGTTGCGTCAAAAATCCAACGCTGATTCGTATCAGGATTAACCAGCGCAATCGAAGAAACCATTCGCCGCAGTTTCTCGTCCTTCCAAGCCTTTTGACAAAATTCCGACATACAACCCATCTGCGGAACGCCCGCGTCCTGCGCCGTTCCCAAAACTACGATATATGGAGATTTCGCCGCGATTATTTGGGCAAAACAAAATGTCAGAAAGACGATTGCGGCTAAGTTTTTCATAGCATTTACGCCGGATGTTTTACGTTATGAAATTAAAGAATTTACTATTTTAATAATTCTGCTGCCGCGGGCGTAAATTGACGCGCCAAAGAAACAGCAACGCCGCAAATGCCTGATTCTGCGTCGAAGCCGCCGCATTTTTCCCAACCGCCAAATGCGTCAAAAACGCCTTAACCTCATCCGCGCCCATCTCTTGCGGATGCCGTTTATCGTGAAACAAAATAAACCGCCGAATCCAACCGATATAAGCCTCTTCGGTGCGATAACTCAAATGCTTAACGCGAATCAAACCACGCACAGATTCGAGAAACGGGGATTTTGATTGTTTTGACATTGCCTTCCTCCGAACGAAAAAAAATCTATAATCCGAAATATATGTATTATTTGTATAAAATAGTGATATAATCCGTCAAACGCGGAATATAAAATTTATTTGACACAAAAAACGGAATGGGTGTATTATTTGCATTATTTGTTATCGAATAATAGTTCGGCATCTATTTTGTAATTTGGCGGCAAGTAGTTTCTGGATTTGGTTCAATTTGAATTAACTGTAAATAGTAACCAATTGCGGCGGCAACAGTTTTTAATTGCGCGGCGTGTTCTAAACAGATAAAATTTTCATCGCGTCCCGCCCAAGTATAACGGAAAATGGCTGTATTCGGGCAAGTGTTTTTTGTGTTTTCGTTGTTATTTTTCATAGTTTTTACGCTCCGCGTTTCAATTAACGCAATGCCGAACAAGTTGTTGGACGTGGGCGGGAACAGCGTCCTTGTTATCAACGGGCTTGTTACCCTTAACGGGCTTGGTTGCCGTTCCCGCCCACGTCAACGCCGCCGTTCGGCGTATTACTCGGACGCGAGGAAAAATTCTTCCCACTCGTCGCATAGATGTTCACAATCGGGGTCGTCGCCCTCGTCAATGTGTCCGTGCAGGCTGCACGCCATTACAGCGCACGGCTCGCAATAAAATTCTTCTGCATCGCAGTTACCAACATTTCCTTGACAATATGACATTTTTAACTCCTTTCGCCATCCGGCGTGAAAATAACGGCATACGCCGAACAAATCAATGGACGTTAGCCGCGCCAGCGACTTTATTATCGAAGATGCCTGTTGCCTTTTAGTTTGTCCGTAATCGGCGCGGCAACGTCATCTCCGCCGTTCGGCGTTTCTTGGTTTCAGCCAAGCTTGCCACGTCGCCGCGTCATCGGTAATAAATCCGCCGAACTGCCCGACATTGGCAGAAAAACCGACGTGCGTAGTTGCCGCCGAATTATTTTGAAATTCTCGAATTGTGTTAAAAGCTGAATCGTATTCATTTTCGCTTTGCAGTTCGATTAAAATTTGTCTTTGCATAATTTAGTTTTTCGCTGACAATGACACGCCGAACAAATCAATAGAGCGAAGCCGCCAACAGCGGTTCTCGTTTCGACGACTTCAATGCGGCTCGCTCATCTCAAGCATTCGGTTTCTTCTCGAAAGAAATTTAAATGACGGTTCTCGGAGATTGACAAATAAAGACGCTCCGCGTTTCATCTGACGTTGCGCGAAGGCAAACGGCGTGTTTAACTCAAACACGAAACCGAACAAGTCAATGGACGTGAGGCGGAAACAGCGATTTTGTTATCGAAGGTGTCTTGTTTCTCTGACGTTGCGCGTAGCCGTTTCCGCCCACGTCATCTCCGCCGTTCGGCACTTCTTGAAAAAAGTTAGAACGAAAGGCTTTTTGAAAATCCAACGAGATTGTTTTGCGCTAAACGCACAAAGATTATCCGTTGGGCTGGCAGGCGCGGTGAAAATGACGACGTGCCGAACAAGTCAATGGACGTGAGGCGGAAACAGCGACTTTGTTATCAGCGTCGTCCGTTTTCTTTCAGCTTGCGTGTGGCTGGTTTCCGCCCACGTCATCTCCGCCGTTCGGCGTTTCTTGCTCAGATTATGATTGATTTTAGTTTATGGGCAGAGTGCGAAAATGAAGCAAGCCTTAATGAGCTTAAAGTTCACTTTAGCGGCTTTCATCACACTTTTCTTACTGGGCGCACACTTACTTTTAGCGCGATCATTTTGAATGAAGAAGTTCGCGGACTGTCCGTTGGCTCTACTCAGCTTTGCAAAAACGGACGCGGCATTGAAGGTTTGAACGACGCGCTTGAGGTAACGGAAGCTGGCATCGTTTTGTATCATCGCTTAAAAACCGCGCCGGATTTTCGCTTTGCTCACGTTGACTGGAACGCGGAGTTGAAAACATCAGAATGTTTATCTGAATGTGTTGAAATTATGGAGGACGGCAGACGTTGGATGAGTTTCAGATGTGCCGTCAATGACGAACTTTACAAACAAATCGGTTCGCCTACTTCTTTTTGGCAGTTTCGTGAAGGTTATTGGTGGCGTAAATATCGAGGCGAAACTTATATGCCGTTATTCAGCTCAGACCAAAAAGAATTGCTTGAATTATCTGAACGGCTGTTACCAAAGAATTTGGATTGGGAAGGAAAAGCGGCTTGGTAAATAACGACACGCCGAACAAATCAATGGACGTGAGGGCGAAACAGCGACTTTGTTATCGAACAGGTCTTTTTAACTCGGAGTTGCGCGGTGGCGGTTTCGCCCCACGTCATCTCAGCCGTTCGGTTTCTTCTCGAAAGAAATTTAAATGACGGTTCTCGGAGATTGACAAATAAAGACGCTCCGCGTTTCATCTGACGTTGCGCGAAGGCAAACGGCGTGTTTAACTCAAACACGAAACCGAACAAGTCAATGGACGTGAGGCGGAAACAGCGATTTTGTTATCGAAGGTGTCTTGTTTCTCTGACGTTGCGCGTAGCCGTTTCCGCCCACGTCATCTCCGCCGTTCGATGCTTTCGTAGCTATGTCAAAGAGCGCATTAAATATGAGTTTTCGGGATAAGTAGTCAAAATGTAGTTATCAAACAAAATTTCCTATCGTAATTATATGAATCTCAAGTATTCAATTCTAAAATCAATTGCGCTCGCTTTTGCTTTGACTATATTCAGCTTGTTTTTTGCAATAGGAACTTTTACGCCTAGTAAATCTTTAAATCTAATTATCGTAGTTATAGCTTGGAATGTATATTTAGCTGGTTATATGATAACAAAAGGTTGGCTTCCTGCCTGTGATGACTGCGAGATGGTTGTTTTGATTTATGTAGGATTTTACGGATTTGTGATTGGGCAGATAGTTTATTCAACTCTTATTCTTGGGGGACTTTGGTTAAGGAGTAACTCCAAAGAGAAAAATGCTCAACAGTTACAGTAGAAACAAATCTTAGAGATAACGCCGCATCGAACAAATCAATGGACGTGAGGGCGAAACAGCGACTTTGTTTTGGACGGTTTTTGGTGAACTCGGAGTTGACTTCTGGCGGTTTCGCCCCACGTCATCTCAATCGTTATGTCGCTTCACGTGAAATCGTGTTGTCGTTCAAAAAGAGGAATTTTATGTCTGTTACTAATAAAGATGTCGCTCTCGGTTTGTAGCAGAAATTCTACGGCGACTAGCACGGTTAAGTGCAGTATTTGTATTGTATTTGTTTAACGAAAACTGGTGTGGTTTATGAATTGTTTGTGCTGCTCGACAATTACAGTAAACTGGATGTCGGCTGTCGTTTTATAGAGAATCGTAATATTTACGTGCTGGTCAAAATAACTAAAGGCTTGCAGTTGGCGTAAGAAAAGATAATGATCGAATCGCCGAAGAAGCAACCGGCGGGCAAGGCTTCAAAGAAATGTTTCCCCCGCATATTCACATTCAATATAAGTAAGCGAAACGTGAGGTTTTATGAAGCAGTTTTTGAATTTACTTTTGTGGCTGAATTTTTCAGTTTTTTTGTTGAGCGGATGTTACAAAACCGAATCCGCCGTGCAAAACGCCGCACCTTCCGCAGCGGTCGAACCAACTGTAGATTCGAGCAAGGATGTCGGCAACGCAAATTCAATCAACTCGAACATTTACAAACCAGATGGTGCGAAAAATTCAGATTGGCAAAAAAACGATGACTGCATACGCGCTGTGCCGGAAAGCATCGTCAAAAAGTCCGTTTTTCCGCAAACTACATTTAATTTAAGCGAAGATAAACGCACCGGAACTGAAACTGTAGAATTGCCCAACGGCGACAAATTGATTATTACAAACACCGGGTGTGAGTATTATTACTTGAGTTTTCGCTTTGAAACCGAAAGATTTTCTGCCCCTACAACCGATACGCAGTATTGGTTTAAGCGAGCCGTCGAGATTATCGAAGAAACCGAAAATGGAATCAGCGACGCACCGATTCAAATAAATAAAGCGGTTACGGCGTTGGAAAGCTATCTTGAAAAAACTAAAAAACCGCAATTTGGTGAAGAAATTGATTACGGCGGCAATGACATCAGAACATTTGTTACCGTAAACAAAGTGCAGAAACTTGCAAAAAGCAAATTTGCATTGGAAATAACTTTTGCAGTTGGACCGTTATAACAGATTCATTTAACAAAAATGCAACATAACAGTTCAATGAACGTGAGGGTGCGGGCAGCGACTTCATTACACAACGGCGAATGGTTGGAGATTATCCTGAAGATAGTTTTCGCGCATTTTAGACTGAAAAATCACATTCCCTAATTTCCCGCTTCAAACGCCTTCTCGCGGTATTCTTCGACAATCTGCATATCTTTTTCCACGACATCGGCTAAAGTTACGACGAGTTCGCCTTCTCTGGCATTTTTGATGGCGTATTCGATTGCGTCGCGGC
Organism: Pyrinomonadaceae bacterium; assembly: GCA_965214585.1. Lineage (GTDB taxonomy): Bacteria > Acidobacteriota > Blastocatellia > Pyrinomonadales > Pyrinomonadaceae > JAHCHG01. The sequence continues at coordinate 3,524,126 of OZ243957.1, read as the reverse complement.
TTTCGGGGACGAGTTGGATTTCCGGTTTATTGCCGCTTTCCCTGATTCCTTCTTTGAGCAGTTCGCGCATTTCTTCTTCGGTTCGTCCGCGCAGGTAATGTCCGCGGCGGATGATTATCCGGTCAAATGTTTCGCCGCAGATTTTGCCCATTTCGCGCAGATCGTCATCGCGTCTGTCGCCTGTTCCGTTGATAATTACGGTGCGATACGGATTCGGGAGTTTTGTGATGAAATCCGCGAGCGCGTTTAATCCGGCGGGATTGTGCGCGTAATCCATCAAAACCGATACGTCGCCGATCTCGACGAAGTTCAAGCGTCCCGGAGTTTGCGCCGTTCCCGCCGTAAATGTTCTCAAACCGTTGCGTATGTCTTCGAGCGAAACGCCCTGCACGAAACAGGCGAGCGCGGCGGCAAGCGCGTTTTGAATCATAAATCGGGCGCGTCCTTCAAATGTGACGGGAATATTCGCCACCTTTTCGACGCGCACTTTCCATTTTCCTTTTAGAATCGTCAAAAATCCGTTTTCGTAAACGCACGAAACGCCGCCTTTTTCGGCGTGATGTTTGATGTTTTCGTTTTCTTCGTCCATCGAAAACAAGACAACTTTGCCGTCAACCCATTTTCGCATCCAGAAAACATTTTCGTCTTCGGCATTTAGAACGGCAAAACCGTCTTCGCCGACCGAGCGCGGCACGACTGATTTTACTCGTGCAAGGTCTTCGAGCGTATTGACATCTTTCAAACCCAAATGATCGGCAGCTATATTTGTGACGACCGCGACATCGGAAAAATCGTAGCCTAAACCGGAACGGATTATTCCGCCGCGTGCCGTTTCCAGAACGGCGATTTGCACGGACGGGTCTTTTAAGACGAGTTGGGCGGAAATCGGTCCCGTGTTGTCGCCCGAAACGATCTGCTGGTTTTGGATATATGTTCCGTCGGTGGTCGTGAATCCGACTGTTTTTCCGCTGCCTTTTAAAATGTGCGCGATAAGGCGCGTAACAGTCGTTTTGCCGTTCGTTCCGGTTATCGCAAAAATCGGAATTCGTCCCGGAGTTCCGGGCGGGAAAAGCATATCAATAACGTGTTCGGCGACATTTCTGCCGATTCCGACGCTTGGCGCGAGGTGCATACGAAAACCGGGCGCGGCGTTGACTTCGATTATTCCGCCGCCGTTTTCCGACAAAGGTTCGGAAACATTCGGGGCGATTATGTCAATTCCCGCAATATCTAAACCGACGATCTTGGCGATTCTCTCAAACAAAAAGGTGTTTTCGGGATGTATTTCGTCCGTGCGGTCAATCGCCGTTCCGCCGGTGGAAAGATTTGCGGTTGTTTTCAAAAACAGCTTTTCGTCCTTTTCCAAAACGGTTTCGAGCGTGTAATTTTTCTCGGCGATAAGTCTTTCGGTCTGAGCGTCAACGTCAATTTGCGTCAGAACATTTTCGTGTCCGTAACCGCGCAGAGGATCGGTATTTGTTGTATCAATCAATTCCTGAATCGTGCTTTTCCCGTCGCCGACAACGTGCGCCGGAGTTCTTTCGGCAATCGCCACAAGCCGGTTGTCAACGACCAACGCCCGAAAATCGCTGCCGACGAGCATTTTTTCGACGATCACATAATCGGAATGTTCCTTCGCTTTGTGAAACGCTTTGTGCGCGTCTTCCAGATTTTCGATGCCGATTGTCGCGCCTCTGCCGTGATTTGCGTCAAGCGGTTTTATCACAATCGGAAAACCGATTCGCTCGCACGCATCTTCAACTTCCTTTTCGTCGTAAATTCTGTAACCGCGAGGAACGGGAACGCCCATATCGCCGAGAATTCTTTTTGATGCCGATTTATCGCCCGCAATGTCAACGGCGATCATATTTGTTTTGTCGGTTGTCGTCGCTTGTATGCGTTGCTGATTTACGCCGTAACCGAGTTGGACAAGGGAATATTCATTAAGGCGGATAAACGGAATTCCGCGCCGTTCGGCTTCTTCGACAATCGAACCCGTGCTTGGACCGAAGCGCACTTCCTCGCGTATCTCGCGCATTTCCTGCACTTCTTCTTCGACTGCTTTTTTAATTTCATCAATTGATTTGCCTTCCGCTAAATCGAGAAATAATCTGACGGCGGCGCGTGCGGCGTATCGTCCGACCTCTTCTTCGTGATACGCGAAAACGACATTGTAAATTCCCGCCTCGCCCGTTTCGCGTGTTCTGCCGTAACCGACATCCATTCCGGCAAGCGTCTGAAATTCGAGCGCGAAATGTTCGATAATATGTCCCGCCCAAGTTCCCTCTTCGACGCGCTTTAAAAATCCGCCTTCTTCGCCGTAACTGCATCCGTGCGAAAAAAGAGTCGGCATCACTTGATTCATACGCTCGTAAAAATTCTCGATTTTATCCGACGGTTTCTGCTCGTATTCGCCAATATCGAGCCGCATTATTATCAGCCGTTTCCAAAAACCACTCCAATAATTCGCACCGCGAAGCGTTCTGATCTCTAAAATTTCCATAGTTTTATTAAGAAATAGGTAAAAAATAACTTATAAAAGCAGCTTTATCTTTCTATATCTTTTCAAATTTTATAAGAAGCTGTTTGGAAACTAAAAAAAACGTAACGCCGGCATCTTGCCGGCAGTCTTGGTGGCTTCCAGCCGCCAATTCGAGCGTTATTTGCTCGAACATTCGGAAAAAACAAAAAAAATTTGGCGGCTGGAAGCCACCAAGACAGCCGGCTGGAAGCCTGCGATACAAATGCCAAACAGCTTCTAAGTTATTTTTTGCACGTTTCCTAAGTGAGAAGTAAGAATTGAGAGGTGATAATTAATAATTCATTAAACTTCTCATTTCTCAATTCTCACTTCTCACTTATTCTATATCGGGCAATAAAAATTCGTTCGGCGGCTGCATCGGATGGCGTGCGAAATAATCGTAGATCATTCCGTCGCCTAAAATATGAAGCTGCACGCCGCATACGCTGAACGATTGGTAATCGTCAACTTCGGCGATTTCATTATACGAAATTTTCGAGCCGTCAATGACCGTTACCGAACCTTCGCCGAAAACTTCTAAAATTCCCTCGTTATCAAGAATAACCGCCGTGTTTTCGTCAATTCCGAGTCCTAAATTGTATGGATTATACGAAACCGCCGTAATCAGACGGCTGATTCGTCCGCGTTCGGTAAAATGCTGGTCAATAATTATATTTTTGAGCAGTCCCAAACCGGGCGAAAGTCTAACGGAATTTTTATGCGGATGCGGAGTTGCGTCGCCGCGCACGATCATCGAAGTACTCATTCCCGCCGCGCCCGCGCTTGTTCCGGCGATGACGATGTTTGTTTCTCTCGCTTTTTCGCGCATTTTTTGCGAAAATTCCGTTCCGCCGACGATTGACGCAAGCCGCATTTGGTCGCCGCCGGTCATAATTATTCCGGTTACGCCGTCGAGCAGAGCGTCCGCGTCGGCTTGAAAAACGTCTTGTCTGGAAGTCGCCCGCAAAACGCGCGGATTTGAAACGCCTAAATTGCGAAACGCCTGCGTGTAAACGTCCGCCGCAAATTCGGGATAATCGGATGCGACGGGAACGATCAGGATTTCCGCCTTTTCGCCGCCCGCCAAAGATAGAAATTTTTTTAAAATACGCCGTTCGTTATATTTATCTTCCGCGCCGCCGATTATCAAAAGATGTCCGCCGATCACTTCGCGGTGAATTCGATTTGTCATTATTAAATTATTTGCTCGGAAAAATTCGATTGAATGTGTAATAAGTTATTGCAAAGTTTCCGTTTGGTCAAGACACAAATCCGCTTTTGAAAAATTTCCTTTTTTACCCGATAATCCTAACAAATTTTCTTGTCAGTAGCGTCGGCGTGAGCCGATGCGCTCGCCGCAACTGCATTAATCAATCGGCTCACACGCGACGCTGCTGACTTTACCTTATTTCCAACTTATAACTGACACATTACTCGAAATAAATTTTCCACCGATTTAAAGACCGAAAACCGTTTTATAAGCGGATATTTTCCGCCCATAAAACAGTTTTCGCAAGATCAAAACCAAATTGTTCATTTTTTATAAATTATTCATACTGCTCGTTCAAAATATTTTTATCCGCCGAATGAATCCACGCTTCCGCTTTTGCCCGGTGAACCGAAGACAGAATTTTTTCACTGGACGGGCGGAAGATTCTCAGCATAACATCCCGATTTCTGACAATTCCCTTTGCGTCTATGACAAAAACGGCTCTGGTAAAACTCAGCGGAACGGTTTTCAAACGGCAGTATAAGCGCGTGATTCGCCCGTCTGTGTCGGCGAGAAGCGGCAGCGGCAGATTATTGTCGCTGGCAAATTTTTGGTGTTTTTCAACCGTTCCTTTTGAAATGCCGACAATGGAAACTTTTGCTCTTAGATAATCTTCCCAATTATCTCTGACCGAGCAAAGCTGCTTGGTGCATACCAAAGTTTCGTTTTTCGGGTAAAAAAGCAAAACCGTAATTTTGCCGACCTGCTCCGACAAACGCCAACTGTTTCCGTCCGTCGTATTTAACATAAAATCCGGTGCCGGTTCGCCGACGTAAACGCCCGCTTTTTTATAATTGCATTCTTCAAATGAATTTTCAGACATAATATTTCCGTAAAAACTGGAGGTAAATTCAGATTTTTCTAAAATTTTGATAAATTACGCCGTAACAAAACCGATCTCTTCAATCGTTTGGTCAATCATTTCCTGCATCTCAGGAGTTAAATTCTTGCTTTCAAGCATCGAATAAAGCTCGCCGAGAGCCTTCGTGTCTTTTGTTGTTTTGATAACGTGCAGAATCGCTTGGCGAACGCTTTCCTTTTTATGATTTTTTAACGCTTCAAAAACCATTTTCGTTTCGCCGGATTTTACCACCAAAGCGATTAGAGCAAAGGCTTCATAAGCCGTTTTTTGGTCGGGATGAATCAGTCTTTCGATGTATTGTTCAACAAAACCGCCTTCGTGTGCGGCACGCGCGGCTTGAATCATTCTGCCTTCTTCGCCTGTTTCGACAATTCGCGTCCACGCATCGGCGCGGTCAAAACTCAGACGGAAAAGTGCGCGAGCCGCCGCCGCACGAACTTCCCGTGTCGGATCGGCACAAGCCAGCAGAACGACTTCAAAAACCGATTCGTGGTCAAAATCCGAAAGTATCGTAACCGCGTTCGAGCGCAGAGTGGCGGATAAATCATAAAGCGCGACCTGCGAAAGTGCCTCAACCGCGTTGCGATTTCTAAACGCTTTCAAAATTTTGACAGCCAGTTCGCGCACCATCTCGTCTTCTTCAAATTCGTCCTGCACCTGTTCTACCGCGCTCATCAACGCTGGATCGTTTGAAATCGGCAGTTTATCAAAAGGTCTGGAATGCTCCGATTTCTCAAAAGAGAAAATGGGCATAACCGCTTCCGCTTTTTCCAGAGCCGCTGCGGAATCCGCCGCTTTGCGCGAATAATCAATATTTTGCGGCAGATTTCCCGTATTTTTGTTTAATGCGCCGACATTTCGGGAATTGGACTTCATCAGTTTTTTATTTCTTCTGAGCCATTCCATTTCTTCGTCGGCATCAACGGCTGTGTCTTCTTTCGCTGACAACTTATTTTTTCCGTCAGCCGCCTCGGTTTTAGCTTTTCTGCTAACGTAAACCCAGTAGAGAGAACCGATTAATCCCAAAACCAATATGAATAAAATTATATATTGCCAGGTATTATCGGGAGATGCGGCAATCTCTTCGTCTATCGGCGCGGGCGGCTGCGGCATTTGCGCGTAGATTTCAAATGATGTGAAAATCGCCGCCGAAGCGAAACTTAAAAACCAATATTTTGCTTGATATATTTTTGAATTATTGTGCATATCTCTAAATTAAGAAAATTAAAAGGAATGGTCTAATCGTTGATTTGAAAGGATTTTCACGATTTATTTTCTCCTTTCAGGCAAAGAAAGCAAATCATTTCGTCTGAGAATGTTCGTTTGTAAAACGCTTCTGTGAATTTACTTTACAAAATTCACGTTTTCTATTATGCACAATTTTGATTAAAATGTCATTTAATTTTTTAAACAATTTTTGTTTTTTTTAACAATTATTAACAAACTGCTGATTTTCAGCTTTTTTCGATTTTGAAACTTTACCCGAATCGAATTTCATATTAAAGTATTTTATCTTTTCAAAATTGTCGTGAATATTTAGAATGTCTGCTAACAGCCCGATCTCTACAAAGGAAATCAAAGAACTCGACCTCGTTCATCGCGGCAAGGTGAGAGATATTTATCAAATTGACGAAGCGACTCTGCTGCTTGTGGCAACCGACAGAATTTCCGCTTTTGACTGTATTTTCCCAACGCCGATTCCGAACAAGGGGAAAATTCTGACGGCTCTATCCGCTTTTTGGTTCGATTTTTTAGAAGATGCGGCAAAAAATCATCTGATTACGACGAATCTGGATGAAATGCCAAAAAAGGTTAAACAAAACGAGCATCTGCGCGGGCGCGTTTCGCTTGTAAAAATGGCGAAGGTTTTTCCCGTCGAATTGGTTGTGCGCGGATATTTGGAAGGATCGGGCTGGAAGGATTATCAAGCGACGGGCGAGATTTGCGGTCATCAACTGCCGAAAAATCTGAAGCATTGCCAGCGGCTTCCCGAACCGATTCTGACACCGGCGACAAAGGCGCAAAGCGGACACGACGAAAACATCAGCGAAAAGGATTTTGAAACGATTGTCGGCACGGAACACGCCGAAAAATTAAAAAAACTCTCCTTGAATATTTACGAAAAAGCGAGCGAATACGCCCGCACGCGCGGAATAATCATTGCCGATACGAAATTCGAGTTCGGTTTGGATGCAGACGGCGAAATTATCTTGGTTGACGAAGTTTTAACGCCCGATTCGTCGCGTTTCTGGTCGGCTGACGATTATCAGCCCGGACAAGCGCAAAAGTCTTTTGACAAACAGTTTGTCCGCGAGTATCTGGAAACTCTGGATTGGAATAAAAAACCGCCCGCGCCGGCTCTTCCCCAACATATCGTCGGAGCGACGATTTCGAGATATTCCGACGCTTATAAAATTTTAACCGGAGCAGAATTAACCGAAAATTTGCAGAATTAGCGAAAATTTTGCAGAGTTTTGAGAATACTCAGCCTGAATTTTTTCAGAACTTATAATGTATTAAACAGGGTAGAAAAAGTATTCAGGTTTATTGAGCTTTTTGATTTTTAATCATAAGACCAACAAAATAATTGAAAACGGAGAATTGAGAGTTGAGAATTGCCTATTAATTATCTGCATAACTATTAATTATCAATTCTCAACTATCAATTATTTTGTTGGTTCATTTTTGCAAATTACTATAACCCGATTATTTATACACAACTGCTTAGTTAGTTGCTGAAAACCTTTTGCAAACTATTTTTTTGATATGAAAATGCGCGAGAAAATGGACGAATTGATCGAAGAGATGCTGAACGGGAAAATTCTTCTTGGCGAGGCGATGGCGGAATTTGAAAAATTATATATCCAGAAAGCTCTGGAGCGAAACGGCGACCATATTTCAAACACGGCTGAAATTCTAGGAATACACCGCAACACGATTTCCAAAAGACTCGCTTCATATCAGGAAAAATCCAAACCGAAAAGTCTGATCGCCAAGCGTTCGGCTTAATTTCTCATCATACAGGCAAGTAAAAGAATATCGTTGTTTTTTATAAATGTTACGGCGATATTAATGTATCGAACGCTTCTAAATTAAAAACCTCGCGTTTCTCAAAAAATCTCAATTTTCCGTTGTGGATTTTGCCGCATATAAAAGTTAAAATTTTATAATGGATTTCAAATTAGTTTCGGATAATGTGCCGAAAGGCGACCAGCCGCAAGCGATCAAAGAAATTGTCGAAAATCTCGATTCGGGCGTTAAAGATCAGGTTTTATTGGGGATCACGGGAAGCGGAAAAACTTTTTCCATAGCGAATGTGATCGAGGAAGTTCAGCGTCCGACGCTCGTTTTGGCGCACAACAAAACGCTCGCGGCGCAGCTTTATCAGGAATTCAAGACTTTTTTTCCCGAAAACGCGGTTGAGTATTTTGTTTCTTATTACGATTATTATCAGCCGGAAGCGTATGTTCCCGCGTCGGATTTGTATATCGAAAAAGAGGCGACGATCAACGACGAAATTGACCGTCTGCGGCTTTCGGCAACACGCGCACTTTTTGAACGGCGCGATGTGATCGTCGTCGCGTCGGTTTCGTGCATTTACGGTCTTGGCGACCCGGACGCGTATTTCGGAATGATCTTTTTCGTCGAACCCGGACAAGAATTAAAAAGGGATGATTTGCTGAAAAGACTCGTCGAATTGCAGTATGAACGCTCGCACATCGAGTTTGAACGCGGCTCGTTTCGGGTGCGCGGCGATGTCGTCGAGATTTATCCGAGTTATCAGGAAAAAGCGTATCGCATCGAATTCTGGGGCGACGAAGTTGACGGAATCTATACGATTGATCCGCTTCTCGGCGAAGTTCTGCACAAACACGATTCGCGTCTGCCGATTTATCCGAAATCGCATTATGTAATGAGCAAGCCGACGATAAAACGTGCGCTGACAACAATTAAAGAAGAATTAGTTTGGTGGGAAGAAGAACTGATAAAACAGGGAAAGCTGGTCGAATCGCAGCGTCTTCATCAAAGAACAATGTATGATCTTGAAATGATAAAAGAGATGGGATTCTGTCGCGGAATCGAAAATTATTCGCGCCATCTGACCGGAAAACCGGCAGGTGCGCCGCCGCCGACGCTGCTCGATTATCTTCCCGAAGACGCGATTATGGTGATTGACGAATCGCATCAGACGATTCCGCAACTCGGCGCGATGTATAAAGGAGATCGCTCGCGCAAAGGAAATCTGGTCGAATACGGTTTTCGTCTGCCGTCGGCGATGGACAACCGACCTTTGAGTTTTGAGGAATTTGAACAGCGCGTCGGGCAGACGATTTACGTTTCAGCCACGCCCGGACCTTATGAACTGGAGAAAACCGGCGGCGAAGTTATCGAGCAGATTATTCGTCCGACGGGTTTGCTCGATCCGAACATCGAAGTTCGTCCGGTCAAAGGGCAGATTGACGATCTTTTGGAAGAATGCCGGAAACGCGCCGAGCGCAACGAGCGCGTTTTAGTAACAACTCTGACAAAGAAAATGTCGGAAAATCTGACCGAGTATTTCGCGGAAGTCGGCGTAAAGGTGAATTATCTGCATTCGGATATTCTGACGCTCGAACGAATCAAAATTCTGCGCGATTTAAGACGCGGAGAGTTTGATGTTTTGGTCGGAATCAATCTTTTGCGCGAAGGCTTGGATTTGCCGGAAGTTTCGCTCGTTGCCATTCTCGATGCCGACAAGGAAGGATTTTTGAGAAGCGAACGAAGCCTTATTCAAACAATCGGACGCGCCGCGAGAAATTCCGAAGGAATTGCGATTCTTTATGCCGACAAAATAACGCGCTCGATGAAAGCCGCGATTGACGAAACGATTCGCCGCCGCAAAATTCAGGAAGAATACAATGAAGAACACGGCATTACGCCGACGACAATCGTTAAACCCGTCGAAGCCACTTTGGTTACGGCGTATGAAGCGGATTATTTCAAAGTCCCGCTTGAAATGGACAAATTCGAGGAATATTCGCCGAAACAATTAAAGGAAACCATTCACCAACTCGAACAGGATATGCGCGAAGCCGCCCGTAATATGAAGTTTGAACAGGCGGCGGAAATTCGTGATAGAGTAAATTATTTGCGCGACAGGCAGGTTCAGCTTGCATAAAATCCGGCTTTTGGTCTTTGGTTTTTGGTTTTTGAAAAAATGCACCGAAACTGAAAGGCGTTGTGTAAATAAAAAGTTAAAAAACAAAAGCCCAAGACCAAAGACCGAAAACCGAATGCAAAAATATGAAAACGATCAGAGATTTACTGATAAATATTCGCGCATCGCTCTGGTTCGTGCCGGGTTTGATGATTATGTTTTCGATTGTTTCGGCGTTTGTTTTGGTCGAGATTGACGACGTAACGAATAACGAATGGCTGATGAATTATCCGCGTTTTTTCGGACTCGGCGCGGACGGCTCGCGCGGAATGCTGACGGCGATTTCGAGTTCGATGCTGACGGTTGCCGCGCTTTCATTTTCGCTCACGCTGGCGGCACTCGCACAGGCTTCGGCGCAATACAGCCCGCGCGTTATGCGGAATTTTATGCGCGATAGGGTTAATCAGTTCGTTCTCGGTTATTTCGTCAGCGTTTTTGCTTATTGTCTGGTCGTTTTGCGGACGATTCGCGGCGCGGACGAAATAAAATTCGTGCCGTCATTTGCAGTTTTGATCGGACTCGTTTCAGCCATCGGTGGCGTTGTCGTTCTGATCTATTTCATTCATCACATCGCCAATTCTCTGCAAGTTACAAATATCATCGAACACATCGCGGATGAAACCGTCGAGGCGATTGAAAATATTTTCCCCGAAGAATTCGCCTCCGCCGCCCGCGAAGAAAAGCGCGAAGATACGCTCAAAATGTGGCGGGAAAAACGCTGGGTGGAAATTTCCGCCGATGAATACGGCTATATTCAGTATATTGATACAAAAAGTTTGCTCGAATTTGCCGAAGAAAAGGATTTGGTGATTAAAATGGAACGCGGTGTCGGTCAGTTTGTCGGACGCGGCGCGGCTCTCGTTTCGGTTATACAGTATTCTGCGGGCGGCGCGAACATAGTTTACGACGAAGAATTTGCCGAAAAAATCAACACATATTTTAATATCAACCGCTTTCGCACTATCGAGCAGGATGTCGGTTTCGGCATTCGTCAAATCGTGGACATCGCGCTCAAAGCACTTTCGCCGGGCGTTAATGACACGACAACCGCCGTCAACTGTATAGATTTTCTGGGAATTATCGTCGGCGAACTTGCCGACAGAAATCTTCCGGTTGACGTTCGCGCCAAAGACGGCGACGTGCGCGTTATCGCTCACACGCCGGCATTTCAAGGCTACGTCGAAACCGCTTTTGACCAGATCAGAATCAGCGGCAAGGGAAATCAAGCCGTTTTCGAGCGTTTGATCGGAACGCTCGGTTACATCGCGCGGATGACCGATACGAAAGACAGAATTTCTATTATCAGAAATCAACTCGAACTGATCGAAGATTTTGCGTCGGAAACTTTGGAAACGCAATATGAAAAGGAAAAAGTCGTTGAAAGTTTAAGAAAAGTCCGCCTTTATTTGGCTGGTAAAGAGAAAAAACCCTTAACTATTAAAGAGAAAATTTGAAAAAATTATGCAAATTAAAACCGAAAAGGAAGATTTACAAAATTATTTAATTGACGCGAGCAATTTGCCAAACGGACGCGCCGATAAACTTTTTCTGCCCGAAACCAAAGAAGAAATCGCCGGGATTATATTGGAAGCAAACGAAAAAAATATTCCCGTAACAATTTCCGGCGCGAGAACCGGAACTGTCGGCGGCGCAACTCCGTTCGGGGGCTTGATAATTTCGCTCGAAAAGTTTAATAAAATAGAGGAAATCAACGCGACGGAAAAATTTGCAATTGCAGAAAGCGGCGTAATTTTAAGTGATTTGCAAAAAGCCGTCGAACGAAAAAATTTGTTTTACCCGCCCGATCCGACGGAATGGAGTTGTCAGATCGGCGGAACTTTAGCGACGAATGCAAGCGGCGCGAGAAGTTTTGAATACGGCGCGACGAGAGATTACGTCGAGAAAATCTCCGTTGTTTTGGCAAACGGAGATTTTCTCGAATTAAAACGCGGCGAAGTTTTTGCAAAAAACGGTTTTATCGAACTCGAAACCGAAAACGGCAGTAAAATAAAAGCGAAAGTTCCGACATATAAATTGCCGAACGTGCGGAAAAACGCCAGCGGATATTTTTCATCGGAAAAACCCGACGCAATTGATCTGTTCATCGGAAGCGAAGGAACTTTGGGAATTATCACACAAGTTCAATTGAAATTGTTGGAAAAACCCGAAGGATTTTTCAGCGGAATCGTATTTTTCAAAGAAGAAAAAGATTTGCTCGGTTTCGTGAAAGAAGCAAAAGAAAAATCATTTGCGACGCGGGGGAATGAGGACGCGGGGACGCGGGGACGCGGGGACGCGGAGATGTGGAAAGAAGAAAATGCGGAAATAAGCGCGACGATTTTGGAATATTTTGATGAGAATTCTCTGAAATTTATCCGCGAAAAGTTTCCCGAAACGCCGGAAAATATGTGCGGCGCGATCTTTTTTGAGCAGGAAACGACGGAAGACGCGGAAGACGCGCTTTTTGAAAAATGGAACGAACTGCTCGAAAAACATAATGCGGAAATCGAACAGTCTTGGTTTGCGGTAAATGAACAGGACTTAGAGAAAATGCGCGAATTTCGCCACGCTCTGCCCGTTTCGGTTAATGAAAAAGTCGTCAGAAATAAGCAGCGAAAAATCGGGACCGATATGGCTGTGCCTGATGAAAATTTCGCTGCGTTTTTGAAATTTTATAAACAAAAATTGGAGGAAAGCAATTTGGATTATGTAATTTTCGGACACATCGGCGATAATCATCTGCACGCGAATTTATTGCCGAAAACCCACGACGAAGCAATAAAAGCAAGGCATCTTTACGGGCGTTTTATCGCGCAGGCGATTATGCTCGGCGGGACGATTTCCGCCGAACACGGAATCGGTAAACTGAAAAGCAAATATCTGCAAGTAATGTTCGGCGAGAGATTTTTAAATGAAATGGCGGAAATTAAACGCGCGTTTGACCCGAACGGAATTTTAAATCGCGGGAATATCTTCGACGCAAAATTTTTGTAATTTGCGGGAAACTGATTTCAAAGTTAGAATAAACAAGAAATTTTGCCCGCGAAATACGCGGAAAAATTTGTAAATTGTAAATAGTTAATTGTTAATTGCAGTATTTATCAACAAATCAACAATTTACTATTTTCTATTTACCATTTACAAATCTTCTTTCGCTTATTCGCGGGCAAATTCTTTAAAAAAGGACAGACTATAAAAATATGATAAAAGCGATTTTATTCGATTTTAACGGCGTAATCATTAACGACGAACAACTTCATTTGAAGGCGTATCAGGAAGTTTTGAAAAATGAAAATATCGAGATGACCGAAGCGGATTATTATTCGTGTCTTGGGATGGACGACAAGGCGTATATCGAAAACGCCTTCAAGCGGGCGGGAAAGGATTTCGACGCGGCGAAAACTTCCGAGATTATGAACCGGAAAACTGCTCGCTGGCGCGAATTGGTCGAAGAAAATGTGCCGCTTTTTGGAGGAGTTGAAAATTTTATCAAAAAGGCGGAAAAGGATTTCGCCCTTGGCATTGTTAGTATGGCGCGTCGTGAGGAAATCGAGCATATTCTGGAAAAAGTCGGCTTAAACGAATCATTTCCGATAATCGTCAGCGCGGAAGATATTTCAAAACATAAACCCGATCCCGAATGTTACCGAAAGGGTTTTTCGCTGATTGACAGATGGCGCACGCAAGCGGGCGGAAGTCCTCTGATCCGCGCAGATTGCCTTGTCATCGAAGACGCTCCGCAAGGAATTACGGCGGGCAAAAAAGCGGGTTTGAAAACTCTCGGCGTAACGAATACGGTTGAGGAAAAACGTCTGCGCGAAGCGGGCGCGGATTCGGTTACGCATTCTTTAGCCGACTGGATGCCGGACACGATTCGCAGGGTTTTTGATCTTTGATACGGGATTTATTAAATTAATGCGAATCAAGAGTTGAATATAAGACTTGTTTTCTCAGCCTATTCGGGCAGGCTTTCCGCCTTTGGCGGATTTAGCCGCGCCGTTTATGTTGCGGTTGAATCGAAAAATTTAACTCAAGGGCGTTAAAACGCCCTCTATATTCTAAACCGAACTATCAATATTTTCCTTTATAATTTAAGCAGTTTAGAAAAAGTATTCAGGTTTATTGAGAGTTTCGATTTTCTGTAATACCAACAAAATAATTGAGAATGGAGAATTATGCAGATAATCAAAGGACAAATCTCAACTATCAATTCTCCATTCTCAATTATTTTGTAAGTTAATCTTTACAAATTATTATGCTTGATTATTTATACCACCAGTTTACAAAAAGCAGAAACAACCGAAAGATCAAAGATCAGAATTATTATGGCTGAACATTTAATTTCATTTCAAAACGCTCAGGAAGATTTACTGTCGTGCGCGACGTATCTGGCGGAAACGATTAACAGCGCGGACGGATATGCAAACGCGATGTCGGAAATCGTGCCGCGTTATATCAGCAAAGGCGATGTTGATTTTGCCGCCGAATTAGCCGATTCGGTCAATGATCCGTTTGTCCGCGACAGACTTTTGACAATTGTTATCGAAAAATGCGCTGCGATTGATGATGACGAATACGCTTTCCAACTGCTCGAAGCGATTGAAGACGACGGCACGCGGGCGGTGGCGCGTGAGAAAATAGCTTTGCAGAAATCGGCGAAGGACGAAACCGAAAAGGCTCTCGAACTTGTCGAAAATCTCTCGCATCCCGACGACGCTTACGCCGATATAGCTTTGCATCAGATTGCCAAAGGCGAAGAAACAGAGGCGTTTGCAACTCTGGAAAAAATTGATTTTCCGAACGCGAAGGCGACGGCGTTTCAGAATATCGCTTTGCATTATCTGAAAAATGACGAGTTTGAAAAAGCGTCCGAAACGCTCGAAAAAGCAACGGATGCGGCGGATACAATCGGTTACAAAGAAGAAAAAGTCCGGGCTTTGGTTGATGTTGCGGCGCATTTCGTCAAAGCCGGACAAACGGAAAAGGCTCTGGAAACTTTGGAAAAAGCCAGAAATCTGACCGAAACGATTGACGGCGTTCACCGCGACAATCTTTTTGCCAAAGTTTCCAACGCTTTTCTGCACGCCGGAAGCATCGAAGCCGCCGACAGAACTCTCGATCTGGTTGCCGATAAAACGCAGATGGCGGCGTGTCTGCTCGGTTTCTCAGGAGAATTTTGGAAAAAAAATGAAAAGGAAGAAGCAGTCGAAACGCTCGAAGAAGCGTATGCGATTTTGAAATCCCAGCGCGATAACGAAATCCGCGACAGCCGCGCCCGGTTCGGTCTGCTCGGCTCGGCGGCGGTGCAGTATGCAAAGTTTGAAAAAGCCGAACGCGCCATTGAAATCGCGCAGGATAATATAGACGATGCCGCGCAAATCTCGGCGTTAATGCAAATCGCGCAAATCTGCACTTTGCAGAAAAAAGACGAACTGGCAAACGCCGCGATCAACGCAATTTACGAAGATGCCCGCCGGATGTTTGCCTTGATCGGAGTTTCGGACGCGAAAAATCAGCTTGGCGAGCGTGAAAAAGCGATAGAGATTTTAAACGAAGCCGCGACTCTAAACGAAACCGTGCCGCAGATCGCTTCGCGTTCCGAGGCTTACGGCGAAATCGCTAAACGCTTTCACGCCTACGGAATCACCGAAAAAGCGAGAAAACTTTTAACCCGAAATCTCGAAGTCATCTCCGAAATCCGCGATCAAAGCAACTGTTCGATAATGCTCGCGGAACTTGCCGCTTATTTCGATCAGGAAAATTTCAAACTGACCGACGCTGAGAAAGAAATCTTAAAAACGATGGCGCGAAAAGCCGAATGGTAAATTCGATTTTATAAATTGTCACAAACCTTCGCTTCGTGGTGTTTAATTTTATGAAAGCACATTTTTACAAACCCGAAAACAAGGAGAACTTTTATGAAATTGAGAAATATCTATTTTTGCGCCGCGTTTTTGTTCGCCGCGCTGACTTTAACGGCTTTTTCCGTATCGGCACAAAACGAATCCGATTCGGATGACAACTATTGTTCAAACAACTGGTCTTGGAACGGAAAGGTTTCCGCCCGCGATTCGCGCGAATTTACAATTCCGATTCGGAACAATCTGGAAGTGGACGGCAAACAAAACGGCGGAATTACGGTGCGCGGCGAAAATCGGAGCGATATTTTGATTCGCGCCTGCGTCGTGGCTTGGCGCGATTCGGAAGCGGAAGCGGAAAGCGCGGTCAAGCAAATCAAAATCAAAACCGATTCGGTTATCGAAGCCGAAATTGGCGATGATAAGCAATGGGCGGTTTCTTACCAAATTCTCGTTCCGAAAAATACGGATTTGAAACTGTCGGCAAACAACGGCGGAATTTCCGTTAATTCGGTTGCCGGAACAATGGATTTCTTTACAAAAAACGGCGGTTTGAGTTTGCGCGATTTATCCGGCAGCGTAACCGGAAAAACACAAAACGGCGGCGTTTCGATAGAACTTTCCGGCAGCACCTGGATTGGAAGCGGACTGGACATCGAAACAAAAAACGGCGGCGTAAAACTTGCTTTGCCGGAAAATTACGCGGCAAACATCGAAACCGGAACGAGAAACGGCGGCTTTAAGAGCGAAATTGCCGAACTTCAGATCGAAGGCAAAAAGAAATGGTATAACAATCGAATCAGCAAAAATCTAAACGGCGGCGGTGCGCCCGTTCGCGTTATCACAACCAACGGCGGAATTAAAATCGCCGCGCGTTAGATTTTTTTCAAAAAATTTTCAGCCAAAAAATAAACATCGCCATTATCAGCGATGTTTATTTTTTTTGCCAAATCAGTCGGCTATTGTTTGTTAAACAAAGAATAATTGTCGCTTAATGATTTGTAAGAAAATAAATCATAAGACTTTGATTCTTTATCAATTGCCCTCTGCTGATGTTCTTTGAAAATTAAATTATTAAAACTTTTATCCTTTATATATCAAAACAAATTTCACAAAAATTTGACTTAATTACCGATTTATTACAAAGTATCTATAAAAATATTAGGTTAATTCATCAAAATTATGCAGAAACAATTCTCAGGAATTTCTTTGATTCTTTTGTTTTCATTTCTAACTTTTTCGTTCAGCGTAGATATATTTGCTCAAATAACGGCAATTCCGCTTGAGTTGAACACGCCGATTGAATCGGAAATTGTTGAAGGCAAAATTTCGCAGTTTTCTATTAATTTGTCTGCCAATCAAACCGCAGTTGTCGAGGTCGAGCAGAAAGGCGTGGAGATTTCGCTGGCGGCGATTGATCCGGCAGGAAACATATATTTGAGTTCGGAAACGCCGACCGGAGATTTCGGAACTGATTCGATTCTCGTAACGGCGAAAGAAGCCGGTGAATATCGCGTTGAAGTGAGAATCAACTCAACAACCAAAAAATCCGGCGAATTTTCCATCGAATTAACCGAAATCCGCGAAACCGTTTCCGAAGATATTGCTGAAAATCGGACAATTGAGGAAATTATCGGGCTTGCCGAACTTATACATAAAGCCGACAAAACAGGAGCGTCGGCTGACCGGCGCGAAGGAATTAAAGCCGGATTGGAAATCATCCGCTTGTCGAAAACAAGAAAAGATATATTTTGGGAAGCGCACGCTTGGCAAAGAATCGCCCGATTTTATTTAGCTTCCGGCGACGTTCAAAAGGCGCACGAGGCTTATTCGAATACGCTTGAAATCGCGCGGAAAAATAATCTTAGAAATTACGAGAACATTGCTTTAACGGGCATCGGCGCGGTTTGGCTGACCGGCGGAGATTACGAAAAAGCGGTTTCTTACAGCACCGAAGCGTTACAGGTTTCGTTGGCGGAAAAAGATGTCGCCAGCCAAATCATTAATCTCAGCAATCTGGCGTTTTCTTATCTGCTTTTGAAACAACCCGAAAAAACGATTGTGCTGATCGAAAAAGCGATTTTGCCGGTTGCGGTTTTGGTGAAAAGTCTGCAATTGGAATCAACTCTGTTGGTCGTTCTCGGAACGGCTTATATTGATGCGGGCAATTATGAAAAAGGAATCGAGAGTATGCAGAAAGGCGTTGAGATCGGCAAAAATCTCGATTCGCCGACGGAATTGGCAACATTGGAACTTGCATTGGGAAAAGCACTTTTGGAAAACGGCAAGGACGAAGAATCTTATGAAAGTCTGGCAATAGCAAGCAAATTATCGGAAAAAACCGGAAATCGTCTGCAATTTGTCGAGATTTCTTATCATCTGGCACGCATCGAACGCGAACGCGGGAATTTATCGAAGGCGTTCGAACGAATCGAAAAAGCACTCGAAATCGCCGAAAATTTACGCACGAATATTAACAACAAAGACTTACGAACTTCATATTTTTCAACCGTTCAGAGTTCTTACGAACTTTATATTGATATGCTCGTCGAACGCGGCGAAAAAACCGATAATGTTGCCGACATCGCCCGTGCATTCGAGATGAGCGAGCGTTCACGTTCGCGTAATTTGGTTGATCTGTTAAAGGAAGCGAGAGTTGATTTCAAACAAGGAGTGAATCAGGAATTGTTATTACAACAGAAAGATTTGCTCGACGCGCTCGACAAAAAATATCAACAGCGTCAGGAACTTTTCAAAGGCAAACCCGCGCAGAAAGAAGTTGATGCGGTTGCGGCGGAAATCAACAAACTGGAAATCGAAATTGAAAAACTCGACGTTCGGATTCGCAAAGAAAATCCGCGTTATGATGATCTGACAAAAGGCAAAACGCTTTCGGCAAAGGAAATTCAGAACTTGCTTGATGATGAAACCGTTCTGCTCGAATACAAACTCGGCGAAAAGCACAGTTTTGTCTGGCTAGTTACAAAAAATTCGATTGAAGTTTTCAAACTTCCCGCCCGCGAAGAAATCGAAACAAAGGCGAAAAGTTTTTACGATTCGATTATCGCCAATAAAAAGACGGAAGAAGCAAACATCGAAAAATATTCAAAAGAATTAAGCGAAATTCTGCTTGCGCCCGTTTCAGAGAAAATTTCCGGCAAACGTCTGGCAATCGTCGCCGAAGGAGTTTTGCAATACGCGCCGTTTTCCGCAATAAAGAGTCCAGAGTCCAAAGTCCAAAGTCCAAAGTCGGATGAACGACTTCTAGTTGAAACAAACGAAATCGTTATTCTTCCGTCGGCTTCAGCTTTGGCGCAAATCAGACAAAATTCCGACAAATCTAAAAATCGAAATAAAACGCTCGCAATTTTTGCCGATCCGGTTTTTGATTCGGGCGATACGAGGATTTCAAAAAATCCGGCTTCCGAATCTGCAAACGAAAACTTCGCGCTGACAAGAAATCTGCGCGATTTTCAGTTTGATAAAAATCTGCCGCGTCTGTTGGCTTCGCGCGAAGAGGCGAAGAATATTTCGGGTTTTGTCGGCAAAGATAAAGTCGAATTAAAAACCGGATTTGAAGCGAATTTGGAGGCAGTTGAAAATTCAAATCTCGCTGATTATCGAATAATTCATTTTGCCACTCACGGTTTATTGAACACTTCGCAACCCGAAGTTTCAGGTTTGGTTTTCTCGCTTTACCAAAAAAACGGGCAGAAACTAAACGGTTTTTTGACATTAAACGCCATTTATAATTTGAATCTTTCCAGCGATATGGTCGTCCTTTCCGCGTGTCAGACGGCACTCGGCAAAGATGTGCGCGGCGAAGGTTTAATCGGCATTTCGCGCGGTTTTCTTTACGCCGGCTCAAACAGAATCGTCGCCAGTCTTTGGAAAGTTGACGATTCGGCGACGGCTGAATTTATGAAAATTTTTTATCGAAATCATCTGCAAAATAAAATGTCCGCAACAGCCGCTTTGCGTCAGGCAAAGATCGAGATGAAAAAAATCCCACGCTACAATTCACCATATTATTGGAGTGCTTTCGCATTGCTCGGCGATTGGCAATAAGTTAAGCGAAAATTTGAATGTATAAAGACGGCTTTGGTCGTCTTTTTTGTGCGTGGAAATAAAAAATGAAATGTTTTTTGAGGTTTTAACACTACTACTGAGCAAAGAAATCAAGCGATTAAAGTAGTAAATTTCGGTTTGTTTGAAACAATCAAATAAACTTTCACAAAAGTAGAAAATCAAAAATCTACTTTATAAATAACAAACATAGGAGATAATATAATGGCGAAAACAAGAGTAAAAAATAGTCACCTGCACTTTAACGGGAAAAATTATTTTCGGGGTAACTCTGAAAATATAATTCTCGGCGCGTATGGTAAAAAGAAAACTTCCGTAACTAAGATGAATCATTTGGAACGCAAAGGAGACATTCCCAAGTCAAGATTTAAGGTTGAAGATGTAGCAACTATTGATATTAAATCTGTAAGTGGACTTACTTTGGATAAACTTACGCAGATAAGTGTTTTGGGGAAATTTAAGGGAAACAATGCTCAAACATTAGAGGCTCTTAAAAGCGGAGATTTAGTTTTAACTAAATTTATTGTTACTCAAGACGAGATGGAAAAAGCAGTAAATCATTCTTCGAGAGACCTAAAAGAACTTATTGAAATCGGCAGTAGTGCCAGAGTGGTAAATGAAATTTTTGTGGTAGTGGAAGCAACGCTTGCCGATAAACTTGAACAAAGCAAAAATGTTGAAGTGAAATTTCCCATCAAAATTGTTGACGTTGATGGAAACTACGGGGGAACCACCAGTAGAGATAATACGATCACGCTATCCAAGGGAATGTGTTTTGCTTACGGATTACTTAAACCGAAATGGGACGCACGTAATAAGAAAAACAAAACTAAAGTCGTTGATTTCAACACAGATCAATGGGGATAATTAAATTAACAATCTATATTTCAATTAACTGAAAAGGAAAGAAAGAGGTGTTTTCTTTCCTTTTCTTAATTTCAATTATTTGCCTTCATTGTAAATTGCTGTCGTGGAGATGAAAAACAATTGGTCAAGGTGAAATGTTTTTTTGAGGTTTGGACACTATAAATACAGGCACAAGCCAATTTACAACATTAGGAGAAAATAAAATGAAAAATTAACGATCCAATTCTTAACCATCGCATTCGCAGTTATCGCGTTTTCAGTAACGGACGCAGTTGCTCAGAAGCGTGTGAAATTAAACAACAGCGGGAAAGCAACGGTTCGGGCAAATGTGAAAGCGGGTAAATCGGAAAGTTACACAATTTCGGGTAAAGATTTCAAAAATCTAAATATACGGCAGACGGGCGGCGATAAATTTCAATATGAATTCCGCGTCGGCAGTCGGATTTTGTCAACCGGACACGTCGGAGAAATTAAGGCGAGTGCAAAAAGCGAAGGGAAATCCGTGTATCGTTTGACGGTTATGAACAAATCGAATAAGACGGCAAGTATTAGGCTTGCGTTTACAGGTTCGGATTAAAAATCAAGGATAATGTTCTCGGTTTGAGGCTCATTTTAAAGAAACAAAAATAAAACAATTTAGAAAGTTGATTTGATTAATCTTAAACTCTCCCCCGTTAGCTGAAGCGTTTTAAATGTCGGTATTCTGTTTTCAATCAAATCATCCTGTTTCCGGTATTTAGAATGCTTCGGCTGAAAATTAACCAGATGAAAACAAAAAACACAGTTATAAGCGCGGTATTTGTCGCCGTCGCCGCTTTGATTTTCTTTATCATCTCGCAAACCTATCCGGCGGGCGAAGAAATTTTTATCACCAACAGTTATTTTATAACGCCGAAAAGCCAGCCGCATTTATTTATTCTACTGTGGTTTATAACCGTCGCTTTGATCGTTTTTGGAGTTTACGTCGGAAAAATAATCGCTTTTTATTTGCTTAGAAAAAATGTTGCGGGTGAAATTATCGGAGTTTTTTCGCTAATAGCAACCGTTGTTTTGGGTTATCAATGGCTTATCGTCGGCGAAGATGTAAAAACGACCAAAGATTTTATAATTGCCTTTTCCATACTTTCACTTTTTGGACTGTCCGGCTTATTTTTTACTTTCATCAAATTAATCCAAAAATTCTATAAGCGAAAAAAATAAAATCAGAGTTAAATAAAAAGATGCTCACAATCTGTTTTCTATAAGAAACAAAAGAGTTAATCATAAAAACGATAAAGAAAATAGGTGAAGAAAAAATTATTTTAACGGTTTCGGTCGTCTTTTTTTAATTTGTAAATAAAAAGTGAAATGTTTTTTGCGTTTCGGACACTACTATTGACACCTAAAATTTAAATCGAGAGGAGAAAAAGTATGTCAATTTATATTCGCAAAAACGGTCAAACAACTGGACCTTTTGAAGAAAATACGGTTTTGAATTATTTGAAAGCCGGAAATTTAACCTCAAACGATATGGCTTGCCGACACGGAGAAGAAAGTTGGCAGCCTTTGGGAAGTATGTTCGGGAATTCGCCGCAAGCGAGTCCGGTTACGGTTGATAAGATCAATGTGAAAAAATGCCTGAGATTTTTGCTCGGAATTCCGGCAGTATTTTTTATATTATTTGCCGCGCTTACAACTATACGGATTATATCAGGGTATTTATCAGGATATTTAGAAGGGATTCCTTTCAGCGACGCTGTATTGGGGATGGCATCATCAATCGAATCTATGGTTTTATTGGGAATAAGTGTAGGTTCTTATCTAATAATGGCGATAATTTATCAATTTAAGCTCATCTACCGAATGTGGGCGGCGATCAATGACGGCGAGAGTTGGATTTCGCCGGGCAAAGCAATCGGATTATTATTTATTCCGCTTATCGGCATCGTTGTCGCGGTTATGAATTTTACGAAATATCCCGGCGAATATAATAAATACATTGAACGCCACGATCTGCCCGTGCCGCAGATAGCTTCGGGATTATTTATTTTATACGGCATTATGATTATTATTCCGTTCGTCGGATTTGCTGCTCTGCTGCTTTTTCCGGTTGTAATGAAACGAGGATACGAGGCGATCAACAATCTCGTCGAAGCAACGGAAGATACGCCCGCAGTCGGTGTAAAGCCCGTCGAAAATCAATTTGCTCCGCAGCAAGCGAGTCCGCAGATCAGCAGCGTCTGAAAATTTCAGACGGGAAAACAGATAAATTTGGCGGCTGGAAGCCGGCGATACAGTTTCCAAACAGCTTCTAAAGATATTTGCTTGATGAACACTACTTAAAGACGGCTGAGGTCGTCTTTTTTTGTGCGTGGAAATAAAAAATGAAATGTTTTTTGAGGTTTTGACACTATAACTGAAACGAGGAAAAAAAGGTTGCCGGACGCGCCGGTAAATCGGAAGATAGTCAGAAAAATCTCTCGGAAGTTTTTTTTGACAGGATAAATTTTAATTTACAAAATTAAAGGAGAAACGAAATGAAGGAACAATTGTTGAAAATCAGAAACGGGCAGATTATGTTGATTATCTTTACGATAGTCGCTCTAAGCGGATGTTCGATTCCCGGAGTTAGCAGCAGCAGCAGCAAACCGAAAAGGGATACGAACGGTTTATACACGATCAAGGAAAACGGAAAATGCGGCTATATGAATGTGGACGGCGAAGTTAAAATCAAACCGACGTTTGAACCGATTCCGCTTTATGACGGCGCGGAAGCAGATTATAGATATTGCGAAAATTTTTCCGAAGCAATGGCTCGGATTCAAAACGGCGGACAAATCGGTTTTATTAATACCGAGGGCGACATTGTAATTAACCCGAAATTTAAAAGTGCCAGAGATTTTTCCGAAGGATTGGCAGTAGTATCAGTTGAATCCAAAGAGGAGAAAAAAGACGACGCTGACAGTTACAGCACACCGAAAAAGACTCAGAAATACGGTTTTGTTGATAAAACCGGAACTTACGTTGTCGAGCCGACTTATGATCTGGCTTTTTCCTTTTCGGAAGGTTTGGCGGCGGTCAAAAAAGACGACAAATTCGGGTATATCAAAAAATCAGGCGAAATGGTGATCGAACCGCAATTTAAGTCGGCAAGCGAATTCCGGGACGGCATTGCCCAAGTAACTCTCGAAGGCGAGAAAGAAGGTTACATAAATAAAGAAGGCACATACGTTCGCAACGCGACCAAATAGATCAGGACGCGACGAATTTACAATTCAAACTTCCGAAAAACTTTCGGAACATTTTTAAGGCGGCACAAGTCGCCTTTTTTTATTTTCGGATAATTCTGAAATGTTTTTTCGGATTTTGACACTATGTTTAGAGATAGAAATAAAAATTCATTTGATATTGGCAGAAAACTATTTATAAGGAGATGAAAAAATGATTATTTACGCGGGAATTGATGGAACAAGTTCAAAAGACAATACGGGTTATGCAGAAGATTTTAAGAACAGTTTTGTAAACACGCTGCAATCATTCTTTCCCGATAAATCATTTTATAACCGAGGTCCTTACACTTGGGGATTTAAAACCGACGATATAGCGAGGAAGGCTTATGATCACGTTGTCGAAAATTGGAGAGATGAAAGCCAAGACGCAGTATTTTTAGCCGGATACAGTCGCGGAGGCGCGGCTGTCATTGAGGTTGCAGAATGGCTCAAACAGAGAAAAAATCCGATCCCGGTGGAATGTTTGATTTTGTTCGACGCGGTTGACAGATCAACGGCTTTGGGCGGCTGGCTGAAGAATACGCCGATTGTTGATACGGTCAAACAAACCATCTATCCTCAACGAAATATCTGGTCGAGTATGTCGAGAATATCATTTCAAAATTGCGGATTTACCAGAGAAAGTCAATCAATGCCTTTTTCTCACAGAACATTTCTCGCAACTCACGGCGGTTTAGGCGGAACGCCTTGGAAAGAAGCAACCAATCCATACACCGGCGATTATTTACCGCATCCGACAATCTGGGAACTTGGAGAAGTTAATGCTACGACACTCACTCCGCAAATGGATGCCGCCGGATCAGCTACTGTCTGGGCGTGGACTTCTCCTCAAATACTTCGAGCAAAGGTTGAATGTATTACCCGCTTAAATCAACCGACTTTGCCAAACGCGCCGAATGTGCCGCCGAATTCACCGACAAATCCGAATGTGCCGAATCCGCCGGGCAATCCGCCGCTTAAACCGGGAGAAAGACTGCACATCGTCAAACCGGGAGAATGGCTCTCGAAAATTGCCGTATCTTATTATGGAGATATGAAAAAATGGCAAAAAATATACGATCATCAATGGAATCGAAAAGAGATCGGAAATAATCCTGATTTGATTAAACCGAATATGCGTTTAGTTATTCCGCGTTAAAATTTGCTTGGTAGTTTTATTTTCCGACTCAAACAAATAGTAAATTTTCCCGCATTTCCGGCAAGTTTCGGGTGCAGTTATGAAGAGTTCCAGCCTTCCGCGCACGGAATTTGCCGGAAAAATAATTTAAAAACCTTGACTCAAATTTATATTTATTGCAAAGTATCTCTAAAATCAACCTTAAAATTCAGTCGAAATTATGAAAAAAGAAATTCTCAAAATTCTGCCCGTTTTTCAGATTCTTGTTTTACTTTCTTTTCCGAGCGCGATTTTGTTTGCTCAGGATTTGCCGACTCAGCTTGTTTTGAAAACTCCGATAGACGGGCAGATCGTCGGCGGAAAGGCGCAGCGATTTGCGGTTCAGATGGCTGACAATCAAACGGCGCGAATTGCGGTTGAACAAAAAGGCATCGAACTTTCGTTGGCGGCTTACGATCCGGCGGGCAGTTTGTTTCTGGAAACTCAATCTCCGAGCGGACGCGAAGGAAATGAAGTGATGCTTTTGACTTCCGCCCAAGCGGGCGAATATTTTGTCGAAGTCAAAGCGTGGTCGGCTTACGCGAGAACCGGAAGATTTACGATTGAATTGACCGAAATCCGGCAGACGTTTGAAGAAGATCACAAAGTTAATCAAGCGGCAAAAGATATTGTCAGAATTTATGCGGAAGTCAATAGAGCCGATCAAACGGGAAAGGCGAAGGAAAAGCTGGAAGCAATCGGGAAAGCAAAGCACATCATAAAACTCGCCAAAGTGAAAAAAGACAGAGTTTGGGAAGCAATAGTGTGGCGGAAGATCGGTCTGATCGAACAAAGTTTGGGAGAACTGCAAAACGCGCTGAACGCTTATTCCGAAAGTCTGAAAATCTGGCGCGAACTTAAAAATGAATTTCACGAAGGAGTCGGTCTTAACAGCATCGGCAGCATTTGGTTTAACGTCGGGGATTATGAAAAATCAATTTTCTATCGTCAGGAATCGCTAAAAATCGCCACACAACAAAAAAGCCGAATCAGCCAGTCTGCCGGTTATCATAATATAGGAGTTTCCTATCTCGCGCTCGGTCAGCCGGAAAAAGCAATCGAGTATCTCGAACTTAAAGCCCTCCCGATTGTGCAGGCGATAAAATTTCTAAGCTACGAAGGAAGTTTGCGCGTAAATCTGGGCGCGGCTTATATACAGTCCGGCAATTATCACAAGGGAATCGAAAATATGCAGACTGGTTTGGAGATACAAAAAAAGGTCGGCAGAGTTTCCAATATAGTAATTGCCCAAGCTGCTCTCGGAAAAACATATCTGGAAGCCGGACAAACCGAAAAGGCTTTTGAAATTTTGTCCGAAGGACTGCTGTTGGCAGATAAAATCGGCAGCCGGCAATATCTCGTTACAATAAATTATAATCTGGCACTTATTGAAAGACGGCGCGGAAATTCGGCAGAGGCAATCAGGCACATCGAAAAAGCTCTGGAGATAATCGAAAATTCGCGCGATAAAATAACAAACAAAAAACTTCGCACATCTTATTTTTCGACGGTGCAGGATTCTTACGAACTTTATACCGAACTGCTGATTGAACGCGCCGCAAAAGAAAAGAATTCGGAAGATATTTCGCGGGCTTTTGAAATCAGCGAGCGTTCGCGTTCGCGCAGTTTGATTGATCTGCTCGAAGAAGCAAAAGTTGATTTCAGACAAACCGCTGACCGGCAAATGATCGAACGTGAAAAAGATTTGATTGACGAGATTAATGAAAAGTATCAAGCGCGTGAGAGGCTTTTCGGAAATAAGCCGCAGCAGGAAAAGATTGATAAAATAACTTTGGAGATAAATGCTCTGGAACTTGATCTGGACAGGCTTATTTTGCAGATTCGGCAAACAAATCCGCAGTATGCCGATCTGACCGGAGGCAAAATTTTATCTGCCGCAGACGTTCGGAATCTACTCGATGAAGAAACCGTTCTGCTCGAATACAAACTTGGCAAAGAACGAAGTTTTTTGTGGCTTTTAACTGCAAATTCAATAAGTTACCACGAACTGCCGAAAGGCGAAACAATCGAAACGAAGGCTCGCCGTTTTTACGATCTCGTAATTGAAAATAAAAAAGAAACCGACGACGAAAGACAAGTTTTATCAAAACATTTAAGCGAAATTTTACTCGGAAAAGTAGAAGCAAAAATCAATGGAAAACGAATCGCCGTTGTCGCGGACGGAATTTTGCAGTATCTTCCGTTTTCCGCGCTTTACAGTCCAAGCCTTCGCAGTCCAGAGTCCCAAGTCCTGAGTCCCAAGTCGGCGGATGAAAAGTTTTTGGTTGAAACGAATGAGATTATCGCTCTGCCGTCGGCTTCAGTTTTAGCCCGGCTCAGGAAAAAGCCGACGGCTGCGAAACAGATTAATAAAAAAATTGCAATTTTCGCCGATCCCGTTTTTGACCGAGAAGATTCGCGCATTGCTAAAAATTCAAAAACCGATTCGGAAAATCAAAATACAGTATTTGCCCAAACTTTGCGCGATTTCAGATTCGGCGAAAATCTGCCGCGCCTGCTCGCTTCACGGCAGGAAGCAAGAAATATATCGAAATTTTTTGGTAAAAATAATGCTGCTTTGCGGCTGGGATTTGACGCGAATCTCGAAAATATCGAAAACGCGGATTTGTCCGATTACCGAATTTTGCATTTTGCCACACACGGACTTCTAAACACTTCGCGCCCCGAACTTTCGGGTTTGGTTTTCTCCCTTTTCGATAAAAACGGCGCACCGCAAGACGGATTTTTGAGCCTTAATGACATTTACAATCTCGATATTTCCAGCGATCTTGTCGTCCTTTCCGCGTGTCAGACGGCACTCGGCAAAGACGTGCGCGGCGAAGGTTTAATCGGCATTTCACGCGGCTTTCTCTACGCCGGAACAAACCGCATTGTGGCGAGCCTCTGGAAAGTTGACGATTCGGCAACGGCTGAATTTATGAAACTTTTCTACAAAAATCATCTGCAAAACAAAATGCCCGCGTCAAAAGCCTTGCAGCAGGCGAAGATCGAAATGAAGAAAACTCCGCGCTATAAATCGCCGTATTATTGGAGCGCGTTTACCCTGCTCGGCGATTGGCAATAAATAAAATACATGAATCAAGAGTTAAAAATATATTCATTTTTCTGCTTTCAGTCTGTTTTAACAGGCTAAGAAACTGTTTTAAAAGAGTAACGCCGGCATCTTGCCGGCAGTCTGGTTGGCTTCCAGCCGACGCTTTGATTAAAAAGCGCAAAGTTGCGCTTTTTAATCAAGAATGTGGCGGCTGTAAGCCACCACGACAGCCCATTAGTTTCTACACATCTTTAAAATCTGTTTGCGAACCGATTATTTGTAAAAACTCTTTGGTTATTTCTTCTAGTTCTGCCGTCGTATAGCTTTCTAACACATCTATTAGCGTTAGAAACTGCCACATTCCGGCGAGTAGTGCCGGAATTGTGTATTCAACTCCGCGTTTCATTAGTCTGCCGCTTAGTCTGATTAAAAACTTTCTTAGCTCCTTTGCTTTTTCTTCTTTGGATGCTGCTAATGCCCAGACGATCACGCAGACTTGTGCGACTATCATCAACCGTTTGGCGATTGCTTGTGCCGATTCTTGTTGCCATTGTTCCAAATGCTGTCCGCCTCTTTTGAGCAACTTGAAGAAACTCTCGATTCGCCATCGCCAGTAATACCAAAGGGCAATCTCTTCTGCTTTTACTTGCCTTTGAACATTCGTCCATAACCGCCAAACCGCCAAGACTTTGCCTTTTTTATCCCGCACCTCAGATAACACATATCTCAATCTGATCGGCTTTCCTTTGATTAACTTTCGCTTATCGGGCTGCTCTTTGGTTGGACGTTTCGTGCGTCCTATTCGATCCAACACAACCTCCGTTTCAGCGACATACTGAAACGCTTTGCGTCCCGGATACTTGACTTCCCGAACATATTGAAAATCTTCCTTGATTCGCTCTTCGACTTCCTTGAGCAGCAAACTCTCCTCGCCTAATTTCACTCGCCGAACATCATTTGAACGAATCACGAACTGCCTTCCGCATCTGATAAATCTCCTCAAATGAAGCAGAGAATCGGCTTGTCTGTCAACTATGTGAACACACGGCTTGGCTAATCCGAGTCCTTCGACATAGCCGAATGTCCTGTTTAATTCATCTAATTGCCGACGACGCGGCAAAGGCTTTTCGCGTCTTGATGAATGCACTCCATCGTCGGCTTCCAAGCCAATGTAAAGCGGTGCTAACGGTTCGCCTTCGATGTCAGACACCAGCAATGCACTTTGCAAAAAATAGCCCTGCTCCAAATTATTACATAATCTGATCCGATCGGCTTTGCTCTCGTGAGTCGTATAGTTTAGATCGCTAAAATCGTGCATCACAAGTGCATATCTATTGACTTTAGAATCACTTACCTGCCCGGCATAATCAATCAGAGGTTCTGCCAAAGAAGGCAAACTAACTCGTTCATTAGCAAAAAAACGCCACGCCGCCTGTGCTGCCGCAAACGGCTCTTTTGTTTTTGGCAAGGCACGTAACCCGCTCGCCACCGATTGTGATAGACTTAAATGTTGTCGCACCAGCATTTTATAACGTCTTTGCAGACGTGGTTCTAAATTCGGAACTTTTATTTCATACTTTCTGATATTATCAAAGAACCTTTAGACTTGTGTAGAAACTAATGCGACAGCCGGCTGGAAGCCTGCGTTACTCTTTTTTCAACTTTTAAAACAGCTTCCAAGATGAAATAAGCTTTATTTTAACTCTTGATTTTCATAAAACGCGCAAAAATCTCGATTCTTAAAGACGACTCAAGTCGTCTTTTTTTTGCGCGAAATAAAAAGTGAAATGTTTTTAAAGGTTTTGACACTATTACTGAAGGCAAAAAACAGCGGATTAATTATTTGACTGAAAGCCGGGTAATTTCCGATGTATTTTTCTACCAAATCACCCGGAATAAAAAAGAGGATTTGTTCGTGCCGTTAATAATAATTCAGAAAATACGAAACAAAAATAAGCGGCGGCTGATTTACCGAAATCCCGTTAAAATCTTGAATGTTGTTTTTTTATTTGATTCATACTATTGCAGCATTCAGGATTTTATCCGGGCGAATAAGTTTAAAAAGGAGTTTAGTAATGAGAATAGCTACGTTAATCATCGGAGTTTTAGGAGTTTTATTAGGCATTTTGATAATCGCCGGATATTTTATCTTGCCGGAATTGACCGGAAATATCAGTTATGACGAAGCGGCAATTATGCTCGTTATCGGAATTCCGATTTTGCTGCTTTCCGGCTTGATCGCTGTGGTCGGTTGATCTTGACTTTGAAAAGACCGAAAACCGGGCAGTTGCAGTAAATACTTCCAGAAAAAGTATGTAATTTGAAGAGAGCAGTTCCGTTTAAGCAGCAAAATCAAACGTGAAAATTTTTAGGAGATAAGGATATGAATAACAAAATATGCAAAGGATGCGGACAGGCAAATTTTCCAAACGCGGAAGTTTGCACGAATTGCGGTTTGAATTTGCCGCCGACGGTTAATAATCCGGTTGAGGCGCAAAACGATCCGATGAAAACAATCGCCGTCGGGCAGAATCAAATGCCCGGATTTTCGCCGCCAATTCAAAATAATGCAGAACCGGAGAAGAAATCAGGCGGTAAGATGTTCTGGATTTTGGGCGGTGTCGGCGCGTTGGTTTTGTTCAGCGGATTTCTGCTTGCGGTTTTGGGCGCGGGATATTATTTTTATCAGAAAAGTTCGGAAACGGTTGAAGTTTATCCGACTCCGGCAATCGAAGAGGAAAAAAACAAAACAGAAAATTCCGAAACGGACGGAAAAAATGTTGACAACGATGATGAACCGGCTGAAATACCCGAAAATGATAAAACCGATTCGGTTTTGAGCAATATGACAAACGGCGACATCAACAGGCACATCGAAGGCAAATTAAAAAGTCTGGGAATTTATAAATTGTCGAAATCAGGCACGCCAAAGAAAAAGACTTTTGGTAATTCAAACGCCGAACAATACGGGCTTTACATTCCGACAAATGACAGCAAGGAATTCGTCTTATTTTCGATGGCGACCTTTCCTTCCATCGGTCAGGCAAAGGATTTTGTTGACGATAAAGCTGCCGAAATCAAAAACGCCGGCGGAAAAATAATCAGCCATAACGACAAAGCCACGAGCGACGTTCTGCTTTACAACGAAAAGGAAGCCGGCGGTCAGATCATAGACTGCAAAGACGGTGTTTGCATCTATATTATCGGCTCAAAAGCAAAACACACTTCGGGTTTTTACACCGCTTATTACAAAAGGTGAAGTGAGAAGTGAGAAGTGAGAAGTGAAAGTTGTTTTCGTTAAAAAATGCGGAATTAGACGTTCTGACTTTTTACTTCTCATTTCTCACTTCTCATTTCTCACTTTCCATCCTCTTTGACTTTTTTAGGCGAAAATCTTATTTTTATCAAACAATAAAAATTTGAGAGGTAAAATAATGCAGGAAATAAGCGTAAGCGAGTTGAAGAAAAAAATGGACGACGGCGAGGACATCGAATTAATTGACGTGCGCGAGCCGGATGAATATGAATTTGCCAGAATCGAGGGCGCGAAACACATTCCGCTTGGACAGATTTTGCAGAGAATGGACGAGATTGATAATTCAAAATTAATCGTAATGCAGTGCAAAAGCGGCGGCAGAAGCGAACGGGCGATTTTAGCGTTGCAGCAAGCCGGTTTTGAAGGAAATATGAGCAATCTGGTCGGCGGTATAAAGGCTTGGTCAAACGAAATTGATCCGAGCGTTCCGAAATATTAGCTTAAAGAAACTTAACGCAGAAAACGCGGAGAGCGCGGAGAATAAGAAAATTTCACAAAATAAAATACAAATCTGAAAATCTCCAAGCCTTTCGCGCATCTTCGCGTTAAAATTTTAAGAACCGGACTTCGGACTTTAGACTTTGGACTTTGGACTAATTTTTATCTCATCAGCAAGTTTCACGATTTTCATTCCTTTTTCCACTTTTGTCCGGCACGCCAAGATCGGTTTTTCGCCGATGTTTCCGGCGAGCCAAATTTGGCAATTGGCGCAGTCGCCGTTCCAGCAAAATTCGCCGTAAGAAATCGTTTCCAGAGAAAGATACTGAAAGCACCTTAAAATCGTATTGTTTTCGGGAACTTTCGCTTTTTCTCCTAAAATTTCTATCTCGACGAGTTTTTCAAACGGCTCGAACAAATCGGAATTCATAATAATTTTCGTGTCAACTTTTATAAACGTCTGTCAATTGGTAAAATATCTCACAGTAAGGAGAATATACAAAAATGTCTTTAATAATTTATACGAAGCCGGGCTGTCCGTATTGCGACAAAGCCCGCGATCATTACACGGAAACGGGCATCGAATTTACCGAATACGACGCGCAAAACGATAAACGGCGCAAACAGGAAATGCTCGAATACTCCGGCGGCGATCTGATCGTTCCCGTTATCGTCGAAAACGG
Source organism: Pyrinomonadaceae bacterium (assembly GCA_965214585.1). Lineage (GTDB taxonomy): Bacteria > Acidobacteriota > Blastocatellia > Pyrinomonadales > Pyrinomonadaceae > JAHCHG01. The sequence continues at coordinate 3,491,548 of OZ243957.1, read as the reverse complement.
AAAATATGTGCAGTCGGGTTGGGGCGATCCGCCGCGCGGCTGAACGATTACGCTCGATTAAATCGGCAGTTTGCCGATCACAAAAATTACAGACGGAAAATTTTAACCGCGAAAATCAACTTTGTAAAAATTGACAATGACTTGTTTTTAGGTGACAATTCATTGTCAATTTTTGAATTTTTTTTAAAGCAATCGAAAAAATCAGGAAACAATTCAGGAAAATTGCCGATAACATAATATAACGAATAATTTTGTTCGAGTTTATTTTTATCAAGGAGCAATTATGAATTTATCAGGTTTGAAAAACTTTCTCGGCAACATTGCTGAATTATCAAAAAATTACGCGCCGGATTTTATCGCCAAAAACAGCACCGGAAATCGGTTTTTGATTGGTAATTTTCACAATACAGGTGCGGTTCAAGCGATGACAAACCGTTTTCTCGAAGCGCGAAGTGCGAAAAATTCCGCCCGATCATCTTTTGATAAAACGGAAATCGAGAAGACATATCCGCCGAAAGCGATTATCATTTTGCTGAAAAACGGTGTGCCGGAAGCCACGCGCGAAGAACTCAGCCGCCGCGTCGTGCAGGCGACTTTGGAGCAGAACGGCATTGCTGCGTCGAACATCGAGATGGAAGAATTAATGGCTCTGCCGCAGAACAGAGAGATTGATCTGAATAATACGTTCGATAAAAACTGGAACTCTTACTCACAGCCGGGCTTGATGCCGTCGGCGGGCAAATACAAAGACATTAACGGCAAAGAAAGGTTCGGCTACAAAATGACTTTATCTCCGAACTGGCAGGCGGATATTGTCGGCGATTACAAGCAGATCAGAAGCGAACTGGCAAAAACGGAGAACGTCGGCAGGAAAGCGGTGATTGATATGCAGATGCCGGAGCGTCTGCGCGAAACTTTGAAGATCGCTTGGCAGAAAGGCTATATTTCAGATGAAGTGTGGAAACAGCTTGGCAGTCTGACGGCGAACGAATTGATTATCACGTTCGGAGTCGGCGGCTTGCTTGGACAAGCGGCGGCGACGGAACTCGGCGGAACGGTTTTAGGACCTGTGGGCGGAGTTCTGCTGGCATCAGCCGGCGCGAAAACGGCGATGGACTTTGCCAAGATCACGGACAAGATGGCGGCGGCGACGAGCAGAGAGCAGCTTGACCAGCCGGCGAGAGAACTCGGCGAACTTCTCGGCGCGATACCGAAAGACGCAATTTTGGCGGCAGTCGGAACGCTCGGCGGCATCACGACATCGAAAGCGATGCCTGCGGTAGAAAAAGCACTAACAAAGCAGACGGCGAAGATCAAACAAAGCACGCCAAAGTTTGACGAGCCGATTCTGGTAACGCCGGAAGGCATCAAAGTCAAGATGCCGAAAACGCCGCTTGAGAAGATTAGCGAACCAAAGAAGATAGTTTCGGTTGACAGCAATGGCAAGCCGTCGGGAACTCGTTTTCGAGATGATTATCAGAGTCATATAAAAGAGCGTGATTTTAGCAATTCATCACAAAAAAGAGGAGTAAATGGAGCGCATAATAAGAATGAATTTGAGCAATATGACATAACCATCAATCCAAAACTAACAAAAGATAGTATTAAGATACTTACTAAAACGCCGCATCCGACAGTCAAAGGTATTTATAAAGTTGAATATGAAATGCCGAAATTGAATGGTAAGTTGCAGATTGTTGGCTGGAGATTAGACAAGGGAAAACCGTTTATAAAAACCGTATATGATTCAAAAATAATTTCAGATAAGCAAATGGCACAATGGGGGCGCGAAGCCTTTGCTGATGCTGTTCAAAATAAAACTATTGATTTAGCTAAAAGAGAATGGACAGGACAGGCTTCTAATGGCTTAAAAATATTTGGTTATCTTGATGCAAAGGGAACTATGAGCGTTAGAACTTTTTTTCCTGACTTTTAATGAGGCTTGATATGGCTGTTGGTAGAATGCAGATAAGTGTTCAAGAAATTGAAAAATTTAGACCTTTAATAGTGTTTTTAGATTCTATTCCTAATAGTGATTTTGTAAATACGATTGATAGCTTAACTAAAGGCTACGGCACGGGTTTTCAAGGTGTTACAGCTTGCCTTTTTCCAAACGAACTTGACGAATATATGATTTCGCGCGGAGAAGGTTTTGATAACGGTGTGCAGTTTATTTTTTTTGAAGATGAAGTAGTTGTTGATATTGATACTTTCTGGAAATATTTAAGAATGGCTTGCGAAGCATACTGGCAAGAACATCCCGAAGATAAGGAAACTCTGCAAAGTTATTTGGCACGTCCGAAACCTTCGCTTGAGATGTCGCCGGAAGTTGCCAAGTGGTGGAGAAAATGGAAAGCGGGAGAGTATGATTATTTGCAGATGCTAGAAAAAGTCGAAAAGCAATGATATATAATTCGTCAGTAATCTCTGATAAACAAATGATGCAATGGGGACGTGAAGCATTTGCCGATGCTGTTTCTGCGGGTAGAGTTAAAGCTGGAGTTACGAGGAATGGGATGGGGTTTCGCCAAGTGGTGTAAAATTTCACGGATACGTTGATGCTAAAACTGGTGAACTTACCAGCTTTTTTCCAAACTTTTAAATGGATAAAGAAATTAATTTTGATACTATTGCAGGACATCAATCTTTGTATCCGGTTAAATCATTTTTCTACTCCATATTTAATAAGGATTTCACTTCTAAAGTAAATGATTTAACTAAAGGTATTAGCGTGCATATGGAAAAGAATCATTGTATTTTTCCGAATGATTTAGATGATTTTGATATTGAACAAATGGGTGGAGAAAAACTTAATAAGATAGAATTTTCATTTGATTGGGGTGAAGAAGTATTTGTTGATATTCCAACCTTTAGAGAATTTCTCAATATGGCTTGCGAATCATATTGGCAGGAACATCCAGAAAGTAAGATGATTCTGGAAGAATATTTGGCACGTCCGCAACCGGCATTAGAATAATAGAAAGGGCGCGATGCGAGAGAGTATCCGAAACCTTATTCGGAATTTGAAGATATTTGATAATTAAGAAGACGGCGATGGACTTTGCGAAGATCACGGACAAGATGGCGGCGGCAAACAGCAGAGAGCAGCTTGACCAGCCGGCGCGAGAACTCGGCGAGTTTCTCGGCGCGATACCGAAAGACGCGATTTTGGCGGCAGTCGGAACGCTCGGCGGCATCACGACATCGAAAGCGTTGCCTGCGGTAGAAAAAGCACTAACAAAGCAGACGGCGAAGATCAAACAAAGCACGCCTAGGTTTGACGAGCCGATTCTGGTAACGCCGGAAGGCATCAAAGTCAAGATGCCGAAAACGCCGCTTGAGAAGATTAGCGAACCAAAGAAGATAGTTTCGGTGGACAGCAATGGCAAGCCGTCGGGAACGAGGTTTCGAGATGATTATCAGAGTCATATCAAAGAACGTGATTTTAGTAAGACATCACGAAGAAGCGGAGTCAATGGCTCGCATAATATGAAGGAACTTGAGCAATATGATATTGCCATAAATCCGACGTTGACAAAAGACAGCATCAAAATTCTGAATAAAACTCCGCATCCGACAATCAAAGGTATTTACAAAATTGAATATCAAATGCCGAGATTAGACAGCAAACTACAACCGAATGGTTGGCGATTTAAGGATAAAACTAATCCTTTCGTCAAAACTGTCTATGATTCGTCGGTTATATCTGATAAACAAATGGCGCAATGGGGACGTGAGGCTTTTGCTGATGCAATACAACAAAATGCTGTTCAATCCAATGGAAAATGGTCAGGAAAAACAGCAAATGGATTAAAGTATGAAGGCTACATAGATCAAGTTTCTAAAGCCGTAAGAACTTTTTATCCTGTGTTTTAAGGAAATAGAGTATGAAAGTTTTTGATTTACTTGTATCTGATATAAAAAATAAAAAGTTATATCCAATGATTAACTTTCTAGATTCCTTAGCAAACAGGTCGGATTTCGTTAAATATGTAGATTCTATAACTAAAGGTTATGGTTTAGGATTAGAAGGAGTTACTTCCTGCACTTTTCCAACGGATCAAGATGAATATGAAATATCACACGGAATGGGATTTGAAAACGGCATAATGTTTACATTATTTGAAGAAGAAGAAGTTGTTGTTGATATTGATACTTTCTGGAAGTATCTAAGAATGGCTTGCGAAGCATACTGGCAAGAGCATCCCGAAGATAAGGAAACTCTGCAAAGTTATTTGGCACGTCCGAAACCTTCGCTAGAAATGTCGTCGGAAGTCGCGGAATGGTGGAGAAAATGGAAAGCGGGAGAGTATGATTATTTGCAGATGCTAGAAAAAGTCGAAAAGCAATGATATATAATTCGTCAGTAATCTCTGATAAACAAATGATGCAATGGGGCGTGAAGCATTTGCTGATGCCATCCAAAAGAATCAGGTAGATTTAGTTAAAAAGCAATGGTTTGGAGAATCATCAAATGGCACAAAGTTTTTTGGTCATATTGATGAAACGGGTGCAGTTAGAACTTTCTTTTTCGACTTTTAATGAAATGCAGGAAAGAATTAAATTAAATGTCAAAACTGCTGAAAAAATACGCCCCTTAGCTGTATTTTTTGACTCTCTTAGTGATGAAGATTTTGTTAGATATGTTGACTATTTAACAAAAAGTATAGGAATAGGAATGGACGGAGTAACTGGATGCACATTTCCAAATAATTTAGATGAATATCAGATAATGCAAGGGGAAGGGTTTGATGGCATTCAGTTTTCATTTTATGAGGAAGATATTGAAGTAGATGTGCCGACATTCCGTAAATATTTGCGAATGGCTTGCGAAATTTATTGGCAAGAGCATCCCGAAAGCAAAGAAATTCTTGAAGAATATTTAGCGCGTCCGCAACCGCCGTTAGAAGAAGGCACATTAGAGGAATGGAAAAGCCGGCGCGATGCGGGAGAATATCCGAAGCCTTACTCTGAATTTGATCGGGATTAAATCTTTTGATTTCACAAGCTGTCGAGGTTTGTAATTGTTGCAGACCGTGTGATTAAATCCAACCAAATTTTATCAGACAAAATCTAAAAAGCATATATGGTTGGCACAACAATTCACTTATACAAAATTTTGGAAAAACTCGGCGCGGGCGGGCAGGGAACGGTTTATAAGGCTCTCGATACGAAACTGAACCGCAATGTCGTTCTCAAAGTTTTGCCGCCGGAGTTGACCGCAAAATCCGCTAATTTCAAACGCTTTGAACGCGAAGCGCAGCTTTGTTCGCAGCTCGATCATCCGAATATCTGCACAATTTACGATTTTCACGAATCGGACGGGATTTTTTATATTGCGATGCAGTATGTCGAGGGAAAAAACGTCCGGCAGCTTGTTGACGGGCGACCTCTGGATTTGAAAAGTGCGCTTAACATCACCATTCAGGTTTGCGACGCGCTCGCTTATTCGCACAAGCGAAATATAATTCACCGCGACATAAAAGCCGGAAATATAATGGTCACCGACAGCGGGAACGTGAAAATTCTGGATTTCGGTTTGGCAAAACTCGTTCAGGATGATTTTGCCGATCACGTCGAAGGAATTGACCGGACGGATTTGACCGAACTCGGAATTCCCTACGGCACGGCGACTTACGCCGCGCCCGAACAGGCAAAGGGCGAAAAAACCGATCATCGCGCTGATATTTTTTCAACCGGAGTTCTGCTTTACGAAATGCTTACGGGAATCTGGGCGTTTCAAGGCAAGACCGTGATTGACGTGCGCCACGAAGTTCTGCACGGAACGCCGACACCGCTTCACGAAATGCGCCCCGAACCGATTCCGACGGGTTTGCAGGAAATCGTCAATAAAGCGTTGCAGAAAAATCCGAAAGACCGTTATCAGGATATTGCCGTGATGCGCGACGAATTGCGAAATGTTTTACAGGGAATTTCGGGAACGCCCGTTTTAGAAAGCGATTCTTACAAGCCGCGTCATCTGGAAGGCGCAAATCCGGTCAAACGCGCGTGGAATTGGCTGACCGGAAAATCAAGCGCGGAAGAAAATTATTCGATCACGCCTTCACAAATTACGCCGTCCGTTTCACAGCCGCCGACTTATTCGCCCGATACGACTTACACAGCCGCCGGAGAAGAAAAGAAAAGCGTGGCGATTCTGCCGTTTAAGAATTTGAGCAAAGACCCGTCGCTCGATTTTTACGAATTTTCGCTTGCTGATGCCGTAATTACCGAACTTGCCCAACTTCGTTCGCTGATCGTTCGTCCGTCTTCGGTGATCGCCAAATATCAGGGCAAGGAATTTGATCCGAGCAAAGTCGGCAGAGAAATGCGCGTTCACGCCGTTTTATCGGCGAGTTTTTTGAAGGCGGGCGACAAAATGCGCGTTACGGCGCAGCTTCTCGATGTCGTAACCGGCGATATTTTATGGAGTGATCGCGTTGATGCCGAAACCGCCGATATTCTCGCTTTGCAGGACAACATCGCGCACAGAATTCTGGAAGGTTTGCGGCTCGAATTGTCCAGCCACGAGCAGGAAAAACTCGGCAAACGTCCGACGGAAAATGCCGAAGCCTACGAAGAATATTTGCGCGGGCGCGACAATCTCGGCAGATTTATTTTCCGCACCGTTTCAAACGAAGACTGCGAAGCGGCAATTGCCAATTTCAAACGCGCCGTCGAACTTGATTCGCAGTTCGCGCTCGCGCACAGCGGACTCGGAACTTGCTATGCCAACCGCGTTTTCAAAGGGCTTGGCGATGCCGAAGATTACACTTACGCCGAAGCCGCGTTCAGCAAAGCGATAAAATACGATCCGAATGTGGTCGAAGCCCGAATTTTGATGGTTTTGATTTACTTATCGCGCGGCGAAAAGAAAAAAGCCAGAACGGAAGTCCGCATTTTGCAGGATAAATTCCCCAACGACGCGCCGCTTTATTTTGTCAAAGGCACGATGCACAGGCTCGACGGCGAATATAAAGAATCGCTCAAAAGTTTTGCCAAACTCGCCAAACTCGATCCCGCTTCGCAGGTCGTCGCCGCTTACAATCGTTCGAGAATTTTTCTTTACGAAGAAAAATATGAAAAGGCTCTAAAGGAACTAGACAGAGGAGCAAAAGCCGAACCGAATCATCCGCTTGTCCGTCTTTTCCGGTCTGCCGTCCTTTTTTATCAAGGCGACACGGGCAAAGCGATAGAAATAATTCAGGACATTTTAGAACAAAACTCGCAAATGGACGGCATTCGTCCGCTTCTCGCAATTTATCTCGCAAATCAGGGTTTGATTGATAAAGCTAAAGAGCAGATCACCGAAGAAGCCGAAAATCTCGCCAAAGCCGACCACGATATGGCATACTGGATGACCTCGGCGCACGCGCAGATTGGCGATACGGACAGAGCTTTTTACTGGATGGAACGCGCCATCAAGCTCGGCAACGAAAACAAACCTTGGTATGAAAACGATAAATGCCTCGAACCGCTTCGCAAAGACGAACGCTTTTTACAATTACTCGGTAAAATCACGATATGAATTGCTTTTTCTGAATTTTTCAGCCGATTCGCACTCTATGACAGGAAACCATTTTTGATTTCCGTCGCCTGAAAATATTATGAAAGAGAGTTTTTTTCTGAAAAATAAACACGCAGTTACCTTCGCTCTAATCGTGCTGTTTTTCACAATTTTCGCCGTTGCCAGCGCGATGACTTACCGCCCCGAAGTTGACGAAGCGATGTTTGCGAATCCGGCGATGAATTTAGCCGAAAGAGGCTTTCTCGGCACAACCGTTCTGGAAACCGAAAAAGCATCTCTGACCGGAATCTCCAAGAGAACTTATTGGGTAATGCCGCTTTTTCTCGTGCAGTCGGCGTTGTTTTTCAAAGTTTTGGGCGTTGGCATCGTCCAACTTCGCCTCGTTTCGCTGTTTTGGGGAATAATTCTTCTCGTCGCTTGGTATTTAATCACGCTTCAACTCTCACGCAGCAAAAATACCGCATTATTTTGTATGTTTCTCGTCGCCTGTTCGTATATGGTCATCGTCACGGCTTCGATGGGCAGAATGGACATTATGAGCGCGTCGCTCGGTTTTTCCGCGATGGCGGCATTTCTCGTTTTGCGGGAAAAGAATTTTTCACAGGCGATTTTAGTCAGCCAAACTTTTATAATGCTTTCCGGTTTGAGCCACACGAACGGAATTATGGCTTTCATCGGAACGGCTTTTCTGACAATTTATTTTGACCGTGAAAAGATAAAATTAAAGCATTTTTTCCTCGCCGCAGTTCCCTATTTAATTGGCGGAATTGCCTATGGAAGCTATATTTTACAGGACATCGAGGCATATCGGGATCAATTTTTAGTCAACGCAAAAATGGGCGGCAGATTATCCGGTTTCAGTTCGCCTTTTGAAGGTTTCACGCGCGAATTTACCGAACGATACCCGAAAGCGTTCGGCTTAGGCGCAACGACGGGCGGACATTCGGGACCGATTTACTTAAAAAGTCTTATTTTGATCGGCTACATCTTCGGCGTTTTGGGAATTCTTCTGACAAAAGAACTGCGCCAAAACAAAAATTATTTCGCGCTGCTCGTTTTAATCGGAATTTATTTTGGAATTTTCTCGGTAATTGACGGGCAGAAGCAGACTTATTACTTGGTTCACATAATCCCGCTGTATGTCGCGTGTCTGGCGATCTGGGCGCATTGGATTTGGAAAAATAAAAGTTTCACCGCAAAAATCGCCGTATTTCTCGGCATTTCAGCCTTTATCTGTCTGCAAATCGGCGGCATCTGGCTTCGCATAAAAGCCGACACTTATTCTAAAACATTCGTTCCGACAATCGAATATTTGAAACAAAATGCAAAAAATGACGATTTAATAATGGGCAAATCCGACATCGGTTTGGGACTCGATTTCCCCGAAAATTTCGTCGCTGACGGTTCATTCGGCTACTTCACCGGAAAACGTCCGAAATACATAATTTACGATTCGCAGGTCGAAAGTTCGTGGGCGGACACGAAAGACAGATTCCCCGAATATTACGAATATCTGCCGCGCCTGCTGAGTGAAGAATACAGAATCGCTTATGAAAATGAGGGTTTTAAAGTTTACGTCCGCCGCGAATAAAGGAAAAGAAATTTAACAGTGATAAAGGGGATAAAAGGGATTTTTAAAATATCTGAAATTTTTCTTATCCATGTTCATCTCCTTCATCCCTGTTAAATATTTCTGCTCTGATTAAAATTTCGTCCCGCCGACCGTTTTCGAATCGAGATTCGCGCCCACCTGCTTTCCTTGAAACCCTTTATTTTTATACGGGCTGTTCGATTGTAAAATAAAATTATCGGCTTCGGGATTTTCAAAACCGATCTGCTTTATCGAAGTCGGATAAAAATTCTCGCGCCCGTAATCCGCAGCCGAACCGCCGACAATCACATTATTTGAAAGCGCGTAATTCGGAAAATACCGAACCAAAGTCGGTTTTCCGCCGCCCGTTCCGTCGCCTTTGAAGCCGTATTCGTTTTGAAAAACGATGTTGTTGCGAAAAACGAAGTTTTTGACATTGCCCCACACGACGGCGATTTCGCCCGTGTGAATTGCGGTGTTGTTTTCGACGATCACGCCGTCCCAATCGGCGATTTTGATGAACGCGCCTCTGCCGCCTTCGTATTTTTCGCCGTTAATATCATAAAAGATATTGTTGCGGACGATCAGATTTTTCGCGCCGTTTCCCTCGCCGCCGAAAATATTCAAACCGCTTGCCGAACTGCGGACGATATTATTTGAAAACTCTATGTCTTCGACAATTGTTGATTCGCCGCTGTCGCCGCCCGTTTTGATGATAACCGCCATTCCTTCCTGCGCGTGCGCCCAATTGTTCGTCATCATATTATTTGTAATTTTGATGCGTTTTCCAGTTTTTATCTCGAAAAGATTTTTCACCACCCACTTTGAGCCGCGCCACTCAAAAGGTTTCGTCATCCAATTATCTTTAATCAAAATATCAGACGGAACGAGTCCGAGAGCCGAATCCGCGCCGCCGATAAGTATCGGTTCTGCCGCCGCTTCCAAGTAATTATTGACAATTTCAATATGTCCGTCCGTCGCCCAGATTGCAATCGCCTGAGATTCCTCGCCTTCGCGCTTAAAATCGGAAAAATAACTGTTAGCGATTTTCAGATGGCGACCATTCGCCGCAATTCCGCGTCTTTGACCATATTTTTGGCTTCCGTGAACGAAAACGCGGTCAAATTCGATGTGATGCGGCAAATCTTCAATCCTTTTTTCGCCGCCCGAACCGAGCAGAATGATATTGCTCACGCCTTCCTTCGTTTCGCCGAATTCCACGCCGACAAAGCGATAATGGTGCGCTCCGTCCGACGCTCTGACGACGGGTTCGCTCGTCGGCGAAGTAAGTTTCGGCAAAACCGAAGCATATTTTTTCGGATCGAGTCTGACATTTTCCGGCGGAAGCTGCGCGTCTTTCGCCGACGTTCTGATCGTGATAAATTCGTCGCCCGCCTTTTTCGGCAGCTTAAAACTTCCGACAAACTCCGCGCCCGCTTCAAGCAAGATCGTGTCGCCCGCCTTCGCTTTGTCCAAAGCGTCTTGAAAACTCGCGCCCCGCTTAACGAAAATCGTATTTCCCTCAATTTTTAAGCTCGCAGATGTCCCGACGTTTTTCCAAACAAAAGCCGAACCGATGCCGACCAAAACGAGCAAAAACAAACCCGCAATGCCGTAAAAAACGAGTTTATTCTTCGATTCTTTCTTCCGCTGCCAATTCGGTTTTTCAAGTCGCCTCATTTTATTTTTCCTTTCATTTTTCACTCAGAGCGAATTAAAAATTGATATAAGGTTTGCAAACTGCGTATTTTAGATTTTTTTTTCGTGACATAATGCCTAATTATCAATTACCAATTAGGCATTAGGCATTGATAATTATGTCACGAAAAAAATCAGTAAATTCATCGAATCGAAGACAAACCGTTTAACCTCACATCCAATCTTATATCGCTTTAATAATACACCCAATAATACAAAATTTTCACATATTCGCCCGCCACAAGCCGCCAGCCGTCAACCGAAAGCCACCAAATGAACGGCGGCGGAGTCTGCTGTCCCGTCATCGCAGGCGCAATTCCGAGTTTCGTTTTTAAATTATTATCCGCAAAAATCTTCTCAAAAATCCACAACGCGCGATTCGTGTGATAAGCCGAAGTTACGAGCAAAAGCGCGTCCCAATCATTAACCTTCGCTTTATGCTCCAAAATTCGCGCTTCGTCAATCGTTCCCGAAACTTCCTGCGGAATTATCTCGATGTCTTCCGCCGAAACACCTTGCCCGATCAAATTTCGCCGCGCCAATTCGACAAACGGCGGATTTCTCTGCTCGGTTTGCGACCAACCCGCGCGTTCGCCGTCATTTGTCAGTAAAATTTTCTTCGCAATGCCCTTTTTATAAAGTTCCGCCGCTTTCTGCGTCCTTTCAATATAAGTCGAAGAACCGCCAAGAACCAAAATCGCGTCGGCGTGCGCCAGAGATTTTTCGACAATTAATCTTTCCGCCGCCAGCCACGCCAGCAAAATCCACGCGAAAAAAAGAAACAGCAAAAATGTTATAAACTTAAAACTAAAAGACATCTGCAAAAAATCCGACGCTGAAAAATAATTATAACATTGAAGTTTGTCCGCGAACGAACGCAAAATAATACGAAAAAAGAAGAAGAAAATTTAACAGGGATAAAGGAGATAAGCAGGGATTTTTTTAAATTTTAAAAATCTGAAATCTGCCTTATCCTTGTCCATCCCCTTCATCCCTGTTAAAAAAATCTTAAAAAATCTGCGTTTATCCGTGTGAATCTGTGGCTAAATTTCTTCCTTTTACATTTAATTCTCCGCGATAATCTTTCTCAATTCGTCAATTTTCGCCTCCCAACTCTCCGCCTTTATCGAGTCGCTGATCTCTTCGCGCGTTCCCGAATTTTCCAAAGCCGCCTCGATTTCCCGAATAAAATCCGCGTGATTTTCACCGATTCGGCAATGCTCTAAAATGCGGACTTCGGGAATGTCGGTTGAAACGACGGGCAAACCCGCCGCGAGATATTCGCGCACTTTCAGAGGATTTGCCGCAAGCGTTAATTCGTTGATTTCAAACGGATTAAGCGCGACATCAAAACCTTTACAGTAAGCGGGCAATTCCTCGTAAGGCTTTCTGCCGAGAAGATGAATATTTTTGACATTATCTAAAATTTTAATTTTTCGCTCCGCGTCAACCGCAATTTTTCCGATCAAAATAATCGAACCTTCGCTGAAATGTTCGGCAGTTTTTTTAATCAATTCGTAATCCACCCAATCGGCTAAAAGCCCGTGAAAACCGATAATCGGACGAGGCAGATCGGCAATCTCAAATGGAATTTTCGTGCTTTCGTCTAGTGCCGTCCGAAAATGTTTCCAGTCCGTTCCGTGCCTGATGATAAAAGTATTTTCGTTATATTTTTTCTTATCCGTCAAAAGTTTTTCCGCAGAAACGATGACCAAATCGGAATTGTGGAAAAGTTCTTCCTCGATTTCTTTTAAACCTTTGGATGCGCCCGTAAACGCCGTGTATTCGTCAACGCAGTAATAAATCAGTTCCTTTTCGCCGAGTTTTCCCGCAAGAAGTCCCGCTGCAGGATTAAAAACCATATTTATCGGCTCGTTAAAATCCAGATTCCGCATCGCTTTTTTCACCTGCGAAACCAGAAATTTTTGATTAAAACCGCGAACCGCCTCGTTGCCGTAAGCGGGAACGGCAAGCGGATTTAATACAAAAATATTTTTCTCGACTTCCTTAACTTTTTCGGTAAACCGTTTGAGTTTGCTAAAAATACGCTTGATGTCCTTGGTCGAAGTCGTCGGCATCCGGTTGGCAATCGCGTTTATCCACAAAATGCGATTCTCTTTTGAAAGCACGCGCATCAAATGAGTCTTGGAAAGCGGATCGCCCGTCCAATCGTGCGAAAAACACAAAATATCGCGCCCGCGCAAAATTTTAGAAGTGTCTGTATTCATAAATTTAGCATAAAAAAACTTTGAAAGAATTTTCCCGCGAATGAACGCGAAAAAGATTTAGTAAATAGTAAATAGTAAATGGTTAATTGAAATTTTTACTAATAAACAGCGATTTACGATTTACAATTTACTATTTACGATTTACAAATTCTTCAATCTCTGCCGAGTATTTTCTTGAGTTTCTGCTTCGTCGAAACGGGCAGACTTTGATAAGTTTTGATCGCCAGATTTTCCACCGCTTCCTTTTTCTCGTATTTTTGCAAAAACGAACGGTCAAGTTGATAACGATAACTCGAATGAATTTCTCCGCCGAAACGCCGCAGAAAAAGATGCGAGCCGCCCATCGAATACTGCTTCATTCCCTGCTCGCAAGCCCATTCTATCGAACGCCAGACGAGCAGATCGTTCGGGCGCAGCCTCTGAAATTCGGGCAGCGAATTGTTCGCCGCGTATTCCATTACGCCTTTTTCGTAAAACCTGAAATAACTTCCCGCGATAACTTTTCCGTCGTGTTTGGCAATAAAAATCCGCTGATATTCGGGCTGCGAATGCGCCGTTTTCATCATTTCCCAAGTGTCGGCTTTTATTCCTTTTCCAATGCACCAATTTTTATGAATTTCGTAAAGCTGGCGCAATTCGTCCTCATTTTCCACCGGCGAAACTTTTATCTTTTTCTGCCGCATCGCCTTGCGAATATCGGAACGGCGCGACTGCGAAAAGCCCTTGAAAATCTCGTCCGCGCCTTCGCTCAAATCGAGCCGAACAACTTCATAAGTGCCTTCCGCTTTGTGCGCTTTAAAACCCGAATCTTCAAACGCTTCGATTTTATCGTAACTGTGAAAAGTTATCAGTTCGTTCTCGCCGCCCGCCGCTTCTATCGCGCCTTCGACCAACTTTTCGACCACTTCCCTTTCGTCCGTATTTCTTGAAATCGCCACCTGCGGACGAACTTCGATTCCCGAAACATATTTTTTCTTCGTGCGAATTCCCGTCGAAATTCCAACCATTTCTTCACCGTCTAAAACTGCAACCGCCATAATCTCCGCGCCTTTCCAATACGGACTCGTAAAAAATCCGGGTGAAGTGTAATGACTCGCATAATTGGATTCGGGCAAAAACGCAAACCATTTTTGTTCCAAATCTTTGTCGGGATAATCTGTAAGTATTTCGTATTTCATAAGTTAAAGAATTTTGCCCGCGAATGAACGCGAATAAGCGCGAATAAAAGAGAAGAAATTTAACAGGGATGAAGGTGATGAACAGGGATTTTTAAAGTCAAAAAATCATAAAATTTGAAATCTGAAATCCGCTTTGTTGCCTTATCCTTGTCCATCTCCTTCATCCCTGTTAAAAAAATCTTAAAAAATTTGAGTTCATCTGTGTCCATCTGTGGTTAAAATTTTCACATCTTCGCCTTCTAAAACCTGACGCTGCCAGATTTCAAAATTTACCAAAAACCACAAACGCAGCGAATGATCTTCGCCGCCGTTGTGTTTTAGAACTAATTCGCGCACAAAATCGGCGTTGAAAATTCCGCGACCCAAAGCGCGTTCGCTCGTAACGAATTCGTCAACAACCGATTTGTATTCATTTCTAAACCACGCGCCGACGGGAACGGGAAAACCCATTTTCGAGCGCGTCAAAATCTCTGTGGGCAGAATATTTTTCATCGCTTCGCGCAAAATCCATTTCGTTTCGCCTTTGCGGATTTTCATTCTTTCGGGCAGTTTTGCGGTGTATTCAACAAGTTTGTGATCTAAAAAAGGAACGCGCGATTCTATCGAAGCCGCCATTGACATCTGATCCTGCTTCATCAGAAGTTCCTGCAAATAAGTTCTCGTGTCGGCGTATAAAATTTTGTCGAGCAGAATTTTCGCGTCGTTTTCGTCAAACCATTTGTTCGAGTATTTATATGGGTTTTCTTCGCTGATTTTCGCTTTTGTTTCGTTTGTTAAAAGTCTGCTCTGCATCTGTTTTGAGAAAATCGCAAAATTATCAAAATATAAACTTTCGATGTCGGTTTCTCTGGATAAAAATGTGCGTTCGAGTTTTCGGTTTAACGAATTCGGCAGAGTTGCAACGCCTGTTTTGACGACGCTTCGCAAAAAATTCGGTGTGAATTTCTCATAAGTTTCGCCGTAATTTAAAAGCGTCAAGGCTTTTTGATAACGAGCGTAACCGCCGAGAATTTCGTCGCTTCCTTCGCCCGTTAATACGACTTTAACGTGCTTTTGCGCCAACTTTGATACAAAATAAAGCGGCACGGACGCGATAAAACCAAGCGGTTCGTCTTCGTGGTAAATTAAATTCGGAAGTTCGCCGAAAAATTGTTCGGGCGTGATCGTTATCTCAAAATGTTCGGTTTGAAACGCCTTTGAAACGATTCGGGCGTATTCAAATTCGTTTGCTTCGCGCTCTTTAAAGCCGACGGAAAAAGTCTTGATCGGCTCGCTGACCATTTCGGACATCACGGCGCAAATCGCGCTCGAATCAATGCCGCCCGACAAAAACATTCCGAGCGGAACGTCAGCCATCAGGCGCAGTTCAACCGATTTTTTGAAAAGTTCGCTCCATTCTTCGACAAATTCAGCGTCCGATTTATCTTGGTGTTTCGGCTCAAACGAAACGTCCCAATATTTTTTTATCTCGATTTCGCCGTCCCGCCAAGTCAAAGTGTGCGCGGGCAAAAGCCGCTTGATATTTTTATACAAGGTTTCGTCAAAAGAAGTTCCGTGATTGGCGAGTTGGTCGGGCAAAACTTGAAAATTTATTTCGGGTTTGACGGCTTTTGATTCTAAAAGAGATTTTATTTCCGACGCGAAAAACAGATTTCCGTTTTCGTCTAAAATGTAATAAAGCGGCTTGATTCCGAGTCTGTCGCGGGCGATAAAAAGTTCTTTTTTCGCTTCGTTCCACACGGCAAACGCGAACATTCCGCGCAGTTTTTCGACGCATTTTTCGCCGTATTCTTCGTAAAGATAGAGAATCGTTTCGGTGTCGCAATTCGTCTGATATTCGTAACCTTTCGCTTCGAGTTGCGGGCGATAACCTGCGTGATTATAGACTTCGCCGTTGTAAATTATGACGCTGGTTTTATCACGATTGAACATCGGCTGATGACCGTGAGAAACGTCAACAATCGAAAGCCTTCGATGCCCGAAACCGACGCTTAAATTGGCGAACAGACCTTTTTCGTCGGGTCCGCGATGCTTTATGCAATCGCGCATCCGCACTAAAATTTCTTCATCAATCTGCCTTTTGCTTTTTGATGAAAATGCTATTCCGTTAATTCCGCACATTTTGTTTTTCTCAATTTTCCGTGAGCGTTTCGCTTTGAACTCAAGTTTTTTAAAATCTCGGATTCCTCAATTTCCGATTCAGTTTCGGCAATTGACATCAAATTTTTATAAACTTTGATGACTTTGCGAATAAATTTCCAACCGTCTTCATTTGATTTCTCGATATTTTTTCCGCAATCAAATTGTTTGACAACTTCAGCCGTGAGCGCGTTTTGGTCGTGTTTCGGAATAAGACGAACTTCTCGCGGGCGCATTCCGTTATCGGTTGCAATAACGGGAGTTCCGAGAAAAATCGCTTCGCGTATGGAAATTGCGTCGCCGTCAAATATCGTCGTTCTCAGCAAAACGTCCGCGTTTTCTATCAAATGCAAAACAATTTCGTGATCCGTGTCGCCCGCGAGCAGAATATTTTCCGCGTAGGATTTTGAGTGAATCAATTCGCGCAGATCGTCTTCCAATTCGCCCGAACCGACAATAACCAAGCCGGTTTTTGGAAATTTGTGCAGAATATTTTCCAACGCCTCGATCTGCATTTCCAAATCGTAATGTTCTTCAAGCAGTCCGACGGTTAATAAAACTTTTTCGTGTTCCGCCCAAAACTTTTGAAATTTCGCGGGAATTTCCGTTTCGGGATTCGGACGGCGCAAAACGAACGGCGGAATCAGTTTGATATTTTCGTGCTTTACGCCAAAACGCACGAACATTTTTATCATCAAATTATTAACGACGATAATTTTGCTCAAGCGTCTGAAAATAAATCCGCGAAGCGTCCAGAATCCAGCCGTGTGATGTTTCTTTATCGTGTAACCGCCCGAATGAAAAGTCATCACGGCTTTTCCGCGAGCGTGAACGGCGCAAATCGCTATCAGCATCAAAACTCTGAACGGCAGTTCGCCGCCGATGTGCAGATGCAGAATGTCGTATTTTACCCGAAACAAAAGGCGCAAAAAATCAAGCGGATTTTGCGGATGAAAAACATTCGGCTCTGTTTTTCGCGCTTTTGAACGAGTAATCGAAATAATCGAGCAATCAAAATTCTGCCTTTTCAGTTCGTCCCGAATCGCCAGCATATTCGTCTGCACGCCCCCGCGCGGCGGCGGATATGGTCCAAGCTGCAAAATGTGGATTTTATTTTGGTTGGTCATTTTTTAAGATGTTAGCAGTTAGCGGTTAGCGGTTAGCCGAAAGAAAAAACAGCTAAGAGTTAATCGCTAACTGCTAACAATTTCCCCAAATCAATATCAATCGGCTCGCCCGTTTTCGCCGATTCGATAATTTTTAAGCAGACAATCGTCGCCCGCGCTCCGTCGAGTGCCGAAACTTGACAGTTTCTGCCCTGCCGTATGTCTTCGATAAAAGTTTCCATCTGCTTTTCGTAACCTTTCGCGGCAAAATGGCGGCTTCGGCGTTTTTCGGAAGACTTTTTGACTTGAATCGTTTTGAAATCCTGAGAAGTTACGCCGACTCCGTTTGCAAAAACTTCGACCAGTTCGCCACCCGAAGTTTCGCTGCCGATTGTCGTGTAAAGAAAATTTCCGATTGAATCGTCGGCAAATTTGATGCTCGCCGCGATATTGTTTATGCCCAAAGGTTCTTCGTTTCCGATGGGCAGACTCTGCGCCGAAACCTGAATTGGTTCGCTTTCGGTCAGCCAATACATTAGATCAATAAAATGACATCCTTCGCCGACGGTTGCGCCGCCATATTTCGGATCGCCGCCCCAAAAATCGCCTTTCATTCCGGGCGAATTCATACGAGTCGTAACGATCATCGGATTCATTCTGCCTTTCAAATTCGCTTTCATTTCCAGATAATAAGGCGCGAATCGGCGATTGAAACCGACGCAAACTTGCTTTCCGCTTTCCTTTACAGCTTTGTAAATATCCCGACATTCTTCGATTGAAACTGCTATCGGTTTTTCAACAAAAACGTGCTTTCCGGCACTTAAAGCCGCAACAGTTTCCCGTGCGTGATGATGCGAAGCGGACGAAATTAAGATCACGTCAATATCCGCATCGCTTAACATTTCTTCGTAATCCGAGCAAGCGTAATTCGCGCCGAAACGGAGCGCGTAACTTTTCCCGCGTGCGCCGCTCGAAGAATAGACGGCGTGCAGATTCGCGCCCGAAACCTTGTTCAAAGCGGGCAGATGCGCCCATTTCGCCAAATTTCCCGCGCCGATCAAACCGACGTTTATTTCGTCCTTTTTCGCCGCCTGAAAATTGGGCATTTCCAATTTGCGAACGGGTTTATATTCGGCGAGCGCGTCCGCTTGATCGTTGACGGGATAACGAAGTAAAACCGCAAGACTTTTTGCTTCGGGATTCAAAATCGTATCGTAACCTTTCGCCGCATTTTCAAGTTCAAATTCGTGCGTAACAAGCGGTTTGACGTTCACTCGTCCGACCGACAAAAGCCGCAAAAATTCTTCCATATTGCGGTTTTCCGTCCAGCGAACATACGGCAGAGGATAATCAATTCCGCCCTTTTCATAAGATTTATCGTAACTTCCCGGACCGTAAGCGCGAGCCATCAACAGTTTCAAATCTTTGACATACATCAAATCGCGGTTCAGTTCCAGAGGACACGCGCCGACAACGACGATTCGCCCGCGATCACGGCACATTTTTGCCGCTTCCTGAACGGGAACGGGCGACGCGGAAGCGACGGCGACGATCACGCAGTCCGCGCCGCGTCCTTCGGTCAAGCCTTCGATTTCCAAAACTGCTATTTCGCCCGATTTTACCGCAAAATCCGCGCCTGCTTCCAGTGCCAAATCAACTCTGTCTTTCATCAAATCCGTCGCAATCACAACTCCGCCTTGACATCTGACAATTTGCGCGACAAGTTGCCCGACCAAACCCAAACCCATCACGACCACGCTTTCGCCGACCTGAATTTCCGCCTGTCTGACCGCGTTCATCGCAATCGCGCCAAGCGTCGTAAAACAAGCGTCCGAAAACGGCACGTTGTCGGGAACGCGGGCGATCAAATTGCGCCCGACATTGATTGTTTCGCCGTGTCCCGTTCCTTCGCCGCCGTAAGCTACTCGCTGACCGACAATTAAATCCAGAACATTTTCGTCTTTTTCAACGACAATTCCCGCGCCCGAATAACCAAGCACGGCGTATTCGCTGAACTTCGCGCGAACTTCGTTTATCGTGCTGATCGGATCGGTTTTCTGCATTATATTCCAAACCTTTTGCAGATGCGAAGGATTGTCCGCGACCTCTTTCATAATGTTGTCCGTGTGTATGTCGGCGGTTTCCGTGCCGCTGGAGATCAGCGAATAAAAAGGTCGCACGAGAACGTGATTTTTCGACACCTGCGGATCGGCAACTTCGTCAACAATAATTTCTTTCAAACCTCTGCGGATAACTTGTTTCATATTTTGTAAAAATGCGTGATTATAAATGTAGGATTTTTGCGGGACGGCGATTTTGCATCGCTCTTTTTAAAATCTCATAATCACATTAAAATTGTCAATGTTTTGTTTGATTTAAAGTTGTTTTTCATTCATCAATTCTTCATAAACAGCCAGCCATTCGCCGCGAACTTCCTGCCACGAAAATTTCTCGACATATTCGCGCCCGTTTTTCGTCAATTCCTGAACTAAATCTTCATCTTCGAGCAGCCGAATCGCTTCCCGCGCCATTGCTTTATGATCGTTTATTTCCACCATCAAACCCGTTTTTCCGTGTTCCAAAATATACGGAATTCCGCCCGCGTTCGTCGTCACGACAGGAACGCCCGAAGCGTAACATTCGATGATCGAGCCGGGCATATTATCCGTATTCGGCGAATTCAGATAAACGTCAATTTCATTATAAAGCTCGAACATCTCTTTCTGCGGAAGTTTGCCGACGAATTCGACGTTTCGCAGATTCATCTCCTTCGCCATTTTTTCCAAATCCTCGCGCAAATGCCCGAAACTCGCCACAATCAATTTCGCTTCCGGGTATTTTTCCTGAATTATCGCAAAAGCCCGCAAAATGCACGGAATATTGTATAAATCTTCCAACAGCCGATTCGACAAAAAAACGGGTTTTAACTTTCCTCTTTGGCGAAAATGAAATTTTTCGAGATTCAAAAAATTATGAACCGCTTGCGCTTTGAAACCGTATTTTGCAAACAGATCAACCAAGTAATTCGACGGCGTAACTATTCTGTCAAAAAGCCTTAGCGTCGGAGCTAAAGTTCTGTGCCAATTTTTATAATGTTCTTCAAATTGTCCGCTGCGATAATTCAAAACAGTCTTTTTCTTAAAAAGTTTGGCGACGAGAACCGCCGGAGTCGGAGTCAGCAAAAACGACAAATGCGCGGCGGAGCAGATGTGTATAATGTCATATTTCGGAATTCTGGTGAGAATGTCGAACCAGTATTTTATCTCTCTTAGAAATGTCCGCAGATATTTGATTTTCTGTAATCCAGGCAAAAATTTCGGACCGATTGACTGAATGTCGGCTTGAATATTCGGCTCTTCGTTGAGCTTTTCCAAAAGCCGCGCCGCCTGCACCGCTTGCCCGCCGAGAAAAATATCGAGCGTCGGCGCGATGATTAAAATTTTCATCTGCCCGGCTTTTTCCGCCGATTCGGACTGCGTTTTCGCCGCGCTCAAATCGGTTGAAATATTTTCTAAATTTTGCAAATTATTTTCCAACTGCATTTCAATAATTGAATTTTTAGTTTTCCGTTCAGAGTAACGCCTTCAGGCGTTTTCCCGCCACGCTTCGCGGGCGGTTTCACGCCTAAAGGCGTTACTCTGAACGAAGACCAAACACTTATTTTAAAAGTTTTTCATAAATGGATAAAGTTCTTTCTGTTTGGCTTTCCACCGAAAATTTTTCTTCGACAACTTTTCTGCCCTTCGCGCCCATTTTTTCGGCTTTTTCGGGATTTACGAGCAGTTCAACAACGCGCTTCGCCAAAGCGTCGTCGTCATCCGATTGTATCAAAAATCCCGTTTCGCCTTCTATAATCGCTTCGCTTGCGCCGCCGACATCGGTTGCGACGACGGGTTTTACCGCCGCCATATATTCCAAAATCGAGTTGGAAAATCCTTCGGTTTTTGAACACAAAACGCAAACGTCGGAAATTTCGAGAAGTTCCGCAACTTTGGCGCATCTGCCGATAAAAAAAGTTTTGTCTTCGATTCCGAGTTCGTTTGCAAACCGTTTCATTGCATCGGTTAATTCGCCTTCTCCAGCTAGAATGAAATTTACATCTTCAACCTTTTCCGAAACTTTCCGCGCCGCCCGCAAAAACATTTTGTGATTTTTCACATCGCTTCGCAAGTTCGCCACAATCGTGACAAACTTTTCTTTTTCGCCAAACGGCAGATTGAAATTTTTTAATATTTCAGTTTGTTTTAAATCATCCGAAACGGTCAAACGCTCCAAATCCAAACCGTTATAAATCGTATAAATTTTATTTTCCGAAACGCCCGTTTCGACCAAGTGTTTTTTCACCGCGTCGGCATTGACAACAACTGCGTGAGCCAGATTAAACGCCCGACGCTCAATAAACGCCTGTTTCGCCGTCTTCGTTCCCGTTTCGCGTTTCGCCGCAATTCTCACCGGAACGCGAGCCAATGCGCCCGCCGTCATTCCGAAAACATTCGTGTAAAAATCGCTTGATTGGACGATTTTTATGTCATTTTCGCGCAAAAATTTCGCGCATCTGCGAAGTTGTCGAATCATATTTGCGTCGTAAAATGAATTGAGCGAAAATTCGAGGAAATTTTTATAACCGAGTTCTTCGATCTCGCCGCGCAAAACACCTTCTTTGTTCAGACACGCGACAAAAACTCTGTATTTCTCGTTGTTGTGCAACAGTTTAACAAGCTGAACCGCTTGGCGTTCCGAACCGCCTTGATGAAAACTTCCGATAAGTTGGAGAATGTTTATTTTCGGCACTTTTTTTGAAAGAAATTTAACAGGGATGAAGGAGATAAAAGGGATTCTTAGATTTGATATTTTATATTCGATTTTAATCCTTGTTAATCCTCTTCATCCCTGTTAAATATTTCTTGATTTTTCAAAATATAAGTTTTAGCCTTGCTTTGAGGAAGCGAAACGCTGAAAACGCTCTGGCTCGAACGGACGTTTAATTTGTTTCCCAAACGTCTGGCGACGGCGAAATCCAGATTTTTCGGGTAATTTATAATTTCCCTGCCGCCAAGCGAAAACTTTGTTCCGCCGATCAAAACGTATTCTTCGGGTAGAATTTCGCCCGCGCTCAGACGCGACCAAAGAAAGCGGAAATTCGTGTTAAAAAGTTCCGTGCGGACGATGTTTTCGCCGTCGGCAAAGACGAACAGATCGTAATAACCTCGATATTTCACGACGAAAGCGCGTCCGCCAATCAGGGGCGTTTCGAGAATTTCGGGTTTTTCGATGTGCGCGTAAGTCGGCATCATAAACGTAAAAAATTCCTGCGAACCCGCGCCGTGAGAGATGAAACTGACGAAAGGCGCGTTGATGCGCTTGCCGTAGCAAGTCGAAATCCAGCTTTCCTTGCGCTGCCAATTTCCGTTGTCGCCGAATGTAAAAAGCCGCATTCCCGCTTCGTCCGACGCGGTTTGATTGACGCACAAATTTCCCGCTTCCGCGTCTTCGATAAACGGATTCGTTTCCATATTAAAATGAAAATTCAAATTATATTCGTGTTCGCCGTTAGTTCTCACGAAATCGCGGACGATCCAATAATCGTTTTTTAAGAAAAGAACGCTTCGTTTGTGCGTTGCGGGCGCGTATTTCAGACGCTCGTAGCCGTCCTGCGAACCTTCAAAAAAATCAAAGCGTTTTTCCGAAATCCATAAGTTTTTTTCGGCGTTTGCCTTTGTTTCCCAACTGAATTTCCCGTTCGTTTCGGACGAAGATTTTTCGTCAATCGTCAGAGTGTTGTGAGCGCGTGTCGAACGGAAAAAATCCCTGAGTTTTTCCGATTCGTGATAAGTGTAAGTTCCCGCGTCAACGAGCATCGTTTTTCCGCCGACCGCTAAATCAAAGTGGAGCGCGTCGGCGTGTCCGTGTCCGCCTTTTAACGCGCCAAGCGAGCCGCAGTCAATCAGCATAAAATTATCGGTTTTCGCCCAGCCGTCGCGCATCACATAATAACCGCCCGCTTCAAACGCAATCGAACTGCTGTTCGGCATCAACGCCCGCAAAGTTTCAAAACTTCCAACGCCGCCCGCGCCCAACAGCCAGATGGTTTCTTCCTTCAAAGTTTCGGCGACAAATTTATAATCGCGTCTTTCAAACAAAACCGCGCCCGTCGAAAGAACCGCGCGAAAATCATTCGATTGGGAAGTTCCGTGCGGCAGACATTTTCCGCCGTCGTCGTCGCCGACAAGCGGCGTTGTTCCGTCGGGGCGCGTGATGAACATCAGAAAATCCGTGAGCAATTGCAATTTTTCCGATAATTTTTCTTGTAACTTTTTGTCGGTTTTCTCGCCGTTTAAGGTTTGAAGAATCAAAAACTGCGTGTAAAAATCAATCGTATAACGCTGATACCAAGTTGACTGCTCGAAATAAACTCCGTCAGATAAAATTTGCCTGTCGAGTTCGGCAAACAAAATTTCCGCGCCAAGCTCGCGCCAATGCGTCGCGCGTTTGAAAAACGGCAACTGCGTTCCGAGATAATAAAGACCAAGTGCTTCGCCCGTCAGATGAGTATTCGGGCTGTAATATGTCGAGAGATATTTTTCGATGTGTCTGCCGTGAATATACAGAAATTTCAGAACTTTTTGAAAAAATTCGGGCGACAAAATTTTTGAATCGCGGAAAAACTGTAAACCCCAAATCCAACTCATCAAACGAAAAGCGACTTCCAGACTGCTCACCCAATTTACGCCCATTCCCGGCGGATTCTGCTCCATCCAACCTTCAAGATGTTCGATAAATGTTGCGGTGTAGCGTTCATCATTTGTCAGCCAAAATGCCAAACCGAGCGCGAAAAAATGCTGATGGCGATTGAGTTCCCAGACGACTTTTTTATCGCCCGTTTCCGTCGTGTCGAGTTCGTCAAACTGCTTCCAATGTTTCAGAGGCGAACGCTTTCCCGAAATCGGTTCAAAATGCCAATCAACATCTTCTCCGAAATTCAGATTTTGATAACCGAGCAGGTCAAATCTTCCGTTAATTGCTTTTTCGGCTTTTTCGATAAAATAGTTTTTACTTTTTTCGCCGAATTTTTCGAGGAAAATTTCAATCGTTGAATCTTTGAGGCGAAACGACGGAAAAAAACTGTAATCGGCGTTGTCGTAAAACAAATCCATCACATTTTCGGGCGAAATTTTCTCGTTGCCGAAATGAGATTTTTCCAGCAAACCAACGAAATCCGAGTCCGACGGCAAATTGCCGCTTAAACCGATCTGCTCGGTGTAAACGGACAAAACCTGCTCGCCGCGCGTGCGGAGTTCTTCCCAGCTTTTGCCTCTGATTTTTTTTATTGCATCAATCATCAAATTCGCTGCTAATATTTTTTAACCACATATGCACATAGAAAACATAGATTTTTAAATTGCTTCGCTTTATAAACCTAAATATTTCTATTAAACAAAAACTTTTTTCTACCATATATTTTCTATGTGCCTATATGGTTAATTTTCTCTTTCCTCATCCATAATCGTCTTCAATTTATAATCCCGAAAATCGTTCGGACTTCCCTTTTTCCCGTCAATCGCCGCCGAAGCGATGTTGAACATTTCACGCGCCGAGGCGAAATGAACCGAATATTTGCCCGTCTTTTCGCCGTTTTCGATAATTTCGTTAAAAAATCTGACCGCCTTTTCGCCTATGCAAGCCGATTGGTCATAATCGAAAAATCCGTGACAATAAAGTTTGACAAAAACCCATTCGGGACGATTCTTGACAATTACATTTGCCGCCATCCAACGCTTGAAACGCGCCAAATCCATCGGCTGATTATCGGTCAACGCGCCGTCTTCCAGACGCGGAACAGGCACTCCCTTTATTTTTCTCGTCCAATTAAAAACGAGCGGTCCTGTAAATATAAGTGGCAATTGCGGCTGATTTCCATTTACCCGCACGGATTTCCCCTTCCGATGCGGAATTTTTTCCGTCAAAGGCAAACCGCATTCGTAAATTTGATTAAAAACCGGAACTTGCGTAACGTCGGGCGCGGAAGGCAAAGTCATATCGGCATAACAGCCCGTTTCCGCCAAAATCTGCATCTCATTATCAACTCCACAAAATTTCCCGTTTGCCGAATTTGCCAGCGCGAGATTTCCGTGAACAAACGCATATTTCGGTTCGCCCTTTTCTTCAAAACGCGATAAACATTGGTGTTCCTGCGCCAAGCAATCGCGGAATTCTATCAAAATCTTTCGCAAATTTTCCGCCGTATCGGGCTTTTCAATGCCGTGATGCAGATGAATTTCAACCTCGCCCAAACCTTCTTTTTGCATCCACGCCATTTCCTCTAAAATTTTATAATCATACTGCTCGGCGGGATAAAAATTCGTGTGCCGAAACTTCGTCCCGTCCGCGTCGCGCGTTGCTTCGCCCGTTTTTCGCGCCAATTCGTGATATTCGTCCAAACGCCTGCGCCGTTCGTCCAAATTCCACGCGCCGCCGCGCTTCCAAGCAGGCTCGAAATGATCGGCGACGGTAATGATAACGTGCTTTTTTCCAACCGCTGTTTCACGCCCTAAAAAATCGCCTGCTCTCGCCAACGGATAACGCGCCAGCCACGGCAGATTCCATTTGAGTTTGGTCAAATATGTAGTTTCGTTTTCACTCATTTTATATTGTGAAATTGCAGTATTTTCAAAAATTTTTATTCGGAATAGATGAAAGCTGATAGATTATAGATGAAAGATTTTATTTATAATCTATCAGCTTTCATCTATTCCGAATAAGATTTTCTAAATTTTCTCGATCATCAAAGAAGGAGTCTGAATATTATTATCAGGCAAATAGCCCGTAATTTTCAGATGATTTTTCGCAAATTCGCGTTTCAAAAACCCTTTCGTCTGAAAAACTTCCTTGCCTTTCCAAATTCCGTTTCTAAGCTGCCTGCCCGTCAAATCATGAAACGCGCCGCCCGCCAAGCAAATCAAAGGATAAGCGTATTGTTTCAAATCAAAACTTTTCATACGCCGCTTTAACATCCCGAAATAAAAAGCGGGCGCGTGTGTTTTCAAAAAGAAAATGCCTTCGGGACGCAAAACTCTCGCAATTTCCGCAATCGTCTTGCGGTTGTCCATATACGGCAAAGCGACGCGGCAAATTACGACATCGAAACTTTCGTCTTTAAACGGCAATTCCGAACCAATCGAGCGCGAAAACGCGACTTTATTTTCCGCATTCAAATCTCTGAAAAATCCGTTTCCGATTTTCCCCAATTCCTCCGCCACATCCACGCCGACGCAAAAAGCATTTTTCTTTTCGACAAATTGATACAATTCCTGCCCCGCGCCGCAGCCGACATCGAGAACATTTTCAACCTGTTTATCTTTGAGCGAACCAACCAGCATATACCGCACATCATCGCCACGCCGCGCGAAATCTTCGCCCGCTTTTTTAACATATTCTTGATAACTGCCGCTTTTCGCCATTTTTATAAAAAGTTTGAATTCAATTATTTATCCAATACTAAGATGAAGAATTTGCCCGCGAATGAACGCGAATAAGCGCGAAAAAAAGAAAGAAAAAATTATTTTACAGGGATGAAGGAGATGAACGGGGATTTTTAAAGTCAAAAAATCAAAAAATCTGAAATCTGAAATCTATCTTCCATCCCTTTTATCTCCTTCATCCCTGTTAAATATTCTTAAAAAATCTGAGTTTATCTGTGTCCATCTGTGGCAAAATTTCCTTTCTTTTTTTTCGCGTCATTTCGCGTTTATTCGCGGGCAAATCTCTCTTCACGCGCCCGCATCACGCCAGCCGACGGGAAAATCAACTGTCTGCTCTTTTGCAAATTCAATCAGATTCTCCGCCGTTAAATCTTCCCGCCAATCGCCGAGAAGTTCGATTTCCGAAGGCTCGAAATCGGCGATTCGCCAGCGAAAATCATTAAAAGAATAATTTGTCAGAGGAATTTTCTCCGCGTCGTAACCGAGCAAGTAGGCGCAAACCCAATCCATCGCCGAAGCGTTTTCGCCTGCCAAAATCATTCCCAATTTTAGCGAATCGGGGCGCAAAGGTCCGTCGCCTTGTCCCGCGATTACCGCGTCAACAACGTGCAGAACACGCCTTTGCACTGCATCGCCGAGTTTTGCGTTTGGTTTCCCGTAAAGCAAAATGCGGTTCAAATCCAGACACATCCGCGCCACCGTTTCGTTGCCGATCCACGCGCCTTCAACGCCGATTTCGTCGCCTTTTAAACGCATCACACGCGCCAATTGCTCGTTGACCGTTGCCAGCATTTTTCCTTTCGCCATCGAATCGGTCATATTTTGCTTGTCGGCGACATATTCCCAAGTCCGCTTGACCAAATCCTTGCCCGGATAACAATCGCCGCCAACGTCCGCGCCGCCGATTCGGTGATGCGGCAGATATTCCTTGTTGCCGTTTATTCCAACCAGATTTTTCAGCGCGTTCGTGATTCCGGCTTTTTTATGCGTTTTCAATTTCGGAAGATTTATCACCACATCCGCTTCGATTATCTGCTTGGCGACAAGATATTGATGATTTCCTTTTGAATGAGTTTTCGCCATCAAACGCGGATCGTATTGCGTTACGCGAAACGAATTTTTGTCGTCCGTGATCGGCTCTAAAAAACTGTCCGCGCCCAAATTATAAAGCACATAATTTTCTTCGGGAACTTTATTTTCCGTCGCCACGCGAACATTTCCGATTATTTCGGAAGTCGTCCGCCGAAAATCGAAAATGCCGAGAAATCGCTCGTCGCGCTCGCGCATTTTTTTCGACCATTCGTCAAAACCGTTCGCCCGCAGAAGTTCATCGAAATCACAACGCTGAATCGGCGCGTCGCCGACGATAATTTGCGACGGATTCGCTTTTAATGCTTCAATAACAACGGCATTTATAATCGAAACGTGCGTTACAAGCGGCAAAACGCCGTCCGCGCCCTGATTTTTATGCAGAACGAAATTCGGCTTTATCAAAACTTTCGCGCCTTCTTCAATGACTTTCCCGAAACATCCGCGTTTTTCATCCGCCCAACCGAGATTTTCCGCGTTTTGCCGAACGGCGCGAAAAACTTCGCTGTTTTCATCGGCAATCTGCGGATAAACCGCGTCCGGCAATTTAACCATCGAAACGCGCGAATCTTTTAAGCAATTTTGATAATTTTTCTGCATAATTAGTAAAAGTCAGTAGCGTCGGCGTGAGCCGATGCGCCCGTCGCCTACGCATCGGCTCACGCCGACGCTACTGACACGATTTTCAAATCTAAGACCGTTTTACCTTCGACAAAACAGGTCGCCATTTGTTCGCCTTCGTGCGCGGAATTTTCTCTACTCTTTTTAGGTTGACATTCACGCCTTCAAGGTTTGCCCGAACGGTTTGCAAAATCTCCGCTTCGTTGTCCGAGTCAAAACCGTTTTTCGGCACAATTTGCAGTTCGACATCGTAATTTTCCTCTTGAATCAACATAAATTCGCTGACTGGAAAATCCTTCATCAAATGCGGCAATTGAATCGCGTGAATAAATTTCCCGTCGGGAAGCCAGATTCTATCGAGGTCGCGCCCGACGACTTCTTTCAATCGAAACGTCGGATGTCCGCTTTTGGAATTTGCGGGAAACTTTCCGACATCGCCCGTGCGGTAACGAATCATCGGCATTCCGTCGGCGTGAAGTTTTGTAATCAGAATCGAAGAATTTTCCTCGTCCGTTTCCGGTTCGACCAACGCCCACGCCCAATCAATCGTAAATTCGCGGGTTTCATCCGGCGTTAATTGATAACCCAACTGTCCGAAATCGCGTCCGCCGTAACGCTCGTGAACTGGCTTTCCGAAAACTTCTTCAATCGTTTTGCGGTGTTCGGGGAAAAGTTTTTCCGCGCCCGTAACAAAGCAATTTATCGGATAATTTTTCGGATTGATCTTATTTTCGTTCAAATATTCCGCAAAATGTCCGAGCGCACTCGCATACGCCACAATTACATCGGGCGACCAATTTTCAAATTCTTCGTGATATTTCCGAAAAACTTCGGGCGAAAGACGAAAGCAGTCGAACCAGCGAACATTTGTCATAAAACTCTGCAAGCGATCTCTAAAACTTTCCGTCGCTTGCGGATCAAGATGATGTCCCCAAAAATAAGCGGTTTTCGCGCCCTTAGGAATTCCGAAAAGTTCAAACGCGAAATCGCTGCCGCTTTCCTTCCAGCCCATTTCGTCCGAGCCGAGCCAGATTTGCGTCGGCGTTCCCGTCGAACCGCCCGTTGCGTCCTTTTTCAGATTCTCACGCGGAATTTTGTTTGTAACAAGTTTTTCGCCCGCGTTCTGAACGTCTTCGCGTTCTAAAACGGGAAGTTTTGCAAAATCTTCAAACGAAAAATCCGCTTTTGCGTCAAAACCGATCTTTTGAAAAAGTTCTTTGTAATAAACGGTTTCGTCTGCCGCGCGTCTGACGGAAAACCGCAGGCGTTCCAAAATCCATTCGCGTTTTTGCTGTTCGTTCCAACCGAAAGATTCGCGGCGAAAATTTAAGCCTTCCTGATACGTTTCAAAAACCTGCTTCATATCCGCACGCAGACTGCGACGGAAATGCGAAAGCGGAATGAAAATATTTTTGGTTAAGAAATTGCTCATCATTTGGATTTCGACTGGAGCGCGGGGCGTTCCCGCTTGCATCCGTCGCGCGAGCGGCGGAAAATCGTTGAAAACTCGAAAGTATGTAATTATCACGACTTTTTCGCGCTACGCGCTCATTGCAAGCGGGAACGCCCCGCGCTCCAGTCATTTTTCCCTTTTCTATCTTAACATTTTCTCATATAAGTTTTGGATAATTTAATTAAATCAAATTATCCTGCGCCTGCTGATTTTTGAGATTGTTTTGAGAATCGCGCTTGAAGATTTTGGCGAACTTTGCGAGTTGGTTCTTTATGAGAAGTTTTTCGTCGTCGGTTACGACCTTTAGATAGTTTGCAACAAACAGATAGATAATTGCAAATAAAATTCCCGAAACTGCCAGAATTGCCGCGCCTGCGAGCGAAGTTTTCAGACTCTGATTGATGAAAAGCGCGAGCGTTTCGACGATTGAATTTGTGATTGCGGGCGCGAATCGGCTGATAAAACCGAAACAGAAATAAGTTACGAATGCGGCAAACGCGCTTGCCGTTGCGGTTTTTGCAAGACCCGAAAAAATTGTCAGATCGCGCCAATTCATCTTCATTTTGTAGGCGACGAGCAGTGTTTCAACAAGGCGGTCAACGGCGAAAGTGACGACGACGATTGTTATCATTCCGAGCAAACCGAGAGATTGAATGCCGAAATAGAGCGCGACGAAAAGACCGATCAAAACGAAGCCGCGCAAAATGAAAAGGTATCTGCCAAGCTGTTCGTAAGAGCGCACAATCGGATCGGTCAAAATTATCGAAAGCGGCAGAAGAATCAGATTGATGCGGAAAATCGGCACGCTTGCCGCAAATTTTTCGGTGAATAATGTGATGACGAAAACTTCGGCGGCGATCAGCAAAAAGGCGAAAACGGGAAAGAAAAAGAAGGACAATTTCTGCGCCGCTTCCGCCATCAAACGCACCATTTCCTTTTTGTCGTCTTTGGCTTGAAGCTGGCTCATTCGCGGAATCATTACCGCCGCAACCGCTTCGATCAAAACGTGAAGCAGCGGAATCTGAAAGCATCCGTAAGCGTAGATCGCGTATTCGGCATCGGTAAAACGATAGCCGACAAAATAATTGTGAACGTCGGTTTGCAGCGTCCAGAGAATTCCAGCGAAACCGAAAGGCGCGGCGTAAAAAAGTTGTTCAAAAAAAAATTTTCCGTCAAAAGCCGCCCAAAAACGCGGAAATCTCGAATTCAGATAAGCAAGCAGCATTGCGATCTGCAAAACCGCCTGAATCATCGCGGCGTAGAGAAACGCTTCGATTGTGCCGAAAATTATCACCGCGCCCGCCATCAAGACGGTTTTACTAAGCTGCGCGAAAATTATAAAAACCGTCGCCGCTTTCGGCTCTTGATTGGCGACGGCGACGATTTCGAGAAAAACCGAGAAAATCCAAAGCCAGACGACAACGCCGATCAGCGGCGCGAGTTCGGTTAATTCTCTGCTTTGAAAAAGTTTGCCGAGAAATTGCGGATACAAATTCAATCCCAAACAAGCGATGCCGCCCGTTACAAAATTGAAAATTAAAATATTGAGAATCGCGGCAGGTCTGCGCGTCGTTTCGCGGGCGAGGTAATAATAAACGCTCATACTCAGACCGAGCGGCAGAATGGCAACTAAGTTGACGACGACCTGAAACGCTTGGCGATAAACGCCGACCTTATCAACCGTCAAAAAGCGCACGAGAATCAGCGGCAGCATAAACGCGAAAACGAAGCCGAGAACTTTTGCCAGCAAAAGCCACGCGCTTTGCGATTTTAGCGATGGAGTTGTTTTGATTTGGTCTGCCACTTTTTCTCAAAATCAGAACCCGAAGCGATAGCGACGGGGTTAAACGGGGTCAAGTTTTACCGAGTCGCTACCGCTCCCCGTTCTGACTTTTCTCGAAGCGGTAGCGACTGAGTTAAATTTTACCGAGTTTTCTCATAATCGGCATTTTACCGAGTCGCTACTGCTCCGCGTTCTGATTTTTCCGTAAATCTGTCGGAGCGATAA
Organism: Pyrinomonadaceae bacterium; assembly: GCA_965214585.1. Lineage (GTDB taxonomy): Bacteria > Acidobacteriota > Blastocatellia > Pyrinomonadales > Pyrinomonadaceae > JAHCHG01. The sequence continues at coordinate 3,459,430 of OZ243957.1, read as the reverse complement.
ATGAAAATTCGTCGGGACGGAATTTTCGGAAAAATTTTGCAACTAATTTCGGATTGATTCCGAGCAGAAATACGATCAAGGACAATTTCGGTTTCTTGAAAAACTCGTTCGCTTCGCGGAAATTTTCTCTCGCTTTTTGGTAATTTTCTTTGGTCAATTCGAGTTTCGCCGTTTCGAGTTTTACTTCGGCGCGGGCGTATTTTAAGTATTCGTCCAAAACTCGCTGCTCGGAAGCGGTCAGATCGTATTTTGCCTGAATTTCGTCAAACGCTTTGATGTTGCGCTCGGCGCGTTGGACGTTTGAACCGGAAAGGCTGTCCGGGCTGACTCTGTATTTTAATAAAACTTTTTTTTGATAATCGAGTTTCGCGCCCGTTTTTGCCAATCTGAACCACAAATCGAAATCTTCCATACCGATTCTGGGCAGATTTTCGTCGAACATTCCGACTTCCAGAACCTTTTCGCGCCCCGCGACTGTTCCCGAAGTTATCACGTTGCACGTCGCGTTTATCAGGTTTTCCGTCGTAACCGCGCCCATCGAATCGGCTTTTGTCATAAATGTTTCGGCGTTGTTTCGCACGTTTCCGAAAAGCAACGCGTCGGCGTAGATCAAATCGCAGTTCTTTTTGTTTAATTCGTTCAATTGTGATTCCAAATATTCGGGAAACCAAACGTCATCGCTGTCGAGAAACGCCAAAAATTCGCCATTTGCTTCGGAAATTGCAGTATTTCGGGCGGAAGCCGTGCCGCCGTTTTTTTGTTTGATGTAAATTATTTCGTCGAAATATCGGGCGAGAACTTTTTCCAATTCTTCCGTGTCGGGCGAACCGTCGTTGACAACGATAATTTCAAAGTTTTTAAAAGTCTGCGCGAGTGCCGAATCGAGAGTTTCGGAGATAAATCGGGCGCAGTTGTAAGCGGGCATTATGACGCTGACTTTTGGCGTTGCAGCGACGTTTGAGCCGATTTTCTTTTCTAAAATTTTTCGTTTTTCGTAATTCATTATTTTTCAGAGAGGCAGAAACCCGACAGTTATGGAGGGTGCTGATTGATTAGAAGGTGGTTGGTTTTCAAAAATAATTCGTTAAAATGCCGTTTAATTATAAACTTTTTAACTTATAAATAGCACCCTCCATAACTGTCGGGTTTCTGCCTGTGTCGCTAATTTAGATTTTCTATCCGCTTGAAAAATCCTCCCGAACGGTTTCCCAACGGGTGAAGCGTTCGCCGCGCAGAAATTTGTAAAAGCCGATTAGAGAAGCGGCGTTTGCCAAGACGAAATATAAGGGAATTGCCAAGATGCCGACTTGTTTTCCCGTTTTTTCTAAAATCCAAGCGAAAAATGCCGCCGCGTAAAATCCGACTTGGAGCGATAAAATTGATAAGAAAAATATCGAATAAAACGACAAAATTACCGCTGAAATTAAGTTAAAAAACAAAAAAAACGGAACGGCGTAGCGGAAAAGTTTGTGCGAAATCAGTTCGACGGCGTAAAAACCGCTTCTAAAGGGATTCATCATATTGCGGTTGCGCCATAAATCCGTAAACGTCTGCGAAATCACGCGGACGCGCATCTGCATTTCGTTTTTTGACTGCCGGTTCGTTTCTTCGGTGCAGACGGCGTTCGGCTCGAAAACGGTTCGCAAACCCTGCTCGTATAAAACGGTGGCGATCAGAAAATCCGAACACGCTTCCGCATACATCGGCTTATAAGCGGATTTTTTGACCGCGTAAAGACAGCCCGACGCGCCGATCAGAGAACACGCCAGACTTTCGCTTCGTTTCAAAAATGTTTCGTAATTCCAATAACTTTTCGCGCCTTTGCCGACGTTTGTTTCGCCCGGATCAACATAAATTAATTTTCCGGCAACGCAGCCGATTGTTTCGTCGGCGAAATTCGGCAGAATTTGTTTCAAAACATCGGATTGATACATTGTCGTCGCATCGGAGAAAAGAACTATTTCGCCGCTTGCCTGTTCGACGGCTTTGTTTTGCGTGTAGGTTTTCCCGACTCTGCCTTCCTGCCGAAAAAGTTTTACGCCGCTTGCGGCAAATTCTCTGACGGTTTCATCGGTTTTGTCCGTCGAACCGTCGGAGGCGACTAAAATTTCAAGTTTTTCCGGCGGATAATTAATTTTTAAGGTGTTTTCGAGTTTTGCGCGAATGTCGCGTTCTTCATTATAAGCCGTGATTAAAACGGTTACGAACGGCTCGAAATCGCCGCGTTTTATCGGTTTCGGGAAGATCAGACTGTAAACGTATATCAGCAGAGGATAGCCGACGTATGTGTAGAAAAGCGCGGCAACGCTCGTCCAGAAAATTATTTGTGCGGCAACGTATAAAGTCATTATTTCTGCAAACTTACATTTTTTGGAAAACCGATCAAACTTCTCAGACGGCTTTCCGTTTTTTCTTCGGTTATTCCTCTTTCTTTCAGATCAAGCTGATAAATCCGGCGCAGACACACGGCGTAAGCTATCGGATAATAAATATACCAATTATACGCCACCGCGCCGAAAAAACTCGAAACCATATAACCGGCGATGCTCGCTTGGAGTCCGACTGCGAGATAATAAAACCAAGTAGTTTCTTCGCCACGCAAAAGCTGCCGTTCGATTGCTCCGAGTTTTCTAAGCGGGCTGATAATCAAAATCATATAGGCGCAGAAAGCGAGCCAGCCGAGTTCGGACGAAATTTGCGTAAAAGCGTTGTGAGTTTGCAGATTTCGGTAGCCGACAATCGGGAAATTTCCGATTCCGATGCCCCAAGGATTTCGTATCGTTACGAGAATCGAACGCTTTAACAAATCCATACGCTGATCCGCCGAACCGACTTCATCGAGTCCGGGAATAAAAATTGACAAAATTCTGACGGCGTAATCGCCCGGCGCAGCCGCGATGATAACTGCTGCGACAACCGCCGAAATCGCCAAAACTTTGGCGCGTTGTTTTTTGCCGAGTTTCCAGACCAGAACGCCGCCGACGGCAAGCAAACCGAGAAATCCGCCGCGCGACTGCGTAACCATATTTCCGCCGATCATCATCGCCGCCGCCACGAAATACAGAATTTTGTATAATCTGTTTTTCGCCGCCAAACCGAGAATAACCGCAATCGGCGTAAAGATCACAAGGTGAATCGCCATATCGTTCGGATTTCCGAACATTCCGCCGAAATCAACATTAACGCGATAACCTTCGGTGGCGAATTTTCCCTGCATATAAAGGTCGAGAGCCTGATAACTAAGCAGTATTCCGACCCCGATGGAAAGCCACATCAGCCATTTCAGGCGGCTCTGCGTTCGCAGAGTGTTGACCATTACGATAAAAATCAGCACGACTTTGATAAACGGATCGTTGAAAACTTCCCACGCCAAAGCCGGACTTTTCGCAATCGGCATTGTCAGCAAAGCCCAGAACGCCATAAAAAGAACGCATTTAACTTCGGTTGAAAACGTCGTCAACGTGCCTTCCGTCGAAAACTGAATCGGCAGATAAACAAGCAGAGTTATAATGGCGATATACTGCGCCGCCGAACTTAAAAACATCAGCGACGGAAAAAGTTCATACGGGCGAAAATAGACGAACAGCGTGAAGATAAAAATTCCGATGTATGTCAGATTATGCCCGTTTCTGTCAAACCAATGATCGCCGCTTAAAAGTTCGCGGTCTTTTTTCTTGCGCTTTTGTTTTTTGTCTTCCTTCTTTTGCTCGGCGTATTGCAGTTCTTCTACGGATTCAGAGTCTTTTTTTGATTTGACGACATCCGTTTGTAAAGCAAAATCGTTTGCCGGATTTGCCTTGTTTTTCAAAGACAGGTTTTCCGGCGTAATAATTTCTTTTTCGGTCTTTTTGTCGGGATTAACTAAACTTTTGTCAAAAATGTTTTCTTCCGACGATTTTGCGCGTGGTTTCAGAGAATTTTCTCCGCCGGATTTTGCCGAGGGTTTTAAAGAATTCTGCCCGCCGTTGTTTCCTTCGCCGTTCCGCCCGGAAGGTTTAAGCGTTTGATAATCGGATTTTTTCGGTGTGTCGGCAGGCATCTGTAAATTTCAACGTCATCAGTTGCAGAGGAAAAACTCGTATGGGCAAAAATGTTTTTTAGTTTTGAAAAATTCTCAGATGACATTTTAACATTTTCAGGTTGGATTGCTAGTTTTTTGGCGGTTTGAGGAAAATATCTGAAAAATTTCGCCGGCTAATTTGAAATAATTTGTAAAAAGAGAATAAATTTTTTGTTTCCTACGCCGCAATTTCTTCATTTTTCTCGATTGAAACCATTCCGCGCACTTCTTTTTTCAAGGCTTTTTCAAAATGTCTGGCTTCGTTTACGCCGTCGAACGAGAGGTCTTGCAAAATTGATTCGATTCGTTTGCGGTAATCGGAAACCAAGGAATCGGAAACGCCGAGCATATCGGCGACTTCAAGCTGCGTGCCGCTGTCGCTTATCAGATAACAATGCCACAAAACATTTACCATACGATTGTATTGCTTTGCTTTGCCGCGCACGCTTTTTTTCAGTTTGACCAGAAATCCTTTAACGAAATTTGCCGCCTGCAATTCGGCTTCGCGGCGCAGAACGTCTTCTTCGGGAGTTTCGCGCGTATCGGCAAATTCGTAACTTCTGCCGTTTTCTTCGTCGTCATCGCGCGTTCCGCCGACGGGAACGAGATAAATGTCCATAATCGGCAGGCGCGACATTACGAAAGAGCGCAAGGAGCGCACGTCAATCGGCGAATCTATCGCCTTAAAGACTCTGATAATCAGTTGTTCGAGTTCGACATTGCTGATAATAATCTGCGCGTCGCCCGTGCAGCCGACCATTCTGGTATCGCGGTGTTTGAACGCTACGGTTTTTACGCGCTCGCGCATTTCCGCCGAATCGCGGCTCATTTTTTCGTTTTTCCATTCTGCCAAACCGTATAATCTTTCGGCAAGTCGTCGGTGCGCTTCCGGGTTTCCGATGTTGTCGAAACGCTTGAAATTTTCGCTGTTCTGGATCAAGGTGGAAATTCTTCTGGCAAGTCTGTAAGATTCGGGATAACGCTTGCGAAGCTGCGCCGTGAGCAGATTTGTCAATTCGATCTGGCTGATCTCGGCTTCGATCTCCTGATCGGACATTTTCGTATCAAGATAAACCTCGAAACGCTCTTTGCTCAGAAGCGTTACGAAAAGTTCCTGCGTCATATCCGTATAAACATTATATTTACCTTCTTCGACGATAAATCCCGCGCGTTTTGAAGCCCGCACCAGAGGATGCGACGAAACTATTCTGTGAAGTTCCTTCCAAATTTGATTTACATCAGATTTATTGAGGCTCTCGTTCCACTTTCCGACCTTAATTCGTTTATTCCTGATTGATCTCGGCAGACGTTTCTGCGTTTTGGTTTTATTCATAATAAACCTATCCGATTTTTTCCTGTTTGTTTTTTATTTTTTGCCTGCTTGAAGTTTTTTGCCTGCTCCGTTCGGTTCTTTTAACAGAGAATCTCTTCCCGTTTGAGATTTTGTCGTCTGCAAAGAAATTCGCTCGAATTTTGCTGAAACTCTGGAGCTTTGAGATTTGATTTGTTTATTTTTTGATAAAAATCAAAAGGTTTCAAATTCTTTTGATTTTGGCAGGTATCAACTGAAACTTTTTGTTTCAACCGAATACTCTATAAATGGTAACAAGTTTTTTATATTTGAGCAACTTTTTTTTGTATTTTTTATAATTGTTAAACAATTCTACTAAAACCTTTATTATCACCACTTACGGAAACCAACTAGGTGAAGTATAATATCTTGGTTAGATTTTTTTTTATTTTTTAGATAAAAGTTTTGGAAGCAGGCGGGTATTATAGATTTACTTTTTTTATAACAAATGAGATTCCGTTTTGAAAAATCGAAACAAAAAAACTCGGCAAAATGTTTCGATTAAATTTAAAAATATGTTTTCGATACAGATGATAAACTTTTGTAAAACCAAAAATTGCCCGACATCACAACAATTGCTCGAATTTCAGATGGCAGAATGTTCCACCGGCAAAAATGAAATTATCGGCGGACACTTAACCGACTGCGAATTTTGCCGGGCGGAAGTGGAATTTTATACAAATTGTCCGCAAGCGGTTGAAACGATTCCCGAAGCGGAGATGCCGCATCCTCTGCTTGAACTCGCCAGCGCACTTCTAAACAAAAAGCATAAGGATTTTTCTCTTTTGGATAAATTATTGTGTGAAGATGAGGCGGTTAAAGCCTTTTGAGTTTTTGGAAAAGATTCAAAAATTTTATATTACTTTTCACGGTAATTGTTTTTTCTTCTCTGCTTCGGGCTTCAGATTAATTTTCAGCTTCCGCAAATTTCGTCAATCGCTTCCGAATACTTTTCGTCAATCACGCTGCGTTTTATTTTCAAAGTCGGAGTCATTTCGCCTTTATCAATCGAAAACTCGACAGGCAGAAGATAAACTCTTTTAACTCTTTCGTAATCGTTCATTTCCCTCGTAAAACCGACGGCATCGCGCTGAACTCTCTTGATAATATACGGATTTTCGCAGAGTTCCTCGCGCGTTCCTTCGTGGGCGATTCCTTCTTCTTTTAAGACTTGTTTTAGTTCTTCCCAATCGGGAACGATGAGTGCGCCGACTTGTTTTCTGCCCGAACCGACGGCGACGGCTTGCGCGACAAGCGGACTTTGTTTGAGAAGGCTTTCGACCTGCAAAGGCGCGACGTATTTTCCGCTTGATAATTTGAACAAGTCTTTTTTGCGGTCGGTAATGTAAAAATGCCCGTCCGCGTCTTCGTAACCGATGTCGCCCGTGTGATAAAAACCGTCTTTGTCGAGTGCCTTTTCGGTTTCGTCGTCCATTTGGTAATAACCGCGCATCACATTTACGCCGCGAATCAGAATTTCGCCGTCCGACGCGGCAATTTTCATCTCGATTCCTTCAAACGGTCTGCCAATTGAGCCGATCTTCACGTCTTCGGGGCGATTTGCTGAAACAACGCACGCTTCGGTCATTCCGTAACCTTGCAAAATCGGGATTCCAGCCGCCCAGAATGCGTAGGAAAGTTTTTTGGAAAGCGGTGCGCCGCCGGACACGAAAAAGCGCAGACTTCCGCCGACACCTTCTCGCCATTTGGAAAAAACGAGTCGGCTGGCAAATTTATGTTTGATTTTAAGCGATGCGGAAACTCCTCTGTGCTTGTCTTTCGATTCCGAATAATTTTGTCCGATGTCCAAAGCCCACTCGAAAAGCGATGTTTTCCAGCCGCCCGCGGCTTTGCCCTTTTTGACGATCTTGTGATAAACCTGCTCGAAAAGACGCGGAACGGCGGTCATAATCGTCGGTTTGACTTCCGATAAATGCGACGCGATCTGCTCGAACGCCGGGCAGTAATGAATCGCCACGCCGTTGGCGCAGAGAACGTAAAAAACCGTCCGCTCGAAAATGTGCGAAAGCGGCAAAACCGCCAGCGAGCGATCAGTTGAACGAATCGGCAAACCTTTGGAAATAGCCTTGATATTTGAAACAAAACTTTCGTGCGAAAGCATCACGCCTTTCGGTTCGCCCGTCGTGCCGGAAGTGTAAATTATCGTGGCGAGATCGTCCGTTTTTATCTGCGCTAAATTATTTTCAAAAGTTTTATCGTCAATTTTTTCGAGTTCTCTGCCGCGTTTTTCAACGTCGGCAAGTGTCATCGCGCGATTATCATTTTCGGGAACGGCATCTTCGTCAAAGAAGATCAGTTTTTCCAATCTTTCGACGCTTCTGACCGCTTCTTCGGCGTGCCGCCAAATTTTTTTGCCTGAAACGAAGAGCATTTTCGCGCCCGAATTTTCCAAAATATAGCGAATCTGCTCAACCGCCTGCGTCGTGTAGATCGGCACATTGACGGCGCGAATGGACAAAATTGCTAAATCGGTCAAAGACCATTCGGGACGATTTTCGGAAATGACCGCAATTCTGTCGCCCGCCTTTACGCCCAGATCGGCGAGTCCGAGCGCGATATGTTTGATCTTTTCGATCACCGCTTCGCCCGAAATTCCTTCCCAAACATCGTTTATTTTATGACTGAGCGCGTTCGGTTTATTGTGCCGCCGGAACGATTCGATACAAAAATGCGGAATCGTCTGCGGTAAACTCTCAAATCCGTGTAAATTTTCAGCAATCATTTGTATTTTGTTCGTTGTTCGTTGATAGTTGTTCGCCGTTTTCCTGACAATGAACAATTATCCAAAATAATTATTTTCACTTCTGCAAACTTTCCGATTATAACCTTTTACCGACAAAATTTCACTTTTAGCCGAATTAAGTCCAGTAATTGCGATCAAGCGAACGGTAATTTATCGCTTCGCTGATGTGCGACGCTTCGATTTTTTCGCTTTCGGCTAGATCGGCAATCGTCCTTGCAACCTTCAAAATTCTGTCGTGAGCGCGGGCGGAAAGTCCTTGTCTGACCATCGCGCGTTCGAGCAGAGTTTCCGAATCGGAATCGAGAGCGCAGAATTTTCGGATTTGCGTCGGCGACATTCCCGAATTGGAATAAACGCCGTCGCCGGAAAATCGCTCAAGTTGAATTTGCCGCGCCGTTCCGACTCTTTCGCGGATCGCCGCCGAAGTGTCGCCTTCGGGAACGCCGCGCCCGCGTAATTCTTTGAAATTCACTTCCGGCACGTCAATATGTATATCAATTCTGTCCATCAGCGGTCCCGAAATTTTCCCGACATAACGCTGAATCTGAATCGGCGAACATTTACACTCGCGTTTCGAGCCGAAATATCCGCACGGACAAGGATTCATCGAAGCGATCATCGTAAAATCCGCCGGAAACGTGAGCGTCATCGCTGCCCGCGAAATCGTCACCTGCTTATCTTCCATCGGCTGACGCAAAACTTCCAGAACTTTGCGGTCAAATTCCGGCAGTTCGTCAAGAAACAAAACGCCGAGATGCGCCAGCGAAACTTCGCCCGGTTTCGGAATCGAACCGCCGCCGATCAGTCCGGCTTGCGAAACCGTGTGATGCGGATGTTTAAAAGGTCTTTCACGAACCAAACCTGTTTTTCCCGTTAATCCGGCAACCGAATGGATTTTTGTGATTTCGAGCGATTCTTCAAATTCGAGCGGCGGCAAAATCGTCGGCAGACGCTTTGCCAGCATAGTTTTACCCGAACCGGGCGGACCGATCAAAAGAACATTATGACCGCCCGCGCCGGCGACTTCGAGAGCGCGTTTTGTGTTTTGCTGTCCGCGAACTTCCGCGAAATCAACACGATAACGATTTTCGGCGATCTGCATTTCGGAAATGTCCGGTTTCAGAGGCGGAATCCGCGCATCGCGTCCCGCCTGCAGATCAATGCTGATCTGCACGGCTTCGCGCAAATCTCTGATCGGGTAAACATTTACGTCCGTCACAACCGCCGCTTCGGAAGCGTTTTCTTCGGGAATCAGCAAATTTTTAATACCGTTTTCTCTGGCTTGCAAAGCGATTGACAACGCACCGCGCACGGGACGCACGCGCCCGTCAAGCGATAATTCGCCGATGCTCAGAGTGTTTTCCAGAGATTCGGCGTTTCCCAAATCGCCGTTCGCGCCGAGAATGCCGAGCGCAATCGGCAGATCGAAACTCGCGCCTTCCTTGCGAACATCGGCGGGCGCAAGATTTATCGTCGCTTTATGAAACGGAAAGAAAAACCCGCTGTTCGTAATCGCCGCCCGGATTCTTTCGCGCGATTCGCGCACGGCGGTATCGGGCAAACCGACGATGACGACGGAAGAAGGCGTATCCGCTTCGCCGCGAACGGGCTGCAAATTCACTTCAATATCAACAATCAGCGCGTCTATTCCGTAAACTGCGGCTGATTGTGCAAGAAAGAGCATAATAAATTTAGGCGCGAAAATTTTTGTAAAACCGACTAAAGCGGAAAAATAAATGAGCTGCAAATAAATATTTTCTGTCGGCTGATATGAATATAAAATAGCATACCGCCGAAATGTTAAAAAATACAGACCGTCAATTATTGATTCTGCCAATTTTCCACCAATTGTAATTTTCTCCGCGCCGATTAAATTATAAACATACAATCGCCGTAACTGTAAAAACGATAATCAGATGCGACGGCGTGAGCGTAAGCGTTCAACGTCAATTCGTAACCGGCAAAGGTCGAAACCAAAACAAGCAGGGACGATTTCGGCAGATGAAAATTTGTCAAAAGACCGTTGATAATCTTGAATTTATAACCGGGCGTAATCGTCAGATCGGCGATAAAATTTCCCGGCGAAATTTTCGCGTTTTCATCAAATGCGGATTCCAAAGCTCTGGTCGTCGTCGTGCCGATGCCGATAATCCGGCGGTTTTCGGCTCTTGCTTTGTTTACAATTTCGGCAGTTTCAGCGGAAATTTCGCAACTTTCCGGCATAACTTTATGCTCGGATAAATCGTCAACGCGGACTGGTTCAAATGTTCCGTAACCGACGTGAAGCGTAATTTCCGCAGCAATTACGCCGAGATTTTTGATTTCTTCTAAAACTTTTTCGGTAAAGTGAAGTCCCGCCGTCGGCGCGGCGATTGCTCCGCGATTTTTGGCGTAAATCGTTTGATAACGCTCGCGGTCTTTTTCCGATTTTTCAACCTCGCGTTTGATATACGGCGGAAGCGGCGTTTGTCCGATTTGGTTGAGAATTTCGTCAAAATCTCCGTTCGCTTCAAATTTTACAAAAACGCGACCTTCCTGATTTTTTTCCAGAACTTCCGCTTCTAATTGCTCGCCGAATTTGATTTTCTTTCCCGTTTTCAGACGACGCGCCGGACGCGCCAAAGTTTCCCAGATATTTTCGGAAGTTTCCCGAACGAGAAAAAGTTCGATCTTCGCGCCCGTTTCCGCTGTGCCGAAAAGCCTCGCGGGGAAAACTTTCGTATTATTTAAAACGATCACGTCGCCTTTTTGCAGAAACTTAGGAAAATCGTAAAAATGCTGATCGTGAAAAGTTTTTTCAGCACGATTTATAACAAGCATCCGCGAATCTTGGCGTTTTTCCAGCGGATTCTGCGCGATCAGATTTTCGGGCAAGTCGTAATCGAATTCGGAAATCAACATTGCAAAAATGTTATAATATTGCCGTGATGAACTCAAAACGAATATTAAATTGCATTTTTTTATTGCTCGCCCTTCTCGTCAGCGCGGCTTGCGGAACGTCAATCGCCGAAGAAGCCGGGCAAAATTCGCCTGAGTCTGCGGAAACCACGAAGTTTACGGTTGAAGTTGTCGCCGAAAATCTGGAAGTTCCGTGGACGATTCGCTTTGCGCCCGACGGACGTATGTTTTTTACCGAACGCCCCGGCAGAGTTCGCGTCGTCGAAGACGGAAAACTTCGCCAAGAACCTTTTTTTGTGGTAAAAGACGTTGAACCTTCCGGCGAAAACGGTTTGATGGGAATGGTTCTGCATCCCGATTTTGCTGAAAATCATTTCGTTTATTTAGCTTACGCATATGAAGCGAAAAACGGAAAAAACGTTCGCGTGAGGCGTTATCGTGAAAACGGCGAAACTTTGATCGAGCCGAAAACGATAATCGAATCAATTGACGCGGCGCGTTTTCACGCCGGAACCAGGCTCGGTTTTGGTCCCGACGGAAAACTGTATATCACGACGGGCGATGCGACGAAACAGAAAAGAGCGCAAAAACTCGACTCATTAAACGGAAAAACTCTGCGCCTAAATGACGACGGCACGATTCCCGACGACAATCCGTTCGTCAAACAAAAAGGCGCACGGGGCGAAATCTGGACTTACGGACACCGCAACGCGCAGGGAATGGATTGGCAGCCGGAAACAGGCTTAATGTTTCAAACCGAACACGGACCTTCGCTTTTTGACGGCGTTTCGCTTTTCAAAAAACGAACCGGCGGCGACGAAGTAAATATTGTCGAAAAAGGAAAAAATTACGGCTGGGCGAAGATCAGCCACAAAATGACTAGAAAAGGAATGGAAACGCCTCTGGTCGAATACTCTCCGGCAATCGCGCCGGCAAGCGGAATGTTTTACACGGGCGAGATGTTTCCCGAATTTGAAGGAAATTTTTTCATCGGCGCGTTAAAAGGAAAAGCAATCATCAGACTTGTCATTGACGGCAGAAAAATCGTCGCTCAAGAACGTCTTTTAGAGAATAAATACGGGCGCATCCGCGAAGTCGCACAATCGCCCGACGGAGCGATCTATTTTTCGACCTCAAACCGCGACGGACGCGGCGACGCGGCGGCGAATGACGATAGAATATTGAGGATAGAGCGTTCAGAGTAACGCCTTCAGGCGTGATCTTACGCGGCGTATTTAATTTTAACTTTTGCGCGGCGTGGTTATTTCACGGCTAAAGCCGTTACTCTGAACAACTAACTTTTCAAATATTTCTTCCCCTTCAATTTTTCGGGCAGTAAATCTTCTTTCGGGTATAATTCGTAATCTTTACCGTAGCCGATGTCTTTCATAAGAGAAGTGTGCGCGTTGCGGAGTTTAAGCGGGACGGGCAGATTGCCGTATTTTTTCGCGTCTGCGATGGCGGTTTTGTAAGCGTCGTAAGCCGAGCGATCTTTTTTGCAGTTTGATAAATAGGCGACTCCGTGCGCTAAGTTTATTCCGCATTCGGGCAAGCCGATTGTTTCGACGGCGCGAAAAACGGCGTTGGCGACGACGAGTGCCGTCGGCTGCGCGAGTCCGATGTCTTCGGAGGCGAAGATCACCATTCGGCGGGCGATAAATTTCGGGTCTTCGCCCGCTTCGATCATTCTCGCCAAATAATATAACGCCGCGTTAGGCTGGCTCGCCCGCATACTTTTGATAAACGCGCTGATTATGTTGTAATGCTCTTCGCCTTTTTTATCGTAGCGCAGAAACTTGGCTTGAAGCGTGTTTTTCAAATTTTCGATTGTTACATTTTCATAAAGTTTCTCGGTGTTTTCGATCATCGTGATCGCTTGGCGAGCGTCGCCGTTTGCCATTCCGATCAGCCAATTTTTCGCGTCTTCGTCCAGATCAACTTGGGTTCGGTCAATGATTTCCGACATTTCTTCGGGCGAAAATTCTTCCAAAACAAAAACGCGCGTTCTGGATAAAAGCGCGGGAATTACTTCAAAACTCGGATTTTCCGTCGTCGCGCCGATCAAAACGAGTTCGCCGTTTTCGACATACGGCAGCAGAAAATCCTGCTGCGCTTTATTAAAACGGTGAATTTCGTCGAGAAACAAAACGCGCGGGCTGTTCGTCAAACTTTTTGTTTTGACAATTTTGCGAATATCATCCTTTCCGGCGGAAACCGCTGAAAGCTCAAAAAGTTCGGCATTGATCGAAGCGGCGTAAATCCGCGCCAAAGTCGTTTTCCCGACACCGGGCGTTCCCCACAAAATAAACGAAAAAATATGTTTCTGCTCGATTGCCAAACGAAGCGGTTTTCCATCGCCGACGAGATGTTTCTGCCCGACAAATTCATCGAGATTCTCCGGTCTGATTCTGCTTGCAAGTGGTTCCATTTTCGATTTCAAGTTTACTATAATTCGGGGAAAGAAGTGAGAAACGAGAAGTGAGAAATGAGGAATAAAGAACAAGACGTAGAAAACAGCTTCTTTTATAAAATCTCCGCCTCTCACTTCTCGTTTCACTATAAGCATATTTTATCGCCGTCGGTGCATCCAAGATTCTGAACGCAAAAAATTTCAGAGGTCTTAATGCAAATAAAAAAATCAAACTTTATATTTTTATTCTTCGCAATTTTCGTCATTTTCGGCGCAAGTGTTTTTGCACAAACGCCCGAACCGACACCGCCGCCGATAAAAGATGATCCGGTTGAGAAGGTTTTTATTGAAGAAATCAAACTAAATATTTCGGCACTCGATAAAGCGGGAAATTTTGTGGACGATCTGAAAAAAGAAGATGTCGTGATCGTCGAGGACGGCAGGCTGCATCAGCCGAGCAGTCTGCGCCGTATTCCGGCAAATGTTCTGATCGTTCTGGATACGGGCGGAGAAATGCGCCGCGCCAAAAGTTTGAGCCAAACCCGAAAAACCGCCGTCGCTCTGGTCAATTCACTTAAAGCGGAAGATTCGGTGGCGGTTATGGAATACAATGATAAGGTGAGATTTTTAACCGATTGGACGAAAAACAAAGCGGAAATTTTGAATTATTTGTCGGAAAATCTGGATTTCGGCAAACGCTCCGTTTTTCTCGACGCGCTTGGCGAGGCGAAGAAGTTTATGCAGAAAAAGCCGCTTGAAAATCGTCATATTGTTTTAATTACCGACGGCACGGATTCGTTTGATAATGACGAAAAGCGGCGCGAGGCGATGAACGAACTTTTGACCACCGACATAAATATTCACGTTATCAGCTATACGCGGATGGAAGCAAAGGAGATCGCCCCGAACAAAAGCCGCATCCGAAAAGGCGAACCGAAACCGCAGAGAGTTCCCGACGAAATTGCCGCGACGATGCCGCAGGGCGTAAGAGATACGATTACCGCGCCGCGCATTTTGTCCGTTAATACCGACAAGAAAATGATAAATGCGATAAAGAAAAGAGAAAAGGCGATTGCCGACGGCGAAAATTTTCTTTTGCGGCTTTCCAAAGATACGAACGGCGAATTTATTTTGCCGGAGAATCCCGACGAAATGCTTGAAAAAGCTGCTTTTGTGGCGCAAACTATTGATTCGAGTTATGTTTTAACATATACGCCGAAACGTCCTCTGTCCGAATCGCCAATCGGTGAAGTGCGAAATATCGTGGTTTCCTCAAAACGTCCCGGTCTTGATGTTCAAGCCCGGCGCAAACTGATCGCAAGTCGGGACAAAACGGAAATTCAGTAAAATTATATTGCAAATTGCAGAGGTTTCCGCGTCCCTTCTGTGTCAAAATCAAAATCTGAGGACAAATTTATGGAAACCGAATTCGCTTACGATACGCTGCCGTATTCCAACCACGTTTTTTCGCTGACGCATCCCGACAAATTATGTTCGGCGGCAAAGTTGTTCGGCTTGGATTCGCCGAATATCGAGAAAGCGCGGGTTCTTGAGTTGGGCTGCGGCAACGGTTTAAATCTGATTGCTCACGCTCACAGTTTGCCCGAAGCGGATTTTCTCGGAATTGATTTGGCAAAAGGTCATATCGAATATGCCGAAAAATGCGTTGAGGAACTGAATTTATCAAACGTAGAGTTTCGCCGAATTAATTTGTTGAAAATGAGCGCGGAAGAATTCGGCGAATTCGATTACATCTTCGCGCACGGTTTTCTGTCGTGGATTCCCGATTTCGTCCGCGAAAAAACTTTGTCGGTTTTCAGCGAAATGCTCTCGGAAAACGGTGTCGGTTTTCTAAGCTACAATACTTATCCGGGCTGGTTTTATCGCCGGATGGTTTCCGAAATGGGCAAATTTCACACCCGCCGCATTTTGAATCCGTTGAAAAAGGTTGAAGAAGCCACCAGATTTATAAAATTTCTCGGCGACCAGCCGAATCAGAAGGATGTCTATAAATTTATTCTTCAAAATGAAATTTTCAACTATACGAACAAAGAAGAAAACGCAATTTATCACGATAATTTATCTGAAATTAATATTCCTTTTTATTTTCATCAAATCGCGGAAATGCTCGACGAATACGGCTTTCAGTTTTTATCGGAAGCTGATTTTCTTTCGATGTCCGTTCAGAATTTGAACGAACCGGCGCGAAAAATGGTCGGCGCGATTCAAGACGTGATCGAAAAAGAACAATATCTCGATTTTATGGTCGGGCGAAATTTTCGTCAGACGCTTTTTTGCCGCAAAAATTTCACATTAAACCGAAATCCCGATTCGCAAATTCTGGATGATTTTTTCGTTACTTCCGAAATTCGCTGCGAATCTGAAAATCCCGATCTTCACACGGAAAAAATCGAGAAATTTATCGGCACAACCGAAAACAGTTTTGAGATCAACAATCCTCTGGCGAAAACCGCGCTTTATCATTTGCAGAAAATTTCCGGCGATTCGATAAAGTTTTCCGAACTCCTGACAAAATCACAAAAGCATCTAAGCTCGAAAAACCCAAAAATTAAGGATTTTACCGAACACATACAAATTACGAGAGAGATTTTTCTGCACCTGACGCTTCACACAAATCTGATTCGGATACACATTTACAAACCGCATTCTTACGCCGAAATTCCCGACAAACCGAGAATTGATAAATTCACCCGCTGGCAATTGGAAAAAGGCGATCTGGTTTTAGCAAATTACGAAAGATACATAAAAATCGAAGAACCGCTTCTCCGGCATTTGCTCGAACTTCTCGACGGCAGCAGAAATCTGAAAGAAATTCACAGTCAAATCAGAGATTTTGTCGAACTCGGCAAATTTGAAAATAAAGATAAACTTTTAGAAAAGCTGCCGATTAAAATCGAACAAAATCTCGGACGTTTTGCCGGAGTCGGTTTGCTCGTTTGATAATTGACCCGATAAAAAGTTAAAATCTTTAGGAAAAGCTGTAAAATTAAGTCTTTTGAAATCAGTATTTACTTGAATATAACTTGGGGCTTTCGAGGTTATTTTTTCAAATTTGATTCGGGAGAAGTCTTTTACCGCCAATTTATATAAAGGGGAAACAAATTGTGGATTTTAATATAACAAGTTTTGCCAAGCGCGTTTACAACGACGCGATGGAAGAAGAAATTCTCAGTCGCGCCGCCGAAGTCGCTTTTTATTTTATTTTCGCGCTCTTTCCGTTTTTGTTGTTTGTCACGAGCCTTTTCGGATTAGTTCTGAAATCGGGAAATGATCTTCAGGAAAAACTTTTTTCGTATTTGCGGCAGGTAATGCCGTCATCGGCGTTCAATGTCGTGGCGGATACTTTAAACGAAGTCGTCAACAACAGTTCGGGCGGCACTCTGACGCTCGGTTTCATTATCGCTTTGTGGTCGGCGGCGGCGGGAATGGACAGCATTATTTCCGCGCTAAACGATGTCTATGATTTTGTAGAAACGCGCCCGTGGTGGAAGCGAAAACTCACTTCGATCCTGCTTGTTCTTTCGGTTTCTCTGCTGATTTTCTTCGTGCTTGCCGTGGTCGTTTACGGTTCTGGATTGATTTCTATAATTCTGAGTTCGATTGGTCTGCCAATTCTGCCGAATTTAGTTCTGGGTTTGATCTCGCTGATTTTGGTGCTGGCTTCTCTGCTTCTCATCCTGACTTTGATTTACACATTCGGTCCCGATCATCCCGAAACAGAATGGCATTGGTTTAATGCCGGATCGGTTGCCGCACTTATTTTGTGGATTTTGTCTTCAATCGGATTCCGCGTTTATCTTAATTATTTCGGCTCTTACTCGAAAACTTACGGCTCGCTCGGCGCAATTATTATTTTACTGCTGTGGCTGTATATCACCGCGCTGGTTATACTTATCGGCGGAATTATCAATGAAATAATAGAAGACACCCCGGACGAACAAATTCACGAATCCGAAGACGAAATTGCCGCTAAAGAAAAAGCAGAAAAGAAAGAAACAACCTGATAACTGCTGATGCTGCAAAATTATCCGTATTGACAAACGCGCTTTCCGCTTATACTGTTTTCGCGCCGACTCGGAATCATTAAAAATTTTGAACAAAATCGAAAACCAATCAACGCTGAATCAACTGCCAATCGGCGCGAGGCTTCTCTATCGCTCAAAAAAAGATTGGCGCATCGCCGTAATTTCGCATTTGGGCGCGGAAAAAGCCACCTTGATAATTTGCTCGCCAAACGGGAGAACTTACCGCCTGCGCCGCGCTCTGGATGCAATTATAATTTTCGACGGAAAAATTCCGATTCTCGAATCCGACACAGAGGAAAACTGGCGCGAAAATTTTACAAAATACGATTTTCGCTGGTAAGAAATAACTTATACTCGTTCGATAAACGCACCGTTTTTACTGCGCTCGCGCAATAATGCCGAATGCCCGATTAATAATCGGGCATTCGGCATTGATAATTATGTCACAATAAAAAATTGAAAAACTACCCGATTCTAAAACCGAGAATTTGTAAAAAGCCTTACAGTTTTAGCACCACCGAAAATCGTTATAAATTATTTTTTACCTGTTCCTTAGTCAGACTTATTCTGCCGCTTCCGATGATTTTTCTGCTGCGATTTTCCTGCACGAATACGATCAATTTCAAATTTTCCTTTTTCCAAGTCGGCTGAAACTGCAAAAAAGTTTCCGCTTGAAATTCCTGCTGATCTGCCGTGAGCATTCCGAGTCCCTGCAAATTGCGGACTATTGAAACTCTGGAAATATTTCTCACGGATTTGCTCGCCGCATCCTTTGGTTTATCTTCGGCAAAAGCTAGAAAAACCGTCGAATTTTCGTGTTTCGGTAAATTCGTGATTCGCGTAGAGAGTTTTTCCTGTTTATATTTTTCGCTCCATCCGACGCTGATTTCAACGTCCGCTTTTTCACTTTCGAGGCTGTCTTTAATCGCTTTTGAAGCCTTCTGTAAATTGCTGCCGACAAAGTATTTTTCGCCGTCAACGATCATTTGCGGAGTATAAATCTCATTAATCTTAAATTTTTGACTGTAAATTTCCTGCCGCCTCGTAAAAACCGGCGATGCAAATGCGTCTTTATAACCGGGCGCGTCCCACGAATCAACGTGCAGAGCAAGCGTAATGATTTCCGCATTCTCATTCGGCTGCTCTTCTTCGAGTTGCTTCAAGAGTGCTTCGGCAGGCGGACAAGTCGGGCAGTATTCCGACGTAAAAAGTTCGACCAAAACGGTTGATTTCGCGTCTTTTTCATTTTTCAAAAAGTTCGCGGACGCTTCGGCAAACTGCAAACTATTTAGTATTAAAATTGAAAAAATGCTCAGAAATAAAGCGGCTAAAAATCGTTTCATAAAATCTCCGCTTCTATTATTAATGATTGTTCGTTTAATTTCAATATTTTTTGCAAAGTAAAAACCGCATCAGCCAATGCGAAAATCACTCTGACCTGTTTAATTCAGTTTTTTCTGATCTAAAGCAAAAATTTTCTTGGAATTTTTCCCCTGCACGAAAACAACGAACTTCAAATCTTTTTTCTTCCAGTTCCGATCAATCCGAACGGCGGTTTCCGCTTCAAAATTCTTTTCTTTCGGCAAAAAATTTCCGATAAGTTTCAAATCGCGGACAACTGCCGAATGAGCGAGTTTTTTGCCGCCGTTTTCGCCGCGTCTGACGTTTGTTTCCAGATTATCTTCGGCAATCGCCAGCCAGATATACGATTCGTCGTGCGCCGGCAAATCCGAAACTTTAACTTTTACGCTCGGATTTTTCGCCGTTTGTTCAAACGATATTTCGACATCTTTAACTTTTTCGTTCGCCGCTTTTTTTATTTCATTAACGGCGTTATTCCAGTTGCTTCCGACAAATTGCGCCGCGCCGTCAACAACCATTTGCGGAGTGTAAATCGAATCGAGATTAAATTTTCCCGCATAACCGCTTTGCCGTTCGCTGTAACTTTTTGAAGAAAATTCGTCTTTCCAGCCGAGATAATTCCAATAATCAACGTGAAAAGCGAGCGCAATAATTTCGGCGTTTGCCACCGGCTGTTCATTTTGCAATTTCGTCAAAGCAAGATCGGCAGGCGGACAACTCGAACAGCCTTCCGACGTAAAAAGTTCAACCAAAACGGGCGTTTTCTCTTTGTTCGATATAGCGGCTTCTTCCGTTTCAAACTTTTCGGATTTAGCAGTTGCTTTTGTGTTTTCCAAACTACACGCGGCAAATATCGAAATAAACATCAAAACTGTAATAATTAAAAATTGTTTCATAATTTTTCCTTTAAAGTTTCTTGCTCTAAATTACTTTTAGTAAATTCTTAATGCAAATTTTTCAACTTTTTATTCCGGCTTTTGTATCGGGTCTGGAATTTGATATTATAAAGTTTTGCAGACACGGCAGAATTTTTCATCTATGCAAGCGACAAAGCAGAAACAAGAATCAATTCGCGTCCTAGGTGCGCGGACGCATAATCTTAAAAATATTTCGTTTACCATTCCGATCAACAAATTAACGATTGTGACGGGTGTTTCCGGTTCGGGCAAATCTTCGCTCGCCTTTGATACGCTTTACGCCGAAGGTCAGCGGCGTTACGTCGAATCTTTATCGGCTTATGCGCGTCAGTTTTTAGAGAGAATGGACAAACCGGATGTTGACGAAATTCTCGGAATCGCGCCGGCGATTGCGATTCGTCAGAAAAACTCGACCAAAAATCCGCGCTCGACGGTTGCCACGCAGACGGAAATTTACGATTATCTGCGTCTTTTGTTCGCCCGCGCCGGACAGACATTCTGCCGCGTTTGCGGGCGCGAAGTGAAAAAGGATTCGCCCGAATCCGCCGCCAATGAAATTCTGGAAACTTTAGAAGAAGGAGCGAGGTTTTATGTGCTTTTTCCGATAAACGCCTTTTACAATCCCGAAGCGAAGCAGCAAAACCCGACGGCGGTTTTGATGAGCCTGCTCGGACACGGTTTTGCAAGGCTTTTGCGCGGCGGCGAACTGCTCGATCTGCAAAAACCGGAAGATTATTCATTCGCCGATTTTGAAAACACATACGTTCTGGTTGACCGCTTAAAAGCCGATAAAAAAATCTGGCAGAGATTGGTTGATTCGCTCGAAACCTGCTTCCGCGAAAGCGGCGCGGCGATCATTCAAACTCACGGAGAAAATCCGCAAACTTTGAATTTTTCGGAAAAATTCATCTGCAAATACGACGGCACAATTTACGAAGAACCCGAACCGCAGTTATTTAGTTTTAATTCGCCGTTTGGCGCGTGTCCGGTTTGTCAGGGTTTCGGCAACACGACGGGAATTGATTTTGATCTGGTCGTGCCGAATCCGCTAAAATCCATCAAGCAGAAAGCGGTTGAGGCGTTTTCGACACCGGCGCGAAAATGGGCGCAAAAGGAATTGATGAAGTTTGCCGAAGACGAAGGAATTCCGGTTGATGTGCCGTTTGCCGATTTGGAAGATTGGCAGAAAAAAGCCGTTTTTGAAGGCACAGGAAAATGGCGCGGCGTTACCGGATTCTTTAAACATTTGGAGCGAAAAAAATACAAACTCCACGTCCGCGTCTTTCTCGCAAAATATCGCGGTTACGCCGTTTGCCCCGAATGCGCGGGCGGACGGTTACGGCAAGCGGCGCGTGATGTCAAAATCGGCGGAAAATCTCTGCCCGAAATCGTTGCGCTTTCGATAAAAGACGCGCGGGCGTTTTTTGATGAACTTAAATTGGACAAAGAACGCGAAGAAATCGCCGACAAATTGCTTTTGGAAATCCGCCGACGCTTAAAGTTTCTCGTTGATGTCGGCTTGGATTATTTGACTTTGGCGCGTCTCGCTTCAACGCTTTCGGGCGGCGAAGCGCAGCGCATCCAACTTGCCACAAATCTCGGCTCGTCGCTTGTCGGCGCACTTTACGTTTTGGACGAACCTTCAATCGGTTTGCATCCGCGCGACAATTCGCGCTTGATCGAAATCCTGAAAAATCTCCGCGACATCGGAAACACGGTTTTAGTCGTCGAACACGACGAAGAAACAATGCGCGTCGCCGACCACATCTTAGACATCGGACCTTTAGCCGGCGAACTCGGCGGCGATGTCGTTTACGCGGGCGATTTCAAAGGTTTGTTGAAAGACGAAACTTCCCTGACCGCAAAATATCTGCGCGGCGATTCAAAAATAAAAGTTCCGTCGAAAAGACGCGAAATTACGGACAAAAAAATCGAAATCAAAGGCGCACGCGAACATAACCTGAAAAATATTGACGTTGAAATTCCGCTTAAAATGTTCGTCTGCATCACAGGCGTTTCCGGTTCGGGAAAATCAACTTTGGTTCACGACATTTTATACGCCGGACTCAAGAAAAAACGCGGCGAATGGCGCGATAAAGTCGGGCTTTTTAAAGAAATCACGGGCGAGAAAAACGTCAAAGATGTAATGCTCGTTGACCAATCGCCAATCGGCAGAACGCCGCGTTCAAATCCCGTTACTTATATCAAAGCGTATGACGCGATCCGCGCTGTTTTTGCCTCAACGAACCTTTCAAACACAAAAGGTTACACGGCTTCGCATTTTTCCTTCAACGTCCCCGGCGGACGCTGCGAAACCTGTCAGGGAAGCGGAACGGTAACAGTCGAAATGCAGTTTCTCGCCGATGTCGAATTGGTCTGCGAAGACTGCCGCGGAACGAGATTTAAAGACGAAATTTTAGAAGTAAAATACAAAGGACGAAACATCCACGAAGTTCTCGAAATGACCGTCCGCGAAGCGATCATCTTTTTCAAAAGCGTCAACGTATTAACCAATAAATTAAAAGTTCTCGAAGCCGTCGGACTCGGCTATTTGCGGCTCGGACAATCCGCCACGACTCTAAGCGGCGGCGAAGCCCAGCGCGTCAAACTCGCCGCGCATCTTGCCGCCAAAAAGAAATCAAAAACCCTTTTTATCTTCGACGAACCGACCACCGGCTTGCATTTTGACGACATTAATAAACTGCTCGCCGCCTTCCGCGTGCTGATCGAAAACGGCGGCAGCGTCGTCGTTATCGAACACAATCTCGACGTAATAAAAACCGCAGATTATATAATTGATCTCGGACCCGAAGGCGGAATCGGCGGCGGCGAAATTGTCGCAACCGGAACACCGGAAGAAATTGCGAAAGTGAAGAAATCGCACACGGGAAAGTATTTGAAGGATTATTTGAAATAACTAAATGTTTAATTCTTCTTTCGTATATTGCCAAGCGGAAACCTGATATTCAGACAAAACATTGAGAAACTCCGCGCGTGAAATTTCGAGAATTTCCGCCGCTTTACCTTGCGAGATCGTGCCGAGTTCAAACCATTTAACAACCGCCGCAATTAAGATTTCACGTCCTAAATCATTTGAATCTTTTCCTAAAGCCGCAAATGTTATTTCGGGTATCTTTATTGAAACGGTATTCATAATTTTATTATTAAGCAAATTTACATTGAAAGCAAGAATTTGTCGGCTTTAAACTCGACACATCAAGTCTAATTAAAGTATTTTGAAATAAAATTTACGGATAATTCTGCGGATCGTCGTATTGAAGATTTTCAATTTTCGCCGAACCTAAAAGTCTTTGGTCGGAAGCAAGAAAAATGAGTTCGGAAAAATTTGCCTGCTTTAAATTTTCGTTTGTTAATAAAGCCGTAGCTAACTGGATCGAATCGCTTGCCCGCAACGGATATTTTTCTAAAAGTTCTCTTGATTTCCCGGTAATTTCTTCGGTAATTTCGATGATTTGATATTCGGTCTGACAAAAATTCTCAAAATCCTGCGCGATTTTTTGATAATCAATTTGGCTCAAACTTAGCTCACGCCGTCTGCGATTAAACGCGCTGAAAACTTCCGTGATGCTTAAACGTGAAATAATTACTGTATTTCCCGTTTGAGTATCGGCAATTTGCGAAAACCAATGACTGCCGATTTACTTAACGTGGCGTTTGACCAATCCGCTGCTGTCGGCAAAATATGTCTGCGCCATTAAAACTTTTCCTCGCGGTCTTCGCTGATAAGTTCGCCTAACGATTGCGGCGCGGAGAAAAGTTCGGAAAGTCTTTCTCTTTCTTTATCCGAAAGTTTGCGCTTCGGCTTGCCTGATTTCTTTTGCAAACTAAGTCCTTTCCGCACAAGCATTTCACCGATTTCTTCCCGTGAATTTTGCCTTTTTTCAATAATTTTCACGTCTAATTCAACTTCCAAGTTTTCAGGCAGATCAAGCGAATGAGAGGTCGTAAAACTCCATTTTGATAAATTGCATTAACTGTTTGTTGGTTCATATTTTCGCTTTACAAATTTTTAAATAGATTTGATTAAACGCAAATCCGTATCTTCTGCCGCATCGTTTTAAGAAAAGCCTAAGTTCATCGAATATGGATGTCAAGATATTTTTCCTAAAACACCGTGAATTTCGCTTAAAACCCAATCAATCTCACTTTCCTCAATCGCATACGGCGGCATAAAATAAAGCACATTGCCAAGCGGACGAAGCAGAACATTGCGCGAGAGAAATTCCTGATAAAGTTTCTGACCGATGTTAGCAAAATAACCGCTTTTATCTGAAACGAGTTCGACGGCAACGATTCCGCCGATTGTTCTGGCTTCGCCGACGCATTCGAGTTCGGAAATTTTTGATGCGAAATTTATAAATTTTCGGTTGATAAACTGAATTTTTTCCAAAGTGTTTTCACGCTCGAAAAGTTCCAGACTTGCCACGCCGACGGCGCAGGCGAGCGGATTTGCGGTGTAAGAATGTCCGTGAAAAAAAGTTTTTAAGCGGTCTTCGCTCAAAAATCCCGCGTAAATTTCTTCGGTTGCGACGGTTGCGCCGAGCGGCATATATCCGGCGGTTAAGGCTTTTGAAAGGCAGATTATGTCGGGCGAAATTTCGGCGTGTTCGCAGGCGAACATTTTTCCCGTTCTGCCGAAACCCGTCAAAACTTCGTCGGCGATCAGTAAAACATTGTATTCGTCGCAAAGCCGGCGCACTTTTTTCAAAAATTCCGCCGACCAGACTATCATTCCGCCCGCGCCTTGCAGCATCGGTTCGATGATGACGGCGGAAATTTCTCTGTGATGTTTTTCGAGCAGATTTTGCAGACTTTCGGCGCAGGTTAAATTGCATCTGTCTTCGCAATTGCCGCAATGAAAAGAATAAGGCGATTTTGCGCGAAGAACTTTGAAAAGAAAATCCTTGAAAGGCGAAGTAAAAGCCGAATCGTCGCTCGCCGACATCGCGCCGATTGTGTCGCCGTGATACGCACCTTTAAGCGCGACGAATGTTCTGCGCTGTTCGCCGCGATTGAGCCAGAATTGATGCGCCATTTTCAGCGCGACTTCGACGGCGGTTGAGCCGTTGTCCGAATAAAAAACTCTCGTCAAATTTTTCGGCAAAACCTCGACTAATTTTTCCGCCAGATTAACCGCTGGTTCGTGCGTAAAACCCGCAAAAATCGTATGTTCGAGCGTTTCCGCTTGTTTTGCCAAAGCCGCATTCAAATACGGATGAGAATGACCGTGAATATTCACCCACCAAGACGAAATTCCATCCAGAATTTTCCGCCCGTCTTCTGTTTCCAGCCAAACGCCTTTCCCTTTGATAATCGGAATCGGCAAAGGCGCGGTTTTCTCCTGCGTGTATGGATGCCAGAGATATTTTCTGTCGCGCTCGATTAAGTTCATTGAAAATTTTTAGGAATTTTTTAACAGGGATAAAGGTGATGAACAGGGATTTTTTTTTGAATTTTAAAATTGAAATTTTGAGATTTGAAATCTGAAATTTGCTTTTTATCCTGTTTATCCCCTTCATCCCTGTAAAATATTTCTTCTCTTTTTTTCACGCCCTTTCGCGTATTTCGCGGGCAAATTATTCTTTTTCCAGTTCAAAATCTTCATCCGCCGCGTCAAATTTTTTCCACCAAATTTCTGCGATTTCCTCGATAATTTTGCAGTCGCAATAACCGCCGTTTTGCGAAAGCCAGCCCGAAACTTGCGGAAAATTCATTCCCTTCTGCATCATATACTGCATCGCAAAACGCGACGTATGATCGCATTCCTGTTTTTCGAGTTTCACGTCCAGATAATCGAAAAGCCCGTCCAGTTTTTCTTTTTCCGTCGGCAAACGCTTTAAGAATCGCTCAATTTCTTCGCCGTTCATCTGCGCCAGCATTTCGATTTCCCGTTTTTTTATAATCGGCATAAATTATTTTCGCTCCATTTTTTCAGATTATTATAATCTAATTTCTCAAATTTCGGCATTTCCGCCAACACTTTAACTTTGCCAAAATGTTCAATCGCTCGTTTATTTTCTTCATTCGGTTCGCCGTTCAACACAACGCCGAGAACTTTCAAATTGCGATTTCGCAAACTCTCAATCGTCAAAAGCGTGTGATTTATCGTGCCGAGCGACGAACGCGCGACAATTAAAACGGGCAAATTTAACGCTTTTATCAAATCGGTCATCAGTTCGTTTTCATTCAAAGGAACTAAAATTCCGCCCGCACCTTCGATTATCCAGAACTTTTCTGTTGCGAATTTTCGCGCTTTGCGCTCATTGCAAGCGGGGACGCTTGCGCTCCAGTCATTAAATTTCAAAGTTTTCTCTACCGAAATTTCTATATTCGCAATTTTCGCCGAAAGATGCGGCGACAGAGGTTTTTCGAGCCGAAAACCCTCATCAAAAATTTCATCGTCCGAACAATTCGCTAAAATTCGGATAGTTTCCGTGTCGTCATCCGTTTCAATTCCCGTCTGAATCGGCTTCCAATAACAGACATTTTCCCGCTTTCGCAAACGATTCACCAACGCGGCGGAAACGATTGTTTTGCCGATTTCCGTATCAGTTCCCGTTACAAAAATTCCGTTCATTTTATTCGTTATATTCAGGATAATCCTCGTCAGGAGTGTAAGATTCGTTTTCGTCGCCGTTGTTTTTTTTCGTGGCAAGCGGAAAATATCTTCTTTCAAGTTCCCGAAAAATCAAACCGCCCTGCATTTCACCGGCGATTTGTATGAATTTTTTCTTGATTAAAGGACGTTTTACCAGATTTTCCTGCTGCAAAAGCCAGAGCATATCAATTTCATCTTTCGGTCTTCCGGCAATATATTTTAAGATTACCAACCATTCGGGCGTGAGAATTTTCCATTCGTTTATTTCTGCTGCCTCAACCAAAGCCTGTCGGTAAAATTCAACATAATTATCCCGTCGAATTATCCAATCAACGTCAATTATTCGCCCGTCAATTTCGATTTCGTAACGCTCGCCGCCGAAACTCAAATATCTTTTAACTTCCAACGAAATTCGCCGATTTGCCACAAAATCAACATCGGTTGTCGCTCGTTCAAAACCGTAAAGGTGCATTGCAAGTCCGCCCGCGATGGCGAAATCTACGTTTTCTTTTTCGGCGATTGTCTTTAATTTATCGGCAACCAGCAAACCCGTTTCGGTTGAAACCGTCTGCTTTGCCAGATTTTTTTCGACCAATTTTTCCAGTTCTTCTTCGCTCATAAATTTTCTTTCAATTCATTCACAAAATCGCGCAAAATTTCTTCGGTCAAATTCACATTCAGCGAAACGCGCAGCCGCGAACTTCCCTGCGGAACAGTCGGCGGACGAATCGCGCGAACATCAAAACCTTTCACTTGCAGATTTTCCGCAACTTTTACGGCTCGCTCGCTTTCGCCGATGATTATCGGAACGATCTGCGTTGCATCGGCGGGCGCGTCAAACTGATTTTCAATTAACAAATCGCAAAAAAACTGCGAAAGTTCAAATAGTTTTTCGCGTCTTTCTTTTTCATTTTGAACAATTTCTATTGCAGTTTTGAGCGCGTCCGCAATCGCGGGAAGCGGCGCGGTTGAAAAGATAAACGAACGGCATTTGTTTATTAAATATTCGATTGCCGAATCGCTTCCCGCAACAAACGCGCCCGAAACTCCCAACGCTTTTCCCGCCGTATTTATCGAAAGGAAAACATCTTTTTCAATCCCAAACTGCTCAATTAAACCGCTTCCGTTTGCGCCGTAAATTCCGACGGCGTGCGCTTCGTCAACAATTAGATTCGTGCTTGTTTCCCGACAAATTTCCGCGTATTTATCCAGCGGCGCAATCGTGCCGTCCATCGAAAAAAGCGATTCGGTGACGAGAAATTTTTGTTTCGCGCAAACGGTTTTCTTTAATAATTTTTCTAGTTCGGAAACGTCCAAATGCGGAAAAATAATTTTTCGGCATCCGCTTAAACGCATTCCGTCAATCAAACTCGCGTGATTTGATTCGTCGGAAAAAACTACGTCGTCTTTTTCTAAAAACGCGCTTAAAACGCCGATGTTTGCTTGATAACCCGTCGCAAAATAGAGCGAACTTTCCGTCGCTTTGTATTCGGCAAACTGCTTTTCGACCTTTCTAAAACATTCTCTTTCGCCGCGCAAAAGACGCGAACCCGTCGAGCCGATTCCTTCGCGCTTGATGCCTTCAATAAAGGCGTTTTTTATTCTCTCATCTTTTGCCAAACCGAGATAATCGTTGGAAGATAAATCAATCCCTTTCGGCGAAACGAGTTTTCGCGTCAAGCCTTTCGCTTCGATTTCGTCGAGGTGAATTTTTATGCGATCTTGTAAACTCATTATTTTAAGAATTTTTGCCGCAGATTAACGCGGATTTTTAAGAATATTTAACAGGGATGAAGGTGATAGACAGGGATTTTTTTTTGAACTTTAAAATCTGAAATTTTAGGATTTGAAATCTGAAGTTTGCTTTTTATCCTGTTTATCACCTTCATCCCTGTAAAATATTTCTTCCTTTTATTCGCGCCGATTCGCGTTCATTCGCGGGCAAAATTTCTTTAGTTATTCCATTAAAGTCTTTTCCATAATAACTTTCGCGTCTTCGATTTCCCTTAATCTCACGCCTTCGCGTCCGTCGTAAGTTAAAAATTTCGGCAGAAAAAACGCTAAAACTATTGTGCCGACGACGCATAAAATTCCGCCCGAAATGATGGCGAATTTTACGCCGAAATAGCTGGCGACGATTCCCGCTTTGGCATTTCCGAGCATCGGTCCCGTTAAATAACTTATCATTTCTATTCCCGCGAGTCTTCCGCGAAAGCGGCGCGGAATCGTCTGATTCCAGATCGTGCCGCGAAAAATTCCGCTTATCATATCGAAACTGAAAGCGAGCGCGAGAAACGCGAGCGACAGCCATAAACTTTCGGTGAACCCGAAGAAAATTATTGCTGCGCCCCAAAGACCTGCGGCGAGAAGCACGAAAAGTCCGTGCCGATGGACATTTTTTGTCCAGCCCGATGTCAGACTTGCGATCAAAGGACCTAAACCCGTCGCCGAATAAAAAAGTCCGACGGAGCTTTCGCCGAATTTCGCGGCAAGCGCGGGAAACAGAGCCATCGGCATCGCAAAAAACATTGCGTTGATGTCAATGATGTATGTGCCGAGCAGTTCCTGTCTGCTCACGGCGTATTTGAAGCCTTGAATTATCGAGCGCAAACTCGGTTTTTCGGCATCGTCCATCGGCGGAACTGTCGAGATCATCCAAACGGCGACGAGCGACGCGGCGAATGTTACAAAATCAATTGCATACGCGATTTTCGCGCCGAATTGGACGATGATAACGCCCGCAATTGCGGGGCTGACGATAAAACCGATGCTGAACCGAATCGAATTGAGCGCGGAAACCGCAGACATCAATTCGGACGGCATAATTTGCTGGATCAGAGCTTCATAAGACGGTCTTTGCAGTCCCGCAAGTCCCGCGTGAATGGCGACACCGACAAATAAAATCCAGATTTGCGGATTCGGCAAAAGCGCGTTTGCAAGCAGTAGCGCGGTAACAAAAGTTTGCCCGATTTCCGTCGCGCGGAGCATCATTCGACGGTCTGTTGCATCCGCCAACGCGCCGCCGATAAAGGACAAAAACAGCATCGGCACGAACTCCGCCGCGTAGATCATCCCGACCATAAAATTCGATTCGGTCAGTTGATACATCTGCACGGGAATGACCACAAACGTCATCATCGAGCCGAAAAAAGAAATTAGCTGCCCGAAAAAGAGCAATCGGTAATCTCTGGAAATCCTGAGCGGCGTGATGTCAACCGTTAAATTTTTGAGAAAACTCATTTCGATTTCGGATTTCGGATTCGGGATTTGGGATTTGTTTTTGCATCACTACTTTGCCGTTTCAAAAAGTTTCATTCCGAGTTTATCAAGCAAATTTTTATCCCTATCAGTTTCGGGATTCGGCGTTGTCAGAAGTTTTTCGCCCATAAAAATTGAGTTCGCGCCCGCTAAAAAGCACATCGCCTGCGCTTCGTCGGAAAGTTCGAGTCGTCCCGCGCTCAGGCGCACCATTGATTTCGGCATCAAAACTCTGGCTGTGGCGATCATTCTGACGAAATCGAAAACGTCGAGAGATTTTTCGTCTTCGAGCGGCGTTCCTTTGACTTTGACAAGCTGATTTATCGGAACGCTTTCGGGATGCGGATTTTGATTTGATAATTGCTGAAGCAGTCCATAACGGTCGTTTTTCGTTTCGCCCATTCCGATAATTCCGCCCGAACAGACCGTAACTCCGGCTTTTCTGACATTTGCGAGCGTTTTCAGACGGGCTTCATAAGTTCTTGTCGAAATAATCGAGCCGTAAAATTCGGGTGATGTGTCAAGATTGTGATTATATGCGGTAAGTCCCGCTTCGGCTAACTGTTCGGCTTGATCTTCTTTGAGCATTCCGAGCGTGCAGCAGGCTTCTAAACCTAATGAACGCACGCCTTTGACCATTTCCAAAACCGTTTCAAACTGCTCGCCGTCCGGCACATCGCGCCACGCCGCGCCCATACAAAATCTGGTCGCGCCCGAATCTTTTGCGTTTTTTGCCGCTTCCAGAGTTTTTTCAACGCTTAACAGAGATTCGCGTTCGACTTCCGTTTTATAATGCGCCGACTGCGGACAATAACCACAATCTTCGGGACAACCGCCCGTTTTGATGCTCAAAAGCTGACAGCCTTGTATCTCGTCGGTTTTGTGATATTTACGGTGTTCCGTCTGCGCTCTGAAAATCAGTTCGGGTAAAGGTAAATTGTAAATTTCTTCGATTTCCTCAATTGTCCAATCGTGTTTTAAATTTGTCATATTTCAAAAAATTTATAAGAATTATTAGCCCGCGAAATACGCGAAAAAGCGCGAAAAAAAGAAAAAATTTGTAAATAGAAAATAGTAAATAGTAAATTGCTGATTTATTGATAAAATTTCAATGAACCATTAACAATGAACAATTTACCAAATCTTTTTTCCGCGTCATTCCGCGTATTTCGCGGGCAAAAATTCTTAAAATACCTGCAAATTTTACGGTTTAACGTAATCAGTCCAAAGAAAAAGATACGTCGCGTAAGTGCTTATGATAAATGAAAAAACGTAGGTTATCCATTCGAGAATCGTAATCTTTTTCGGGCTGGTTTCAAGCAGAATTAGGTAAAACCACGGCAGAAGAATGATCGCGTAACGATAACTGTATTGCCAGCCGCCCGCGTTGCCGTGCGTCCAGAGCAAAAATGTCATCACGACGATTGCAAACCAAGCGGTATATTTTAAGATTTTATTTTTCGCGCCGAAACGAAAAGCGAGAAATAAAAACGGACTTGCAAAAAAGATTGAGCCGCCGAAACCAGTCGGCGTATAAAACGGATATTCGGGAATGCTTTTCCATAAAATCAGAAGCATTTCATTGATGTTATACGGAATGTAATAAATCGAAAAAATCCCGTGCCGATACCAAGGTTCATCCAAAACGCCCGGAATGTGCGAATGACCGAAATCAAAAGGCGAATGAAAGCGAACGTAATTGTAATATAAAGTCGCAACTCCGAGTAAAAACGGGACGATGCAGAATTTTATAATTTGATTTTCGGTCTTTGGTCTTTGGTCTTTGGTTTTTGTATTTTCTCCTATCTGAAATTTGGAATCTGAAATTTGAAATTTGTATAGCAAAAACATAAAAATCGGCGCGATTAAAACTATTTCCGTTCGATTGCCGAAAGCCAATGCGAAGAACGCGCCAGCTAAAATCGGATTGCGCCGGTAAACCGTATAATAAATCGCGCCGAGTTCGCCGATCATCGCAAAACCGAGCGTCAATTGCCACGCGCCAGCCATCGCCAGATTTGTCCAGAGCCACGTTCCGAACATTATTCCCAAAATCATCAAAACGCGCTTTTCGGGCGTGTGTTCGTAAAATCGGGAAATTAAAAATAAAAACAGACAAATTACGCTTGCGAGAAATCCCGCAATAAAAGCGGCGGGCATATCGTTTATCAAACCGACGGCTTTTAAGAACGCAATAGGCAGCATAGACAAGACGCTTCCGAACGGAAACGCCGAATAAAACCAGCCTTCAAACGGAATCATTTCGTTGAGCCAAGACGGTGGATTTTCTCCGAATCCGATCTTTCCGTGAAGAAAATTTTCGGCAACTCGAAATGAATAATCGTAATAATACTGCGGCTTCGGATTGCTGAAATAATAAACCGCGCCCGTCAGCAGAATTACGAAAATAATAATTCTGAATTGGTTGGATTTATTTTCGGTGTTCGATATGTTTGAAAACATAATTCCATAAAGGACGGGAGATATTCGGAATAAATTATCAGTAGTTCACGAAATTAGATGAATAACGAAAAAAAAGAAATTTGGAAACGGAACGCCGGCATCTTGCCGGCAACCGACGCAGAATGCGTTGGAGCAGAGTTTATAAACTTTATAGTTTCATTTTAACTTTAAAGTTTGCTAACTTTGTTTTCGCGCTCACGCGCTCATTGCCGGCAAGATGCCGGCGTTCCATTGCTTGTAAAATCTATTTTGTAATCTGCTGATTAAAGATCAAAACAAAATATTTTTAATCTTTTATCTATTCCGAATTTATTTTCGTGTGAACTGCATCAGCTTTTAAATTTCTCCGATCAAAATTTCCGCCGCTTCGATTGCTTCGTCCAAATCGCTTATTTTCCCATCTAACTGCATTTCGTAAACGGCATTTGTGATTTCACCGAATTTCGGCGAAGGCTTTAAGCCGAGTTCGATCAGATGTCTGCCCATCAAAATAGGTTTCGGGGCTTTTTCTTCAACCGCCAATTCACGCGCTTTTTCGATGAACCAATCTTGCGCTTCCGCCTTAAACCATTTTTCCTTTGGCAGCCATTCAGGATTTCTGCCCAAAGAATCGGCTTTTGCAACGCGGTAAAGCAGATCGGGTTCGACTTTTCGCGCCAGACGGCGAAACGCGCCATCGCCTAATTGATCGCGGACTTTGTAAAATTCGCCCGGTTTCAAATGATAACGCACAAGTTGAATCACCTGTTCGCGCACGTCAAAACCGTTTATCGTATGAATATTCAGCGTGTCCAAAAAAGAAATTGTCGGCTCAACTCCCGCTTCGTCGTGCGCGTGCGAACGCCATTTGCCGTCAAAAAATTTCGTCGTCGCGGGCTTCCCGAAATCGTGGCAAATCGCGCCGAGCATCACCGTAATTTTTTTTGCATAATTTAAATCGTCAATCAATTTTCTCGCCTCGTCAACAACCATTAAAGTATGAACATCAACATCGCCTTCTGGATGCCATTCGGCTTGTTGCGGAACGCCGACGAGTGCGGCAAGTTCGGGAAATAATTGCTCGACAACGCCCAATTTATAAAACCACTTTAAGCCGATTGAAGGTTTTTCGGCTTTCAAAAGCAATTTTTCAAATTCGCCCCAAATGCGCTCTTTCGGCAAATCGGTCAGATCAATCTGTTTACAAATCTCGACGGTTTCCGCATCAATATCAAACTCGAAACGCGCCGCAAACTGCGCCGCACGCAAAACGCGCAGAGAATCTTCCGCAAAAGTTTCTTTTGAAACGACGCGCAAAATTTTGTTTTCAATATCTTTGCGCCCGCCGTAAACATCAACGATTTCGCCTGTTAAAACGTCCTTTAGTATTGCGTTTATCGTAAAATCACGCCGCTTTGCCGCTTCTGCAAAAGACATTTCGGGATCGCCTTCAACGGTAAAACCTTTGTGTCCGCGCCCTGTTTTTCGCTCGCGTCGGGGAAGCGATACGTCCAAATCCTGCCCGATTTTATAAACCGTAAACGCTTCGCCGACGGCATCAATTCTGCCGAAATTTTCGATGAGAATTTTTTTGAGCTTTTCAGGTTCGATGCCGTAAACTTCAACGTCAAAATCCTTCGGCGCAATGCCCATTAATTTATCGCGCACCGAGCCGCCGACGAGCATCGCGCGTCCGCCGTTTTGATTGATTGTTTCGGCAAGTTTTATAATTTTTTGATGACTTTGAGTCATAAACAATACAGACAAGTTTGTTTAATAGTAGCTGTTTTAGTGGGAAAATAATTCTCTAATAATTGATCAATCCATAAACTTTCTAGAGATTCATTTAGATGGTTTATCAAATTCAACTGCATCAAATCTCAAGATTTCAGGGTCGCGGGCTGAGGCAGGATAAGCCTTTTCAACATTTCCTTTCAAAATTTTATGTAAATTATTTTCATTTAATGAGAATTTTTGTTCATCTCCGTTCTCACAAAAAACAGCAATCTCATCAACAATATTCTTATTCTTTAACTTTATTCTGCCCTTAATTTCTGATGGAACAATAATTCTAATAAATTTTGTTTTTATTGGAAAAGCTTCAATATCTTGTTCAACTTCTTTAATGGCAGGTTTATAATCTAAATCCATAAATCCATTAACGCAATTTAAAGAAAATTTTCCAGTATAATCTCCAACTCCGCTATATTGTCGTAAACTATATTTTTTGCACCACTCATTTAGGCTTTTATTTAAAGCCCAAATTACAAATGCAATAGCAACACCTAAAATAAAGGAGTAGTTCGTTACAATTAATGGTGCTAACCATTTAGCAAATTCTATTTTATCTAAGATTTCAATACTACTTTCTGACTTAAAGCCATCAAAACTCTTACAATAAAAAAACATTACCTCTCTAAAATTCTTTTTCAACCATTTTTCTGCAATACGAGTATTTTCTTCATCATTGATCAACGCTTCATTTACTAAGGAAGGCTGAAGATTTGGGTTTTTTAACAACAATCCTACCAATTTTAATTTTTGACTATCACTTATATTCTCAATTAGATCAATCCACTGCGAAAGTATATCTTCTTTAATCGTAGGTTCCATTGCCGTAGCATTACCACTTGTAGCCATTTATCTTTCTCCTATTGTTTTTATTGCAAGTTATTTAATAAATAGTCCTGCAATTTATTCACATTCACCCGTTCCTGCTCCCAAGTATCTCTATCTCTGACCGTTACCGAATCGTCTTCGAGCGAATCAAAATCAACCGTGACGCAAAAAGGCGTTCCGATCTCGTCTTGCCTTGCATAAAGTTTTCCGATGCTTCCCGTGTCGTCGTAAACGGCTCGCATTACGGGCATCAAATTCTTTTTGATCTTTCGCGCCATTTCGACGATCTCATCTTTATTTTTCTTGAGCGGCAAGATCGCGGCTTTGATCGGCGCGAGTTTCGGTTTTAACTGCAAAATCACACGCTTTTCGCCGCGCTCGTCTTCTTTTTCGGTGTAAGCGTCCATCAAAACTGCTAAAAGTGTGCGGTTTACGCCCGCCGCAGGTTCGATGACATAAGGATAAAAACGCTCGTTCGTGTGCGGATCGAAATACGATAAATCGTCCGTCGTGTCCGTGTTCAGGCGTTTACCGTCCGCATCGTTTACTTTTTTTGAATGCGCCTTCAAATCGTAATCGGTGCGGTTGGCAATTCCCATCAGTTCGTCCCATTGCTTTGACTCGTCTTCGCGTTCGGGAAAAAAGCGATACATTATATCAACCGTGCGAACGGCGTAATGAGCGCGTTCTTGGTCGGTTTGTTCGTATTTGTAAAGGTTTTTTTCTGAAATTCCCAAATCCTGAAACCAATTCCAAAATGCGTCAATCCATTTCTGCAAAACTTCGGGTGCGTTTTCGGGTTTAACGAAATATTCCATCTCCATCTGCTCGAATTCGCGCGTTCTGAAAATAAAATTTCCCGGAGTTACTTCGTTGCGGAAGGATTTTCCGATTTGCGCGATGCCGAACGGCAGTTTGCGGCGCGATGTGTTTAAGACGTTGTTGAAATTTATAAAAATTCCCTGCGCCGTTTCGGGACGTAAATAAGCCAGCGCGTTCGGATCGTCTTCTTCGGAAGCCGCGCCGACGGTCGTGCGGAACATCAAATTAAACGGGCGCGGTTCGGTCAGATCGGTTGAGCCGCAATTCGGACATTTTACTCCACCTGCTTCGATGGCTTTTTTCATCTCCGCTTCGCTCAAATCTTCGAGCGCGTCCATTTTATCGGCACGCCAGCGCGATTTGCACTCGCGGCAGTCAATCATCGGATCGGAAAATGTGTCTTCGTGACCGGAATATTTCCAGACAAGGCGATTTTGGATGATCGAACTGTCAATTCCCTCGATGTCGTCGCGCTCGTAAACGAGCCAACGCCACCAATCCTGCTTGATATTATTGGCGAGTTCCACGCCCAACTGCCCGTAATCCCAACTGCTTCCCAAGCCGCCGTAAATGTCCGACGAAGGGAAAACGAAGCCTCTGCGTTTTGATAAATTGACGATTGTTTCGATGTTTTCTGCTGACATAGGTTATTTTCGATTTGTAATTTGCGGTTGGTTTTTGGTTTCGCAAATATGATTTCCAAATGTGTATTTTCAAGTTTCCGAAGTTTGAATTTTACAATGGATTTAGATTAACTGACAAAGGACAAATTGAAAAAGGACGACCCGGAAGCCGTCCTTTCGCATAATTAAACTTTGTTCCATTTTTTATTCGGGAACGGGCGGTTGTGCGCCGGGCGGAATTACCCAAAGTTCGTAAGTTGTTTCTTCACGAGTTCCCCAATTCGTAAATACGATGCGGCGCGGGTCAATCATTCTCGCGTTGACCAGATAATCGAGAGCGCGTTTGCTGATCTTCTCGACATCTCGACTGCCTTTCTTCGTGCCTTGATACATAATGATATAGCCTTGCGCGTCGGGATTCGTCTGCAATTCGATGGCAAATGAATCGAGTCTGGCTTTATCGTCGTCAAAGGCGCGTGAAACGAATTCGTCGAATTTGCGCGGCGAAGGCGGCGGCGGCGGATTTTCCACGAATGTTGCGACATCAATATTCTGGCGGCATTGCTCATCATAAACTGCATCGTTGACATCGAGATTTGCCGAAATTGTCTGTCCGCCCATTCCGGCGGTGTCAACCGTGATCGTCGGCGTTCCCTGTCCGCTCGTAATTCGTCCGGCAGTTACCGTCCATTTATAATTGAGCGGTGTCGGACTGTTTAATGCGTCCGTCGAAACGAATGTGATCAGATCGCCATCCAAAACCTGATCGGGTCCGCTTAAATTAACATTATAAGGACACGCTTTCGTCGAAACGCGCTCGACCATTTTCAGACAGATACAATTTTTCTTGTTTTTGATAATTTCTATATCGTCGTTAAAAGTCATTCCGTTCGGTCCGACGACTTCGATGTTGTGAAAACCGGGCGCAAGGTAAAATTCGGCTGGCGTATTAACACCGCTCATTCCGATAACTTCGCCGTTGACCTTGACTTGATAAGCGTCCGGCGAAGTTTTAACCGTTAAAATTCCCGTGTTCTTAGGTCTTTTAACATCGTCTTTCCCGCCGGCAAAAACCGTCGCTAACCCCAAGGTCAGAATTAATCCGATAACAAACAAAAAATTATATCTACGCATTTTTTTATCCTCTGAATATACGACATTTGAAAAAGCAACTGCCATAGAAACCTTTTCACTAAATAGAATGAAAATATATTACTTAATATACAATAAAATCTTCATTCAGATACTTCTAAAATTTTTAACCCTTTCCTTTTTACCTTTTCCCTATTCTTCCTCTTCATCTTTTCTGCCGAATTTTTTGCGGGCGGCAGCACCGATTCCGGC
This sequence comes from Pyrinomonadaceae bacterium, assembly GCA_965214585.1. GTDB lineage: Bacteria > Acidobacteriota > Blastocatellia > Pyrinomonadales > Pyrinomonadaceae > JAHCHG01. Next base: position 3,421,895 of record OZ243957.1, on the reverse strand, counting down.
TAATCCCGTTCCGAAAAGTATCAACGTCATCGGCTCAGGCACGGGCGCGGGCGGCGTTGGTGTCGTCGGCGGCGGCGTTGGTGTCGTTGGTGTCGGTGTCGTCGGTGTCGGTGTCGTCGGTGTCGGCGTTGGTGTCATCGGCGTTGGTGTTGATCCCAGCGGTGTCGGGGTTGATCCCGGCGGTTCTGGATCATCGTCGCCATTCGGAATCAGAAACAAAAGCGGAATCGCGCCCAAACCGAGCAAAGCCCATTTGGGAAATCCTCCGGTTGGAATAATCGGCTGATCGCAGTTGCAATCTTCTTCCTGCACGATTTCTATGCTCGTTTCCCGGATTACGCGGTCATCCTGTTTGGCGGTTTCCGCCTTATCATTGTCGCCGTCCTTCTTTTTCTTCTTATCGCCGTCATTATCATTATCGGTAAACACAATGTCGCCGTTGGCAAGCCGCAATCGCGTCGAAGAACCCGTCGCGGCTCTGTCGGGCGAAGCGTCAACTACCTGCACGACATCGTTAAACCGTATCGGACCGGCATTTGCCGTCAACGTCATCAACAGCATTGAAGATAAACTGAAGATCGTCAGAACAAATTTGAATTTAAAATTTCTCATTACTTTAATCTGAATCGAATACTACTTTTCCAATATATTTTTTTGCCTTGGAATTTCAAAAATTGATCTGCCAAGCGGAAATTCTATAAGGTTGTTATTGAAAAACTATACCAAAAAATTATTTTTTTTGCACTCTTTTTTCGGCATTTGTTTTATTTTGTAAACTTTTTGAACTTTCAACAGTCATTCTACCTTGAAGAAGTTGTAATAAACTGCTTTTTCCAGAATTTTTTAAACTTTTCAGAGCAAAAGAATATTCTACTGAGTTAAGATATTTCATATCGGTAAATTTTGAATATCTCCGAATATAAAACACTAATAAAAAACAAATTAAAAATATTGCTTGAAAATAATCATTAATTGCTTTAACCTTAATAAAAAATTAAGGAGCAAATAAGATATGAGCATCAATAAAATTTTTAACGACGTATCAAAATTTTTAAAGTTAAAACAGGATGAAAAGTTCACTCAGACTAAACCGCAATCTTACTATTTTGTTCCGCAAACCGCGGTTGACGGTTGGTTGGGAAATTTACATCGAAATTTTAATGATGCAAAAGTTAAAACATCAAATGAATTGACCGATTCCCTTGCTTTAAGTAAATCTCTTTTGCAAATTGAAATCAAATCGCAAGATAATATCAACGGATTACAGACCGGCAAAAGAATACCGATCAAAATTAATTCTGACGATACGCAGGAAACTGTGCTTCGCAGAACTTACGAAACATTTGCCGATCAAGCCGGACTATCCAATGAATCCAAACAAAAATTTGTTAATCAGATGTTCAAAAGCGGCGGAACGCAGATATTACACGCCGGAACTAATACTGCATTTACAGATGCCGAGTTCGCGGCAAAAAAAATGCAGGGCAGTATTGAGATGATTCCGACGGAATCTCAAATCGCCGAATTACGTTTGCTGAAAGTTGGAGATTTATTATCTTACGGCGTTTTCGATTGGAGCGTTTCGGCAGCAGATGAGCGACAAATTGTTGACTTGTTGAAAAATGATCCGAACCTTTCTCAAACAATTAAGAATCTCAATCAAGAAAATCAACTTGAGGCTTTAATAGCCCGCGTTGACGAACCGGCGACACGCCGCGAGTTGATTCAAACGCTGGCGGTGAAGTCCGACAACGAAGCGAGTAGATTAATTGAATCGCAAATTGAGAGGCTCGATATTTCACCTGCTACTGCTCGGATCAATCAGAACGTCTGGCAAGTAAAATATAATCTGATTCGTCTTGGCGTATTGCAATCTGCTCAACCATTTAATCGAGAAGCATACAGTAATCTTATAAGCAATGATCCTTCCGCGCCGTTTACGGGTGTCAGCGCGACAGGAATCAATCCGTCAACATTGAGCGTTCCGCTAACCGATCAAGTAAAGCTATTGTATGAAAAGAAAATAGTTGACGGCACTCAAGAAACGGAACAAAAGTATAGTAATCCGGTTGGAGGTTTAGACGCTTACATTGATTCATTATCTGCCGAACAAAGAAAAAGGCAAGTTGAACTATTGGTAAATCAACCGATCAGCACGACTATGCCGGATTTATATGGAGATCAACTGCCTTCCCGTTCTGATGTAATTCGCGCTGCGGCTGAAAAATACAACTTAGAACCGGAACTTATCACAGCATTTATATTAGCGGAAGGGCGCGACCAATCGCAGCGCGAGGATGCCGCCGAATATGCGGCAACCGTATCTTTAGTTCAATATGACGGCTCAATTGGATTAGGGCAAGTATTGCCTTCAACGGCTCGTAATTACGATTTATTTGCGGATTTACTGCCTGAACGGACGCGACGGGATTTGTTACACAACGACACGGCACGTCTGCTTGCTTCGGACGAAGTGAATATTTTTGCAACGGCTCGCTATATTCGCCAAATTGCCGACGCGGGCGCACGCGCCGACATAAATAAACTGCCCATAACCAAAGCTATTTTCCCGGACATTGATTTACAGGCTTATGCCCGACATTCATCAACTTGGTCGGAGTCAAATATTCGCGCACTCGGTTCGGAATACACATCGAAAGCGTGGGATGACAATATTATGGGATGGGAAGATTTCGTTTTCAAAGCGTATGAAGATGCAAAGTCCAGCGACGTTTTTCATCGCTAATCTAAAATTATTCGCCATTGCGTTGCTCTTGCTGGTGATTACGTCGGCTTGTGCAACTACCGCGCCTAATATTTCAAAAGAGCAAAAAATGAAAGACTTATTTGGTCAAACCGAGTTGGAAATAAAAGAAACTGTGCATCCAAACGGACTCACGCTTCGCCTGCCCGAAAAACTGGAAATAAAACAAATACCAAACGGTTTTCTGATCGAACCGCCAAGCGTCAGAGGCTTATCGTATGCCAGCGTTAATTTACTCTCTCAACAGCAATCGCCCGCCGGTGACTGGTCGCGCCAACGTCAAATCGGCAGCCGCACAATTCATTATCGTATTGAAGAAACGGAAGGCAGCACAGGCGGCAAAGAGTATAAGTTACAAGCGTGGGAACTCTACCCGAAAGGAATTGTAATTTATCAGCAAAGCGAACAAAGTAAATCAGCTGCGCCGGAACACGATTTCGCTTGGTATATAGTTGAAAACACAAGTTTTAAGTAATTGTAGTTAATATATTTTGCCGAATATGATTGCTGTCAAACTATTCCTATTCTTAACTTTAATCACAAACTGCATATTTTTATTTGCAGCTTGCAATTTTATGAAAGAAAAAGAATATCCCATTATGCCAATTGCAAAACAAGTTCAACATCCGAACGGTTTAGAAGTAGGGATTCCGAAAGGTTTTACCGAACGTCAAACCGACGACGGTTTTATAATCGAACCGGAAAACAATGGCAATTCAAAACTTCGCCATCCTATAATCGTTTATGTTACTTTGAAAAAAAACGCGGATACGTCTCAGAATTCGTCTTTCCAAACTAAAACATTAGCCGGAAAAGAAATTCACTATCATATCGAAAAGAGCGAAGGCGGATCGGGTGGCGAAACTTACACGCTTGGGGCGTTTGAAAATGTCCCGAACGGACAAATAGAGTATTCACAAGCGATGCAGTCGGAATACTCAGAACCGGACTTTGCGCTTGTTTGGTCAATAATTCAAACGACAAAATTAAAATGAAAAGTATAGAAAAGTCCTTAAACGCAGCGTTTTGTATTCGCAACCTTTAAGTTTCTAAATCTCATTAACCAAAAAAGATTCTATTGAAATAAAATATTTTATTTCAATAGAATCTGCTTAATTTACAATAAATTTTATAAATTTATTGCGTTGTGGCTTCGCCTTTTTCCTCTTCTTTCAAAACCGCTTTGCGCGAAAGTTTTATTTTGTTTCCTTCCTTTCCGATACATTTGACCATAACTTGCTGACCTTCTTTGAGTTCATCGCGCACGTCGCGGATTCTTCGTTCGGAAATTTCCGAAATATGGAGAAGTCCGTCAACATTCGGGAAAATCTCGACGAATGCGCCGAAATCAACAATGCGCGAAACAGTTCCGAGATAAGTTTCGCCGACTTCCGCCTCGGCTGTCAACGCTCTGATGCGCTCAACCGCAGCGTTTGCCGCATCGCCGTCCGCCGTTGCGATATTTACCGTGCCGTCGTCGTCTATGTCAATCTTCGCGCCTGTTTCTTCCGTTATCGAGCGAATCATTTTTCCGCCCGGTCCGATCACGTCGCGGATTTTGTCCGGGTGAATTTTCAGAGTAATTATTCTCGGCGCAAATTCCGAAATATCTTCGCGCGGCGCGTTTATCGCCTGCGTCATAATATTTAAGATGTGCAGCCGACCTTTTTTCGCCTGCTCAAGTGCTTCGGACAAAATCTGCGCGTTGATTCCGGCAACTTTTATGTCCATCTGCAACGCCGTGATGCCTTCGCTCGAACCGGAAACCTTGAAATCCATATCGCCGTAATGGTCTTCCGCGCCCGCGATGTCGGACAAAATCGCGTAACGATTGCCTTCCATCACCAAACCCATCGCAATTCCGGCGACGGGGCGTTCAATCGGAACTCCGGCATCCATCAGCGACAAAATTCCGCCGCAAACCGAAGCCATCGAACTCGAACCGTTCGATTCGGTAATGTCGGAAACGATGCGAATCGTGTATGGAAATTCTTCTTCGGCGGGCAGAACGCCTTCGATTGCGCGGCGTGCCAAGTTTCCGTGTCCGATCTCGCGGCGGCTCGTGCTGCCGAAACGCCCCGCTTCGCCGACCGAATACGGCGGGAAATTATAATGCAGCAGAAAACTTTTCTTCACTTCGCCCGTTTCCAGATCGTCCATAAACTGCTCGTCGGATTTTGTTCCGAGCGTCGTCGTGACAATCGCCTGAGTTTCCCCGCGCGTAAACAGAGCCGAACCGTGAGTTCTCGGCAGCCAGCCGACTTCGCACGAAACCTGACGAATTTCCGAAAACTTGCGTCCGTCGGGACGGCGGCGGTTCTCCAGCATATCTTCGCGGAAGATTTTTTCCTTTAAATGACTGTAAACTTTTCCAGCCATTTTTCTCTTGTCCGCATCGTCTTCCGGGTAACTTTCGACAACTTCTTTTTTCAAAGCGTCAATTTCAGCGTAGCTTGTAAGTTTATTTTTTCCGGTCGAATCGAGTGCCGTGCGAAGTTTGTCCGTGTATTTTTTCTCGATTTCCTTGGTTAATTTTTCGTCCAACTGAGGTGCTTCAAACGTCCGTTTCTCAATGTTGAGAGCTTTATACAATCCTTTCTGCCACAAACAGAGCCGTTTGATCTCCTTATGCGCCAAAAGCATCGCTTCGACCATAATTTTTTCTTCGACTTCATTGGCTTCGGCTTCGACCATTACGATAGCTTCTTCCGTTCCGGCGACGACCAGATCGAGTTTGGAATCGCGCCGCTGGTCATACGTCGGATTGACCAGATATTTTCCGTCAACCAAACCGATACGCACTCCGGCAATCGGCGTGTCAAAAACAATGTCGGACAAATAAAGAGCGCACGACGCGCCCGTAATTGTTACAACGTCCGGGTCATTTTCGCCGTCGGACGATAAAACCGAACCGACAATTTGCGTTTCAAAACGATAATTATCCGGGAAAAGCGGTCTAATCGGACGGTCAATCAAACGACAGGTTAAAACTTCTTTTTCATTCGGACGACCTTCGCGCCGAAAATAGTTTCCCGGAATTCGTCCGGCGGCGTAATTGGCTTCTCTGTATTCAACCGTCAACGGAAAAAAATCGAGGTCTTTCGGCGTTTTATTGCTGACCGCCGTTACCAAAACAATCGTTTCGCCGTAACTTATTACAACCGCACCATCGGCTTGTTTGGCGATTTTTCCGGTTTCCACCGTCAATTCTTTATCGCCCAATTTTATTGATTCTTTCAAATATTTTTTATGTGTCATATTTCTCCTTACACAAAAGGAAATCGCTTTGTTTTTGAATTTATCTTTCTCTGAATTAGTCTTAAAAAATTTATTCCCTACAACAATAATTCAAAAAAAAAGCGATCATCTTTTCTTTTAAACAAAAAGCGGCGAGAGCTATGCCGTGAAAGCTCTGCCGCTATTTTTAGATCAAATTTGCGGATGTTCTCTTTTTGCCTGCGGTTTTTTGTAAAGCTGTCACGTTCAGCAACCGCAGAGCAAACTCTTCGAGAGAACTTGTTTTCTGATGACTCGAAGCAGTCATAAAAGAAACGGAGTTAAAGTTTCAAATCAAATACAATGAAACCTCAACTCCGATTTTTTTATCTTCTCAAACCTAATTTTTTAATAATCGCCTGATACTCGCCGAGATCGCGGCGTTTCAGATAATCGAGCAATTTGCGTCTGCTCGCAACCATTTTGAGCAAACCTCTGCGCGAATGGTGATCTTTTTTGTGAACCTTAAAATGATCGGTCAATTCGTTTATGCGCTGAGTTAAAAGCGCGATTTGCACCTGCGACGAACCCGTGTCGCCCGCGTGCGTTTTGTATTCGTCAACTATATTTTCTTTTACTTCTTTTGCTGTTGCCATAATTTTTCTCTAAAAGGTAACTCCTTTTACGCAGTAACTTTGTTTATTCAAAACAGAAACCGCGAAACTTTTATAAATAAATCTTAAATTCTCCGGCGAAAATAAGCAAGTGGGGAGTAAGTGAGAAATGAGAAGTGAGAAGTAATATGAAATTACACAAATTTCTCACCTCTCACTTCTCATTTCTCACTTTTCAAAAAATCTTCCATAAATTTCGTCGAAAAATCTCCTTTTTGAAATTTTTCGTCGTTCATAATTTTAATATGCAGCGGAATCGTCGTTTTTATTCCTTCGATGACGAGCATCTGCAAAGCGCGTTTCATACGATTGATCGCACCTTCGCGCGTTCTGGCGTGGACGATCAATTTGGCGATCATCGAATCGTAATAAGGCGGCACAAAATAACCCGGATAAACCGCCGTGTCAATTCTCACGCCCGGACCGCCCGGCATATTAAACGCCGTAATTCGTCCCGGACTCGGCGTAAATTTTTCGGGGTCTTCGGCGTTGATGCGGCATTCTATCGAGTGTCCGACGATCTGCACGTCGTCCTGCGTGTAACCCAAATTTTCGCCTTCGGCAATTCTGATTTGATTTCCCACGATGTCGGCAAGCGTGACCATTTCCGTTACGGGATGTTCGACCTGTATGCGCGTGTTCATCTCCATAAAATAGAACTCGCCGTCTTCATCGAGCAGAAATTCAAATGTTCCCGCGCTCGAATAACCGATCTCTTTGCACGCCTTGACCGCAATCGCGCCCATTTTTTCGCGCAGTTCGGGAGTGATAACCGGCGAAGGTGCTTCTTCGAGAAGTTTCTGATGACGGCGTTGAATCGAACATTCGCGCTCGCCGAGATGTATGCAGTTTCCGTGTTCGTCGGCTAAAACCTGTATTTCGATGTGGCGCGGACGCTCGATATATTTTTCGATATAAACGCTTCCGTCTTTAAAAGCCGCAAGTGCTTCGGTTTGCGCCGCTTGCAGTTGATGCGCCAAATCTTCCCGTTCGCGCACGATTCGCATACCGCGTCCGCCGCCGCCTGCCGCCGCTTTGATTATTACGGGAAAACCGATCTCTTCGGCGAGTTTTATTGCTTCATCCGCGTCCGTGATCGGATCGGGACTGCCGGGCAGAATCGGCACGCCAGCCTGTTTCATTGTCCGACGGGCTTCAACTTTGTCGCCCATTGTTTTGATAACTTCCGGCTTCGGTCCGATAAATATTATGTTGCAGTCGTGGCAGACCTTTGCAAAAGTTTCCGATTCGGCTAAAAATCCGTAACCCGGATGAATCGCGTCAACATTCGTAATTTCCGCCGCACTGATAATCGCCGGAATATTCAGATAACTTTCCGCCGAAGATGCCGGACCGATGCAGATCGCTTCGTCGGCATATTTGACGTGAAGCGATTCCTTGTCCGCTTCCGAATGAACGGCGACGGTTTTAATGCCCATTTCGCGGCACGTCCAGATTATCCGGCAAGCGATTTCGCCCCGATTGGCGATCAAAATTTTGCGAATCTCGCGCTTTTTCATAGTCCAGAGTCCGAAGTCCAAAGTCCAAAGTCCAAGTCCGATAAATAAATCCCCGACTTTGGACGCAGGACATTGGACGCTGGACTGTTACTTCCTGATTCCGAAAAGCGGCTGACCGTATTCGACGGGCTGACCGTTTTCGACGTAGATTTTTACAACTTCACCCGAAACTTCCGCTTCGATCTCGTTCATTAATTTCATCGCTTCGACGATGCAGACGATTGTTTTCGCTGAAACATTGTCGCCTTCGGAAACATACGAATCCTTGTCAGGTCCGGGAGAACGATAGAAAGTGCCGACAATCGGCGAAGTGATTTTGTGCAGATCGCCGTCAACTTCCGTTAATTCGTCATCAATTTCAGAAGTTTTAGCGGAAACCTGTCTGTTCGTTTCAGCAGTCGGCTGAACAGCGGCGGGCATATTTGCAAACGGCTGAATATTCGGAACAATTTGCGCGGGCGGATTTTTGCTCAAACGAACGCGAATCTTTTCGTTTTCAAATTCAAAATCCGTAAAGCCGTGTTCTTCCACCAAATCGGCTAGATCGCGCAATTCGTCCATATTCAGCGACGGCTCTGCAACATTTTCGGTTTTTTGAGATTTTACAGCTTTTGTCGAACCTTTTTCTTCACTCATTTTTTCTTTTGCTCCCAAACTTTTACAAATTCAGATTGCTGTCAAGTCAAACTACAAAAAGCAGATTTGCAATCGTAAATCGCAAATTGAAAACCGCAAATTAATTTATTCTTTCGCCGCCAATTCGCGCGGATTGTCAACCAATTCGATAACCGCCATTTCCGCGTTGTCGCCGTTGCGCCGTCCGAGTTTCAGAATGCGCGTGTAGCCGCCGCTGCGGTCTTTGTAGCGCGTGCCGAGTTCGCCGAAAAGTCTTTGGACGGCTTTCACGCCCGCCGTTCTTTCGATTGTGTCTTTCGCTTCGCCTTTTTTCCCGCGAAAACGGCTTTGCTCGCGTTTGAACGTGCTGTTTCCCGCGTGAAAATACTGCGCGGCGCGTCTTCGCAGATTCACTTCACGAATCTGCTTGTCGTCTGTTTCTTCAAGATTTTCCGCCTTTTTCGCCAGCGTGATCGCCTTTTCGACAAACGGGCGAAGTTCTTTCGCTTTCTGAACCGTCGTTATAATATACTCGTTTTCGGCATTTATTAAAGAAGTCGCCATATTCCTAAGCATCGAAACGCGGTGCGCCGTGGTTCTGCCTAATTTACGTTTTGCTTTTAAGTGTCGCATTGTTTTAACCAAAAAATCAGCGTGTCGGCGAATAAATTCGACAACACGCTTTTATAAAATTTAACCTAAATTACGTCCGCCCGAACCGGGAATCGGATTGCCCTGTTCGTCAAAATCCATACCGAAATCGAGTCCCATTCCGTGCAGCAAATCTTTGATCTCCGTCAAAGATTTTTTCCCGAAATTTTTCGTCGAAAGCATATCTTTTTCCGTTCGGCGAATCAGATCACGAATCGTTCTGATGTCCGCATTTTTCAAGCAGTTATACGAACGAACCGAAAGTTCGAGTTCGTCAACCGAACGATCTAAAAGGTCGTTGCGAAGAAGCGGCGGACGCGCGATGTCTTCAAATTTGAAATCTTCTTCTTCCTCTTCAAAATTGATAAAGATTGACATATGGTCTTTGACCAGTTTCGCCGCCAAGCCAATCGAATCTTCGGGCAGAACAGAACCGTCCGTCCAGACCTCGATTATCAACTTGTCGTATTCCGTATTTGAGCCTTGTCTGGTTTTATCAACTCCGTAATTAACTTTTTTGATCGGCGTATGAACCGAATCAATCGGAATATAACCAACCGAAAGGTCTTCGTCGTTGTTAAACTCGGCGGAAACATATCCGCGCCCTTTTTTCAGACGCATCTCGATATTTAATTCGCCGTTTGAACTGATCGTCGCAATATGAACGCTGTCGTCTAATATCTCGACATCACTATCGGTTTCTATATCCGCGCTCGTAATTTCCCCTTTGCCTTTTTTATTTATTGTCAGAGTTTTCGGAACGTCGCCGTGCAAGGTGAACGGAACTTGCTTTAAGTTCAAAATCACATCGGTTGCGTCTTCGACAACTCCGTTGATTGATGAAAATTCGTGTTCAACGCCTTCAATTTTTACAGCCGTAATTGCCGCGCCTTCAATCGAAGAAAGAAGCGCACGTCTGATCGAATTTCCGATTGTCGTTCCGAAACCTCTCTCAAACGGCTGCGCGAAAAATTTCCCGTATCGCTCGGTCAAAGTGTCCGATTCGACCTGAAGGCGAGTCGGTATTTGGAAATTTTGCCAGTTGTTTTCTTGTGCCATATTCTTTATTTAAAAAAGTCAGAAAGTTTACCGAAATTGCGGCAAAGACGGCGAAACTATGAAAAATAATTTCGATAAAAACCGCCGCCTTTGCGAATTCGATAAACTACTTGCTGTAAAGTTCTACGATTAGTTGTTCGTTAATATTTGCGTCAATATCTTCACGTTTCGGAAGTGCCGAAATCGTCGCGCTCAAATTATCGCCATTTGTTGTAATCCAAGTGGGACGACCTCGCCCGACGGCGGTTTGCCACGCGCTTTCGATATGCACATTGTCCCGGCTTCCGAGATCAATGCTGATAACATCGCCGACCTTGACCTGAAACGAGGGAATGTCAACTTTGCGCCCGTTTACCAAAACGTGACCGTGATTTACAAATTGCCGCGCCTGCGGACGTGAAGTTGCAAATCCCGCCCGATAAACGGCATTGTCAAGACGACGTTCCAATAAGAAAAGAAGATTTTCGCCCGTAATTCCCTTTTGGCTCGAAGCCTTTTTGAAATAATTACGAAACTGCTTTTCAAGCACGAAATATATGCGCTTGACCTTTTGTTTCTCGCGCAATTGCTGTCCGTAACCTTCGGGAGCGCGGCGGCGCATATTTGCGCCGTGTTGTCCGGGCGGATTTGTTCCGCGTTTTTCAATAGCGCACGACGGTTTAAAACACCTGTCGCCCTTTAAAAATAATTTTCCACCTTCGCGGCGGCACAGACGGCACACCGCATCTCTATATCTAGCCACATTTGCCTCCAAGCAGACGATTTGGGATTTGGGATTATGGGATTTGGGATTTTCTGTTTGATCCAAATCCATTTCAATCGCAATCGCAATATCGCCGATAAATTGGGAAAGTTTACAGGCAATTTTTATATTTGCCCTTCATCCTTTCGATATTAAAATTTATTTATAATACTAAAATACTAAAACTTCTAATCGGAACTTCAGATTTTTGAACGGAAAACAAATCCCAAATCCGACATCCCAAATCGTCAAACTCTTCTGCGTTTGGGCGGACGGCATCCGTTGTGCGGAATCGGCGTTGTGTCGCGGATGGACGTAACGCGGATTCCCATATTGTTTATCGCACGAATTGCCGATTCACGCCCGCCGCCGGGACCTTTGACGCGAACTTCGACTTCGCGCATACCGACTTCCAGAGCCTTACGCGCCGCTTCCGTCGCGGCTTGCTGCGCCGCAAACGGTGTTCCTTTACGCGAACCGCGAAATCCACGCGCTCCGGATGAAGACTGCGCGATCAGATTTCCTTCGGTATCGGTAATCGAAATCAGCGTATTATTAAAAGATGCCGCAATATACACGATTCCCGATGGAATATTCTTCCTTTCCTTTTTACGAAAAGTTTTTTTCTTGCCTTTTGTTGGTTTAGCCATAATTTTGTTGATTGTTCATTGTTAATAGTTGATTGTTCATTGCTCTTATTGATAAAAATTACAGTTATTTATACAAACTTGATTCTGTAATCAACAATGAACAATGAACTATTAACAATTCTTACTTCTTACCCGGTGCTTTTTTCTTGGCAACCGCCGCCCGACGCGGACCTTTTCTGGTTCTTGCGTTTGTGCTTGTCCGCTGTCCGCGAACCGGCAAACCGCGACGATGACGCAAGCCGCGATAACAGCCGATGTCCATTAAACGCTTGACATCCATCTGGATACGCTTCCGCAGGTCGCCTTCGATATTTCCCTGCTGATCTAAAATCGTGCGGATTTGCGTCAGTTCGTCTTCGGTCAAATCTCTGATTTTCGTATTAATATCAATTTCCGCTTTTTCCAAAACTTCCGTCGCTCTGGATTTGCCGACACCGTAAATATACGTCAAACCAATCTGCGCTCTTTTATTCGGCGGTAAATCAACTCCTGCTACACGAGCCATATTTTTTTCCTCTTACACCGGAATTTTTCAGTTTTTTTATCTTCTGAAAAATCCGAAATTTCCTTAACCTTGTCTTTGCTTGTGTTTGGGATTTTCGCAAATCACGCGCACGACACCTTTTCTGTGAATAACTTTACATTTATCACACATTTTCTTTACTGAAGGACGAACTTTCATAATTTTTCACCTTTTATTTATAACGCGATTGTCCGTCGCATTTTATTTGTAACGATACGTTATGCGTCCGCGACTCAGATCGTATGGCGAAAGTTCCACCAAAACCTTATCGCCGGGCAGAATTCTTATAAAATTTTTCCGCATTTTGCCGGAAATATGCGCCAAAACCTGATGTTGATTGTTTTCGCACTCTACCTTGAACATCGCATTCGGCAATGTTTCCAAAACCGTCGCCTGCACTTCTATCGCTTCTTCTTTAGCCATAATAACCGTCTGTTTCTCTTGCGAGTTGACAAATTCTTAATGTTACTATTTTTTTCCGAACTTTACAAGTTAAGCCGTAACAGTTTCGCTCTTGGATTTTTTCAAGGCTTCTTTCTGCGCTTTTGATAAGGTCAGAATCTCCGGTCCGTCGGGCGTTACGGCAACCGTATGTTCGGCGTGTGCGCTCGGTTTTCCGTCAGCCGTGATAACCGTCCAGCCGTCTTCGAGCGTTTCGGTTTCTTCTGTTCCCATATTTAGCATCGGTTCAATCGCAAAAGTATAACCGGCGCGAATTTTTTCCTTTGTTCCGCTTCTGCCGTAATTGGCAATTTGCGGTGCTTCGTGCATACTGCGCCCGATGCCGTGTCCGGTATAATTCTGCACGATTCCGTAACCGTTCGCTTCGGCATATTCCTGAACCGCCCAGCTTATATCGCCGACTCTGTTATTCGGACGGCATTGCGCGATGGCTCTGGCAAGACATTCTTCGGTAACTTCGATAAGTTTTTTCACTTCGTCGCTGACTTCGCCAATCGGAATCGTCGTCGCCGTATCGCCGACAAAACCGTTCAGACTCGCCGCCATATCAATAGAGAGAATATCACCTTCTCTAAGCGGAATATCTGTCGAAAATCCGTGAACGACCTGCTCGTTCGGTGAAGCGCAGATAACAAACGGAAACGGAGTCATTCCCTGCGGTTTGTAACCCAAGAACGCCGGAATCGCGCCCGCATCGCGCATCATTTTTTCGGCGGCGGCGTTTAATTCCAGAGTGGTGATTCCCGGTTCGACCATCGCCCGCAGAGTTTCGCGCACTTCGGCGATCATTTCGCCGACCTCGCGCATTTTATCCAAATCTTTTCTGGATTTCGCAATTATCATTTGTCTTCCAAGTAAAATCTGACCGTATTTTCTGAAAATGCTTCCGATTTTTGAATCTCCAGACATTCCTCAAATTATTTCTAAAACTGCATTTAAAGCCTAAATCAGTTTTTTTAAATGGTTATAAATCTCTTCAACTTCGCCCGTTCCGTCAACCGTTTCCAAACGGTTCATATTTTTGTAATACTCGATCAGAGGTTTGGTGTTCTCTTCGTAAGTAGCAAGACGCACTTTGACCTTTTCTTCATTATCATCGGCTCGATGTTTCAGTTCCGCGTCCGGGTGCAGATCGCAGAAGTTTTCATTTCTCGGCGGCTTAAAGTAAGTGTTATAAATTTCGCCGCAAACCGTGCAGCTTCTCCGCCCGGTCATTCTCTTTTCCAGATTTTCAAACGGAACATCTATCAAAATCGTCTTGATTTCTTTATTCTGATTCTCGGCTAATCGTTCGAGCATTTCAGCCTGCACCGCCGTTCTGGGAAAACCGTCTAAAATATAACTGCCCGTGCAATCTCCGCGCGAAGTGCGCTCCTCGACAATCTGAAAAGTGAGTTCGTCGGAAACAAGTCTGCCCGACGCTAAAATTTCACGAACTTCCTTTGCAAGCGGCGTATCCAGATTTTTCATTTCCCGGAACATATCGCCGGTTGAGATTTGCGGAATGCCGAGCCTTTCCTGCAAAAGTCTGGCTTGTGTTCCTTTTCCCGCGCCGGGTGCGCCGATCAATACAATTATTTTATCCATAAAATTTATTTTTTTTACGATTTATAAAATAATTAAACGCAAAGCGGCAAAATGGCGGAAACTGCATTTTATAAAATACAATTTCCCTTTTTATTTGCTTCTTCGCGTTAATCTGATTAGTTAATCTTAAACCTCAAATCCGAAACTCCAAATCGAATTAGCTTCTCCTGCCGCGCAGCTGCGAACCCGCGCCTAAAAAGCCTTCGTAATTTTTCATTACAAGCTGCGCTTCGATCTGGGCGATTGTGTCCATCGCCACGCCGACAATAATTAAAAGCGATGTTCCGCCGAAAAAGAACTGGTAGCCTAATCCGGTTGGAATCCAGCTAAGACCGGGCGTTGCAGACAAGAAATTATCAATCGGAACGCCGATAATAGGCAACCGCGCCGCTTTGAAACCGCTTAATAGAAGTTGCGGAACTAAACATATAAACACCAGATAAATTGCGCCGACGGTTGTTAATCTGGTCATAATTCCGTTCAGATAATCCGCCGTCTGTGCGCCCGGACGAATGCCCGGAATAAATCCGCCGTGTTTTCTCAAATTGTCCGCTACATCGTCGGTATTAAAAATAATCGTGATGTAGAAAAATGTGAACAATACGATCAACGAAGCAAATACTAATTCATAATACGGATCGCCGCCGTGAAACTGCTGGAAAAATGCGTAAACTTTGCCCCAAGTCGTATCGGGACTTGCCGGCGGAATCGCTGAAAAGACGGTTTGCGGCATTGCCAAAACGGACGACGCGAAAATCACGGGAATAACGCTTCCCATATTGATTTTCAAAGGCAGACTCGTTTCCTGTCCTTGAAAAGTCTGATTCCCGACGCGCCGGCTGGCGTAGCTGACGGCGACGTTCCGGCGAGCCGATTCGATATAGACGATCAGCGCGGTAATTCCGACGAACACGAAAATCATAAAGATCACGCCGAGCGTCTGAAGCGGATCGCCCGATGCGACTCTTTCGGAAACCTGCTCGACTGCTCTGGGCAAACCGATAATAATTCCCGCAAAAATCAATAATGAAATACCGTTGCCGACTCCGCGTTCGGTTATCTGTTCGCCGAGCCACATCACGAAAATCGTTCCCGTTGTCAGCGTGACGATTGTCATCAAAGTCGCCCACCAAGTATTGGTTAAAACTCCGTTATTTTGCAGCCAAGTGGCGATAAAAAACGACTGAACGGCGCAGAGTCCGACGGTCATATAACGCGTCCACTGATTGATTTTCTGCCGTCCAACCTCGCCTTCTTCCTGAATTCTTTTGATCGAAGGCGAAAGAACCGGCATCAACTGCATAATAATTGACGCGGTAATATAAGGCATTACGCCAAGCGCGAAAACGGAGATCGTGCGGAAATTGCCGCCCGAAAACAAATCGAGAATTCCGAGCAGAGTTCCGGCAACCTGTCCCCAAACCTGTTCGAGCTGCGCCTTATTGATTCCGGGCGCGGTAACGTGCGCTCCAAGGCGATAAATCGCCAGCATCGCCAAAGTAAAGAGGATACGCTTCCTCAACTCCGGCACTTTGAACATATTCTGAACGGCGGCAAAAAACTTTTCCATAATTTTCCTCTAAAAAAACTCTCTGAGGCGCGGAATGAAATCTCCGCTCTTCAATAAAAAAACTATTCGTTGTCGGTTTCGGGTTCGTCGCTCGATTCGGCTTCGTCGGCTTTGCTTTCGGTGTCAGTTTTCGCGTCTTCCGCTTTTGTTTCCTTTACAATTAAAATCGCCGTTCCGCCCGTATTTTCGATTTTTTCTTTGGCGGATTTTGTAAAACGATGCGCCGAAACTTTCAAATCTTTGGTTAGTTCGCCGTTTCCTAAAATCACGAGATCGTGTTTGGCTTTTTTAATCAAGCCGCGCTCGTGCAGAATTTCCGGCGTAACGTCTTCGCCCGCGTTGAAATTTTCTTCAATTTTGGCAAGCGTAACTTCGATCCATTTCTTTTTGAAAATGTTTGTAAAACCGCGTTTCGGCAGACGACGCTGCAAAGGCATCTGACCGCCTTCAAAACCGATCTTGCGGCTGTAACCGGAACGCGATTTCTGTCCTTTATGTCCGCGCCCGGCGGTTTTGCCGAGTCCTGAGCCGGGACCGCGCCCGACTCTTTTCTTTTTGTGCGTCGAGCCTTTTGCCGGTTTCAAATTGTTTAATGATAAAGCCATTTTTCTTATCCTTTTTGTAAATAGTAAATCGTAAACGGTAAATCGTGAATAGATTTTATCCGCATCAAATGTGCGTGTCTATTCACGTTTTCACGATTCACGAATTATAAATTTATTCGACGATTCTGAGTATATGCGGAATTTTTCCGACCACTCCGCGCATCGCTTCGTTATCCGGGCGTTCGATGGTTTGATTCAGTTTGGTAAAACCCAAACTTTTAACCATCGTTTTCTGCTTTTTGGAATAACCGATCATACTTTTATAATACTGTATCTTGATCGTTCCGCCGTCTGATTTGTTCTCTTCTTTCTGTGCCATTGCTTTAATTTTTCAAAATTTCTGTAATTGATTTGGATTTTGGCTTTTGGTCTTTGGTTTTCGGTCTTTGTTTGATTTACTAATTTGATTTTTGTTTTCTAATTTTGATATGAGAATTTAAATACTTAAATAAAAGCATTAAAGTTTATCAATTCAAAAAAAACCCCCAAAAACCAAAAGCCAAAGCCCAAAAACCAAATCAAATACAAATTTACATTAATTCTTCGACCTGCTTGCCGCGCAAACGCGCAACTTCCATCGGGTCTTTCATCCGCATCAAGCCGTCAAATGTAGCGCGGATAACATTGTGATTATTGGTCGAACCCAAAATTTTCGTTCTCACGTCGTGAACGCCGAGCATCTGCATAATCGGACGCACCGCGCCGCCGGCAATTACGCCCGTTCCTTCCGCCGCCGGTTTGATCAAAACCCGTCCCGCGCCGTGTTCGCCGATCATCTGATGCGGCAGAGTTCCATCCATCAGAGGAACGCGAATCAAATTTTTCTTCGCCGCTTCGACGGCTTTTTTGATCGCGTTCGGAACTTCCTTTGCTTTTCCCGTGCCGAATCCGACGTGACCTGCGCCGTCGCCGACCACGACAAGCGCGGCAAACGACATATTTTTACCGCCTTTAACAACTTTCGTCACGCGATTGATCGAAATCAATTGATCGTTCAGATTAAGATTATGTGGAGAAATACTTTTATTCTTCATTATTTTTCTCTTCTTTTACTTTCTTTTCCTTTTGATTTTCCGCTTCATTTTGATTCAGACCGGCTTCGCGGCTGGCATCAATCAGAGCTTTGACGCGCCCGTGATACAAATATCCGCCGCGGTCAAAAACGACCTGCGAAATTCCCGCTTCAATCGCGCGTTCGGCAATCGCCTTGCCGACCTTTTTCGCCGCTTCGACGTTTCCGCCTTTGCCGTCTTTCAAGCCGCTTTCAGTCGTCGAAGCCGCCGCCAAAGTTCTGGCACTCCGGTCATCAATGATCTGCGCGTAAATATGATTCGTGCTGCGAAAAACCGCCAAGCGCGGACGCTCCGGCGTGCCGCTGATTTTCTTCCGAATGCGCGTATGAACTCCGCGTCTGACATCTGCTTTCTTGTTAGCCATAATTAGATTTCGGATTTCGGATTTCGGATTTTGGATTTATTTGTAAATTACAAATTCTAATCTAATTTAGAAATCAAAAATCATAATAATTTTGAAATACGGGCAAAAATTAAACGGTTAAGTGCTAATGCCTTTATACCTTTTACCTTTTTACCCTTTTACCTTTACTCTTATTTCGCCGCTTTACCTGCTTTCAAGCGATATATTCTGTCGGAATAGCGGATTCCCTTGCCCATATAAGCGTCGGGCTTCCGCAATCTGTGCAGTTCCGCCGCGACCTGACCGAGTTTTTCTTTGTTGATGCCGCTTAAAGTCAGAGTTGTCTGATACTGCGTGATCGAAGTTTTCTTAGGATCGCGTTCGGCTTTTGCCTCGATTCCGTCCGGCAAATTATATTCTACCGGATGCGAATAACCGAGCGCGAAAACGAGTTTCTTGCCCTGCACGTCGGCTTTATAACCAACGCCGACGACATCCATATTCTGCGTAAAACCTTCGGTTACGCCGACGACGGCATTATTCGCCAAAGCGCGAGCCAAGCCGTGCAAAGCCGAATACTGATCGCCTTTTCGCTCGGCAATTAATGTGCCGTCTTCCATCTTGAACTCGATGCCTTCCGGCACAATCGTTTTCAAGTTTCCTTTCGGACCTTTGACTTCGAGTTCGTCTTTGTTAATCGTAACGGTTACGCCCGAAGGTATCGTAATCGGTTGTTTTCCTACACGCGACATAATTACCTCTTTCTTTAATATATATCTGCCAGAATTTCGCCGCCGATGTTATCCCGGTAAGCGTTTTTTCCACTCATCAAACCTTTGGAAGTGGAAACAATATTGATTCCGTAACCGCCGAGAACTCTGGGAATATCCTTTGCGCCGACGTAAACTCTTCTGCCCGGACGGGAAACTCTCGATAAATGCGTGATCGAAGAAGTTCCTTTCGCATCGTAGCGCAAAAATACGCGAATCATATATTTGATGCCTTCGCCTTTGGTCACAAAATTATTTATGTAACCTTCTTCTTTCAAAATCCGCGCCACTTCCATCTTCAACTTTGAACCGGGAATATCAACGCGCGTCTGCTTCGCCGCTATCGCATTGCGAATCCGCGTCAGCATATCTGCAACTGGGTCTGTCATATTTTACTCCGTAAAATGATTTGGGATTTGGGATTTCGGATGTCGGATTTCAAGAAGTTTGTTAATTCTAACACAAATCCCAAATCCGACATCCCAAATCCCAAATCGAATTACCAACTTGATTTCACAACGCCCGGAATCTGCCCTTCGAGAGCCAATTCTCTTAAAGCGATGCGGGAAGTTCCGAATTTGCGGTTGTAACCGCGCGGGCGACCCGTCTGCGAACAGCGGTTGCGAACGCGCACCGGACTTGCATCGCGCGGCATTTTTTGCAATTTGATTACCGCTTCGTCAACTTGTTCCGGTGTTGATTCGGGATTATTGATAATTTTCTTTAATGCTTTGCGCTTTTTGGCGTATCTTTCCACCATTTTCTTACGCTTCTCATTTTTCACTACTAAACTTATCTTTGCCATAATATTTCTCTTTTATAAACTTATTGTCTGAAAGGCATTCCGAGCGATTTCAAAAGCGCACGCGCCTGTTCGTCGTCCGGTGCGGTTGTTACAATCGAAATGTTCATTCCGCGCGTTTGGTCAACTTTGTTAAAATCAATTTCGGGAAAAATCAACTGCTCCTTAATTCCGAGCGTGTAATTTCCGCGCCCGTCAAAAGACTTAGGCGAAATTCCGCGAAAATCGCGCACGCGCGGCAGAGCAACCGAAATCAGACGGTCTAAAAACTCATACATTCTGTCGCCGCGCAAAGTAACCATCGTGCCGATGCTCATTCCTTCGCGCAGTTTGAAAGCCGCGATTGATTTCTTCGCCTTCGTAACAACCGGCTTTTGTCCGGCAATCGTCTGAAGTTCGTCAACCGCTTTGTCCAAAACTTTGGAATTGCTGATCGCTTCGCCGACTCCCATATTGATAATGATTTTTTCAAGTTTCGGAATCGCCATTTTGTTTTTAATATCAAAATCTTTGGCGAGTGCCGGAGCGATCTCTTGTCTGTATTTTTCTTTTAATCTTGCCATTTTTTTCGAGTTTCTCCTTCTATTTTCGGGACTCCCGCTTTTACACGAGTTACCGAATTTCAAACTCTCTTATTCTACTGTATCTTCTACGGTTTCCGCGTTTTCCGTTTCATTTTCCTTCGCGGCTCTTCTCGATCTGTCCGGTTCGGGAATAATTTTTCCGCTTTTTGCCACGCGGACTTTTTCGCCGTCGCGCATTTCATATTTGATGCGCGTCGGGTTTCCCGTTTCCGGGTCAATGTGCGCGACATTTGAAATATCCATCCACGCTTCTTCTTCAACAATGCCGCCTTGAATATTCATCTGCGGAACGGCTTTGCGATGTTTTTTCATAATCATCGCATTTTCAACCTTAACTTTTCCGTTCTGCACGTCAACCTGCAAAACCTTTCCGCGCAGAGGTTTACGTTTTCCATTGCTGTCAAAACGGTTGTATTCTCTGCCCGAAACAACAACAACTTGGTCGCCGCGCTTGATCTTCGCTCTGATTGTTCCTTTTTTCTTTGCTTTCATCTTAAATAACCTCCGGCGCGAGCGATACGATCTTCATAAAATTTCTTTCGCGCAATTCGCGTGCGACGGGACCGAAAACACGCGTTCCAATCGGCGTATTGTCTTCTTTAATCAATACCGCTGCGTTTTCGTCAAAACGAATATATGTTCCGTCCTTACGGCGAATTTCCTTGCGCGTTCTGACGATTACGGCATTATAAACATTACCTTTCTTCGCCGTGCCGTTCGGCTGCGCTTCCTTGACGGTAACTTTTATTTTATCGCCGAGACGAGCAATTTTACTCGTCGAACCGCCAATCGGCGCAATCATTTCTACTCTTTTCGCTCCCGAATTATCGGCAACATTAAGAGAGGTTTGCATCTGAATCATAATCTCACTCCAATCTCACTTCGTTCGAGTCCAGCGTCCGTTGTCCAAAGTCCAAAGTCGGTTTCGAGTTGACTTTGGACAACTGACTTTGGACTTACTTCTCAGCTTTCTGAATAATTTCGACCACGCGCCAGCGTTTTCGCGCCGAAAGCGGTCTGGTTTCGACGATTCTCACACGGTCACCGATCTGTGCGCCTTTTTCGTCGTGCGCCATAAATTTTTTGCGGCGTTTGATATATTTGCGATACATCTGATGCTTGACCTGCCGATCAACGCGAACCGTTACCGTATTAGTCATTTTGTCTGATGCGACAATGCCGATTTTTTCTTTTCTTTTTGAGCGCGATTCATTGTCGTTTCCGGTTTCATCCTCGTTCACGAAATCTTCTCCGACAACTGCATCAATCAGAGTGTCTGCACCTTCGACAACGGCGGTTGCCGCATCAACTACGACATCCGTAACCGTTTCAGTAACCGCGTCAATAACATCTCCAATTACAGATGAATCGGCATCGGTTTCGGTTGTTTCCGAATCGGTTTCAGCAGCCGTTTTTTTCTCCGTTTTTGCTTTCACCGCTTTCTTGGGTTTCGCCGTTTTTTCTTCGACAGGTGTTTCTTCCGTGTTCGCCGCCGTTTCGTTTACATCGGCTGTATCGGCTGATGTTTCTTCTACTGTTTTGTCTTTCTTTTCTGCCATTTTCTTTTAATTTAAACCTGTCCGGTTTCAGCCTTTTTTGATTCCATTTCGCGCTCACGCATCACCGTGTAAACTTGCGCCAAAGTTTTTCTCTCGCGCCGAATATCATTGATTGTTTCGCCAACGCCCATCGCTTTTTTAAATTTCAGACGAAACAGGGATTCTTTCAAACTTTCCGCTTGAACTTCCAATTCGTCCGCGTCCATATCGCGCAGTTGTTCCAATACTTCCTTTCTTTTCATAAACTTAAACCACGCCTCCTTCCAGATCGGCACGGGTTACAAATTTCGTTTTAACCGGCAGTTTCTGCGCCGCAAGACGCATCGCCTCACGCGCCAAACCTTCTTCAACGCCTTGAATTTCGTATAAAATTCTTCCCGGTCTGATGACCGCGACCCAGTGATCCGGCGCACCTTTTCCTTTACCCATACGCGTTTCAGCCGGTTTCTTTGTAATTGGCTTGTCGGGAAACATACGAATCCAGATTTTCCCGCCGCGTTTAACGTGGCGCGTCATAGCGATCCGCGCCGCTTCTATTTGGCGATCCGTGATCCAGCCTGCTTCCAGAGTTTTGAGTCCGAAATCACCGAAGTTCAATTTGTCGCCGCGAGTTGCCTTTCCTCTCATACGACCTTTCATCTGCTTCCGGTGCTTAACCTTTTTCGGCATTAACATAGCGAGTTACCTCATTTGCGATTTTCAATTTGCGATTGCGTTTATTTTTCACAAACTCCGACAAATTGATCGAATATTTTTTACCTTTTACCTTTACCCTTTTACCTTTCCTTACCTTCTATCATTTTTGTCAAAACGACGGCGCGGACGACCTCCGCCGCGGCGTGCATTTCTGTCAACTTTTACTTCGTTTATCGGATCGGTTGTCGTTCCGCGAGCCATATTTGCGTCCGGGTCGAGAATATCTCCGCGATAGATCCAAACCTTGACACCGATTTTTCCGAACGTCGTATTCGCTTCGGCAAAACCGAAATCAATGTCGGCTCTCAAAGTATGAAGCGGCAATTGTCCGTCCAAAGACCATTCGGTTCTGGCGATTTCCGCGCCGTTCAATCGTCCGGCGCACATAACCTTGATGCCTTCAGCACCGAATCGGCGGGATTCTTCCATCGTTTTTTTCATCGCCCGGCGAAAAGCAAAACGCTTTTCAAGCTGCTGCGCGATCTTTTCCGCCTGCAATTGTCCGTTAAGTTCGGGATGTCGAATTTCCTGAATCGAAACGATCACGTCGCGCCCGGTTTTTCTCGACAAATCTTCTTTTAACTTATCAATTTCCGAACCTTTGCGTCCGATGATAATGCCCGGTCTTGAAGTGTATATAATAATCTTCAGACGATTCGCCGCGCGTTCAATATCAATATGAGAAACGCCCGCGCCCATAAATCGGTTTTTCAAATTGCGCTTTAATTTCAAATCTTCCGCCAGATATTCGGCAAACTGACGCTGCCCTTTCGCATACCAATGCGAATGCCAATCTTTGTTATACCCGACTCTAAACCCGTAAGGGTGAACTTTCTGTCCCATAATAGTTTGTTGATTTTCCTACTTCAATCCCAAATCCCAAATCCGACATCCGAATCGAATTACTGTCTTTCTAACTCCTCGACTTTATCAATCTTCGCGTCTTCTTCCATTTTCGTTCCGGTCTTTTCTTCGCCGGTTTGCGCCGCCAGAGGCTTGTCGTCAAACGGCGGTTCTCCTTCCGATTCGAGATTTTCGCCTTCCAGTTTTTCAAAAACCAATTCGGACGCGACGGTATTTTCCTTAATAGTTTCTTTCTCTTCGTCGGTCAGAGGTTTATTTCCAGCCGTTTCAATAACTTCGGTTTCCGCGCTAATGTCCGCTTTCGGAGTTTCTTCAACCTTTTCGGCTGTGTTATTTTCCTTAACTTTTTCGTTGTCGGATTTTTCAACTTTTGCCGATTTCTTTTCGTTCGTTTCGCCAACGTCAACATTTTCCGCCTTAACTTTCGGCGCGTATTCTTTTTCTTCCGGCTTGCCCTCGGTGCTGACGGTAATCGTGATATGGCAGTAATGACGCTGTTCCTGATACGCTCTTCCTTGCGGCGCGGGACGCAGACGACGGCGGTTTTTGTGCATTCCCATATCCACAAAACAGGATTTTATCCACAAATCATCCGGGTCAATCGCCACATTATTTTGTTCCGCTTTATAAGTCGCGTTGGCGATTGCCGAGCGCAAAACCTTTGCAATCGGCTTTGTCGCACGCTTATTCGTAAATTGCAGAATCGCCAAAGCCTGCGCCACGTCGCGCCCGCGAATCAGATCAATAACGAGCCGCGCTTTCTGCGGAGAACCTTTCAAATTTCGTAATCTTGCTATCGCTTCCATAGTTTTGTTCATTGTTCATTGTTCAATGTGTCGGGAAAAAATCCGAGCAGCCATCAACAATAAACTATTTTCTTTTAGCCATTTTCTCGGCTTTTGTTCCCGGATGTCCCTTAAACATTCTGGTCGGCGAAAATTCTCCGAGTTTGTGTCCGACCATATTTTCCGTAATATAAACGGGCAGATGGCGTTTGCCGTTGTGAACTCCGAACGTCAAACCGACCATATCGGGCGTAATCGTCGAACGGCGCGACCAAGTTTTGATCGCCTGCGGTTTCTGTCCGCCCTGCTCGATTCGCTTTAACGCTTTCCGAACACTCAAATCTATAAACGGACCTTTTTTAATTGAACGTGGCATATTTCGATTTTGGATTGCGGATTTTGGATTCGGGATTTTTTAAATCCTTTAATCACATTCCGCTGTTTGTTAATTTATAAACTGCAAATCTAAAACAAATTACCAAGAAATTTCTCAGTCTTACCTTTTACCTTTGCCCTTTAACCTTTTACCTTATTTGCGTCTTCTGTCGCGGACGATCATATTGTCCGTGCGTTTGTTTTTGCGCGTTTTGTAACCGCGAGTCGGTTTGCCCCAAGGCGTAACCGGATGGCGACCACCGGAAGTTTTACCTTCGCCGCCGCCGTGCGGGTGATCCACCGGATTCATCACAACGCCGCGAACTTTCGGACGGCGACCTTTCCAACGCGAGCGTCCCGCTTTTCCTAATGAAATGTTTTCGTGTTCCTGATTTCCAACCTGCCCGACTGTCGCCGTGCAAACTACCGGAACTCGGCGAACTTCGCCCGAAGGCATTCTGAACTGCGCGTAATCGCCTTCTTTGGCGACAAGCTGCGCGAATGTTCCGGCAGAACGAACCAATTGCCCGCCTTTTCTGGGACGAAGTTCGATATTGTGAACTTCCGTTCCAAGCGGAATATTTTTGATCGGCAGAGTATTTCCCGGCAAAATATCGGCATCTTCGCCACTCATAATCATCGAACCGACCTTCAAACCAATCGGCGCGATAATATAACGCTTTTCCCCGTCCAGATAAGTTATCAGAGCGATGTGCGCCGAACGATTCGGATCATATTCGATTTGCGTAACTCGTCCCGGAATACCGATCTTATTGCGCTTAAAATCAATAATTCGATAATGCCGTTTATGACCGCCGCCGCGCCTGCGAACCGTGATTCGCCCATCATTATTGCGTCCCGAACTTCTCGTTTTCGGTTCGAGCAGAGATTTTTCCGGCTTCGCATTCGGAGTCAATTCATCGCGCGTCAAGTAAGTTTGATAACGACGCGCCGGTGATGTCGGTTTTAATTTTTTAATACCCATAATAGTTCATTGTTCATTGTTGATTGTTCATTGTTCATTGTTCATTGTCGGTTGAATTCAAGTCGTGTATTAAATTTAACTTAACTTGCAGTGAACAATGAACAATCAACCATTAACTAAACCGCTTCCGCGTAATCAACGTGCGGTTCGCCTTTTTTCAAAGTGATATAGGCTTTCTTCCAAGCCGCGCGGCGACCTTCCTGCCGTCCGCGACGTTTCATTTTGCCTTGATAGTGCATCGTGCGAACCTTTGCGACCTTTACGCCGAAGATTTCTTCGACGGCTTTTTTGATGTCGTCTTTACCCGCTTTTCGCCTAACGCGGAACGTCAAAACTTGTCCGACATCGGGATCGTCGCTCGTTTCTTCCTTTAAAATTACGCTTTTTTCCGTAATCACGGGCGACTTTAATACGTCCCAAACGCTCATATCTTCTTTTTTCATTTTACGCCGCCTCCTGCTCCGTTGAACCGTTTTCCCTGTTCGGATCGAGCAGTTGGTTTAATTCTTCAACTGCCGATTTTGAAACAAGAATTTTTTCGTGATAAATGATGTCGTAAACATTCACGCCGTAACCGTTTGTAACTTTCGTTTTCTGCACATTGCGCGAAGACAAGATCAAATTGTTGTTATCAAGCGAATCTACAATTAATGTTTTAGTCTGCTTTTTATTTTCAATCAAACCGAGTTGGTTCATCACATTAACGAAATCTTTCGTTTTCGGATTCTCGATTGAAAAATCGTCAATGATTATCAAATTTCCTTCACGCAGTCTTTCCGACAAAGCCGAGCGAATTGCGCCGCGCCGCATTTTTTTCGGCATTTTATACGACCAATCTTTCGGCTGCGGACCGTGAACGCGCCCGCCGCCGCGCCAGAGAGGTGAACGAATAGAAGCGACTCGTGCGCGTCCCGTTCCCTTCTGTTTCCAAGGCTTTTTGCCGCCGCCGCGAACATCGCCGCGCGTTTTCGTCGCGGCTGTTCCCTGTCGGGCGTTTGCCAGATAATTTTTAACCGCTTCGTGAATCAACGGTTCATTTAGTTCTACGCTGAACACTTCATCGGACAATTCAATATCGCCGACTTCTTCATTTTCTAAATTGCGAATTTTTGCGCTTGGCATACTCACTCCGTTTGAGTTTTGGGAGTTTGTAGAGTTTTGAGAGTTAAAAAAATAACTCCCTGAACTCTCCTAACTCTATAAACTCCCCGAACTCTATAAACTATTTCCTATCTGATTTCTTTACAACAACTAAACCGCCGTTCGGACCGGGAACTGCGCCGCGAATCATCAATAAATTGTTTTCCGCGTCAACTTTTGAAACCGTTAAACCTTTGACGGTAACGCGCTCGTCGCCCATATGTCCCGAAGATTTCGTTCCTTTGATAACTCTGGACGGATACGCCGACTGCCCGATTGATCCGGGTTGACGTATGTTCATCGAACCGTGCGACATCGGACCGCGCTGGAAATTGTGCCGTTTGATCGTTCCGGCAAAGCCGCGACCTTTCGATTTTCCGACGACCTCGATCTTGTCGCCGTCGGCAAACAAATCAACTTTCACCTGATCGCCGACATTTGCTTCCGGCTCATTCGGCATTCTAAGTTCGCGTAAAATCCTTGTCGGCGGAGTTCCGCCGCCCGTTTTTTCAAAATGTCCGCGCATCGGTTTCGTCACATTTTTCATACGAATCGGTTTATCTTCAACAAAACCGAGTTGGACGGCGTTATAACCGTCTTTACCGTTTGCCGTTTTCGTCTGCACGACAATACAAGGTCCCGCTTTAATAACAGTAACCGGCGTAACCGTTCCGTCTTCCGCAAAAAGCTGCGTCATTCCTACTTTTCTACCGATGATTCCGTTTATCATATCTTTTCGTTTCGGTCTTTGGCTTTTGGTCTTTGGCTTTTGAAAATCATTGTCTAAACTGAATCACGATTCAAAATATTCCAAAGACCGAAAGCCAAAGACCTAAGACCAAACTTTTCGTTAGTTCCCAAAGGCTTTAATTTCTACATCAACTCCGGCGGGCAGATCCAATTTCATCAAAGCATCTACCGTTTCCGCCGTCGGATCAAGAATGTCCATCAGACGCTTGTGCGTTCTGATCTCGAACTGCTCGCGCGATTTTTTATCAACGTGCGGCGAGCGCAAAACCGTCCAGCGATTTCTGACCGTCGGAAGCGGAATCGGTCCCGCAATCCGTGCGCCCGTTCTTTTCGCCGTTTCGACAATCTCGACTGTTGACTGATCCAAAACCCGATGATCGTAAGCCTTTAATTTAATGCGTATCTTTTCGTTTAGCATAATATTTTGTTGATGGTTAATTGTTGATAGTTGATTGCTTTTTTCCTTCAATTAACAATCAATTATTAACGATGAACACTTTTTACTCGACAATTTCCGTTACCGTTCCCGCGCCAACCGTCCGCCCGCCTTCTCTGATGGCGAACCGCAAGCCTTTCTCCATCGCTATCGGCGCGATCAACTCAATCTCCATCTGGATATTATCGCCCGGCATCACCATCTCCACTCCTTCCGGCAAGTTCGCCACGCCCGTTACGTCCGTCGTCCGAAAGTAGAACTGCGGGCGGTAGCCCGTAAAGAACGGCGTGTGCCGTCCGCCTTCTTCTTTTGTCAAGACGTAGGCTTCCGCCTTGAATTTCGTGTGCGGAGTGATCGAACCCGGCTTGGCTATCACTTGTCCTCTCTCGATGTCCTTTCTATCCACTCCTCTTAAAAGCAAGCCGACGTTATCTCCAGCCACGCCTTCGTCGAGAAGTTTCTTGAACATCTCGACTCCCGTGCAAACCGAGTTCATCGTATCCTTGATGCCGACAATCTCAACCGGCTCGTTGACTTTGACAATCCCTCGCTCGATTCTGCCCGTCGCCACCGTGCCGCGTCCCTGTATCGTGAAGATGTCTTCAACCGGCATCAGAAACGGTTTGTCCGTTTCCCTCTCCGGTGTCGGAATATAATCGTCCACCGCCTGCATCAGTTCGTCAACGGTTGCTTCCCATTTCGCATCGCCTTCCAGAGCTTTCAGTGCCGAGCCTTGCACCACCGGAATATCGTCGCCCGGAAATTCGTAAGACGAGAGCAGTTCTCTGATCTCCAGTTCAACGAGTTCGAGCAGTTCTTCGTCGTCCACCATATCCACCTTGTTCATAAACACGACCATCGCCGGAACTCCGACCTGTCTTGCCAGCAGAATGTGTTCTCTGGTTTGCGGCATCGGACCGTCGGTTGAGGCGACAACTAAAATCGCTCCGTCCATCTGCGCCGCGCCGGTAATCATATTCTTGACGTAATCGGCGTGTCCGGGACAGTCAACGTGCGCGTAGTGGCGGTTCGGCGTTTCGTATTCGACGTGCGCGGTAGCAATCGTTATCCCGCGAGCGCGTTCTTCCGGCGCGTTGTCAATCGAATCGAACGAACGGAAAGTCATCTTCTCGTTATGCTTGCTCATCACTTTGGTAATGGCGGCGGTCAAGGTCGTCTTGCCGTGATCAACGTGTCCGATTGTCCCGATGTTGACGTGCGGCTTGCTTCTATCAAATTTCTCTTTGCTCATATTATAAAGTTCTTCCTTGTTATTTTTTATTAAAGGACAAAACCAAATCCTTTTATCTTTTTTAACTTACAGTGCTTGCTCCTCTCACCTTAGCAATAATTTCTTCGGCGACATTTCTGGGTGCTTCGTCATAACGCTCAAAGTGCATTGTTGACGTTGCGCGTCCCTGCGTTGACGAGCGCAAATCCGTTACATAACCGAACATTTCCGAAAGCGGAACATAAGCCGTTACAACCGAAACATTTCCGGGACGCGGTTCCATCTTCTCAATCTGTCCGCGCCGACGGTTTAAATCGCCGTTGACCGCGCCCATATATTCTTCGGGCGTTACAACTTCAACCTTCATAATCGGTTCGAGGATGACCGGCTTCGCTTTTCGCGCCGCTTCCTGAAACGCTAAACTTCCGCAAATGTGGAACGAGCGTTCGTCCGAGTCAACTTCGTGATACGAACCGAAATTCAAGATTGCCTTAACGTCAACCATTTCGTAGCCCGCGACAAGTCCGCGCCGCATCGCATCTCTGATTCCTTCGGAAACAGGTTTAATGAATTGTTTCGGAATCGAACCGCCGGTGATTTTGTCTTCAAATACAAAACCTTCGCCCGGCGCGGGTTCGAGTGAAATCTCAACGTGTGCAAATTGTCCGCGACCACCGGATTGCTTTTTGAAAATCTCTTTTGCGTCCGCCGGTCTTGTAATCGTTTCGCGGTATGCAACCTGCGGTTTTCCGACGTTCGCTTCAACATTAAACTCGCGTTTCATACGATCAACGAGAATCTCAAGATGAAGTTCGCCCATTCCGGCGATAATCGTCTGCCCCGTTTCGTGATCGGTATTAACTTGGAAACTTGGGTCTTCCTGTGCCAGACGATTGAGCGCGATGCCCATTTTGTCTTGGTCGGCTCGCGTTTTCGGTTCAACCGCAACGCGCACAACCGGATCGGGAAATTCCATTGATTCGAGAACAATCGGATCGGATTCCGAACAAATCGTGTTTCCGGTGGTCACATTTTTCATACCGCCGATTGCCACGATTTCGCCCGCCGACGCTTCTTCAATGTCTTCGCGTTTATTGGCGTGCATCCGCATTAATCTTCCGACTCTTTCCTTCTGATCTTTGACCGAATCCAACACATACGAACCCGATTTAACAGTTCCGCTGTAAATTCTGACAAATGCCAACTGCCCTAAGTGTTTGTCCGCCATCAGCTTAAAGACAAGCCCCGAAAACGGCGAGTCAGGATCAGCTTTGCGTTTCGCTTCTTCTTCCGTTCCCGGCAAAAATCCGTCAATCGCCGGAACGTCCAAAGGACTCGGCAGATAATCAACTACTGCATCGAGCAGTGTCTGAACGCCTTTGTTCTTAAACGCCGTTCCCGTAACAACCGGAATAATCTTGAGCGCGAGCGTTCCCTTACGCAAACCTTTGCGAATCTCGTCTTCGCTGAGTGCTTCGCCTTCCAAGTATTTTTCCATCAAATCATCGTCAATACTTGCGACGGCTTCAACCAATTTTTCGCGCTCGGCTTTGGCTTTTTCCTTCAAATCTTCGGGAATTTCGATAACGTCGTATTCCGCGCCCATTGATTCGTCGTTCCAGACGATTCCCTTCATCTGAACCAAATCAACCACGCCTTTGAATTTGTCTTCCGCGCCAATCGGGATTTGCAGAGCAACGGCATTTGCGCCGAGTCTTTCGATAATCGAATCGAACGAGCGTTCAAACGACGCGCCCGCGCGGTCTAATTTATTGATAAAACAAATTCGCGGAACTTTATATTTATCCGCCTGCCGCCAAACTGTTTCCGATTGCGGCTCAACTCCGGCAACGCCGTCAAACACCGCAACCGCGCCGTCTAAAACGCGCAAGCTGCGCTCAACTTCCATCGTAAAATCAACGTGTCCCGGCGTATCAATAATGTTAATTCGGAATTCCTTCCCGTCGCGTTTCCAGTAACAAGTCGTCGCCGCCGAAGTAATCGTAATTCCGCGTTCCTGCTCCTGCTCCATCCAGTCCATCGTCGCCGTCCCTTCGTGAACTTCGCCGATTTTGTGAGAAACACCCGTATAATAAAGGATACGCTCCGTCGTCGTGGTTTTACCCGCGTCAATATGAGCCATAATCCCGATATTTCTGTATTTGTCTAAACTGATCTTTGCCATAACACTTTTTGGTCTTTGGTCTTCGGTCTTCGGTCTTTGCAGAGAAAATCAAACAAAAACCAAAGACCAAAAGCCAAAAACCGTCAAATTAAAATCTATAATGTGCAAACGCCTTGTTCGCTTCCGCCATTCTGTGAACTTCGTCCTTTCTCTTGACCGCGTTTCCGCGATTATTCGCCGCGTCCAATAATTCGCCGACGAGTTTATCTTCCATCGTTCTCTCGCCGCGCTTGCGTGCGTTCATCACGATCCAGCGAATCGCCAGAGCGTTGCGCCGATCACGATTGACTTCAAGCGGAACTTGATATGTTGCGCCGCCGATTCTTCTCGATTTGACTTCGAGCGCGGGCGCGACATTTTCCATCGCGTTCTTAAAAATTTTCAAAGGTTCTTCGCCGGTTTTCTCCGCGACTTGATTCATCGCTCCGTAGAAAATCTGCTCGGCTGTCGTCTTCTTACCCTTTAACATCACGCCGTTTATAAACTTCGTGACCATCACGCTGTTATAAATCGGATCGGGCAAAATATCTCTCTTCGCTGCAACTCTTCTTCTTGGCATATTCTTTGATTATTCATCGTTCGTTGTTCATCGTTCATCGTTTTTCTTTCAATCAACAATAAACAATTAACAATGAACAAATATCTATTTCGCTCCTTTCGGACGCTTTGCGCCGTATTTTGAACGGGCTTGGTTTCTGTCGGACACGCCGCTTGAATCTAACGCGCCGCGGATAACGTGATAACGAACTCCGGGCAAATCCTTGACGCGCCCGCCGCGAATCAGAACAATCGAGTGTTCCTGCAAATTGTGTCCGATGCCCGGAATATAAGTCGTAACTTCAATTCCATTCGTCAGGCGAACACGCGCCACCTTGCGAAGTGCCGAGTTCGGCTTTTTCGGCGTTTGCGTGTAAACCCGTGTGCAAACTCCGCGCTTTTGCGGACTTCCCTGCAACGCGGGACTCGCTGTTTTATCCTTTATTACTTTGCGCCCTTTGCGGACAAGCTGATTAATCGTCGGCATTATTTTTTACCTTTCAAAATCGGGCTTTCAAAACCCGATAATTTCAACAACCTTTTCTCAAACGAAAGCAAAAGCAACCCGTAACCTGCCTCTTACCGAATCGTTTTCCGGCAGTCAGCGCAAGCGGTCACCTGTGCAAAACTCTAATAAATTGATCGAAACTTTTACGGGAAATTTTTCAAACAAAAGCGCGTCTTCCGATGATTTCCCTTTCAAAAACTTTTCTGTGGCGTGGCTCTTTCGATTTCGGATTTGTGATTTCGGATGTCGGATTTTATAAAAAAAAATCCTTTCACGCGAAAATCTTCGTATATCCCTAAACGCTGGAGCGTTTTTCTTTTTCAAAAGAAACGCGGCGTTCAGCTTTACGCCACAATAAATGTTTCGAGCATTTGAATTTCTCCAAACGCTTTTACGCTTTCGTGCAAGTCAAATGCTTTCACATCCGGCTCGCGTCAGACGAAAAGTCCGAAACTTCAGACTATACGAATTTTGAGCAGCGTTGTCAAGTGAGGTCGGAAAGTTTCGTAAAAATTTGTCGGCGAGAATATTTATAAAAGATTTCGCCGAGATAAAAGCAAAATGTCTTTTATCTCGGCACAAAATTTAACAATATATTATCTTTTGCTCAAATTATTTCTTGCCCGAACCGACAACGTAACTTTCTCTTGCTCTAACAGCAACATTCGGGATATTTACTTTCACCTTGATATTTCTACGCTCACCTTTTTCGCCCGATTCCTTCGGGTAATAACCGATGCTGTATTGCTGACCGAGTTCGTTGGCGACTTGCGCGACTGTTTCTGAGAGATTGGAAATATCTTCAACTTGATAATACTGTCCGCCTGCTTGAAATCGCGTGTGAAATGGCTGTCATTCATCATTCCGACTTCAACCCTAATTTCAGTTATATTATTGAAAGTTGTTTCAAGAGTTCTCTGGCTTTTTCCAACCGCAAATCGTGCAAATATGACATCGGCGGTATTCCGACATCTTTCTTGAACAGCATTTGAAAATAAGAAGCGGATATTCCGACAGTTTCCGCCATTTTTTCAATCGTCCAATGTTCTTGAAGATTGTCAGGCAAATCTTCTTTAAAGAGAAAGATTCTTTGATCCATTTGAGATGTCCTCCTTGTAAATGTTTGAGTAACGAAGTTATTTTACTATTAATAACAAAAATCCAATATTTATGTCAAGAAAATTTTCTGCAATTATAGGGCTTTCCTATAAAAAGTTTAATTTTCTTAGTATTTTGATCAAACTATCAAAGTCATCGCTAAAATCTTCTAACTGAGCTCGGCGGTTTTCGCATTTCGTTTCAATCAATACTTTGGCGGCGAATGTTCTGATCTCGGCTAACATTCGGCTGACTTTCTTTTTTTTGTTCGCAAGCCGTCTTCTTTGAGCGTCACATCTCGAATGTGATTATTTGTTTCAACCTGCCAATGAAGTCTGACCGCTTCACATAATTGCCCGAACTTATCTGCTTGATTCGATAGATAATAACTCGTTTCCCGACTTATCTTGCCCGTTCTGATTTCCTGCCTTTCCCGCATCACTCTGACTGCTGTTCTGATGTCGCTTGTGTTCCATCGCTCGTCCTTGTAAAGACCTTCAATATCATAAACCCGGTAACATCTGTGTTCGATTCGTCCGTGTCCTTTTTCCAAACTCTCCGTTTGATAAACAAGCGGCATAAATCGGCTCATCTGCTTTACTTCCCAAAACATTTCTTTCTGATTTTCTTTAAGCCCGACCAAATATACGCCGCCCGCCTGTGCTATCGGAGCAATCGTTTCAGGTTTCAAGTGCAGCGCATCAAGTGTAATCTTCTGGTTTTTTAATCCGCCTTTTTGCAATAACTTACGCACAACAGGCACTTCCGATTCTTTCTCTCCGCAATAATAATCCTGAGCATAAACTTGGCGTTTATCGTGTTCGATTACCTGCACCACTGCTTCGCCTCTCTTTGCTCCTTTTTCGATGCTGCCGCGAAGTTCTTTGCCATCAATGGCAAACCATCGGCGTTCTTGTTCGCTTAATTTGATGCCGTAATTTTCAAATAACAATCGGTCAAACACTTCAACTGCCACCTTCTCCAAAATAATGGGAAGCTGTGAACGTGAAACCGCTTGCTCAAGCGGCAATCCGAGAACTTCCGTCAATTGCTCGTATCGCTTGGTCAAATGTCGGTGAAGAGCTGATAAATTACCATCCCGATTTGATAAAATAGCTATCGTCAAACCAATTAGGACAACTGCTAAATCGTGTCTTTTCCCTCGATTATCCCGCAAATCCAATCCCTCGGCACATTGTAGTTTCTCAAAAAAAGTTCTATTATCTTTCCGACAAGGCTGCATAACTGTTCCATCCTTTTTTGTTAATCTATTTAAGAATGTAACATTTGTAGCCTTGTTTTTTATTTTTTATAGGAAAGCCCTATCTGCAATTAAGTCAAGTTGTAATTTCAGCCAAACTTTGATTAAATCGTTTGTTTATTTAGAAACACAATTATTTTAGAAGAGGCTTATCGAATGGATTTAACAAAATTTGAGAATTATTTAAACAAACACGACGAAAAGGATTGGGAGAAGGTTTTGGAAACTCTGCTTTCGGCGATTCACGAAGTTGACCGGAATGCGGTGAAGATTTGGTTTCGGTTTTATCCGCTGGCTTTGCATCGGTTTTTGGAAAATGCGGAAGATAAGGAAAAAGTAGTGCAGCAGTTCGTGATAAAGGGCGATTTTGAATTGAAAGATCAGATTGATTCTTCGCACGAATTTTTATACGGACACAGATTTTGGAAACAGGTTAAGGCGGAGATCGAAACGCAGGCGAAACAGTTCGATTCGGACAATGCGGATTTGGCGAATGTTATCAAGAAAATCGCGGCAACCGTGGCGGGTGAAGTTAAGCGCGATGAATCTTTGCTCGTCGGAATCGCCGCCGTCGGTTTGATGACTTTGGCGCAGGTTGGACTTGAAGCGTTTAAAAATGCGTCGGGCGAAACGGCAAAGCCGAAAGGACGACTTGCGAAATCGCCGGAGAAGATTTTAGCCGAGCGAAACAAGGAAGATAAAGGCGGATTTTTCGCGTTTTTGAAAACGGTTGACAAAGAATTTTCGGTTACTTACGACGAAACGAAACGCAAATCGAAATTCGATATTATCTTTGACGAAGAGATCGCTTCGGCTTCGGCGCGGCATCAGACGGAAGATTGGCGAGCCGCAGACGAACGCTGTTGGGAAGGCGTTGTGCCTGTCGAATGCCGTTCGGCGGCGTGCGGAACTTGCTGGGTCGGAATAATCGCGGGCGCGGAAAAACTCTCGGATGTTCAGCGTCTGGAACGCAAGCAAATGAAGGTTTTCGGCTACAAACAGGCGGACGAAGCAAAACCGCTGATGCGTCTGGCGTGTCAGGCGCAGGCGCAAGGCTCGGTCACAATCGTAATTCCGACTTGGAACGGAGTTTTCGGCAAGAAAATTTACGGCTTAGAAGAAATTGAACTAAAACCCGCGACGACTTCCGCCGTGAAACTGCGCGAATCTATTAAAGAAGTTCTAAGTCAAGAATAATAAGGTAAAAGGGTAAAGGTAAAAGGTAAAAGGTGAGAAAATTATTCACAGATGAACACGGATAAATACAGATTTTAAGAAATATTTAACAAGGATAAAGGAGATGAACAGGGATTTTGATGCTGTAAATTCTACCTTTTACCTTTATCCTTTTACCCTTTACCTTTAACCTTTCACCTTTTACCTTTTACCTTTACCCTTCTCACCCGCTTTGAATATCCAAGTAAATTTCATTACAATTTTAATCAAAGTTCTAAAAATTCAATTCTAAAAATTTAATTTGGCGCAATTGCCAAAATTATTCGAGGTCAAATATGAAATTCAAGTTTGTTTCTTTAGCGGTAATTCTGTTTCTTTTTTCGTTTAATCTTTTCGCGCAAAGCGGTTATCAAAAGCCGCCTAAGGAGATTTTAGATGTGCTGAATGCGCCGGAAACGCCGATCACTTCGGTTAGTCCGGCGAAGGATAAAATGCTTCTTTTGGAGTATTCGCGCTATCCGCCGATTTCCGAACTCGCCGAACCGATGCTCAGGCTGGCGGGTTTGCGTATAAATCCGAATACGTTCAGCCAGCATCGGCAGAGATATTTTACGGGTTTGGTTTTTAAGAATATCAATAACGGAAAGGAAATGCGGGTTAATCTGCCGCCGAACTCGAAAATCGTTTCGCCGAATTGGAGCGCGGACGGAAAATATGTCGCGGCGGGAATAATGACACCGCTTGGCGTGGAACTTTTGATAATCGAAACGGCGAACGGGAAAGTTAAAAGACTCAAAAACGGTTTGGTCAATACGATTTTCGACGGTTACAGTTGGATGCCCGATCAGAAAAGTCTGCTTGTCAACTTTGTGCCGAGAAATCGCGGTGCTGCGCCGGCTTACAGAGATTTAGTGCCGAATGAGCCGAATATTCAGGAAACTTCCGGCAAATCGGGCGCGATCAGAACTTATCAGGATTTGCTCTCGTCGCCGAATGACGAAAAACTTTTTGATTATTACGCGACTTCGCAGATGGCAATCGTCAATGTCGAAAACGGCAAAATAATGAACATCGGCAAGCCCGCGCTTTACCAAGACCGCAAAGTTTCGCCCGACGGAAATTATATTTTGGTCAGCAAATTAAAGCGTCCGTATTCTTATCTTTTTCCTTTTTATAACTTTCCGACGGAAGTTGAGGTTTGGAATCGGAAGGGCGAAATGGTTCACAAACTCGCCGACATCCCTTTGCAGGATCAACTTGTCGTCCAAGGAGTTCAGACCGGACCGAGAAGTTACGACTGGATTCCGACGGAATCGGCGACTTTGATGTGGGCGGAAGCACTCGACGAAGGCGATCCGAATAATAAAGTTACGCCGCGCGATAAATTGATGATGCTTGCCGCGCCGTTTGCCGCAGAGCCTTTTGAACTTTTAAAGGTTGAACAGCGTTTTGCGGGCAAAACTTTCGGCGAAAACGGAATGATGTGGTTTTACGATTACAACCGCGACACGCAAAAGCGGCGGATTTATATGATTGATTACAAAAATCCGACAAATCCGAAACTCATTTCCGATCTGAATGTGCGCGACAGATACAACGCCATCGGCGATCCGATCTACAAAACTCTGCCGAACGGCGAAAGAGTTATTTTGCGAAACGGCGATTTTATATACCTCGAAGGAAACGGCGCGTCTTCGGAAGGCGACAGACCGTTTTTGCGAAGAATGAATTTGAACACTTTGAAAACTGAAGAAATCTGGCGTTCGGACAAAGATTCTTTTGAAACTTTTGTTACTTTGCTGGACGACGACGCGAATCGCTTTATCACACGGCGCGAAACAATCGCCGAACCGCCGAATCTGATTTTGCGCGAGAGAGCAAACGCCGATGCAATGGCGACTTCGATGAAACCGATCACAGATTTCAAAGACCCGTCGCCGCAGCTTCGCGGAATCACGAAACGGCTGGTCAAATACAAACGCGCCGACGGCGTTGATCTGTCGTTTACGCTTTATCTGCCGCCGAATTACAAAGAAGGCACGCGCTTGCCGACGATTGTTTGGGCTTATCCGCTTGAATATACAAATGCGGCAACCGCCGGACAAGTTTCCGGTTCGACAAACCGCTTTACAAACATCGGCGGCTATTCGCATTTGTTTATGCTGCTCGAAGGTTACGCGATTTTAGACGATACGACGATTCCGATTGTCGGCGATCCTTTGACGGTCAACGATACATTTGTAAAACAGCTTGTTGATTCGGCGCAGGCGGCGATTGACAAAGGCGTTGAACTCGGAGTTGTTGACCCGGAAAGAGTCGGAGTCGGCGGACACAGCTACGGCGCGTTTATGACGGCGAATTTATTAGCTCACTCGGATATTTTCCGCGCGGGCATTGCACGAAGCGGCGCGTATAACCGAACTTTAACGCCGTTCGGATTTCAGAGCGAACGACGTTCTTTCTGGGAAGCGCAGGACGTTTACGCGAAACTTTCGCCGTTTTTCTACGCCGATAAAATAAAAGAACCGCTTTTGATGATTCACGGCGAAGCGGACAACAATTCGGGAACTTTCCCGATTCAGTCCGAAAGAATGTTCGCCGCCATTCGCGGCAACGGCGGAACGGCGCGGCTCGTGTTTCTGCCGCTTGAATCACACGGCTACGCCGCCCGCGAATCAATCGAACACGCGCTTTTCGAGCAGATCAACTGGTTTGACAAATACGTTAAAAACGCCAAACCGCGCGAGAAAAAACAGTTGGCTGAAAAGTAGTCTGTAAATGGTTAATGGTAAATCGTTAATTGCTAGGAACGTGTAAAAAATAACTTATAACGGTAAAAAAAGGCAGAAACAAGGGCAGTTATGGAGGGTGCTGATTGATTAGAAATTTGTCGGGTTTTCAAAAAAGTGTTGACAATGCTGTTTAACTATAAACTTTTTGACTTATAAACAGCACCCTCCATTACTGTCGGGTTTCCGCCTCTTTGAAAAGTTGTTTTATAAGTTATTTTCTACACGTTCCCTAATTGAATAATTTGATAGAAAAACTATTAACAATTAACGATTTACTATTTACAAAACTACTGAATCTCGCTGACTTCGATAAATGATTTCGTTTGTATCTCGGAGAAATTAAACGGTTTTTCCATTTCCGCAAAATCCAAAGGCAAACCTTCCGTCAATAATTTTTCGGCGTATTCGGCATCAACGGGTTTTGAAAACAGATAACCTTGTCCGAACTGACAGCCGAACGAGCGCAGCTGCCATAATTGATGTTCGTTTTCGATTCCTTCGGCGACGATGTTTATTTCCAGATTTTTGCCGAGCATCAAAATCGTGCGGACAATCGCCTCGCTTTTCAAATCCGCGTCCATTTTGCTGACGAAACTTCGGTCAATTTTGATTCTCTCGAACGGAAAACGGTGCAGATAGCTGAGGCTCGAATATCCCGTTCCGAAATCGTCGGTGCTGATCTTTATTCCCGCGTCGGTCAGTTCGGTTAAAACTTTCAAGGCGGTTTCGCTGTTTTCCATCACGGTGCTTTCCGTAACTTCGAGTTTCAGATGCTGCGAACTGAAATCCGTTCTTACCAAAATATCTTTCACGCGCGACGTAAGTGCCGGGTGCATCAATTGTTTGGCGGATAAATTTACGCTGATTCCGAGAGGTTTCAGCGATGGAAATTTTTCGTGCCATATTTTCGTCTGACGGCAGGATTCTTCTAAAATCCATTCCCCGATCTGAATTATCAAGCCGGTTTCTTCGGCGACACCGATAAATTCGTTCGGCGAAATTAAGCCGTATTTCGGATGTTCCCAGCGAATCAATGCTTCAAATTCCTGAATCGTTCCCGTATCGAGCGCGACAATCGGTTGGAAATAAACTCTAAATTCGCTTCTTTCCAGAGCGTGGCGCAAATCCGTTTCGACCTGAAGCAGATTCATATTCCGTATGTGCATTTCGCGGTCAAAAATCTCATATCTGGCTTTTCCCGTTTCCTTTGCCCGATACATTGCCGCGTCCGCGTCGCGCAGAAAATCTTCCGGGTTGCGGTGAATTTCGTCCGAGATTATAATTCCGACGCTGGCTGATGTGAAAACTTCGTAACTATCTAATTTGAAAGGGATTGCAAGTTTTTTCTGCAATCTTTCGGCAACCTTTACCGCGTCGGTCTTATCATTTATATTGTTGATTAAAAATGTAAATTCGTCGCCGCCGAGCCGAGCCGCGATGTCGCCCGGACGCAAAGTTGACTTGAGCCGTTCGGCAATGGCGATCAGCAGTTTATCTCCGATCAAGTGTCCGAGTCCGTCGTTTATCACCTTGAAGCGATCAAGATCGAGGAAAAGCACCGCAAACTTATTATCAGCATTTCTTTTTGTGTCTTCAATCGCCTCTTTCAGATGATTCATAAACTGTGCGCGGTTCGGCAGGTTTGTCAAAGTATCGTATAAAGCGTTGTGTTTAAGCTGTTTTTCGGTTTTCTTTCGTTCGGTAATATCGCGCCCGACGGCGTAAAAACTCTGATCGTTGAGAACCGGAATCGTTGACCATAAAATCCAGCGGTAGCTTTCGTCTTTGCAAAGCATACGCACTTCAAAAGCACCCGGATAACCGGACATAATTTTCGACGTTTCGGCGCGGGCAACGCGAATATCTTTAGGATGGATAAAGTCGAAAAACGAACGATCAAGCAATTCCTGCTTTTGATAGCCGAGAATTTTTTCCCAAGCCGGATTTACCTGAACGAGTTCGTCGTTAAAATTAACCGTTGTCAGCAGATCGAGCGTTAATTTATAAAATCTGTCGCGCTCTTCTTCGGCGCGTTTGCGTTCGGTTATATCTCTGGCAATTCCCTGAATTCCGACGGGTTTGCCGTCTTTGTAAATAACTCGGCTGTTGAGTTCGAGCGCGATTCGCCAATGTTGTTTCGAGAAAATTTCCACTTCATACGAAGGCATAATTTCGCCGTTGATTTTTCGTTCAATTCTGTCGGTAACTATTCGCAGATATTCGGGCGCGACTATTTCCTTAAAATTCAGTTTAGCGGCTTCTTCGCGCGTATAGCCGGTGATTTTTTCGCCGGCGCGATTGAGCGAAGTAAAATTTCCTTCCAGATCGTGAACGTAAACAATATCGTGCGCGTTTTCAAACAGATCGCGGAATTTTTCTTCGCTTTCGATCAGATTCGCTTCGGCTTGCTTGCGCTCGGTTATATCTCTGGCAATTCCCTGAACGGCAACGATTTTGCCGTTTTCATAAATGCCGCGGCTGTTTATCTCCAGAATCAATTGTTTGCCGTCTTTGGTCAGACACTTGGTTTCATAAGAGGTTTGAACATTTTGATCATTTTTCTTCAAAATCTGCTGCCGAACCATCTCTAAATCTTCCGGTGCAACTATCCGGGATATATTGAGTTTTGTAAGGTCTTCTTTTTCATATCCGAAGGTTTTATTCCCGGCTTTATTGATCGAGAGGAAATTTCCCGCCAAATCGTGAACATAAACGATGTCGTTGGCGTTTTCAAACAGATCGCGGAATTTTTCTTCACTTTTTTTTCTGGCTTTCTCGGCTTCCTGCGCCTCTGTAATATCCAAAAATACGCCTTGCCAGCTGACCGTCTGACCGTCCCGATTTTTGACGAATTGTCCGCGGTCGTGAATCCAGATTGTTCGCCCGTCTTTGGCGAGTAAACGGTATTTATAATCAGTTTCCCGATTTTCAAGTCGTGCCGCGGCGGTTTCTCTTAAAACCCATTCGCGGTCTTCCGGGTGGAGAACGTCCATCCACATATTTTCTTTTTCCGTCCAGTCTTCAAGCGGATAACCGAGCGATGCAAAGGTCGGCGAAACGTAAATCGGTTTATACGGCGGATCAAATTCAACCGAATAAAACATTACGGGCAAAGTTTCGATCAGATGCCGATAGCGATGTTCGCTTTCGCGCAGAGCTTTTGTTGCTCTGGTATGCTCCAGCGCATACAAAATCGAGCGTTCGAGAATTTGCGGATTTATCTGTCCCTTTATCAAATAATCAGCCGCGCCGACTTGTCTGGCTTCGGCATCAACAACCTTATTTTCATCGCCGGTCAGCAAAATCGTCGGCGCGTCACAACTGAACTTCGAGGCTTGCCTGATAAAATCAAGACCGTTTTTTTCGCCCAGCCAATAATCTACCAAAAAAATATCATATTTATTTTCACAAACAGCCGATAATGCCTGATTAAAATTGTCTATCCAATCAAGTTGAAAATTTTTATCGTTAAACTCCCCGAAATAATTTTTTATTAGCAGATATGCAGTTTTGCTGTCATCTATTAATAAAACTTTTATCAGTTTTTTTTCTTGCTTATTCATATTAAAGAGAGAAAAATTTCAGGATATGCCAAAATTTGTCAGAAAAGGAATGGCACAATTTGTCAATTCGACACTTTTTCAGTCAAAATGATTGGAAGTTTATTTTTATTTGAGATAATAAATTATTGTTTGTCCGGCTTTTAAACAATTTTAATGTCAAACGGATAACACGACTCCGGTTTTACATAACGCACATATTATGCCAATAATTTACCGGGAAATTTTGCTTCAAATTTGCGTTAAAAAGAGCTAAACTATTTCTAAAATTTTACCGTCCGCAAAAATCAATTATGAAAAATCAAATCTTGTCTTTTACCGTTTTCGTTTTCATTTCAATATTTTCAATCCAAATCTGCGCCCAGACAATGCCGCCGAAATCAAACGCAAAACTTTGGCAAAAGGCATTGGCTGTTCACAAAAAGGCGATCATAGTTGACGGACACAACGATATAACTTCGCCGATGCTCGACGAAGATTTTTCGCTCGCGTCCGATTCCGCCGGAAAATATCACCGGGACGGAACGCCTTTTCACAGCGATTTTACGCGCCTTAGACAAAGCGGAATCACGGGCGAATTTTTCTCGATCTACGTTTCGCGCACATTCGCCAAAAAAGGCGGCTCGATGCAGCGAGCGATGAACCAGATTGACACGGTTTACCGCGAAGCCGAAAGACACCCGAACAAAATGGCAGTCTGCACGACGGCAACCGAAATTCGTCAAGCGAAAAAAACCGGAAAACTCTGCGCTTTGATGGGAATCGAAGGCGGACACGCGATTGAAGATTCGCTCTACGCGCTTCGCAATTTTTACCGTCTGGGCGTGCGTTATATGACCTTGACGCACAACAATACAAACAATTGGGCGGACGCTTGCTGCGACAAAACCGAAGACGGCAAAGACTTTAAGCCTCACGGCGGCTTAAACGATTTCGGAAAGGAAGTGGTCAGAGAAATGAACCGCCTCGGAATGCTCGTTGATCTTTCGCACGTTTCCGACGAAACAATGCGCGACGCGCTCGAAATTTCAGCCGCGCCCGTCATTTATTCGCATTCTTCGGCACGCGAATTTGCCGATCATCCGCGCAACGTCCCCGACGACGTTTTAAAATTAGTCGCCAAAAACGGCGGCGTTGTAATGATAAATTTCTACACATCATTTCTCGACCAAAAAAGCCTCGACGAAAACCGCGCCCGCGATGAAAAATTAAAAGACGAAATCAAAGCAATCGAGGAAAAATATAAAGACGACCAAGAGAAATTAAACGAAGAAATGCGCCGTCTTTATGCGGCAAATCCGATTTATTACCCGTCTTACGAAAAAATCGTTGACCACATAGATCACGTTAAAAAGATCGCCGGAATTGATTACATCGGAATCGGCTCGGATTACGACGGCGTTTCGTCGCTTCCCGTCGGAATGAACGGCGCGGAAGACCTCGTTTTAGTAACTTACGAAATGCTCAAACGCGGCTACACGGAAAAGGAAATCGAAAAAGTTCTAGGCGAGAACTTTCTGCGGGCGTTTGAAAATGCCGAACAAATTGCCAAAATAAATTCACGAAAAGTAAGCGGCGAAGGAAGTTTGGAGAGATTAAAGAAATAATGACGGATGAACAATTTGACAGAATTATAAATCTCTTGGAAAAACTGCTCGACGAGATTGAAAAATGCAAAGCGGTTTTTAACAAATCCATTGATGAAAACATTTCCAAGAAATTAAAAAGCAAGAAAAATATGCCCGCTGAATACGCGGAAAAACACGGAAAAAAGAAAGAAGTCTTTAAAATTCTGCGTTTTCCGCGTATTCAGCGGGCATATTTTCTTATGAATTGCTCATAAGGCATAAATCTCCACATATTAAAATTTCGATTATTGCTTGTAGAACTCGATTGAGTAAGCAAAATCAACAACAACTTATTTCAAATCCAGCATTTCCAACACATATTTCGGCGCGGGCGAACCGTAAGCGAGCATCGCGTCGTGCATTTTCTTCATATCAACTTTGCCTTTATGCTTCGCTTCATAAGCCTTGCGAATGTCGCCAACTTCAACAGAACCGATGTAATAAGTTGAAAGCTGTGTTGAAGAAAGCTGCGCCCGTCGCCATTTTCCGGCGGCTTCGCCTTCTTCCTGAAAACCTTCGTTCATCATAAAATCAACTGCTTCCTTTTCGGTCATTCCGTCGGTGTGAATTTTCTGGTCAATGATCGCATTGATTATCACGCGCAGTTTCATTTTCAATTGC
The DNA here is from genome assembly GCA_965214585.1 of Pyrinomonadaceae bacterium. GTDB lineage: Bacteria > Acidobacteriota > Blastocatellia > Pyrinomonadales > Pyrinomonadaceae > JAHCHG01. The sequence goes on along the minus strand of OZ243957.1, from coordinate 3,377,498 downwards.
TGCATCTCGACTTCCGCGCCGCCGTAACCGTGTTCAGCCATTAATTGCTCGGCGTAAACCGCCCAGCCTTCGGTAAATGTTCCGCTTCTAAACAGAGCGCGAATCATCGTCGGTGCTTTGAAATCGTTCGAGTGCATAATTTGCAGATAATGTCCCGGCATCGCTTCGTGAACGGTCAAATCTTCGAGCATATAATCATTATATTCTTTATAAAACGATTCCTTGCGCTCGTCCGACCAGTCTTTCGGAGTCGGCGAAATGGCGTAAAAAGTTTCGTTCTTTTCTTCCAAAGGTCCCGCCGAATCGAAGTATGCAACCGCCACGCCGCGTTGAAATTCGGGCATTACGATCACGTCAACAGGTTCATCCGGCAAAGTTACGAGATTTTTTTCGCGGACAAATTTCGTTGTTTCGATCACGTCCTGCGCCGCCTGTTTAACGATTGTGTCATTCGTCGGACGGTCTTCGGCGAGCCGATCTAAAACGAATTTGATAACGGTTTTCGGATTTAATCTAACGCGGTCATAATCAATCTCAGGATTATATTTTTTATAAAGCGGAAGCGCGACATCAAACATTTTCTGCTGCGTCATTTTCAGATCCGCCATCGCGCGTTTTAAAATCTCCTCTTTCGACAAATCCGATTGAAGCGCGAATTTCAATTTCTTTCGATATTTCTCATCGCCAAGCCGAAAATCGGCGTTCGAGCGCGGCAGCAATTCCTTTTCGAGCCAACTTCCATAATCTTCGAGCGCGGCAACAGCCTTCGCTTGCGCGGGCGCAAGTTCTTTTTCCATTCCCGCTTCATCGGCAAACGTCTGCAAATCGCTTTTTATCAAATTGATAACGCCCCTGTTCTGCAAAATCGCCGTTTCGGTGTAAACTTTCGGCGGATTTTTCAGATTCGCCTTCGCCGCCGCAACCACTTCGGGAACGGCTTCGAGCCTTGATTTCGCGCTCATCAGACGGTCTTTGAGCGGCGCAAAATTTCTGGCAATCAAATTATTTATCGCTCCGCCGACATTGTAAACAAGCGGATTCCATTCATATTCTCGCAAAACGTCAATCTGAAAAAGATTATATTCCAAATTGTGTTTCATAATTCGCGCGTCAATATTATTGACCTTGCTCAATTTGTCAAACGGAATTTTGTTCAGTTCGTTCAGATATTTTTCGGTAAACGCGCGTTCTTTTTTGACTCCCGCCAAGCTGTAATCGTTAAGCTGCCCGTCGTATTTATGCTCGCCCAACCTCGTCGCCCATTCGGGATTCATTTTTATCAATTCGCCAATATATTGATTTGCCAGCTTTTCAAACTTCATATCAGCCTTTTTATCAACCTTTTGCGCGAAAACGGCGGCGGACAACAAAAGCCCGAACACCAAAACAATCGAAATATTTTTTAACATTTTCAGATTTCCTTATTTTTAGATTTTTTTTGTGGTAATATTATGAACTCAAAACTTTTTTAAGTCTAATTGTAAACGTCAGATGCGAAATGTAGGGATAAAAGTTTGTAAAAAAAGGAACGCCGGCATCTTGCCGGCAATGAGCGCGTGAGCGCGAAAATCAACTTGGCAAACTTTAAGGTTAAAGATTAATAATTGTATTCTCCGACACATTTCAAATGCTGTCGCATTTGTTGCCGGCAAGATGCCGGCGTTCCATTGTTGCAAAAAAGTAATAAACAAAAACAAAATAAATTCGAGGAGCAAAATATGTCAATCAACCGCCGTGATTTTTTACAAATCGGTCTTTCGGGAGGCACAATTTTTTTAATGAACAGCAAATCAAAAGCGTCAAACAATCAAGCGTTCAATATCGAAGAAAAAACCGTAATGGAATTGCAAAACGCAATGAAAGCGGGCGAAGTTTCGTCAAAACAATTGGTCGAAATTTATTTGGGGAGAATCAAGGAAATTGATCCGAAACTGAATTCGATTATTGAAACGAATCCCGACGCTTTAGCCATCGCCGAACAAATGGACGCGGAACGCGCTAAAGGCAAAATCCGCTCGCAGATGCACGGAATTCCCGTCGTCATTAAAGACAACATAGACACTGCCGACAGAATGAAAACGACGGCGGGAAGCCTCGCGCTCTTGGACGCGCCGACACCGAAAGAAGACGCTTTTATCGTCAAGCAATTACGCGACGCGGGCGCGGTTTTATTGGGCAAAACGAATTTATCTGAATGGGCGAATTTCCGTTCGGAAAATTCTTCGAGCGGCTGGTCAGGACGCGGCGGGCAAACGCATAATCCGTATATTTTAGACCGCAGCCCTTGTGGTTCTTCGTCGGGTTCGGGCGTTGCGATTGCCGCAAATCTCGCCGCCGTCGCCGTCGGCACGGAAACCGACGGCTCGATTGTCTGCCCGTCTTCGGTCAACGGAATCGTCGGCATCAAACCGACTCTCGGCTTGGTTTCAAGAAGCGGAATTATCCCGATCGCGCATTCGCAAGACACGGCGGGACCGATGGCGCGAACCGTCGCCGACGCGGTGATTTTATTAAACGCAATCGTCGGCAAAGACAAAAAAGACCAGATAACCGCAAGCGGCGAATCGAAAGGCGCGAAAGATTACACGAAATACTTGAAAGAAAACGGCTTGAAAGGCAAAAAGATCGGAGTCGTCCGCCAGTATTTCGGGCGCAACGCGAAAGTTGACGAATTGATGGAAGCAAATCTGAAAATCTTGGACAAAAACGGCGCGAAACTCGTTGATGTAAATTTCCCCGATCTGCGAAATTTTGGCAGCGACGAAACCGAAGTTCTGCTTTATGAGTTTAAAGAAGATTTGAACAAATACTTGAAAGAACGCGGCGGACGATACGACACTTTGGAGAAAATAATAAAATTCAACGAAGAAAATGCCGCCAAAGAAATGCCGTATTTCGAGCAGGAACTTTTCATCAAAGCGCAGGAAAAACCCGATCTAAATGACCGCATTTATCGCCTCGCGCTTCTCAGAAGCAAGGTTTTATCGCAGGACAAAAGCATCAATTTCGTGATGGACAAAGAAAAACTCGATGCCTTCGTCGCGCCTTCAAACGCGCCTTCGTGGATGATTGATTTAATAAACGGCGACAGCCCGACAAACTACGTTTCGAGTTCTTCGCTGGCGGCTGTTTCGGGTTATCCGAACATCACAGTTCCGTCGGGCTTTCTTTTTGAAATGCCAATCGGAATCTCGTTTTTCGGACGCGAATTTTCCGAACCGACTTTAATCGAAATCGCTTATTCTTTTGAACAAGCGTCGAAGGCGCGGAAAAAGCCGAAATATTTAGAAACTTATAAATAAGTGAGAGGTGAGAAATGAGAAGTAACTGAATTTTCTTTTACTTCTCATTTCTCACTTCTCACTCAAACACACCTTCGCCCAAGAAATTCTCGCGCAAATAAGAAATCGTATCGTTCAAGGTTTCCTGCGGATCGCGTGGATCAAAACTCAATTGCTCTTTCGCCTTCGACGAATCGAAATACCAAAATAATTCCGCTTGCTCAACTTCTTTTGCTTCAAACGGCGGAGTTTTATTCCAATTCTTAAAAAACGAATCAACAAAATTCGCCGCCGGAACGCTTAAATATTTCGGCACTTTGAGCATCGGAGCAGACACGCCCGAAAGCCTTTCGAGTCTGCCGAAAAACTCCGCAAACGTCATATTTTCCGCACCGAGCAGATATTTCTCCTTGTGCTTTCCGCGTTCGAGCGCGTTTAAAAACGCCGTTGCAACATCTCTTGCGTCAACAAAACTCAAACCGCCCGAAGGCGTAAAAGGAATTTTGCGGGCGAGAAAATCAAGCACAGGCTTTGTCGAACTCAAACGCTCATCGCCCGTTCCCAAAAGCAGCGACGGATTTAAGATAACGAGTTTTCTGCCGTCGCCGTCAAAATTCTCAACGGCTGTTTTTTCCTGATAAAATTTTGACGCATAATAAGCAAACCGCGAGATAAGATCAATCGGCGTTGGATAATTTTCGTCCGCAATTTTCGGCTCTTCGGAAACGGCAATCGTTCCGCTTGAAGACGCTAAAATAAACGTCTTCACGCCCGCATCTGCCGCCGCTTCGCATAAAATCCGCGTGCCTTGAACGTGAATCCGATTCATTAAAACCGCGTCGTCATTATCGCGCGAAACCTTGCCTGCCAAATGATAAATCGCTGAAATGCCCTTGACCGCTTCCGCCACATCTTCCACATTCGTAACCGAACCGACACACGCCTCAACGCCTTCATCCTGCATCCAAACAGGAACGCTCGAAGCCATCACGCGCAGATTTTTCTCGCCCGCGTCAAGAAACTGCCGAACAATGTGCGTGCCGAGAAATCCCGTTCCGCCTGTTATCAGGATTTTGTTATTTGTTTTTGTTAATGCTTTTGATTTTTTTGCCATTTGAAAATTCTTTTTCCAACTTTGAAATGTTTATTTTCTTGAGTAAATCAACAGTAATCGGACGTTTTGCATCCCAAAAAATATATGCTTCAAAAAATTCTTTTCCAATGTTGGAATTTAATAATGAACAAATTTTCTTTGCTTCTTTTTCGGTTTTGCAGGGAATAAAATAACAAGTATCGTCCAATACAATCGGCTTGTTTTCATAACTTCCGACAACTTTGAAATCAATCTTTTTGTAGAAACCTGAAATCGCAACTTTCCACGGTGCAAACGAGTATTCACCAATTCCAAAGACCGAAAATCTCGAACGATTTTTATAAATAGAACTTTTTCGATTATCTAAATATTCTGCATTTTTATTTAAATAATCCCAAGTTTTCGGTGCTTTTTCAGCAATGCTTTTTGTATCTTCTTTGACACTTTTCTGCGTTACCAACATCCAACGCTTCGGGGCGAGTTTGCCATTTGCAAGATCGGAACTTTTCAGCATCGGAAAAACAAATTCATCTTCTATCTCAAAAATTTCGCCGAGTTTATTTTTAAACAACTCCCCTTCCTTCGTTAATTCCATAACCTTCGAGCAATCGTGTTTGATTCCCGAACGCCATTTGTAATCTGAAACACTGTTTAGATGTTTCCACTTTTCATATAAATCAATTGATGCAATTAATTGGTTATTTTTAAAACCAATTTTTTGGATTGGATTTTTCGAATCCAAACTTTCATAAACTTTCGTTGTAAAATCCTGCAAAGTTTGTGAGAAATTACAAACGAGCAGACAAGAATCAACCGATGCGTTGAAATATTTTTCGGTTTCGATTCCGTAAATCGCCGAATCTTTCAAACTAATGTTATTTTTCCAAGCGTATTTTAGGACTTTTCGGGCAACGGAAGTTTTGCAAAGCATCGCCAAACTCGCATCCTGCCAATTCAGATATTCAAAAAGTTGTATCAGCATCCATTCGGAAATATCGAAATTACTCTTTCCCGTCATTGCATCAAAACCGCTGAAATTCTGGAAATTTTCTTTCTTCGGCAAATTCAAACTTTCCAAAGAACTTAGCTGAGAATTTGTAACCCAAGGCGGATTTCCTAAAACTAAAATGGGCTTTGGAAAATTTTTAAACATTTCCATCCAATCCGTTTCAAAAAAATTTGCTTGTGCGATAAAGACATTTTCTTCGTTTCGGAATTTATCATTGGCATTTTTAATATAATCGGCAGATATATCAAAGCCGTAAATCTTAGCGGAAAAAAAAATCTTTTTCGCCGCTTGAACGAATCCGCCGATGCCGCAATTCGGCTCAATAATTGTTTCGGGTTTAACGCCCAAACGAGATAACAAAAGACAAACTTCAAACGCAAGTTCTCTCGGCGTTTGAAAATCACCGAATTCCTTAACCTTTTTGTCTTTTATTAAACTTTTCATCTTACACGCCAAATTCCATCAACATTTCCCGCTTCCGATATTATACGCGAATATTGTAATCTCCATTGTAACGCATTTGAAATCGTCAAATAACCTTTGATTACAGAACCATTCTCAAGCAGTTCTTCGGCAATCCGTAACGCTTCAATTTCATCAAGTGGCAAATTTCTATCCTGCATAAATCCGACTAAATCTTCAACATTTCCGTTATTTTCTAAAATCTGATTGAGTCCTTTTGTCGTTTGAAAATCGGCTGTTCTTTCTTTTTCAACAAATATCGCGTGAAAAATATCCAAAATAGATGTTTCGTTTTTGACATCGTCAGTTTTGTCATAAACAAAAATTAATAATGAATATCCTAAACCAAAAATTTTCTGTCGTGCCGATCTGAATGGACAAGATGATTGAGGCTGCCTAACGCTTGTAACTTTTATATCAATCAGCAAATTCGGTATATCAATGCCTGATGCCGAACTGCTAAATTCAATATCATATTTCGCAATAAGTATTTCTCTGAATTTATGCTCGATATAAGTTCCGACAGTTTTGCCATCATTTATACCGAACAAAGACGGTTCGGCGTGATTTGATTCGAGATCGGCAAATGCTTTTGCTTCTTCACGAAGTTGTGAAAGTGTAATTTTTGATTTCATATTATTACTCATCAATCATCGGCTCTTTCTTCTTCGTTTTACGTTTCTCGGCTTTCCATTTCTTCCTGATAGCTTTGACATCGAATTTATCGCGTTTTCCGTCCCGCATATTTTCTACTTCGTGTTGGACTCGTGCCGCGACTAGACGATATGCCTCCGTATTCGGAACGCCTTTGGTCATCTCAAAAAGTTCGTCGTATTCGAGGAATCTGCCTATTTTTGCACCGATCTTTGAGCCGACTTTTTCGACTTTCGGAACGGTTGTTCCCTTTGGAAACGCTTCAAAAGTTCCCCATAAATATATCGGCAAAATTCCGACTTTATTGTTTAAAGCGAGATAGCCGATGACGGGTTTGAACTCTTCCATTTCGCCCGTCAGAGATCGCGTGCCTTCGGGGAAGATCAGGCAGTTGTAGCCTTCTTTGAGGATTTGCGTAACGTGGCGGAGCGATGTTCGCAGGCTGCCCGAACGCTCGATGGGGACGAGCGATGTGAAATTGTTCATATAGGCTCGTTTGTATTTTGTGTCGAACCAATAATCCGCCGCCGCGACTGCCACGGTTTGATCGGCGGTTTCTTCGCCGAGTGCGAATTTTAATAAACCCATATCGAGGTGCGAAGCGTGGTTTGACGAAACGATAAAATTCGTGTGCGGCGGGACGTTTGAACGCCCTTCGATGTTGGTTTCGAGGATGTTTTCGTAAAGGGTTTTTTGGGCGAAACTGACAATTCGATTTCCCAGAGTTTTTACAACTAAAGGGATTTTTATTTCGTCGTCTTTTTCCTCAACCTTCGGCTCGTCGGCGATTTTCTTTGTTTTATCAACTCTTTGAACAACCGCCAAAATTTCGCGGACGGTTTGGACTTCGTTTAATTCGTCGGGCGACAAAACCCGTCCGCCGCCGTCTTCGATTGCACCTTGTAATTCGACGAACATTAGCGAATCGAAGCCTAAATCCGTCAAACGAGAATCTGATGCGACTTCGCCTAAAGGTTGATTTGAAACGCTGGCGACGATTTTGCGAATCCACAAAATATTGTCGTCGCCTTTTGATTCGACGACCTTGTTTGTTTTGTTTTTCTGTCGTTTTTCCAAAGTTTCGATCATTTCGACGACTTCGGGGCGTTTGACTTTTCTGGTTGCGGTTCTGGGCAATTCAAACGGCGTTAAGTGCAAAACTTGGACACGCTTAAAAAACGGCAATGTCGCGGAAATTTCGCGGAAATGTTTCTCAACCTCCTTGTTTATTTCGGCACGGGTTTTGGAAATGTCTTTTTCGTAATCAGGCACGACGAGCGAAGCGATTTTTTCGCCGCCGTTTTCGTCGGGCAAGCCGACAACCGATAATTCCTTGATAAAATCTGATTTGCCGTAAAGGTCTTCGATCTCGTCGGGGTATATATTTTTGCCATTTGAATCAATGATTACGTCCTTTGAACGCCCGACGATGTATAGATTTCCGTCTTCGTCGAGTCTGCCGAGATCGCCCGTTTTCAGCCAACGGTCTTCGTCAATCGCTTCGTCGGTTGCCTGCTCGTTTTTGTAATAGCCGAGCATAATGTTTTGCCCGCGGGCGAGGACTTCGCCGACACCTTTTTCGTCGGGGTTGTCAATCATTACTTCGACTCCGGGCAGAGGTTTTCCGACGCTTCCTTTTATCAGTTCGTTTTGCGGTCTTGTAACTGTTAAAACGGGCGAAGATTCGGTCAAACCGTAGCCTTCGAGGACGTTGAAACCCAAACCGTGCAAATCTTTTTGAACTTTTTCGCTCAACGCCGAACCGCCCGAAATCAGATAACGCATCCGTCCGCCCATTCCTTCGTGGATCGGGAAAAACACAATCGGACCGAGATTAAACGGCGTGTTATCGCGTAACCAAGCGTTAAAATCAATGACGTTATCGGCGATGTCCGCAAACCAATCGCCGCGATCTCGAAGCCGAGTTTTAATCCGGCGATGAAGCATTTCCCAAAGTGCGGGAACGCCGACCATTCCCGTTACGTGACCGTTTTCGATGGCTCGTGCGAGTTCGTCGCTTGATAATTCTTCGAGATAACGGATTTGCGTTCCGTTGGTGAAAGGTGTGAGAAAACCCGCCGAAAACTCAAATGTATGGTGCATTGGCAAAACAGACAAAATGCCATCGTCAATGCTCATTTCCAAAACGCTGGAAAGCATCGAAACCATACTCGTAAAGTTTTTGTGCGAAAGCATCACGGCTTTCGGCGTTCCCGTCGTTCCCGATGTAAAAATCAGCGAAGCGGGCGAAGTTGCGACGATTCTTTCAGGCAATAATGCAAGCCGTTGTGCTTCTTCGGTTTCTGTTGACATTTCAAAAACATCTTCAAAAGTGAAAATTTCAACCTTTAATTTTTCCTTTTTGAATTGGTCAGCTAATTCGGGATTGTCTGCCAATAATTTCGGACTAATAACAATCGCCGACGCTTCGCCAGCCGTTGCGAAATTGATAATTTCATCAACCGAACTTGCGGGATCAATCGGAATTGCGGTTGCTCCCGCTTTGATAATTCCGAAATAGGTCAAACCCCATTCGGGCATATTGTGCGAAAACAAGATCACGCGGTCATCGGGCTGAATTCCCTTGTGAGCCAAGAAACCTGCGGCTCGCAAGGCGAGTTCGCGGACATCTTCATAAGTATATTGCTCCATTTTGCCGTTTCGCTCGATTTTCATCGAAACGCGGGTTGGAAAACGCTTCGTTGCCGTGTCGAACAAATCCGCAAGGTCTTTATATGTATAATCGCGTCGCTCGACGGCTTTCAAATCTTCTTCGAGTTGCGGCAAAACCCATTTTCGCAAACCCGGAAAATGTATGTTGAGCCAATAATCATACCAATCGAGTTTTTCGGGATACCACGGCAGCAAATCCTTCTCGCTTTTCTTGATCTTCGACATCAATTCCCGCACATTGTCCGAGCGATAATTGTATTCGTTATCAACCATAAACGGCTTGAACATCGCAAAAGCGTCCATCGTTTCCTGCGTCGTGCGTTCAAATTCGTCTATGCCTTTTTTCATGTCCGAAACAATGTCGTTAATGCGTCCGCCGCCCCATTCGAGCGTAACTTTGTCGAGCATCGAGTTTGCCCGTTTCGCCAATTTATTAAACATCGGCGTTGAAGTCCGCTCATAAGCCTTCTGAGTCGCAGGCGAAGTTTCGACCATTTTGTGAAAACGATTGACAAGCGAATTCCCCGTTTCCTTTTCCTTAAAATGCTGGCGTTTATAAAGACTGACAAGCCCCGTAATCCGCTTCATATCATTCGGATTGCTGTCGCCCGTCGCCGCTTGCAAAACCAGAGGCGGATCATCATTGACCATCGCTTCCATCGCCGCCGCCAGCATCACGCCCGCGACCATATCAACGGGAACGACATCGAGAACGAGTTTTTCATTAACGGGAATCACGGGCTGACCGCGAAGTGCAATTAAAATCAGCGGTGCAGTCGTCGTAAAACCTTCGTTCCAACCCGGAAACGGATAATTTACCGAAGATTCGACAATCGAAGGACGCACGAGAGTTTTCACAATATCGTCTTGCTGTGCAACAATTTGCTCGGCAAGCGATTTTGAATAAGTATAAATATTCGTCCAACCCCAATATCCCGCCCGTTCCTCACCGAGTTCCGTCGTCCGTTCACGAATCCACATCTTGCGTTCACGAAAGATCGCCGAATTGATGGATTTTTCATCATCCAAATCCCGCCCTTCTTCTCTCAACCTTTCGCGTGCCGCCTCTCGAAACTTAGCAATATTCACCGCATCATCCGCTTCCATCCTCGCCCGTTCCGAAATATTCGCACAATCTTCGATCTCCTGATTAACATCAAAAGTCGTCCCCTTCAATTCATTTTTACGCGGAAAATACCCGACGACAGGCTCATTTTCCCAAATCGAACCGCTGCGTTTTCCCGCGACAAAACAAGTCGAAACGTGAACCAGACAAGGACGCTTCATCATTCTCGCCAAATTTAAGACGTTATTCGTCCCGACAACATTCGTCCGCAAAGCCGATTCAAGCGGCGGATTAAACGTAACATTCCCCGCCGAATTGATAATCACATCACATTCCGCCATAATCTCGCGGGCTTGATCTTCTTCCACCCCAAGAAAATCACTTGAAACATCGCCGTTTATCGGAACGACCTTCGCTTTGATAAATTCCTCAAACTCGTCGCCATATTTCTCCCTAAGCGGATCAAACGTCGGCGAAGGCACAACAGAATTCCAAAACCGATTCAACGATTCCTCCTGATTCCTCGCCCGCACAATCGTATAAACCTTCCCCACATCGGGAAAATTATGCAACAACATCGAAAGCGTAACCTTACCTACAAAACCCGTGCCGCCGATGAAAAAGATATTTTTATTTTTATATATTTCGGTTGGTGATAATTTCATTTTTTATAGTTTTTTCTAAATGTCCAAATTCCCCAAATGAAAATAAAGCCTGTTAAAAAAATGTATGGAAATAAAGCATTAATTAGTGTGGACGACAAAGTTTTTTCAACATCAAAAGCAGACCTATTATTGAAAGGATTATTTTTTTCATAATAGATTTTGATTGGATAAATTTTACTATCTTTAGGAATATAATCTATTCCATGTATATCAATGAATTTATCATCTCTGACATCAGATATGGGATTTTCACCATCATTAGTTTGTCCTATATATTCTTGCTCATTTTGAAGATTAAATTTATATTCAAGTTGAAATGAAACAACAAAGGCATCATCTACTTCTCCTTCTATATCTTTACTAAACTCAATGTTTGGCGATATTTTTGTAATTCTCCCAGTAACAACATTTCCACTTTTCTTCAGATAGTTGAGATTAAATGGTTCAATAAATTCGATTGTTGTTAGATATAATCCCAAGAATGCAAAAAACAAACTAAAAATGAGCAAAGTTGATATTGACCTCCTTCTTAAAAAATTAATGATAATGAATGTTGATTCATGTAAGACGATAGAAAGAATCAATAAAACTGAGCAAATACTATGAATTGGTATCCATTGATAATCTTGAAACGTAACATTATAAATTGGATTATAAAGAAAAAATAAAACGATATAGAAAAAAAGAATTATTATTTGTTGATTTTCGTCTTCTTCTGCATCTTTCTTTAAATAAAGATAAACTCCCCAAAATACCACTCCTGTTACCAAATATCTAACCAATTCTAAGTATGTTTCAGACGGGTAGAAAATTAAAATAACAAGTAGAATAACTACCAATATTTTAAATACGGAATACAATTTATTTAAATTTAATGACATTTTGTTTAACCGATAATTAGCCATTGAAAATGGCTGTTTTCGTTTGTTTCTGTGTTTTTCTTTAATTGTAAAAATCTCTAAATATCAATTCCACTCCAAAGGAATTTGTGCTACTTTTTCGCGTCCCGTCGGCTTATGAACCTGTTTTCCAAGTGGACGATATTTTAATTTTCCCGTGTATAAATCCGTAATTCTCTGTCTTGCTATTTCAATATATTCGTCTTCTTTCTCGCATCCAAGAGCCTTTCGGTTATTTTTCAAAGCCGCCAGCATCGCCGAACCGACACCCGAAAAGGGATCGAAAACCCAATCATTTTCATTTGTCAAAGCCAAAATGCAACGCTCGACCAACGCTATCGGAAATTGACAAGGATGAACCGTTTTTTCGGGATGATTCGCTTTGACATTCGGAATATCCCACAAACCCGTTTCCCAATCTTCGACTAGAATTTCCCAAACATCCGAAGGGTTTTTGCCCAAAGGATTTCCCGAAATTTGTCCTTTTTTTTCGCCTTTATAATATCTTTTTCCGGGATATTTTGACGGAACGCGAACCGCATCGAGATTAAACGTATATAAATCGCTTTTCGTGAACCAAAGCATTGTTTCGTATCGCCCCGAAAATCTCTTAGAAGCGTGAAGCCCGTGTCCAAAATGCCATATTATTCGATTGCGAAGTTTTAAGTTATATTCCTTAAACAAACGATAATAATACATATCGAGCGGAAAAACTTCGCCGTCTTCAACATAGTTTCCAACCTGCCAACAAAGCGAACCTTCCGAAGAAAGCACTCTGACAATTTCCTTTATCACAGGACGCATTGATTCAAGATAATTTTCCAGACTTGTAGCTTTCTCATAAGATTTACCGATATTATAAGGCGGCGAAGTTATAATCAGTTTCGCCGTTTCCTTTGGAATATTTGATAAAGATTGAACACAATCACCTTCGGCAATTACAACCTCCGCATCGTAACTGAATTTTGACTCAATTTCAGGTTTCCATAATGTGTTATTTCTAACTACTTGCATAATTTTTTGTGGTCGCATTTTGCGACTTCAAAACTCATTCGTAGATTTTCCCCATATAAAAAATCTCTGCCAATTCTTTCCAATCTAATTTTGTCGAATGCTTAAACCATTCTCCATCTTCAAGGCAAGCGGCGATTGCATCTAAGTAATTGGAGATTCCACCATTTTCCCAACCAAGAACTGATGAATATTTATATTTCTCTGGATTCTTGCTGAGAAGTTTCTGTGTTTCTCCTTCTTCCTCAGATAAGACCTTTAAGAAAGCTACAAATGTCCTTTGATCGCAAACTTTCTCTTTTTCAATCCATAGGTCGCTTTCTGTTGTTAATTCTTTTTCATCCATTTTTTCCTACTCCGTAACCTCCGCCAACGCAATTACAGGCTGATGCAACATCGAAATTTCGGCATTTCTGCCCATATAGCTTCTTGCCATTGCAATCGCTTCCGTCAAATTATCGGCACGTTCCCATCCTAAAATGTCGGGGACGTGAGCGTTTTCCGCACCGGCGGCGATAACTTTGCCGACGTGCTGTCTGCCGTTTTCGCCCCAATACCACATAAAGAACGGGTGTGCGGGATGATAGGCGTTGCCGCGGCGATACATTTCGATGTAGGCGGGATTTTCGGCGAATTCGCGTTCGTATTTTTCGCGTAGGTAAAAAGCATCACGCGATTCGGGCAGTAAGCGATGGAAAAATTCGATGTAAGACGGATGAAAATCGTGGTCGAACTCGTCAAAACACGGGTGCGTGATTATCATTACGCCGTCCTTTTTCAAAAGCGGTTTGTTTTTATACATATTGTGATGATAACCGAGTGCCATCACCTGAACGAGCAAAGGATTGAGAGCCGAATAGACGTTATACGGCGAAATGTCGGGAATGCCCGTGATTAAAATATCGCACTGACCTTTGACGGGGACGATATACTGCTGATAATTTTTTTCGAGAATTTTATCGTGAACTTTTTCAGTTTCGCCCGCAAAACACGCGATAACTTCGTATTGGGCGGGAATTGCGTGAAGCATTTTGCGTCTGGCGGCACGCGGGAGTTTTGAAAATGTGCGTTTCATTGCTTCCCATTTCATACGGTCTGCAAATGTAAAATCGTCCTCATTTTTGGTCAAAATATCGTAACCGTCATCAAACATTTTATTGTTCAAAGCCGTTTCGATGTGAAAAACATTGAGATTTTCATCAACCAATTTGCCGAGTCTGTGAACTTTGTGATTGAGTTCGGAATCGGGCGGATACATATACGAATCCGAATCAATGATCGTCTGTGGTTCGTGATGAACACGCAAAGATTCGTAATCGCACAGACCGACGGCAACCGATTTGTGTCCGCCGTCCATCGGCACGAGATTTATATTCAAATAAATAAGCAAATCAGATTCCATCGCCCGACGATTTACACGCAAAGGCTCGTTGTGCGGCGTGTGTCCGACGGTAACTAAGCCCTCGTCATCTTCGGCATCGTGGTTATAAAAACGGTCTGGATAAAACGCTTTGTGAATCGTGCTTCCGACCATTCGTTTCATTTCCCATTCGGTCATTTTGCGGTGCAGGGAATTTGCCACGATCAGATGAATATCGTCCACGCCGTTGGCATAACACATATCAAGGACGACTTCGAGCATCGTCTGGCGAACGTCGGGCGTAACCATCGGCGGCAGCGGCAGCGAAATATCGTCCATCGCAATCGTTACCTTCATTCCCGGCTCGAGCTGTGCGTAAAGCGGTTTTGCGTCAATTGGATTATTCACCGCATAACGTATCGCCGCCTCCCGATTCGGTAAGCCCTTGATCGGCGGATTCGGATAAATAACCCGCGTCCCGATTGGAATATCTTCCAATATAAAATCCTCGCCAAACGGCATAATCCTCGGTGCCGAGTCGCGGTCAATATATATAACTGATTCGTGTGTTTTTCTGCGTAATTGCAATGCCATATTTTTTATTTTTGGTTTTCAGCCGATGAAATCGGCGACAGCATAAAGCCTAGTGCGTCAGCACTAGGAACGTATTAACAAATCGAAGAAGCCCGTGATAACGGGCGACAGTTTGATAAATTGCTGTCGCTATCTTCGATAGCTCAAAATTCATTTTTTCAATCTGACCTAGCGTTGACACGCTAGGCTTTATGCTTACGCCCGTTATCACGGGCTAAAACTACTTCCTTCGATTATCAATCTGAAATCTGAAATCTAAAATCCTGAATCTAACTATCTGCATCTGCGAATAAATATTTTTCGTCAAATTCGATCTTGTTTGCGATCAACAATTTTCCAAATTCTTCCCGAAATGTGCCGTGTTTCCGGTGATGTTCTGCTTGATTCAAAATATAATGTTTTATCGTTTCAATTTGCGATGCACTTACCGTAAATGCTCCGTAACCTTTCTGCCACGAAAAGCCCTCTACTTCGGGAAAAACATCGTGCATCCAACCGCTTGCGTTTGCCTTTAAATCCCGCAAAATGTCCGATACAGCCTTGTTTGGTTTCAATTTTGCCAAAATATGAACGTGGTCTTCCATCCCGCCGATTGCTAATGAAATTCCGCCTTGTTTGTGAATTGTGCCGCCGATGTAATCATACAATCTTGGTCTGACATCGTTTTTGATTATCGGTTGTCGCATTTTTGTCGAAAAAACAATGTGATAAATCAGATTTGTATATGATTGCGGCATATTATTTTACCGGCTGTCGCTATCTTCGATAGCTTTAATCCCTTTTATAATCTCGACCCAGTGCTGACGCGCTAGGTTTTATGCTGTCGCCGATTTCATCGGCTGAAAATTAGTTTGCTTCATTCTTCGTATTCACCCAACAAAAGTTTACCTTCGTAATCTATCAATCCGAGTTTTACGCGGTCAAGCCAACCTTGCCTGCCGAGAACATTTAGATAAAAACTTTCTTCTTTTGCAAAATAGACTTTTGATTCTGTTTCAAAACCGAGGACGGAAAGATTTAGATTATGTCCGAAAGCGTCAAAACCCGAAGTTGCGGTTGATATTTTTATTAAATCTCCCGATTCGATTTCCAAGCCTAAATTTTCGCCGTGAATTCTCTCAAATACACAAAATGTTGCACCTGTATCAACCTTTGCATCCACTTTTACGATGGATTCGCCAATGCTCAAAGTGGTCGGCAAAGTGATGCCCGTTTCAAGTGTGTTGTAGTGATAAATTGAAGTAAATTCAATTGTTTCCTTAGTCACGACCAACCTCCGACAAAGGCTTCGGGTTCTTCGATTATGCGTTTTATAAATGGTGCTTTAATTCCCGCTTCTTTCGCTTTTCGATAAACTTTCCGCCCGTCTTCTCCGTGAGCAACAAGTTTATCACCATCTAAACAAACCCATTGATTCATATATTTTTCACCGTTTTCGGCAATCCATTTTTTCGCCTTTGCATAATCATCGAGTTGCTTTTCCACTTCTGTATTTTTCGCTCGTTTCGCTCGTTTTTCCTCGTCAATCACCTTGCCGAGTTTCTCCAAGTCCTCAAACGGCAAAGTGCGAATTATATTTGTAACTCGCTCTATATTCGACTGCATAAAATTTCTCCTATTCGCCATATTCACTCAACAAAAGTTTGCCTTCGTAATCAATCAAACCGAGTTTCACGCGGTCAAGCCAGCCTTGTCTGCCGAGAATATTGCGTGTAAAAAACTCTTCTTTGGCAAAATAAACGGTTGAAACTGTTTCGATGTCTAACACGGAAAGTGTCAGTTCGTGTCCGTAACCTGCAAATGAACCCGTTATGGTATTAAAGGTTTCCTCCAAGTCCACACTTTCGACATTAATTCCGAGCCTTTCCGCGTGTTTTCGCTCAAAAACGCAATGCGTTGCTCCTGTGTCAATTTTGGCTTCAAAATCAATTTCTTTTTCGCCGTATCTCAAAACAACCAAAACAGTTACGCCCGTTTGCAGTGTGTCATATTCAAAAATTTTGTCGAAAGTTATGATTTCCACTTTTACCAGCCTCCGACATAAAATTTCGGTTCTTCAACGATGTGATGCAAAAAAGGCGATTCGATTCCCTGAGCAATCGCCTTTTGATGAACTTCCAAAGCATCCGTTCCGTGAGCAATTAATTTATCGGCTTCCAGACAAACCCATTGGTTCATATATTTATCGCTGTTTTCATCAAGCCATTTCCGAGCCTTTTTATAACGCTCCAAACGCCAATTCAGCTTTTCTTCTTTTTCCTTCGAGAGTTTATTTTTTTGCTTGTGTTCTTCAATCCATTCATCCAACCGCTCAAAATCTTCAGACGGCAGAGTTTTAATTATTTTAATTGCTTGCTCAAAATTCGCTTGCATAGAAATTTCTCCTATTCTCCATACTCACTCAACAAAAGTTTGCCTTCGTAATCAATCAAACCGAGTTTCACGCGGTCAAGCCAGCCTTGCCTGCCGAGAACATTGCGGGCGAAAGATTCTTCTTTGGCGAAATAAACTTTCGTATAAGTTTCGATGCCCATCACCATTAGCGATAGTTCGTGTCCGTAAGCCTCGAAACTGCTCATCGCTGTGCTTATTCGCAGAAGTTCGCCGTTCTCAACATCGAGATTTAATCTATCCGCTTGTTTTCGTTCAAAAACGCAGAAACTTGCTCCTGTATCTATTTTCGCTTCAAAATCAGTCGAATCATCGCCCGAAAATAAAATAACCGAAACGGTAATGCCGACCTTTAATGTGTCATAGAAATAAATTTCGTCGAATGAAACCGTTTCCATTTACCAGCCTCCCATATCAACTTCCGGCACGATATGATGCACGAATGGAATAGCGATTCCCAACTCTTTTGCTTTTCGATGTAGTTCCAAAGCATCGTTTCCGTGTCCGATGAGTTTATCTCCTTCTAAACAAACCCATTGATTCATATATTCAGCACTATGTTCATCAAGCCATTTTCTTGCTTTTTTGTATCGCTCGATTTGATATTTTTTGAGCTTTTCTTTCTCCGCATTTTCAGACCTGTTTCGCTTTTGCTCCTCTATCCATTCATCCAACCGCTCAAAATCTTCGGGCGGCAGAGTTTTGATTATTTTAATTGCTTGCTCAAAATTCGCTTGCATAATTGTTCATCTCCCTTTTCTTCAATTTCTACAATAAGGATTCTATCCGCTCATTTTATATTTTCATCAATAGATTTTACCGCCATCAAAACCGTTTCAACCGCATTTACATAAAATTTCGGCTGGATATTTTCAAAATCATCCGTCGGTTTGTGATAATCTTTGTGATCTTCAACTCCGAAATATATGAACGGAATTTTTTTGCGGTGAAATGCTCCGTGGTCGGATTGGAAAGTCCAGTCGTCGCGTCCTAAGTCGGGGCTGTCGTGTCCGATTTTTAATTTCACGGGTGTTTGGTTTTGGATTGCTTCGATATACGGTTTCAAATTCGGATAATGAAATGTTCCGGCGGCGTAAAGTTCGTTTTTATCATTGCGTGAAACCATATCCATATTGATATTCAGCAAAATATCGCTTTGAGAAACGGGCAGATTATCAACAAAATATCTCGCGCCCTGCAAGCCTTTTTCTTCGGCATCGAAGGCGGCGAAGATTATTGAATGATTCGGTTTGTGCTTTTTGAAATATTTGGCAATCGCAAAAAGTGCCGCCGTTCCCGAAGCGTTGTCGTCCGCGCCGTTGTAGATTTCGCCGTTTTCAACGCCGACGTGATCGTAATGCGCTGAAATTACGATGTATTTGTTCGGCTCTTTTTTCCCTTTGATGATTCCGAACGCGTTCACGCCCTCGACTTCGTTTTTATTTCTGTCGGTGAACGAAAACTTCTGAAAATAATCCCGCCCGAACGGTTTTACTCCCGATTGATTAAATCTCGCTGCCACATACATTTTAGCCCTTACGCTTTCGTTTGTTCCCGTTTCGCGTCCTTTGAGTTCATCCGACGATAAATATTTAATGTCTTTAATCAGCGATTTTGCGTCAATCGTTTTGGAACTGACTTTCCAGATTTTTTCAACTTTTTGTTTCTGTGCTTGGGAAACATTTGAAATCTGGAAAAAAATCGCCGTAAGAAATAATACCGATGCTGTTAATAATTTGTAATTTTTTGCACTCATATAAGATTTTATTTTAAATCCAGAATCGCCCAATCGTGGTGCAAAGCCGTCTGTTTCAAGCGAAAATCGGGACTTACCGCAACCGGATGACCGACAATCGAGAGCATCGGCAGATCGGAAATGCTGTCGGAATAGGCGAACGAATCGGATAAATTTATCTCGTTCTCTTCGGCAAATTCTCTGATCCAAGTCGCTTTTGTTGCCGAAGCCATCACGGGCGGCAGCAAGCGTCCGGTTGCTTCGCCGTTGACGAATTCGAGGCGGTTTGCCGCAAAAAAATCAATTCCCAGATAATCGGCAAGCGGCGCGACGCTGAAATCCAACGCGCCCGTGACGATCACTTGGACGTGTCCGATTTTTTTCGATTTGGCGATCAGATCGGGCGTTCCGTCGAAAATCGCCGGCTTTAGAACGTCCTCGAAAAGTTCCTGCGAAAAATAGCGCAGACGGTCTTGGGATTCGCCTTTGTAGCTTTGAAAAAAATACTCGTTAAAGACATTGCGCGAATAAAGATCGGTGATTCCGAACATCGGCAGTTTGGCGATGGTCGCCGCCGATTTTTTTATCGTGGAAAATAAACCCTGCTGACGACGGGCGTAAAATGCAAGCGTATGCACCAGATTCGTGCCGACGAGTGTTCCTTCCAGATCGTAAAACGATGCCGCTTGTCCGTTTTTATTCATTATGACTTTAATATATGCCGTTTTTTTATTAGACTTATCCGAACGGTTAAGTGAAAAATATAACAAAATTTTAACATTTTTGGTAATTTACAAATCTTTATATGAAACGAATTTACACATTTATTACAATCGGTTTGCTTGCGCTTTTTTCCTTCGCCTGCGCTTCTTCGGGCAGTTCGGCTGATGCCGATTCGTCTGCGGAAAACAAAATTGACGTTCAGGCGAAACTCGCCGAAGCCGAAAAATTATACGAACAGCGCGACGACATCGAAAAACTTCGCAAAGCCGTGCAGACGCTCGCGCAAGCCAGAAATCCGAATGATCGCAATTACGAAGTCGAATGGAAATACGCCGAATACAATTTCTTTCTCGGCAATCGAACCGACGACGAAAAGGAAAGCGAGCGTGCATTTAAAGAAGGCGAAGAAGCGGGAAAGATCGCCGCCAATATCGAGCCGAACAAAGCCGACGGGCATTTCTGGTATGCCGTAAATCTCGGCGAACAGGCGCAGAGAAATCCTCTGACCGTCGGCATCACATCGGTTGACACGATCCAAGAGAGAATGAAAAAGGTCATCGAAATCAAACCCGATTATCAAGGCGCAACTCCGTATGACGTGCTTGGCAGAATTGAAATGGCGACGACGATGACCGGCGGAGAACCCGAAAAAGCCATCGAATATTTCCAAAAAGGCTTGGAACTCGAAGACAATAATTCGTATCTGCATCTGCATCTCGGCGAAGCGTATCTTGCCGTCGGACGCGAACAGGACGCGAAAAAGCAGTTTGAATATGTTTTGAATATGAAGCCCAACCCGAAATATATTCCCGAATACGAGGAAACCGAAGCGGAAGCGAAAAGATTATTGAAAACGAGATTCTGAAAAACGAGTCTGGAGTCTGTTGTTAAAGCAAGTCAGCGCGTCGGCGTGAGCCGATGCGCCCGTCGCGTGTGCATTTACGCATCGGCTTACGCCGACGCTGCTGACAAGAGGTTTAATTTATGAAACGCGCAATTTTTCCCGGCTCATTTGATCCATTGACGATGGGACACATAGATATTATCGAGCGCACGGTTGATCTGTTCGACGAAATGATTATCGGCGTTTTGAATAATCCCGATAAAAACCCTATGTTCTCGCCCGAAGAAAGATTGTTGATGATAAAGGAAACTCTGCCGGAAATTGAAACGAAAAACTGCAAAATTATGGTTGAAAGTTTCAAAGGTTTGCTCGTAGATTACGCGAAAGAGCGCAGCTGCACGGCGATTGTGCGCGGCATTCGCGCCGTTTCCGATTACGAATACGAACTTCGTATGGCTCTGATGAATCGGCGTTTAGAACCCGAAATCGAAACCGTTTTTCTGATGGCGGCGGAAGAATTCTCTTATGTTTCGTCGCATCTCGTAAAACAGGTTTTCACGCTCGGCAGGCGCGTCGAAAATTTAGTTCCCGATTTGGTCGAAAGGAAAATGCGGGAAAAATTAGAGGCAAAATGATTCTAAAAGTTCACCACACATAAATACAATTCCGAAAGGCGCGGAAATTCAAATAACGAATATAGAAATTAGTTGAAATGAAGTATGGCTTCGGAATAGATTATAAATTATAGATGGAAGATAATAACTGCGCCCGTTTTATCTATAATCAGTAGATCACGAAAATATCAAAAATCGTTTCCAAATAGGCGGAAACGAGGGCAGTTATGGAGGGTGCTGTTAGGAAATCGAAATATTTATAGAAAAACCGGAATGTTCTACTGTTTTTTTAAACCTAACATTCTTCCGTTCGATCAGCACCCTCCATAACTGTCGGGTTTCCGCCTGTGAATTTCGTGATCTACTGATAATCTATCATTTATTCCGAATAATTTTCCGCTTTTTCATCTTCAACTGCGTCGGCTCTTAAAACGATAAATTTTGTTAAATTCATTTTTTACTATTTTCCGTTTTCCATTTACCATTTACGAATATGAATTCTTTTCCCGTTTCCGAAAATGTCCGAAAAATGTCCGCTTCGTCAACTCTAAAAGCCGCGCAAGCCGCCGCCGAGATGCGCGATAAAGGAATTGACGTAATTGATCTGAGCGTCGGCGAACCGGATTTTCCAACGCCCGAATTTATCAAAAATTTTGCCGTCGAAGGCTTAGAAAAAGGCTTGACGAAATACACGCCTTCGTCGGGTTTGAAATCATTAAAAGAAGCGGTTGCAGAATTTTACGCGGAGCAGTTCGGCGCGGACTTTTCGCCGTCGGAAGTCGCGGCAAGCTGCGGCGGAAAACAGGGACTTTTTAACGCGGCTTGCACGATTTTGAACGCGGGCGATGAAGTTTTGATTCCGAAACCGTATTGGGTGACATTTCCCGAAATAGTTACATTTTGTAGTGCGAAAAGCGTTTTTATCAAAACGGAAGAAACCGATTTCGTTTTAACCGCCGAACAGGTCAAAAACTCGATCACCGAAAAAACAAAACTTTTAATAATTAATTCGCCGAACAATCCGACGGGGCGCGTAATTCCGCCGGATGAAATGCGAAAGATCATCGAAGTTTGCGCTGAAAAAAGCGTCTATGTTTTGACCGACGAATGTTATCTGTTTTTCGTATATCCGCCCGAAAAAGTTTTCACTTCCGCCGTTCTGCCCGAAGATTTGCGAAAATTCGTCTGCGTTTCCGGTTCGTTTTCAAAAACTTACGCGATGACCGGCTGGCGAAGCGGTTATACGATTGCGAACGAAGATTGGACGAACGCGATGGTCAAACTGCAAAGCCATTCGGCGACGCATCCGACATCTTTTGTGCAATACGCCTGCGCGAGAGCTTTGGAAGAACGCGAAAAATCTATGAACGCGGTTGAAGAAATGCTCGCCGAATACAAAAAAAGGCGCGATTGGCTGATTCCCGAACTGCAAAAGATCGAAAATTTCAAATGCGAAATGCCCGAAGGCGCGTTTTACGCCTTCGCCGATGTGCGCGGTTTGCTCGGCGAAAAATATAAAACTTCCGCCGACGTTGCCGAAACTTTATTAAACGAAGCGCACATCGTCGCCACGGACGGCGCGGGATTCGGCGCGGACGGATTTTTGCGATTTTCTTATGCGACTTCGATGGAAAATTTGCAAAAAGCAGTTGATAAAATAAAAAAAGTTATTTGATTTTTTTTATCAATCTTCATCAATTTCTTGTTTTACATATCTTTGAGAAGAATGTCTGATGTGCAAAATATAAACCGTTTCTTTGTTAATCGTTATTAAAATCCGATATTTTCCGTAAAGCAAATGCCGTATTTCTTCATAAAAGAAATCATTTTCGGGAGCAAGCGCACATCTGAAAGGATTATTCTGTAAAGATTCGACGGCTTCTATTAAACCTTCGCTAAATCGTTTTGCCGAATCTGCTGAATATTGTTTTATCCGCAAAATTGCTTCTTTAGCTTCAACTTCGGCGGTGGTCGTGATTTCGATTTTGTAAATTTCGCTCATCGCATCAAATTTCGTTCAACTCTTGTTTAAAATCCCTCAGCGATTTGGTTCTTTTATTATTTACGTCATCTAATCCTTGACGAATTCCGTCAATCGTTTCAGCCCGTTCGAGAAGTTCGAGCATTTTTTGATAACTTTCCGCATCCTGCATCACAATCTGCGCTTTTCCGTTAATTGTCAGCACAACGGGCGAACCGCTTTTTTTCATCCGTTTTACATATTTAGCCGAATTTCGCTTAAAATTTGAAAGCGAATCAATGTCTTTAACAATATCAATCATAATTAACCTCAAAAGCATTTAATTTGCACCTAATTTAACACAATTATAGCAAATATCGCAAATTAATTTCTTAAATGAATCTCATTGAGTAACAATCGTCGGCGCGAAATTAAACGCGAACTGATTTTTGCGTTTCTCTTGTGCGACTTCGTTGGAAAACTTGCAGAAAGCCATCGAAAAAATGAGAGATTTATTCGTTTCAAACTCCAAATAAAAAACTCCGATCATTTTTTCCTTGTGCTTTTTCGGATTTATGTATATTATGCTTACACAATTTGTAACAAAAATTTAAACCCTAATTTCTTATCCTTCAACCACCTGAAACCGCATATTGTTTTCGGACGAGCGCGTGAATTCTAATTAAGGTTTAGATTCTATAATGTGCCGTATAAAAAAACAGCACGTTTAACCAAACAGAAACTAAAGAACAGGAGGATTTCTAAATTATGCTTTTCAATCAATCAAATCTGCGAGAACTTTTCCCCAAAAATGCACGGCGAAATTTCGCCATCGTTGCCGCATTATTTGCGGTCTATTTTTTAATAAATATTTCGTCCGTTTCGGCGGCAACTTTTGTTGTTAATACGACAGACGATGCAAATGATGCGGCACCGGGTGATGGCATTTGTCAAACGATAAATCTTAACTGCACTCTGCGGGCGGCGATCACCGAAGCCAACGCGCTGGCGGGCGATGATATTATCACGCTTCCGGCGGGAACTTATACGCAAACTTTAGCCGGCGTTGAAGACGCAAATGCGAGTGGTGATTTGGACATTTTATCAAACATCACAATTAACGGTGCGGGAAGTGCAACCACGATAATATAAGCAAATGCTGCACCATTAACTGCAACTGAAAGGGTTTTCCATATGACTGCGGTAAACTCGATAGTCGTTTTCAACGGAGTTACTATTCGCAACGGAAATCAACCGACCGGATTATTCGGCGGCGGAGTTCGCATAAATGCGGCGGGCGATAATGTTACTTTTAACAATTGTGTGATCCAAAACAACAATAGTGGAGCTTCCGCGACGCTGAATTATATGCCCGCCGTAACCAGTCCGGTGATTGATACGATTCCAAGCGGCGCAAACGGCTGCGGAGTCACGCCGTTTAATGTTGACCAGAGAAATATGACTCGCCCGACCGATCAGGACGGCGATACTCTCGCCGAATGTGAAAAAGGCTCGGTCGAAGTTCTCGGTCCGACGGCGGCAAGCGTTACGATTGGCGGGCGCGTATCAAGCGAGAGATCGCGCGGAATCGGAAATGTAACAATTGTGTTGTCAGACGCAAACGGAAACAATCGCGTCGCGCGAACAAATCAATTCGGATATTTCCGGTTTGAAGATGTCGAGGTCGGGCAGACGTATATTCTGAACGCCCAATCAAAACGCTACCAATTTGCTCCGCGCGTAGTTACGGTCAATGAAGAACTGACCAATCTGGACTTTACCACGACTGGACAAAACGGACTGAGAAGATAAGAAAAATGACAGCCGTTCCGAATTTATCAAGAGATTCGGAACGGCTGTCATTTTATTTACAAGATAATTTCCAGACGAAAAGAAAATAAACTTTTTATCTATACCAAACAGAAATTGGTTTGCGAAAAATGCAGAAGCCCGCACGAAGTTAGGATGTATTGGTTTTTTTTTCGCAATCCATTTTTGTTTTAATATAGATTGCAGGAGAATTTCTTCTTTAAAATCAACATTTTTGTATCGAACTGCCATTTTAATTACTCTGCTCGTTTCCGCCCGTCATCATCAGACCGATTTCTTCGTTAGAAGTAACTTTCGGATCAACTTCGCCGACGATTTTTCCTTCACGAATAACCAATAATCTGTCGGCAAGTGCCGTAACTTCTTCGAGTTCGGCGGAAACCAGCAAAACCGCCGTTCCCGCATCGCGCAGTTCGATTAACTTCCTGTGAATAAATTCGATTGCGCCGATGTCCACGCCGCGAGTCGGCTGCGAAACGAGCAGAAGTTTCGGCTTTAACTCAAATTCCCTGCCGATAATAAGTTTTTGCTGATTTCCGCCCGACAGAGATTTCGCGGAAAGCGTGGGAATCGGCGGGCGCACGTCGAAATTTTCGATGATTTCCTTTGTTCGCCGTTCGATCTCGCTTGAATTTAAGAAACCTCCCGAAGTTACCGGCGGACGATAATGAACGCCGAGAATCGCGTTTTCTTCTAAATTTTCATCAAGTAAAAGCCCGCGTTTATGACGGTTTTCGGGAATGTGCGCGATGCCTAATTCTTTTAATTGCCTCGCCGAAAAACCCGAAATATTTTTCCCTGCAAATTCGACTGTTCCGCTGATATTTTCCTTTCCGATCAAACCCGCAAGTGCTTCGATAAGTTCGGTTTGTCCGTTTCCTTCGATTCCCGCAATGCCGACGATCTCGCCCGCGTCAACCTTAAATGAAACATCGTCAACCGCAATTCCGTGCTTTCCTCTGATCGAAAAATTCTTGACAGTTAGAACGCCCGCGCCCGGATTCGCATCCGGCTTCTCGACGCGCAGTAAAACTTCTCGCCCAACGATCATTTTTGCCAAATCTTCGCGCGTCGTGTCCGATGTTTTTACATTCCCGACAACTTTTCCATCGCGCATCACGGTTACGTTATCGGAAATCGCCAAAACTTCGTCCAATTTGTGCGTGATTATGACAATCGTTTTTCCCTGCGATTTCATCCGCCGCAAAATCCCGAAAAAATCCTCGACTTCCTGCGGAGTCAAAACCGCCGTCGGCTCGTCCAAAATCAAAAATTCGGCATCGCGGAAAAGTGCCTTCAAAAGTTCGACTCGCTGCTGCGCTCCGACGGATAAATCCTCAATTAACGCTTTAGGATTTACATCAAGCCGTAGTTCGTCGGAAAGCGCAGCGATTTTCGCTTCCGCCTCATCCAAATCCAGATCAAACGCCGAACCCGTTTCCGCGCCAAGCACAATGTTTTCCGCCACAGTCATTGTGTCCACAAGCATAAAATGCTGATGAACCATCCCGATTCCGAGCGCGATTGCGTCGTGCGGATTATTTATTTCAACAGATTTTCCGTCAAAGAAAATCCCGCCCGAATCGGCTTTATAGAAACCGTAAGCGACGCGCATAATCGTAGATTTCCCCGCGCCGTTCTCGCCGACAATCGCGTGAATTGTGCCTTTTTCGATGTTCATCGAAACGTCTTTACTGGCGACCACATCGCCGAATGTTTTTGTAATGTTTTTTAGTTCGAGCATCTTTAATTTATAGAAATTCTATCGTATAATTTCAAATGAAAATCTTATGGATACGACAACTGCCGTTATTTCAATAGTTATCGCACTTTTTACGCTGGTTTTAGCCATTTTCGGCGCATCTTGGCTCAATCAGCGAATGGTCGAGCGTCTGTTCGACCAGATAAAAAGTCAGTTGGAACAAAACGAAAAACGTATGGAAGCGCGTTTTACCGATTTGGAAAATCGCATTATAGCTCTCGAAAAGCGAATGGATGACCGTTTTACCTCTCTGGAAACCAGAGTTGACCGCATCGAACGTCAATTGGAAACTATCTTCAAACCCGTTTTACCAAAATAATTTTATTCAAAATTTAATTTCATACCGATAATTGCGTGAATCGTGCTTTTTTCGATGTTCATCGAAACGTCTTTACTGGCGACGACATCGCCGAATGTTTTTGTAATGTTTTTTAGTTCGAGCATTTTATTTTCTTACATTTTAGACTAAGATTCGGATATGTCCTCCAGCGAATACAAAGAAATCGGCAAAGTTCAAGTTGAATACAATATTGTTCTTGATGAAACTGATTTCATATTTGCACAACCCGTCGAACCATCGGAAATCTTTCTGCGCGAATTTAAATTTACAACCGAAAATCTTCCGGTTTTCACTTCCGAAGGCGCGAGAACGGAAGCCGTAATTTTTCCGATTCTGCGCGAAGTTTACAAAGATTACAGCGATAAATTCATTCTCTGGATTCAAAAATTTTTCACTTATGACGCAAAGTTAAATGGAACGCCCGATTATTTGATTGCGACAAAATCGCCGCTTGGCAAAACCGTCTTGGCAAAACCTCTGCTCGGCGTTGTCGAAGCCAAGAAAAACGATTTTGAAGTCGGTTGGGCGCAATGTTTAGCGGAACTCGTCGCCATTCAAAAACTCAATCAAGACGACCAAACAGCCGTTTTCGGAATCGTTACTGACGGCGAAAGATGGCAGTTCGGCAAACTCACGGAAAATACTTTGATTCGCCATCCGAAAAGTTTCGACCTCGATAATTTGCCCGAACTTTTCGGAGCATTGCATTTCGTTTTCCGCGCGATTTCCGAAAATATTCAGCCGATATAAAACGGAATGTAAATCTCTGCAATGCCGCGTGCAATTTGGCTTCCCGCGCCTTGTGTTCCCAAATTCGTTAAAACGATTACGTCCAGATCGGCATCTGTATAGCGCGAGATATTCGCGGCAAAACCCGCCGTTTGTCCGCCGTGGCTCAACAATTTCTGACCGCCGAATTCGCCGACGTTCCAACCGAAACCGTAAGAATTTTCCTTGCCGCTTGTCAAAATATAAGACTTCCACATCTCGTTTTTGCTCGTCTTTTTCAACAAAGTTTCGTCGCGCAGAGCGATGTCCCATTTGGCTAAATCCGAAACGGTTGAAACAATTGCGCCCGCGCTGAAAAGATCGGTCAATTCGTAATCGCGCCCGACGAGTTTCCCTTCTTTCCATTCGTAACCCGTCGCGCGGTTTTTGATAATAAACTGCGGATCGCGGTCTGCGGTGTGATTCATTTTCAGCGGCTCAAAAATTCTTTCGCGCAGAAATTCCCAATAACTTTTGCCTGATGCCGATTCGATAATGTAACCCAAAAGCGAATAACCGCTGTTGCTGTATTTGTAATTTGATCCCGGCTCAAAATCAAGCGGATGCGCGTTTAATTCCCTGATAAAATCGGCGACTTTGTATCTTTTTGAAAGCTCGAAACCGCCCAAACTCGTGTAACTTTTTACGCCGGAAGTATGCGTCAAAAGATGTCGAACGGTCACATTTTCCCACGCTTCGGGCGCGTTCGGCAGATATTTCGAGATTTTCTCGTCCAGATTTATTTTGCCGTCTTCGACCAAAAGCATCACGGCGGCGGCGGTTATTTGTTTTGAAACCGAACCGATCTCAAACACCGTTTCCGTCGTCACCGGCACATTAAATTCAACGCTCGCTAACCCGTAACCCTTCTTTTTAATAACTTTACCATTTTTCACAACAGCAATTGCCGCGCCCGGAATGTGTTTTTCAGCAAGTTGTGCGCGAACATATCTGTCAACCGCGTCGGCGTGAACTGAAACGGTTAAAAGTAGAAAAAGAAAGACCGTAAACAATTTTACGCTATTTATAGCTTTGATAATCATATTCCTCAAAAAATGTCCTGAGCAGATTAATTCTTTCCGATTTATCATTTTCTTTTTTCAAAAGAACGGCAATCGGCGTGCGCCAAGCAATATCCGCATATTTTACTCCGATATTGCTTGATAAATTCATCAAGTTTTTTTGTTTGTCTTCTAACTTTGCCTTTTGAAAATAATTCAAATAGTAAGAATCTAAAGAATCCAAATCTGCACTTTCCGGCGTTTCGGCTTCATAATCACAAAACGAAATTTCGTAATCATAGACGCAAGCATCAAAACCCAATATAAGCATTTTGTGTCCGAGCGTTTGAACAGAAGCAAGATTGGATTCCGTAATTTGAATCAAATCTACCGCTTCGATTTTTGCCGAAAATAAATAATCTGCCAGCCAATTCAGATATTTTTCATAATTTTCTTCAGTATCTTCAACAAATAAAGGGTTTCCATTTTCGTTTCGCGGAATTTTATTCAGCGTATAATCTCTGCGCCATTTGCCCAATAAATCTTCAAATTCTTCTTCAATTTCATCATCCATAATTATTTTAATTTGCCATCGCGTCCGTAACTTTTATTTTGCCTTCGACAATATCCTTTTTCGCTTGATCTACTTTTTGGAGAATTTCCGGCGAAATCAGACTTTTATTATTTGCGTCAAGCGAATACGCCACGCCGTCTTTATCCAAACCGAACGAATGAAAACCGCCCTGAAAATCGCCGCTTTTTACTTCTTTGACGACATCGTAAACCGCGTTATCAACCCGTTTGACCATCGAAGTCAAAACGAATCCGGGTTTTACGCCGTTTTGATTTGAATCAACTCCGATGACAAATTTATTCGCTTCGCCTTGATCGTTTTTGCCGTATTTTTCAACCGCGTCAAACGCGCCTAAACCGGAATTTCCGGCGGCTGTGAAAATTACGTCCGCGCCTTTTTCGATTTGCGAAAGCGCGAGTTCTTTGCCTTTGCCCGGATTATTCCACGCCGCATCGGTTACGCCAACATAATTATCAAGAACTTTGATGTTCGGATTGACCGCTTTTGCGCCTTCCTCGTAACCCGTTTCAAATTTGTGGATTAAAGGAATGTCCATTCCGCCGACAAAACCCAAAACGCCCGTTTTTGATTTTGCCGCCGCGATCATTCCGACTAAATACGAACCTTCGTGTTCGCGGAAAACCAAGGAAGCGACATTAGGAAACGGCTTGCCGTCTTTATCTAAAATCACGCCGTCAACAATGGCGAATTTTATATTCGGATAATCGCTTGCGACCTTTTCCATAATCGGACCTTGCGCGAAGCCGACTCCGATTATCAAATCGAAATTCTTTTCGGCAAACGCCCGCATCGCCGGTTCAATCGAAGTCGGGTTTCCCGGCTCGACATCGTAAAGGCAAATTCCCAAATCTTTTTCCGCACGCTGCACGCCGTCCCACGCCGCCGCATTAAATGAACGGTCATTTTTGCCGCCGATGTCAAACACAATGCCGACTTTTGTTGAACAATTCGCCCGCGTCGCTTCAACATTCGAGCCGCACGAAGCAATAAATAATACAAAACTTAGAACAATTAAAATAATAAATAACGAATTTGGTTTCATAATTATTTTCAAACTATTTCTTTTATTAAATCTGATTTTTGCGGTTTGTTGTCATTTATTTTATACGCATTTCGCAATTTTTCGCTAATCAAATCAGCTTGTTTTTCATTTCGGCAATATAAAACGCCCAAATTTTCGCCCGATTTTATTTCGTCGCCGATTTTCTTTTCACAAGCGTAGCCGACTTGATGATCTATCGAATCTTCGGCTTTTGTTCTGCCGCCGCCGATTTCCGAAATTGCTTTGCCGATTTTCGCCGCGTCAATTTCGCCGATAAAACCTACATTTTTCGGTTTAATTTCAATTTTTAACAAATCTTTATCAATCAAACTTTCGGGTTTATCGCAAACTTTGATGTCGCCGTTTTGCAGTTCGATGTTTCGCCTGAATTTCTCAAGCGCGTCGCCCGAATCCAATACTTTTTGAATTTTTAATTTTGCATTTTCAATCGAACTTTCGATTTTGCATAAAACAAGCATTTGCGCCGCGAGTTCAATCGAAAGTTCGAGTGTCGGCAGCATTTCTTTTTCAATTTCACCGCGCAAAATTTTAATACATTCGTAAACTTCGAGCGAATTTCCGATAAATTTTCCAAGCGGCTGATTCATATCGGAAATGGCGGCAACGGTTTTCACGCCGCACCGATTTCCAGTTTCGACCAACGCTTCGGCAAGCCGTTTTGAATCGTCAAATTTCTGCATAAACGCGCCGCTTCCCGTTTTCACGTCCAGAACGAGCGCGTCTAAGCCTTCCGCCAATTTTTTCGACATTATCGAAGCGACAATCAGAGGAACTGTTTCAATTGTCGCCGTCGCGTCGCGCAAAGCGTAGAGTTTTTTGTCGGCGGGCGCAATTTCCGCCGTTTGTCCCGTCAATGCAAAACCGCATTTTTTTATAATTTTTTTTAATTCTTCGGTTGATAAATTTACGTTGTAACCTGCAATTGATTCGAGTTTGTCCAATGTTCCGCCCGTGTGTCCGAGTCCGCGCCCGGAAATCATCGGCACGATTACGCCGCACGCCGCCGCCGTCGGCGCGATTAGCAGCGAAGTTTTATCGCCGACTCCGCCCGTCGAATGCTTATCGGCAACGGGCGCGTCAAATTCCGAAAAATCCAAAACCTCGCCCGATTCGAGCATCGCTTTTGTAATTGCAAATTGTTCTTCAACATTTAATTCGTTGATAAACATCGCCATCACAAGCGCGGAAATCTGGTAATCCGCCCAACTTCCATCGGCTGCGCCTTTAATAAATTCGGAAATTTCCGCGCCGCTCAAACTTTCGCCATCCCTTTTTTTTGCAATAATTTCCTGCGGTTTCATCGTTTATTTTCCCCGCTCATAATTTTTTTTCAAAAATTTCATCATAAATGTTTTATTTTTTTTTAACTTTCAGGCATAATATAAAATGTTATGAAGTTGAAACATATTTTAGCCATTATCGCTTTTTTCGCAACATTTATCTTTTCGGTTTTGCTGATCGGCGTTCCCGTGAAGAAAACTTCGTGTTTTACATATAATTTCACAAACAGTTCGCATACGCATAATCGAGCGACACAGCGCAAAATTACCGATCTGCTGAAACGCGACATTGCAAACGGTGATTTCAGAGATTTGAATATCCGCGCAAACAGTAATTTTTATTTGGACGACACTTTTCATATTCCGGCAAGTTTTGTTGATACGGTTGAAGATTACGTCAGCAAATCGGAAAGCATCAATGATGCGGATTTGCCCGCCGATTTTCAAAATGCTTGGCGCGACCATATGAAAGCGTGGCGCGATCACGCCGATTTTCTTGAAACTTCTCAAACAAGTTGTTTGATGCGAAGTCTGGATTCGGACGATATGAGAAGGGTTTATCTTTCGCAGGACAGGGAAATTTCCAGAACTTGGTATAAAGTTTTGAGAGTGGCGAAAAGCCACGGCGCGGTGATTCCGGCTAATGCTCTGCCGAACTCAAACTAAATTTCCCGTTAATCCGTTTGCTTTAACATAACGACGGCGACGGCTTTGACCGCACGGTTTTCACCGACGGAATCAACGCCTTCGCCTGTTTTTGCTTTGACGCTGATTTGCGAAATTTCCACATTCAAAACTTTGCTCAAATTCCCGCGCATTTTATCAATAAATCCGCGAAGTTTCGGCGATTCCAAACTAATTGTCGAATCAATATTTTCAATTTCAAAACCTTTTTCGTTCATCATCCGCACGGCTTCGCTTAGAAACACAAAGCTGTCGGCATTTTTCCATCTGTCATCTTTATCCGAAAAATGCGATCCGATGTCGCCGATGGCGAGTGCGCCCAAAATCGCGTCCGTGATCGCGTGAGCGAGCGCGTCCGCGTCCGAATGTCCAACCGCGCCTTTTTCCGAAGGGATTTCAACGCCGCCTAAAATTAACGGATAATTTTCTTCGAGCCGGTGAATGTCGTTTCCGAAACCGATTCTAAACATTTATTTATGAAGGTCTTTGGCTTTGGGTCTTTGGTCTTCGTATTTTCTTTAATTTGTATTTCTGAAAAAAACCGTCTGACAAATTGTAAGAACCAAAAAGATTTGCAAAAACCGAAAACCAAAGACGCAAAACCAAAGTCCAAAGCCTTAATATTTTGTTTCCTTTTTCAAAATACTTTCCGCAACTTCAAAATCTTCGCGCGTCGTAATTTTAATATTTTTTGAATTTCCTTCAACAATTGCAATTTCGTATCCGAGTTTTTCAACTAAAAAACATTCGTCCGTCGCAATTTCGCCGATTTCATTCTGCTCAAATGCTTTTACAAGTATTTCATACTTAAAAATTTGCGGTGTCAAAGCGCGTCTTAAATCGTCGCGGTCAATCGTTTCAACAATTTTTCCGCCGGAAACTTTTTTTATCGTGTCCGTAACTTTCCCGACCAGACACGCCGCGCCCGTTTTTCGCGCTGTTTTAATCGTTTTGGAAATTTCTTCAATCGAAACAAGCGGACGTGCGCCGTCGTGAACCGCAACCAATTCGCAGTTTTCCGAATCAACCGCTTTCAATCCGTTTAAGACAGATTCGGCTCTGGAGTTTCCGCCCGCAACAATTTTTTTAAGTTTTCCCAAGTTATATTTTTCGATAATTTTTGAAAACTCATCAACTTTTTTTTCAGGCAAAACAAGAATTATCTCATCAATTTGCGGACAATTTTCAAAACGCTCTAACGTATGAACTACAAGAGGTTTACCGAGAATTTCGATAAATTGTTTGGGAATTTCGCTGTCAAATCTCGTCCCGCTTCCGGCGGCGACAATAATGGCTGTGTTCATAAGAAAAAAAGTGAGAAGTGAGAAATGAGAAATAAGAAGTGAAAGCCCCAAGAAAAATAATTCTCACTTCTCACTTCTCATTTCTCACTTCCTACTCCACTTCTTCAATAATCGTGTTGCGCCTAAGTTCGCGCGTGGCTTTTTGGAAACTTGCCGAGCGCGAATCGTGTATGTTCGTCTGCGCGTCTTCGCTTTCGTAGGCTTCTTCCCACAACCGCCCGAAAATCATTTTTCCGGCAGTCGTCTGCAAAACGCTGGTAACGGCGACATCGGCGGTTTTGCCGATCAAATGTCTGGAATTATCAACGACAACCATCGTTCCGTCGTCCAAGTATGCAACGCCTTGATTGTATTCTTTTCCTTCTTTTAATATGAAAACGCGCATCGCTTCGCCCGGCAAAACAACCGGCTTGAGCGCGTTGGCAAGTTCGTTGACGTTCAAAACATTTACGCCGCGAAGCTGCGAAACTTTATTCAAATTAAAATCGTTCGTGATAATCACGGCTTCGAGTTTTTTGCCGAGTTCGATAAGTTTCAAGTCAACTTCTTTAACGTTCGGAAAATCGGTTTCGATAATTTGGATGTCGAGACTGCTGTTGTTGCGAAGTCTTTGCAGCATATCGAGTCCGCGCCGCCCGCGCTGGCGTTTGGAAGAATCGGATGAATCGGCGACTTGCTGTAATTCGGTCAAAATAAACTGCGGAATTATCAGAGTGCCGCCTAAAAATCCCGTTTCGGCAACGTCGGCGATGCGCCCGTCAATGATTACGCTCGTATCCAAAATCTTGTAATCGCGCTGTAAATTCTTATCGCTAAAAATTCCGCCAAGAGCCGAAAGATCAATAAATTCGCCTTTTGCCGCGCCAACCATCAAGCCGATATACGCCATAAAAAAAATGAGCGTGATGGTCAAAAACGCCTTGACTTCGGCGGGAACGGCGGTAATTTCGAGCGAACTGATAAGCATTCCGATCAGATACGCTCCGACGATTCCCAAAATCGAACCGATTGCCGCACCGATCAGCGTTTTCAGCGTCGCCCGCCGAACGCGCATTTCAAAGAGAATTATAAAAACCGCGATAAAAGTTCCGATAATCGCCGAAACGAACCGTTTTGTTTCGATATTGAGGTTAAGCGGTTCTAAGCTGTCAACGCTCGCCAAAGGATTAAGCATCCAGCCGACGATTGCCAGCGAAAGTATAAAACCGATTCTGATTATGAGTATATCGTGTTTCATCCGTTTTATTTTAACACGAATTTAATCTAATTTATAGGTTTAAGAAAACTTCAACCAAATAAATTCAATTACTCGACTTTTAGTATTTGCCCCTGCAAACCAACCGCTTCCGACGACAGCAAATAAATGATCGTCCGCGCCGCGTCGTCTTCGTCAATTCCGATTTTTGCCCGGAACAGTTCGGCATCGAGATTTTCGTGTTTCGCCGTTTCGTTTTCCTTTTCGCTGATCGCAACCGCATTGACGCGGAAGTTTTTCGGCAAAGTTTTTGAAAGCGATTTTGTAAAACCTTCCAACGCACGATTCGCAGATACAAAAGCAACATTATTTTCAGTTTCTTTCGTATCGCAAGCCGAAAAAACATTGACAATTTTCGGCTTTGGGCGCGGTTTCATCAAACGCAACGCTTCCTGCGTAACGAAAAATGCGGATTTCAAATTTATGTCAAATGTCTGCGAGAAAATTTCTTCCGTTGTTTCCGTAAACTCCGAATCAGGTTTGAATTTCAGACAATTTACAAGCAGATCGAGCCGCCCGTAAATGGTTTCAACTTCCGCGATCAATTTTTTCGCGCCCGCAACAGTTGAAATTTCCGCTTCAACCGAATTTGCCAAAGTTCCCAAAGATTTTAATTCTTCCAAAGCGCGTTTTTCCGCTTGGGAAGTTTGCGGAACGCAGACGATCACATAACTTCCGAGCAGCGCAAGCTGCATTGCAACTGCGCGTCCGATTGGATTTGTTCCGTCTGTAATAAGCGCGACCTTTTCCGAAAATGCGTGTTGTCTGTTCATTTGTTGGTTGTTCGTTGTTCGTTGCTCGTTGTTCGTTGTTGTATAGAAAAAATTCGAGATTTTCTATAACTTGGCGTTTGCAAACACAAATTTTATGATAACTTCTAAAGTTTGGAAATAACAATCAATGAACGACTAACCACGAACAATTAACAAATCAATGGCAAAACAACCGAAAACAATCTATGTCTGCCAAAACTGCGGCAATCAGGAACGAAAATGGCACGGGCAATGCGCCGACTGCGGCGAGTGGAACACTCTGGTCGAAGAAACTTTTCGCCCGACAGCGCAGACTACGGGCAAAAGTTCGGGCAAATCCGTTTCGAGTTTTCGGGAAACAAAACCGATTTCCTACAAAGACATCGAATCGCAGGACGATGCCAGAACTTCAAGCGGAATTGAGGAATTTGACCGCGTTTTAGGCGGCGGAATTGTCGCCGGTTCGCTGGTTTTGATTGGCGGTTCTCCGGGAATTGGAAAATCTACATTAGTTCTGGACGTTGCCAATCAATTGAGCGAATCGGGCGGAAAAGTTCTTTATATTTCCGGCGAAGAAAGCGAACGGCAAATAAAAATGCGCGGCGAAAGATTAGGATTGAACGCCGATAATTTGTTTCTACTGCCGGAAACGAATCTTGAAGCGATTTTTACCGAAACGGAAAGATTGAAACCTGATTTTGTTATTGTTGATTCGATTCAGACGGTTTTCAGCGAAAAACTCGAATCCGCGCCCGGCTCGGTTTCACAAGTTCGCGGCGTGGCGGGCGAATTTATGATGTTTGCCAAAGGCACGGGAACGCCGGTTTTTCTCGTCGGTCACGTCACCAAAGAAGGCTCGATTGCCGGACCGAAAACGCTCGAACACATTGTTGACACGGTGCTTTATTTTGAAGGCGACAGACATCACAATCACCGAATTATCAGAGCGACGAAAAACCGTTTCGGCGCGGCAAACGAGATCGGCGTTTTCGAGATGACGAATGAAGGCTTAGTTCCCGTCGGCAATCCTTCGGAAGTCTTTTTGCAGGAACGTCCCGAAGGCGCAAGCGGTTCTATCGTCACGGTTTGTATGGAAGGCACGCGCCCGATGCTCGTCGAAGTTCAGGCACTCGTTACCGGAACAAAATTCGGCACGGGCAGACGTATGGCGCAGGGTTTCGATTACAACCGAACTTCGCTTTTGATCGCCGTTTTAGAGAAAAAATTGGGTTTTCAATTGGCAAATGACGACGTTTTCGTAAACATCGCGGGCGGTTTGGAAATTAATGAGCCGGCGGCGGATTTAGGAATTATCGCGGCAATCGCTTCGAGTTTCAGAAATCTGCAAGTTCCGCCCGAAACCGCAGTTTTCGGCGAAGTCGGCTTAACCGGCGAAGTGCGCGGCGTTCTGCAAGCGCAATCGCGTGCGAGAGAAGCGCAAACTTTGGGATTTAAGAAATTGATCTTGCCTGCGTCGAACAAAAAAGGCTTGGAAAAACTTTTGGGAATCCGCGTTGTCGGCGTGAAGAATTTGGATGAAGCGATGGACGAATTATTTTAGAAGCTGTTTGGTAATTGTATCGCAGGCTTCCAGCCGGCTGTCTTGGTGGCTTCCAGCCGCCAAATTTATCTGTTTTTCTCTGACATTGAGCAAATAACGCTCGAATTGGCGGCAAGATGCCACCAAGACAGCCACCAAGATGGTGGCGATACGTTTTTTCTGAGTTTCCAAACAGATTCTTAGATGCAAATCTTAAAAACCTGTATAATAAATTATGATTTTTGATTGGGATGAAAACAAAGAAAAAATAAATATCAAAAGTCACGACGGCGTTACATTTGGAGAAGCAAGTTCGGCTTTACAAGATGAATTTGCTTTGGAAGAATACGATGACGCACATTCTACCGCCGAAGAAAAGCGTTATGTTTGTATCGGCGAAAGTAGAAACAAGGTTTTGTATGTGGTTTATGCGGTTCGCAGCGAGGATACTGAAAACGAAGTTTACCGCATTATCTCGGCGAGATTAGCCGAACCGGAAGAAAAAGAAAGTTATGAACGAGAAAAATTCAACTCAGGATACTTCGGGTAATCGTGAAGTTATTTTGGAAATGACGCAAGAAAAATATGACGAAATGCAATCTCGCGGAATTGACGAAGAAGCGATTCCGTCCGTCGGCAAACACATTTTCCGCCCACGCAGCCGCAAAATAAATCCGCGTGATGCGAAAATCAAACTCACTTTTTACATCGAAGGCGACATTCTGAATCATTTTCGCAAACGCGCCGGAGAAAACACCGAATTGTTTGAAAAACTTTTGAATAAAGCACTCCGAACGGCATTTGAAAATGATATTTGCGAAAACGAAATTATATTGGAAAATGTCGCTGAAAAACTGGTTAATAATTCAAAATTTATCGAGGCAGTTTCCGAAAAATTAAAAGCCGCGTAATTTTTATTTGCTGATTTTTAACAAGTCCTTTTTTTATGCCGCTTTGAGTTTGTCCTTTAACTCGCGCAAAAATTTATTATCGCTTAAAATCTTGTGCTGGATTTCGACAATAGGATTTTGTATTTCATTTTCCAACAGCTTTCGTAATTCAGCATTAATTTGTTTTTCCAAAGAGTCATCGGAACGCTTTTTTAGAAAATCGAGAATATCACCGTCGAGATAAATTTCCATTTTTATTTGCTGGTCTGAGCGTTTCGTAATATGTGGCGAGCGTTTGTAACGCCGTTTCGTGCCGACTGCGAAAATTTCTTGTTCGGGGACACCGTTTTTGCGCGATTCTTCTACATCCGCTTGGGTGGTTTCGATTTCCATAATTTTACCAATCGAATTTGTTTCTGTTATATTCATAATCTTTTTTGTCAGTTCCTTTTGCATCTCTGGCAGAAATTATTTTAATAATCTCGTTATCATTTTCATCTTTCTCAACTGTATATGTTACGCGCAAAAGTTTTACTTTCGCTAAACCAATAATGGTAAATCTATTTTCTTCGATGTCGGAATGAATATCATCATATAACTGAATTGCCCATTCATCATTGAAAACCAAACTGCTTCTTCAAAAGCAACTTCGTGCGATTTGATGTTCGATATGGCTTTGTTTTTATCCCAATCATATTTCATTGCAAAATTTCAATTTAATTTTATCATAATTTTATGAGAAATTTTCACATTTTATTGAGCATCAGACTTAACAAAATGGAACTATTGATTTGGAAAATCCGCATTTTTGTTACATTTCAAAATTTACTTTTCAGAAGATTTAGGGAATAATTTGTCAAACGCGCTTTTTCTTATCTTTTTGATAATAGACTCGAAGATGCTTACGATTGACACAATTTTGCAGAATCGCTACCGCATTGTCCGGCTTTTGGGGCAAGGCGGAATGGGTGCGGTTTATCAGGCTCTCGATCAAAGAATTGATAAAGTTGTTGCGGTTAAGGAAATTCTTCTCGAATTGGAAAATTCTTCGGATGAAGAACAGGCACTTCTGATAAAACAAGCATTTCGGCGCGAAGCGAATTCTCTGGTCAAAGCCCGCCACGAAACCGTCCCGGACGTAACGGATTACTTTTCCGACGGCGACAGGGAATTTCTCGTGATGGAATTTATCGAGGGCAACGATTTGATGAAAATGCTGCAAAAGCGCAAGAAGCCTTTTACTTTCGAGCAGGTTCTGCCGTGGATTGACCAATTGCTGGAGGCTCTGGATTATCTGCACAATCTGGCATCGCCGATTATACACCGCGATATAAAACCTCAGAATCTGAAACTTAACGAATGGAATAAAATCAAACTTCTCGATTTCGGCATTGCCAAAAGCACGGATAAAACTGCGACAATTACGCAGATGACGTTTGTCGGAGCGACTCTCGATTATTCTCCGATTGAACAGATTCTGCGCGTAATAGATCCGATGTTCCGCGAACTTATTCTTCTCAAACACAAAGACGAAGCCGAGAAAATTCTGGCTCAGGATACGGATTCGCGCTGCGATATTTTCGCCCTTGGTGCAACTTTTTATCATCTGCTGACAAATTATCCGCCCGTTGATATTAAAAAGAGAACTTTGGAAACGTGGGAAGGAAAAGGCGATCCGCTGCCCGATCCTTTGGAAATAAATCCCGATCTGCCGCCTGCGATGGCTCAATGGTTGGTAAAAGCTATGTCAATCGAGCGCGATGACCGCTTTTCGACGGCACTCGAAATGCGAAAAGTTTTGAAAGATATTGTCGCTCAGGAAGCCCGGCGAAAACGCGAAGCGGAAAGAATCAAGGCACTCGAAAAAGCAAATCTTCAAAACAGCGAAATCAAAAGCGACCAAAAGCAAAACCCGATGCACGCGAAAACCGTCAGGTTGAATGATTTACCGAAGGAAACCGAATCTGAAAATGAAAGTTTTTCTCAAACTTCCCCGCCGCAGAACGAATCAATTGATGCGTTTTCTTCCGTCAGAAATTCATCAACCGATTTGAAATTTTCAAACACGGACATTGCGGGATTCGATACTGCCGACGAAGTGTCCGAAATTCCTTACGTCGGCGATAACTTTGCGGAAAATCAGAAAAAAACAAAACTCAATGCGAATAAAAATTTTGATGTTGTTTCGTCTGTAAAAGTTAAACCGGCGGCTGCAAAAAGTTCCGGGTTTAATGTGATAGCGGCGATTATAATAGGAATTTTAGGTTTTGCAGTTGTCGGCGGCGGACTTTTAGGTTTCGTTGTCTGGATGAATTACCCGTCCGAATCAAAATCGGTCTTTGAAAACAGCAATACAAACACCTTTGAAACTCCCGAACCCGCGTCTTCGCCTGAAACAGTTTCTTCCGGTGAAACAAATACGGACTCATCTCAAACAAATTCGCCGGCAAATATTGAAACAGATGCAGAAACGCCGACTTCGGCTGATACGCCCGCAAAAGTAGTCAAACCCGTCGTCCAGCCGACTCCAAGACCGACGATTAGGCAAACGCCAAAACCGATTGTCAAACCGAAACCGACTGTTGTTAAAACGCCCAAGCCGGTTTCCACTCCCAAACCGAAACCTAAAAAGTTGAGTGATGATTGTATTTACAACGGTAAATGTTAATAGAAAACTATGGACAGAAAGGAAAAAATGATACAAAATTAATTTATGCGAGGACGAAAGGTTTATTTCACAACATTCATACTGTTTTCTTTTTGTTTCATTTTTTCCGCGTGGAGTATCAAAGCGCAAACTGAATCCACCTTTTCAATATCACAGATTCTAAGAGCGATGGCTGCACCCGCTTCAAACAAAAAAATACTATTCGAGAGAGTTGCCAGAGATATAAAAGAGCGCGGAGTGGATTTTCATTTAACGCCGGAACTTGAGATTACATTGCGAAAAGACGGTGCAACAGATGCGATTATAGAAGCTATTCGAGCAAATTTCAGATCAACTCAAGAAACCGAAAATAAACCGATTTCTTATACTGAAATTATTAATAACTTAAATTCCGAAGTTCCGAATAATAAATTCAGATCCAAAAAGGAAGTTATAGACTATTTAATCTCCGACATAAAAAAACGAAAAGTTGAATCACCTCTAGTTCCCGTTGTTGAAAATATTCTGCGCCAAGCTGATGCGCCTGACCGCCTTATCGATGCGATCAAACAGAATATAACCGGGGAAGAAAAATCAGGAGATGCCGGCAATTCGGGCAAGGGAAACGGTAATGATTTAGGCGATAAAAGCGATCCGGGAAAGAAACCGCCGGCTTTAACGGAGATTAGTGAAAATCTCTATTTGGGAAACGAAGATTCCAAAATCCATTTTAACCGCGCATACTTTTTTTTCGACGCGGAAGATTATACTCAAGCGATTTCCGCTTTTACGCAAGCTATCGCAACCGATCAAAAAAATTCCTTTGCTTATCATTTTCGCGGAATTGCTTATCAGAATACGGGTAAATTCGATCAGGCAATCGAGGATTTTACAAACACCATTAATTTAAGACCCGATTACGCGGAGGCTTACTACAATCGCGGAACAGTTTACAGAAATAAGGAAAATATAGAGGAATCCACGCGCGACCTGACGCTTGCCGCAAATTTGAAACCGGATTTTGTCGCCGCATCTTTTTATTACAATCGCGGAAATTATTTTTACAAAACTGAAAATTACGCTCAAGCCGTAAAATATCTGAGCAAAGTAATTGAATTTAAGACGGACTTTGCCGATGCTCTCTATACTCGCGGATTAGCTTATAAAAACGAGCGAAATTACACTCAGGCGATCAAAGATTTTACAACTATTATCGAACTAAAACCCGATTCTGCCGATGCTTTTTTCAGTCGCGGTTTGAGTTTTAAGGAGATAAACGATTTCAAGAATGCCGTTGAAGATTTTACGAAGGTTGTCGAATTGAAACCCGATTTTGCCGATGCTTTTTATAATCGGGCGATAACTTACCAAAATGATCGCAAAGACAGTTCGGCGATTAAGGATTTTACGAAGGTTATCGAACTCAAACCCGATTTTGCCGATGCCTACTTTTTTCGCGGAGTTTCGTATGAAAAAGACCGCGAATATGATTCGGCGATCAATGATTACGCAAATGTCATTAAACTAAAGCCCGATTTTGCCGACGCTTATTACAATATGGGAATGGTTTACAGAACCAAGCTCGATTACGCTCAAGCCATTAACGCTTTCACCCAAACCATCCAAAAAAATCCCGATTACGCGCTTGCGTATTATTATCGCGGGCTGACTTATCACACCAAAGGCAGCTACGAGAAGGCGATTGAAGATTTTACAAAAACAATCGAACTTAAACCCGATTTTATCGGCGGTTATAATGGTCGCGGCTATTCCTACGCTTCTACGGGCGATTATGACAGAGCCGTTCTCGATTACGACAAATCCATCGAATTGAATCCGAATTTTGCCAGAACTTATAATGATCGCGGAATCGCTTACCGCAACAAAGGCGATTATGACCGAGCCATTATCAATTACGATAAAGCTATCGGGCTGAACCCGGATTTTTACGAGGCTTACAACAATCGCGGTTTTGCTCACGAAAGCAAAGGAAATTTGCAATCCGCCATTGCCGATTATCGTCAGGCATTAAACATCAATCCGGGTTATAAACTTGCAAAAGTCAATCTCGAAAGAGTTTTACAGGAAACCGGAAAATAATTTTCTTTTGCCTGATAAAATTATTTCGTCGAAATGCTCAGATTCTTCATACGGCGATACAGATGACTTCGATCAACGCCCATCAGTTCCGCCGCTTTTGCAACATTTCCGTCGGCTTCGGTTAATTTGTGCAGAATAAATTCCCTTTGGTAAGCGTCCGTTGCTTCCTTAAAAGAAGGAAAACGGAAACTCGAAGCGGGCGGTTCGGTTTCGCTCAATTCGGGCAAATCCTTTTCCGTAACCTTCTGTTTTGCGTGCATAATTATCACGCGCTCGATTATGTTTCTGAGTTCGCGCACATTTCCGAGCCAAGTGTGATTTTGCAAAGATTCGACGGCGGCATCGGTGAATTTTTTCGGTTTTCTGCCGTATTCAAATGAAAATTTCCGGTTAAAATGCTCGATCAAAAGCGGCACGTCTTCCGATCTTTCGCGCAGCGGCGGAATCTGAAACGGGATGACGTTCAGGCGATAAAACAGATCGGCGCGGAAATCGCCGTTTTCGATCAAACCCGAAAGCGGTTTATTTGTCGCCGAAATTACGCGAACGTCAACATTAACGGGCGTGTTGCTGCCAACCGGCGCAAATCTCTGTTCTTCTAAAAAACGCAGCAATTTTGCCTGCACGCGCGTTGACATATCGCCGATTTCGTCAAGGAATACTGTTCCCTGATCGGCAATTTCAAACTTCCCCTTTTTAGCTTTTACCGCGCCCGAAAACGCGCCTCTGGAATGCCCGAAAAGTTCGGATTCGACCAGTTCTTCGGGAATCGCGGCGGAATTTATCTCGACAAACGCGGTGTTTTTCCGTTTCGACTGCGCGTGAATTGCTCTTGCGACAAGTTCTTTCCCCGTTCCCGATTCGCCGGAAATCAAAACTCTGCCGTCCGTCGGAGCAACAATCGAAATCTGCTTTCGCAAAGCCCGCATCGCCACCGATTCGCCGATCATCTGATGATCTTTGCTCAATTGTTCGGCAAGCCTGAAATTCGTTTTCTCCAAATCTCTCTGTTTGATCGCATTTTTCACCGTCAGAATCGTGCGTTCCAGCGACAGAGGTTTTTCAATAAAATCAAACGCGCCGAGTTTCGTGGCATTGACCGCCGTTTCGATATTTCCGTGTCCCGAAATCATCACAATCGCCGAATCGTTTCCGTTTTCGCGCAATTTCTCAAGCGTCTGCAAACCGTCAATTCCGCCGAGCCAAACGTCTAAAAGAATACAACTGAAATTATTTTTCTCAACCGAAGTCAGACAATCTTCGCCCGATTCGACGGTTTCAACCTCGAAATTTTCATCTTCCAGAACTCCGCGCAAAGTTTCGCGGATTCCGGGTTCGTCGTCAACAATTAAAATCGAATCGGGCATTAAAATTCCAAAGACATTCGCAGACATTTCTGCACTTCCAGCCAATCGTGTTCGGAAAGTTTGCCGATTTCAGTAACTTCATATTTCGGCAAAGTAAACAAAAATATTCTCACCGCAGAAAGACGATTTAAATTTGCGGCTGACCAATCACGCAAAATATAATCAGTTGTGCTTGTCGCCTTTGTAATATTTGTGGTGATAAGTGCCAAAATTACGTCGGGACGCTCTTTGTGATAATTTTCGCTTGAAATAACTACGCACGGACGGCGTTTTGAACTGATAGCTCCCGGAAAATTAGATGTTACAACTGTCCCGGCTTTCATATTTCTGCCTCGTTTTCAAATTCGTCAGCATATCGCAAAGATGCAATTGTTACATCCCGCAAATCCTCGTCCGTCCATTCATCACTTTCGTCAATA
The DNA here is from genome assembly GCA_965214585.1 of Pyrinomonadaceae bacterium. Lineage (GTDB taxonomy): Bacteria > Acidobacteriota > Blastocatellia > Pyrinomonadales > Pyrinomonadaceae > JAHCHG01. The sequence goes on along the minus strand of OZ243957.1, from coordinate 3,332,867 downwards.
ATTTCGGTGTGACCGTAACGCTCGCGCAAAAAAGCGATAAAATCTTTCGCTTCCGCCACTTTTTCCGACGGCAACGCCTTTAAATCTCTTATTATTTCTAAAGTTTGTGTATCGTTCATTTTTATAACTCCTCTTTATTTTTCTTCATAAATTCTGAAAAACGAAGCACCTAAAATTCCCGCCTGTTGAAGCGGACTTGCAAGTAAGTAAATCACAAAAATATAAGACAAATTTTCGCCGAACATCGGAAACATATTTTTCGTGCATCCGCCGAATTCGGTTGAATGAGTATGCAGTAGAAGCGCGATGTAAGTTGTCAGCCAGATAATTTGTGAAATCCAGAAAAAGAGTTTGCGTTTGGAAAATAAAAGCAGAAACCTACTTCCGAAAAGAAAAATTAATAATAAATAAGATGCAGTTGTTTTATAAATACTCCACCGCATTTCATCGGAGATTGATTGTGCTGAAACTACTGCATTTATAAAACCTGTTAATTCTAAAACTAAAATTATCGTAATAACGAAAACAACAAATTGCGAAAACAGTTTTGTCAGCAAAAACGTCTTAACGTATGAATCATTTAGCTTTAGAATGAATTTTCTCATATCTTTACTTTACACCGCCGTCGGCAATTCTACAATAAATTTCGCGCCTTTTGAAGAGTTGTTGACGGCGCGGATTTTTCCGTGATGTTCGGAAATTATTCTCTGCACAATCGCCAGACCTAAACCCGTTCCTCGTCCTTTGGTCGAAAAATACGGCTGAAAAAGTTTCTGAAAATCGGCGGGCGAAATTCCCGCGCCGTTGTCGCAGACTTCCGCGACGATCAAATCTCTCGCTTTGTCGTAAAACGTCTTTAATTCGATAGTTTTGCCGACTTGTTTTTCATCAAAAGCCTCGATTGCGTTGTCAATCAGATTGACGAAAACTCTCTTGATCTGTTCCTCGTCAATCTTCGCGTTCGGCAAATTTTCGGCTAAATTCGTCGTAATTTCGACATCGGAAAATCTGTCTTCGTAAAGTTTAACCGTTTTGCGAATCAGAGCATTTAAATCTCTGCTCTCGATCTGCGCGTTCGGCAAACGCGCGTAACGCGAAAACTCGTCAACCATTGCCTTCAAAGAATTTACCTCGCGCAAAATCGTATCAGTTCCATCTTTTATAATTTTGCGCGTTTGGACTTCGGTTTTTGGTTTTCGGTTTTCGGTTTCTGAAATTTCCGCCTCTCCGTTTTGCCTCGAAAAACGCTTCGCCATCCGTTCCGCCGAAAGCTGAATCGGTGTCAGCGGATTTTTGATTTCGTGCGCCATCCGCCGCGCCACTTCCTGCCACGCCGAAGCTCTCTGCGCCGCAATCAGTTCGGACAAATCTTCGATAACCAAAACAACTCCGCCCGCTTCGCCGAAATTTTCCGGCAGAGCCGTCGCCGTCAGAGCAACCGGCAGATTTACGTTTATTTCGAAACTTGCGCCGGCAAATTCGGGTTGTAAAATCGTCTGTTCGCCGGCTTGCCCGATGCGTTTGGCGCGATTGATAATTCTCTGCAAAATCTCCTGATTTTCCCGCTTTACAAATTTTTCCAGTTCAAGCCCCGAAAAATCGGCAGTTTCAAGTTTGAGCATTTCGATAGCGGCTTTATTAATCGTCGTTACGCGATTTTCCGCGTCAAAGGAAATAACGCCCGTAGAAAGCGACTGCAAAACGGTTTCGATGTATTTTCTGCGCTCGGAAAGTTCGGCTGAATTTTCTTCCAGCTTGCCGGACATCTGGTTAAACGTCGAAACGAGCAGAGCCAGTTCGTCTTCCGCCAGAACTTCCACGCGGTGCGAAAAATTTCCGCGTGCAATTTCGTTCGCGCCTTCCGCCAACGCTCTGATCGGCTTTGTCAAACCCTTTGCGATATAAAAAGCCGTCCACGTTGAAGCAAAAATCAGCAAAAACGTCAAAACTCCGAGCGTTAATAAACCGATCAGCCGGACGTTATTCTGCGTGCCTTTTAATTCATCAAATTTCCGCAGAGAATTATCAACAATCTGCAAAACATTCTCCTTCGGGCGCAAATCCGGCACAATTATTAACTTTCGCCCGTCGGAAAATTGCCCAACAGCCGCATCGAAGCCTTTTATTTCCTTTAACTTTTGGCGATCAAATTCTCCCTGCCTGATAATTTCCAGCGTGGTTTCAAGTTCCGCCTGCTGCCCGGAATCAATCCGCTTTTGTGCCGATGCCAGAATATTTCCCTCTTTTGACAAAACTTCGAGCCTTGTCAGATTTCCGGCTGTGGCGATCTCGCTCAGTTTTTCATCGCTGATATTCTGCCCGTCTAAAACCTTCACAAGCATTCCGGCTGTTTCGTTTAAAGTTTTTGTCTGATCGTTGACAGCTTGATTTTCAACCTTTTTCGCTTCTCTGACAACATCTTTGGGAATTTCGCTAAACCAGTTTTCAATAGCGCGATTCATAAACAAATACGAAAAAACAGCCATCGCAATAATCGGCAAAAGACTGACGGCGACAAAATACATCAAAAGTCTGGTTTTTATCTTCGAGCCGAGTTGCAGAGCGCGGCGTTCGCGCATCAATTTCAGAAGCGAGCGAATAAAGATAAAGCCGAAAATTACAAATGCAAAAAAGTTCAGCGATGACAAGGCGTAAAGCAGAATCGTGCTGCCCGCCGATTCGACTTCCAGATTTTTCCAGATATTTGAGGATTGCAGTAGAACGAGAAACGTCAGAAAAAGCAAAACCAAACCGCCGAGAATCCAAGGCGGTTTGCGTTTTTTGGTTTCCGAAAAGTTTTCCCGTTCCGTTTTCATCTTAACGAATTTTAACACAAACGGGGATTTCTTCGCCTAAAATTGTTCGGCTCGGAACACTACTTTTCCTTTTCCATCTGTTTGAACTTTTTGATGAGTTTTTTGATAGTTTCCTTGTTGTCGCTGTTTGGTTGGAATTTCAGATATAATTCGAGCTGCTTTGCCGCCATTCCGTATTTTTTCAGGTTATTTGCATAAAGCTGCGCCAATTGCCAGTAAACTTCCGAGTCTTTTTCGTTGTTGGCTTTTTCCGCAAACTTTAAAGATTTTTCAGCCTTGTCAAAATCCTTTTTCGCGCGAAATGTTTTGCCGAAAAGCAGATAGATTCGGTATGTTTTGTGTTCCTGTCCCAAAGCACCGCGCAGAATGTCAACTGTCGTATCGTATCTGCCGGTTAAAAAAACGGACTCTGCCAAAAAATAAATCGTCGCTTCGCTGCGCGGGTTGACATCGGCGGCTCTGGCAAAATACTGACTCGCCGAATCGTATTCCTTCTGCTCGTAATAAATAAAACCGAGCCGATTTAACGCGGTAAAATGATTCGGGAAAAGTTCCAGCGTTTCCTTTAAAAATTTTATCGCTTCAACATAATTTTTTCTTTCAAACTGCGCGACGGCTTTTTTATAAACGACTTGTGCCTGCTCAGGAATGTCTTGTGCAAAAACGACTCCGGTTTGAGAATTTGCGATGTCGGAACTGTTTTTCCGGCGGCTCAGGTAAAAATCCTGCGTAACATTATCGCTTCTGCCGTAATCCGAACCCGGCTGTCCGAAATTTACCACCCGAACTCTCTCGCTCTGTTCCTGAAAATCCGTCCCTGTCGAAACAATGCGAACGTAAAATACGCCGTCGCTCATTCCCCCGAATTCATAGCGTCCGGTGGAATCGGTGCGCGTAACGCTCAAAGACCTGTTTAGTTCGTCCTGCAATTCAACGTAAAGTTGGGCAACCGGATTTCTGTTTTGATCGTAAACGAAACCGCTTATGCGATTATACAAAACAGCTTTAGAATTCTCGTTGATTTTCGTAGTTTCGGCATTTGCAGACAAAACCGGAAGCAGCAGAAAAACGGTCAGCACACAAATTTGTCTTAAAATGCTTCGATCAGCTAAAAAAAGTTCGCTCAAATTTTTCATATTACTCCCGATTATTTTTCGCATTGATTTTTTCAATTTTTTCGTGAGCATTTAAATCGGACACGAATTTTAATAAAACCTGCTCGGCAATCTTGTCCTGCAATTGAAAAGCACCTGCGTCAATTTCGTCATATTTTATCGCGCACAGATGATGTTTTTCTCTGACGTGATAAAGCATCAAATTAAATCTAACCGTATTATTTTCCTTTTGAACCGTTCCGGTCAGCAAGATGTCAACGCCGAGTTTTTCGCCGATCTCAAACAAATTTTCGTCTGATCTTGCCGAATCGTTTGACGCGAAAGAGGCGACGGAATTAATCGGACGAACCGAAACTTCATCCAGATTTCCGAGTTTGGCAATAATCGAATCCGCCATTCCCAAACTCAGTTTTTCGTCCTTTTCAAACCCGATCTGCTTAAACGGTAAAACCGCAACCGTCTGACCTTTTGTAACAAGATTCGACGCGCCCGGCTTCTCTTCAAAATAAAAAAGGATTGCCGATAAACCGATCATCAAACACAACGCTCCCAAGATAATTTTCGGATTTGCAAAAAATATGGATGTTCCTCTATTTTGTGCGGGAAAATTCTTTTGTTCAGAAGACGTTTCGGAAATTTTGTTTTCGTTTCCGTTTTCCGAAACGCCGTTTTGATTCTCACCGACAGGCAAAATCTTTTCCGCATTTTCATTTAATAAAAGTTCTCGCGCATTAAGTTTTGCAGTTTGATCTTCCGTGAATTTCTCGACCTTGCCGACAAAACGATAACCGCATTTCGGAATCGTTTCAATATAAGCCGCGTCCGCCGCGCCGTCTTCGATGGCTTTTCGGATGCGGTAAATGTGCTGCGTCAAATTCGTGTCATCTACAAAATTTCCGTCCCAGACAACTTCAAAAAAATCTTCCTTGGGAATGATTTTCCCTTCGTTGCGAACAAGATAATTTAAAAGTTCAAAACTTTTCTGTGTCAGCGGAATATTTTCGCCGTTCTTGAACAAAACTTCTTTGGAAACATCAAGACGAAAATCTCCGAATTGATAATAATTTATATCTTCTGCCGGCATAATCTTTCTCCGTTTTCATCTTTGATGCCGCGAAAAAACGGTAGGTTGTAACGGAGAAAAAATCAACATTAATTTAGGTTTTACGCCTTTTATCGAATCTATATGTTTGAAATTTCTCAATTTTCCTTCTTAGGATTAACATTTCAAATATCGCGGTGGCGCAGCCATTTGCCGTCGCCGTTTTCATAATTTTTTTTGCTTGTCGTCAAAAATTTAAGTTAATCTCGCAGTCAATCCCGATTTAGCAAATAAATTTACAAATGAAATTTTCCCGTTTTGATTCATCATTGAGATTTTTTCATCAAATGATCGCGTTCCTTCTCGACTGCTTGGACCCCCTTTTCGATCTGTTCGGCGAAAGCGTCTTTTTCATCTCATCCGCCGCCCGCTTCCGCTACTTGTTTTAATTGAACTTGAATTTAAATATATAATTCTCGAAGATAAGATTTTATTGCTTAATCGGCGGAATTTTCCGCTTCTTTTATCAAGATCAGATCGCTGTTTATTTTGCCTTCAGCCAAGATAATTTTCTTATTATCGTTTGACCAGATGAGATTTTGGATGCTTTCATTATCAAAATCTGTTAGCTGCGTATCATTTTTGCCGTCAATCGAGATTTGCCAAATGTTAAAGCCTTTTTCATTTTTGGTATAAGTTAAAGATTTGCTGTCGGGCGACCAGATAAATCTTGAATATGAACCGAATTTTACTTCTGAAAAAGGTTCGCTTAATTTCCCTTCGGAAAATTCGGCGATTGTTACGGAATTGACCATTTTATCTTGTTCGGGATTAAAATAATATTGGTGATAAGCCGCATATTTGCCGTCGGGCGAAAACTTCAGATTTCGTTCCGATGTTTTATTTTGCGGGAAAACTTCCTCGACTTTGCCGCCTTCGATTGAAATTTTCAGCATATCATTCAAACTTTTGTCGCTTTTCTCTCTCGTGAAATAAATCGTTTTATTGTCGGGCGAAATTTCCATATCGAAAATTTCCCCCAATCCTTTTTCCGTTAATTCCAGCGGTTCGCTTCCGTCAGGGTTTGCCCGCCAAATCGTTGCTCGTCCCGTGTCCGCTGCCAGATATACCAAATATTTTCCGTCAGATGTGAAAACGGGATTGTAATAATATGTCTTCTCCGCCAAAAAGACTTTTTCATTTTGTCCGTCTTCATCAACTGTTGTAATCGGCTGTTTATCTTGATTCCGCTTGGCAAACAGAATCTTTCCATCAGAAGTTTGCGTGAAACCGCCCCAGAATCTATATTTGGAATCTTCAGCCAGTATTGTCGTTTTTTGTTTCGTTTGCGGATCGTAAGAAATTAAACCCGCTGTATAATCATCTTTTTGCGTAACAATAGTTTTCCCATCCTGCGAAAGGCTGAAACTTTGATATTCGCTGATGTCGTTTGTAATTTTGGTTAATTTATTATCAGCAAATCTTTTGTGATAAATCTGGAGATGATCTCCTTTGTTTTTCATCCCGACGAAAATTATGCCCGAATTATCTCTCAGCCAATGAAAACTGTGCAAAGACCGCCAATTTGATTCATTAAAATCTTTTGTCCAAGCATTTTCTTCAATTGCTTTGCTTGCAGCATCAACAATTCTCGCACTAAATTTCTTGAACTGTTTATCATCTACCACAAATCCGACGAGCAGAATTTTCCTGCCGTCGCTCGACCACGAAAAATCCGTAAATTGATCGAGTTTAAGAGATTTTGTATCGGCAATCGGCTGCTGATTTTTGCCTTCGCTGTCAATCAAAATAATTTCGTCGCCGCCTTTGCGGACGCTGTGCCGTTTGAAGGCGATTTGCTTGCCGTCGGGCGAAACTGCCGCATAAGAATCTATATCTCTGACTATTTCGACGCTTTCGCCGCCGAGCGTCGGGGTTCGGAAAAGCGTTGCGACACCGCTTTCGTAGAGTGAATAATAAATAAATTCCCCATCGGGCGAAAAACGCGGCGGCAAAAAATTTTTATTAGTCGAAGACACGACTTCCACCGTTCCGCCCGAAGCAATTTGTTTGAGCAGCAATCTGCTTTCTTTTTTATATTCGACAAACGCAACCATTTTCCCGTCAGGCGAAATTGCGGCTCTCGAAGCATCTCCGCTTTCGGTCAAACGCGAAACTTTCGCATTTTGAAAAGGCTCTTCCAGCGTGCCGAACAAGGAATCGGAAAAATACCAACCGCCGAAACCCAAAACCGCGATAATGCCGAGAATTGCCAGCGGCATATAAAGACTTTTTTTCGGAATCGAGATCGTATTGACCTGAGTTTTATTGTCAACCAAATTCGCGTCCGAATTTACATTTTCCGCCGATTGCGTATTATGAATCAGAGTTTTATTTTCGCTCGTATCCTGTTTTGCAAAATTCCCCGAATTGATAAATTTCTGATTGTCGTGTCCGTAAGAATCACGCTCAAAACGCATTCGCAAATCTTTTAGCTCAAACGCAAAATCCGCCATTTTCCGATAGCGTTCGTCGGGATTTTTGTTCAAAGATTTTTGAACTATTTGCTTTATTTCAAGCGGAATATCGTCTGCAAATTCGGGTTCATTATGAATCAAAGCCGCTAATGAATCGCTGATCGTTTCGCCGCCGAAAGGATTTTTGCCCGTAACCATTTCATATAAAACAACGCCCAAACTCCAGATGTCCGTTCGCTCGTCCGTCGTCTTCCCGCGAGCCTGTTCGGGCGACATATAATTGACGCTGCCCATCACCAAACCGGGCTGTGTTTTAACCAGTTGAACCGTCGCATCTTCCGCACCGACACTGTTTTGAAAAAGCGGTTTTGCCAAACCGAAATCCAAAATCTTCGCGTAACCGTCCTTGCGAATCATTATATTTTCAGGCTTCACGTCGCGGTGAATAATTCCCGCTTTGTGTGCCACCGACAAAGCATCGGCAATCTGTTCGGCGATTTTTACGGCTTCATAAGTCGTCAGTTTTTTACTTTCAATTTCTTCTCTAAGTGTTTGTCCGTCAATAAATTCCGTCGCAATAAAAAGTTTATCGTCAACTTCCGTAATTTCGTGGATCGTAATAATATTCGGATGATTCAAAGCCGAAACCGCCTTCGCTTCATACTTAAAGCGGCGAACTCTTTCCTCATCCGCAGAAAATTCCGCCAATAAAATTTTTAGTGCAATATCCCGATCAAGCTGCTCGTCGCGGGCAACATAAACCTCGCCCATCCCGCCCGAACCGATCAGGCTTTTAATCGTATAACGCCCTAATTTTTTGCCGATTAACATAATGATTATTCATTATCAAAACACCGCAAATCATCAATTTATGACATTTAATTTCGCTCAGGTAATTTTTTCTCGGTTTACTTCATCATTGAGATTTTTTCATCAAACGCTCGCGTTCCTTTTCGACTGCCTGAATCTCCTTTTCGATCTGTTCGGCGGAAGCGTCTTTTTCATTGTCCAGACGGTTTGTAACCTCGTCAATCTTTTTATCAATCGCGTCTTTCCAAGCGTCATTGCGTTTGTCTATATACCCGATACATTGTTTTTTGGAGTCGTCTTTCAGTAAATCCATTTTCTCTTTTCGCACGCCTTCCCAAACCACATTTCTTTTTTTCCGCATACAGTTAAAATAATCAAAACTTGCCGCGTGTTTGGCGAACCAATCCTTTGATTGTTTTGAATTCAGACAATCGCGGTAATCGGTCATTTCGGCAAGTTGTTTTTTGTAATCGTTAAAGACCTTTTTCATTTCATCCGCCGAGCGAACATCGAAATATTTCCCGCCGCCTGCTTCCGCCGCTTGTTTTAATTGCTGCTGCCCTTCGTTGTCCACGTCAAAACCGATAATGTTGACAACCGCTTGGATGTCGGATTCGTGCAGATTTTTCGCCACTTCGACGGGATTGCCGCCGCACGTTTCCTTGCCGTCGGAAACCAGATAAATTATATTGCTGTTCGTTTCGCCGCCGAAATTCGACAAATTTCCTTTTGCAGTCTGCAACGCCTTGTCAATCGGCGTGTAACCGACGGGATCAAAGGATTTGACCGCCGACGTAAATTTCCCCTTGTCGAGCGACGAAAGATCATAAACGGTTTCAATCGTGCTGCACGATTCATTTTTTCCCGCAGGCTCGTTCGTGCCTTTGTGTCCGTAAACGACGAGACCGATCTTCGTCCGTTCGGGCAGCGTCTGAACAAAATCGGAGATCACATTTTTGGCAATATCCATCTTTTTGCCGCCCGCAACCTCTTGTGCCATCGAACCCGACGAATCGAGCAAAACCAGCACATTCAGATATTCCTTAAAGCTGTCCACGTAATCCGACGAAGGTTTTTGACACGGCGAACCTTCGACATTCGGCAGACACTCGGAGAAATTTACGGGATATTTGGCGACAAATTCCTGATAAGTCGTTTCGCAAATCGAATCTTCAACCGCAGCCGTATCCGTAGAACCGCCGTCAGTCGTTTGTTGTTCAGAACCGCAGCTTGAAGTGAAAACGAGTGCAAAAGTTAGAGCCAAAAAGTAAATAACACGCATAATTGTTGATTTCCTTAAAATAATTTTTCTTGTTTTATTTTTGCGTCCGTTCGTGTTTATATCACGAGAAATATTCTAAAAATCTTAAAAGGTGTAAATATCGTGCCGATCAGTAATGAGTTAATTAAGAATTTACACAGGAGTAAGCGTAACTTGGATTCTCTTGTAATAAAGTCTGGTCAGTCCTTCAAAACCGGAATCAGTTCCTATCAAAAGCCATAATTCTCCCGCATTATTGGCAGTTACATTTACAATGTGAGTGTGCGAGCGTTGGGTAATGACGTATGGAAATACCGGAAGAGCATTTTCGCAGGGAATTCCGTTGGAAATATCTCCGGCTATCGAAGCGGCAGGACCGCTGTTGTTTTGATTTCCTATGTCAACATTTAATCTGATAGAAGTTCCATCAGATTGTAATGTCGGAATCGGCTCAATCGGAGCAGCCCCTGTTTTTAAATACACGTCGTTTCCCGGCGAACCGCCGATTCCGGCACAACCTTCAGCCGCATTTGAAGCAAATTCTACGGTAAAATGAAGCCTGTAAGTTTGCCCTGCAACGATTCCGTCCTTGGAAGTAAGACGGCGTTTTAGAAACATAAATAGATCGTCGGAGATGTTACGCCCCTGAATCATAAATCCGCGAATCGGAACGCGGGTTGCTTTGCGGGGAATATAACGCAGCCTTTTATCAAAATTAAGAATCTTCGGGTCGTTCAAAGTTGAATAATCTGCAAAACCTCCCGACCACCCTTGCAAATTGGCGCGAAAATTATAATCCAATTCAATCACATTACTTTGAGAGTAAGCATTTGATTGCAGAATGCACAAAAGCAAAAAAGCGAAACAACAAGCATAGAACGACAATTTTATTTTATTTAACATAAATTTCTCCCTTAATTATTAATAATTATCTCCAATATATACTTTGAGATATGACCTAAAATTAAGGTTGTATTGACCGAAAATTTCCTTAGAAGCTGTTTGAAAACTCAAAAAATAACGTAACGCCGGCATCTTGCCGCCAAGACAGCCGGCTGGAAGCCTGCGATACAATTGCCTAACAGCTTCTTAGTGGTTCTTCGGCTTCCGGCAAGCATCCGTTTATTTTCATTGTTTTCCGAATTTATCCGTTCGGCTGATAGCGGACAAAATCAATTCCGATGCCATTCGGATCAACGATTGAAAAATGAGTTTCGCCCCAATCTTCCGTCCGCAGATCAACGACGATTTCAACGCCCGAATCTTTTATCCTTTCGTATTCCGCTTCCAAATTTTCACATTCCATTGCAATCCAAATTCCTCTGCCGCCCAATTCGCCTTGAAAAATCTCGTGCTGAAATTCCAGATTCGGCAGCATAAACGCCAATTCGCGTCCGTCTTTTTCCAACAATATAAACCAATCGTTTTCAAACTTGACCGAAAATTTTAGTATTTTTGTATAAAAGTCTTTTGTTTCTTTTAATTTCGATGTGATTATTCCGTTGTAGAATGACATAAAAATTCTTCCTTGAAATTATTTGATTTTTCTTGTTGTTTTGATACTTTATAAAAACTCTCTCTAAGCCGTTCCTAAACTTTTGCTTTATCGAGTTTGTTCGTCCGTTCAAAAAATCCGCCCAACTGACTCGTGATTTTTTTCGGGAAAACGTCCGACTGCTTGCCGAAATATCTAAAATCTTAAAAATCAAATCTTTTAGCAATCTATATTATGCCTTTTGATTATCGCGTTTAACGTAGAAACATTGAGTTTCAGTAATTTCGCCGCTTTTGTCTGATGACCTTTTGTGATTTGAAGTGCCTGCATTATCAGATTTATCTCGAAACGCTTTGTCGTTTTGTAAAAATCCAGACCTTCAACGGGAATCTCGATATTGGATTTTTCCAGAATTTCCCTTTCTTCGCCTTTGTTTAACGATTGCAAAACCGAAACGGCTTTCATTAGAGAAATAAACGCTTCACCGATTGACATAAAATTTTCCTCCGATTTGTCTGATAATTCCGAACTGCTCATTTCTATTTCGTTTGTCTGCATAACCCTTTTCTTCCTTATTTCAAAATTTACTCCTTAGAGGCTGTTTCAAAAACCAAAGCGTAACGCCGGCTTCCAGCCGGCTGTCTTGGTGGCTTCCAGCCGCCATATTCTTGATTAAAAAGCGCAAAATTGCGCTTTTTAATCAAAGCGTCGGCAAGATGCCAACCACACTGCCGGCAAGATGCCGGCGTTACGATTTTTAAACAGCCTCATTAATTTCCCTGCATTGAACTTAATTTTCTTCAATTTCCTTATATTTTCGGATCAGTTTTTGAATCTGCTTTTTCTCTCACCGTTCGGCTTTAATTTAAGAAATAATTCCAGTCGTTCAGCCGCTTTGCTAAATCTAAATTTTCGGCGCAAACTTTAGCCGATTAACAATAAATTTATTGCAGCCGGAAAAAAGATTTTTATACTTTTTCCTCGATTTATCGAAAATTCGAGTTTCCCGAAATTACTTTGCTATTCAATCTACTTTACAAAAACTTGATTTAAAATACTTTTTTAAGATGAGCAAAAGAAGTTCCGCAAATTTAGCGGACGTTTTGATGAATTGAATTAAATGCTTATGTTTGAACAATTTACCATAAATTCATAATCATAAAAATTCACATAAAATTCAGTATAATTCATAAAAACGCCTTGATAATTCATAAAAAATGCAGGAATTAATAGGAATATTTTGCAAAGCCGAAATTAAAATTCACATTTTTTTCCGATTTTTTGGATAAAGTTCCATATTTCGGAAAAAAATAAAACGATCCGAAATCAAAATTAGAGTTTATCCGTAGAATTTTCCCGAATGTTCGGGTAAAATTCAAAACCGATGAACGAATTATTTTTTAATCAATTCGGCAGATTAAGAAGCGGCTGGCGGTTCGCACTTTTTCTTTTTCTGATGATCTTCTTTTGGGGATTTTTCAGCCAAACTCTTAATCTGATTTTGCTGAATCTGCCAATCGGTTATGCTCCGACAAATCTTTCGGCGCAGCTTGTTGAAAGTTTGATTCCGCTTGTTTTGGCGATTCTGCTCGGCTGGTTGTGCGGAAAATATCTGGAAGATTTGCCGTTTCGCGCTCTCGGCTGTTGGTTTACAAAAAACTGGTTTAAGGATTTGTTTTCAGGTTTAATTTTTGGCGCGGCGGCTGTTTCAATTGCCGTTTTAATTGCGGCGAGTTTCGGCGGTTTGCGTTTTCAGATCAATCAATCCGCCGGACAATCGGCGATTCTGCTTTCCCTCGCCGTTTCTTTCGCAATATTTCTGGTCGGCGCGGCGTTTGAAGAAGCGTTTTTTCGCGGCTATATGCTGCAAACTTTTGCGCGTGCCAATCTCGCTTGGTTCGCCATCGCTCTGACTTCACTTTTTTTCGCTCTCGTTCACTTGGGAAATCAAGGCTCGACGTGGATTTCCACCGCAAACACTCTGCTTGCGGGAATCTGGTTTAGTTTCGCATATCTAAAGACGCGCACTTTGTGGCTCGCATTCGGTCTGCATTTTATGTGGAACTGGATGCAGGGCTGGTTTTTCGGCATCGAAGTCAGCGGAATTACCGAAATTACAACCGCGCCGTTTTTAACCGAATTTGATCGCGGTCCCGTTTGGCTGACCGGCGAAAATTACGGCATCGAAGGCGGAATCGCCTGCACAATCGCTCTTGTTATTTTTACTTTGCTGATTTGGTATTTGCCGGTTTTCAAACCGACAGACGAAATGCTTGCGCTGACAAGCAGAGAAATTCCTGCTGAAAAAGAGTTGAAAACTTAATAATTTTTTTTGTAAAGGTAGAATTATTGTCCTCCGATTTTCTCATCCAAAGCACTTAAAAATTTCCGAATATGCCGGGCATTTTCGCCGAAATCGCTTTTGCCGATTCTCGAAGCTGAACGAACATTGACAATTACTTCATTTTCTTTTTGCACGAGTTTTACTTCCAGATCGTCCGTAAACATTACGACGGGAACTTCCGCCTTGATAATTGCCGAATCGTTTCGGGTTTCGCTTTCGGTTAATTTCCATTTGAGTCCCCAACTCGAAAGCGTCGGAATAATTTTCTTGACGGCTTCGCTCGCCGCCGATAAATCTGTTTGATACCGGCGCGTTTTCAGTTCCGCATTTTCGCTCGTTTCGGCTATGTTGGTTGGATACATACTTCTGGTAACGGTCAAAACGACAGTCAACAAAGCCGCCGCGATCAAAATTCCGATGATGATTTTCTTAATCAATAGTTTTTCCGAAGAAATTCGCCCGCAAATTGCTCGAATACAAGAGGAAGAATTTAACAGGGATAAAGGAGATGGAAAGGGATTTTTAGATTTTTTGAAGTTTGAGTTTTAATCAAATTTTTCATCCCATTTATCTTTTTTATACCTGTTAAATTCTTTTTATTTTTCCGCGCCGATTTGCGGGCAAAAAATTTTATGTAGTTAAAGCGTCTTAATCTTAAACGAAATATCAACCGCCTCAGCCGAATGCGTCAAGCGTCCGACGGAAATTAAATCAACTCCGGCTTCGGCAAAACCGCGAACGGTTTCCAGATTCATTCCGCCCGACGCTTCGAGCAGAACGGCGGGATTCAAGTTTCGCGCCATTTCAACCAATTTCGCCGTTTCTTCCGGCGTTTGATTATCGAGCAGAACAATATCCGCGCCCGCCATAATCGCTTCTCTAAGCTGCGCCCAATTCGATATTTCAACTTCGATTTTGTGCAGATGTCCGACTGATTTTTTCGCCCACGTTATCGCTTCCGTGATTCCGCCGGCGAGTTCAATGTGATTGTCTTTTATTAAAACGCCGTCATCCAAACCGTAACGATGATTTTTCGCGCCGCCGACGGTCACGGCGTATTTTTCAAGCATACGAAGTCCGGGCGTAGTTTTGCGCGTGTCAATAATCTGCGCGTTCGTTCCTTCGACGGCTTTGACATATTTTCTCGTCAAAGTCGCCACGCCGCTTAATCTTTGCAGCAAATTCAGCGCAACTCTTTCGCCCGTCAGCAAAACGTCCGCGTAACCTTTAAGCGTCGCAAAAATTTTCCCCGTTTGAACTTCATCGCCGTCCGAAACCGAAGCATCAATATCGGCGATTTCCGCGTCAAGATGTGCAAAAACCGCTTCCGCAACTTCCAAACCGCAGACGACCAAATCTTCTTTCGCCAGAAAACTTCCCATTCCGCGCACATTTCGCGGCACGGTTGAATTTGTCGTAATATCGCCGCGCCCGATGTCTTCGGCTAAAAATTCGCCAATCGAAACGAGAATATCACTGTTATCTAAAATATTCATAAATTTTATTTTATCGGTGCTTCGATCTTGATATTCGGATCATATTCGTAATTCCAAACGCCGCGAACGGCAAGCATTTTCGGGCTGGATTTCTCGCTTATTAATTCACCTCTCAACATCAACCTGTCTTTGCCGATCCAAAATTTCCAAATCTGGTGAAGTTCGGTTTCTATAATTTTCCCCGTTCTCGGATTTGTAAATTTTGAAATATATTCTTCCTCAAACTCGATCAAATCTAAGGTCTGACTTTCAAAATTAACATTTTCGGTCAAATAATATTTTCTGCTTTTCTGCTCGATTTCAAAATTTTTGTTTGGTCTTGTTATCTTTTTTTCGTCAAAAATCCTCCATTCTCCGCCGTCAACGCGCCTAAAAGTAACTTTATCAATTGTTATATATTCTTGGTCAACAGAGCGATTTATTTCATAATTTATGACCTTGCTGATTGTTCTCGTTCGACCTGTCGGCAAAAATTCCGTCGAGATATTCTCAAGTTGTTGGATTTTTTTTCCGTCGGTGGTATAAAGAAGTCTTTCGTTGATTACACGATGAGAAGTTTTGCCTGTTTTTTTAGTGGCTTTATCTTTCAAATCCGTGAATTGTTCCGCCGAAATTTCTTTTCTTTGTCCGTAAATATTCACCGTAAAAAGACAAAGCAGCAAAATTATAAAATTAACGATTCTGATTTTATTCATTTGATTTTGAAACCTCCGACACACAATTATTTTACTCATCGAACGCAAATTTTAATTCATCCGCCAAATCCTCGATTTTCAGATTGCTCAACGGAACACCGACTTTTGATAACGAAAACAAAAACTCGACTCTCTGCATTTCGGCAAGTTTCGCGGCTTTGCCCGAAGAAAGTCTGCCCAACTCATAAAGTTTTGCGGCAAGCAGAAATTTTGCTTCTCTGGAAAATTCTCTGTCGGAAAGTCCGAGCGAAAACAAAACATCATCCGTATATTCGATTGTTAAAGTATTAGACATTTTTTAATTCCTCGATTTTAACACACAAAGTCAACCCAAATTCTCCAAATTCTCGCTTAAAGCCTTCGTCTGCATCTCGATTTCCGCGACTCTTTCTCTGACGGCTTCGACTTTTTCCGTCGGTGCTTTTTCGACGAAATTTTTATTGGACAATTGCTTGCTCAATTTTTCGCCTTCGGCTTCCAATTTGTCAATCTGATTCTGCACGCGCCCGCGTTCTTTTTCAAAATCAATCAAGCCTTCAAGCGGCACGGCGATTTCCGCGCCGTTCGTCAAAATGCCTTTTGCCGACGCTTTCGGAACATCGAGATTTTCGCCTGAAATTATTTCATTCGCTCTGGCTAACTTCAAAATCTGCAATTCATTTTCGCGGAAAATTTCTGCGGTTTTTTCGTCAGATGCGATGTGAATTGCTATTTTATCCGACGGTTTGATCTGCATTTCAGCCCGAATATTGCGAATTTTTGTAATCAATTCGATGATCGTCCGCATTTCCGTTTCGGCTTTTTCATCAATTAAATCAGCATTTCCCGTCGGAAAATCTGCCAGCATAATCGTCGCATCGGCGTTTTTATAAGCCGAATTGTGCAAAGCCGCATTCGTGTTCGGCAGTTTGCCCCAAAGTTCTTCGGTCAAAAACGGCATAAACGGATGAAGCAGGCGCAGAGATTGTTCTAAAATTGTGATGATTTTTGTTCGAGCTTCTACTTGAGCATTTTTTGCATCATTCGCAACTGTCGGATTTTTGCCTTTATCGAAAGCACCCTCCATAACTGTCGGGTTTCCGCCTTTTTCATCTGAAATTTGAGAATTGTAATCCGAAATCTCGTCTTTGACCAATTCGATATACCAATCGCAAAAATCGTCCCAAAAGAAATGATAAAGCCGATCAACCGCTTGGTGAAAAGCGTATTTGTCGAGCGCGTCGTTGACTTCGATGGCGGTTTTATTGAGGCGCGAAATAATCCATTTATCGGCGATTGAACCAGTTGCTATCGCTTCCTGTTCCGATATTACCGCCGGATCAACTGACGCGCCTTCGGAATTTAATAAGCAAAACCGCGTCGCGTTCCAGATTTTATTGGCGAAATTGCGGAAAGATTCGACCTTTTCATCGCGCCAAGCAAAATCCGCGCCCGTCGCAGAACCCGCCAAAGTCATACGAGTCGCGTCAACGCCGTATTGCTCGAAAACATCAAGCGGATCAACGCCGTTCCCTTTCGTCTTCGACATCCGCTGACCGTCGGGCGCGAGAACCGTTCCCGTAATATAAACATCGTCAAACGGACGCTCGCCGACAAATTTCAAGGCGGACATAACCATCCGCGAAACCCACAGATAAATTATGTCGCGGGCGGTTATCAGAACGTCGGTCGGATGGAAAGCGGCTAAGTCTTCTGACGCGGAGACAAGGAGACGCGGGGACGCGGAGATAGATTCAGACGAAATCTCCTCATCTCTCCATCTCCGCGTCTCCCCGTCTCCCCGTCTCCCCGTCTCCCCGTCTTCTTCCCCCGTCCAACCCAAAGTTGAAAACGACCACAGCCACGAAGAAAACCAAGTATCCAAAACGTCTTCGTCCTGCGTTAAATTTTCCGTTCCCGCTTGTTTTGCGGCTTCTTCAAACGAATGCGCGACGTAAACTTTGCCGTTTTCGTCATACCAAGCCGGAATCTGGTGTCCCCACCAAAGCTGACGCGAAATCGTCCAATCGCGTAAGTTTTCGAGCCAATCGGTGTAAACTTTCGTGTTCGGATTGTGCGGAGTAAAGCGCGGATAATCTTTTTCGCGTTTTAATTCCAGAGCCGCGTCGCGCATTTCGTCCATTTTTACCCACCATTGTTCGGAAATTAATGTTTCGACAACGGTTTTACAGCGTTCGCAAATCGGCAGAACAATTTCATAATCTTCTATTTTCTCCAGCAATTCGAGTTCTTCAAATTTTTCGACAACTAATTTTCTCGCTTTGTATCGGTCTAAACCGACAAATTCCGCGCCCGCCGCTTCGTTCATTGTCGCGTCGTCATTCATTATGATTATCTGCGGCAAATCGTGGCGCAGACCGATTTCATAATCGTTCGGATCGTGCGCCGGAGTGATTTTTACCGCGCCCGTTCCGAATTCCGTTTCGACATATTCATCGGCAATAATCGGAATTTCGCGGTTTGCCAAAGGAAGCATAATTGTCTTGCCGATAAAATCCTGATAGCGTTCATCGTTCGGATTAACCGCAACCGCCGTGTCGCCGAGCATCGTTTCCGGGCGCGTCGTCGCAACAACCAAAAATTCCCGCGCTTCCCTTTCTCCCTTTTTCCCTTTCTCCCTTTCTCCCTCAAAAATCGGATACCGCAAAAAATATAATTTCCCGTCCTTTTTCTCCAAATCCTGAACTTCCAGATCGGACAAAACGGTTTTATCGTTCGGACACCAATTGACGATTCGCGCACCCCGATAAATCGAGCCTTCTTTATACAACCGGACAAAAACATTTGTTACGGCTTTCGACAAATTTTCGTCCAACGTAAAACGCAAACGCGACCAATCAACCGAGAGTCCTTCGCGCCGAATCTGCCGCAAAATCTCGCCGCCGTATTTGTCTTTCCATTCCCAGACTTTTCCGACAAACGCTTCTCTGCCAATCTCCTGCGGCGTTTTTCCTTCTTCCTTTTTCAGCTGCCGCGTAACCATCAACTGCGTCGAAATTCCCGCGTGATCAATTCCCGGAACAAACAGAGTGCGATAGCCGAGCATCCGTTTGCGGCGCGTCAAAACATCCATCAGAGTATGTTGGAGCGCGTGTCCGATATGCAGATTTCCCGTTACGTTCGGCGGCGGAATGACGATTGAATACTTTGGCGCGTCCCGGTTTTCGTTGATCTCCGGCGCGAAACATCCGCGCTCTTCCCAACGCTTGTAATGATTTTCTTCGGCTTTTTTCGGATCGTATTGTTTTGCTAATTCCATTGATTTTATTGATTATTTATTGTTAAACGGTTTGATGAATAAGCTGAAAACGAGCTATTCAAAACTAAAATTTAATGAAGATATTCTAAAATAAAAACGGTTAGTTTTCATCCGTTGGCGAAAACTAACCGAAAATTTTATTATTGTAAAAGTTTCTATTCTCTCGCGTTCTCCTCTTTAATTTTTTTGACGATTAAATTCGCCATCTGCGGAGCTACCAGATCGGCGACTTCCTTTAACACGCGATAAGAAAGTTTTTCAAACACTTTTTCGGCGATAGCTTCGATAACCTGCGGGGAGAATTTTTCTAAAAGTTCTGAATCCATATAAGATGTTTCTTCACCGCTTTGCGTATTAGTTTCTTCGCTCTGCTCGCTGACAGCGGATTTATTATTAATTTCGGCTGATTCGGAATAATCGGCAGTAAATCTGTTGTCGGGGGATAATTCTTCGCTTTCAATTGCGATTTTCTGATCGTTTTGCTGTTGAATTTCGTTTAACGGCTGAGTGCCGAATGATTCAATTTGAGTTTCCTGTTTTGCTAATTTCTGCTCTGTTTCATTTTCCGAATCGGAAAAATCTTTAGAAGTTTCTTCTTCAGGTGTTTTCGGTATTTCTAACAAATTAAAGTCATCAAAATCGAAAAGTTCGCCGGCTGTTTCCTGTGTTATTTCGGGCGATTCGTGTGGCGCGTCGGCGTTTTCCAGATGGGCTTTGCCGATTTCATTTGTTGTTTCCGTTGAAATGCCGTCTTGATGTGTTTCGATCATCTCATTTATCGAATCCAAATCATCCTGATATGCCTCGCGCGTTTCAGCTATTATCGAATCGGTGTTCTCTTGAAATGTTTCCGGCGGCATCCCGACTTCTGCGGAAGCCTGAATGTCTTGGGAAGCAACGGGTTCGGAGATTGTCGAATAGCTCTGTTTAATCAAATCTTTTACATCGCTGTCATTTTCGGTCTGAACGTCAAAATCGCTGTCTGCATCGTCGGCAAAATCGTATATTTTCTGCTCCGGCAAATTTAAACTCGAATTTTCTATGATTTCACCAAAGGCATCCTCAGACAGAGGCTCGGTTTCGGCTTCGATAATGTGGGGCGTTTGAGTTTCCAAGTCCGAATTTATCGAAAAATAATCGTCCGTGTTTGTTTGCAGTTCACTTGGATATGTTTCACCGGCAAATTTTCGCGTTGTTTCCGCGCCCGATTCAAATTTTTGATATTCATTTGACGGAATCGTGCCGATCTGATCGGTCATAATCGTTTCGTCGTCCATTCCCGCGTCGCCCAATTCGTCGGAAATATGCAGTTCGGAATGCAGTTCTTCCGCAGTTTCCGCTTGAGAAAATTCGTAATTTTCACTTTCGGAATCGGATTCGTCGTTTTGCTGATCGAGCAGGGTTGAAACTTTATGAACCAACTGACGAATGGATTGAAAAGGTTTTGTCAGAAAATCATCTGCTCCGGCGTGGCGGGCTTTTTCCTCATCAAAAGGCTCGAACGATCCGACAAGCAGAATTACCGGAATTTCTCTGGTAGTTTCATCCGCTTTGATCATTTTGCAAATGCTGTATCCGTCCATTCCGGGCATATTCACGTCAGCCATCACCAAATCCGGCGCGGCTTCGGTAAATTTTCTCATCGCTTCGTCGCCGTCGCCGACGGAAATCACTTCGATTCCCTCGTCGGCAAACGTCAGATTTACGACCTTTTGAATCGTAATCGAATCATCAGCTAACAGCAGTTTTCGTTTTGACACAAAAATTTCGCTCCTTATTGTAAATACTCATAAAAGGGTTAAAAGGTAAAAGGGTAAAGGTAAAGGATTAAAAACAGCGCAAGTTTTCGTTTGCGATTAAAGGTTTTTATTTAGAAATATATATAAAAATGATTTTGTAAAAATTAAAGTCTATTTTAACCTTTTCCCTTTAACTTTTTACCTTTTACCTTTTAATTTTTCTTGACAAACATCCGAACCATCGTCTGCAATTGCGATGTCGTAAAAGGTTTGGGAAGAAAAGCAACCGCGCCGGCTGAAAAACTGTCGGATGAAAGACGCGGATTCTGTTCCGCCGTCATAATAATTACCGGAATCGTCATCAACTTTTTCTCCGACTGCATATAGCGCACGAGTTCCGTGCCTTGTATATACGGCATCACGACATCGAAAATAGCTGCGGCAAACGGTTCGCCGCCCTGCAAAAGTTTATAAGCCTCTTTTCCGTCGCGTGCGGCAAGCACCGTGTAACCTTCCTTTTCGACCACCGCTTTAACCAATCTTAAAATCGCCGGATCATCATCGGCAATTAAAATTTGCGGTTGTCCGCTGTTTATTTCACTATTCATTATCTTTTAAATACTATTGCACAAATTTTACCGCATAAAATCTGCTGAACATAATCAAAAAAACGATTTTTATCAAATGCGGAAAATGTTTCAGCGATTTTTTAACAAATCCGCCGCCAATTTTATCGCTTGTTTCATACTCGCGGCATCTGCCAGATTTTTCCCCGCAATATCGTAAGCCGTTCCGTGGTCAACCGACGTGCGGATCAGCGGCAAGCCGAGCGTAACATTGACCGAAGCTCCGAAAGACAGGCACTTTACGGCGATTGTCGCCTGATCGTGATAACAGGCGATCACCGCATCAAATTCCCCGCCGTAACCGCGCAGAAAAATCGTGTCCGGCGAATACGCGCCCGAAACGTCTATTCCGTATTTTTCGCGGCATTCTTCGATTGCCGGAATTATCTGCTCTTCTTCTTCATTTCCGAACATACCGAATTCGGAAGCGTGCGGATTAAGACCGGCAACGGCGATTTTCGCGTCGCGTTTTAGTAATTTTGACAGAGATTCGTGAGAAAATTTTATTAATTCGATCAGGTTTTCCCTTGTAATCAGTTCGATTGCTTGGCGAAGCGAAACGTGCGTCGAGAGCAGTATGACGCAAAGTTTGTCCGCAAAAAAACTCATTGCAAACTTCTTTGTATCGGTCAGATGCGCGAGAAATTCCGTGTGTCCGGGATAATCGTAACCGCCCATCGAAAGCGATTTTTTGTTGATCGGCGCGGTGCAGATCGCTTCGATTTTTCCCTGCTTCCAGAGTTTGACCGCCCATTCGATATATTCTGCGGAAGCCTTTCCCGAAACAGCGTTTTCTACGCCGGTTTTTACATTGTCCGGGAGATTTTTCAGATCGAAAACGGCAAATTTGTCCGTATCAAGATCAAAATCATCTTCGACGCGGACAAAATCCATCTGCAAATCCAAATCGGCGGCGGTTTTCCGTAAAAATTTCAAATCGCCGACGATTACCGGGCGGCATAAATCATTCAAAGTTTTATCGGAAAGTGCCTTGAGAACGACTTCCGCGCCGATTCCGGCGGCATCTCCCATTGTTATTCCGATTGTCGGTATAGATGATTTATCCTGAGCCAATTTATTTAGGTTTGCTATAAGCCGGGTTTTAGAATTTTCGCTGACGAAAATTTAATTATTATCCGCTTTATAAAGATATTTTATGTTGTGTTTAAGAAGCAGAATTTTAGGCGCGTCTTGGCGGCTGATCTTTAATGCGTCAATATCATACCAATCAATTATGCCTTCGATTGTTTCGCCGTCCTGCAAAACAAAGACCATTTTTGTCCGCGCGTCCATCTGCTTTTTATAATAGTAAGTTTCCGCGTGCGTTTCCGAAGGCGGCGGCTGTTTGCCGCCCGATTCTGAATTTCTTCCCGATTTTTCGTAATTTTTATTGTATCTGTCTCTCATTTTTTCCTCACCTTTTAGTTATATATGAGGAAATTTTAACAACGAAAGGTTTATTTTTATTAAAGTTTTTGCTTTTGACGATTAATCAACCTGACGGCGCAAAAATGTCGGTTTTTCCAAATCTTCTTCTTCGTCTTCTTTTTTCTCGGTTCTTTCGTAATTCGGCTGAACCGAGTTAGCGGCGGAAGCGGCAGCCGTATTTCCATTACCGGATGTCTGCGCGTCGGTTGCGTAAATTTCGCTGTCAAAGCCGGTTGCGATCAGCGTAACCTTAACTTTATCTTCCATACTTTCGTCAAAAACCGTTCCGAAAATTATGTTGGCATCTTCGTCGGCTTCTTTGTGAACCTGCGAAATGGCTTCTTCCAGATCGAGCAGCGACATATCTTTTGAACCAGTAATATTAATCAACGCGCCGCGTGCGCCCTTAATCGAATTTTCTTCAAGCAATCTCGAATCGAGAGCCGTTTTCATTGCTTTAACCGCCGCGCCGTCGCCTGTCGCTTCGCCGATTCCCATCAACGCCACGCCCATTCCCTGCATTACCGATTTTACGTCGGCAAAATCGAGATTAATCACGCCCGAAACGGTAATCAGATTGCTGATTCCCTGAACCGCCTGCAAAAGTATCTCGTTCGCACTTTGAAAAGCGTTGTCAACGGTAATTTTCTCCTGAACGGATTTTAATTTCGAGTTCGGAATCGTAATAATCGTATCAACACAACCGCGCATTTCCGCCAAACCTTCTTCCGCCTGACGCATACGCTTTTTGCCTTCGACTTCAAACGGTTTGGTCACAACGGCGACGGTCAATGCGCCGAGTTCGATGGCAAGCGCGGCAATTACGGGTGCTGCGCCCGTTCCCGTGCCGCCGCCCAATCCGGTTGTTACGAAAACCATATCCGCGCCTTCCAGAACGTCCATAATCTTTTCCGTGTCTTCAATCGCCGCCTGCCGCCCGACCTGCGGATTTGCTCCCGCGCCGAGTCCGCGCGTGAGTTCGCTGCCAAGCTGAATTTTCATCGGTGCTTTGGAAGTGTTGAGTGCCTGTAAATCGGTATTGGCAACGATGAATTCGACTCCTTGAATTCCCGCCTCGATCATTCGATCAACGGCATTTCCGCCGCCGCCGCCGACTCCGATAACTTTAATTTTCGCTCCGGTTACGCGCGGCTCATCGAAAGTTATTGTGATTCCGTTGTTGTTATTTTTTTCCATTTGAAGACCGTCCCGTTTTTATTAATTTTCAAGTATAAATGCTGATTTAGTTTATAAAATCAAGTTTCAAACCCTTCGTAAAGATACTGCCGAGAGAAATAGGTTTTCAACAATATATAGTGCCTATGGCGAAAAAGCATACAATGATTTGGGGTAAAAATCTAGTCGGAATATTAAATTTATCTAAATTTTTCCCGAAAATTTTCAAACCATTCCGCAACTCGTCCGGCATTTGATTTACCCGAATTACTCTCTCGAATTTGCGAACGCATCGAAGATAGTGCCAAACCGCCCGCAACCGCCCATTCCGGGCTTTGTATTTCCTGAACCAAACCGCCGAAAAATTCTCTCTCTAAAAATCCGAGCCGTGTCGGAGCGTCAAAAATCTGCTCGGCAACTTCGACCATTCCGCGATTGAGCGAACCGCCGCCCGTTAAAATCACGCCGCTGGAAATCTGCCCGTTCGTGCTGAAAACTTCTTTGGCAATGTGCTGGAGCAGTTCGACGGCTCTCGGCTGCATTATGTCGCACAAAATTTCTTTTGTTAATTGCCTCGTTTCCTTTCTGCCGACGGGCGTAATTTCGATGATGCTCTGTTTTTCCTCGTCGTCCATCAAATATCCGGCGACGCAGCCGTAAAGCTGCTTGATTCGGTCTGCTTCGGGAATCGAAACGCGCAAACCGTGCGCGATGTCCTTTGTAAAATGCGTGCCGCCAAAAGGAAAAACCGTCGTGTGCTGAACCGCGCCGCGCCCGAAAAGCATCAGACTTGTAACTTCCGCGCCGATATTAACGAGCGCACAGCCGTATTCCTTGTCATTATCGCTCAAAGTCCCGTTCGCCGCCGCCAGCGGTTCGAGCATCATATTTTCAACTTCCAAACCCGCCTGATGAACGGCTTTGATAATATTCTGACTTCCCGCGCTCGGACTCGTTACGACGTGAACGCGGCTTTCCAGACGCGAACCGCGCATTCCGACCGGCTCGATAATTCCATCCTGCCCGTCAACTATAAATTCCTGCGGCAGACGATCAACAATTTCCCAGCCTGCCGGAAGCTGCATCGCGCTGGCTGATTCGACGGCGCGTTCAATGTCTTCGTGCGTAATTTCCCGTCCCGCGCCGGCAACCGCGACAACTCCCGTTTTGTTTTCGCCGCTGAGATGTTCGCCGGAAAGGTTCACCCGCGCCGATTCGATTTCCAGACCACTCATTCGCTCGGCTTCTTCCACAGCTTTTTTTATCGAATCAACAACCGCGTCGGTTTTCGTCACAATGCCGCGCCTTAAACCGCGCGATCCGGCTTGTCCGATGCCGACGACATTCATCAAACCGCCGTCTTCGGACGATTCGCCGATCACGCACCGAACCTTGCTCGTGCCAATATCCAACCCAACTGCCTGTATCGAATTATTCATTGCAACCGGAAAATAAAACGTCCGCCTTCGCTTAACCTTTTAACCTTTCACTTTTTACCTTTTTTCAACCGTTTCTCAACTGCGTCGTTACAACACGCCCGTCCCAAATCGCCGATTTTATTTCGTCGCCTTTTCCGGCAATCGCTTCCAGAGATTTTTTAAGCCCCGTGCCGTAATCGTCCTGCCGCAAAATAATCTTCACATTTTCGCCGGAATCCTCGACAAACGCTTCGGCATCTCTTATATCGCTCAGATCAACCGCGCTCACACGCTTGGCAAGTTCAAAATCTCTCCACTCATCGAGCATTCGCACATAGATTTTCACCCGCTGCCGGTTGTCTTCGGCAGCCTTTTCCGTTTTGTTTTCGTTCCATCCCTGCAAAACAAACGGATGCCGTTCGTCCTTTGTGCCGACTCTTTTGAGAATTACGGCATCTTCGTCAACCCAAAAATCGCCTCTGTCGAGCCTGACAACGGCAGCCGGCTCTCGCTCGATCAGATCAATGCGAATGCCGTCGGGCAGAACGCGCGAAACGGTTGCGGATTTTACAAAATTCAGTTCCTCGACATTGTGGCGCACCTCTTCCAGATCGGCGTTCCAAACTCCAGTCCGTTCGGTTTCGCTTCTGACGATATTTTCAACCTCATTTGACAAAGTTTGCCGCGCTCCTTCGACCTCGATCTTTTTGACATTGAAAAATTCGGATGCCGTAACGGTTTTGTAACCCATAAAAAATAAAAATCCGATGCAGAAAACTATGCAAATGACAAAGAATAACGGAACGAAAAATCCTGCTAAATTTCGCGTATTCGTCTTGCGCGAACTCGTCTTTCGCCGCCGATTCGCCGCCGTTGTTTTTTTTCCGCTTTTCGCGCTTGTTTTTCTCGCTGCCATCTTTTTATCTCCGTAATATTTTTATATAAATGAAAAACAAAGAATTGGAAATTCGTCCTATTTCTTTAAAAGTTCCAAAATTTCATCGGAAAGTCCCGTAATACTTCCCGCGCCCAAAGTTACAACCAAATCGCCCGCCTGCAAATCCTTGACGACCTTTTCGGCGGCGGTTTCGATGTCGCCGATAAAATTTACGTTTTTATGTCCGAACTGCTCGATCTTTTCGCTTAAAACTTCCGCCGTTACGCCTTTAATCGGCGGTTCGCTCGCCGCGTAAATATCGAGCAGATAAAGCGCGTCGGCGTTGTTAAAACATCTGGCAAAATCTTCCATCAATTCGTTGGTGCGCGTGTAGCGGTGCGGCTGAAAAACGACAACCGTTCGCTTGCCGCCCGAACCGTTTTTCGCCGCCGAAAGAGTAGCCGAAATCTCCGTCGGATGATGCCCGTAATCGTCAACAACGACAATTCCCTTTGCTTCGCCTTTCAACTGAAAACGCCGATCCGCATTTTTGAATTTTTCAAACGCTTCGGCAATTTTTTCAAACGGAACTTCGAGTTCGAGCGCAACAGTTGTCGCCGCCAGAGCGTTGTAAACATTATGCTTTCCCGGAACGGGCAGATTTATCTCGCCCAGATTTTCCGATCCCTTCCAAACGTCGAAGGTCGAGCCGAAATTTTGATTCTGCACAATATTATGCGCCGAAACGTCCGCCTGCGCCGTAAAACCGTAAGTTACCAGACGGCGTTTGAGCGAAGGAATGATTGACTGCACATTCGGATCGTCAAGGCACAAAACACACGCGCCGTAAAACGGAACTTTGTTGCTGAAAGACGTAAAACATTCAAAAACGTCGTCCATTCCCTTATAAGATTCCATATGTTCGCGGTCAATATTCGTTACAACCGAAATCGTCGGATTGAGCATTAAAAACGACCTGTCGCTTTCGTCGGCTTCGATCACGAACCAATCGCTCGTGCCGAGTTTCGCGTTCGAGCCGAGAGTGTCAACCACGCCGCCGACAATCGTTGTCGGCTCGACTCCGGCGTGTCCCAAAATCGTGGCAACCATCGAAGTCGTCGAAGTTTTGCCGTGAGAACCGGCAACGCCAACCGAATACGGCTTCAAGGTCATCAATTCCGCCAACATTTCCGCACGCGGGATAACCGGAATTTTCCTCTCTTTCGCAAACACGATCTCTGGATTATCGGCTTTGACGGCGGACGAGTAAACGACAACCTGCGCGTCGCCGACATTTTCCGCTTTGTGTCCTTCAAACACTTTAACGCCGATTTTCTCCAGCCTTTTCGTATTTTCAGACTTTTTCAAATCCGAACCCGAAACCGCAAATTCGAGATTGGTCAAAACTTCCGCGATGCCGCTCATCCCGATTCCGCCGATTCCGATAAAGTGTATTTTTTTAACGTGCCTGAACATTTTTTTGTTAGCCGTTAACGGTTAGCCGTCAGCCGTATTTTCTTTTCTTGAACAGCTAACGGCTAACCGCTAACAGTTATTATTCCTTCTATTAAATCCACCGTTTTCTCAGCCGCGTCCGCCTTCGCCAAACTTTTTGCGGCTTTTTCCATCTGCGAAATTTTTTCCGGCGCATTTATAAAATTTTCAATCGCCTTCGCCAAACTTTCGCCCGTCAAATCCTTTTGCAGAATCATCTTCGCCGCGCCCGCGTTCTCCAATGCTTCGGCATTTTTTCGCTGATGATCGTCGGCGGCTGTCGGCAGCGGAACAAGAATCGCCGCTTTTCCCGCCGTCGAAATTTCCGCGCAGCTTGTCGCTCCGGCGCGGCAGATTATCAAATCCGTTTTGGCAAATTCCGAAACCATATCCGAAATATATTCGCTGATCTCCGCCGTTTGCCAATCGTTTTCAGCATAACCTTTCTTTATTTTTTCAAAATCAAATTTTCCCGTCTGATGCGTAATGCTTAACTTTTCTTCGTAATTTTGCAGAAACCCAAGCGCGTCAACCATCGCAAAATTTATCGCTCTCGCGCCTTGCGAACCGCCGAAAATGAGCAATGAAAACTTGTCATTTTCACGCTTTTTTCTGGGAATGTCAAAAAACTCTTTTCGCACGGGATTTCCCGTTACAACGCCTTTTTTTCCAAAGAACTTTACGGCTTCCTCAAACGTCAAAGCCGCTTTGTCAACAAACCTTGCAAGCTGCCGATTCGTAAAACCGGGAAGCGCGTTGGAATCCATTACAAGCGTCGGAATCCTCATTGCGGAAGCCGTCAAAAGAACCGAACCCGTTACATAACCGCCCGCGCCGACGACAATATCAGGCTGAAATTCTTTAATTATTCTTCGCGCCTCAAAAAAACTTTTCGGCAGAATCATCAACCCTTTCAACTTTCCCATAAGTCCGACGTTTTTGAGTCCCGCGCTGTTTATCAAAGAAAGTTCAAAACCGTTTTCGGGAACAATTTTCGTTTCTAAGCCTTTAAGAGAGCCGACAAACCGAACTTCCGAATCCGCATCGCGCCGCAGAATTTCTTTCGCAACCGCAATTCCCGGATAAATATGTCCGCCCGTTCCGCCCGCCGCAATTAGTATTTTCATTGTTCATTGCTCAGTATTCATTGTTCATTGTTAAAAGATAGAAAACAATCAACCATCAACAATGAACGATGAACAATTTTCACTTCAAACCCGTTTTTCCGCGCTTCCTTCTCTGTTTCGCAAATTCGTAATGATTGTTTTTGACATTCACTTTGACATCTAAAAATCCGGCGTATTGCGAAATATTCAGCAAAATTCCGACGGCGAAAAGCGTTACGATTATCGAAGAACCGCCGTAGGAAATGAACGGCAGCGGAATTCCCTTAGCGGGCAGAATCGAGATCACGACGCTGATGTTAAAAAGTGCCTGAACAATAATTCCCGTGATAAGTCCGATTCCTAAAAGCATCCCGAATCTGTCGGGCGCGAGCAAAGCGGCTCTCGTTCCGCGCCACAAAAGCAGACCGAAGGCGATCACCAAAGCGAGCGTTCCGATCAAACCGAACTCTTCGCCGACGACGGCAAAAATAAAATCCGAATGCGGATACGGCAGATAAAAAAGTTTCTGCTGTCCTTTAGCGAAACCTTCGCCAAAAATGCCGCCCGAACCGATGGCGTAGAGCGACTGCACGACTTGATAACCGGAAGTGCTTGCCTTTTCAAACGGATCGAGAAAAGCGATCATCCGTTCAACGCGCCACGGAGCTAAGATCAACGCGCCCGCACCGATTATTAATAAACCTAGACCGACGGCGGCAAGATGCAGAATTTTCGCGCCCGCCGAAAAATATACGACGACGAAGATCGCGCATAAAACCATCGTCGTTCCCAAATCCGGTTCGAGCATTATCAAAGAGCCGAAAATTCCCAAAACTAACAAACAAGGCAAAACCGTCTGTTTCAAATCGCCGATAATATCTTCGTTTTTCGTTAAGAAATACGCGAGAAAAATCGGCAGAGCGATCTTTGCGATTTCCGACGGCTGAAAAGTCATTCCCGAAAAACGAATCCAACGACGCGCACCGTTGACCGGCGGAAATCCGAAAACGGCTAATAAAAGAACGGCAGATGCGGCTAAAATTCCGTAAGCAACGAATTTATTTCGATAAAAACGGTAATCAATTCTGCTCGCCAAAAACATCACCGCCAAACCGACCAAAGTAAAACCCAACTGCTTATAAAAATATGTAAATTGACTTTCGCCGCCCGTTTCGCGCAAAGCGATCATCGCCGACGCGCTGTAAACCATAATCACGCCGAACAGCGCGAGTGTCGCCGTTATCGCAAATAAAAACCAATCAATTCGGAGTTTTTTCGGCATAATTTTATTAAAAATGGTCTTTGGCTTTTGGTTTTTGGTCTTTGGTCTTCTTTGCTTAAATTTTGAAAATTAAATAAAAATCATCAAAGACCGAAAACCAAAGCCCCAAAACCATTTTTCCTACATAACCATTCGCGCATCAATATACAATTCAATGACCGTATATTTTTCTTTCAAATCTTCCAACTGCTTCCTGTCTATTTCCGCCTGCTGCTGATCCAGATCGTATCCCTGCGACATTCCGCGAACGGGCGGCGTGTAAAATCTTATTTCCGTCCCGTTTTTATCAACCAATTTCCCGTCAACATATTTCGCGCCGACTTTTTCCAACGCTTCTTTAACCGTAATTACCTCAACAGATACGACTTCGCCTTTTTCGTTTTTTACTTCTTCCTTAACTTTGTCGGTCAATTTTACGTTTCCGGGCAGATTGTCGAATTTTGTTTTGTCGTCCGTTTTTTCCGTCATAGCTTTATTCTCAACAGTTTTAACCGAATTATTGTTCATCGGCGTTTTATTCGCGTTTTTTACATTTTCACCGCCGCAATCATTCTGACTTTGCGCCATTGCGAAAACGGCAAAAATTATTAATAGAAAAATTTTCATAATGCTTACCTTCAAAAGATTTTTTTTAACCGTCCGCTCCGCGAAATATAGAAAACATAGATAAGAAAAAGATTTGAAATATTAAAACCAAAATACTTTTGAAATAACGAGTCTTAAAAACAATAAAAACCCTATGTTCCCTATGTTTCTATGTGGTTAAAAAATTATTCTTCAATTTCCCGACTTCCGCCTTAAAAACCGTTCCGCGCTCTTCAAAACTTTTGAACATATCAAAACTAGCACACGCGGGCGCAAGCAGAACCGAATCGCCTTTTTCCGCTGCATTCATTGATTTTTCAACCGCGTCTTTCATTGAATCCGCGCGAATAATTTCAGCGTAATTTTTCAACTGATCTTCGATATTTTCCGCATCCGCGCCGATTGTAACGAGTGCGCGAACCTTTCGTTTTATCAAATCCGCAAGCGGTTGATACGGCGCGTTTTTACCTAATCCGCCCAAAATCAAAACTATTTCGCCGTCTTCTTCCGCCAATGCTTCGAGTGCTTTCAAAGTCGCGTCAACCGAAGTCGCTTTTGAATCGTTGAAAAATTTCACGCCGCCGATTTCGCGGGCAAATTCGAGCCGATGTTCGACGGCTTTGAAATTTTTAATCGTGGAACGCATCGAATCGGTGGACGCGCCGCACGCCAAACCCGCCGCTAAAGCCGCCAGAACATTCTGCACATTGTGCGTTCCGCGCAGATTCATTTCATCTCTCGTCGTCAAAATCTTTTCTTTGCCGTTCGCCCGGCAAACAAGGTCGCGCCCGCGCAAAAACAAACCTTTGTCCAATTCTTTGGCAGTCGAAAAAAGCACGACGTTTGCCTTCAAATTCTCCGCCCAACTCGCCGTTATTTCATCGTCAGCGTTCAAAATCGCCACGTCTTCCGCCGTTTGATTCATAAAAAGCCGATGTTTTGCGGCGGCGTAATCTTTGAAGAAATCGTAACGATCAAGATGATTCGGCGTAACATTCAAACAAATCGCCACGTTCGGGCGAAAATCAACAATCGTTTCAAGCTGAAAACTCGAAAGTTCGCAAACCGTCCAAGTTTTTTCCGTCGAAGTTTCCGCCAAAGTTATCAAAGCCGTTCCGATATTTCCGCCGATCTGCGTTTCGATTTCGGCATTTTTTAAAATCTCGCCGATCAAACTCGTCGTCGTCGTTTTGCCGTTCGAACCCGTAATTCCGACAACGCGACCTTTCATAAACCGATATGCCAACTCGACTTCGCCGATAACTTCGCCGTTTTTGCGGTCAACATATTTCGCGGGAACAACATTCGTCGGAACGCCCGGCGAAATCACGACCAGATCAATCTGGTCTAAAAGCCAAACAGGAATTTTCCCGTCAATTAATCCGATTTTGTATTTATTTTTCAAAGACCTCGCTTCTTCCGTCCAGTCTTCTATCGGCTTCTTATCGTGAATGGCAGCAATCGCGCCGCGTTTCGCTAAAAACTTGGCTGATTCAACTCCGCTTTTTCCCGCACCCAAAACCAGAGTTTTTTTTCCTTTAAGATTCATTGCGGTCTTTGGTTTTTGGTTTTCGGTCTTTGTCAAAAGTTCCGATTGCACCGATGTAAGCATTTAATTTTGGCGTTAATTCATTGATAACCGAACTTATTTCGTCAA
Source organism: Pyrinomonadaceae bacterium (assembly GCA_965214585.1). GTDB lineage: Bacteria > Acidobacteriota > Blastocatellia > Pyrinomonadales > Pyrinomonadaceae > JAHCHG01. The sequence goes on along the minus strand of OZ243957.1, from coordinate 3,300,669 downwards.
TCTGTTTTGGCAGCAAAAGTCTTCTTTTAAATGAACGACGCAGCCAATGTCTTGTTTCATAAAGAGAACCTCTGCTGATTTTGAGAAAACGAATATAATCTTTATTCGTTCCCCGCCCGCTTCCTTCGGCAATATTTGCACCAATACTATCTGCCGAGCGAATAATTTGCTTTCCAACTGTATCTTGCGCCAAATGATTCCAAGTCAAAACTATATTCCAAATCTCATCCGCAAGTTTTTCCGACAACTGATAAATCTCCAAATTTTCAAAATTCGTTTTAATCATAATTCCTTCAAAAACCAAAGACCAAAAACCAAAGACCAAAAACCATCAACGCAATTTCAAAGTAGATAAACTCAACAGCGCGAACAAAATGGCGATGATTATAAACCGGAAAACGACTTTCGATTCCTTCCAATTCGACATCTGAAAGTGATGATGAATCGGTGCTTGTTTGAAAATTCTTTTGCCCGTTCCGCTTGTGCGTTTTGTAAATTTAAAGTAGCCGACCTGCATCATCACGGAAACGGCTTCGATTATAAAAATCCCGCCGATGAACGGAAGCAGAAATTCCTGTTTTGTCAAGATCGCCACCGTTCCGAGTGCGCCGCCTATTGCCAGCGAGCCGACATCGCCCATAAAAACTTCCGCCGGAGGCGAGTTATACCACAGAAAACCGAGAGACGCGCCGACCAACGCGCCGCAGAAAACGGTCAGTTCCGCCGCTTCCGGTTTGTGCGTAATTTCCAGATACGTTGACCAGCGTTTATCGGCTGAAACATACGTCAGAGCCGTAAACGCCGCCATCGCAATAAACGTCATACTCGCCGCTAAACCGTCCATTCCGTCGGTTAAATTTACGGCGTTTGACGAGCCGAGCAGAATAAAAATGATAAAGAGCAGATACGCCAGCGGTCCGATCCAACTAACGCTCGTATAATAATTCGGGTCGGCAGTCGCCTTCAAAAACGGAATACTCACGTTCCAAGGATAATTTGCGAAATAATAAAGACAGACGAAAACCACAACCGCAATTAAAAGTTGCCCGCCGATTTTCTGCCAGCCCGTCAAACCCAGACTTCTTTTTTTGACGATTTTTATATAATCGTCAAGAAAACCGATCAGCCCGAAAGCCATCGTTGCAATCAGAGCGAGCCATAAATAAAGGCTGTCGAGCCGCGCCCAAAGCAGAGTCGAAACTAGAACCGCGCCTAAGATCAAAATTCCGCCCATCGTCGGCGTGCCTTTTTTCGCTTGATGTTCGGCGGATAATTCCTCGCGTATTTCCTGCCCGTAATTCAACTGGCGAAGTTTTTTGATCGCCTTTCCGCCAAGAAGCAGCGAAATCAAAAGCGCGGTGATCGTCGCCCACGCCGTGCGAAATGTTAAATACTGAAAAACATTCAGTCCTTTATACAAATACGACTCGCTCCCTCTGCCGTATTGCGTGTAAATCAAATGATATAAAATGTAATAGAACATTGGTGAATTGTGAATTGTGAAACGCGAATTGTAAAGAGCGAAATAGTTTCTTTCACTTCTCACTTCTCACTTCTCACTTTTCACTTAATCTGTGTTTTTCCAAAAGTTTTTCAATAACCTTTTCCGTCCGCACACCGCGCGAACCTTTTATTAAAATCAAATCGCCCGATTTTACTTCGCTTGCTAAAAAATCTCCCGCATCTTCGGATGACGCGAAAAATTCCGTTTCGCTCAAACCGGCTTCGCTTGCGCCCGAAACCATTTCTTTCGCCAAACCGCGCACACCGATTAAAACATCAATTCCGCTTCCCGCCAAATCCGCGCCCGTCGCTTGATGAATTTCTTTTTCGTCCGCGCCGAGTTCGAGCATTTCGCCCGCCACGACGATCTTTCTTTTCGCATTTTTTCCATTCTCGACCAAAGTTCTGACCATTCCCAAAAGTGCCGCCGGATTTGAATTATACGAATCATTTATCACAGTAAAACCTTCTTCAAAATGCAGAATTTCTCCGCGCTGTGCGGGCGGTTTGATAGTTTTCAAAGCGTCCGCAATTTCCTTTGCCGTCATACCGAAACTGAAACCGACGGCGGAAGCGGCGAGTGCATTCAGAACGCTGTGCCGTCCCGAAAATTGCATTGAAACTTCTGCGTTTCCGTTCGGCAAATTCAATATAAATTTCGTTTCGCCAAAACGCTCCGATTCGATTTCGGCGGCAAAAACATCCGCTTTATTTTCGATTCCGTAAGTTAAAGTTTCGCCCTTGCTCAATTCGCGCATCGCCGCAACTCTTTTATCATCAGCATTTAGAATCGCCGTTCCGTTCGGTTTCATTCCTTCGATGAGTTCGGCTTTTGCCTTTGCGACGTTTTCAATCGAACCCAGATGCTCGACGTGAACGGGCAGAACATTTAAAGCGACGGCAAAATCAGGCGGCGTAATCTCGCACAGACGGGCGATTTCCCGCATCGGCGTTGACATTCCCATTTCCAAAACGGCGGCATCGAAACTTTTGTCGGCGGCAAGATTCAAAACCGTCAGAGGATGACCCAAACCGTTATTGTAATTTTTGATATTTCGCAGAACTTTTTTCCCGCCCGCTTCCAAAACATTCGCCGTCAATTCCTTCGCCGTCGTTTTCCCCGCGCTTCCCGTAATCGCCACAATCGGTTTATTCCACTCTAAATAAACGCCGCGGGCGAGCTTTTGCAAAGCGGCAATCGCATCGTCAACAAAGATCAAGCGGTCTTGAAACTTTTCGAGAATTCCCCTTTTTTCTTCAAATCTATCAACTCTTGCCACACACGCCGTCGCGCCTCTTTCAAACGCCGCCGGAATAAATTTGTGCGAATCTTCAAAATCGCCGTTAAAACCGTTATTTTTATATTCCGGCTGCGAAAGGGCAAAAAACACCGCGCCCGCATCCGTTTCGCGCGAGTCAATCACAAACGACTGAACTTCCGCTTGAAGCAGAACGGGACTTAAATTTGACGCGTTTGCGTTCATATATTTTACGGCTGTTTCAAGTTTCAAGGTTTATCTTTTCCTTTTTTTCCGGTTGACGTTTTATTTTTCGGCTCGTCGGCTTTTTTCGGCTCGTTTTTTTTTCTTTGCCGGTTTTTCTTCGCTTTTTTCGGGTTTTTCCTTTTTTTCTTCTTTTTTCGCTTTCGGTTTTTCGTTTTGGACGATTTTCGGCTTTTTCTCTTCCGAATTTTCGTCCGCTTCGTCGTCATCTTGGGCAGCTGCATTTTCATCCGGAACTTCTTCGTTAATATCATTTGCCGAATTGATTTCTACGTTTGTAATTTTTTCGGGCTGAACGCCGAATTCGGGCAGAATCTGTTCGGCAATCTCGCGGAAGATCGGCGCGGAAACATAACCGCCGTCGCGTCGTCCGCCTTTCGGTTCGTTCATCACAACCGCAATGACAATTGCCGGATCGTCAGCCGGAGCAAAACCGACAAACGACGAAATATATTTTTCGCGGTTTACCTTTTTCAGTTTTTGGTCGTATTTCCAAGCCGTTCCCGTTTTTCCGGCTGAACTGTAACCATTAAGTCCGGCTCTTCGCGCCGTGCCGTCGAGAACGACCTGCCTCAGCATTTTTCGCAGTTCAAAAGCGGTTTTCGGCGAAATCACCTGCGTTTTTTCCATATTCGGCTGAGAAACCGTTTTCCCGTCCGCATTTCTGATTTCTTTGATAATGTGCGGCTGGATTTTTACGCCGTTATTCGCTACGGCGGCGTAAGAAGCCGCTACCTGCAAAGCGGTTACGCCCATTTCGTAACCGATTGATTTTGAGGCGAGCGAATCTTTATACCAGTTTTCCGGCTGCGCGAAAATTCCCTTGGCTTCCGCCGGAAGTTCGATTCCGGTGGTTTGTCCGAAACCGAATCTGCGCGAATAATCGTAAAAATCGTCTTTTCCGACGAGCATTCCGGTTTTGATCGCGCCGACGTTGCTCGAATGAGCGAAGGCTTTCGTGTAAGTTACTTCGTTTATCTGGTGCGAATCGCGGAAAACGTGTCCGGCGACGTTAATCACGCCGTTGCCGCAGTCAATCATTTTCTGCGGGGCGATCAGATTTTCTTCCAGAGCCGCGCCGTAAGTTATCAATTTAAAGACCGAGCCGGGCGAATACAAATCCTGTATCGCTTTATTTTTTAATGTTTCCGGTTCGATTTTGCCGAATTCGTTCAAATCGAACGATGGATAGTTTGCCATCGCCAGAACTTCGCCCGTTTTCGGATTCAAAACGATTGCCATTCCCGATTTTGCGTTGCTCGCCTTCGCGCCTCTCTCAAGTGCCGTTTCGGTTTTATACTGAATCGAACTGCTCAAAGTTAAAACAATATCTTTCGGCGGTTCGCGCTCGATTTCCGATTCGTCGTAAACTCTGCCCAGACGATCACGATCCTGCCATTTTTTGACAACTTCGCCACGCAGAATCTCTTCGTGCGACATCTCGATTCCGGCTTGTCCGAAATCATCCGAATTGCTGAAACCGATCACCTGCGCCGCCAGAGTTTTATACGGATAACTGCGTTTCTGCTCTTCCTTCCAATGCAGTCCCTGAAAACGCGGCAAATCGTATTTTTTCAGTTTTTCGGTGTAAAGTTTTTCGTTTATTTCCTCGAATTTTTCCTGCTCGACCTTTCTCTCGATCCAGACAAACTGCTTGTTTTTCTCTTTTCCGTCCCGCAAACTCTCGACGATTTCTTTTTTATCAATTTTGAGAATTTTTGCAATTTGCCCGGCGGTTTCTTCAAAATTTTCGATTTCCAGAGGATTTGCGTAAAGCGATTTGACTTTGACGCTCATTGCCAAAGGACGATTTTCGCGGTCATAAATCGTGCCGCGAAGCATTCTGCTGTTCAACAGATCGCGCCTCTGCGATTGCGCCTTTTCGCGCAGCCATTCGCTTTCGTTGATTTGCAGATGCACAAGCCGCACGCCGATTGCGCCGATCCACAAAATCAAAATCGCCACCACAAACATAAATCTCGTAAACACCGTTTGCATAGTGTTTTTCTTTGCGGATTTATTATTTTTTCGGCGAACGGTTTTTGACATTTTTGCGAATTTGAAAATTTATAAATTTATTTAACGATTTTTTTTACGGGCGTTTTAACTTTTTCCGTTTTATCTTTATCCGCAGAAGTTTTGCCCGTTGTCTTCTTTAAGGAAGTAATTTCCGCACTTGGTTTGATAATTTTTTTGATCGGCTCATTTTTCTTTATCAAAACAGTTTTAAACGGCTTTGAATTAACCGTTTTGGTAATTTGAGGATTTTTTTCCGCCGTTTTTTGCCGAATTTTGACAATATCCGTATTGTTGATCGAATGCTCGCGGAAACCTATTTTCCGGGCGGCTTTGTTTATTTCAAACGGCGAAAAGGCAACTTCTCTGGCGAGCAGCAGACGGCGTTTCTGCTGTTTTAATTCGTCTATCTGCTTGCGAAGTTTGGAATTTTTGATGCCGTAATTGATCGAGGCAAAATGCTGGCGTGCCGCGCCGAAAAAACCGACGACGAGAAATAATATGCAGAAAATTGTCAAAAGCGTGAATTTCCAAGGCAGCGTTTCGCGCTCGCGCTTTACGCCTCTTTTCTTATTTTTCGGTTTGTTCGATTTTTTTCGAGCCATATCATTTCTCCAAAATGCAGATCGGTTTTGTCAAGTTATTTTCAAACAAGCGCGGAGTTTCGCGCTTCTCGAACGGGGATTTTTTTCCAGTTCCTCAACGCTTGCCGTAATCGGCTTGCGAGTCAGAATCTTGATTTTCTTTTTCGCTCCGCAAACGCAAACGGGCAATTTCGGCGGGCAGAAGCATTTTCCAGCCAGTTTCTGAAAAGCACGCTTTACGATGCGGTCTTCCAAAGAATGAAAAGTTATCAAAACGAGCCGTCCGTTTGGTTTCAAAATATCAACCGCATCGCCGATAAAACCTTCTAAAATTTCAAGTTCGCGGTTGACGGCGATTCTGAGCGCCTGAAAAGTTTTTGTCGCCGGGTGAATCTTGTCCTTTTTGCCGCGCCCGACGGCTTTTTTTACCAAATCGGCAAGTTCGCCCGTCGTTTTTATCGGCTCGCCGTTTTCTCTGTGCCAAACGATTCTTCTTGCAATTCGGCGCGATTTTCGCTCTTCGCCGTATTCGTAAATTATTCGCGCAATCTCGAACTCGGAAAGATTTTCGAGCAGTTCGGCGGCAGTTTCGTCTTCGGAATCGGGATTCATACGCATATCCAGCGGCTGTTCAAAACGAAAACTAAAGCCGCGCGTCGGGCTGTCAAACTGCAAAGACGAAACTCCCAGATCGGCTAAAATGCCGTCAACCTTTTCAATTCCGGCTTGCCTTAAAATCTCTCTGACGGCGGAAAAATTTTCGTGAAAAATGCTGATCCGATCTCCGAATTTCTCAAGTCTTTCCTTTGTTAAGTCAAGTGCTTCCGAATCCTGATCTATTCCGATAACTTTAGAAGTTTCGACGCTTTCCAGAATTTTTTCCGTGTGTCCGCCCAAACCGAGCGTCGCGTCAACAAAAGTTTCGCCGTCCGACGGTTTCAGATAATCTAAAACCTCTGTCGGCAAAACCGGCGCGTGCAAATTTTCAGCGTAAATTTTCGGCACATTCAAAGAGCAGATTTAATTTTTCAAATTATTTTCGGGCATTATCCTGCCTGAAAGATTCGGCAGATCGAATCTTCAAAACAACTTTCGTTCTGATTTTATTTGGTATTCGGCGAAAAAAATTTATTTACCAACCGTCCTTTTTCGATAAATAACGTGTTTATTTTCCGCATAATATCAGTAAAGACAAACGTAACTTCCGGGGAGAAGTGCTTAACCTTAAACAATATCTTAAACTATTTTTCAGGTCGCCCGAATTTCGTATCAGGCTGTTATCAATTAGTTAATAGCATCTTACGATTATTTTAGATAATCTGTCAAGAATTATTTTGAATATTTTATTTTAATCAGGTGTTTAAACTATTCGAGAGGAATTTTCCGAACAAATTTTTGTAAATTTTTCTGCAAATCGTCAGTTTTAATTCCCGGCGGTCTGCGTTAAAGTCTTATTTTATTTATAAAAAAACAAAACAGATTCGGTAAGCAAATCAATTGCTGTTTATCATACAATAAAAAATACGTTTTTTCATCTTTATTTGCCGATTTTTTATTTGCCGATTTTTTAATTTTTTTCTGATTATGGAAATATCGCTCATCGAGCTTGTTATTTTCGGGACGGTTGCGGGCTTGGCGAATGTGCTTGGCGGAATGATTCTTTTTCCGACGGGAATCCATAAAAAATATAAAACTACGCTCAAATATATTCTGGCACTCGGCGCGGGATTTATGCTTTCGGTCACGTTCGTTGACATTCTGCCGGAAGTCGTCGGGCTTTGGATAAAACCGGGTAAAAACGCCGCCGAAGCGATGGTTTTTCCGATGATGCTGCTGCTTGCCGGCTATCTTCTAACGCAGTTTTTTGAACACACGATTGCGCCGCATTTTCACCTCGGCGAAGAAGTTCATTCGGACGAACTGATCTCGACAAAATCGGCTTACACGGCAGTCGGCGGAATTTTGATACACGCATTTTTCGACGGCGTTTCGATTGCCGCCGCCGCGCAGGTTGATGTTCGCGTCGGAATTTTGGTTTTTATCGCAATTTTTCTGCACAAATTTCCCGAAGGTTTTACGATTGCCTCGATGATCTTAGCCGCCGGAAAAGGTTTTCGAGAGGTTTTGATCGCCACTTCGATCATCGGTTTTATGACGCTCTTCGGCGTTTTATCATTTCATTTTATCGGTGAAAGCATAGGCTTTTCCGTCGCTTACGCGCTTCCGCTGGCAAGCGGCGTAACGCTTTACGTTGCGGCAAGCGATCTGATTCCCGAAGTCAATCATCACGGCGGAAAAAATCCGCTTGTTTCGCTTTCCGTTTTCGCCGGAGTCGCAATTTTTTTTCTGATTCATTTCGCTTTGCACAGTATTCTGGAATAATTGGTTGAAGTCAGCAGCGTCGGGGTTAAGCCGACGCGTTACCACAAACTTAACGCATCGGTTTACGCCGACGCTGCTGACAAGAGTTTCTAAAATTCTTTTGAAAATTTTAATTCCTTGAATAGAACTTGTCCGCGAAATTTTCGTATTTACGAATGATTTGGTAAATTTATATTGAAAATGAAAACGATTTATACGAAGAAAAAATTTAACGTCTGTTTCCTGCTGATTCTCTTGTTATCGGCTGGTCTGCAAATTTTTCCGCAAACGGCTGAATCGTTTTCGATCAACAAATCTCCGCTTCCCGCGCCGACTGCGCCGGTCAATGATTACGCCGGAGTTTTGGATGCGGCGACAATTTCACGGCTGAACGAAAAACTTATAAAATTTCGGGATTCGACAAATCCATCGGTTGAGATCGGCGTAGCGATTGTGGACACGACCGGAAATCGCCCGATCTTCGATTATTCGCTGGCGGTTGCCAGAGGTTGGGGAATCGGCTCGAAGGCGGACGACAATCCGAGCGCGTTGCTTTTTATAGCCATTGACGACCGCAAATATTTCACGCAAGTCAGCCGCGATCTGGAAGACGAACTGCCCGACGGTTTAGTTGGAAGTCTGCAAAGACAAAATCTCGTTCCGGCGTTCAAACGCGGCGATTACGCGGCGGGCGTGGAAGACACGATTGACGCATATATTCAAACGATCAAAGACAAACAAAACGGCATCGCGCCCGCCGAAACGCCGCAGGAAAACATCGGAAGGCGCGGCGGCGGCAGAAGAACTGGTTCGGAAGGCAACTTGTTCTGCTGTCTGATAATTCTTTTTATCATCGGAATATTTATTTTCAGCCGCTTCGGTTCAGGCGGCGGCGGAAGTGGTCGCGGCGGCGGCGGTTCTGGCGGCGGAAGCGGAATTGGAAACGCTCTGCTCTGGACGGTTTTGACGGGCATCGCAAACAGCGACAGCGGAAGTTCTTCGAGCAGTTGGGGCGGCGAAAGTTCCGGCGGTTGGAGTGGCGGCGGCTCTTCCGGCGGCGGTTGGGGCGGCTTTGGCGGCGGCGGAAGTTTCGGCGGCGGCGGCGCGGGCGGCGGATGGTGATTCGATTTGGGATTTCGGATTTCGGATTGGGGATTTGTCTGTTGGTTAAGAAGACTTGATAATAAATGAATTCAAGCGTTTAGAAGTTTGTGAGTTTATTTTAATAATTCGGTTTGAGCTATGAAATTTGACCGATTTAAAATCTAAAAGTTTGATTTCTGGAATTTAGACTTTTCTTATGAAAAATCAATTTAGGGCATTTATAGACGATTTAAAATACACGCACGGGAGAAATCTGGTGTCGGTGATTCTTTACGGTTCGGCAGCGGCGGGCGATTTTATTCCGCACAAATCCGATTATAATCTGCTGATCGCCCTTGACAGAATCACGCCCGAAGATTTGCGAAAGGCGCACGCTTGTATGCGCGAATGGCAGAAACTCGGTCATCCCGTTCCGGTTTATTTTACCGTCAGCGAACTGCAAAACGCGGCGGACGTTTTCCCGATTGAGTTTCACTATATGGAATACGCCCGCAAGGTTCTCTACGGCGCGGATGTGTTGGCGAATCTGGAAATTTCCGACGAATTTCTGCGGCATCAGACCGAATTCGAGCTTCGCAGCAAATTGATAAAACTTCGCCGCGAATACATTCCGGCTTCCGGTTCTACCGAAAATTTGATAAATCTGATGGCGGAAAGCCTCGCCAGTTTCGCGTCGCTTTTCCGCGCCGTTCTGCTGCTGCAGGGTTTTGATCCGCCCGTAACAAAACACGAAATTCACCAGCTGACGGTTGAAACGCTCGGAATTGACGGAACTTCATTTGAAAAGATTTTTAATATTCGAGAAAATAATGCTTCGAGAAATTATGACGAAGTTTCAGCCAACAGGCTTTTCGCAGAATATATGCAGGAAATTGAAAACGTAATTGCGGCAGTTGATAAAATCGGCAGGTCGTAAAATGATTTTTTTGTAACCGTAGAGTTTTCTAAAACAGGAGAAAAAAAATGAAAAGAACATTATTATTAACAGTTGCGATATTTTTCGCATTCGGTTTAAGCGGATGCAGTTACAACGAGTTGACGGCGAAACAGCAGAAAGTTAAATCGCAATGGTCGGACGTTGAAAATCAACTGCAAAGACGCGCCGATTTAATCAGCAATTTAGCGGAATCGGCAAAACTGGCGGGCGTTCAGGAGCAGGAAGTTTTCGGTAAAATCGCCGAAGCGCGTTCCAAACTTTTGAACACCGCAAAGGAAGCACCGCAAGGCGCGGACGGCGACAAATCTCCCGCGCAAAAGCAGGCTATTATCGAAGCAAACAACACTTTAGGCGGTGCTTTGAGTCGTCTTTTAGTTTTGCAGGAAGCGTATCCGAATTTAAAATCGAACGAAAATTTTCTGCAATTGCAAAATTCGGTTGAAGGCACGGAAAACCGCATCGCGGTTGCCAGAACCGATTATAAAAATGCAGTCGAAGATTACAACACGACGCGCAATCAGTTTCCGGCGGTTTTAACGGCGAGTTTGATGGGATTTCCCGAAGAGCCTTATTTCCAAGCGGAAGAAGGCGCAAAGGAAGTGCCGAAAATTGATTCGGAATCGCTGAGAGATAATAAATAGTTTGAAAAGCGGGAAAGGAATTTGCCCGCGAAAGATATAAAAAGAGATTAGAACGGTTTAAGAATGAGTGTAAAATTTACCGATTTATTTTTTATCGCCGTTTATTTTTAGATTTTTTTCGCGGGCTTAATTATCAATGCCTAATTCATATTTAATAATTGATAATTCGGCATTATGTCACGATAAAATTGATAAACTTATCGAACGTGCAGAAAATAAACAACTTAACCGTATATCTCAACTTAATCCGTTAAAAAAAGAAAATTTAATTAATTTTTACATTTTTATATTTCGTTTTTTTCGTGTCTTTCGCGGGTAAATTTTTATCAAATCAAAATCCGCGCGAACTGCACATCGAGCAATAATCACAAGGCTTTTCGTGCGGTTCAAACGTGCAGATTTTTTCAGTTTCACCTTCGGCGGAAACAGCTTCGGCAACGTCGTATTTTTCCAAACTAGGATGATTTTTTGAAAATCGGGCGGTAAAAGCCTTCGGCTGATTTTGGTCTATTTGTGATTCGATCTTATCTAATCTTTGGTTAATTTTTTCTAAACTCAAGCGCAAAAAGGCGGAATCATCAACTTCCCTTTCGTTTTTATGCAAAAGTTTCGCAATTTGTTCGGCTAATTGTTGAGTATTTTCTGACATTACTATTTATTTTCATTTGGCAGCAGATCAATAAAATCCACCACGCCGACAATCGCCGAATCAATCGCCGCGCCCGGCTTTCCGGTGGCGGCAGTCGAAGCCGACCAACCTTCGCGGGCAACGATCACAACATCGCCTTCGCCCGCATCAACCGAATCGAGCGCGAGCAAAGTGTTTTTCGTTTCCGTTCCGTCCGGCGTTATTTCGCGGCAGAGCATTATCCGCCCGCCTTCATAACGCTGATTTTTTACCGTCGAAACGACGTTGCCGATGACTTTTGCCAGAATCATAAATTTTCTATTTCTTCGCGGCTTAATCCGGTTGATTTCATTATTATTTCCACATCAACTCCGGCATCTTTCAGGTTTTTGGCAATTTCTATTGACATTTCTTCTCTACCTTCTGCTTTGTTTTCTTTTGCAGTCGTATCAATAACATTTTTCCAATCGCGGTAGTATTTCAAACTGTCTTGATACGCCCGAAACTGCTGTTTATCGTATTTAGCAATTTCGGCAATTTGGAAAACCCTCTCAAATATGCGCTCATTTAACTTCGGAGAAATGTCTTCCAAACGCGCCAGATTTCGCAAGACATAAAGCCATTTGTCGTAATTCGTTTCGAGTTCGTCTTCCGTTTTCTTGAATTTCGGCATTTCAAGATAAATGAATCGCAATTTTTGATTAAAAACTTCGCCCGTTTCTTCTTCAATAAGTTTGACATCGTGACGAAATTTGTTTCGGCGTTCCTTTTGATCGTCAAAAACAAAATCCATTATCGAAATTGAATAAACCGCATTGAGTTTGAAATCCCAATCGCCCGGAACAGCTTGTTCTTGAAGCGCAAAAGTCGCGTAATAAAGGCTTCTGTCTTTGAAAAATTCCTGTTTCGCTTTTTGCAGTTCGACGATGAATTTTTCGCCTTTTTCATTTTGACAATAAAGATCGAAAATCGCTCTGCGATCAGTTTGCGCCGCGCCGAGTTTTTCGTTTTTCAGAAACGTCAAATCCGTAATTTCGCTTTCTTCGTGCAGAACGGCGTTGAGAAAACTAATCAGCAAATCCTTATTCGCCTCTTCGCCGAAAAGTTTCTTAAAACCCCAATCGGTAAACGGATTTATGTATTTCTCAACCATTTTCTTTATAAATATGTTTCGCCGAATCAACAATACCGACAATCGTGCAATCCGTCGGCGTAGAATCGCGTTTAAATGGAAACGACGCTTCTTTTCCGGCGCACCAAAAAACGATTTCTCCGACACCCGCGCCGATTGCGTCAAGCGCGACAAGCGGTTTTCCGACATCTTCGAGTTCGCCGTTCAAATTCTGCACAATCAAAAACTTCCGCCCTTCGAGAGCTTCGTTTTTAACGGTTGAAACCACCGTTCCGATGACGCGGGCTAATTGCATAAGAGTTTATAAACTCTCCGAACTTAAAAAATTACCAACCTTCGTAAAAGTTTGTGATTGATTTGAAAACTCCCAGAATTTTCCCGACTTCACTAATAAAAAAACGGTTTGTATCAACAAACGCTTCGGTTTGTTCGAGTTTCAAAAACTGCCACGTTTCGCCGGTAGTTACGCATCCGAAAATTTCCTTGAAATCATTTCCGCGACGGTGATTGAAAATTCTCGCCCCAACCATTTGCGCGATACATTGTCCGAGACCTTTTTCAATATCGTTTTTTTTTGCTTCGACCACCGCCATAATCGGTTCGCGCAAAATCGGTGTCGGTTCGGCTTTTGAAAGAATAAAATCACATTCGCCCGTTAAACCCAAATTCGCGTCAACATTCAAAATCTGCCCGGAATAAATCTGTATCCGATTTTCATTGATTTCCCTGATTGCCAACATTACGGGAGCGACCAAAAATTCGGAACGCGATTTTTCGCTCACCAAAGCATTTTCCGCGCCTCGTCCGAGCGTTTCAATCAACCACGACGAAGGCTCGATAAACTCGATCTGCCACGCAAGCAAGCGATTTTTCACTTTTAGACCAAGTTCGCTTTCAACTTTTATAATGTCAAAATCTTCATAACTCATTCTTCATTATACTCAAACGAATCAATCACACCGACAATCGCCGAATCAACCGGACAATCCTTATTTCCTTCCGCCAGACGCGCCGACGAACCGCCGACGATCAAAACTTTTTCGTGAAAGCCCGCGCCAACCGTATCAACCGACACGACAAAGCCATCGCGGTCTGTGCCGTCCAAGTTTATCGGTTTGACGATCAGGAGTTTCTTGCCGTGCAGCCGTTCATCTTTTTGCGTCGAAACAACCGTCCCGATTATTCTGGCGATTTGCATAGTTTTGTTCGTTGTCAGTAGTTGGTTGTTCGTTATTAAAAAGTCGTTTTGCAAATAATTCTTTGCAATGAACCACGAAAAACGAACTACGAACAATTTTTATTTAAGTCCAATCGGCAGCGCATCGTCAACGCTTCCGTGCGGACGCGGTATGACGTGAACCGAAACGAGTTCGCCGACTCTGCGAGCCGCCGCCGCGCCCGCGTCCGTCGCCGCTTTGACCGCCGCGACATCGCCGCGCACAATCGCCGTAACGAATCCCGCGCCGATCTTTTCGTAACCGACAAGCTGCACATTAGCCGCTTTAACCATTGCGTCCGCCGCTTCGATCATTGCCACCAAACCTTTACATTCGACCATTCCCAATGCTTCCTGCATTTATTTTTTTCTCCTGAAAATTTATTTAAAATTCTTATTCTTCGCCGTCAAAATACCAACCCGCAGGCTGATATTCAAAATCGAGATATTCCTTTATATCGGCAGTATTTTTTAAAATTTCGTCAAGCGTTGTCGCTTTACCCGCCAAGCCTTTTTTCCAATGTTTTTTATCAACCGTCCCGATAATAAAATAATCATTTCCGACTGTTTCGGGCTTAAAATTTTGAAATCTATATGCCAACTCGCCTTCCAGTTCGTCCTGATGAACAACGATCAACTCACATTTCGCACAATATCGGCAAGTCAAACCTAAAGTAACCAAGCTGCCTTCGTCAACGTGAATTAACAAAGGAAATTTACGCAAAAAAGTCGGATTTTCGCATTTTATACATTTGCTCGCGCGAAAATCTTTGTATTGATTCAAAATCAACGAATACCTCGGTTTTAATTTGCCGAAATTTTTCATTTTTCCTCTTGAAAATCAATTCCCTGATAAACTTCGTCAACACTCAAATCACATCCGAGCGATTCGAATTTCAAAGTTTCGCCTTCGACGTATTCGCTTTGAAGCCATAATTTTTCATCATATTTTGTGCAAAGCGTCAAAAATTTTGTATTTTCCTTGACCAATAAATATTCACGAAAACTTTCAATTGATTTATATTCGATAAATTTTAAATAAGGATCAAATTTTTCCGTTAAAGGCGAAAAAAGTTCGACAATCAAAGTCGGATTTACTAATAATCTCTGTTTTCCTATATCTTCGTAAATCGGTTGTTCGCACAAAGCCGATACATCGGCGTAACGATAAGGCGGCATTGTCGGAACTTTTATCTGCACTTCGGAATTATAAACTAAACAGCCTTTCGGATTTAATTCCCGCCTTAATAAAAATCCGACCTGACTTCCCAAAAGCGCGTGTTCGGGACTTCCGCCGCTCATTTCGACAACTTTGCCGTCGAAATATTCGTAACGACCTTCGGCGTTGTAATCGAACTCCAGATATTCTTCCAGAGTCATCTGCTCGCTTGTAATCGGAATTGCAGACATAACTTTTTTTACAAAACCAAAGTCAATTTTTATCTCTCATCTATCAGCTATAATTTATAATCTATTTCGGAGAGTTGCCGATTTTAACTTCGGAATAGATTATAAATTATAGCTGATAGATGATAAATTTGAACCGCAAAATATCGCCGTCAGCTTATTTTTACGACTTTGCGTCATTTATTTCATTAAACATCAGCGGCTTGCGCCAAAAGTTCGATCAATTCTTCTCTGGTCAAAGAAATTTTCGCACCGTTCGAGTTTGTCTTATTATGCGAAATTCCGTCAAGTTCGCAAGCGATATTTGCGTCTTCCAGATAACCGCACGATTGACAACGCGCCGCTTTGGTCAAATATCCCGCTTTTTCGCGGAGTTCGACGAGTTTTCCTATTGCTTCTTTCGGCAGATCGTTCGCGCCGCCGAGAGATTTGGCGATCGTCGCAATTTTCGCCGTGTGTTCGAGCGTTTCCATCCGGTCAAACGCTTCCCACAAATCTTTGCCGTAAGCCACCGCGCCGTGATTCGCCATCAAAAGCGCGTTGTGAAACGGCACGAATTCTACCATCGAATCGGTCAATTCATTCGTCGAAGGCGTTCCGTATTTGGTCAAAGGAACACATCCGAGCGTCAGAACAACTTCCGACAAGATTGGCTGTTCAATCGCCAAACCCGCGACGGCAAAAGCAGTTCCAAACGGCGGATGCGCGTGGCAGACGGCTTTGATGTCGAGACGCATTTTGTAGATCAAAATGTGCATCGCAAGTTCCGACGACGCTTTATTTTCGTTCAGAGCGTTGCCGTCCAGATCGGTTATCGCCAAACCGCTTTCGCTCATACGCCCTTTAGAAATTTGCGTCGGAGTCGCCAAAATGCGGTTTTCGTCCAGCCGTATGCTCAAATTCCCGTCCGACGAAACTACATAATTTCTGTCGTAAAGCAATTTGCCGATTTCGACGATTAGTTTTTTGGCTTCCGATTCGTTCATAAATTTGGAACTTATACAATCCAAAATAGAGATAATTCGGAATAAATTATAGATTAAAGTTGATAAATTATAGATGAAGAGAACTCACTATCGGCTATTATCTACCAGCTTTAATCTATAATTTATTCCGAATATTTCTTACTTCTTTATTCTCGACTGCATAATTTTTAAAATAAAAGAAACCACAGATTATCACAAATCGAACCGAGTTGGAACAAACCAACTTAAAATTCAATTCGCGCTGAATCTATGGTTAAAATAATCCTCGACTCGCCTTAATTATCTGTGATGCGGTCTTGCAGGAATCATCGGCGGCGGCGGAACGTCGAAATTGTTTTGAAATTCGGCTTCCAACCTTTCGCGCATTCGCTCGCGTTTTTCCTGTTCGGCGATCCGTTTTCTCATCCAGCAATTCGTTTTCTTTAAGCGTCGGTTTTCCATACGCAATTTTTGATATTTGCGATATTTTCTGATCTTGCGCTCGGATTTGAAACTCGGCGCGGCAATCGTCACAAAAAAACTTGCGATAAAAAGCCCGACGGTGAACGTCAGAAAAAACGGCACGATTCTTTTCAAATAAATTTCTTTGTAGTTCATAAAAATTTCCTCTCAACAGTTTATAGGCAAATAAAATTTCAAAACTCACGACACTTCTTAATTCCACCTTTACCCTTTTACCTTTTACCTTTTACCTTTTTCAACTTTCCGTTAAAATTATTCGGCTGTGCCAGAAAATACGAAAGACTTTCAAGCGAAATCGTCAGATCAATCGTTTTGAGTTTCACGTCCTTGCTCACGCGCAAAGGTGTCGGCGCAAAATTCATAACTGCTTTGATTCCCGCATTTACGACCTTTTCCAGAGCATCCTGAGCAAATTCTGCGGGAACGGCGATGACCGCAACATCTATTTTATACTGTTCGACGATTTCTGCAAAATTTTCAATGTCGAAAATTTCCACATCGCCGATCTTCTCGCCGATCTTTTCTTCGTCCGCGTCAAAAAGCGCGACGACGGAAAAGTTGGTCTGCGTAAAACCGTAGTAATCGGTCAGAGCCGTGCCGAGCCTTCCCGCACCGATAATTCCAACCAGATGTTCTTTATCGAGTCCGAGAATTTTCTTCAGATGAGAGCGTAATTCCTCAACATAATAACCAACGCCGCGCACGCCGAACTCGCCGAAATACGCCAAATCCTTACGAATCTGCGCCGAATTTAAATGAAAACGCTTTGCCAATTTCTCCGACGAAACGGTTTTCGCGCCTTCCGCCGAAATTTCATTCAAGCAGCGCAAATAAACGCTCATACGGTTTGTCGTCAGTTCTGATATTTTTTCGGATTTCATCGTCGGGAAATAATTATAAACCTTTTTTTCGCTTGTGAAAAATTATTCAAAGTTTCTGATGGCGAAAACCCTTTTTATCGTTGCCCTTAAAGTCATTTTCAATTACAATTTATGTTTCAACTGTGAAACAAAAAGGAGCGTTTTTTATTATGTCCGAAAAAGAAAATTCACAACTGAGCGAACTGACGAGATTGGGAATGAAATTTTACAAAGAAAAGCTCAAACCGATTCTCGAACCCGCACACAACGGCGAATTCGTCGCCATCGAACCGTATTCGGGGAAATATTTTCTCGACAAAGACAGCACGCAGGTCGCAATAAAGGCTTCGTCCGAAATGCCGCAGAAAAAGTTTTATTTTGCCCGCGTCGGTTATAAATACGCACATAAATTTGGAGGCTCGTGGCTCAAGAAAACGGATTCGTAAATGAACATCAGGAAGCGGTTTTGGAAATCGTTTTGGACAACGGCAATTCCATCGAATGCGTTCTCGACACGGGTTTTAACGGCTCTCTGCTGTTGCCGAGAAAATTTGTCGAAGAAAACTCGATGAAATTCGTCGGACGCGAAACAGCCGAATTGGTTGACGAAATAACAATTGAAATTGAAAGCGTTTTGGGCAAAATAAAATGGTTCGCAAAGGAAATTCCAATTCGCCTTTTCGTCAGCGAAACGAGCGAAAGTTTGATCGGAACGGAACTTTTGACGGATTCGGTTCTTGAAATTGATTATATAAATCGGACGGTTAAAATCACAAAACCAAACTAAAAATGATTGCATATTTATCGGGAAAAATTTTAGAAAAAGAAGCAAATTCGGTAATAATTGACGCGGGCGGCATCGGCTACGAAGCGACGATTCCGCTTTCGACCTTTTACGAACTCGGCGAAGTCGGCGAAGAAATTTCTCTTCGGATTTTCACTTACGTCCGCGAAGACGCTCTTCAGCTTTTCGGTTTTAACACATTGCAGGAACGCGAACTTTTTTTGAAATTGATAACCGTTTCGGGAATCGGACCAAAAGTGGGAATCTCGATGCTTTCTGGAATGAATTCCGACGAAATAATCGCGGCGATTCGCACCGATAATTTAGCGCGTCTGACCTCGATTCCCGGAATCGGCAAAAAAACGGCGGAACGCTTGGTCATCGAACTGCGCGATAAAGTCGCCGATCTAATGGCAACCGCTTCGGCTGACGGAATTTCCGCGCCGATTGGCGGAGAAATTCCCGCTTCGACCAACGAAATTTACGACGACGCAATTTCCGCGCTCGTCAATCTCGGCTATCAACGAAACGCGGCGGAAAAGGCTCTGAAAAAAGCGATTCAGGAAGGAACGGAAATGAGCGTGCAAAAATTACTGCGTCGGAGTTTGCAGTTGTTGGCGAAAGGTTAAATTATGCTTGGATTGATTGCCGTAATCGGAACAGCGATAGAATCGAGTTGGGGCGGTTTTTATCAAAACCGTTCGGACTTCTTTTTGTGCGAAGCATTCAAGAAAATCAAAGAACGCATTCCGCCGCAAACCGAACCGCCGAATCATCTCATTCAGAGAGCGTTGCGGAAATCTCATATTGAAGCGACTTTGCTGATAATCAATGACCGCATAAAAGAAATCGAGCCGCAGGGTTGGAAACGGATTTCTCAAAAACTCGTCAAACCCGATTCGAGCAATCAGAGCAATTTGAGCATTTGGGCGGAAAAGTTTTGGGAACAACTTTCTCCCGATGATAAAAGTGCGAAAACCGAATTATTATGGCTGATAAATGTCAAGGATTTGCTGACCAAAGAAAGAAACGATGTTGATAAAACAAATCATCCGTTAAAAATTTCAACCGAATACGAACTTTTTATGTCGCCGACGGGCGAAACGGTTAAAGAACGGGTTGCCGAAATTCGCAAGAAAATGGCGGATGAACTGCTCGAAGAACTCGAAAGAATTTCAAAATTCGGCGGCAATCTGCTTTCTTCAAAGGAAGCCCCGTTGCGCGTCAAGGAAATGATAACGGACGGTTGGTTTCCTTATCAACAAAATCGAATTTACCAATCGGACGACGAGAAAATTCATTGGTTTGATTGTTTCTGCGGTTTCTTTCAAGAAAAATTATCGGGCAAAGTCGGCGATGTCTTTCAAAATAGGCTTTTGACAAATCTCGTCATCGGCAAAGATGTTCCGCCCGAATTGCGGGAAGGCAATAATGTTGAAAACGCGCTGACCTTTGACGTTTTCGATGCGAAACTCAAAACATTCAGCGTCGAAATCCACAACAGATTTGACCAAATTGATTTGCGGTTTGATGCGGTTGATGAAAATTTTGAAATTGTCAAAAATCTTCTACTCGAAGTTCTGGAAATTCTGAAAAATAAAAAACCCGATTTGCCAAATTCGATTCCAAACATCGTCGGTTTTGTCGGGCGCGAAGATTGTTTAAAAGAAATCCGCCGAAAATATCAAAACGGCACACGCATTTTTGTTTTTCACGGCATCGGCGGAGTCGGCAAATCGGCGTTGGCTTTGGCGTTTGCGAGTGAGATAAAAGAAGAACATCAAGCGAAGATTTTTGTTGATATGCAGGGTTTTAACGAAAATCCGCTTTCGGCGAGAGATGCGATGTTCGATATTTTGGTCAGAGAATTCAAAACGGAAATTCCGCCCGATACGCCTGATTCGCAATTGTTAAAAGCATTTAATTCCATAGTTCAGAATCAGCCGACATTGATCGTTTTGGATAACGCCGAAAACATAAATTCGGTTGAATCTTTGACAAACGCCGACAACGCTTGTTTTATCATCACTTCACGAAAAAGGATTTATCTCGATGAAGAACCTTTCGTGATTCTGAAAATGTCCAAAGCGGATGCGGTTAAATTACTTTCGGACAAAGGCGGCGATAAAAGATTCGGCGAATTTACCAACGAATTTGCCGAAGAATGCGGTTATTTGCCGCAGGCACTAAAGGTTATTAAAGGTTTGATAATGACTAAGCGTTTGTTGAGAGTTGACGATTTTCTCGAAAAATTCAAAGCCGAAAAACTAAAATATCTCGACGAAGTAATGGCATCGCTCAATCTGAGTTACGAAATAATCGGCGACGAACTGCAAACACTCTGGCGAAAGTTGGCGGTTTTCCCCGCTTATTTCGATTCGGCGGCTTGTGCGGCTGTTTGGAATATTGATGTTGAAACCGCCGAAACAAAACTTGATGAACTCGATTCTTACAGTCTTATTGAAGTAAATCTCGAAACCCGACGTTTCAATCTTCACGATTTAGCACGCGAATTTTGCGATTCCAAACTTTCTGAAGAAGAACACTTTGATATTCAATTCTCTTTTGCTGATTATTACGAACAGATTCTTTGGGAAGCTCAAAAAATAAAAGAAAGTGGCGGCAAAAGTTCTATTATTGATGCTCTAAGACTGATTGATACAGAGTGGAACAACATTTTAGCAGGACAAAAATGGACAGCAGAAAATTTTGAATACAATGACAAAATTGCCAAAATTTGTAGAAACTATTCGGGAGCGTTTCCAAATATACATTTACGTTTAACCCCACAAGTCTATATGACTTGGATGGAAGATGCAGTTAAAGCCTGTGAAAAGATTTATGATTATCAAGGCATAGCAAATTACTTAGGAAATTTAGGAACTGCTTATTTGCATTGTAGGTAAATATAAAAATGCAATCTTTTATTATGAATTAAGTTTGAATAGGTCCAGACAAATTGGAGATACTGAAAGCGAAGGAATTTGGCTGGGCAATATAGGCAGTGCTTATAAAACTTTAGGTAAATATAGAAAAGCAATTGAGTATCAAAAGCAAGCCTTGAATATATCAATAAAGATCAGTCATCCTATAAATCAAGGAAAGCATTTAGGTAATATAGGTAATTGTTATGCTAGATTAGGCGAGAACCAAAAAGCGATTGAATACTACGAACAAGCATTCCGCATCTCTAGTGCAAAAACAGCAAAGGTTGTTGGTATTAGGTGAAATAATATAAAATCAAGGAATGAAAAAAGAACCGATCTTCGTCAGAGCGATGAGCGAAGAAGAAAAACAAGTATTGGAAAAAGCAAAACGAGCCAGCGATGCGTGTCAGATGAAACGAGCTCAGATATTGTTGGCGAGTAGTCAGGGTTTGACGACGACCGGGATTGAAAAGCAATTCGGCTATTCGGCTGAATATGCCCGGCAGATGATCCATCGCTTTAACGAGCAAGGCGTTAGTTGTCTGAAAAGAAGAAGTTCGGCTCCAAAAACGACGGAGACAATAGTTGATGCGGAAAAGTGTGAGCGAATTAAACAGATAATGCACAAAACTCCGCGTCTTTATGGTAAAGCGAGCAGTGTCTGGACATTGACCTTGGTAGCGGAAGTGTTGTTTGAAAAAGGCGAAACCCCGCGGCAGATGGCGAACGAAACGATTCGGACGGCGATGAAGAAAAACGGGAGCAGTTGGAAGCGGGCAAAGGATTGGATCACATCGCCCGATCCACAATATGAGTTAAAAAAAAACAGAGAGATCGTTTGATTCGAATTGCTTCGGAAAACGACGATATAGTTTTGGGTTTTCTGGATGAGGTTTGGTGGTCGCGCTTTTCGCAGCCGAAGATCAGGACGTGGGAATTTGGCGAACCTTTGCGGATGGTGCAAAGGGAAGCAAATAAAGATGATAAGGAGCCAAAAGCGATTGCTTGTTACGGGTTATTGAGAAAAGACACCGGGCAGGTCAAGGTCAGGTTTTTAGAGGAGCGTCCGATTTCCGAGATAACGATCTCGTTTTTAGAGTGGCTCGCCCGTGAGTTAAAAAAGGAGAGAAAAAAGGCTCTGTTTTTGATTTGGGACAATGCCAGTTGGCACGACTCGAAAAAGGTTCTGGAATGGATCAAAGAAAACAATCGGGAAGCGAAACAGACGGGCGGAGTGCGAATCATCAGGTGTCAGTTACCGACGAAAAGTCCGTGGCTGAATCCGATCGAGCCGCATTGGAGGCACGGCAAGAAAGCAATCTGTGAGCCGAACGGAGAATTAACCAAAGAAATGATCGAGCAAAGAGTATGCGAATATTTCAACTCGGAACAATTGCCGAGATTATCCAACAATGTCAACTGATTTTGCACTAGGGAAGCTGGCGACTATTTAAACGAAAGCAGTCAATTGGGAAATTTAGGAATTGTTTACGGAGATTTAGGTGAATTTAGAAAAGCTATTCAATATTTAGAACAAGCTTTAAATAATTCAAGAGAAATTAATGATCATTTCTTTGAAGGTAAAACTTTAGGAAACTTAGGAAATATGTATTTAAGTTTAGGCGAATATGAGAAATCAATTGATTATTACGAGCAAAGTTTAAAAATCTCAAAAGAGAATGGTGATCGTCTTGGAGAATGTTCAATTCTAGGAAACTTGGGTGTTCTTTACGAAAGTTTGGGTGAAGATAGAAAATCAATAAATTTTTACGAACAAGCTTTGCAAATCTCAACAGAAACCGAAGATCGTTATAATAGAGAGATACATTTAAAAAATTTGGGAAATATTCATCAAAAGCTAGGCGATTACAAAGAAACAATTAGCTATCAAGAGCAGGCTTTAATAATTTCAAGAGAAAATAATGACTTTCAGAGCGAAATACTTTACTTGGGGAATTTGGGAAGCATCCATCAAAAGTTAGGCGAATATCAAAAAGCGATTGAGTTTTATGAAAAGGCGTTAAAAATATCTACAAATAATAACGATCAGCAAGGAGAAGGTTATTGTTTACATAACTTAGGAAATGTTTATCTAAACCTAAATCAAAAGCAAAAGGCGTGTTCTTTATTAAAAGAGGCGTTGGAAATTTTTGAGATAATCGAATCGCCAAGTGCAATTATCGTTAAGCAATGGATTAAGGAATATTGCAATTAACACGAAGTTTGTAATTTAGAGTTCGTTTTTAGTTGAAATTAAAGAAATGACACAAGATTTTTGGATATTGGATAAATGACGGCGATAGAATTTTTGTCAGCGGATTGAAATAAAATACAAATGGCACTCGATAAAATTCACGACGCGGTGAAAAACGCTCTGATTAAAGACGGCTGGACGATTACGGCTGATCCGTATCGAATCGAATTTGAAGAATATCGTCTTTATGCGGATTTATCAGCCGAACGCCCGATTGCCGCTGTGCGCGGTAATGAAAAGATCGTTGTTGAAATCAAGAGTTTTTTGAATCGCTCAAGCGTAACCGATTTTGAAAACGCGCTCGGACAGTATTTAATTTATCGGCGGCTTCTTTCAAAACAGAACCTGAAACGGAAATTTACTTGGCAATCAGCGAAGCAACCTAAACGGATTTTTTCACTTTAAAAGCCACGCGGTTTATTATTGAAACAGAACGAGTTTCACTTTTTACCGTAAATTTGGAAAACGAGGAGATCGAGCGATGGATAAAGCATTGAGGTATAAAAATTTAGTGAAAAAAATTTTGAATCGTTATGTTGAAATTGACCGTCAGCAGCCGCAGGAAGGCGTTGATTATTTTTTAGTCGCCGACGACGCGCAAGGTCATTATCTCTGGACGAGTTTGGGTTGGTCGAAGGGAAAACGCAAGCGATACGTCCACGCGCATCTTCGCATAAAAGACGAAAAAATCTGGATCGAAACCGATTTAACCGAACAAGGAATCGCTACGGATTTGTTGGATGCGGGCGTTCCGAAAGAAGACATTGTGCTGGCTTTTCACGAACCTTCGATGAGGAAATACACGGAATTTGCTGATATTTAATAAATGACTGAAGATTTTGAGAACAACGACAACCGCGACGGGAAGGCTTTTGACGATGAGGAAAGGCATTTTGAATTGTCCGTGCGCCCGACCAAACTCGGCGAATATATCGGGCAGAAAAAGGTCAAGGATAATCTGCGCGTTTATATGCAAGCCGCTTTGAAAAGGCGCGAGGCTCTTGACCATATTTTATTGTTTGGTCCGCCGGGTGTCGGGAAATGTATCTCCGCCGACAGTTATATTTTAACGTCGGGCGGAATGGTGAAATTCGGCGAATTGATTCCCGAACGGATGCAGATTGATTCGAGTCTGCCGTTTGTGACAAGCATTTACGGCATCAACGGCGTAGAGAAAACGTCCGACGTTTATTTTAGCGGAAATGTTGAAACTTTGCGTTTGAAGACCCGTTCGGGCTTTCAAATTGAAGGAACGCCCAATCATCCGGTTTTGACGGCGAGCGAAAAAGGTTTGACGTGGAAGACACTTTCACAATTGACCGAAGATGATTTTGTCGCTGTCGGGCGCGGAATGAATTTCTGGAGTGGAAATTATCAACACGCTTTTTGGGAAAAAAATTCGATTCAGGACAGGCGTTTGCGCTCGGAAAAAATTACGCTCGGACTGCATTTTGCGCTGACTTCGGAACTCGGCAGACATCCGACGGTTGGCGAACTTCGCGGCGCGTATAAGAAATTTTACAATTTTGATTCGCCGACGGCGCAAAAAATCGCCCATCGTTTCGGTTTGCCGTTTTCCGATTCGAGAAAGTATAAAAATACGTTTGAAGATTGCAATTTCGATTTTCCCGTTTTTAAGAGCGAAAAACGAAAGGTCAGACTTGATGCCGATTTTGCTTATCTGCTCGGCGTTTTGGTCGGCGACGGAAACATCGAGAAAGGAGATTTGTTTCCCGCTTTTGTCATCACTTGCGAGGAAGCGGAAATTCAGAACGAATTGCGGCAAATAACGAACAAATTATTTGACCGAATCCCGAAAGTTAAAAAATACGGAACGAAGGCGGCGAAAATGCGTTTCAGCAAATCAATCGGGCGGGTCGCGCTCGATTTCGGGATTACCGCCGTTAATTCCGCCGAAAAGGAAGTTCCGACGGGCGTTCTGAAAAGTCCGCGCGAAGTTGTGATAGGTTTTTTGCAGGGTTTGTTTGATGCCGATGGTTATGTCAGCAAAAACGGTTTGATCGAGTTTGCAAGCCGTTCCGAGAAATTGGTTTTTCAGGTTCAACTGCTGCTCGCAAATTTCGGAATCATCGGGCATCGAAAAATTAAAATTGTTAAGGGCGAAAACTTTTACCGCTTAAAAATCGGCGGCGGCGATGCGATTTTATTCGGTCAAAAAATCGGTTTTCGGCTTTCGCGTAAACAGAATCGCTTAAATGCTTTTAAAAATACAAAGCGCGGCTGGAGCAGAAGCGAGCAAATTCCGTTTGCAAATCGTTTGCTCGTGTCGCTTCTGAGAAAATCACAGCCCGTCGCACATTCGTTTCACAAAAGTTTTGACCATTTAACGCGCCGAAAACAGACTCCGACGCGAAATCAAATACTGAAATATCTTTCCATTTTGCCCGAAACCGTTTTGCGCGAACCGGAATTTCAGACTTTAGCCGCGCTTTTTGACGAGGAGATTTATTGGGACAAGGTTGAGAAAATATCCGAATCGAAAGCCGAAGTTTATGATTTTGTCGTCCCCGAAACGCATTCGTTTATCGCCAACGGAATTTTCAATCACAACACGACTTTGAGCATAATTTGCGCCAACGAAATGGGCGCGGAACTCAAATCAACCGCCGGTCCGATTATTGAAAAAGCGGGAGATTTGGCGGCGATCCTGACGAATCTGGAAGAAGGCGACGTGCTTTTTATTGACGAAATTCATCGAATGAATCCGGCTATCGAGGAGATTCTTTATCCGGCGATGGAAGATTACAGCCTTGATCTGATGATCGGGCAGGGAACGGCGGCGCGTTCGATAAAATTGGAACTGCCGAAGTTTACTTTAATCGGCGCAACGACTCGTCCGGGACTGATTACCGCGCCGCTTCGCGGGAGATTCGGGATAATTTTTCATCTGGATTTTTATCTGGTTGAAGATTTGCAGACAATCATCGAACGCTCGGCGGGAATTTTGGGCGTTGAAATTGATAAGCCCGGTGCGAAGGCGATTGCCAGACGCTCGCGCGGAACGCCGCGAATAGCGAACAGATTACTGCGCCGCGTGCGCGATTATGCCGAAGTTGATTACGACGGACGAATTACGGAAGAAGTTGCAAAGGACGCGCTCAACCGGATGGAAGTAGATACATTCGGTTTGGACGAGATTGACCGCAAACTGCTTTTGACGATCATCGAAAAATTCGACGGCGGTCCCGTCGGTTTGGGAACGATTTCGGCTTCCATTAATGAAGAAAAAGATTCTATCGAGGAAATTATCGAACCGTATTTGATTCAAATCGGCTTTTTGAACAGAACGCCGCGCGGCAGGCTGGCGACACGGCTCGCTTACGAGCATTTCGGTTTGGACGATTTGCTGAAAGGAAATAACAGCACGCCGGGTTTGTTTGACTGATTATGGATTTTGGAGATGCTTTTTGGTGGATAAATTTATTGGGAAGTTTGGCTTCGCTGATCGGATTTCCGATAGCAATTTGGCACTTTTGCGAATTCAAAAAGCCTCACGCGCAGCTGAAAATGCTTCGATAGACACTAAAAATTTTATTACGGACAATTTATTGGTTTCCGATGCCGCAAACTCTTTAACTTATTTGAATGACGCAAAGCATTATGTTCGCAATGGAGATTACGAACTTGCTCACCTTCGTATTGATGATATTATTTCTCATATTGCTCAAAACCAAGCAATAATGCAAAAGTTGAAAGAAACTCCGAAAGACGTAATTTTCGGTTTAAAAACCGTCAGAACAACTCTCGAAAAGAAAATTAAAGTTGATCCTGACAAAATTGATGATGTGAAAATTCTTTTGGAGTTATCGGAAATAAGCGACGAATTGAATAAATTAATAGGAAAAACTAAAATTATAACTCCCGGAGGTAATTGATATGGAGAAAGCAAAATTTGATTTGTTATTGGATAGACTTGTAGATAAAACTAATAAAAATGAATTGGAGTGGAAATTGACGGAAGATAGAGATACTTTTTTGTTGAATTTAAATGGTAATTCCATTGAGGTTAGAAATATTTTAGACCACGGATTTATTGTATATGTGAAAAAGCCGAACGGTAATTTAATTGATTATTTAACATTAAGTGAAGACCATTCTGAATTTGATAAAGTCAAGCAACTCTATAAGCTGATCGAGAGCAGCGTTGTGAGTGAAAAAAATATGGAAATTGACCAGATTCTCGAACAACTCGCCGCTTAAAAATTTTCCGGCAAAAGCGAAATGTCCGAAACTCCGCTCGGAAAATTCGGTTTGAACCGATAAAGCCAACCTCTGTGATATTTCTGCAATCTCAAAGAAAAGTCGGCGGATAATTAATAAATTTTTCAGCCGAAACAACAGCTTTCCCAAAACAAAAAAGAGAAAACTATGTCAAAACAATTTCAAACAATATTTCTGTTCGCCTTTATTTTCGGCGTTTCATTCAACATTTTCGCGCAAAACAAATTTGAAGGAAACAATCTTATTCTCGACGCGCCGGACGCACATAAAAGCGCGACCTGCGCGATTCGTTACGCGCCGCCGACAACTGAAATTACGATCACGGATTTGAACGGCGCAACCGCGATGAATCTGAAAACGTGCGCCGGTTCGGGAACGAGTCTGACGAAAAAAAATAATTCGACGTGGACGATGCGGGCGAACAGCAGCAATTTCAAATGGTGTTTTGAAGGCGAGGACGAAAAATATCAAATTTCATTTAACGGCGACGTTCTCAGCGGGCAGATGCTTTACAATTGGATCGCCACGCCGAAAGAGCCGGGATTTTATAATATTAAGGATTTCGGCGCGATTGGCGACGGGCGAACGGACGACACTTTGGCGATAAAAAGTGCGCTGGCATTTATTGCCACGAGGAACGGCGGGACTTTGAATTTTCCCGAAGGAGATTATATCGTCGGCGGAAATTCGCCTTCGTTTAAGGGTTTGGCTTTGCCGACGGGCGTGATAATTCAGGGCATCAGCGGAATTCAGACGGGTGCTTCGACCAACAATATAAAACAGGAAAATCCGAGCCGCATTACTTTGCGCGGCAAGAATCGCGCCATTTTCCGAATTGGCGAATGCACGGAAAAGGTCGCACTCAAAAATCTCGAACTAAACGCCGAGAGCAGCGATCAGACTTACGGCATCGAAGCCGTCGGCGCGTTTACTTCGTCGCAGGGCTTTAATTTCGAGAATGTTTCGTTCAACAAATTTTATCGCGGAATCTACGCGCACGGACTTCCCGTCACAAATCTCAACTGGCAGTTTGATTACATAAAGATCAATCAATGCCGCTTTATTTTCAACACGGACGCGGGAATTTACACGGATGCCAGAAATACCGATTGGAAAATTCAATCGAGCCTTTTTATCAATCCGAAAAAAACGCCGACTCAGAACGCGAATTCGATGCACTTTGAGCGCGTGACCGCCGTGATGATTCAGGACACTTTCGGCGGCGGATTTGAAGGCGCGTTGGGCGGAACATTTATAAATATTCTCGACAGCGGAATTATTACCGTGATCGGCTCGCAAACCGAATCTATGACAAAATCGCTCGTTTATAACGCCGTCGAAAATCCATACGCGGGCGATTATTCCTATCCGATAACATTTGTCAATAATGTTTTCGGCAATCCAATCGAGTTTAAAGCCCGCCGAACATTTGTTTCAACCGGAAACTTGTATGGACCGGAAACATTCAGAGCCGACGAGCGTTTGCGGGTTTTTTCAACGGGTGATCGGTTTTGCTACGACGGCTACATCGCCGGATGTCAGGGCGGAAATATAAATTATTTCGATAAAGCGAGCGTGATTTTTATGACCGGACTTCCCGCCGAAAAAGATTTGAAGGCGTATCCGACATATTTCGGAACGGACGTGCAGTTCGGTGCGCCTGTCCAGATGCCTTCGTTTGTGCAAAACCAACTGCCCAACGGAAAACCGGACGGTTCGATGGTTTACTGCTCAAACTGCCGCCGCGATTCCACTCCGTGTCAATCGGGCGGAAGCGGCGCACCGGCAATGCTCGTCGCCGGAAGATGGAGTTGTTTGTAGCCGGTAATTAAATAGGCAGATAAAAAATTATAATTTGGTTTTTAATTATTTGTTTTCGCCGTTTTATTTTTTACTTGCCGTTTAATAACTTGTCTTTTGCAGTTTTACTGTTTAAGATTGAAAAAGTTTGAGCTTAAAAGTTTAGAAATTAAAATTCTATTTATATTTCTAAAAAGCTGTTTGGAAACTAAGAAAAAACGTATCGCCGGCATCTTGCCGGCAGTCTTGGTGGCTTCCAGCCGCCAATTCGAGCGTTTTATTACTCGGATTGGCAGGAAAATAGAAAAATTTGGCGGCAAGATGCCGCCAAGACAGCCGGCTGGAAGCCTGCGATACAATTACCAAACAGCTTCTAAGTTTTTGCCGATCAAACAAATTTTGCACCCTTAGCTCAGTTGAATAGAGCGTCTGACTTCGGATCAGAAGGTCGCAGGTTTGAGTCCTGCAGGGTGTATTCCAATATCTCTAATGAAAGCAATAGTTTAGCAAAACAAAAGAGCAATCAAGTTGATTGCTCTTTTCCCTTTGGTGTGCCTGTGGTGTGCCAAACTCTAAGACTTACGTTCCGTAAAGCATATTTTCAAGTTTTGCAGTAGCTTCTTTTTGCCTCGTTGGTTAAACGTGGCTGAAAGTGTCTAATACGGAGAATCATTTGGTAGGTATGATAAGTTGATCTTGTAGAAACACGCAGCGCGTAAGTGTGCAAAAGTTCTGACACACTTACGCGTGTGCGTGTTTCTGCAATTTATCGAACCTATTTACTGATAAGCCGTATTATTCAGTTTCAAGAAGCAAGGCTCTGAATCCGGCTTGGCGAAAATGGTCGTCGGTTGTCAAAGCGGCGGTTACATTATTTTCGGTCATTACGACAAATGAAGTGCAATCGGTCAAGCCCCAACTTTTATCGGTTCGGCTTTCGTAAAAATTTAATCCTTTGCGAAAAAGTTCGGATGTCGCGGGAATAACTTCTACAATTTCACTATCCTCTAATGCGTGAATGATATTTGCGGCATTTTGGCGGGATTTTAGCTGCGATAATCCGTCCGCAATTTCGGTTAGAATAAATTGAGTTGTAAGCAAAGCACTATTTACGCGAGCAATTTTCTGCTGCCATTCGAGAGCTTTTTCGTCCCATTGGTCGCGTTTATTAAATAATGCGTAAATATATGCGGTATCAACAAATAGCGGTTCGATATTCACTTTTTGTTAATCCTCCGATTTCCCGTGCGCGTAAAAATCGTGTCGTTCCGCCAAATCCGTAACGCCCATATCAATCGCCATTTCCGCAATCAAAGTGAGCGGATGCTTTGTTTGTTCTTCTTCGTTTGTTTGATAGCGTTGTTCGATTTGCTCGACAATTTCTAAGACTTCTTTTTGTGCTTTCGGCGGCAAATGGACAATTTTTTGCTGAATTGTTTCGGCGACATTCATAATGCTCGAATTTTACTACTTTTCTTTCCCTTCGACAATCGCAATTTCTTCATCGGTCAGATCGTAAAGCCGATAAACCAAGCAATCAATTTTCCTTTCTAAATCTTAGGTTTCCTGTCCGAGTTTCTTTTTTTTCGAGTATTTCATCAACTAATTCAATAATAGGTGTTTGTTCTGTTTCTGATGGTTTATAAATTGGTATTTTGAGCAATGGAGTTTTATCTATTTGATAAGAATTTCTACGAATCAAAAATATTTTTTCTCTTACAATGATTTTGCGGCAAGCGCACTATCTTTTGCGATAGATTTATTTTTAAGTCATAATCAGTTTACTATTGACTTGATAAACACACGCGAGGCGGCGGAAATTTTGCGCGTAACGCCGATCAGAGTGCGGCAGATGATTCGTGAGGGAAAGATTGAAGCCGGACAGATCGGGCGCGATTATGTGATCGAGAAGCAGACTCTTGATTCGGTTAAAACTTACGGGAAAGCCGGAAGACCGAAAAAAACTGAAAAAATTAATGAAAACAACGGCGATAAAAAGACTTTCAAAACTATTTTCGATGTCGCGCCGGAATTAGTCGGTTGTCTTGACAGCGGATTAGGTGATTTATCAACCGACAAAAAATATATGAAAGGTTTCGGAACGAAAGAAGGCGAAAAAGGCAATCGTTAAATGATAAACAAAACAGTTGCCGATGCCGGAATAATCGTTGCTTTGATTGATAAACGCGATATATTTCACGGTTGGATATTAGAACAAGCCGCATTATAAAATTTTCGCCAATAAAATTCATATCAATTGCCGTCTGCTTATGGTCTTTGACAAATAAATCTAACAATAAATTTTCCGTTTTCAGCCCGCGATAGCGGGCGATAGCATACAGCCCCGTGCGTCAGCGCGGGGACAGGTAAAACAGGAAATTGTAGCCCGTGAATACGGGCGACAGATTTATTGCCGCGAATCGTCTGTCACCCGCTATCGCGGGTTTGCACAATTTGTTTCTGCCAACCGTGCGCTGACGCACACGGCTTTATGCTGCTCGCCATCTTCGATGGCTAAAAAGGATTGTTAGATTTATTTATTAAAGACCATTAGCGGACGGGAAAATTAAACCTTAAAGCAGGCTTTAGCCGAATAACTGTTAAAAGTAAATTTCCTCTCAGCTTTAGCTAAAGCAGAAAGGATGATTGATATTTTTATTAAATTCGGCTAAAGCCGATTATTTTGTTGTTAATTGATCCGTCAGCTAAAGCAGACGGCAATTGATAAGAAAAAATCAGCAGCATACTTTTGTAAAATAAGAAAAATAAACTCCAATGAATAATTTTTCCACATATCTTAAAGCGGTTGAAAAAGATTTTCAATCGGGCGTTGCCACCGAACACACTTACAGACATCATTTGATTAGTTTGGTCGAATCGTTCGGCGGCGGCGTTTCGGCGATCAACGAACCGAAAAGGCGGACGTTTGGTGCGCCGGATTATGTCGTTCGCAAGCGCGAAATTCCGCTTGGTTATATTGAAGCAAAAGATGTCGGCAAGGATTTGGACAAATTGGACAAGCGCGAGCGCGAACAGCTTAAAAAATATGTCGAATCGCTGAACAATATAATTTACACGAATTATCTCGATTTTCGCTGGTATGTTCGCGGCGCAGTTGTGGAAAATGTTGCGCTTGCCGAATTTGACGCGGACGGGAATCTGCACGTTAAAGCCGACGCGGAAGAAAAGTTGTCGAATTTGTTCGAGCATTTTCTCAAAACGCAGATTGAAACGGTTTCGTCGGCGAAGGAACTTGCCAATCGGATGGCTTCGATCACAAAACTCATTCGCCGGACAATCGAAAAGGCTCTGGACGACAAGGAAACGAAAAAGGACAACGCGCTTTTTGAACAATTCGAGAGTTTTCAGAAAACGCTTCTGCCGAATTTGAAACCGGACGAATTTGCCGATCTTTATTCGCAGACGATTGCTTACGGACTTTTTACGGCGCGTTGTTTCGACAACAAACCGCCGTTCACGCGCCGGGAAGCGGCTTATTTGATTCCGAAAACGAATCCGTTTTTGAAACAGACGTTTGACCGAATCGGCGGAATAAATCTTGACGAGCGCATTGTTTGGGCGGTTGACGATCTGGCGGAACTTTTGAACAGAACTGATATTTCGGCGATTTTGCAGGATTTCGGCAAACGCACCCGGCGCGAAGACCCGGTTGTTCATTTTTACGAAACATTTCTCGCCGAATACGATCCGAAACTCCGCGAAACACGCGGCGTTTATTACACGCCCGAACCCGTCGTTTCGTATATTGTGCGAAGCGTTGATTCGGTTTTGCAAACGCATTTCGGATTGCCGAAAGGACTTGCGGATTCTTCAAAGGTTCAAAGTTCAAAAGACCAAGACCAAAAACTAAAGACCGAAGACCAATTACACAAAGTTCTGATTCTCGATCCGGCGACGGGAACGGGGACGTTTCTTTACAGCGTTATCAAGCATATTGCGAAACGCTTTGAGAATAATAAGGGAATGTGGGACGGCTATGTTTCCAAACATCTTTTGCCGCGTATTTTCGGGTTTGAACTGCTTGTTGCGCCGTATGCGGTGGCGCATTTGAAACTCGGTCTGCTGCTCGAAGAAACGGGTTACAAATTCGATACGGACGAGCGTTTGCGCGTTTATCTGAACAACACTTTGGACTTTGCGCGGCTGGCGGAAACGACGAACGCATTTTCGTCTTTTATCAATGAAGAAGCGAGAAAAGGGCGCGAGATTCAGCAGGATAAACCCGTGATGGTCGTTTTGGGAAATCCGCCGTATTCGGGGCATTCGTCAAACACGGGAAACTGGATAAACGATCTTTTGCGCGGTTCGGATTCGTTCAGCGAACAGCCGACGGAAAATTATTTTGAAGTGGACGGCAAACCTCTGGGCGAACGCAATCCGAAATGGCTCAATGACGATTACGTTAAATTCATACGTTTTTCGCAATGGCGAATTGACCAAACCGGCTACGGCGTTCTCGCGTTCGTCACAAATCACGGTTATCTGGACAATCCGACGTTTCGCGGAATGCGCCAGTCTTTGATGAAATCGTTTGACGAAATTTATCTGCTCGATCTGCACGGCAACGCGAAAAAGAAGGAAAAATCGCCCGACGGCTCAAAAGATGAAAACGTCTTCGACATTCAGCAAGGCGTTTCAATCGGAATTTTTATAAAGAAGAAACTGACCGGAGCGCAAGCGTCCTCGCTTGCAGTAAGCGCGGATGGCGAAAAAGAAGAAGTTATGAAAGCTGTATCAGACAATAAAAAGCGGAATCGCCCGCTTACACTTGACGAAATTGACGAAATAATCAAAAACAATCCGACATATCCGACAAAATATGACAAACAGGGAAATCCTCTGCACGAAGAACTTGAGTTGAACGAAGAAGATGAAAGAATCTTAACTGAAGTTTGGGCTGAAATTGCCGAAGAAAGAAAACAAGAAAAATCAAAGACCGAAGACCAAAAACCAAAAACCAAAATCTTCCACAAACATCTTTACGGCGTGCGCGAAGTTTACGAGAAAAATGTGAACGGCGAAAACGAATTGATCGGCGGAAAATATAAATATCTCGCGGAAAACGATATTTCAACAACCGTCTGGACGGAAATTGCGCCGAACAAACCTTTTTATCTGTTCATTCCGCAAGATGAAACTTTGCGGAAGGAATATGATAATTATTGGAAAATTACGGACGCGATGCGGACGAATGTTTTAGGTTTTCAAACTCACAGAGATAAATTTGCAATTGATTTTGACAAAGAAGTTGTCGAAAAAAGGATTCAGGATTTACGCGAAACAAATTTATCGGACGATGAAATTTACAAAAAACACAACATCAAAGATAATCGTGATTGGCAATTGTCGAAAGCCAGAAAAGAAGTCAGAGAAGATAAAAATTGGCAAAATGATTTGATTGAAATTTCATACAGACCTTTTGATAATCGGTTTGGATATTTCAGCACAGTTGCAATGGATTATCCAAGACGCGAATTAATTGACCACGTTGCAAATAAGGAAAATCTTTGTTTAGGACTTGGAAGACAAGGAATTGCAGTTAATGAAGACGTTTGGCATCTTATTTCGATTTCAAAAAAACCAGTTGACGCAAATATTTTCAGACGTGGCGGAATAAATCTTTTCCCGCTTTATCTTTATCCAACCGAAAAGAAATCGCTTTTTGATGAAGAAATTCAAGGCAGAAAACCGAATTTTTCGGATGAATTTCTTGAAGAACTTTTCGCCAAATTACAATCGAATTTCAAGCCGGAAATGTTAAAAGAACTACCGCCAAAACATTCTTCGCATCCCGGTTCGCCGGATTCGGCAGCCGTTTCGCCCGAAGAGATTTTTTATTACATTTACGCGGTCTTTCATTCGCCAACGTATCGCGCCCGCTACGCCGAATTTCTCAAAATAGATTTTCCGCGTGTGCCGCTGACTTCAAATTATCTGCTGTTTTTTGAACTTGCACATTTAGGCGAACAACTTGTCGAACTGCACCTTTTGGAAAGCGAAATCGAATCGGGCGTAACATTTCCCGAAAAAGGCTCGAACAAAGTAGAGTTTTCGCCGAAATATAAAGACGAAAAAGTTTACATAAACAAAAATCAATACTTTGAAAATGTTCCCGAAAACGCTTGGAATTTTCACATCGGCGGTTATCAGGTTCTGCACAAATGGCTCAAAGACCGAAAGACGCGTGAACTGTCGTTCGACGATCTGGAACATTACGCAAAAGTCGTCGCGGCTTTGTCAAACACAATCGAATTGATGCAGAATATAGACGAAACAATCGAAGAGAACGGCAATTTTCCGATTGAATAGGCTTTTGGAGAATTTTCTTTCGACGGATCGGATAATCAAGTGAACAAATTCAGTTTTTCAACAAAGAAAACAATTATTTTTTTGTATCTTCTGCTGATACACATTTTTGCGGCAATGTATTTGTATCAGAAACTGACAAGCCCGGAATTTGCCGGCATCAAGCCCGAACCCGAAAATCAAAATGTCAATCTGCAAACTTCGCCTGTTTCGGTGAATGAAATTTCTCCAACCCTTCAACCGACACCGAACGGGCGGCAAACGAACAATGCTGAAAACAGACTGCCGAACGGTTCAAACGAAGATATTTTAATTCCGGTTCTGGGCGTAAGAAAAGCCGATTTAATTGATACGTTTACGCAAGCCCGCAGCGGAGATCGCGTTCACAATGCGATTGATATTATCGCTCCGCCCGGAACTCCGGTGATTGCCGCAGCGGACGGCGAGATCATAAAATTTTTCGACAGCGAACGGGGCGGAATCACGATTTATCAGGCGAGTTTTGACAATACTCTGATTTATTATTACGCACATTTGCAAAAACGCGCCGAAAATATTTCCGAAAAACAGTTTGTCAGGCGCGGAACGATAATCGGCTATGTGGGAAACACCGGAAATGCCGGACCGGATAATTTTCATCTGCATTTCGGAATTTCAAAAACCGACGATCCGACGCGTTTTTCCGACGGAATCGAACTCAATCCGTATCCGATTTTGATGAATTCTAACACGGCTTATCAGTAATATAATGCAGAAACACGCACGCGCGTAAAGTGTGCCGAAACTTTTGCACACTTACGCGCGTGTGTGTTTCTGCAAAAGGGCGGCTTATCATCAAAGTGAGATTTGGTATAATACCAAGTTGCGTGAATAAAGGCGGAAACCCGCGTGTCAACAAGGGTGCTGTTTGAAAACTTAAAAGTTGATATTAAAAACAGCACCCTCCATTACTGTCGGGTTTCCGCCTTTCCTTTTTTTCACGCAACTTGGTATAAGATAAATAAAGCCGGAACTTTTAGGACGCTGACAAAATAAAAATTTGGTAGTGAACTAAAAGTAATGCTCTATGAATTGCCGTCTGCTTTAGCTGACGGAAAGATTGCTGACAAGATAATCGGCTTTAGCCGAATTTCAAAAATATATTAATCATCCTTTCTGCTTTAGCTAAAGCAAATAAGGAATTTATCTAATTCATAGTTCGGCTAAAGCCTGTCTGTTGCTGCAAACTAAACCGTCAGTAGGAGCAGACGGCAATTGATAAAAAAACTTGTCAGCATTACTTTTAGTTCACTACCAAAAATTTAGCTTTTTATAAAATCCTTGACAATTTTCACAACAGAATTAATGTGCGGATACATCACCGTATCTTCTTCGATAAACGGAACTTGTTCGCGGATTTTTTTGTAAATTCCTCTCGTTCCGATTCCCAATTTTTTATTTTCACCGATTTTTCGGCGGCGAAAATCAACTGCTTGCGCGGCTGAAAACAATTCCAATGCGATGATTTTTTCGAGATTTTTTACCACATCGCGCAGTTTCAAAATTGCCGTAACGCCCATTGAAACGTGGTCTTCGACGTTTGCCGAACTCGGAATCGTGTCCACGCTCGCCGGATGCGACAAGATTTTGTTTTCGGTGGCAAGCGCGGCAGCAGTGTATTGCGCGATCATAAAACCGGAATTTAAACCGCCGTTTTTTGTCAGAAATGCGGGCAGAACACGCGCGTTTGAGTCTTCATCGGTCAAGCGCATAATGCGTCTTTCCGAGATATTTCCGATTTCAGACAAGGCGATTGCCAGATAATCAAACGCTAAAGCAAGCGGTTCGCCGTGAAAATTTCCGCCCGAAATAACTTCGATATTTTCGCAGTTCTCGTCGCAGAAAATCAGCGGATTATCCGTTACGGCGTTTAATTCGTTTTTGATAATCCATTTCGCGTAAACAATCGCGTCGCGGCACGCGCCGTGAACTTGCGGCATACAGCGCAGAGTGTATGCGTCCTGCACGTTCTGCTTGCTGAAACCGCGCACGAATTGGCTTTCTTTGAGCAGATTACGCAGATTTTCCGCGCATTCGATTTGCCTTTTATGCCGTCTGAGAAGATGAATCCTTTCATCAAAAGCGGCAATCGTTCCGTTCAGGGCTTCGAGCGACAAGCAGCCGGAAACGTCAACCAATTCGGCGAGTTTAACGGCTTTATGAGTTTCGAGCAGACCGATTGCCGTCATTACGCTCGTTCCGTTCGTTAACGCCAAACCTTCCTTTGCGCGAAGTTTTATCGGCTTTAACGCGGCTTTTTCAAGAGCTTTTTCACTATTTAGAACTTCGCCGCGAAATCGGACTTCGCCCAAACCGATCAGCGGCAGAGACATATGCGCCAGCGGTGCTAAATCTCCGCTTGCGCCTAAACTTCCCTTTTCGGGAATTACGGGATTGATTCCTTTGTTGATAAATTCAATAAGAAGTTCGAGCGTTTCAAGTCTGATTCCCGAAAACCCGCGTGCCAAAGTATTGGCGCGAATCAGCATAATCGCCCGTGTCGCCGGAACGTCAAAAGGTTTTCCGACTCCGACGGCGTGGCTCATCACGATATTTTTTTGCAGTTTTCCCGCGTCTTCCGGCGAGATTATTTTATTCTTAAACGCGCCGAATCCCGTTGTAATTCCGTAGGCAATTTCGCCGCGCTCGATCAATAACTGAACCGCGTCTGCCGAGCGTCTTATTTTCGCTTTGGCTTCTTCGGATAAAACCACTCGCGGCTTGTTCGGCTCGCCGTAAGCGACGGACAAAACCGCTTCAAAAGTTAAATTTTCGCCGTCTAAAACGATTTCTTTTTTCACACGCTCAATTTACATCACTTTTTCTAAAACTCAAAATTCTGGAACGCCGGCATCCTGCCGGCAGCAAACGCCGAAAGCGTTTGAAACAACCCGGCAAACTCTAAAATTCCACTTACAGCTTCAAAGTTTTCACGTTAATTTTCGCGCTTCTCACTCATTGCCGCAAAGACGGACGGCGTTCCTTAAAAACGCGCTTGATAAAATTTCCGCTTAAAAATTCTTCCGGCTCGATCTCGCTCTGCAAAATCACGCCTTTGTATTTGTCGGAAAGCAAAAGTGCCGCCGATTCCGCCAGCGGCGCGGCGGTTGTCGCCTGAATCGCCCGTAATTTATGCCCGTTTATTTCAAGCGGTTCGACAAAGAACGCTTTTTCCAGCATTCGCCGTGTTCCCTTCGCATCAAGACCGTCAACAAATGCGTGAACAAGAACAAAATCATCTTCGACAGCGGGAATTTCTTCCAAAAATCTCTTCAAAAGTTTTTCGGGCAGTTCGTGAGTTTTCTCGATTTTGCTTGCGATAGTGTCCCGCTTAAATTCGCCGATAATTTTTTCTACATAATCGAAATGTCCGACGTGGCGCAAAGTTTTGTAATCGAGATTTTTCACCTTTCCGCGAAAAAATTCCGGCAGATCAGCCGCGCCGCCGCTTGTCAGATCGGCTTCGTAAGTTCTGCCGCCGATAATGATTCGCTCGCGTTCGGAAAGTGCCGGAACTTGACGAATTTCCGATTCCCGAATCACGCGCGAAGGCTTGACATATTCGGTTGCAACGCCAATCGGCGACCAAGTAAACCCGTAGAAATGCGGCTGATGCGCGTGCGCCGAAAGTGCGCCGACCTTCATCCCGATTCGCTCGATTTCCTCGCTTTCAAATTTTTCGACAAACCTTTTATAAAGCGACATCGCCAAAACATTTACAAAACCCGGCGCAAGTCCCGTCTGCAAAATAAAACCCGTTTCCGCATCCTTCGCCAGCGCGATAATTTCGTCGGTTTCCGCGACATATTCCGTCAGATTCGCGTAGTGCATCTTAAAATCTTTGGCAAACCGAGCCATTCGCGGCGCTTGTTTTCCCGGCGAACAATCGAGCAGAACATTTGACTCCTCAAAAGCCGCATTCATCTGCTCGTTCGTCCCGTCTTTGCTCATTAAAACGGTTTCAACTTGTGAAGTTTTCTGCGAATTTTGCGTTACAAACTCCTTCGCCTGCTTGAGATTTTCTTCGGAAATGTCGCCGAGAAAAATGTCTATCTCAAAACTCGACCATTCTCTGAGCAAAATTGCCGCCGCTTCGCCGATTCCGCCCGAACCTGCGATAAATATTTTTATTGTCATTTTGAATTTCGTTGTTTTTTATTCGCGCTTATTCGCGCCGATTCGCGGGCAAAAATTCTTCGATTTAATAATTATTCAGACTCGGTTTCTTCGGTTTCTCTTTCATCCATCGCCGCCAGATTTTTATTCGCGTTCTGATGCTGACTGCCGACCTCGATATTAAAATCGCCTTCCTCGCGCGTAATTCCGTCCGCCGTAATAATTCCGCCGACCATCTCGATTCCGCCGAGAATCATCTGCCCGACTGATTCGAGATTTTCCTGCAAATGGTTTACTTCCGTTTCCTCGATTTGTTCTTCTTTTTCGTCTTTCATAATTAAAGAATTTTACACCGAAAAAGCCCGCATTGCGAATCAGAGAAAATCAGTTCGAGAAAGAGCAAATCGAATTTCAGTTGTTGAACACGAATTTGTTTTTGAAATATGATTCGTATAAAAAAATGATCAAAGTCAAAAATCTTTCTTATACTTATCCGAAATCAACGACAGGCGTTCTGCACGATTTGAACTTCGAGATAAACGAAGGCGAAATCTTCGGTTTTCTCGGACCTTCCGGCGCGGGAAAAAGCACGACGCAAAAGATTTTATATAAAACTCTCCACAATTTTGAAGGCGAAATCACGATCAAAGATAAAAATTTAGCTGATTGGGGAAAAGAATACTTTGAAAAAATCGGAGTCGGTTTTGAACTGCCGAATCACTATCTGAAACTGACCGCCAAAGAAAATCTCGAACTTTTCGCGTCGTTTTATCCGAAAGAAAATCTGCAAAATTTCGACGAACTTTTTGAACTCGTCGGACTCGAAGACAGTATAAACAAACGAGTTGAAGAATACTCAAAAGGAATGAAAGTGCGCCTGAATTTCATCCGCGCGATTATGCACGATCCCGATTTATTATTTTTTGACGAACCAACCGCCGGACTCGATCCGATAAATGCAAACAAATTAAAGCGGCACATCGTAAATCTCAAAAAGCGAGGCAAAACGATTTTTATAACTACTCACGATATGACGACGGCGGACGAACTTTGCGACACGGTTTCATTTATTGTCGAAGGCGAAATTCGTTTGACGGAAAAACCTTCGATCTTGAAAAACAAATACGGAAAACATACGGTCAAAGTCGAATTAAAAAATGAAAAAACGGCGGAATTTCCCGTCAGAGATTTGGGAAACAATCCGCAGTTTTTAGAGTTTATCAAGCAAAACGAAATCCGCAGAATCAACACGCAGGAAGCGACTTTGGAAGAAGTTTTTATCAAAGTTACGGGCAAAACTTTACAACAATGAGCGAACTTTTCAAGCAAATAAAATGGCAGTTTCTGATCTTTCAGCGAAATAATCTTATTCTGATGATCGCCGGAATAACCGCGTTTTATATGCTGGTTCTTTATTTACTAAAAGATTTGGGAAACGTCGAAAAGTTCACGACGCTTCTGATCTTCAACGAGCCGACAATGGTTGGGCTTATTTTTATCGGTCTTGCAATAATTCTGGAAAAAGATCAGCAAGTTTTCTCCGCACTTTTTATCACGCCGATAAATCCTCACTTTTATTTGATTTCCCGAATTCTTACGCTCTCAAGTATCAGTTTAATTTGCGCTTTGGGAATGGTTTTAACGGTAAAAGGAACGGCGTTCAACTTGATACATTTTTCAATCGGAGCATTTTCAAGCTGCGTTATTTTCACTTTTATCGGCATTTATGTCGTCAGTTACACAACAGAAATTCTGCACTACATTTTTCGTTCGATTCCCTTAATAGTTTTAATGTGTCTTCCCTTTTTCAATTATTTCGACTTTACCGATGTTTACATTTTCAAACTTTTTCCCGTGCAGGGCAGCTTATATCTGATTGATAATTCCTACAAAAATTCGCCGAATATTTCGCAATTGATTTTCGGCTATATTTCAATCGCCGTTTGGATTCCGCTGCTTTATTGGTTTGTTTACCGAACTTTCAAATCAAAATTGGTCAACGCTTAAAAATTATGGAACGGTTAAGCAGATCAACAAAAATAAGTAAGTGTTAGGAGTGTAAGCATCCTTGCTTGCACAAGTGCGACTTAGCACTTGAAAGAAGGTTATCATCTGGAATTTTTACGGTAATTAGTTTGCCGAAAGACAGCGTGCCTTGCAAGCAAGGATGCTTACACTCCCAATCGCCAATATATTTTATTTTTATGTGAGTGCTTAATATATGGAACAGTTAATAAAGGTTGCTATCAATGATTTCAAACTCGTTTTTCGGGACAATTCCCTAAAGTTTTTCTTCATTTTTCCGCTTTTGAATTTGCTCGTTATATGCTGCGGATTGCCTTTCGTGGCGGAAAATTACGAAGTTTTGAAAGATTACATTTCAATTATTTTAATGGCGGCGACAATGCAGAGTTCCTTGACCTTCGGTTTTATTTATTCGATGGTTTTAATTGACGAAAAAGACACGCGCGTTGCAAAAGTTTACGGAATTCTGCCCGTTTCAAAATTTTGGTTCGTCATTTTTCGTCTGATCGCCCCGTTTTTACTCGCCGCTTTCGCCACATTTTTAATGCTCTTGATCGAACCTTTTTACGGAATATCAACCGTTTCAAATCTGATCTATTCGGCACTCGCCGCACTTTCCGCGCCTCTGATGGTTTTATTTGTAGCAATTACGGCAAAAAATAAAATTGAAGCAATGACTTGGCAAAAACTGTTTAATATACCCGTTTCTCTGCCGCTTTTGGCGTTTTTCATTCCCGCTTCATTTTCCTTTTTCTTCGCAATTTTCCCGACACATTGGGCGTATCAAGGCTTTAACAACTTAATCAACGGCGGGAATTTTGCAATTCATTTTTTGATCGGATTTGCTTACAGCTTATTTTTAATCGTCTTATTTGCGCGAAAATTTTCTAAAATTCATTTTGTGTGAATTATTTCAATAAATCAGCAATTTTTTTCTGTTAATAGGCAAACTAAGCGAGGTTTAAAAATTGGTGTAGGGAATAAATTGTCAGCAGCGTCCGAGGTGAGCCGATTGGTTAATGTTTGTTCGCACAAAACGCATCGGTTCACCACGACGCTACTGACACTACAATTAATTTAAATCTGCTCTAATTACGAATTAGGCATTAATAATTCGTAATTGATAATTATGTCACGATAAAAACATCTAAAATTTATTCGATTACAAAACAAAAACTTATCTCGTATTTTATGCAGCAAAAATTTTACACTTAATCTAAATTCGCATCCGCCCAATTTTGCAGAGTTTTCAAAAACTCATCGCTGACCGACGGATTTTCTTCGCCGATTGACGTAAAAAAAATGCGTCAGATTCGGCAAAATCCGCAAACTCGCATTTTCGTTTCCGCCTTTAACGAAACTTCTTCGGTGAATTCGCCCGAAAATTCCTTTAAATGAACTTTTTCAACATCTTTCGTTTCGCGCAAATCTTCAAATCCGTTTTTTACGGCGATAATTTGCTGTGAAGGAATGTCGAAAAACACCGGCTCGCCGTTTTTATCGGCAAGAATATTTACAATCAAATTCGATTTAGCATTTATAAGGCGAAATTGATTTAACTCGATCATTTTTCCGCCGATTTCGCGCGAAACCGCGCCGGTTTTTTCCAGAGAAGTTTCAAACGGGACGGCTTGCGATGGCAGAAACGCCGTAAACTTTTGTGCGCCGCCTTTTTTTGCATCGTATTTGTCTAAAAGCGTTTTGTAATGAACCCAAACTACATTTTCCAACACGGCATCAACATTTACTTCCACAGTTTTTTCAGCCTGTCCCGTTATCGAAACTTTTACTTTATTCGGTGAAAATTCGGCACTTAAAACTTTTGTTCCGTTCGTTTCGATCATAAATGCGGAAGGTTTTTT
Organism: Pyrinomonadaceae bacterium; assembly: GCA_965214585.1. Classification (GTDB taxonomy): domain Bacteria; phylum Acidobacteriota; class Blastocatellia; order Pyrinomonadales; family Pyrinomonadaceae; genus JAHCHG01. Next base: position 3,256,954 of record OZ243957.1, on the reverse strand, counting down.
ACCGGAAATATCAAGCGTAAAAATATTGTCCGTTTGCGCCGAAACTTTTGAAATGATTTGCGCGGCATCAGCCGAAAGTTTCTTGATTTCATAATTTTCTACGGCGAATTTTTGATTTCCGATATACGTCGTATAACTTCCCGAATCGGTTTGCGCGTAAATTTGCTGATTCAGCAAAACACAAAATAGAAATAAAATTTGAAATAAAATCAGACATTTTCTATACATAATTTTTTCCTTTAGAATCTTTTCATCAAAGTAAAATCCGCAGCAAATAAAATTACCGGCACAGCGAAAATCGCCGCGTAAAGCCAAATTCTTTTGTGCGCGAAATTCAGAGTGTAGCCGAGTCCGCTTGGTTTTTCGACGACGAATGCCGCGTCGTTCGGGTTGTAATAAAACAGTCCGCCGTTCCAGTTTTGGGTTTCGGCGCGAATTTGGAAATTGATCTGTCCGGTCAGATTTTTTATTTCACGATTTATCAAAACCAATTGGTAAATGTAAAATCCGATACCCGCCAAAAGCAGCAGAAGGCTCGTCCACATAACAATTGTCAGTTCGTTTGAAAACTCGAACGAATTTATACTTGCTAAAATTTGCAGACTGATCGCGCCCAACTGAACTCCGATTAAAAGACGACACCAATCCATCAAATTGAGGTTGATTCCGAGCGAAGTTTCCTTTAATCCGGCAACCGTTTCGGCGTTTTCAGCCGGAACTCTGAATCGCGCGTGAACAATATCTTTTTTGAGCAGAAAGAAGAAAATCTGCAAACTCAGAATTAAAACCGGCAGCAAAAATACGCTGAAAAATCCTTTTTCCTGCCAACCGTCGGGTTCGCCCTTCCAGTTCCAATGAATCGGCACGAGTTCCGGCAAGTCGGAATAGTAAAGAGCCAAAATTGCGAAAGGCGCAATTGTGAGCAAAACAATCGCAACTTCTACGCCGACTTTTGTAAAGTCCGGCAATTTTCGCGCTTTCAAAGATGTCGCAAATCTTGTCAGAGGCTTTTGATCGCGATCTGCCAAACTTTTGGTAAATATATAAAAATCAGCGCGATTTGTCCTAAAGTTGCGAGAATGTATGCAAAAACTATACTCTCCGGCGCGAACTTTATACTCAAAAAAACTGCTAAAATAAAAAGCCCTAAAATGATTATCAGATTGCGGCGGTAACTTCGCAGAAGCGCAATTCCAACCTTCTGAAAATCTTCTTCTTTTATGACCAAACCGAAAAGCGTATTCTTTCCGTTAAAAGTCGGCATATAATAAAAAAGCAGAGTTTGGAGCAGCACAATTAAAATTGAAAAGATATTTTCATCCATACATTTACTTGTTTTCCCTTAATATTCCGCGCATTTCGTCCACCACCAGATTCATAACTTCCGCCCAACTGAAACCTGCAAGAAACAAATGCGCCAAGGCAAAACGCAGAGGTTTTCGCAATTGTTCTTCCTCTTTTCCCTGAGTCGTATTCGAGGAAACAACTGCGCCCGCGCCGTGTTTGATGGCAAGGAGATTTTCCGTCTGCAATTCTCGATAAGCCGTCGCTACCGTGTTGAGATTTATACCCAAATCGCCGGCAAGCTGTCTGACAGACGGCAAAACATATCCTTGTTTTAATTCGCCTCTGGCAATCAAAAGCCTTATTTCATCGGCAATTTGTTGATATATCGGACGCGCGTCATTTTCATCTATTATGATAATCATAATTGTATGTAAACAGCATACACCGGAAATTTTAATTTGTAAATAAGCAGATGATTAGAAGTAATTAAGTATAATGCAGAAGCCCGCACGAAGTAAGGGCGTAAAGAGCGTAAGCAACACACTTACTTCGTGCGTGTTTCTGCATTAGGACTACAACCTGCTTAATTATTTTATAAAATGACTTGAAAAAATGTATGAGTCTGATACGGTGCTTTTTAATCCTAAAAAAAAAAATTTTGAATCGGGAAAACTATTTTCATCAAATTCTTACTGTTATTATTGAGCATTTCGTGCGGTTTAATAATTTCCCAAGCATTTGTTCGACAATTTCGGAACGAGAATTGCAGTTTCTTTTATTGAATAGTTTTTAATTCAGCAAAATTCGTAAATCAAGAGGAGATTTTAGTGACAGATTATCATTCTAAGGATGCAGAAACGAAAATCGAACAAACGGAAACAACTTCGGAAAAGGTTGTTATTCCGGTGATAGAAGAAAGAGTTGTTTTCGGCAAAAAAGTTGTTGAAACCGGCAAAGTTCGTATTTCAAAGAAAGTTTCCGAACACGAGGAGATTATAGACGAACCGCTTTTCCGCGAAGAAGTTTCGGTGGAACGGGTAGCGATAAATCAAAATATTGACGAAGTTCCGAAAGTTCGGAGCGAAGGCGACATAATGATTATTCCGGTTGTCGAAGAACGAGTTCTGGTTAAAAAACAACTTGTTTTGGTTGAAGAACTGCACGTTAGAAAACAATTAATCGAAACGCACGATCCAAAGGAAATCACGCTTCGTAAAGAAGAAGTTGATGTAAATCGAATTGATGCGGTTGAAAACGCGAACAAATAACACTTGTCAAAATAAGTTTGACAGAAAAAAAATAAATAAGGGAGATAAATTATGACACATACAGTAGTAGGAATATTTGACAGCAAAGAAGAAGCACGCGACGCAATGAACGAATTGGTCGAGAAGGGCTTTATTAAAGAAGACATAGATTTTTCCAATAGAAGAGCAGTAGCTGAAACGGATGCGGTAACAACGGCAACCGATGATGCGGACATCGGCGACAGCATCAGCAATTTTTTCAGCAATTTATTTTCGGACGACGTAAACACGGCAAACAATTATTCGACGGTTGCCCGCGAAACGGAAGCGATTTTGACGATTCAAGCCGATTCACGCGAACGCGCTGAAAAAGCGGCAGCGATTCTTGATAATCACGGAGCAGTTAATGTTGACGAACGTGCCGCACAATACCGGCAGCAATATGCGGAAACGGAAACAAACCGCACGGCTGACGGCGAAGTAATCGAAGTGGTCGAAGAAAATCTTAACGTCGGCAAACGCACGGTTGAAACGGGCGGAGTCCGCGTCAGAAGCCGCGTCATTGAGAAGCCGGTTGAAGAAACTCTGCGTCTGCGCGAAGAACACGTTGTCGTTCAACGCCGTCCGGTTAATCGCGCTGCAACGGAAGCTGATTTTGCCAACGCCACGGGCGACATTGAAATTACCGAACGCGCTGAAAAAGCGGTTGTCGGCAAAGAAGCCCGCGTAGTTGAAGAAATCGCCGTCGGCAAAACGGTTGAAGAACACGACGAAACCGTTACCGATACGGTCAGAAAAACAGAAGTTGAAGTGGAAGAATTAGACACGGATGTTCGCCGCGCTAATAATTAATAAATCAATTCGATTTTCAAACAGAAAGCGGGTTTCATTTTGAGGCTCGCTTTTTTTTCTTCACAAATCAAATACCCGAAACTGAAAAATGTTAAAATCAAGCGTATAATTCGGTTTATTAAAATTTTTAATATCGAATACTTGAAAAATCAAAACGCAAATTATGTTTTCAAATAAAAAGTTTTTCTCTTTAATAATTCTGCTTTTCGCCTTCGCTGTTTCCTGCACAAAAACCGAACCGGAAACTTTCAGCATATCGGGAAATATTCAAAATTACCCGCAAAAATCTTTAGCTTTATTTCTCGAAGAAGACATCAATCGCAAACAAAACCGCCAAATCGCCGAAATTCCGATTGATGAAAACGGCGATTTCAAAACGAATCTCAACCTCGAACCGCATATTTACACAATTAAATTAGATGAAAAGAAAAAACTCGCATTGGCAATTGATAAAAACCAACAAATCAACATCAGAGGCGACGCAAACGATTGGTCGGCGATAAAAATTTCCGGCTCGCCCGACACGGAAAAACTCGAAGAATATGAAACATTCCGAAAAAAATCTTTGGATAAATTGGTAATTTCCGTGCGCGATAAAATCAAACGTCTGGAAGAAGCAAAAAATTCTGACGACGACGCTGAAATTGCGAAATTACGCGAGATGGAAGTTTCAAATTACAAAAAGCATCAAGACGAATTAACAGATTTTGTAAAAAACAAAATGGGAACTTCAATCGCCGTCTATCCGACTTCCCTGCGCTGGAGCGCGGAAGGAAATTTACCTTTTTTAGAAAGCCTAGCCGCCGATTTTGAAAAAGCGCATCCGAATTCAGCCGTCGCCGCAAAAATCAACGAAAAAGTAAAAATTCTCAAAAATACGAGCATCGGCGGAACTGCAACCGAAATAAACCTGCCCGACAAAAACGGCAAACAAACCGCACTTTCAACGGCAAATGCAAAATACACTTTAATAGATTTCTGGGCAAGCTGGTGTCCGCCGTGCCGCAGCGAAAGCGAAACTCTCGCCGAACTCTACGAAAAATACAACAAAAAAGGCTTTGAAATCTACGGCGTGTCGCTTGACGAAAACAAGGAAGATTGGCTCAAGGCAATCGAAAAAGACGAGCGCGTTTGGACAAATGTTTCGACTTTACAAGGCTTTGAAACGCCCGTAACTTTTGAATACGCCGTAACTTCTCTGCCCGCAAAATTCATCATTGACCAAAACGGCAAGATCGTCGCAAAAAATCTGCACGCGGACGAATTGAAAGAAAAAATTGAAAGTTTGTTTGCTGAATGAAACAAATGTCTTCAAGAATTTCCGCCTCCGACATTCTCGACGCGAGATATTCCAGCACATCATAAACCGTGATTCGCATCCCGCGAATACAAGATTTTCCGCCGCGTTTGTTCGGTTCGATGATGATGATGTTTTTGTAATTCATATAATTATGTTTTTTGCATAATTATCGCGCTTTCAAAGTATTTATCTAAAGAACGCGGTCTGGCGTTTCTGTTTTTTTTATCTAATTCAATATTTACAATTTCCTTTATGGAAAATCCGACTGAAATAGCAATTTTTTTGAAAATTTCGTCGCATTCAACACGATATAAAACTTCTCTGGTTTTATAGGTATAAAAAACCGTTTCTTTTCCAATAATAAACACGGCTTTCCCGCCCTTTTTGAGGATTCTGTAACATTCTTCCAGAGATTTTTTGATGTCTTGATAATAAATTAAAGTCGGCTGCGCTTTGATGTTTCTTAATTCATCGCGTTCTAACCAATCATAAAGTTCATAAACAGATTGTGGCAATCCGTTTTTTTCTCCAATTTGATTATTCATCGAACCGACGCTTTTTGTTTCGGTTTGCCGGATTGAATCTTCATTCATCAATCCCAAAGCAGTTAAAGAGATTGATTTTCCGATTAAATAATCTTCCCGCCCGGAAGAAGCCGGTAAGTAAGGCGGCGATGTGATGATAAAATCTACCGTTTCATCTTCCAAAAACATTTTCGTCGCCGTGTTATTTATGATTTGAGTTTTGATGTTTTCTATTTGGTAAATTTCGCGCAGAAGTTCAATAATTTTGGCGCATTTGAGCGTGTATTTTAAGTTTTTATCAATAATCGAACCGATTTCGCTTTTCTGAATTTCGAGAGCAAATCTTCCGACTCCCGTTCCCATCATTCTGACGTTAAATTTACGAGTCAAAGCATCGCTCAAGGCAACTTGAAAAATTTCCCGATTGTCGCTTGCGTGATTAACTTTTGCTTTCCATTTGCTTATTTCGTCTTCATATTTTCGCATCATTTCGAGATTATCTTTTCTCTCAAATTTGCGGCTCATCCAACTCGGAAATCTATATTTTCCGTTATTCTCGTTCGGGCTGGCATAAACTTGAAGCGCGTTTTTTTGAATCGAATCGAAAGAATTATTCAGTAAATTTATTTTGCTGCTCGAAATAAGACAAGAAAGTTTATCAATATCAATTCCGATGCCTTGAAAAGCGAGCAAAGCGGCTTCGACAACCGCCGTTCCGCTTCCGACAAACGGATCGAGAACAATCTTATTCTCACGATTTTCCGGTGCAGTTTCGGAAACTATCAGCGAACGCACAAAACGCGGGAAAAATTTCGCTTTATAAGTGTGCAAACCGTGAACGTGCGGTGTTGATGTATTATGGCGAAGAATTAATTTGCTGATTGTTTTATCGGTAAGTTTCAAACTTAAAACATCCAGAATCATTTTTACTAATTGTAAGTTCGGAATCTCGGTTTTCGCATAAGTTAAAAATTCCGATAACGCTAAAAAAGGAACAGCGCATATAAAATCTTCGGTTTCTGTTAAAAACTCCGCTTTTTCATTATCAAAACTTTCACTCGAAAACCAAACTTCCTGAATAAAACTGAGTTGTTTGAGTAAATCAAGCAATTCTACTTTCGGATTTATTCCTAAATATCCGATTATTTCCCCGTTGCGTGTGTGAGAAAGAAAGTATTCATCGGGCAATTTTAGAAAGTTTTGCGCTTCGATAAGATTATTTTTATGCAAAGCAAAGTTTTTGCCGAAAAGCGCATTTATTTCCCTGACGGCAAGTTTCAAATCGCCGTCCAGTTCTATATTTGCTCTTAATTTAAGGAAATAAACTTTCATATTTTACTCCGCCGAAAACAGCTTTGAAATCCACTCGTCGCGTGAATAAGTTTGTGTTAAAGCAACAATTCCGTCAAACAAACTGAAAATTTTTTGATCGTCGGGCAAATCTCTGACGTATTTCGCAAGACCGCTTTCATCTTCGGTCCAGATAATATCCTTTAACGGTTTCAGGTATTCGTCAAAATGCCGCGCCGGATGAATATTTGAAATAATTCCAACCTTATAATTCCAATCACTTTCAATTTGTTTTCCCTTCGCGCCGAGTTTTAAAACCTGATAGATTCCCTTTTTTATATCATCAGTTCTGTCCATTCCGACGCTTGTTTTTGAATCGCTGACACTTTCAAAACCTTTTCCTCTTCGTCTTTGCTGCCAATTTTCGGGAATTGGAGAAGGTGTTCCACAAGCATTTGTCAGCCAGAAAATGTTTTTATTGGATTTTGGAAAATAAGAATTTAAACAAGCATTCCAAAAAATGAAATATGTCGGAAAGAAAGTTTTATCGGAATTTAGTAAATTTAAAATTCCCCTGTAACCGAAATCAGAATCATTTTCGTTTAATTTATTTCCCAACCTAAAATACTTGTCCTGCCAATTGTCATTTACGAGTTGAGGAACGAACAAATCAATTTGACTATGATTGAGAGTTAAATTTTGAATATCGCTTTTGTGCGCGACGGGAAAGATTTCGCCTTCAATTTCTTCGGTTAAATGTTCGGTTACGGAAGTAATCGGAAGCGTTACTAACGGCGAAGCCTTGATTTCCGCAAATAACACTTTTTTCTCAATTTCATTGAGAATTACGGCATCAACCGGCTCAGTTCCGCGAAACACTATTTCCGATAAATTGTTATGTTTGAAAACAGCTTGATAAAATAGCAGCAATAATCGCGCAGTTGCCGTTCCGATTATGCCGGAAGTCGGTTTATTTGAAGGATGAAAGAAAAAATCGTCTGTAATCGCGTGTCGCGGACAACAAATTGTATAGGGAAAGAAAAGCCGCGATTCATCTTCGGGGCAATACATCCAACCGGAATGAGAAATTTTCGTATAATATTCGGCGGAAATCAGCAAATCATAAGCGGCGGCAAATAGATTTCCGACACCATTTTCTGAAATTGATTCGTTCTGATAACAAACTTCGACGAGTTTTTGTATTAAATCATCTTGAATTTTTGTTTCAGATTGAACAATTTTGCACTTGCCGATTATTTTTTCTATCCAATTTTTCGCGCTCATTTTTTATTCCACGTTAAAATACTTCGCTTCCGGGTGATGAATAATAATCGCCGAAGTTGATTGTTCGGGTTCGAGCATAAATTCGTCGGTCAGCGCAACGCCGATTCTTTCGGGTTTTAGCAATTCAAAGAGTTTTGTTTGGTCTTCGATGTGCGGACACGCGGGATAGCCGAAGCTGTAGCGCGAGCCTTGATAGCCTTGTTTGAAGAGTTTTGCCATTTCGGTTGCGTCCGCGTCGGCGATTCCGAGTTCTTCGCGGATGCGTTTGTGCCACATTTCGGCGAGTGCTTCGGCGGATTCGACGGACAGACCGTGAAACAGCAGATAATCGGTGTAATTGTCGTTTGCAAAAAGTTTCGCCGAATGTTCCGATGCTTTGCGTCCCATTGTTACAAGGTGAAACGGGACGACATCAATTTTGCCGGAATCTTTTGAGGCGAAGAAATCCGCCAGACACAAGTTTTGTCCGCCGCGTTGTTCGATTGGTTGGCGCGGGAATGTAAATCTTAATCTTTCTGTTTTTTCATCGTCTTCGTAGATGATTAGATCGTTGCCTTCCGATTGGCACGGGAAATATCCGTAAACCAATTTTGCTTCGAGCAATTTTTCGCGGATCGCCTGCGCTTTGATTTCCGCGAATTTCGGATAAACTGTTTCTTTGAGAATTTTTTGATATTCTTCGGGCGATTTTCTGCCTTGTTTATATTGCCATTGACCTTTGAAAAGCGCGGTTTCGTTGATGAATGCGAAAACTTTGGTTAAATCTTTTATTTCAACAATCTTTGAGCCGTAAAACGGTGCTGTTGGAATTTTTTCGACGGGTTGGATGTTCGATTTTGTCGTGTGCGTCGTGTCGCCGGTTTGTTTGGCGGAAACTCGTGCGGCTTGTTTGCCGAGTTTGGCATCTTCGCCAACAAGGTCTTCTTCGTCTGTGATTGTTTCGATTGCATCGCTTAAACCATCCGCTATCGCAGATAGTTCTGACTTGCCGTTCGCCGCCGCTGATTTTGTTTTAGCTTTTTCTTCCTTCGTGTTTTCTTCGTGTCCCTTCGTGGTTAATAAATCCATTGCATTTAGACCATCGAAAGCATCACGAGCGTAGAAAAGTTTGCCCTCGAAAAGCGGCACGAGATCATTGTCAACATACTTTCGATTCAACGCCGCGCCGCCGAGAACGACGGGCGTTTTTAAGTTGCGCTCGTTCATAATTTCGAGATTGTCGCGCATTACGAGTGTTGATTTTACAAGCAAACCGCTCATCCCAATCGCGTCGGCATTGTGTTCGACGGCTGAATCCAAAATCGCGTCAACGTGCTGTTTGATGCCGAGATTTACTACTTTATAACCGTTATTCGTCAAAATAATATCAACCAGATTTTTGCCGATGTCGTGAACATCGCCTTTGACGGTTGCCAGAACCATTACGCCTTTGTTTGATTCGCCTTCAACCTTGTCCATAAACGGTTCGAGAAATTTCACCGCCGCTTTCATCGCTTCGGCAGACTGCAAAACGAACGGCAACTGCATCTGTCCGCTGCCGAACAAATCGCCGACGACCTTCATTCCGTCAAGCAAAATCGTGTTGATAATTTCCAAAGCCGGATATTTTTCGAGCGCGATTTTCAGATTGTCCTCCAACCCGATTTTTTCGCCTTCGATAATGTGTTCTTTTAAGCGTTCTTCAATCGGCAAACTCGAAATGTCCTTTTTCATTGATTTCGTCGTCTTGCCTTCAAACATCGTCGTAAATTCGGTCAAAGGATCGTAAGTTACGATGTCGCCTTCAAATTTCCGTCGGTCATAAATCAAATCGAGCGCGACTTCGATTTCGTGTTCGTTAAAACGGTTTAACGGCAGAATTTTCGACGCATTGACAATTGCCGAATTCATTCCGGCTTCGACGCATTCGTGCAAGAAAATCGAATTCAAAACAACACGCGCCGCCGGATTTAAACCGAACGAAATGTTTGAAACGCCCAAAATGATATTCGCGTCGGGCATTTCTTCTTTGATTTGTTTGATTGCTTTGATTGTTTCCGAAGCGTTCGCGCGGTCTTCTTCGATTCCAGTTGAAATCGGCAAAGCAAGCGGATCAAAGAAAATATCGTGCGCGTTGATGCCGAATTTAACCGAATCCTGATAAGCGCGGCGGGCGATTTTTATTTTATCTTCCGCCGTTCGCGCCATTCCTTCTTCGTCAATCAAACCGATGACCACGCCCGCGCCGTATTGTTTCGCCAACTCCAAAACTTTCAAAAATCTGGGTTCGCCGTCTTCGTAATTCGTCGAATTCAAAAGACATTTTCCGCCCGCGTGTTCCAAACCGGCTTCCATTTTTTCCCATTCCGTCGAATCGAGCATCAAAGGAATTTTCACATTCGTTACAAGGCGCGAAACTAATTCGTGCATATCGGCAACGCCGTCGCGCCCGACAAAATCCACGTTGACATCGAGAATATGTGCGCCTTCTTTTTCCTGCGATTTGGCTAGATTGACAAGCCCGTCCCAATTTTCCGCTTCGAGCAGATCGCGCATTTTCTTCGACCCCGAAGCATTTACTCGTTCGCCGACAATCAAAAACGAAGCGTCCTGCGAATAAGGCTGACGAAAATAAATTGAAGAAGCCGACGGCGCGAGTTTTGCATCGCGCTGTTTCGGCGAAATTCTTTCGATTTCCTCGCCAAGCATTTTGATATATTCCGCCGTCGTTCCGCAGCATCCGCCGACGATATTCACGCCGAAATCCTTGGCGAAATGAACGACCTGTTTTGTAAAACTCTCCGGCGTTTCGTCGTAATGCTGTTTGCCGTCTTTGACTTCGGGCAGACCGGCGTTCGGCAAAACCGACACGGGAATTTCCGAATGTTCGCACAAATATTTCAAAGATTCCGCCATCTGTTTCGGTCCCGTGCCGCAATTCATCCCGATCACGTCAATCGGAAACGGTTCGAGCGCAGTCAGAGCCGCGCCGATCTCCGTCCCGTTAAGCATCGTCCCGAAAGTTTCAATCGTAACCTGCGCGATCACCGGAATTTTGACTTTTCGCCGCTCGAAAAATTCAAAAATAGACATCAAAGCCGCCTTCGTTTGCAGCAAATCCTGACAAGTTTCGACAATAAACAAATCCGAACCGCCGTCGTAAAGCCCGCGAATCTGCTCGTCATAAGCGCGTTTCAAATCACGAAACGAAATATGTCCGAGCGTCGGCAGTTTCGTTCCCGGTCCAATCGAACCGGCGACAAAACGCGGTTTCGCCGAAGTCGAATAATCATTCGCCAAACGCTTCGCCATCTCCGCCGCTTTGAGGTTGACATCGTAAGTTTTTTCGACAATCCCGAACTCCGCCAAAACGACTTCCGAACCGCCGAAACTGTTCGTTTCGATAACATCAACGCCCGCTTCCAAAAAATCGCGGTGAACAATCTCAATCGCCTCCGGCTTCGTATAAAGCAAATTTTCCGAGCAGTTTTCAAAATTTGCCCCGCCCCAATCCTCAATCGAAAGCTCCTGCGCCTGCAAACTGCTGCCCATCGCGCCGTCGAAAACGACGATTTTTTCTTTTAATAAATCTAAAAAGTTCATAAACAAAAATAATCCTTAACTGATCGCGTAGCGATTATGTGAATTTAGCCGTGTGTTTTAACGCACGGAACGAAACAAAAATTTGCGCCCGTCGCGTCAGCGACGACTGAATTACAACATTAAACTTCAATTGTCGCTGACGCGACACAAATCATTCTCGCAATTTCCGTGCGTTAAAATGCACGGCTAAATTCGTTTGTCGCTAACGCGACATTTTAAGAATCGTTAAAATCAAAAAAACTCCGCACCAAACAAGCGCAGAGTTTTCGTAAAAAAATAATTTGAACTCACGGCTGTTTAGCGGTTTATTTTTCGTGGTCGCAAGTCGCTGTAACTCACCACGTTTGAAATTTAGAGTTTATAGATTTTCAGGATAATTCGCAACTTCCGTCGAACTATCCGTTTTTTTCAATCGGCGGATGACAGCCTGTAATATACAAAACGCGGCGAAGATTTTTCAGTCCCGGACGATTCATTTTCAATGCCGTTATCGTTACGCGACCTTTGCCCGTAATGCCGATAATTTCCGTAAAATCTTCATTCCAAGCAAAATGTTCACTCCATTTTGATTCTCGCGGGTTAAAAAGTTTAACCTTTTTGCCCGTGATTTCGTCTTCAAATTCCGTCCGCGTAGCTTTGAAAGCGTTGCAGCCCTGACACGCGAGAGCCAGATTTTCAGCGGACGTTTCGCCGCCCGAAACCTTCGGCAAAATATGTTCAAAACAAAAAGGCTGCGTGGTGAAATCTTCTGGAATATGACAATATTCGCAAATCCCGTTTGCCCGTTTTCTAACCGAATTGCGAAGTTTGATTGCAATATATTCACTCATAATCGGGCAAATTCAAACCGACTTGCTTTAAAGCAGTTTGAAATGTAACGCCGCGCAAATCGGCTAAAGCGGCAACCGCGCTCATTCTTTCGGCGTGAATTATTTCGAGTTTTTCGATCAATTTTGCCAACTCCGCAAAACCTCCCGCCGAAAGTTTTTCATTATCACGCAATTTTTGCAGTTCTTTCATTCGCGCCAAATTTTTTTTCGGCAAAGTTTTTCCGATTGTCTTCAAAAGTTTGTCTTCTTCGCCCGAAAGATGCGGCGCGATTCTTTCGGCACGAACTTCCAAAACATTGCCGACCAGCTTTTCCAATTCGCTTAAAGGCATAGTTTTAGCGGAAGAAATTATCTGTTGCGACGAAAGATTTTTTTGTGTATTCATAACATTTTCAATCAACTGTTTTTTGATAAAACAATAAAATTATAAATCAAAAAAACTCCGCACCAAACAAGCGCAGAGTTTTCGTCTAAAAAAATAAATTGAACTCACGGCTGTTTAGCGGTTTATTTTTCGTGGTCGCAAGTCGCTGTAACTCACCACGTTTGAATGTTAAACTGAAACTTTTGCGCCCGCAGAAATCAAGCCGCAAACTATTTTTACAAAATCTCGCGCACGTTTAATTCAAAACCTTTTAACACATCTTCGCCCGAAACGGTTTCGGGATTGTCTAAAATCTCGATTTCGCCGTTTGCGCGATAGACGTGAACTTGTTTCTCGTTCGGGTCAATCAGCCAGCCTAATTTTACGCCGTTCTCGACGTATTCCGCCATTTTGTTTTGAATCGGTTTTAAATTGTCCGTCGGCGAACGGAGTTCAATGACAAAATCGGGAACAATTTTGGAAAAAGTCTTTTTTTCATCATCGCTCAAACCGTCATATTTTTTCTTTGTCATCCAAGAAACATCAGGCGAACGCTTCGCGCCGTTTGGCAGAGTGAACATTGTTGACGAATCGAAAACTATTCCGGTTTTGTCTTTTCTCGACCAATTATTTACATCAGTCGTTAAATCGCTATTCTTCCAACCCGCTTCGGGATTTGTCGGCGGCATAATCAATAAATCTCCTTTTTTATTGAGTTCAAATTTTACGTCACGGTGATTTTTGCACAGATTTTCAAATTGCCGTTCGGTCAATCCGCCGAAATTAAAAAGAATAGGTTCTGAAAATATTGTCGAAATTGCTTGGATTTTATTTGGTGTAGTCATTTTATTGCTCCAATGCGAAAAAACTTTACGTCGAAACTAACGTAGAATTTATTATATCGTAAAAACTCACAGTTAGAATCTGTTTGGCAATTTATTTTCCGTTAAGGCATAACTTTATAAGTTAAAACTCTCAAACTTTCGTCTAAAAAAAGCGCAAATTCGCCGCGCGTGATAATTTTGTCGGCGTGTTCTATTTTTTGGAAATGAACGGGAACGGCTTCTGCGCCGAAGATTTCTTTCCATAAATCGAGCAGTTCGTTTTGTTTGAGAAGTTTCTCGCCGGAAAATCTTTTTTCGTCGTCAACAAATGCGATTTTGTAATTTTGAAACAGAGATTTTACCGAATCGGCGTAAAATTCATTGTTGTTTAATTTTTTGATATTTGCCGCGCTGCTGATTTTATGCGGATTATATGCGGAAAATATGTCTGTTTGGTCGGGAGTTTTCCCGGCGGCTTTCAGACGTTCGGCGAGCAGATCGAGCGTTAAGCGCAGAAAATGTGTAAAATCGCCGACGGTCAGAGGCGCGTTTTCGTAAAATTTGTTTGTTCCGAAGCCGTAAGCGATTTTGTATTTTTCGGTTAAATTTCTGATCGTTTCAAAGTAAACCGATGTTTCGGAAAGATCGGCAAAATCTTCAACTTTTTCGGGTTTTATCAGATTTGTGCGAAAGATGTCCAAAACAAAATCGTAGCTGAAAACGGCTGCGATTTCGACGGGAGTTTCATCGCAAAATGACGGTTTGAATCTGGTTTTCCGGGCGGCTTCGTTCGCGGTTTTCTGCAACAGAGAGTCGCCGCTGATTTCAACGATTTCGGCGATTTTTCCCTGCTTGTCAATTTTAACATTTACTAAAACCGTTCCGCCGACGGCATTTTTTTTCGCCGCATCGGGATATAGAGGCTTGAGAAACAATATGACTTTTCCGGGAACGAATTTTTCGCACTTTCCGGTGCTGTCGTTTTCCAAAACCGTTTGGATAACCTCAACTTTATCTTCATTTTGCGCGTTTGCTCCAAAGGCAAAAGAGAATATGAAGAGTGAAGAAATCAAAAAAATCTTCGTAAAAATTTCGAGCCGGCTCAGAATCATTTTTCTTTAATTAATATAACAAATTTTATCGAAATAAAAGGACAATAAAGATCAAATGCCAGTTTTACGAACAAATTCGGAAACTACGGGTTGATAAAACGGCTGATTTTTATAACATATAGGCTGTCAAAAAAATGTCTGACGAAAAAGAATGATGAAAAATCTGGATAATTTTTCAGTTTCGGAAAGCGGCATATCAGACCGCAAACTTTTTGATGCCGATGTTCACGCGAACATCGCGTATGCCGGAGAACTTTTTCGCGCGGGAATCTTAACCCGCCGCGAATCCGAAAAAATTATCAACGGATTGCACACCTTGCTCAAACGCGCGAGTTACGACGGAAAATATTTATACAATTTTCCGTCGCAGAACGTCCACGAATTTATTGAAAAAAATTTAATTCAACTGGTCGGCGAAGTCGGCAAAAAATTGCAGACGGGCAGAAATCAAAATGAGCAGACTTTGACGGCTCTGCGAATCTGGCTCAGGGCGCAGCTGGAAATTATCTCCGGTAATTTAAGAGATTTGCAGAAAATTATTTTGATTCGCGCCCAAGCGCAGAAAAATTCTTTACTAATAGTTTACGAAAACCGCGGGGAAATTCAGCCGGTTTTGTGGGCGCATTTTTGTTTGGCGTATTTTGAAATTTTCGCCAGAGACCGCGAACGGCTCGACGAAGTTTGGCGGCGGACAAATATTTTGCCGCAAAGTCTGGAAAGTTCCTTTGAACTGGATGCGGAAGAGATCGCCGCCGAATTGGGTTTTGAAGGAATCTCTGCAAACAGTCTGGATGCGTGGACTGATCTGGATTTTGCGTCCGAAGCAATCGGAGTTTTCGCGCTTGTAATGCTGCATTTATCCAGATTTTCCGAAGATTTGATTTTTTATTCGGCGGAAAACAGAAAATTTATAAAATTTGACGAAAAACTTGAAATTGAAAAGTCTTCCGAAAACAAAATTCTGCACATATTGGAAAACTGCAAAACAAAAACCACAAAAATTATCGGCAATCAGATGATTATAAATTCTTTGCAAAACGGCATTTCCACTAATAATGAGAGAAATATTTCGGAAATAAAAAATTTAATTTTTGATTCGGTTGAGATTCTGAAAATTTGTTCGATTCAAATGAGAGAGATTTTTCAGCTTGTTCTGGCGAACGACGAATCGGTAGAGAATTTTATCGAAAAGTTTTTCGTCAATTTTGACGGACTTAATTTTTATCTGATAAATCAAGACGTGCCGCTGCGCGTCGCCGAGGAAATTTCTGCAAAAATTGTGTCTTACGCGTTATCGAAAAATAAAAAACCAAATGAATTGACGCTTGAGGAATTGCAGAATTTTGCGAGTGTTTTCAAGCCGGATGTTTTTGAATTTCTTTCGGTAAAAACCTTTCTGTCAAGACGCAATCAAATCGGCGGAACTGCGCCGGAGAGAGTTTTTGAAGCTCTGGAAATGGCGAAAACCGATCTGGACAGAGAACAGCAGGAAAACGCATAAAAGCCGATGGATAATTTTACCAGAAATTTTCTGACCGAATGGCGCAGATTGGGTTTGCCTTTTTTTGGTGAAACATTTGTCGTCGCGGTTTCCGGCGGCGCAGATTCGTTGAGCCTCGCGCTTGTTTTAGATGAATTAAGACGCAGAAAAAAACTGAATCTGCGTTTTGTAATCGGACATTTCAATCACAATCTGCGCGAAGCGGAAAGCCGGGAAGATGAAGATTTTGTCAACGATTTTGCGAGCAGACACGAGTTTGAACTGGCTTTAGGAAGCGGAGAAATTTCGGAAAGCGGAAATCTCGAACAAAATGCACGGCGGGCGCGTTATGAATTTCTCAGCCGAATCGCACAAAATGTGGATGCTTACGCCGTTTTAACCGCGCACACGATCAACGATCAGGCGGAAACTTTTCTGCTGAATTTGATTCGCGGCAGCGGCATCGAAGGACTCGGCGCGATAAAACCGTTTAGCGGATTTCAGATTTCGGACGCGGGTTTTCGGGTTCGCCTGATTCGTCCCTTTCTGAATTGGGCGACGAGAGGCGAAACCGAGCAATTCTGCAAAGATAAAAATTTGAAATTTCGCCGCGATTCGATGAACGAAAATTTCGCGTTCCGGCGCGTGCGGCTCAGAAAAGTTCTGATTCCGATGCTCGAAGATTTTAATCCGAACATTATCAAAATTCTGGCGGAAACGGCGAATATTCTGCGCGAAGATGCCGAAGAATTGAAAATTGACGAAAGCAAAATCGAGAATGAATTGTCGCTCAAGGATTTTAGAGAACTTTCTAAATCCAAACGATACAGGGTTTTACGAAGCTGGCTGAAAAAACATCGTGGAAATCTGCGCCGATTAGAACTGAAACATATACGGGCGATTGACGAATTGGCAACAAGCGGGAAAAGCGGCAGAAAAATCGAACTTCCCGGAGAATATGCCGTATTAAAAAAATCAGGCAGACTAAGATTTGAAAGCGAAAAGGTTGAAAAAAAATGACCGGAGATTTACAATGAAAGGTTAGTGTTTTGAAAGAAGTTGCAAATTTAATTAAAACAACCGTTGATTTGAAACTTTCATCAAAGATTTTGAAACGAAATTTAGGGAAACTTTCAACCTAACAAAGAAAGATGAAAGTTTATTTTGGAGGCTATTAAAGTTGAGTTCAAAAGCAAAACAAGTTCTATTGTGGGTAATGATTATTGTCAGTGCCTTGAGTTTTGTCTGGTTTCTGCAAAGCAAACAAGGCGAAACTCCGCAAGACCTGACAATTGATATGGCGGTTACGCACATCAAAAATAAGGATTTTAAAGAAGCATTCTTTAAAGCATCACAAGTCGAATTCGTTGACAACAACGGCAAAAAGTATATTACGACCATCGGCAGCGATCCGACTCGTGAGATGCTTCTCGGCACGATTGCCGAATTTAATCAGGCAAATTCGGGAACGCAGATCAAGACCAACGAAGAAGCGCAGTCAAGCGGATATTTTCTGCTTATTTTAATTAATATTCTGCCGTTTCTGCTGCTCATCGGTCTTGTATTTTTCATAATGCGGCAAATGCAGGCGGGCGGAAACAAGGCTCTCAGCTTTGGCAAATCGAAGGCGAAACTTCTCAATAACCAACAAAAACGCATTACATTCAAAGACGTTGCGGGCGTTCAGGAAGCGAAGGAAGAACTCGAAGAAATCATTGAATTTTTAAAAGACCCACAAAAATTCCAAAAACTCGGCGGAAAAATTCCGAAAGGCGTTTTGATGGTCGGACCGCCCGGAACGGGCAAATGTATTACGGGCGATTCTTTGATCTTGACGCAGAAAGGTTTGATGGAGATCAAGGACGTGCCTAAGTATTTTTACGTCAATCCTGAAACGGATGAAGTTCACGGCGCATATCTGCCGACGGTTGATCCGACGACGGTTAAAGATTCGACAAACGCGGCTTCGCATTGGTATAACTTGGGCGAGCAGGCGACGAAAAAAATCACTCTGCGGCAGGGTTTATCGCTCGAAGGAACGCCGGAACATCCGATTGTCGTGATGAATGCGGATGGCAAAATCGAATTTCGCCGGATGGATGAATTGAAAGAAGGCGATTCGATTGCCGTTAAATTCGGAAATCAGGCTTTCGGCAATTTGCAGGAAGTTAATGCGGAAAAAGCCTATTTAATGGGCTTGCTGACGGGCGACGGAAATATGTCAATTGCAAATCGCGTTAATTTAACGACGATTGACGGCGAGATCAGCGAATTTTTCAGCAATTATATCAAAACGGTTTACGGCGCAGAGCAGCACGTCGGCGTTGCTTCGGACGGAATTACGTCGGTTGTCAGTTCGCGCAAAGTGAAAAAAGATTTGCTCGACGCGGGAATGTCGCCGCTTTTATCGCACGAAAAATCAATCCCCGCAACCATTTTGCAAGCACCGAAAGCGGTTGTCGCAGAATTTTTGCGCGGACTTTTCGATTCGGACGGATATTTTCACAGAAACAATTTTGGCTACTGCACAACGAGCGAAAAACTTGCCAATCAAGTGAATTCGATTCTGCTCAATTTCGGCGTTGTTTCGCGTTTGCGCGTGAAAAAGGAAGCGACGGAAAATACGAAAAAAGTTTATGAAATAGTCGTTTCGGGGACTTATTTATCAGTTTTTGCAGATGAAATCGGCTTTAAATTAGGGCGCAAACAGACAGCATTAAACGAGTATCTCGCGCAGGAAAACGTCGGCAAGAATACAAATATTGATTTGTTTTATGAAATCAGCGATTTGGTTGTCGAATGCTGGCAAGAAGTGAGCGCAAGCGGCAAAAGCACTTCGCGTCTGGCGGCTTTGATTGATAAGGTTCGCACCCGCAAGCGCATTTCGCGCAATAGTTTGCGGGAAATGGTCGAAGCGTTTGCTGACGGTAATATCAGAAATGAAAAAACCGAATATCTGACAAATTTGTTGGAAGCGAATCTTTTCTTTTCGCCGATTGAAAAAATTGAAGAAGGTTTTGCCGAAGTTTTCGATTTTACCGTTCCCAAAACACATTCGTTTATTTCAAACGGCATAATTTCGCATAATACGCTTCTTGCAAAGGCAGTCGCGGGTGAGGCGAATGTTCCGTTTTTCTCGATCTCGGGTTCTGATTTCGTCGAAATGTTCGTCGGTGTCGGCGCGTCCGTAACGGGCGATACGCCGATTTTGATAAAGGCGGACGGCGAAACGAAATTGATGCCGATTGGCGAATTTGTTGACCGTTATTATGAAGCCGATAAAGAAGGCTTTATGATGCCGGTCAGCGACGTGCAGACTTTGGGATTTGCCGAAAAGGATTCCAAGTTCAAAGGCTCGTCGAAAACTTTTGTAAAGGGCAGCAAATGGAGTCCGGTGAGAGGCGTTTTCCGCCATCGCGTCAAGGAAATTTACGAAGTCAAATATCTCGGCGGCAAGGTGGAAATGACCGCCGATCACAGCGTTTTTGTTCGCACCCGCGACGGCATCAAAGCGATTGCGGCGGCGGATTTGAAAAAAGGCGATGTGCTGGTCAATCTGCCGCTTAAAGTGCGCGGCGAATATTCAAAAGAAAGCGGCACGACGCACACGGTTCGGGCGCACGAATTTCCGGCTTTGGCGGAAAAGTTGGTTTTGCCTTTAATTGAACGAAACGAAGCGGCGGAAGATAAGTTGGTTTTCGCGCTTGAAAATCAACATCAATTGAGTCAAGCGGCGATTGCTTCCCGAATCGGCGTTTCGCAGGCGACTGTCGGAAACTGGCAGGCGGGCAAATATGAGCCGCGTGCTATTTCGACAAATTACGCGAAAACGGAGTTTCCCGAAAGCGTCGTTGTAACCGCCGAATTGATGAAACTTTTCGGTTATTACACGGCGGAAGGACGCGAAAACGGCTGTCTGGAATTTACTTTCGGAACGCACGAAAAAGATTTGCACAACGATTGCATAAATTTAATGAAGCAAATTTTCGGCATCGAAGCCAATGTTAAGCACACTTTGGACAACAGCACGAAAATTACATTTTATTCCGCTCCGATTGGCAGATTTTTCGCCCGACATTGCGGCGCGGGAAGCCATCATAAGCATATTCCGCAGATTTTGTGGGATTTGCCGCAGGAATTTTTCCTTGCGTATCTCGAAGGCTATTCGCTCGGCGACGGTTACACGACGACGGAAGGCAAATTGTCTATGACGAGCGTGAGCAAGCAATTGATTACCGAACTCGCTTGGCTGTCTGCGATGCACGGAATCAAAGCCGGAATCAGACACGGAAAGCAAATCGGCGGGCGCGTTATCAAAAACAAACCTTTGCCCGACGGCGAATACTGGAATTTGATAATCGGCAAAACGAGCAATCCGTTTAACGAAGACGTGATTTATCCGAATCAAGGCAAAAAAGCGATTGTGCAGGAAATTACAGTTAAAGAATTTGACGGCTACGTTTACGATTTGTGCGGCTGCGAAAACGAAGCGTTTTTCGGCGGCGAAAAACCGATCTTGCTGCACAACAGCCGCGTCCGTGATTTATTCGAGCAAGGTAAGAAAAATGCGCCTTGTATAATTTTCATAGACGAAATTGATGCCGTCGGAAGACATCGCGGCGCGGGACTCGGCGGCGGACACGATGAGCGCGAACAAACGCTCAATCAACTGCTTGTTGAAATGGACGGTTTTGAATCTAACGAAGGCGTTATTTTGATCGCTTCGACGAACAGACCGGACGTTCTCGATCCTGCGCTTCTTCGTCCGGGACGTTTTGACCGCCGCGTGATGGTTGGTCGTCCCGATATTAAAGGGCGCGAAGGGATTTTGAAAGTTCATACGCGCAAAATTCCTCTGGATGAAAATGTTGATATTAACGTGATCGCTCGCGGAACTCCCGGATTTACGGGCGCGGATTTGGCGAATATCGTTAATGAAGCGGCTTTGAATGCGGCTCGTTACAACAAAAAGGTTGTTACGATGTCCGATTTTGAAATTGCCAAAGACAAGGTGATTATGGGCGCGGAACGCAAAAGTATGGTTTTGTCCGACGAGGAAAAACGTCTGACGGCGTATCACGAAGCCGGTCATACGCTCGTCGGTTTGAAAGTTCCGCAAGCCGATCCGGTGCATAAAGTTTCGATCATTCCGCGCGGAATGGCTCTCGGAGTTACGATGCAGCTGCCGGAAGCTGATCGCCACAGTCATACAAAGGAATATTTGACGAGCCAGATCGCTATTTTGATGGGCGGGCGCATTGCCGAAGAGATTTATCTCGGCGAAAACAATATTACGACGGGCGCATCGAACGACATCGAGAGAGCTTCCGAATTAGCCAGAGCGATGGTCTGCCAATACGGTATGAGCGAACTCGGTCCGCTGACTTTCGGCAAGAAAGACGAGCAGGTATTTTTGGGCAGAGAAATTTCCCAAAATCGTGATTATTCGGAAGACACGGCGATAAAGATTGACCAGCAGGTAAATCAGATTATTGCCGAACAATACGAAGTCGCCAAGAAAATTATCAAGGAAAATGCCGAAGCGATGGTTCGTCTTTCCGAAACGCTGCTCGAATACGAAACGCTTGACGGCGTTCAGATTCGGCGCGTCGTTGCCGGGCTTCCGCTTGATGAAGATGACGATTCTCCGAACAATAATGATGACGGTTCAGAGCCGGAGGAAGAGAAAAGTCGTTTCAAAAAACCGATTCTGCCGCCGATAACGCCGAATAATCCGGCGACTGCCTAAGCAGAAACGTAAAACAAAAAGAGAAAGGCAAAAGTTTTTACAGCTTTTGCCTTTCTCTTTTTAAATCGAATTTTACGCCGATTCGATTATTTCAACAATTTTGCGGTTGTATTTTTCAACTATTTTCGGCAGATCACTTTTGTTTTTCGGTTTTTTAATTTCGATGACCGGATGATAAACAATTTCTACTTTGCCGAAACGCGGAAATTTCATATTCTGCGCCCAGACTTTGTTTGCGCCGCGAATTGTTACAGGCAAAACCGGGACTTCCGCTTTGAGCGCGATTCGCGTCCAGCCCGGTCTAAAAGAAAGCAATTTTCCGTCCGAAAATTCGCGTTCGCCTTCGGGAAAAATCAAAAGAGCCGCGCCTTCATCGAGAAATTGGACGGAATCTCTGAAAATTTTTATCGGATTTCCGGTTTTAAGGCTGACCGGAAACGCTCCGAGATAGCGGATAAATCTTCCGATCAGAAACCAGTCAAACGCCTCGTCCCAAGCCATATAACGAAATTTTCTATTGATCGGCAGAGTGATCCAGAACGGATCAAAATAAGTTTGATGATTTGAGATAATCAGCAGTCCCGTGTCGGCTTTTTGCGGAATATTTTCGATTCCCCGAAATTTCACCCGCCACAAAATTTTGCTGACCGCAAGACAAAATAAGCGGACGAAATTAAAAATTACCCCGGACGGATATTTGCTTTTCTCCGATAAATTCACGAAAAAATTATACGCGGGAAAACAATTTTACTGCAATAAAAAACTTTCCCTGAAAAATAATCTTTAAACAATTCCTTCAAGCGGAAAAAGACGATCAATAAATTCGATATGAAGTCTTGGGATATTATCATCTCCCAGACGTTTTCCGCGCACAATCGAAATAATCGAAACATTAAACTGTTCGCTCGTTACGCGCACGAACGAGCCGACTTCCGCCGGAAGCGAAGTAAATACGGAAGCACCACTCAAACTCAGATTTTCGGAAACTGTTTCTTCGGCGGCGATCACATTTTCATTATCGTCCAGAGTTTCGAGTTTGAAACTTATCGGAATTGGAAAACGCGAATGACGGCGCAGTTCCTTTGGCAGATCGCTTTCGTCGGGAATATCCGGCTGTGTGGTTATATGCCACAAACCTTCCTGAGCGCGATGAGATATATCGTAAAGCGTGGAAGGGTCTTCAAAAAAACTCTGCGGCGGTTCTTTGCCGATAAAAGCCACGCCGACTCCGTAGTTATCAATTTTCGTGTTGGTGTTTCTCAGGCATCTGCGGACAATTCCCCAAACTTTATATTGCGGTTCGGCGAAATCGAAATTTCGTAATTTGCGCGGCATCGGCATCGTCAGATAAACAAGCCGACCTCGTTTCACCGGACGTTTCAGAGAAAGACCCGTTCCGAAATTTGAAACGTCCTGCATTCTGGTAATTTCATCCCACGAATTGCTCTGATCTATCTTAACCTCGACGCGCACGGGCAGCGGCATCGAAATTCTCGAAATTCTGCGGGATTCTTTTTCGGGCGTGGTTGTAGCTGACATCTTTTATACTCCTGATTACTGCGTGATGTGAAAATTATTCGTCGAATGAGATGGAAAAAAAAGTCAATAAAAATGAGTTATTTGACCGTTTTATAAAGGTTTCGCCAAGTTGCTAAACAGGCTTTTAACCTGTAAAATAATAATACACTTAAACGCTGAAAATTTCCAGCTTTTTGTTTTGCGTTCAGCCCTTTTTCCAACAATACAGACCGGCAAAACACTAATAAAATAATCAAAAAATAAGGAAAACGAATGGATATAACTTTAGATAAAAATCAAGTCAATATCGAAGACGAGATGAAACGCTCGTATCTCGATTACGCAATGAGCGTTATCATCGGACGCGCTCTGCCCGACGTGCGCGACGGCTTAAAACCCGTCCACCGCCGCGTTCTCTGGGCGATGCAGGAACTCGGCAATTATTACAACCGCCCGTATAAAAAATCAGCCCGCGTCGTCGGCGATTGCTTTGTCGCCGGAACGCTCGTGCATACCGAAAAAGGCTTAAAGGCGATTGAGGAAATCGAAATCGGCGAAGAAGTTTTAATGCCGAACGGTTATACGAGCCGCGTTGTCGAAGCATTTCATAATCCGCCTTCGCGTGTTATTGATGTTACGCTATCCAACAATTTGACTTTGACCGTTACGCCCGACCAAAAGTTTCGCGTTCTCGGTGAAAATTATGAAGTCGTTTGGGAACAAGCCAAAAATTTAGAAGGAAAAAAAGTTTTAGCCGCGAGTCCGCGCAGTTTGGGTTTTCCCGAAACGCATCACGACAAGAAAAAAATCGGCTTGGCTTATACCGCCGGATTGCTCGTTGCCGAAGGTTATCTGACTGACAGAAATCGCTCTTCGCGCGTCGGCGTTTCGATGGTTGACCGCGAACCGCTTGAGTTTGTCGCCGAAGTTTGCTCCGAAAATGCGGTCAACGCTTATTGGAGCGAAAAGAAACCGCAAAAAGCGCACCATCAATTGCAGTATCAACTTCGTTTCAGCAATTTTGCCGAAGCGGTTGAAGTTTGCAAGGCAAAATGCGACGACAAACAAGTTCCCGCGTGGATTTTGGAAGACAGAACATTATTCGCGCCTTTTATCGCCGGATTTATTGACGGCGACGGCTTTTTACGCGCTGCCGATTCAAAACGCGACGCGGTTTTGGCAACAACTTCAAAACAGCTTTCTATTGAACTCCAAGCAATGTTAGCCGACTGCGGAATTCACGGCGTTATCTTAACGGAAGAACGCCCGGAAAATTGGCTGACAAGTTTTAATCTGCATCTGACGGGCGAAAATGCTTCGCGTTTGGCAAGTTTGATCTCGCCTTTTCTGAAAATTGCTCGTAAAAAAGACGCGGCTTTTAATCTTTCAAACTGGAAAAACCGCGTTTTAAATCTCGAAACCGAATGCGTTCCAAGCGCGGCGATTTGGGAAGAATTTTCAAAACATCATATCGGTTCGGGTTGGTTTGTTGATAAAAACGGCAAGAAATTCCGTTCAGGAATCAAATACGAAAACGGCGCAAAAATCCGCTATTCGAGCGATCTGCGCGAAAAAACACTTTCATACAGACAAATCGAATCGTGGGGAATTTTGGCAAAACTCGAAAAACTAGGTTCACCGCTTGTTGCAAACATTCGCAATCTGATTGATAATTATTCGCTTTTACAAGTCGTTTCCGTCGTTGACAACGAAGAAAAAGCCGAAACTTTCGATATACAAATCGAAGACGAAACCCACGAGTTTTTACTACACGGCTGCGCGGTTTCCAATTGCATCGGCAAATATCATCCGCACGGCGACACGGCGGTTTATGACACGGTTGTGCGGCTCGCGCAGGATTTTTCGATGCGTTATCCGCTTGTCGAAGGACAGGGAAATTTCGGATGTTTTACGGGCGACACGAAAATCAAATTGTTGGACGGTTCGGAGAAAACTTTTGCCGAACTTGCGGAATTGCCGAAGGATGAAATCTTTTTTGTTTATTCGGTTGATAAGACGGGAAAAATTGTCATCGGCGAAGGCAGACATTCACGGATAACCAGAAAAAATGCGGAAATTATCGAAGTCGTTCTGGATAACGGCGAAAAAATCCGATGCACGCCCGATCATCTTTTTCTGCTTCGCAACGGGACTTATAAACAGGCAAAAGATTTGACCGCGACGGACAGTTTGATGGCGGGTTATTTTGATGAAGCGAAAATCAAAGAAAATCTCAATGAATATCTGCGGATTTGGCAGCCTCAAACGGAAGAATTTGAATTCGTTCATCGGCTTGCGGATGAATATAACGAGGAAAGAGGATTAGCGAAAAAATTTGACGGCGCGTTTGTGCGGCATCATAAAAACTTTGATCGGTTCGATAATCGTCCGACGAACATTGAGCGAATGGATTTTTTAAAACATCTGCATCTTCACGCCGAACATATCGGCGAACTTTGGAAATCGGATGAATTTCGACAAGCACAGCGCGAAGGCGTGCAGAATTATTACGCGGAAAATCCACAGGTTTTAGAAGAACGTAAGGAACGGTTTGTCGAGCAGAATAAAGATGAAAAGTTTCGACGGGAAAACGGCAAGCGCGTTTCCGAACGTCTGAAAAAAACTTACGCGGAAAATCCGCAAATGGCTAAAGATAGTTCGGACAGAATGAAAGCATTATGGGCTGATGAAGATTATCGCCGAAAAATGAGTGAAGCCTTAACAGGAATCGAAAAGCGCGAATTGTCAGCGAAGGAGAAAAGGCGCGTCGCAAAAATTATTTCCGAGAAAAGCAAAAAGATGTGGCAGGACGAAGAAAAACGCGCGGAAATTGTCGAAGTTGTTACTTTAGCTTTGTCTTCCCAAGAAGTTCGCACCAAAATGAGCGAAAATTCCAAGCGTTTGTGGCAAACCGAAGAATATCGCGCCAAATATGATGAACAACATTTTTCCAAAATGGCGCAAACCTTTTGGGCAAAACCGGAAGCTAAAGAAATCCACCGGCAAAAAATCAAGAAACAGAGGGAAAATTCCGATTTTGTCGAAGCTCAAAAAAGAGCCGTAATAGAAAGTAACAAAAGAAGACTGCTCGAAAATCCCGAAATGATGCGGGAAATGTCGAAACTTTCAGGCGGTTCGCTTCGCAATAAGTGGAAAGATGAAAACTATAAGAATCAAATAATACGAAAAAGAATTGCGCGTTACGGTTCACAGTTGATCGCTGAATTCGGACGAGAAAAAATCACACCTGAACTTTATCAATCAAAACGCGATGGAAATTGGATTCCGAAGTTGGAAAAAATTTCGGTTTATTTTGATTCTTTTGATGAATTTCTAAATGTTTCGGAAAATTATAATCATAAGATAACCGAAATTAGATGGTTAAATGAAACGGCTGATGTTTACGATATATCAGTTGACGAATATCACAACTTTCTTTTAGCTGACGGAGTTTTCGTTCATAATTCGATAGACGGCGATAATGCGGCTGCCATGCGATACACAGAGGTGCGTATGGAGCGAATCACGAACGACGTTTTAGCCGATATTGAAAAGGAAACGGTTGATTTTACGCCGAATTATGATGATTCTCTGAGCGAGCCGGAAGTTTTGCCCACACGGATTCCGAATCTTTTGGTTAATGGTTCGGAAGGAATCGCGGTTGGAATGGCGACGAAGATTCCGCCGCATAATTTGAACGAGGTGATTGACGGAACGATTGCGCTGATTAAAAATCCCGAACTGAAAATTGCGAAATTGATGGAATATATTCCGGGACCGGATTTTCCGACAGCCGGATTTATTTACGGGCGCGAGGAGATTCACAGAGCTTATCACACGGGACGCGGAATCGTGCAGATGCGTGCGAAGGCGGCGATTGACCGCATCGGACGCGGGAAATCCGAGCGTGATGCGGTTGTTATTACCGAGATTCCGTATCAACTTAATAAAGCGCGTCTGATCGAGAAGATAGCACAGCTTGTTAATGATAAAAAACTCGACGGCATTTCGGAAATCCGCGACGAGTCCAACCGCGAAGGAATTCGCGTTGTAATTGAACTAAGACGCGATGCCGTGCCGCAGATCGTTTTGAACAAACTTTATAAACACACGCCTCTGCAAAGTTCGTTCGGAATTATCAGCATTGCCATTGTTGACGGACAGCCGAAAGTTCTGAATTTGAAGGAAATGCTCGAAGCATTTATCGAATTCAGACGCGAAGTCGTGCGTCGCCGCACGGAATACGAACTTCGCAAAGCGCAGGCGCGGGCGCACGTTTTGGAAGGCTTGAACAAGGCGATTGACGCGCTCGATTATATTATTCCGCTGATTCGCAATTCGCGCTCGACGGACGAAGCGAAAAGATGGCTGACCGGCGATTTTGAAACCATTTCGGAGATAAAAACGTGGCGCAGTCTGCCCGCCAATGAAACCATTGCCACATTTACGAAAAATCTGCGGAAAGTTATCACCGATCTCAGATTTTCCGAAATTCAGGCGCAGGCGATTTTAGATTTGCAGCTTCGCCGCCTTTCGGCTCTCGAAAGTCAGAAAATTATTGACGAACTCGAATCAATTCTCAAGCACATCGCCGAACTGGAAGCGATTCTCGGCAACGAGCAGCTGCTTCGACAAGTAATAATTGACGAACTGAAAGAAGTCAAAAAAATGTTCGGCGACGAGCGCAGAACGCAGATCATTGACGCGGGAATCGAACTGAAAATCGAAGATTTGATCGCCGACGAAGAAGTTGCGATCACGGTGACGAATGCGGGTTACATCAAACGCACGCCGATTTCCACATATTCGACGCAGGGACGCGGCGGCAAAGGTCGCTTCGGCGCGGTGGCGAAAAACGAAGATTTCGTCGAGCATCTTTTCACCGCTTCGACGCACGATTATCTGATGGTTTTCACCGCGCTCGGACAGGTTTACAAAGTGCGCGTTCACGAAATTCCCGAAGGCGGCGCGGCAACCCGCGGCAAGGCTCTCGTTAATCTCGTCAATTTAACGACGGAAATGCGGATGGTCGAAGTTCTGCCCGTCAGAGATTTTACCGACGACGTTTTTGTGACGATGGTCACGAAAAAAGGCGTGGTTAAAAAATCGGCTTTATCGGAATATCAGAACATTCGCGCCAACGGAATTAATGCGATAAATATTGACGATGACGACGAACTTATCAACGTCTTCGTAACCGACGGCACAAAGCAGATTTTCATTGCGACGCACGACGGAATGGCGATTCGTTTTGACGAAAACGATGCGCGATCTTTGGGAAGAGCAACGCGCGGCGTGCGCGGAATCAAACTCAGAAAAGGCGATTACGTCGTTTCGGCGTGCGCTCTGTTGCCCGACGAATCGGAAAAAGTTCTTTCGATTTCCGAAAAAGGTTTCGGCAAGCAAACAATGGTCAAACATTACCGCTTCCAAAATCGCGGCGGAAAAGGCGTAATCAATATGAAAACAACGGCGAAAACCGGCAAAGTTGTTGCCGCATTCCCGGTTGACAATGATTCGGAAGTGATAATAATTACTCTTCAGGCGAAACTTATCCGCCTCGAAGTCGGAAATATTCGGCAAACCGGCAGAAGCGCACAAGGGGTTACTTTAATTCGTATGAACAAAGACGATCTGGTAACGAGCGCGACTTTGCTCGACGTTTCCGAAGAGGAAGAGGAAGTTCAGGAAGTGGTCGAGTAATTTATATTGAACTACCACTGCAAACGAATTTTACGGAAAACTTACAGCCGACAAGATTTTTCAAAAACTTGTCGGCTTTTTTTTATACATTGATGATTACTCTAAATTGCTATTATCTTTTTGGCAAAGTAAATAAACCGCCTGATTGAAAAGCTGATTTCAAAAACTTGAAAAATAAGTTAAGATGCAGGTGAAAAACTGCCTTTCACAAAATTTATGAGCGACCAACAGGAAATCACCTTAATTCTGCAAAAATGGAATGATGACGAAGAAAATGCGAAGGAGCGTCTGATGCCGTTTGTTTATGATGAACTCAAAAGACAAGCCCGTATTTTGATGTCGGCGGAACGCGCGGATCACACATTGCAGCCGACGGCTCTCGTTCACGAAGCGTTTTTACGGTTAGCAGAACAGACGGGAATTGATTGGGAAAACCGCAGACATTTTTACGCGATTGCTTCCAAGCTGATGCGGCAGATTCTGGTTGACCACGCCCGCGCCCGCACCAGCGGCAAGCGCGGCGGAGATTTTACGGTTCGTTTTACGCCGGCTGATGTGCAGATTCCGGTTATCGAGAGAGCCGCTTCGCTTTTGGCTCTCGATGACAGTTTGAAAAAACTGGAGATTATGGACGAACGACAAGCCAAAATCGTGGAGATGAAATTTTTCGGCGGCTTAACTCACAAAGAAATCGCTGATACGCTCGAAATTTCCGAAAGAACCGTCGGGCGCGAATGGTATTCGGCGCGGCTCTGGCTTTATCGTGAATTGGAAAAAAATTAATTTTTTTGTCTGTATTTTCAGTTCGTTTACGCATTATTAAATACAGGGTTTAGAAGGAATTTGATTATGCAAACCGAGAACTGGAAAAAGGTAAAGGCGATTTTGGATGAAGTTTTAAGCGTTGAACCGTCGAAAAGGCAGGAATTTTTAGAAGATCAGACGGTTGATCGGGAAATTCGCGGAGAAGTCGAATCGCTGCTCGGTTTTGAACATCGAGCCGAAAATGCTCTGCGGCTTTCGGCGATAGATTTTTCGAGAGATTTTTTTGATAATGTTGACGGAAAAAATCCTCTTATCAATCAGCAAATCGGCGTTTACCGCATTATCCGCGAACTCGGAAGCGGCGGAATGGGCGCGGTTTTTCTCGCCGAAAGAACGGACGGAAAATTTTCGCAAATTGCCGCGCTGAAAATTCTCAAACGCGAAATGAACACGGAAATTCTGCGCCGGCGTTTTGAAACCGAACGCGAAATTCTCGCTTCCTTAGATCATCCGCATATCGCCCGCCTTCTTGATGCCGGAACGAGCCGCGATAATATTCCGTATATTGCGATGGAATACGTCGAAGGAATGCCGCTTGACGAATATGCCGATACAAACGCCTTGAATCTGGATCAGCGTCTGGATTTATTTTGCAAACTCTGCGAAGCGATTGATTTTGCTCACCGCAATCTGATCGTTCACAGAGATTTGAAGCCGTCGAATATTTTTGTCACAAACGAAGGCGTGCCGAAACTGCTCGATTTTGGAATTTCCAAAATTCTCAACGAAAATTTTGCCGAATCGAACGCGGCGACGATTACGAGTATGGGCGTTTTAACGCCGAGTTACGCTTCGCCTGAGCAATTAATGGGCAAAAGCGTGACGACGGCGACGGATATTTACAGTCTGGGCGTAATTTTATACGAACTTTTAAGCGGACATCGCCCGTTTGAAAACAGCGAAAAAGATTTGAAGCAAATTTACGATGCCGTTGTCGAAACCGATCCGCCGCTGCCTTCGGCGATTCGGGATTCGGGATTTCGGATTTCGGATTTGAAGAACGATAGGTCGAAATTTGAAAAAAAGCGGACTGAAAATCAAAACAGGAAAACAAATCCCAAATCCGAAATCCCGAATCCCAAATCGGCACATCCCAAATCCCGAATCCCGAATCCCAAATTGTTAAGCGGTGATCTGGACAATATAATTTTAAAATCCTTAAAAAAAGAACCCGAACGCCGTTACGCTACCGCCGGATTGTTTGCCGAAGACATCAAACGTCATCAAAACGGCTTGCCGGTTTCAGCGCGTCCCGATACTTTTTCTTACCGCGCCGGAAAATTTATCAAACGAAACAGTTTAGCCGTAACCGCCGCTGCATTGATTTTGCTGGCGATTTTCGGCGGTTTGATTGCGACTCTGTGGCAGGCGCGTGCGGCGCAAGCCGAACGAGCAAAGGCGGAAAAGCGTTTTAATGAAGTGCGCGAATTGGCAAACTCCTTTTTGTTCGAGATCACGCCGGAAATCGAAAACCTGCCCGGTTCGACCAGAGCCAAGGAACTTCTCGTCAAACGCGCCTTAAAATATCTGGACGCTTTATCAATTGACGCGGGCGAAAATCCCGAATTGCAGAGAGAACTCGCCGCCGCTTACGAAAAAGTCGGCGACGTGCAGGGAAATGTGCTGAAGGCAAATATCGGCGACACCAAAGGCGCACTCGAAAGTTACCAAAAAGCCGGAGCGATTCGCACAAAACTCTTTGAAAATAACAAGGATAATATCGAACTGAAAGCCGAACTCGCTAAAAATTCGCAGCTTATCGGCGATGTGTTGTTTTCAACCGGAGAAGTTAAAAAAGCCGTAGAAAACTATCGGCAGGCGGTTGGTTGGCAAAAGGAAATTATCAGCCAAAATCCGCCCGATCTGCAAAAGGCGCAAATTGCTCTGGCTTCCGCCGAATTTGCTCTGGGCAGAACATTTTTCTGGAATAGTCAATATGACGACGCGCTCAAGTATTACTATTCGGCACAGGAAATCCTGAGAAAAACGAATCAAGCGGATTCTTCCGGCGAAGAAATCATCCACAAACTAGCCGACACATACGTTCACATCGGCGACGCATATTCTTGGCAGGGAAAACCGGAAAAAGGTTTAAAGGAAATTCTAAAAGGTTCGGAAATGATCGAGCCGCTTGTCGGGCGCAACCCGAACAATATACTTTTCCGCAAATCGCTGTGGACGGCAAACTTAAAGGCGGGCGAAGTTTATATGGATTTGGAGAAATACGGCGAAAGTCTGAAATATTACGAAAAAGCTCTCGAACTGGCGAAAAATACGGCAAATGCCGATCCCGAAAATGTTTCGGCAAAACGCGATCTCGCATTAAGCTATAACAAAGTCGGCGACGCGCTCGACAGTATCGGAAAAGGCGAATCCGCGCTTGCCAACATCAGAAAAGCACTCAAATTTCAGCAGGAAATCGCGGCGGCTGACGAAAAAAATTTTAACATACGCTTTGATATTGCCAACACTTTCAAAAGGATGGGTTACGCGCAGGCTACGATGAAAAATTTCGCCGGTTCGGAGAAAAGTTTCCAAAACGCGCTGAACGAATATAAAAAATTGGCAGTTTCAGACCCGAACGACAACAAAGTTACGAGAGAAATTGCCGTCGTATCGCAAATTATCGGCGAAACTTATCTTCTCGCCGCAGAAGAATCCGACAAAACGGAAAATCTGAATAAAGCCTTGAAATGGCACGAGAAAAGTTTGGAGTTGATGATGCAAATGAAAGCCGACGAAAGTTTGCCCGCAACCGACGATAAATTAATTGAAAAGATTCAAACGCAGATCGCGCAAATAGAAAGCAAACGCTGAAAGCCTGCCTTGAATGTGAAAAACAGAATTATTCATTACGCATTTTCTCGATCATCTTCTCGATTTCAGCTTTCAAATGTTCGGTAACGGCTTCGTATTTTTCTTCATTTGAAACCGCGCTATCCGAAATCTCCGAATTTTGCTTTCTGACTGCTGATTTCTTCCCGATAACTTCTTTCGGCAAAAACGGCTCGCCGAATTGGATTTTGATTTTTGAAAAGCTGATATTTTTCGACTTTCTGCCCCAGACTTTATACGCGCCGTCAATGGCGACGGGAATTATCGGCACATCGAGTTCGGCGGCTAAAATCGCCGCGCCTTTGCGGAACGGAAGCAGTTCGCCATCAAAACCGCGCTCGCCTTCGGGAAAAATAAGAAGTGCTTTGCCGTGTTTTAAGCCGACTGCGCCCGCTTTCATCGAGCGCAAAAGCTGCATATCGAGATCAATCGGCACGACGTTCAAGATTCGGGCGATAAACCGCATAAAACTGCTGTTAAAAAATTGTGTCGCGCCGACGGCAAATGTATTTCGCAAAAGTTCGTAAGACGATGCGGACGAAACGAGAAACGGATCAAGAAAACTCTGATGATTCGGGCAGATCAAAAACGGGCGTTTCATTTTGTTGAATTTTTCCGCGCCTTTGATCTCTAAGCCGAAAAGTAGTTTTGAAATGAGCGAAAAACTTTTGAAAACAACGACCAAAAAAGCCGTTACAAATGTTCTTTTCTCCAATGCTCCTTGAATTTCGGGTAAATTTTCGTCGGCTTCGCGGACGATTTTTCCCCAATTAAAATCTGTCGGGACGATTTCCGCCGAAGCCGTTTCGCCCGCTTCTTTTTCGGTTAATTTGATAACTTCGCCGACGGTCAAAGCCTGCGCCGCTTCGTCGGTTTCAAATTCAATGGAAAAGGCGTTTTCGAGCGACGCGAAAACTTCGGCGCGTGAAAGCGAATCGAGTCCCAGATCAATTTCGAGATTCATTTCGGGATGAATTGTTTCAACGTCTTTCGTATTCTGCTCGATTGCCGAAACAACCGCTTTTCCGGCGTTCGATTCAATTAATTTACTGCTTTCGCCGTTTAATTCCCATTTTTTCGTCGCCTTCAGTTCGCTCGAAGCAAACTTCCCTTCGGCAATTTCCTTCGCAACTTCAAATCGTTTTATTTTTCTCGTCGCCGTTCTCGGCAGAGGTTCGGCGCGGACGAAATAATCTCTAACTCGTTGATATTCAGGCAGTTCGCGCCCCAAACCTTCCAGATCGTAACGCACGGCTTCGCGCGAATTGGCGATGTTGTTCGCCTTCAAATACTCAAAATCGGGAACGACGGCGGCGACCAATTTTTCCGCGCCCGCCATATCCGAGCTTTCGTCTTTTACGCCAAGCACGCAAATTTCCTCGACCAGCGGACTTTTAGAATAATGAACTTCCAAATCTTCGGGATGAATATTTTTTCCCGACGGCAAAACAATCACGTCTTTCGAGCGTCCGACGATAAAAAGATGTCCGTTTTCATCAAATTTTCCAAGATCGCCCGACTTAAACCAGCCGTCTTTCGTAAACGCTTCTTTCGTCGCTTCCTCGTTTTTATAATAGCCGCCGAAAACCATTTTTCCTTTTATCAAAACTTCGCCCGCGCCGTCTTCGCGTGGTGAGCCGAGTTTGACTTCGGCATAATTTACGGGCTTTCCAACCGAACCGACGACGTTATCTTCAAAGCGCGTTGACGTAACCGCGCCGGAAGTTTCGGTCAAACCGTAGCCTTGAATCATCGAAAAGCCGAGCGCGTAATAATCCTTGGCGATCTTCTCGTCAAAACGCGAACCGGCGGAAATTGTCACGTCCAGATTTCCGCCAAAACCGTCGTGAACTTTTGAGAAGAATTTTTTGCCGAGATTGACGTTGAAATTTTTTCGCAGAAAATAATTCGTCTTGAGCATCTGCGCGAAAAGCGTCTGCACGGCTTTTGATTCGTTTTTAACTTTGTCGAAAACTTTTTTGTGAAACAGATACCATATACGCGGAACGCCCGTTAAAAGCGTGATTTCGCCGGTCTTAAAAGCCTTTTCAAGTTCGCCCGGCGTGAGTTCTTCGACGTAGCAAATCGTCCCGCCGATGCTGGCAATAACCCACAGATTGACGACTTGCGCGAAAACGTGAAACAGCGGCAGAACGCTTAAAACCACTTCGTTTTCGGAGATATTCATCACTTCCTGACAACCGTTCGTTTCGTAAAAAATATTCCCGTGCGTGAGCGCAACGCCTTTCGGTTTGCCCGTCGTTCCAGAGGTATACATCAAAAGCGCAAGGTCTTCGGGCTTGGCGGGAAGCGGTTGTTTATCAAAATCGCTCGGTCTTTCAGTTTTCGCCCAATCGGAAAAATTTTCAAATCCGTTTGTCGTTTGATTGTCCTGCAAAACGACGGCGGGAACTTTTCTACCGAGATTCTCTTCTATCTTTTGAAATTCCTGCTTAAATTCTTCGCCGATAAACGCCATTTTCGTTTCGGAATTTTCAAAAAAATTCGTAATCGTTTCAATCTCGCCGTGCGGATCAATCGGAACGCAAACCGCGCCGCGAAACAGAATGCCGAAATAACAAATCGCCCAGCGCGGATGATTTTCCGCGATCAAAGCCACGCGGTCGCCAAATTCGATGCCTTCATTTTCCAGTCGAAAAGCAATGCTCCGAATCGCATCGAGCATTTCGCCGTAAGTGTATTCCGAGCCTTCCACGCCGATTGTTTTCATCGCTAATTTATTTGAATTAGCTTCGGCGGTTGTCGCAAATTGTTGGCAAAATGAGTTGTTCATAAATAAATTTAAATAACGGAACGCCGTCCATCTTGGCGGCAAACGTCGCGCAAGCGGCGTAAAAAATACTGTAATAATTGGTTTTCGCGCTATCGCGCTCATTGCCGCCAAGATGGACGGCGTTCCGTCAGACTAATTTCGGAACGCGAACTTTTAATGCTTTCGGCAAAATCTCATAAATCGCGGGCAATTTTCCCGGCAATTCACCGTCGGTTTCGATAAAAATATCTTCCGATTCATTTACTAAAGAAACTTCGATTCGTTTGGCTAAAGTTGATTTTACTTCTTTTAAATCGAGATGTGAACCTTCATAGAGTTTCCAAGCGTTTAATAAAATCTTCGCCGTGTTGATGTCGCCGATGTTTATCACGTCGAAAAATCCGTCATTTAGTTTTGCGTCGGGTGCGATTTTCATTCCGCCGCCGAAAAAACGGGAATTGGCGACGGCGAAATTTATTGTCTGCAAAGTTTTTTCGGCTTTGTCGTCGAGTTTTACGCGAACGGTCAAAAAATCGTTTTCTAAAACTTCCTGAAATGTCGAGAGTGCAAAATTTGCTTTTCCGCGCACGGCATTTGCGGGAAGCCAGCGAAGCAAATTAGGTTTTTTGACGCGCTCGTTGATTGACGCGCTCAAGCCGAAACTCGAAACATTTAAAAAATAACGCGAAATTTTTTCGTTTTGAAAATCCGTAAAGCCGACTTTTCCAACGTCAACGAGTTTTGTTTTGCCTTCGCGCAATTCCCTTGCGGCATCGCGCGAATTGGCGGACATTTTGATCGTCCGCCGAAAATCGCCGCCCGTTCCCGAAGGCATTACGCCGAATTCGACATCGCCTTTTGACAACAAAATTCCGTTGACGACTTCGTTGATCGTGCCGTCGCCGCCGCACGCGATGATAAATTTTCTGCCCGAACGGGCTGCGTTTTGCGCTAAAATTATTCCGTCGCCCTGCTGTTTTGTAAACGCGACTTGAAACGCGCCGAAGTGCGCCCGTAAATCCGAGGCGGTCTGCGCCCAATTTGAGCGCGTCGAACCGCCCGCCGATTTCGGATTGACGATGACAAGCGGCAGATTCGCGTTTTCGTTACGGGAAGAAAGTGCTTTTGTTTTTCTTGACAAAATCGGTAATATCCTTGATTTTCGTTAAATCGTCGAGCTTCATATTCGCGTCCGCATCGGTTGTAAAGGTCTTGCCGTTGTTGACGAAAACCTGACTCGTATAATAAGTTCCGCCCTTTTCGCCGACGCTTCCGACGACAATCGTTTCCTGCAAATTGTCGCCGTTTAAATCCTGAAACGAAACGGCTTTCACCGTATAATTAGGGGCTTGATTCTGATCGGGAAACTCGAAAATCTGCTTACCGTCCTTGAAAATATAAAACTTTTCGCCAAGCGGCGGATCGTCAAAATCCGGCTCGTGAAAAGTTACAAAACAGCTTTTTTGAAACGGCGCGAAATCTATCGGAAAGGTTTGTTTTGCGTCAATTTCCATTCCGTAAAGTTTCGCCTTCAAGCACTCGTTTTTCGCCTGATCGTCAGCCTTTTTCAGTTCGCCGGACTTTTCCGAAACGGCGGTTTTGTCCGTTTCTATCACCGAATCGCTTTCTTTTTCTTCAATTTCGGTTTTGCCCGAAGTTTGCGAAACGCCCGAAGAATCGTTTTCTTTGTTTTCAGCCTTTAAAGCGCAGGCGGCGGCTACGAAAAAAGTCAAAATAAATAAAATAAAAATTTGTTTCATTGTTTCTCTCCCAAAAAAAATTATTTAATATATTTATTTAACTTTTTTCTTGCTGTAAGTCAATTGTTTAGTATGTTTCCGTGAGTTTAAATCCGTATGCCGCAACAATTAAACACTTTCAAATCCTGGAAATTGAAGGTATTTAGTTTACAGTTTACTTTTCCATTGAAGTATTTTTCATAACATCTTCAATCTCCTTTATCGAACGCGGCAGTTTTTTCGTCATCCATTCAACGCCCGTTTTGGTTACGAGCAAATCGTCTTCAATGCGAACTCCGATGTTTTTATATTTCTCAAACGCGAAACGAATTTTCGCCAAAAACGCTTTGTTCGCGGGCGTGTCGGGAATAAAATCGAGCGCGTCGGCGCGTATGTAGATTCCCGGCTCGTTCGTAAAAATCATTCCTTCTTTCAGAATTGTTTCGCCGCCGCCGCCGACATCGTGGACGTTCATTCCGAGCCAATGCTTCGAGTCGTGCAGATACCACAGCATATATTGCGGATAATTGATAAGCTGCCCGTTAAAATCCATCTGAAAAGTCGCGTCGGCGGCGGTTATCAAACCGATTTTTACCAATTCGTTGATCGCGTGCGCTCTCGCCGCGTTGCTCGATTCGTTAAATCTCGCGCCCGGTTTGACGGCTTTCGCCGCCGCGTTTTGCGCGTCGTAAACGATTTTGTAAATGTCGGCTTGCTCTTTTGTAAACTTGCCGCTGACGGGAAAAGTTCTTGTTATATCCGCCGAATAATGTTCGTATTCTGCGCCAATGTCCATCAAAATCAAATCGCCTTTTTTGCATTCGCCCTGCGATTCGACATAATGCAAGGTCGTTGCGTTCGCGCCGCAGCCGACGATTGACGGAAAGCCCCAAAAATCAGCGTTTCGACGGCGAAAAGTATATTCGATCTCCGCCTGCGTTTCATATTCCCAATTCGTTTTATCAACCGTTTTCATCGCCCGCATAATCGCTTCCGTCGTAATATCAATCGCGTGTTGAACCAATTTTATCTCCATCGGCGATTTTACAAGACGCAATTCGGCGAAGATCGGCTGCGCGTTTTCGATTTTGTAACCCGACAATGTTTGAGCAAATTCCTTTTCCTGCGGATATTCGGTCAACGAAATTCTGCCTCGCGTCGGCTGCGGCGACAGTAAATAAACCGTTTCCAATCCGTTTGGAATTTTCACTTCACCTGTCGAAATAAATTCGGTTTTCGATGTAAAAGCAGCAATAAATTCGTCCAACTCGCTCCGGTCAACAATCGTTTTGATGCCCGAAATTCTCTCGGCTTCCTCGTTTGAATACATTCGCCCGTTCCAAACTTCCGCCTGCGGATTGCGTTTCGGTAAAAACAAAATCGCACGATTTTCTCCAGCGTTTTTCGTCAAAACAAGTGTCGCGCCATTTTGTTTCAAATTGGTCAAATAAAAAAGATTATTTTCCTGACGATAATAAAATTCAACGTCATTCGCATAAATTTTGCGGTCTGCGCTGAACAAGATCATAATACTTTTGTCCTGCATTTTTGCAAAAACATTTTCGCGTCGTTTTTGTAATTCATTTTGACGCTCGGCATCGGAAAAAACAGGCGCGGGCGGCGCAGTAAAAACAGTATTCAAGTCTGTTCTGCCGAAAGTTTCGGCAAAACCCGCGTTCATCAAGCCGAAAATAAATAATAACAGTAAAAATTTCTTTTTCATCGAGTTTCCTTCTCCATTTTGATTCAATATCTAACGGCTTTAAGCCCAAGCCGTGCTTTTCATTTTTTTAGAATTTTTTAAAAAATTCAGCCGCTTTTTTGTCGGAAAAAGTCGGCAGATTAAAGATTTTTTCCGATATATTCTTCTGATGCCTTAACCAGTTTAAACGAAGTAATTAAACAAAGCTAATGCTTTACGCCGCGTCCCGTCGGATGTCAGGGCTTATTCAGAGTCAAAAAAAATAAAATGTTTTTTTAAGTCCATCTTGGCGGCATTGAGTGCGAAGCACGAAAGTAAGCGGCGAACTCTAAAGATTTCAGTAAATTATTAAGTTCTTAAACTTTGCTTCAACGCTTGCAGCGTCGGTTGCCGCCTTTGATGCCGGCGTTTTATTGGTTTGAATAAACAGAAGCGGCGATTGTGTAAAAACTCCCGCCGCTTTTGTTTTTTTGGGAAAAGATGCGAAAATAGCGGATTGGAATGGCGATGATGAACTTAAATGAATTAACCGAAAAACTTTTTGCGGGCGTGCCTTTGGCGGTGGCGCGGGCGATTACAAAGGTTGAAAGCGGCGCGAACGATGCCGCCGATTTGATGAAAAAGGTTTTTCCGAAAACGGGAAACGCGCTTGTCGTCGGTATTACGGGTTCGCCGGGCGCGGGAAAATCGTCGCTGGTTGATCGGCTCGCGCTTTTTTACAGGGAAAAAGGCGAAAAGATCGGAATTGTCTGTGTTGATCCGTCGAGTCCTTTTTCGGGCGGCGCGATTCTGGGCGACAGAATCCGTATGCAGACTTTGGGTTTAGACCCGAATGTTTTTATACGTTCGATGGCAACTCGCGGGCAGCTTGGCGGTTTATCGCGTGCGACGGTTGACGCGGTGGCGATTTTGGACGCGGCGGGTTATGAAAAAATTATCGTCGAAACCGTCGGAGTCGGGCAGGATGAAGTCGAAATCGTCAAAACGGCTGATGTTTCCGTCGTCGTTTTAGTTCCCGGAATGGGCGACGACATACAGGCGATAAAAGCCGGAATTATGGAAATCGGCGATGTTTTTGCAATAAATAAAGCTGACCGCGAAGGCGTTTTGCGAACGGAAAAGGAACTTGAAGCACTTTTAAGTTTGGCGCATCGTCCCGATTTTTGGAATCCGCCGATTGTCAAAACCGTTGCGACGGAAAACAGAGGCATCGAAGATTTGTCAAAAGCCATCGAAAGTTATGAAGAATTTCAAAAAACCGGCGAAAATTCGGAACGCCGAAAAGCAATTGCAAAATGGCGTTTGCTCGAATTATTGCAGGAAAAACTTCTCGCCGACGTTTTAAAGCGAAACGGAACGAGCGAAAAACTAGACAGATTGGCACGCGAAATTGCGGAAAAGACGAACGATCCTTATTCGGCGATTGAGGAAATACTAAAATAGAAATATATGGGACAATACTTTATATTTGTGAACGCGACTAAGCGAACCGAATCGAAGGCTTCTATACCATCTAATTTTGGGTTGGCTTGGGCAAAAAATTTGCACCGAATTTACGATGAGCGACTGGATGAGATATTTGACTCCGTAATTCAAGCAAATAATTGGGAAGAAACCGATGCAATTGTTGCAATCGGCGACGAGGGGGCAATAGTTTATCGCCCGATAAAATTTTAAAGTTTATGAAAATCAGTCATTTAGGAATTGCGACAAAAGGAATTGACGAAGCGTTAAAATTTTGGGAAAACGCGCTTGGACTGAAAAACATCCATACGGAAACGGTGGAAGATCAGAAAGTTCGTGTGGCGATGCTGCCGATTGGCGAAACTAATATAGAATTGCTTGAGCCGACGGCGGACGATTCGCCGATTGCGAAGTTTTTGGAAAAACGCGGCGGCGGAATTCATCATATTGCCGTCGAGGTCGAAGACATCGAAGCGTCTTTGGCGAAACTAAAAGCCGAAGGCGTGCGTTTAATAGACGAACAACCGCGAATCGGCGCGGAAAACTGTCTGGTCGCGTTCGTTCATCCGAAATCGGCGAACGGCGTTTTATTGGAATTGGTTCAGGAACAAAAAGGTAAAAGGTAAAAGGGTAAAGGTAAAAAGTAGAAATCGAGAACTATTTTACTTATTTACTTTTATTCATCAGCTTAAAATTTCTAAAA
This sequence comes from Pyrinomonadaceae bacterium, assembly GCA_965214585.1. Classification (GTDB taxonomy): domain Bacteria; phylum Acidobacteriota; class Blastocatellia; order Pyrinomonadales; family Pyrinomonadaceae; genus JAHCHG01. The sequence continues at coordinate 3,215,967 of OZ243957.1, read as the reverse complement.
AAGTTAGTATCAAACTGACGTATTAAAAGAGAGGATTAAATAAATTGAGTAATTTAACAAAAGGATTAATAGTTATCGCGGCGGTTTTGGCTGTCGGAATCGGACTTGTTTTTTGGAAGAAAAATGTTGCCGGACACGGCGGATCACTAAACAGCATATCGGCGGAAGAAATGCAGTTGATCTTAAAAGATGCAGATCCGATGATGCTTAAACGAATGGCGGAAAACCCGGAAGTACGAAAGGATCAGGCGGAAAATCTGAAACAACTGCTGGCGGTGGCAAGTCAGGCGAGAAAAGAAGGTTTTGATTCGAGAGAAAATATCGCGCACGAAATGGAAAACATCGAAGCTGAAATTCTCGCTGTCAGTTACGATAAGGAAATCAACAAAGATAAAGGTCCGATGCCGCCGTTCGGATTTATTGACGAAGCCCGCGTGAAGGAATTTTGGGGCGCGAAACCCGAAACGAACTCATTTTGGAGCAAGGTCGGTTTGGGCGGAACTTCCGAACAACGCCGGCACGAAGAAGAATTCAAACAATTTCTCGATTCCAAAATTGCGCTTCTCAAAGAAAGCAATCCGGCAATGAAGGAGCAGGAATTAACCGAAGAACAAAAGCAGCAGGCTAAGGAATACTTTGCGAAGATCAAGATTTACGAAAAGGAAGCCAAGGAAAATATGGGCAAACTCGGCGAAGAATTCAAGAAAAAAGTCGAACTGCAAACAAAACTCCAACAAGCGCAGCTTTTGGCGCAGCTTTATTCGCGCGAAGTTTTGGCGAAGAAAGCGGAAGTTACCGACGAAGACGTAAAAAAATATATCGCCGCAAATCCTGATCTGAATCCCGAAACGAAAAAAACAAAGGCGTTGGAAATATTAAAACGCGCGAAATCGGGCGAAGATTTCGCAAAATTAGCCGACGAATTTTCACAAGACCCCGGAAATAAAGACCCGGAAGGAAATTTGCAGGGCGGAATTTACAAAGACGTTTCCAAAGGACAAATGATGCCGGAATTTGAGCAAGCCGCGCTCGGACTCCAACCGGGCGGCATTGCCGATAATCTGGTCGAAACGCCTTACGGCTATCACATTATAAAACTCGAAAGAAAAGGCGCATCGAAAGACGCGCCGAAAGATGCCGAAGGCAACCAGCAGGAAACTTACGACGTGCGCCATATTTTGCTGACAACAACGGTCAAAGACCCGAACAATCCGATGGGACGCGAAATGCCGGTTGAAGATTTCGTGCGGGCAAAACTCGAATCGGAAAAACAAAAACAGGTCTTGGATGAAATCGTGGCGAACAATCCCGTTTCAATTCCCGAAGATTTCAAAGTTCCCGAACCTTCGAAGGAACAAATCGAGCAGATGCAGAAACAGCAGCAGCAGCAAATGGAGCAGCAGATGCAGCAGATGCAGCAACAGCAAATGCCGCAGGGCGAAGATATGCCGAAACCGCCTGCGGAAGACGGCGACGACGCTCCAAAACCGAAACAGCCGAAAAAATAGGCTTTGTTGATGGAAAACAGATAACGGATAATGGATAATAAAAATGAATTATTCGTTATCCGTTTTTTGTTATGTTATTAGGTGATTATCGAGTTGAAATTGTTTCCGATGCGGAGTTCAGGCTTGACGGCGGGGCGATGTTCGGCGTTGTTCCGCGAGTGCTTTGGCAAAAGAAGTGTGCGCCCGACGAATTAAACCGAATAAAACTGCAAACCAATTGTTTATTCGTTGAAACTCCTGATGAGAAAATTCTGATCGAAACCGGAATCGGCGAAAAATGGTCGGAAAAGGAAATCGAGATTTACGGAATTTTCCGCGAAAAACCGCTTGCCGAAACTCTTTTCGAGAAAACGAACTGCAAACCCGAAGACATTTCAATCGTCGTCAACACGCATCTGCATTTTGACCACGCGGGCGGGAATACTGCATTAGAAGGGGAGATAGGGAGAAGGGGAGATGGGGAGAATTTGAATTTCAAATCTCAGATTTCAAATTCCGAAAACCAAAGACCAAAGATCGAAGACCAAAGACCAATTCCCCAATTTCCGAATGCCAGATATTTTGTTTCCGAAGCGGAATTAAAACACGCCGAGAATCCGAATCAGCGCGATAAAGTGAGTTATTTGGCGGAAAATTGGCTTTGCTTGAAAGAAAGCGGGCAGCTTGAATTAAAGCCGAAAAATTATGAAATCGCCGCAGGTTTGACGATGCAAACCGTCAGCGGACATAATCGAAATATGCAGACCGTCCGCCTTAAACGCGGCAATAAAACCATTTACGGTTTTGCCGATCTGATTCCGACAACCGCGCATCTTTCGCCCGCGTGGATTATGAGTTATGATTTATATCCGATGGAAACTTTGGAAAACAAGAAAAAGTTATTAAAACAGGCGGTTGAAGAAGATTGGATTTGCCTTTTTTATCACGATTTTGAAACGCCCGTTTGTCGTTTGGCGGAAACGAACGGAAAAATAACTATTAAGAAAACTGAAATAAACTAAAAAAAGGAAATCTACAAATGAAAAAACTGACAATTATTTTTACGCTTTTGTTCGTCGGCTTAACGGCACAAATCGCATCGGCGCAAACCGACAAAGAAAAAAATACCGCGCTTTTGGTCAATATCACGTCTTTTCTCGAAGAAAAACCGTTTGATGAAAAAGCGAAAAGTTACCGCGAAAATGCTTTCCGATATTTGGTTGAAACAAAAGATGTCTTTATTTCGGTTTGCAGCGACGTAACAAAAGACGCTTTAAAGAAGAAAAACAAATTCGCCGGCGAATTGCTGATTCAGCAATCGCTCGGAATGGCGGTTTTCAAATTGACCAATCCCGACCAAGCCGAAAACGAAAACGCCGCCCAACTCGCCGGCTTACAGAGTATGCTGAAATCCTACGAAGCGATGGTCGCCGAAAACCCGAAAGCAAAATCCGTCGCAATGGACGATCTGATCGCCAAACGCGACAACGATGAATTAAAAGCGTTGGTCGAAGCATCAGACTGCGGAAAGAAAGGCAAAAAATAATTGTAAGGAGAAAAATCAAATGAAAAAGTTATTTATTATTTCAACATTCATTTTCATCACCGGCGCGGCGTTTCAAGCGTCTTTCGCGCAAGACGAAATGTCCGAAAACAAAGTCGCCAATTATGCGACGGGAAAGATCGGTCAGAAAAATTACGAACATTTTTCCTTCTGGACAAACGAAGGCGAACGCTCGAAAATTACTTATGCCTACGGAAGCGATTCAAAAGAATACGAACTCGAATATCTCGGCGCAAAAACAATTCAGGGCAGAAAAGGTTTTGAAGTAAAATTCCCGAACGGCTTAATTTTATTTGCGATTCCGACGGGAAATAATCTGAGAGTAATCAATCCGCGCGGCAGTTACAACAAGATTTTCAAATGGGAATACGAAGGTCCCGTTGACGGAATCGGCACAAACTGCGCTCCTTGCGCGGAAGACGAAACAGACGCGATGACGATGCTCAAAGGCGGTTATATGAAATGAAACTTATATAAAAATAAAGCAGGAAAAAACAGGTTGGAATTAGTTTTTCAGCCTGTTTGCTGTTTAAATAGTAATGAAAAATAAAAATTTTGAGTTATTAAACTTTACTCAAAAATAATCTGACTTATAATCAGATTATGCAGGCACAGCATAAAATAGAATTAAAAAATTTGATTATTGCGGAAGATTGTTTGGAGTTTTTAACTGATAATATTGCGTCCGATTCGATTGATCTGATAATCACTTCACCGCCTTATTTTCAGCAGAGAGATTATGGAAACGGCAAAAACGGAATCGGCAATGAAGAAGATGAAACCGAGTATCTTGAAAATTTGCTTGAGGTTTTCAAACAATGTTTTCGGATTATTAAAGAAACGGGAACGATAGTTTTTAACTTGGGCGACAAATATCTGGACGGAAATCTCGCGTTGCTTCCTTATAAATTCGCCATTCAAGCAACGAAAGAAACGGATGCTAATCTGATAAATCAACTTACTTGGTCAAAATTAAATCCGACTCCCAGACAGGAAAAACGAAAATTGATTCAAGCGACAGAACCTTTTTTTATTTTTGCAAAATCTAAAAAATATCAGTTCAACTTGGATGAATATTTGAGCCATTTAGACGTTTTGAACAAAAGCGGAAACGGAAAACCGTCAAAGAAACTCGGCAGGAAATATTTTGATTTGATTAGAAATTCGAGTTTAAGCGAAAAAGAAAAAAAGTCCGCCGAAGCAGAGCTTAAAAAAACGATAAACTTAGTTCACGAAGGCGAAATTACGGGATTTAGGATGAAAATTCGCGGAGTTCACAAATTAGCTTACGGCGGACAAGAAGGCGGACGAAACAATCAAATTAAAAACAGGGGCTTTACGATAATCAACATTTTGGGCAACAAAATGAAAAAGGATTTGATAGAAAGTCCCGTTGAAAGCACAAAGGACAATAAACATCCCGCCGTTTATCCGACTTATATCATTCAGGAATTGATAAAACTTTTAAGCAAAAAAGGCGATTTGGTTTTAGACCCGTTTTGCGGAAGCGGAACAACTTGCGTTGCGGCGAAAACTTTGGATCGAGATTATCTTGGAATCGAGATAAATCCCGAATATGTCGAGTTGGCAAACGAACGATTAAGCGAAACAGATTTACAGCCTGAACTTTTTGTATGAGTGAAAGAGAAGAATTAGAAACGGCTCTGTCTGATGCAAATCAACTGATTGCAAGCGGTGAAGCGACAAATGTTTCGCCGAAAATCAGGAAAGACATTGATCTTTTGATCGAGAAAATCGGCAGTAATAAATCAATCGTTTCGGCTTTGGCAACAAGCCTTTTGAAAAAGATAATTGAACCGAAACAAGATGTTCGTCTGCATCGAACCGATTTTGAAAACGGATATTCAGCGCGAAGTCTGGACACCAGAATTACATCGCCGTTTTTTAAAGAACATTTTCCAAAATATGCCAATAAGGAAAGTTCTTTTTTGACTTTAGCGACAAGAGAAAAAATTAAGTGGAATAAAGAAAACGGCGTAAATCTCAAGATTCGCAGTAAAAAGTTGAAAGAAAGTTTTTTGAATGTTTTCGAGCAGATCGAAGAATACAATCAAAATCCGAAAACTTATCTTATTTATCTTTTTGCAAATCTCATCGAACTTTCAAAACAAGACGAATTGATTTTTAAGTTGGCAAAAGAAGACAGCAAAGATATTTCGACGATAAATATTCAGATTGTTTTGGAGATGCTGCAAAAACATTTTGCAATAAAACTCAGTTCACGACTTCCAGTTGTGGCAATTTATTCGATTTACGAAATTTTATTGCCGAAATTTGAGCGATTTAAAAATAAAAAATTACTTCCCTTGCAAGTTCATACTTCTTCCGACAAACACGGTTTCGGGGATATTGAAATTTATGACGAAGCTGAAAATCCTTTTGAGATTATTGAAATCAAACACAATATTCCGATTGATAAATACTTGATTTTTGACATTGTTAAGAAGATAGAAAAAGTTGAAATTGACCGCTATTATATTTTGACAACTTATAAAAACGGCTTTGAAAATGCTAAGACAGAAAAGGAAGTTTCAGAATATATATTGGAAATAAAACGACAAAAAGGTTTTGATATTATCGCTAACGGAATTCTCACTACGCTGAAATATTATTTGCGTTTTATTGATAATTACAATTCGTTTATCGAAATTTACACGAAAAATCTAATAACGGATGCTGAAAATTCAACCGCAGTAAAGAGTTTTCACATTGAAGAGTGGAGCAAAATTTTAGAATTTTATAAAATTGGAAATGAGTAAAATATGCTTGATAGAAAAATCAAAAAAGTTATAACAAAAACGGCTCTAAATGAGCAAAAATCTGATTTTGACTATTGGCAAACAAAATCTTACGCCGAAAGATTGCAGGCTTTAGAAGAAATCAGGCGGGAATATAACAATTGGAAATATACCGATGCTGAACAAAGATTTCAGAGAGTTTATCGAGTTGTTGAACTCAAACAAAGTTAAATATTTGATTCTCGGCGGTTACGCAATTGCGTTTCACGGACATCCGCGTTATACCAAAGACCTTGATGTTTGGCTGGAAATGAGTGAGGAAAATGCTTCAAATGTAATACAGGCTTTAAAGGATTTCGGCTTCGGAGATTTGGAGGTTTCAAAAGATGATTTTCTGCACGAAGGAATGGTCGTTCAATTAGGTTATCCGCCAAACCGAATTGATTTGATAAACTCTCCTGATGGAATTGATTTTGACGAATGTTTTGCATCAAAAATCGAAGTTGAAATTGATAAACTGAAAATTTTTGTGATTGATCTTGAAAACTTAAAGAAAAACAAAAAAGCGTCGGGACGTTTGCAGGATTTGGCGGATTTGGAAAAACTCGGCGATGAGTAGAAACAGATAAGAAGAATAGTAAAATATGGAAAAAGTAAATATCGGAATAATCGGCGGCAGTGGTTTATATCAGATGCCGGAACTTGAAAATGTCAGAGAACAGGAAATAGAAACGCCGTTCGGGAAACCTTCGGATGCTTTTATTATTGGGGAATTGGAAGGCGTGACGGTGGCGTTTTTGCCGAGGCACGGGCGCGGGCATACTTTAACGCCTTCGGAATTGCCGTTCAGAGCGAATATTTACGCGATGAAACTTCTGGGCGTGGATTATGTTTTGTCGGTTTCGGCGGTCGGTTCTTTGCGCGAAGATTTTGCGCCGACGGATTTTTGTATTCCCGATCAATTCTTTGACCGAACACGCGGAAGGACGAAAGAATCTACGTTTTTCGGCGAAGGAATTGTCGGACATATTACGTTTTCGCATCCGGTTTGCGAGGAACTCGGCGATATTTTGGAAGCGTCGTGCAAAACCGTCGAAAACTTAAAAATTCATCGCGGCGGGACTTATATTTGTATGGAAGGTCCGGCGTTTTCGACAAAAGCCGAATCGAATGTTTACCGAAAATGGGGAATGGATATAATCGGAATGACGAATTTGCAGGAAGCAAAATTGGCGCGGGAAGCCGAAATTGCTTACGCGACATTGGCGTTAGTTACCGATTACGATTGCTGGCACGAAGAACACGATTCAGTTTCGGTTGAAATGGTCGTTGAATACTTGACGAAAAACGTCCGCAACGCGCAATTGGTTTTGAAGGAAGCGGTCAAAAGAGTTGACGCAAAAAATACGCCGAATCCGTTTGCGGGCGCGACGAAAAATGCGATTTTTACGCAGCCGGAGCATTGGGATATTACAACGGCAAAAAGACTCGAAGCGATAATTGCAAAATATGCTCCCGAAGACATCAAGAAGCAAATTGACGAACACGAACCTGTTTTTTCCTAAGAACATTATATGAAAGAAATGAGCGTTCTGCTTGACCAACTGCACGAAATGAACAGCGATTGGCGGGAAGAAGAATAGTTTTGAATTTTAATAGTTTGCCTCAGAATAGTGTGATAAAATTTGAAGTTGGAGGTGTTTTTTATGAGTCAACTTTTAGAACAAGATATTACGGAATCTGATGAATATTACAAGGAAGAAATTCGACGGATAATTGAAAAAATGCGAATGAATAATGAAATTATGGAACGCGATCAGGAAGAAATTGATTGGTTAAAGCAAAATTCGCGTGAAACATTAAAACGGATTGATGAAAATCTGGCAAAAATTGAGGCAATTTTAAGTTGATGTGGAAGGAAATATTTTCAGGCGTTAAAGAGGCTTTTACCCAAACTGAGAAAACACGCCGAAATACAGATGATATAAAAGATTTGCGGCGCGATAATAAAAGACTTGAAGACCGCGTTGAAAAATTAACCGTGCTTGTCGTTCAATTATCTCAAGAAATTAAACATTACAAAAACGAAACGGCAAAAGACCACGAGAATTTAGCTTTGCGGCTCGAAAATGAAATGCTTAAATTTGAACGGCGTTTGCCTTCGGGTGAGATTGAAAAAGGAAAATAAATCATAAAGAAAACTTTTTGCAATTCGGAAACATCTTTATAGTAATTATGAAAAAAGCATTTTTAATATTCAGTCTTATTTTAACTTGTTTTATTTTCGCCGCGCCGACTTTTGCCCAAGACAAAGATGATTCCGACGCGCAGTTTTTGGTGATTTTGGAAGCGGACGCGAAAAGTAATTTGAAAATCGCCCGCTATTATTTCGACGCGAAAAAGGCTTACAAAGCGGTTTTGGGCAGAATGCAGGAAACCATCGAGGCGCATCCGGCTTTTTCGGAAATGGACGAGGTTTTATACCTCGCCGGAACGAGCAGTTATTATTTGTCGGAAAATAAAGGCAAGCAGAAAGTTGATCTGTCGGTGGAACTCGACAAGGAAAAATATCAGCCCGAAAAACTGCGTGCCGATTCGGTCGCGTATCTGACGATGTTGGTGGAAAAATATCCCGACAGCAAATTTAAAGCCGATGCCGAAGAGGTTTTGGAAAAATTACAGCCGAAAAAGTGAATAGATTAAGCAAAATATTTTCATTACTTTCCGCACTTTTTGTAATTGTAATCGTTATATTTCTTGTGGTTACTTTGTGGAACAAAACAGAGAACGCCGCACTTCATTCCTGTATTTCTTATGTGGCAGGCGATTTGGCTGAACATCCAAAGGAAATAATTAAGTTCGCTCCCGACAATGAAGATTGGAATGTTATCAACGAAGAGGAAGCAAAAAAGATTCTTAAAAATGTTACTTTCGGAGATTGCCCCGATCCAAACTCTCAGCCGAAGGATATGAAAGAGAAAAATCTTAAAATTGCGGTTAAAAAAAATGATAAACACAGTTTTGAAATAATGGTCTGGTCAAGAGGATTTGACAATATTTCAAGAACAGATGACGACATTGTAAGTCCATACGGCGAAAAACCGCCTCAGTAAATTAATAAACTCTGCAATCTTACTTACCGCCTTTTGCAACAATTCTAAACAAACCTTATAATCTCTACTTTTTAAGAGTAAAAATATTACAGGAGCAAATTATAAAATATGTCTTTAACAGTTGTAGGTTCGGTGGCGTTTGACGCGCTCGAAACGCCTTTTGGGAAGCGCGATAAAATTTTGGGCGGCGCGGCGACGCATTTTTCGCTTTCGGCTAGTTTTTTTACGGATGTTAATGCCGTCGGAATTGTCGGGAATGATTTCGGGCAAGATGAATGGGCGGTTTTTGAGCGTCATAATGTTAATGTTGATGATGTCGAAGTTGTCGAAGGCGGCAAAACTTTTTTTTGGCGCGGGAAATATGAATATGATATGAACGTCGCTCATACGCTCGATACGCAGCTTAATGTTTTTGAAACTTTTGATCCGAAATTATCTGATAATTCCAAAAACACGCGCCTTTTATTTCTGGCGAATATCGTTCCGATGATTCAAAAAAACGTGCGCGAGCAGTCGAACGCGGAATTTGCTGCGATGGACACGATGAATTTCTGGATTGATTCGATGAAAGATGCGGTGATCGAAACGATGAAAGTCGTTGACTGCATTATAATTAACGATGCCGAAGCCAGACAATTAGCAGACGAGCCGAATGTTCATAAAGCGGCGAAAAAGTTGATGGAAATCGGCGGTTTGAAAGCGGTTGTCATAAAGCGCGGCGAATACGGCGCGGCACTTTTTACGAAAAACACATATTTTGCGATTCCGGCTTATCCTTTGGAATCGGTTTTTGATCCGACCGGCGCGGGCGACACTTTTGCGGGCGGTTTTATGGGTTATTTGGCGAGTCAGGAAGAAATAAACGAAGACGCAATGCGGCGGGCGATGATCTACGGTTCTGTAATGGCTTCGTTTAACGTCGAAAAATTCGGCACGGAACGAGTTGACGCTTTGACTTATGACGAGATAAATCAGAGGTTTGCCGATTTCAAACGATTTACGCATTTTGAAGAAATTCCGTTTGAAAAGGCGACTTCGGCTGGTTAGAAGACGATTTAAGTTTAGTTGGTGAACTAAAAGTAACTCTGATAAGGTTTTTAATAATTGTCGTCTGCTTTTAGTTCACTACTTAATTTTTTTCTTTTCACTTGATGCTTAATTAAAACTTTTCCGTTTAATGTCCAAACAAAAATCTGAAATAAAATCTGAAAAAACGGCTTTTCCGCTGCCGCCGATTGTCGCCGCCGTTTTGACCGCGCTGATCTGTCTTTCCTTTGGATTGGCGATTTATTCAAATAATCTGAGCCAGAAATTAAATGCGATTTTGTCGGTTTGTTTGATCTTGATCGGAGCAGCCGGACTCGCCGCCGCCGTTTTGCTGTTTTTGCGCGAATCCAGCCGCCAAGTTATCAGCGAAGAAAACGAGCGAATCAGTTGGGAACTCGGCTTGCCGGAAACTCAGCGCAGCAAATTAAACCGCGAAGTGCGTGAATTGGCGAAAATTCTGGACGTTTCCGCCGAAAATATGAGCGATCTGCTTTCGGCGTATATCGTCGCGCAGGATTTGGCACTCAGACAAGTTCAGCAAGAGGCGGAAACTCCCTTGAAAAGAAACGTAAAAATCGGCGATTCGGTGTTTGATGCCGTTTTTACAAAAGCCGATCTGATGATTTGCGTGGCGGTTACTTTTCTTGTCGAACCGAAAGTTTCGGAAGAAAAAATCGCCGAAATTTCCAAGAAAATTGCCGAAGCGAGAAAATTTCTGGCAAAAGAAAAAAACGGGGCGAAACTGAAATTGCAGATGGTTTTGGTCACGCAGCTTGACGAAGCCGACGAGCAAATACTGCGTTCTTCGCTGCACAAAAGTCTGTTTACAAATACGCCCGCCGATGTGGAAATAAATCTGTTCGATTTCGGGAAACTTCAAAAAACTTACGCGATGGATTAAATTGGTAAATCGTAAATCGTCAATTGCAAAGGCGAAAAATTGACTTATCCAATTATTGTTTTTACTATTAACGATTTACCATTTACTATTTACCATTTACTATTTACCAATAAAAAATATGCTTGAAAACAAAGTCGGTCTGATCTTCGGTGTGGCGAATAAACGCTCGATTGCTTGGGCTTGCGCCGAAGCGTTTGCCGAACGCGGCGCGAAACTCGCGTTTACATATCAGGGTGAGCGTCTGAAATCGAATGTTGAAAAACTGACCGCCGAATTGGACGACGCGCTCGTTCTGCCGTGCGACGTGACAAATCAAGAAGAAGTTGAAGAAACATTTGAAGCGGTTGATAAAAAATACGGTAAACTCGATTTTCTGATTCATTCAATCGCGTTTGCGCCGCGCGAAGCACTCGAAGGCGAATTTTTAACCACGACGCGCGAAGCCTTTGCGACCGCGCTCGAAATCAGCGCGTTTTCCCTGACTCAGCTTGCGCTTGCCGCACAGCCTTTGATGAAAGACGGCGGAAGTATCGTGACGATGAGTTATTTCGGGGCGGAAAAGGTCGTGCAGAATTACAACGTGATGGGCGTGGCAAAATCCGCGCTCGAATCTTCGGTCAGATATTTGGCGGAAGATTTGGGGAAAAACAACATCCGCGTCAACGCCATCAGCGCGGGACCGATCAACACGCTTTCGGCTCGCGGCGTAAAAAATATGGGAACAATGTTCAAACACATCGCCGAAAACGCGCCGCTTCGCCGCAATGTCGAAGCGAGCGAAGTCGGCAGCACCGCGCTTTTTCTCGTCAGCGATCTGTCAAGCGCGATTACGGGCGAAATTATCCACGTTGACTGCGGTTTTAACATTATCGGTTTACAAAAATCGCCCGAATAATAAATTAAAAATCTAAAATCCAATATCGAAATGGCTGAAACAAAAGCAAATAAAAAAAATCTGGCGAAAGGCGAACCCGAAACAATCGAGGACGCGAAAAAGATGGAGAGGGAATCTTTCTGGCGCACGACGGAAGACGAAGCGTTGCTGCGCTCGCCTGAGCCGAGCGATCTTTTTAAAAGTTCCGATTCGTGGCGCGTTTTTCGTATGATGAGCGAACTGGTCAACGGTTTTGATTCACTGGCGACGATCACGCGCGGCGTTTCCGTCTTCGGTTCGGCGCGAACGCCGGAAGATCATCCGAGCTACATCGCCGCCCGCGAAACGGGGAAACTGCTCGCCGAAGCCGATTTTGAAGTTATCACCGGCGGCGGACCCGGAATTATGGAAGCGGCAAATCGCGGCGCGTTAGAGGCGGGAAAAATCTCCGTCGGATGCAACATCGAACTTCCCTTTGAGCAAGATGAAAATCCGTATCAGACGCTTTCGCTGACATTTAAATATTTTATGATTCGCAAAACGATGTTCATAAAATACAGCAACGCTTACGTGATTTTTCCCGGCGGTTTCGGCACGATGGACGAGATTTTCGAGGCTCTGACGCTGATTCAAACGAGGAAAATCCGCAACTTCCCTGTCGTGATGTTCGGCTCGACTTACTGGAAAGGCTTGCTTTCGTGGCTGACTTCGACGATGCTGCACGAAAAAAATATCAGTCCCGAAGATTTGGGTTTAATGTATCTGACCGATTCGCCGCAGGACGCGGTGGATTTTATCGTCAAATGCTGCACCGATACGGGAAACGGGACAGAAAGTTAAAACAAAAAAATTTAAACCACGAAGGAACACGAAGATTTCACGAAGTTTTTTTTCGTATGCAGAAAATTAAAATTACTTGTTTTAATTTCTCGGCTTAATTAGAATTTTTATTTTGCTTTTTTATCTTCGTGTTTCCTTCGTGTTTCTTCGTGGTTAAATTTCTTAATCTGAATCGCCTTGAATTATTACAATTATTTTACCGAAATCGAAGAAACTTTTATCCGACGGCGCGGGCGAAATCTGCTTTTGAGTCCGCTTGATTGGGCTTTGATCGAAAGTTGGCAGGAGCGCGGAATTCCGCTGCATATTGTCATCGGCGGCATCGAGAGAGTTTTTGACGGTTACGAAAAACAGCCGAATCAAAAACGAACGGTAAAATCTCTGAGCTATTGCCGCGACGAGATCGAAACGCAGTTTGCCGCTTGGCGCGAAATGCAGATCGGGAAAGAAGTTCAGAGTTTTGAAAATCAGGAAGCGATTTCAGACGACGAGTTATTTTCAGACGAAATGATCGCAAATCATTTGCAGAAAGTTTCCGCCGAACTCGAAAGGGCAAAAGAGAAAACCGAAGGAACTTTGCGCGAAAAGCTCGAAAAAGTTTTTCGGCAGATAGAAAAACTTTCCGAAAAACCGTTTGACGCAAAAAACGTCGAGGAAAAACTGGAAAAACTCGATGCTTTTATTGATGAAAATCTGCTGGAAAATCTGCAAACTGACGATTTGAAAAAACAGATCGAAAAACAGATCGCTTCGTATAAAACGAAAATGGACAAGCAAGTTTACGAGCGCACATTTAAGCTAATGATTATCAAGCGTCTGCGCGAGGAAGCTGGAATTCCGCGTCTTAGTTTGTTTAGCATTTAGAAATTTTTTAAAAGTTCGGAAGATTAGCAGATTGAACCGAACTGTTCACTATTCATTATTAACTATTCACTAATTTTACAGAATTGACTGATAAGTAGTGAATAGTGAACAGTTAATAGCGAATAGTTTTTTAATCTTAATTTTATCAATTTGAGTTATCAAAATCTTCTTAGAAAAAAAATTCGAGGTCGAAATAAATCACTTGAAAAGAAAATATAAAATCGGAGAAGAACTAAAAGTAAAAATCGAAAAAATCGTTCCAAACGGTTTCGGACTCGCGTTTGCCGAAAACTTAACCGTTTTTGTCCCGCTTTCAGTCGCGGGCGACGAGGTTTCGGTCAAACTCAACCAACTCAAAGGCAAAACTGCATTTGCTGAAATAATTGAAGTTATCGAATCTTCCGCTTACCGCATCGAGCCGCCGTGCGTTTATTTCGGCAAATGCGGCGGCTGCAATTTTCAGCAGATGACTTACGAAAAACAATTGGAAGCGAAAGTCGGAATTATCAAAGATTCGCTAAAAAGAATCGGTAAAATCGAACTGGAAAAAGAAATTGAAATGATTCCGAGTCCGTTGGAATTTGCTTATCGCTCGCGTGTTCGCTGGCACGTTGACACAAAAAATAAAAAAATCGGCTATTTTCAGAGAAATTCTCACAATGTGGTTGACATTAAAAAATGTCCGATTTTAACAAATGAATTGCAGGAAATCTTGGACGAACTGCGCGAAACAATCGAGTGGGAAACATTCTGGGCAAATATCGTCGAGATCGAAGCGGCGAATGCCGGCGAACAAGTTTCGATCTTTTCCGACGAAATTTTAGAACAAACAAATCAAATTGAATTTAAAACAGACGAAAACAATTATTTTTTCAACGCGCAGACTTTTTTTCAGGGCAATCAATTTTTGATCGAAAAATTGATTGATACCGCAATCGGCGATGCAAACGGCGAAAATGCGTTTGATCTTTACGCGGGAGTCGGACTTTTTACGTTGCCTCTCGCCGAAAAATTCAAAAAAGTTACGGCAATTGAAGCGCACGAAAGGGCTGTGGATTTCGCACGGATAAATGTTGACCGCGCAAATCTTGAAAACGTCGAACTGATCTGCGACAACGTAGATGATTTTTTGGAAGAAAATGAATTTCAAAACGTAGATTTCCTACTGCTCGATCCGCCGAGAAGCGGAACTGATAAAAAAATCATCGAAAATATCATAAAAATCAAACCGTCCGAAATTTCCTACGTCGCCTGCGAACCTTCCACTTTAGCCAGAGATTTACGGATTTTAACGGAGAATGTTTATAAAATAGAATCGGTTACGGCGATTGATCTGTTTCCGCAAACTCATCATATTGAAACGGTTGTGCGTTTGAAAGCAAAGAACTGAAAAGTTTTCTCATCAAATTCGTTTGAAGGACAAAACTTTTTGAAGTTGAAATATCGGAAACATCTATCTAAAATCAAATTATGGCTAGTAAAACATCATCGGCTACTGCCGAAAGTAAAAATATACGCTGCCGTTACTGCGGACAAAAAAATTCCGTGCGCGGCAATTATCAAAACGGTCAGGCGGTTTGTGGTCGCTGTCGTCTGCCTCTGTCGGACGAGCCGCACAAAAAATTTGCCGATCTGAGCAAACATGAATACGTTCACCCGGCGGACAGCAAGGCTTTAGCCGCGCTTAGGGCGATTCCCGGAATTGATACGGCACTCCGAAAACTGCTTGCCGTAACGGGCGAATCGGCGATTCGCGTAACATTTATGGCGAGCGCGGTGCAGGTTACGCCTAAACAGTGTCCCGATCTTTACGCGAAACTGCAAATCGCCTGCACGACGCTTGGCGTTGATATGCCGGATATGTTTATTCAGCAAAATCCGATTGTCAATGCGTTTACGGGCGGAGTTGACAAACCGATTATCGTTTTTCATTCGGGTTTGCTTGAGCGTCTGACCGACGAAGAAGTTTTGGCGGTTGTCGCGCACGAAGTCGGACACATTCACGCCGAACACGTTCTTTATTTAACGGCGGCGCGTCTGATCGAAGCACTTGCCAATGTATCGCTCGCGGCTGTTCCGATTGCCGCACTTGTCAAGGAATTGCTTTCGGCGACGATGCGTGGCGCATTACTCGCTTGGGCGCGGCGGGCAGAACTTTCGTGCGACAGAGCCGCGCTGCTTGTTACGCAAGACCCGCACGTTATCGGCAGAACGATGATGAAACTCGCCGGCGGAACTTTCGCTTCAAAGATTGATTACGAACAATTTTTAGAACAAGCCCGCGAATTTCAGAAAAATTACGACGAAAACAAACTCGATAAATTCTGGGCTGATATTCTTAATGCCGGTTTGACGCACCCGTTTCCGATCTGGCGCGTTTCCGAAATTTTAGAATGGGTTGAAAGCGGTGAATATGAAGAATTGATGAACAAGTAGTTTTTATGACAAAATTAAAAAAGCAGTTCGATTGTTAAACAATCGAACTGCTTTTTATTGCGGGATATGTTCAGTCCGGGGTGCGCTTGAATACTTTTCCGTTTCGTCGTTCTCTTTCTTAGTCGCTCAGAAGCATTCCCGTCGTGTCGCTCAAAAGCAGTCCCGATTTGTCGCTCAGAAGCAATCCCTGACGGCAGGTTTGTCTGTTTGAATCGCTGAGCAGCAATCCGTCCGAAAGAAGCAATCCCGCTTTGTCGCTCAAAAGCATTCCGGTTACGCCCGCTGCTAAGATGCCTGTCAATGTTCTGAAATTGAAGCTGCCGAAGTTGAATGTTCTGGTTTTGACACATTGATTGCTTGTTCCGGCTGAATCGCTTAAAAGCAGTCCTGCGTTGGCGTTAAAAGTTCCGAGTGTTAAGACAGCGACTAATGCGATTGCGGTTGCGATATTTTTTAAGTTTTTCATTTTTTTTGATCTCCTCTAAGTTTGTTTTTTAGTTTTTAGTTTATTTTGAAGTTGTTAGCTTCGACTTGCAGATAGATAATACAAGCGGCGTGCCAAAGCTGAGGAGAGATAAAGCGGAGCGCGTAAACTATTGAAGTGAGAGAAGATAGCGGCGCGAGAGAGCAGTCGGACGAAGGAGAAGCAAGGAAAGGCGGAAGTGGATACTAAGGTAACAGAAAGAGCGAGGCGAAGAGGTAAGAGGCAGAAGAAAGAACAAGTTAGAGAGGATGGATAGCAGATATACAACTTTCAGATGATTAGTTAGTATCCAATTGTCAACAATTTTTTATAAGAAAAACTCGAAGTTTGCGCTTTTTTAATAAAGAAAAGCCTGCATTTTGCTTTGAAAAACTCAGACTGCAACCGAGCGCGTATTGTTTAACATCGTAAACATATATATAATAAAAAAAATTCAAAATTTCAGAGAGGTGAATATGCGTAAGATAACAATGAAAACGGTTTTAGTATTTTCTATTTCGATGCTGTTGGCTCTAACGGCATTTGCACAAACCAAAATAAATTACCCGAAAACGAAAAAAGTGGATCAATCCGATAATTATCACGGAACGGTTGTCGCCGATCCGTATCGCTGGCTGGAAGATGATAATTCTGCCGAAACGAAGGCTTGGGTCGAGGCGCAAAACAAGGTTACTTTCGACTACTTAAAGACGATTCCCGAACGCGAAAAACTTAAAGAGCGTTTGACGGAGATTTGGAATTACGAAAAATATTCCGCGCCGAGCAAGGTTGCGGATAAGTATTTTTATTCCAAAAACGACGGTTTGCAAAATCAATATGTGATGTATGTAACCGATTCGCCCGAAAAGGAAGGTCGCGTTCTGCTCGATCCAAATAAACTTTCGGCGGACGGAACGGTTGCTTTAAGCGGAATTGCAATTTCCGATGATGCCAAAATGCTCGCTTACGGAATCGCCGTTGCCGGTTCTGACTGGAACGAGTGGCATTTTATGAACGTCGAAACGGGCGAAAAAATGCCGGACGTTTTAAAGGACGTAAAATTTAGCGGCGCGTCTTGGACAAAAGACGGCGAAGGAGTTTTTTACAGCCGTTTTCCCGGCGTTGACGAAAAAAACAGATTGACCGGAATCAATTACAATCAGACGCTTTATTATCATAAACTCGGCACTCCTCAGACGGAGGACGTAATTGTTTACAATCGCCCCGATGACAAGGAAATGGGAGTCGGCGGCTCGGTTACCGAAGATGGCAAATATCTGATCGTTTACGTTTCAAAAGGAACTTCGCCGAAAAATATGATTTTTTACAAGGATTTGTCGAGAAAATATGCGGCTGTTTTGCCGATTGTTGACAAATTTACGGCGGATTATTCGTTTATCGGCAACGACAATTCGACGTTTTATTTCAGAACGGATAAAGACGCTCCGCGCGGCAGAGTGGTTTCGATAGACGTTTCTAAAATTGACAATACAATTGATCTTTCCAAGCAGACCGATTTGTGGAAAGAAGTTCTGCCGCAGGCGGTTGAAACTTTGGGCGGTGTTGATTTTATCAACAATCAATTTGTCGCGTCCTATCTGAAAGACGCTTACACGAACATCAAAATTTACGATTTAAGCGGAAAATTCGTCCGCAACGTCGAACTTCCGGGAATCGGTTCGGCGGGCGGTTTCGGCGGCAAGCGTTATGACACGGAAACTTTTTACACATTTTCCAGCTACAACGCGCCTCCGACGATTTACCGCTACGATATGAAAACCGGAAAATCGGAAGTTTTCCGCAAATCGAATGTTGATTTCGATGCCGATAAATTTGAAGTAAAGCAGGTCAAATACAAAAGCAAGGACGGAACGATGATTCCGATGTTTATCGTTCATAAAAAAGGCTTGAAAATGGACGGTAGCAATCCGACGCTGCTTTACGGTTACGGCGGTTTTAATATTTCGATGACACCCGGATTCAGCGTTTCACGCGCCGTCTGGATGGAAATGGGCGGCGTTTACGCGGTGGCAAATTTGCGCGGCGGCGGCGAATACGGCGAAGAATGGCACGAAGCGGGAACGAAATTGAAAAAGCAGAACGTCTTTGACGATTTTATCGCGGCGGCTGAATATCTGATCGAAAATAAATATACGAAGCCCGAAAAACTCGCCATTCAAGGCGGCTCGAACGGCGGATTACTCGTCGGCGCGGTTTTAAATCAACGTCCCGATCTGTTCGGCGCGGCACTTCCCGCAGTCGGCGTGATGGATATGCTGCGTTTTCACAAATTCACCATCGGACGCGCTTGGACTTCCGATTACGGTTCGTCGGAAAACGCGGAAGAATTTAAAGCACTCTATAAATATTCTCCGCTTCACAACATCAAAAATGGCGGAAAATATCCGGCGGTTCTGGTCACGACGGCGGATCACGATGACCGCGTTGTTCCGGCGCACAGCTTCAAATACGCGGCTACCTTGCAGGAAGCGCAAGTCGGCGATGCTCCGGTTTTAATTCGCATCGAAACCAAAGCCGGACACGGCGCAGGCAAACCGACTTCCAAACAAATTGAAGAAGTTGCCGATATTTACGGCTTTTTGATGAAAAATCTGAATATGAAATAGATTATATTCTCTTTGGACTTTATTTTTCCTTCTGAATAAAATCCAAATACTGAAAAAACTTTTCATAATTTATTAGTAAAAATCGGCAAGCCAAGCGACTTGCCGATTTTTTTTCAGTTTTATTAAAAAAACAGGAAACAATTTCGGATTTCCGGCGATAATATATTTAACGACTAAATTTTCTATCGGGAGGACAAAAAATGAGTTTCAAGATAACAAGCAGTCAGCCGACATTTTACAATGATTTGGCGACGGGCAAAGCGGAAACGCAAAATCGGACAATCGCCAATGATTCATTCGACAATAAGCCGGAAGTTTATGCGGGCGGCAGGCTCGAAGTTGACGTTTACGCCGAAGACGCGCAGCAGGATTTTGTCTGGCGCGGGCTATATAAGCACGCCGAAGCCGCCGGACTATCGCGCGAAGAAGCCCGCAAGTTCGCCGACAACTGGGCGACGGATCGGCTGCTGCATCAGGAAAATGGCGCGACCAGACCTTATACGGCAAAAGAATTTGACCGATTAAAGCAAAAAGGCACGGCGAATTTCGATTTGAATGAAACATACAGCGCGAATGTCCTGAGCGACCTGCGCGAGAGGCAAACAGCCTTTCGGATCGCGCAGCAGACAAATCAGCCGCCGATACAAGTTGACACAATCGGTGCGCCGGAATATAGCGAAGCCGAACAAGCCGTTAAATTAGTAACCGACACGATCACCTCGATAACGGGAACGGAAACGGAAGTCGGCAAGCAACTTAACCGGCTTTCGATCTCCGGCTTGCGCCTGATGGGACAATTGCAAAATTTGCAGAACAAAGCGACGGGAGCGGCAACCGAAGCGATTCGCGCGGTTGCGCCGGAAGCGGTTGACCGGCAGTTGGACAAATACGACGAGATGCAGCAACGGCAGGCGCAGGCACTCAAGAACGCCGATTCGACGGTAACGAACAACGACCGGATGGAAGACGTATGGGCGGCGAGAAACGGCATCAAGCGTCCGCTTGCCGAAGATTTGCACCGCAAGCTGATGTATGCGCCCGATCCGGCGAACATCTCGAACGCGATTGACTCGGCGATCAAAGGCGATTTCAAAGAAGACGACGGCACGTATTCCGATCAGGTCGGCAAATTCATCGGCGGCTTGAATCCGGCGGCGGATGTCAGAGATATTGTCGCCAACGGTAAAAAGTTGATCGAAGGCAAGCCGGGTGCGGCAATTCCGCTGATCGCATCGGTCATCGGAGCGATTCCGGGCGGCGGCGACATCGCCAAGCCGATAATCAAAAAACTTGGCAAGGAAGTTTTAGAGAAATCGGCAAAAGAGATAGAAACGAAAGTCGCCGAGAAACTCATCAAAGAAGGAGTTGAGAAAGAAGCGGCGGAGAAGATTGCCAAAGAAGAAGTCGAAAAGGCAGTCAAAGAAGCCGAAGCAGTTTTAGTTAATCAAAGACAGGACTTTAAGCAAGTTTTTACTAATCAAAGATATGATGATTATGCGCGGGAAGTTAAAGCGGTAAAGGCGAAAAAAATGGAATTACAAAATATACCGACGGAAGATTTAGTGGCGATCAAAGGTTATACGTCGGACGATTACAAGATGCTGAACACGGCACTCAGAAACAATGATAAAGCGGAACTGAAAAGGCTTGAGCCGTATATTGAGGTTGCAAAATCGGGTTTGCGGCAGTTGCCTTCTTTTAAAGGAACGGTTTTTCGCGGCACAACTCTTTCTCCTGAACAATTAGCAAAATATGAACCCGGCAAGATTGTAACCGAAGATGCTTTTACCAGCACATCAATTGATAAATCGGCTGCTTTTTCAGGAAACACCGAGTTTTACATTGATTCGGTAAAAGGAAAAGACATTTCTATTTTATCTGATTATCCTAATGAGAAAGAAATACTTTTCAAACCATACACAAAATTTGAAGTCCTTAAAGTTATTACTGATGAAAATACGGGAAACAAGATAATAATTATGAACGAAATTGATTAAAGAGGAAAAATTATGGAACAAACAAAAGAAAACTTAACAAAACAAGAAAAAGACGCTATTGAACGTGCAGAACAATTCATTAAAGAACGTCAAAAAATACCTGCATCTGAGCGAACGCCAGTTTCAAATCCTGAAAAATATAGTTTTCCGATAGGTATGGATGATGAAGGAAATCTAAATATTGTCAAAGATGAAAATGAAGACGACCTAAAATAAAAGATTCGGTAATTAAAGGCGATTTCAAAGAAGACGACGGCACATATTCCGATCAGGTCGGCAAACTCATCGGCGGCTTAAATCCGGCGGCGGATGTCAGAGATATTGTCGCCAACGGCAAGAAAGTCATCGAAGGCAAGCCGGGTTCGTGGGTCGGTTTAACGGCGGCAATTATCGGAGCGATTCCGGGCGGCGGCGACATTCTCAAACCGATCATTAAAAAGGTCGGCAAAGAAGTTTTCGTCAAAACCGAAAAAGAACTAATTGAGAAGACGGCGGAAGAATTAGCTAAGCAAGGTATTAAAAAGGAAACCGCCGAACAGATCGCCAAAGAAGAAGTTCCGAAGATATTTAAGGAAGCGATAGAAAAACGATATGACGAAATAGCAAAAAGCGGACATCCCGTGCAAAGACACGGCAAACACATCACCGAACAACAACTTGATGAGAGAGCAATGTATGGCAAAGATCCCGTAACCGGAACAACTGACGATGCTTTCAGAAAAGATGCAAGTGGCAATTCATTACCGCATAACTACGGCAAAGATGCTACCAAATTTACGAGTAAGGAATCTTTAGTCAAAGCAGAGGTTTATGTTAAAAATAGCTAAGAATACAAAGATGTGTTATCGGCAGCAGAAGGTTCAGGAGAAACTTTTATCAAAGTTGAGAATGTAAAATTGGAAGATATTTACGGCTCAGATTATAAAAATCAAGTGTTCGGAAAAACAAGAACTGGAACGAAAAATAATCCTGTTGGAACAATTCCGACAGATTTTACCGATGGAACAATCTACGCATTTTTCACAAAAGACGTAAATGGCAAGTGGAATCTAGAAACTATGTATGCCAAACCAAAACAATAATTAAAGGAGTTTTAGAAGATGAAAGAAAAACAACAAGAATCAACTTTAGAGTATTTCTTAGGAACTCATTTTCACGCAGGAGTATCAACTTCTCGTGAATCAATTATAAATTCACTGAATAACCCCAATTTTCCTAGTCGGGCAGAAGAATTTAAACAACAATTGACTGACGCGATACTGACTTCTTCAATTTCAGCCACAAAGCTAGAGAATTTAACCGATAGCGATTTTGAAAGTCAAAAAGAGGCAGATGATTTTTTAAGAAATTATGTTTGGAAAACCATTTATACTGAACCTGCACCAATTCGAGTTTAAAGCTCTGAATTATTTTGATTTTTCATTTGGAAAAGCGATGTTCAATTAAGAATGTCGCTTTTCTTGCAGGTGGCGAGAAACGGCATCAAGCGTCCGCTTGCCGAGGATTTGCACCGTAAGCTGATGTATGCGCCCGATCCGTCAAACATCTCGAACGCGATTGACAGCGCAGTTAAAGGAGATTTCAAAGAAGACGACGGCACATATTCCGATCAGGTCGGCAAGTTCGTCGGCGGCTTGAATCCGGCGGCGGACGTGCGGGACATAATCGCCAACGGCAAAGGTGTTATCGAAGGTAAGAACGGCGCGTATATCAAACTTGGCGCGAGCATTGTCGGGGCGTTACCGATTGCAGGCGACATTGCCAAACCGATAATCAAGAAACTCGGCAGAGAAATTTTAGAGAAATCGGCAAAAGAGATTGAAACGAAAGTCGCCGAGAAACTCATCAAAGAAGGAGTTGAGAAAGAAGCGGCGGAGAAGATCGCCAAAGAAGAAGTCGAAAAGGCAGTCAAGGAAGCCGAAGCAGTTTTAGTTAATCAAAGACAGGAATTTAAGCAGATTTTCACCAATCAAAGATATGATGATTATGTGCGGGAAGTTAAAGCGGTAAAAGCAAAAAGAATGGAATTACAAAATATACCAACAGAAGATTTAGTGGCGATCAAAGGTTATACGTCGGACGATTACAAGATGCTGAACACGGCACTCAGAAAGGATGATAAAGCGGAACTGAAAAGACTTGAGCCGTATATTGAGGTTGCCAAATCGGGTTTACGGCAGTTGCCGAGTTATAAAGGAACGGTTTTTCGCGGCACAACGCTTTCTCCTGAACAACTCGCAAGATATAAACAAGGAGAAACTATTACTGAGAAGGCTTTCACCAGCACATCATTAGATCCGAATTCAGCGTTTTACGGAAATGTAAAAATGAAAATCGAATCTGTAAATGGAAAGGAAATCTCCATATTGTCAAATGTTCCGCAGGAAAAAGAAGTTTTATTCAAACCGAATACTCAATTTAAGGTTTTGAATGTTGAGATTGATAAAACAACAAATGTTCGCACAATTTATATGAGAGAAATTACAGATGGAGGTAAATAAAATTATGTCTGAATTAACAAAGGAAGATTTAGAAATTTTGGAAAAACTGAAAAAATCGGAAGATAACGTGCGTTTAACGCTTGATAAAAATGATGAATCTGTTCTTAACCCCGAAAAATACAGTTTTCCGATAGGAATGGACGATGAAGGAAATCTAAACGTGGTTGAAGCTGAAAACGACAGTAAATCTGGAACAAATGAATAAATTAACGAATGAAGAACAAGAAATACTAAAACGACTCAGGCAAGACTATGAGGAAGATCAGAAAAGCAATAAGGGGCGTGAAAGCCATATCTCTAATCCAGATAAGTTTAATTTTCCGATAGGAATGGACGATGAAGGTAATTTATTTCCTGTAAATGAACAGGATGAAAAATCCAAATAATAGGGAAACTTAAATAATTTAATTCACATTATTAACATTGCCAAATCGGGTTTGCGGCAATTGCCGAGTTATAAGGGAACGGTTTTTCGCGGCACAAATTTGACACCGGAACAAGCGGCAATTTATAAAAAAGGCGAAGTTGTTAAGGAAAAGGCTTTTACGAGTTCTTCGGCAACAGAAGCAACGGCATTTTCGGGTAATACAAGATTTTTAATTAAATCAGAAACAGGAAAAGATATTTCGATATTATCAGATTTTCAAAGCGAAAAAGAGATTCTTTTCGCTCCACATACACAGTTTAGAGTTTTATCTGTGGACGTAAATTCACAAACAGGATTACGCGAAATATTTATGGTTGAAATTCCTAAAGGAGGATTAAAATAATGAGCGAATACAAATTAACCGAAGAAGAAAAAGAAACATTAAAAAATCTAAGAGAATTTAGTAAGAAGATTGATAATGTGCCTGATGGTGAAAAAATACCAGTTTCAAATCCCGAAAAA
This sequence comes from Pyrinomonadaceae bacterium, assembly GCA_965214585.1. Lineage (GTDB taxonomy): Bacteria > Acidobacteriota > Blastocatellia > Pyrinomonadales > Pyrinomonadaceae > JAHCHG01. The sequence continues at coordinate 3,191,605 of OZ243957.1, read as the reverse complement.
TACAGTTTCCCGATAGGAATGAACGATGAAGGAAATTTAAATGTCGTTGAAGATAATAATGACGATAATTTTGAGTAAGTAAATTATTTTTTTTTGAGGAAGATTAAATAATGAATAACAATTTAACCACAGAAGATTTAGAAATTTTAGAGAAATTAAAAAAGGATGTGGAAAAAAGAAATTCAATTCCCGACGAGCAAAAAACTTTAATTACAAATCCAGACAAATACTCGTCGCCATTCGCCGTTGATGATACGGGAAAAGTAAATATAGTAATGTCGGAAGATGCTGAATAATGCTTCGATAAGCAAAGATGTGGAAAAACTGAAAGCATCAAGCGTCCGCTTGCCGAAGATTTGCACCGCAAGCTATAATGTATGCGCCCGATCCGGCGAACATCTCGAACGCGATTGACAGCGCAGTTAAAGGCGAGTTTAAGGAAGACGAATCTGCTGACAAACAATTCAATTTATGCGGCAGCCGACTTCAGGTTGTAAAAAATCGGTTGCCGTATAAATTGAATTTTTATATAATGATCCCGCTAATAAATTTACTCAGAATATCCGGTGAGAAATAAGAAACTCGCAGACGCTGTTTCGCACATTTTTGAGAAAAGGGGAAAATTTTGTGGTTTGCGAAATTTAGTCTGTCCTAAAAGATTCGATATATCAGATTCCGACGATTAAAAATAAGAAAATTTTAAAGGTGAATATATGAAAAAGTTTTATGAATTTTTATGTCGCAGAAGTTTGTTTGTCATTTTGTGTTTGACACTTTTTCTCGGTTCGATAAATTCGGTTTTTGCCGTCGGTGTCTGCACAACGGTTAATTTTAATTCCGGTTCTTCCGTTTCGGTTTCCAACATTCCCAGACAAATTGTCGCCGGAGATTTGAACGAAGACAACGCGCCCGATCTGGTTACGCTCGTCAGCAGTTCTTTCAGCACTCCGAATTTCGCCGCCGTTTTGCTGAATGACGGGCGCGGCAATTTTTCGACATTTTCAACCGTATTTTTTAATACTACCGTAACGGCGATTACGCTTGCGGATTTTAACGGCGACGGTTTACTTGATTTGGCTGCCGCCGGCACGGGTTCGAGCAGTTCCAGCGGACCTTCGCAGATCAGCGTTTATCTTGGCAGAGGAAACGGCGTTTTCGCGCTTCAGTCAACCTTTAGTTCGCCCGGTTCTTCGACGGCGATCAGAGCAGGAGATTTTAACAGCGACGGCGCAATTGATCTGGTTGTTGCATCTTCGTCAAACAATCTCGGTGCGGCGACTCTGTTTCTCAACAACGGCAACGCCAATTTTACCTTTTCCGAAAGCGCACCCGTTTCGTCCACGCCGCGCGATATAAAGTTGGCGGACTTTAACCGGGACGGCAGACTGGACATTTTGTCGCTTAATAATAATTCGACAGGCTCTATAATTTTCGGCAGCGGCAACGGGAATTTCCAATTAGCAACGAGTTTTAATCTTAGTTCAAATCAATCTTCATTTTCCTCGCCGGTGGCGGATGTCGGCGACATAAACAATGACGGATTTCCCGATATTGTCGCGGCAAATGAAAGCAATAACAGTTTTACGGTATTTCTCAACAACGGCAGCGGAACTTTTTCCACCGGAGCGACGACCACCTTTACGGATTTTAATTTCCGCCCGCGCACGATTTCCATCGGACAATATACAGGCGACGCAAATTTAGATATTGCCTTTGGCGTAGCTTCCAGTTTCGGCGACGGAACAAACGCTCTGGTTTTAGTTCCGGGCAACGGCACTACGACTTTTGATAATAATAATTTTTTGGCTGCTCCAACCGGCTCGCTGCCGATTTCGATAGCCGATGCCGACTTTAACCGCGACGGACGAATTGACATTGCCACCGCGAACAGCAATTCAAGAGATGTCACCATTTTATTAAATAAACCGAGCGGCAGTTTCGGTGCGCCGTCGTTTCCGACTGTTTTTTCTCCCAGCCAAATTGCGGTTGCGGATTTTAACGGCGACGGTAATCTCGACACGGCGACAGCCACGCAGACAAACAACAATATCGGATCAAACAACGTCATCAAATTATCTTTCGGAAACGGCAGAGGCGGAGTCAGCGCGACTCAGGACGTTGCGGCAACGGCGACAATATCGGCTCTTTTAGCCGAAGACATCAGCGGTGATTCGCGCCCCGATCTGGTTGCGGCAAACACTTCCGGCATCCTGTCAATTTTTATTAACACGGGCAATGCTTCAAAACTTTTTAATTCGCCGCCTCCAACGGCGACGGTCAATCTCGGATTTAACGCCAAAGATATTGTTTCGGGAGATTTTACCGGCGACGGAATCAGGGACATCGTTGCTGCTTCGGCAAATAATAATTCGCTCACGCTTATAATCGGCGGGGCGAACGCCAATTTCAGCACGGTCGTCACCTTTGCCTCTCCCGTAAACAGTCCGTCTATCGAAAAAGGAGATTTTAACCGGGACGGAAAACTCGATCTGCTCGTTGCGGGAAACAATCTTAACAATACGGGCGCGATTTATACGCTGCTCGGAAACGGCAATGGAACTTTCAGCCAAGCCTCCGATCCGCTTATTATCGGCATTAATCCCGTTTCGCTTACCACGGGCGATTTTAACGCGGATTCGACGACTGATATTGCCGTTGCATCTTCGGGAAATTTCAACAACACGAGCAATCTTACGGTAGCTTTCGGAAACGGAAACGGAACATTTCAGAAATCCGCCGATTATACAGTCGGATCAACTGTCAGCACAATAGCAACCGCTGATTTTAACGGTGATCGAAGGCTCGATTTGATCGTCAACAGCAGATCAACAAATTCGGCGACGATTTTATTAAATGTCGGCAGCGGCAGATTTAATGAAAGCGGAACATTTCTGACCGGAATTTTACCCGAAGAACTCGCCGTCGGAGATTTCAACAGAGATGGTCGAAGCGACGTTACAACGGTTAATCGCGGCGGAAATAACTTTTCAATTCTGACAAATTCCTGCCGCGAAGCCGTAACCAAAACCGATTACACGGGCGACGGAAAAACGGATTTCGCGGTTTATCGTCCATCGAATCGAACCTTTTATGTGCGCGGCAGCGATGGTTTGGTGTTCAAAACCGAACAGTTTGCAAACGCCGGTGATATTCCTACGCCGGGCGATTATGACGGCGACGGCGTAACCGATTTCGCGGTTTTCCGCCCGTCAAACGGTGTCTGGTATATTCTTCGCAGTTCGTTTAACCGCATACTTACCGTGAAATTCGGAACAAACGGCGACATACCGGCGGCAAATGATTTTGACGGCGACGGAAGAACCGATATTGCCGTATTCCGCCCGTCAAACGGCGTTTGGTATATTACGCGCAATTTATCTCCCGCCCAATCTTATGCGGTCAAATTCGGCAGCAGTTCCGATATTCCGGTAGCGGCGGATTACGACGGCGACGGGCGTGCGGACATTGCCGTTTATCGTCAGGGAACGTGGATCATTCTGCAAAGTTCAAATAATTCCGCCAGATTTCAGCAATTCGGAATTGCCGCCGATGTTCCCGTTCCGGGAGATTACGACGGCGACGGAAATTCGGATTTAGCCGTTTACCGTAAAGGTGTCTGGTATATTTTGCAAAGTAAAACCAACTCTTTCCGCGTCGAAAATTTCGGATTAGCCGACGATATTCCCCAACAGGGCGATTACGACGGCGACGGCACGACTGACATTGGCGTTTTTCGCCAGTCAAACGGTGTCTGGTATGTGATCGAAAGTTCTACCCGGCAGTTTCGTGCTGTAAAATGGGGCGAACCGGAAGACATTCCAATCACTTCAATTTATCCGAGACAATAAACTTAGAGCGAGTAAGAGTAACGCCTTCAGGCGTGAAAATGCCAGCGAAGCGTGGCGTTCACGCCTGAAGGCGTTACTCTTACCGTAAATATTAAGAAATTTCGGTCTTTATAAACTGCTGCCTTTTCTACTGTCTCGGATAAATGTGGAAAGAGCAGAATTGTTTCGGTTCTTCGCCTTCTTTAAAAGTTTTGGGCAGTTTATTCGGACAATTTGCCGTTGCCTTCATTTTTGTAAATTCGCAGATCATCAAAGTTATATTTCTCTGCACGTCCGCCTTGGGAATATCTTTGTCCAAAGACGGAGAAGATTGCGGACGCTTGCCGCCCGTCGCGTTTTCCGATTCCTGCCAAGTGGTGAACGGTGTTGCCGTCGGATTCGGCTGAGGTTCGGTGTCTTCTGTTAAATTTTCGTCAATCGGAATCAGAGCCTTGTTCGGAACTGTTCCGCTGACGAAAAGTTCCATCCGCCTGAATTCCTGCGGCACTTGGGTAACGTATATATTCGGGCTGACCGGAGCTAAATCGTTGTGAGGTTTCGGGAAATTTTCCGATTCGTTCTGCTCGATTTCAGTCGTTTCCGTCGAAACAATTTTGGCGGCATCCGGTTCGTCTATCAGACTTCCGGTGCGAATATCAATTTCGGCTTTTTGAATTAGCGGCGGCATCTGCCAATCGCCGTTCCATTCGGGATTTTGCCGCAGAGCCTCGCGCATAAATTCCGCCCAGATCGGCATAGCCGAATCCGATCCCTTCATTCCCAAATCCGAATTGTCATCAAAACCGACATACACGACGCAGACGATTTCCGGCGTATATCCGGCGAACCAGCCGTCTTTGGAAGTTCCCGTTTTGCCCGCATATCCGCGTTTTCCTTCGACGTTCTTAAAACCCCACGCTTTCGCTTCGTAAGCCGTGCCGCGATTTATCACGTCCTTCAACATATCGTTCATAATATATGCGACATCGGGGCGTAAAATATTTGTTTTTTCGGCTTTCGGCTCTGTTATCGTCTGACCGTTTCCGTCCGTGATCCGGCTGATCGGCATCGGTGCTGTTTTATCGCCGAGATTGGCAAAAACCGTGTAAGCAGTCGCCATTTGCAGAGGCGTGGCTTCGCTCGTTCCGAGAGCCATCGAAGGATACGCTTTTTCCACTTTGGGCAAACCGGCTTTGTGCGCCAGATTCATCACGCGCCCGATGTTCAGATCCATTCCCAGACCGACGGTGATCGTGTTTTTACTTTTAACGAGCGCGTCGCGCAAAGTTATATCGGCGTTGCTGAACGAATCGCCGTAATTATTCGGCGAATATGTATCATTGCCGAACGTGAAAACCTTTTTCTCATCGCGCAGAATCGTCGCGGTGGTGAAAATTCTCGAATTTGCATCATACGCCGAATTTATCGCCGTTGCGTAAACGAAGGGCTTGAAAACCGAGCCGGGTTGTCTTTGCGCGTCGGTTGCGCGGTTAAACTGAGTTTCCAGATAATCGCGCCCGCCGACCATTGCGACGATCTCGCCCGTTTTCGGTTTGATCGCCACCAGAGCCGCCTGCAAACTTCCCTTCGGTTTTTTCTTAAAGTATTTTTCCAATCTTTCAAGCCTTTTGTTGACAATTTCGTAAGCGGCTTTTTGCAAATCGGGGTCAATCGTCGTGTAAACGCGCGAATGCTGTAAAACTTCCGGGTCGTTTGAAATATTCGGCAGCTGCTCGACGGCGTATTGCGTAAAATACGGCAGACCGAACAAATCTTCGCGGCTGGAAACTTTATGCAGTTTTAGTTCGGATTCTTTTGCTTCCTTCGCCTGCTTTGGCGAAATATTGTTCGTTTCCAGCATCGAATCGAGAATCTGATTGCGCCGTTCGGTTACTTTTTCCAGCCTTTTATAAGGGTTATAACGATTCGGACTGCGTATAATTCCCGCCAGAAACGCCGATTCCGCCAAACTCAAAGCGGAAACATCTTTGCCGAAATACGCTTCCGAAGCCGCGCCGACTCCGTAAATCGCTCTTCCCGTCTGCTGTCCCAGATAAATCTGATTGACGTAAAGCGTAAAAATCTCTTTTTTCGTCAGGCGCGTTTCCAAAATCACGGACATATACGCTTCTTTTATTTTGCGTTCCAAGGTTTTATCCGAAGACAGCAGAAGGTTTTTGACAAGCTGCTGCGTAATGCTCGAACCGCCTTGATTGGCAAGCGGTGAATCGTCCGCGCCTTCGTATCTACGCCACAAAGCGCGTCCGATGCCGCGAAAATTCACTCCGTAATGCTCGAAAAAAGCGCGGTCTTCGGTGACGGTAATCGCTTTGATCAAATCTTCCGGCAAATCGTCGAATTTTACGACAAAACGCTTTCCGTCGCCTTCGGCGGCAATCGCACTCAAAATTCGCGGTTCTAATTTTGTTTGTTTTACTTCTTCGCCTTCGTTCTCATCCGTGATCGAAGCAACCGTTTTATTTTTTTCGTCAAATTTAACGAGAAGCGACGGGAAAACGATCTCGCCGTCAATCAGAGCAGTTTTGCCCGGCTCGATTTTCAGAGTATTTTCATCTGCTTCAAAACGACTGCGCGATTCGTCCGCCTGCTGATTTTTGCCGACGTAACCGGCACTTTCGAGATACTGCGTCAGTTCTTCGAGAGTGATTTTCTCGCCCTTTTTCAAAGTTTTCGGCGCAGAATAAATTCCCGCCGTGTTCGTGAAAACCTCGCCGCGCAGCAGTATGTCTATGCGCTCGGAATACTCGAACCAGTAATAAGTCAAAGTCAGAAACACGCCGAGAAGCACGAACAGCATCAGCAAAAACGAAATCGGATTAAAGATCAGACGCAGAATCCTTCTGAACAAACTCGGCGGCGGTTGGCGAAAATGCTTCGATCTGCCGACGGGTTTGCGCCTGCCTTGACGCGTAAATCGTTTTCCTGTTTTGTTTGATTTGATTTGATTAGCCATCGGTATATGTGTTTTGATTAGTGAGATTTTTGTTTTTGTCGGTTGCCCTGTAAAATTTTATAGCTTTTCTGTTTGCGCTGTCCAGTATTTTTTCTTACGTTATTATCTGGTTTTTTGTTAAATTGTTCAAATCAAAGGGTTTTTAAGTTTTTGTAAAGTTTAAAAAATTTTTAACAAAACTGAATAAACTATAAATGTATTATCGGTTTCACCGACTGAAAATCGAGTTTTTGTTTGAATTAAATAATTTCTTACATTTATAAAAAATTTCAATGACGATTTTACCGACATTAACGGAAGTAACGCGCCGCCGTCTGATCTACGCGATAATTGCGATTATTTTTATGCTGACCCTCGGTTCAATCGGCTTTAAATATTTTGAAGATATTACTTGGAACGAAAGTTTTTACGCCGCAATGCAAACGGTTACAACCGTCGGCTACGGCGATCTAGCACCGACGACTTCCGGCGGAAAAACCTTTACGACATTTTTTATGCTTTTCGGAGTCGGCACGGTTCTCTACGCCTTGACCGTTTTGGCGCAAGCCGTGATTCAGACCGAAATTGTCGCGGTTCTCGGAAACAGAAGAAAAATGAGAGAAATGGAAAAATTAACAGATCATTTTATCGTCTGCGGCGCAGGTCGCGTCGGACGCAGAATCGTCGCTGCGCTGCAAAAAGAAGAAATTCCCTTTGTTCTGATCGAACGCGACGAAGAACGAGTCAGCAAAATCAAAGATTCTCTGACATATTACATCGTCGGCGACGCAACTTCGGAAGAAAACTTAATCAGAGCAAGCGTAACTGGAGCGCGTGGAATCGCCACTTGTCTGGCGGACGACGCGGCAAACGTCTATGTCGTTTTAACCGCCAGAGATTTGAACCGCGATCTGCACATTGTCGCCCGCGCCGTCGAAGAACAAGCCGAACCGAAATTGATACGCGCCGGAGCAAACCGCGTTGTCGCGCCGACGATTATCGGCAGTCAATCAATGGCGCGGGCTTTGATAAAACCGGCAATCGCCGACTTTATGGATTCGATTGTCGCCGAAAATCTCGACCTTGTTTTTGAAGAAGTCGCCGTCGAGAGAGATTCCGATTATAACGGCAAACAACTAAAGGAAACAAATATCAGCACCGAACTGAATCTTTTAGTCGTCGCAATGCGTCGCAGAAACGGTTCTATGATTTTCAACCCGTCGGCGGACACGATTATCGAAAAAGGCGATTTGCTGATCGTTATCGGCAAAGCCGAATCGGTGCAGAATTTTGTTTTGGCGAATAATTAAAATGGATAATGGACAACCGATAGTGGATAATGTAAGCGTTGTAATTTTTATCAGCAGATGTTTATATGTTTTCAAGTATAATGATTTAGAAGCTGTTTGGAAACTCAGAAAAAACGTAACGCCGGCATCTTGCCGGCAGTCTTGGTGGCATCTTGCCGCCAATTCGAGCGTTATTTACTCGAATTGGCGGGAAAAACAGATAAATTTGGCGGCTGGAAGCCACCAAGACAGCCGGCTGGAAGCCTGCGATACAATTACCAAACAGCTTCTTATAGAAGAAACCTAAAAAATAATTGATAGATGATAATTGATATTTGATAATTTTTAATCTCCAGTCGTTCCATATTTGTTTTATCTATCAATTATCATCTATCAAATATCAATTATATTTTACGGTTAAAATATTTAATAAAATTTATTGAATAAACTTTAACTTTTTTTCTGATCTGCTTATTTTTTATTGTTTTATATTATCCGTTATCAGTTATCTTATGAAAGTTTTAATTACCGGCGGAAGCGGATTTCTCGGAACGCACGTTCGCAAATATTTCAACGCCGACGATTTTTCCAGACGAAACGGTTTTGATTTATTAAAATTGCAGGATGCAGGCATCGCCGGAAATTACGATGTCGTGATTCATCTCGGCGCGTTGCTCGACAAATCAAAAGAAGCGGCGGAAGAAGTTTTCCTGATAAACATCGAAGGAACGGTAAATCTGCTGCGCTCGATGAAAAAAGATGGGGTGTTTATTTTTGCCTCGACAAAAGACGTTTACGGCAGATTCGCCGACACATTCGCGCAAGTTCCCGAAACCTGTCCGACAATTTACACGGGACAAACCGCGCTCGAATGGTCAAAACTGATCGCCGAAAAATACGTCGAATTTTACGCCAATCAAAATAAATTCCGTTCGTGCATTTTCCGCCTTTCGACAGTTTACGCGCCTTTGAGCGTCGGAAATCAGCCGAATTTCGTTTCGCACTACGTTGAAGCCGTAAATCTCGGCGAACCTCTGAAACTTCCCGCTGGCGGCGCACCGAAAAGAGATTTTCTCTACGTCGAAGATTTCGCCAAAGCGTGCCAAGCGTTCACCCGTTCGATCATCCGGCACGGACTTTACAATCTCGGCGGCGGCATACAAAATGCTCTGACTTTAAGAGAATTGATCGAAAAAATCGAAGAAATATCTGATTGCCAAGCAGTTATAGATGAAGAAAATCCTCTGCCGAAACCCGTTCCGATGAACTACATTTCAGATTTATCTTTGATAACAAACGAACTCGATTGGAAACCCGAAACCGATCTGGAAAGCGGCTTAAAGAAACTTTTATGATCGGAAATTTTATGGCAAAATATCTGATAAAACCACGTCAATCTTGGCGGCAATCAGCGCGAAAGCAAACGCAAGAAATTTCAAACCGAGAGGTATTTAACTATGAAAAAAACATCAGCAGCGATTTTTATTATATTTTGTTTTCTGACCTTTTTAAATTTGGAAGGTTACGCGCAAACCAAAAAATTCAAATGGAGTTACGGACTGTGCGAACACGAAGGAACTTACGATTCGGCAAAATATACGGAAAAACAACTTTTTGACACGGAAAAACTTACTTATCCTCATCCCGAACTTTCGCTTTCGTATAACGCTACGCCGTTTACGTTAGAGAATATTGACAAACTCGACGTAAAAATTCTGGATGCCGAATACCGCAAGCGTCTGAAGGAATGGGAAAATCTGGATTTGGTAAAAGGCGAATTGTGGGAGAAACTCCGGCAGAGATACATAGAAAATCTCAAGGAAGATTATCAACGAAGCCGGGCTGCCGTTTTAGCTTACAAAAATCCTGCGGCTTTAAGAGAAATCAAAACACTAAATATTTGCGAAAAACAATTTACGAATCCGCTGATCGCAGGCGGCGATTATTTGCTGACGACTTGGCTGAAACTCAATATGGATCAGCGCGTTGACAATGCTGATCCCGAATTCATTAAAAACAGATACGAACAGCGATTCGCCTCGCCCGACAGATTGAGATATGCCCGGCTTGAAGTTATGGCATTCGGCTGGTGGAATTGTGCAATTTTAACGGATACGGACGGCAATTATTCTTGTGAAACGGATTTCAGGCAGGATTACACGGACGAATTCAGCAAATTATTCAAAAATGTCGAATCGGAATGTGATGAACCGTAAGAATTTGCTTAACTCAAAACGTAACGCCGGCATCTTGCCGGCAGTCTCGTTGGCATCTTGCCGACGCTTGGATTAAAAAGGCGCAGCTTTACGCTTTTTTAATCAAGAATGTGGCGGCTGGAAGCCACCACGACTGCCGGCTGGAAGCCGGCGTTACGTTTTTTTGAACTTTTAATCAGATTTAATGAACTTGCTGTAAATAAATTTCTTTCGCAATGAGAATCCGAAATTCTTTTGATAAAATACAGTTTAATGAAATTCATCAAAATTCTTTTAGTTTTGTTCGCCGTTTCCGTTCTCGCTTTGGGCGCGGTTTCATATTGGCTGTATAGTTCTCTGCATCAACCGAAACGCCACGATAAAGCCAACGAATTTATCGAAATTCCAAAGGGCGCGACTCCGAACGACATTATCGGCAAACTTTCCGCCGAAGGAATTTTGGCGAATCAAACGCCCGTTTTAATTTATCTGCGAACTTTCGGCGACGCAACAAATATGCAGGCGGGCGAATATCAGTTCAAATCGCCGATCACGCCTTTGCAGGTTCTAAAAGAACTCGAAAAAGGCGAAACTCAAACGGTGAGTTTAACCATTCCCGAAGGATTCACGCGCTTCGACATCGCGCCGCGAATTATCAAACTCTTTCCGCAAAATCCGCCGATGGACGAAAAAGCCGTATTGTATTTAATAGGGGACACGACGCTTATCAAAGACTTCGCGCCGACGGCGGAAACGCTCGAAGGTTATATGTATCCAAGCACTTACGAATTTCCGCCCGAAGCAAAAACCGAAGACATTATCAAAAAAATGGTCGAGCAATTTAAAAAAGTCTGGAAACCGGAATACACACAAAGAGCGAAAGAACTCGGCAGAACTCCGCACGAAATCGTCACAATCGCGTCTTTAATCGAAACCGAATCAAAATTTCCCGCTGAAAGAAAAAAGGTCGCGTCCGTGATTTACAACCGCCTCGAAAAAAACATCGCGCTCGGAATTGACCAAACCGCCGTGTATATCGCCAAAACGCAAAACCGCTGGGACGGCGTGATAAACAAAAGCGATCTGGAAGTTGATTCGCCGTATAACACTCGAAAATATGCCGGAATCCCGCCCGGACCGATTTCTTCCGTGAGCGAAAACGCCATCGAAGCCGCGCTTTATCCCGATAAAACCGATTATATTTTTTACGTTCTAAACGTCGAAGCAAACGACGGTTCGCACTATTTTTATTCGTCCGCCGCAGAATTTGAAAAAGGCAAAGCCGCTTACCAAAAATGGCTAGCCGAACAGAGAAAGAAGCAGTAATTGACACGAAAAATTTATTGACCTTATGCCAAACTGCTTTTACAATGAGATTTGAATGGGACGAAGAAAAACGCCGTATAAATTTGCAAAGACACGGCATTGATTTTGCCGATGTTTGGCAAGTTTTTGAAAATGGAGTTATTACTGTTGCCGATGACCGTTTTGATTACGGCGAAATTCGTTTCTTGACTTTAGGTTTATTATTCGGCGAGGTCGTCGCAGTTTCTCATACGGAAACTGATGATATAATCAGAATTATTTCCACTAGGAAAGCAGAAAAATATGAGCAAAAAGAATACTTTAGAGAAATTCGGAACTGACATTGAAAGACTTCGCAAAATGACCGATGACGAAATTGATTATTCGGACATTCCGCCGATTACGGAAGAAATGTTCGCACGGAGCGTATTGCGAAAAAAATTCAAAATAATTCCGAAAAAAAATCAAGATAATTTGCCGATTGATAAAGATATTATCGAGTATTTCAAATCTCAGGATTTTAATTATTCCGCAAAGATAAATGAGATTCTCCGCGAATATATGGAAGCGAACGAAAATAAATAGGTTCGGAACTTTTTGAAACTTTCGGTGTCTAACAATTAAGAAACGAATAATTTGCATCATCAAGTTTTATGATTTTCAAAGCCGAACATAAAATAATTTTCTTCTTAATTCTCTTGATTTGCTGTATATATTACGCGGAGATAATTCAGAATTTAATTGCTCAATACAACGAAAGTGTGCGACTGCATCAAGCTGAACTCAAAGCCGCCGCAAATAACGAAAAATTTGTTAAATTTACATTTTGCACTTTTGCCGCAACTCCCTTATATGAACTTTTATTATTTTTGAATTTTTTCTGCATTCCTTGTCTGTTCTTCATCAATATCAAGCAAAGCAAAAACCGTTTTTTCTATTCTTCAAGTTTAACTTTTTTCGTTTTTCTGGCTTATTTATTTTGGGTTTTGCATACTTTTCAAGGTTTGAAAACTGTCGAAAGTTTAAGTTCTATGGAGCTTAACGCCAATGATTCTTTACTTTACGGCTCGAATTACTTTGATATAAGTTTATTTGTTTTGCTTTCGGTTTTAAATATTTGGCACGTCTTTTTGTTTTCCCGTTTTATTATTGAGAAATTTCATAATAAAATTCTTCTCAAATGATAAAATTTCTTGCATTAGATTTAGACGGAACGCTGCTTAATTCGCGCGGCGTAATTCCCAAAAAAAATATCCAAGCCATCAGAGAAGCCGAAAAAATCGGCGTTTTGGTAACGATTGCGACGGGCAGACGTTTTCGTGATGCGCGTCCAGTCGGGTTGGAATTGGAATTAAACGCGCCGATCATTTGTCATAACGGCGCGTTATTGAAATACGCGGAATCGCTCGAAACCGTCGCGGTTTCGATTTTGCCGAAAAAAACTTTGCACGAAATTCTGCGCGTCGGGCGTGAATTCGGCGCGGATGCGATGTTAAGCTGCGATCCGCACGGAAAGGGCGTTTTGTTTTATGACCGCGTTTCGGAGGAAAATTTGCCGCTGCAAAGTTATATTTCTTGGTCGAAAACTTTTCACGGCGACGAAGCGGAAGATTCGATTCATCACGTCGAAAATCTGGAAGACGTGGTGGACGACAACGAAACGGTTCACGTTTCATTTTCGGGAACTTGTCGGGCGATGGCTGATTTTACAGAGGTTCTGCAAAACGAACTCCAGATGAGCGCGACAATTTTACCGACGATCTATACGCATCTGGATTTTACGCTGATAGACGTTTTGCCGTCCGACGCTTCTAAGGGAACGGGCGTTGAAAAACTCGCTCTGCTCAACAAATTAACGGCTGAAAACGTAATGGTCATCGGCGATAATTTTAACGATTGCGAAATGCTCGAATACGCCGAAATTGCCGTTATAATGGGAAATGCCGCGCCCGAACTGCTCGAAAACGAAAAATATCACACGACTTTGAGCAACGACGAAAGCGGTGTCGCTTTGGCTATCGAGAAATTTATTTTGAACAATTGATTTTCAATAGATCACGATAATAATTATTTATCAACACACAGGCGGAAACCCGACAGTTATGGAGGGTGCTGTTTATCAGTCAAAAAGGTTATAGATAAATACCATTTTCAACACTTTTTTGAAACTCAACAAACTTCTAATCAATCAGCACCCTCCATAACTGTCGGGTTTCCGCCTTGTTATATAAAAGTTTTAAATTCAATAGTGAATTAAAAAATCTAACAAACCATAATTCTTATCCGCATAAAATTATGTTAATCTGTGGTTTATTTTAAATTAAACAAGGAGAATCTATGGCAGACAAATTTGCAGTAATTGAAACGAACAAGGGAACGATAAAATTTGAACTTCTCGAAGACGACGCGCCGAAAACGACGGAGAACTTTCAGCTTTTGGCGGAAAAAGGTTATTACGACGGAGTTATTTTTCACCGCGTAATCAAAAATTTTATGGTGCAGGGCGGCGATCCGCTTGGCGAAGGTTACGGCGGCGAATCAGCTTGGGGCGGAAAATTTGACGACGAAATTGACAAAAACTCCACGCTTTATCAAGGCGCATACGCGAAGGGAACGGTGGCGATGGCGAATTCGGGACCGAACACGAACGGTTCGCAGTTCTTTATAATGCACGCCGATTATCCGCTTCCGCCGAGCTATACAAAATTCGGAAAGGTCGTCGAAGGTCAGGATGTTGTGGACGAAATCGCCGAAGTTCAGACAAATTCGCGCGATAAACCGCTTGAAGAAGTCCGAATGCAAAAGGTAACGATTGAGGAAGGTAAGAAGTGAGAAATGAAAAGTAAAAAAATTCTCATTTCTCACTTTTCATTTAACAAAAATTGTGCGTGCTGTAATTCAGAGAGTTTCGCGGGCGAAGGTTTCAGTTGACGGGGAAATTGTCGGCGAGATCGGTGCGGGAATTTTGGTTTTGCTTGGCGTTTCGCGTGAAGATTCGGAACGGGAAGCGAAATATATTTTGGATAAAACGCTGAATTTGCGGATTTTTGAAGATGCGGAAGATAAAATGAATCTTTCCCTGCTCGATATTAACGGCGAACTTCTCGTCGTTTCGCAATTTACCATTTACGGCGACGCGCGGCGCGGCAGAAGACCTTCTTTCGTCGAAGCCGCCGCGCCGGAGAAAGCAAAACAATTGTATGAGTTTTTTGTCAGCGAAGCCCGCAAACAAATCGCAAAAATCGAAACGGGAAAGTTTCAGGCGATGATGGATGTCGAATTAATCAACGACGGTCCGGTGACGATTCTTTTGGACAGCGACAAATTATTTTAAGAAATTATGTTTAAAAAACTTTCAATTTTATTTATTGCGCTTTCGGTGCTGTTTTTTATTTCCTGCGGCGGCGACGGCGGCAAAGAATCGGACAATTCAAATGCAAATCAACCTATTGTTAAAAAAGATATTGCGCCGATTGCCGATAACGAAATCGCTGTTATCGAAATGGAAAATCAGGCGGCTTTCGGCACGATAAAAATAGAGCTTTATTCAAACGTCGCGCCGAAAATGGTCGAGCAGTTTAAGACTCTGGCGAAAGAAGGTTTTTACAACGGCGTAACTTTTCACAGAATAAACGACAAAGTTATTCAAAGCGGCGATCCGCTTTCAAAAGACGCTGATCCGTTGAACGACGGAATGGGCGGTTCGGAAAAACCGGATGTCGAAGCCGAGTTTTCCGATGTTCCGTATGATATTGGAATTGTCGGCGCGGCTCGCGCTCAAGACCCGAATTCGGCAAATTCGCAGTTTTTTATAACATTGAAGCGAGTTCCCGATTTTGATGAGCAATACACGATCTTCGGCAAAGTTATCGAAGGAATGAACAACGTCAGAACGATTTCGGGCGTAACGCCCAGAGAAGGCGAAAGACCACTAGAGCCGATCAGAATCAAGAGCATTACGATTCAGCCGAAGTAATAAACTGAATTATAATTTGCCTTTTTACCATTTACTTTTTTATTATGTGTGCAATATTAATAAAAATGGAATAACAGATAATAGGATGATCAAATTTAGTAAAATTATAGGTTTAATGTTATTGTTTTTCAGCATAACATACGGACAGGTTGCCAATGATGGAAGTAAAACCGCAAGCAAAAAAAATATCAGTAAGAAAAAGGAAGTTTTTGATAACTCAAAATTAACTCCAAAGGAAATCAGCCAAATCTATTCTAATTCAGAAAATCATTTCAAAAATGCTTTACAAAAGTATGAACAAGATTTGCGTGATTCAGCTAGTAAAGACTTCGATGAAGCAGTAAAAGTTTTTATTAAAGATGGTATATATATTTACGAGGGAACAAAAATTGATGCTTGCTATTATCAGCTTATCATAACGATTCAGCAGATTGAGTTTTATTCAGGCACTCCTCCAGAAATTAAAGTTCTTGCCGAGAAGTGTGATTGGAGTATTAGTCAGGAAATGATAGATAGTTTATCAAAATCTCTTGATAATAAATCAGCCAATGCTGATATTGGATTTAATGAACAAATATTTAATCCTTCACCTTTGGATGAACTATCAAAATTGCAACCTAAAAAACAAAGTATTAATTATGACTCAGCAGGCATCAGACCAATGGCAAACAGCCAAGGTCAATTTCCTGCAATTCTAAATTTCATTAATAAGAATTTCAACGACCCTTACTCGGTCAGATTCGTAGATTGGAGCAAAAAGCCTCGACTTTGGGCAATAAACGGTAAATCTTATTGGCTTATTGCAGTTAAATATAGAGCTAAGAATGTTTACAATGCTTACATACTTTCACTAAAATTCTGTTATATTCAAAATAACAAAGTTATATACTTTAATGATAAAATTGTTGGAGAGCAAATTGTAACTTGGGAAATTCTTTTGGAAATATATGGTGTAAGTGTTAAAGTTCTAAAAGCAGCAAATGGAAATATACCTTATCCAAATGATACATTCGTTTTGCCCCATTCTACTCTACCGAAAAAAAGGAATAAATGATTTGAGGTTTAGTAAATTCAATTAAAATTGTTGATATATTCTGTTGTTATTTAGTAGATTTTGAATATATGTTATTTAAATGGCGAATCGGGAGTAGAGATTTACCAACCATTTTTTGACTAAAGTTTGTTATTATTAATTGTGAATATCCTGAATGTTGTTAAACTTTTTGATAAACGACATTTTTATTTTGTTGGTATTGTCCAGCAAAAACCGTGAACAATTTATATGCTCGCGTAGCTCAGTGGATAGAGTGCTTCCCTCCGAAGGAAGAAGTCGCAGGTTCAAATCCCGCCGCGAGCGTTGCCTTTTATTTATTTTCTCGATGCTGAAAATATCCAGCCGCGATAACCGGAAAATCAAACTCGCCCGCAAAGTGCGCGACGGGCTGGAAAAAGATTTGATTTTTCTCGAAGGTTTGCGGCTTTGCGAAGAAATTTTGCGCTCGGAGATTTCGGTCACGGATGTTTTCTTTGTTGACGGTTTTTTAACGAATGAACGCGCAAAAAGTTTGATTGATAATTTTCGCGCAAAAACCGAAAATATCTGCGAAGTCGAAGAGAAAGTTTTCAATTCGATAGCTTCGACAAAAAATCCGCAAGGAGTTATCGCCGTTTGCCGAAGACCGGAAACTTCTCTGGAAAATATTGAAATTTTTCTTAAAAAGGCGGACGAACGATTTCCGCTTGTCATATTACTTCATCAAATAAATAATCCGAATAATTTAGGCGCGATTTTGCGGACAGCCGAAGCGGTTGACGCGGCGGGCGTGATTTTAACGAATAATTCGGCTGACGTTTTTTCGCCAAAGACTTCGCGCAGCGCGATGGGCGCGAATCTGCGCCTTTCTTTGTGGACGAATGCCGATTTTTACGAAGCGATTGATTGGGCAAAGAAAAATGATCTTTCAACCGTCTGCGCCGACGTAAAGGCGGAAAAAAGTTATACGGAAATTGACTGGAAAAAGCCGCGCCTTTTAATTTTCGGCTCGGAAGCGCACGGTTTGAGTTCGGAAGAGAGAAATCTAACCGACGAAAACCTTTTTATTCCGATGGAAAATAATGTCGAGAGTTTGAACTTAGCCGTTTCCTGCGCGGTGATTTTGTATGAAGCTAAAAGGCAGCAAACGGCAATTATTCAAATTGGAAATTCAGAAGAAACGTAACGCCGGCATCTTGCCGGCAGTCTTGGTGGCTTCCAGCCGCCAATTCGAGCGTTGTTTACACAAATTTACGGGAAAAACAGATAAATTTGGCGGCAAGATGCCACCAAGACTGCCGGCTGGAAGCCTGCGTTACAGTTTCCAGACAGCTTCTTAAATTTTAATTCGCAAGATTGAAATCGTTTTCCGGCAAATTGAAATTATTTGCGTTTGGAGTCTGATCTGCCGAACTATTGGTCATATTTAATTCGTCGCGCAGCATTTTCGGTGTAAATGGATTGTTGGTTAATGCTAATCCAATCGCTATCTCATTTTCCAGAGTTTTTACATTTACATTGTCAGACGCGTCGGGATCGCTTAAAAGTTTTCTCGCTTCTTCAAAAGATTCTTTTGCCTTGGGAAGATTCAAGGTCAAAAGATGTGCGCGACCCAGCAGATAATAATCTTCAGCGTCTTTGTTTTCGGCATTTTCCTGATTTTTTATAAAAAGTTCGGGATTTTCGTCAACATTGCGGCGGTTGTCTTCAAAAGCCGTATATGGAATGTCCGGGCTGTCTTCGACGGGAGAAGGCGGAACTTTTGCCACCGTCGGGTTTGCCTTCGTGTAAAGATAAGTTACGCCTGCGCCGACGAAAAATCCCGCGAGCAGAAGCAGACCGGCGGTCAGAAATTTCGACATTCCCGCGCTCGTTTCGGTTCTCACGATTGGCGCGGATTCTTCTTTTGTCAGTAATTCGGATGATGTGCCGATTGCCTGATCTTCTTCGTCAGCCGGAAACAAAAGAGTATCTTCATTTTGGTCGGCGAACGGAATTTCTATTTTTTCGGCTTCCCGAAAAGTTATATTGCCGGCGGAAACTTCTTCGGGCATTTTCAGAGATTGAGTTTCGTATTCGGGCGCATCGGTAAAAGCAGAATCGGCGGATTGACGTGCGCCGGCAAAGGTCGCTTGTTCAAAATCTGCCGGAGTTTCCACGATCCGAGCCGATGTTTGGCTGACAACTTTATCGGTTACGGCGGCGATAACGGCGGTCAGATTGTCCATTGCGCCGCGCTCGTAGCAGATTTCCTTCATTTTTTGAACGATGTCTGCGGGTTCTTCGCCCGACTGCAAAAGTTCTCTCAACTCGAAATCGTCAATGTGTCTGGTAATTCCGTCCGAGCATAAAAAGAACGTCGTGCGCGGCTCGAACATAATGGTTTTCATATCAATTTCAACCGCGCTGTCCGCGCCGAGCGCACGCGAAATTACGTTGCGGCTCGGATGATTGGCGGCTTGCGCTTCGGTCATCCGTCCGGCGCGAACTTCTTCTTCAACCACCGAATGATCCTGCGTTTCGCGGAAAAGATTTCCCTTTTCATCCAAACGATAAAGCCGCGAATCGCCGACGTGACCGATGGTGGCGATGTTTCCCGCAACGTGCAGAGCGACGATTGTTGTTGCCATCGTCGAAAGCTGCTGCAAATCGTGCGACATCTGAAAAATCGCTTCGTTCGCCCGATCAATGGCGATTTTCATCATTTCTTCGGCATCGCTGTTTTTTTCCAGATTGACAAACGCTTCGCTTAAAATCTCAACCGCCATCTGAGAAGCGACATCTCCGGCTTGCGCTCCGCCGACACCATCGGCGACGGCAAAAAATCCCTGCCCGTTAAGTTCCGCAAAAGCATCTTCATTTTGCGGACGCTTTTTGCTCAAGCCTCTGTCCGTGATCGCCGCCGAATTAATTTGAAAATTATTTTCAGTCATTGAAATTTTCTCCGAAAGATTGTTAATAGTTCATTGTTAATCGTTAATTGTTTTAAGGGATTTAGCAATTAACTGTATTGACAATTTACGTTAGGAAGAAAGTTAAACTCTTTTGCTTCGGCAGAAGCATTAAGAAAATAGCCAGTAGTGAAGTGCGCCCGCGCACATAACCTCTGGATAATTTACCAATATCACTCAAGCTCTGAAAGAGCGACAGATGTTTGTTGCACTCCTTCAGAGTGCGAATTGTTTTTTCAATTTGTCCAGAGGTTACGCTCCATTTCATTTCGCTTCACCACTGGCTATTTTCTTAAAGTCGCTCTGCGACAAAGAAATTGATTCATCCTAATCTTGTTTGTCAATACACTTAACCATTAACAATGAACTATTAACTATTACTAGCATTAGACATCGGACTTAGTTCTCTGTCAACTTGGTTGCGGTGGGAAATTGCGAGAAGCATTCCGAGCATTATAAAACTCGTCAGAAGACTAAAACCGCCGTGGCTGACAAACGGCAGAGTGATGCCGGTCATCGGCAGAGCGCGTGTGATGCCGCCCATATTGACGAGTGCCTGAAAACCGATAAAAGCGGTCAAACCGACGGCGCAGAGTTTGCTGAACATATCTCTCGCGTCGAGCGCGGTGCGAACTCCCGAATTGACAAATACGATCAGCGTTAAAATTATCAGCAAACCGCCGAAAACTCCGAGTTCTTCGGCGAGTGCCGCGTAAATATAATCGGAATCGGCGACGGGAATCAGTTCGACAAAACCCAGACCAAGCCCGCGTCCCGTCGTTCCGCCCGAATGAACGCCGAAGGTCGCCTGCGCCGGTTGAAAAGCAAGCACGTCAAACCACGCATCAACATTGATCGAACGCTGTAAAGTCGGTTCTTGCTCCAACAGATCAGGCAGATTCGGGTCTTTTTCAACTAATTTTTTGTAATATCTCTGATAATCGTCCTTCCACCAATCGGTTTCCGGCGAAGGCGGATTAAAACCGTCGAGCCACAAATGAAAACGCTGCTGAATTCTATCGGGCAGAATTTTTTTGACCGGACCGGCAAGCGTCGGCAGAAGCGGTATGTTTTCCTGCGTTTTTTCCGGCAGTGCGCTGACGACCAAAACGCTGACAAGCAGCAGAACGCTGCCGATCAGGACGATTCTCTGCGGCAGACGGCGCACGGCGATCAGATAAAGCGTGACATAAACCGAACTGAAAACCATCATTTGCCCGAAATCCTTCAAGACGAAAAACGGAAAAAACGGCAGAATCGCCATAAACACAAGCGGAAAGACATCTTTGGCGCGTGGAATTCCCCAATATGTGCGGGCGAGATTTTTATACAAAACGGACAAGATCGCCGCAAAACCGATGAGAAAAGGGATTTTGGAAAGTTCCCAAGGTGTCATATTTCCGATGGATTTTCCCGCCCGCGAAGTGATCGCCGCGAGCAGAAGCGGAAACAGAGTCAGAATAACGATCAAAAACCCGTGCTTTTGCAGAATTTCCAAAACGTCGTCGCGCCGCATCAACAAAAATGCCGCTAAAAATCCGCAAATTGCCAGCAGAGGATTTACAGTTTTGCCGGAAAATAAAATTTCCGTCACAGTCGTATCGGATTTGCGCGGCTCTTTTTGAGATAAATCTACCGGCGAAGGCGGCGTGGCGGGCAAACCCATCATCTGCTTTTTCTCCGCCGAATAATTTTCCTGTATATAATTAAGCTGTAAAGTTCTGATCTTTTCCTGACGCGCCTGCGCTTTGTTTTGGCTCGAAATGTATTCGGGATCGGAAAACAAGCGATACTGCACGGTCAAACCGATTGAAAAAAGCAAAATCGCCGAAGTGTAAATCGTCCAGTTTCCTTTAAATTTTGCAAAACGAGCCAGAAAAACCGGCAAAACGGCGAGAATCAAAAGCAAAAACAGATTTCTTCCGCCGGACATCCAGGAAGTTTCGTAGCCGCGAATCAACGCTCCGTAATAAATAGAATAATGGGCAATCGCCGTCGTTACGACAATTAATAAAAGTATCAAAACATTTGTTGAAGCGCGGCTTTTCATAAATCTCTTGTCCAGTCAGCATACGCCCGACGCTGCTAACCTTTTACCCTTTACCTTTCACCTTTTACTTTTTACCTTTTTTCCCGCCCAAAAGTCCTAAATCTCTTGCCTTTAAAACTATATTTGCGGCAATCGGCGCGGAAATTGCTGCTCCGTAACCGCCGCCTTCGACGACGACGGAAATTGCCAACTGCGGTTTTTCAAGCGGCGCAATGGCGATATACCAACTGTCCGTTCGTTCATACATTTGCGGAACTTTGTATTCTTCGAGTTCCCCGTCTTTGTTTTTCCTTTTTTTCGTGATCGTTTTCAGTTTCCCGTCTTTATCGTAAACGGGCGCGAGTTTTTCCGCCGTTCCGGTTTTTCCGCCCGTGCGGATTCCCGCCGATTTAACCTTGCCGAAAACTCTCGTCGCCGTTCCGCCTTTTCCTTCGGTGACAAGTCCCATAATCCGGCGGACATCGGCAGCGTTTTGCGAGGACAAAACCTGCGAAAAAACTTCGGGCGGCTGATCGGCTTCGATGCGCGGTTTCATCAATTTCCCTTGCATATTAGCGGGCGCGGCGGCGATCAGAGCCATCTGAAACGGTGTCATCTGTCCGGCGTAACCTTGTCCCATTCCTTCCAAAGCGATGTCGTAAGCGGAAATTTTCTTGCCCGTAACAAGCGTTGATTGTTCGGGCGCGAGAGCATTTTTGATCTGCTCGTTGCTGGCGTTTAAGATTTCGGGGAAAAATTTATTCTGCAAAGATTCGGCGGGCGTATCAACGGCTAAAATGCCGTATTTTCCGGCGGTTTCGCGCAATCTTTCGCGTCCGAGCAAAACCGCCATCTGCGAAAAATACTGATTGCTCGACGCTTCAAAAGCCTGCGCGATGTTCAGATTTCCGCAGCCGTAAGGCGGCTCGCATCCGCCGTTGGCATCGGTGATCGAGCGCGAACCGCGAAACGGCACGAATCCGCCGAGCTTGCTTTGCAAAGTCGTGTTTTCCTGATTGGCGTTAAATGCCGCGACCATCGTAAAAGTCTTAAACGTCGAACCGGGAACGTAATATTCGCGCGTGGCGCGGTTGAGCAGAGGTTTGTCGCGCGAATTTGCTTCGAGTTTCAGCCAGTCGTCCAGACTTCGCGCCTCGTTGATATTAAAAGAAGGATTTGAATACATCGCCAGAATATCGCCCGTCTGCGGATTCAAAACGACAACCGCGCCTTTTTTGTCTTTTAATTGCTCGACGATGTATGACTGTAAATTCCGGTCAATCGTGATTCGCACGTCCTTTTCAACGTCTTCGGCTCGCTTGATACGGGTTAAAACGTCCCACGCTTCCGGTC
Organism: Pyrinomonadaceae bacterium; assembly: GCA_965214585.1. Taxonomy (GTDB): domain Bacteria; phylum Acidobacteriota; class Blastocatellia; order Pyrinomonadales; family Pyrinomonadaceae; genus JAHCHG01. The sequence continues at coordinate 3,168,694 of OZ243957.1, read as the reverse complement.
TGCGGTCAATTTCTTCGAGAAAAAGAGTTCTTTCCAAACCGGGCGTTCCGCGCTCCGTGCCGAGCAAGTGCGACATTTCTCTTTCAAACGCGTAAGTGCGCGAAATATCACCGTCGGCATCGAGTTTGTAATACGCCAAAGCACTTCCCAAATCGCCCGAACGATCAAGCATCCAGCCGCGCAGAGAAGCGGCGTTCGCCCGCCTGTTTCGCAAATCCTTATAGCTCAAAGCCTGAAACTGCTCGTTGTTTTCGTCCGCATAATAAGTCCAGTAAACGTGAAAACCGTAAACAAAAAAAGCTAAAAATATAAAAACGAACTGCCAGATGCGGAGGCTTCTGTTTGCCAAGGTCGTGGTTAATTTTCTTTTGACTTCGCGCGGAAGATTTTCCTCGAAATTAAATTTGCGCGGCGATCTTTTGACAAAAGAAAATATGAGAAATCCGACCAGAATCGCCGTTCCGATCAAGTAAACAATCGTCAGACCGGCGGGAGTTCGTTCGAGAATCTGCCTGCCGAAGATATTTTCGGGGCGCAGTTTTTCCCAATCGAATTGCAGAAAAAATATCAGAAAAGTTTGTAGCATCACAAAAATTTAATCTTCAAATGTTATCTCAGGCTGCGTTTTCGGCAAATTCCCTTGCGTAAAATCTTTTTCGCCGTTCGGCTGCGGATTTTTTGCGGCAAAATTCTCTCTGTCGCCGGCTTCGTTTTTTACTTGGGAAATCGAAACTCTCTGCGTTTCAGCCAAATCGTTTTCGGCAGGCAAAACTTCGGTTTTCGCAGTCGTTTCTTCAACCGCATTTTGCTTTGACTGATAATTTTTCGCAATCTGTTTCGATTCGCCGTTTTCCGAAACTTTTTTCGGTTCGTTGTTTTCGGGAATATATTTTAATCTGACTTCGACTGTCCCGAATTTTATTTTGTCGCTTTCCTTGATCGTTATCGCTTTTCCGTATGAAATACGCTTATCGTTGATAAATGTTCCGTTCGTCGAACCCGTGTCGGCTACCATCAATTGATTTTCGCCGTCTAAGACAAGCGCGGCGTGGATTTTTGAAATGCTCGGATCGTTTATTATCAAATTATTTTCGGGAGTTCTGCCGATGCTCTGCCGCTGTTTCGGTGCAAAAAATAATTCTCTGCGCCGGACTTTCCCTTTTTCCTCAAATTCGGCGACAAATTTTTGTTTGGGAATTTCCGCCGCCGTTTCCTCATTTTCGATCAGTTTTTCGACTTTCAAATCTGGAATCGCAACCCTGATTTCGCCCCTGTTTTCTTCGTCAACAAATTTTTCAAAACCGGCTTGCAGTTTCACGCCTTCGGTAAAATAATCGGGTTTGATTTCCAGTCTTATCGGCGCAAATGTGTGATAACGCTTGTCGTTTATGTGATCTATGGCGGCGATCAAAAGTTCGTTTTCGAGTTTTTCGATTGCCTTCTCGCTGTCGGTTGAAAATTTATCCCACTGCATTTTCAGTTTTATGTTGTGCGGAACGACCTGAGATTTTCCGTCAACATTCTGAACTTGCGAATCGAGCAGTTTTTTCAGCCTTTCGATAAGTTCGCTCGTCGCCAGATTGCTCGAAGGCTGCCAATCTCTGCCCGTAAACTGATCGAAAATATCGCCCAGTTTTGTCAAAACGCCCTGAATCAGCCAATCGGCTGAAACTTTTTTTTGTGATCCGGTTTTATTTTCCGCCATATTATAAACAAATTGTTTTAATGCAGTGCAATTTTACCCAAAATCACCGATTAAATAAAGACATTTTTTGGAATTTATTTTTCATTAGTAATTTAATATATCTATTGTTAAACAATGATTAAAATTGTTTGCAATTACTGTAATAAATTTGTATAATTTTTGATGAGTAAAAAGCTCGTCTAATTCATCAGTCGGATGATTTCCACAAATCAATTACAAATTATATAAGAACGAAGAATTTATGAACAACAGCATTAAATCTGCGGCGGGATATTCTTTAGTCGAACTACTTGTCGTGCTGGTTATAATTGCGGTAATGTCGGCAGTCGCGGGATTTTATTTGACAGCCCATCAGGAACTGTATAAAGCCGAGGAGCAAGCCTTACAAATTATAGATTTGCTTCAGGAAGCCCGGCAGCGTTCTTTAACTCAACGCAGAACCCAACGCGTAGAAATTGATTTGACGGCAAATATGGTGCGTCTAATCAATGAGAATGACGGCGCAACGGCAAACGATGATGTTTTAACCAGACAGATTACATTAATGCCGCCGGATGTAATTAAATTGGAGAACAGCCCTTCCGAAATAAATGTATCTCCGCCCGAATCCCTGCCTGTCCCGGATGCTGATTTTAAGCAGAGCAATTATCCGAGCAGCCAAAATAATAATGTTTGCACGCTGAGATTTCAAAGCGATGGAATGGTTTCCGATGCCGGAACAAACGCTGTCGGAAGAAATGCAAGTATTGTCGGGAATACGATTTATGTGTGGTCGCCCGACAAAATCAACCCAAATCAATCGGAAATTGCCTTGGCGATTACCGTTGTCGGATCAACCGGCTCGATTCGTCTGTGGGAATATGTCCGCGCTTCGAGCGACGCAAATAAATGGAAGGATTCACGCCGAACATCGGGTTACAGCAGATAAGCAGAGTAAAAATTTATGAATTTATTACAAAAGAAAAGAAAAAAAGCTGCGGAAGACGGATTTTCATATGTCGAGGTAATGATCGCAATTGTCATAATGCTGGTCGGCGTAGTCGCTATGGCGGCGGCTCTGACCGCAAATCTGGTACGCACATACGAATCGGAAAACCGTATTATCGCCAAACAAATCGCTCTTTCCACCATTGAATCAATAATTGCGGCGCGGGACATTCAGCGTCCGGGTGTGATCGAAGGATGGCATTCGATTGGAAACGTCGGAAACAATGTTTTCAACGGCGCGGCACGCGGAATTTTCCTTAACGGCTGGTGTCCGATTCGGGAAGACTTGGGTTGGGACGGCGTGGCGGGAACGGCGGATGATGCTTGCCCGGCAAACGGCATCTGCGATATTTCAGGACGACCAAACAATACCAGTCCGGTTATCAGAGGCTTTGAAAGAATGGTCAATATAACCGATGTAGCAGACCCGGAAAATAATTCGCCTGACGTAACGCGAAGAAAAATAGAAGTAAAAGTCAGATTCTTCTCGAATCAGGCGGTTCGTGAAGAAGTCGTTACAACTCTGATTGCCGATTACCAATAAAAAAATCGAATGAAAAATAAAGTTTTTGAAAATTCATTAATAAATAATTATTCGGGTGAAAATTCCGAAAGCGGCTTTAGTATATTGGAATTGATGATCGCAATGGTCATTTTTCTGATTATTACCGGCTCTGTTTACGGGCTTTTACAAGTCGGCAGAGTTGACCGAAATCGTTCGAGCAACCGGGCGGATATTATGAAAAATGCCCGCGCCGCGCTTCATCTGATCGGACGCGACGCGCTCAACGCCGGATTCGGCTTTCACAAAAGCGGGGCAATCGTTCCCGACAATCTTATTTCGACTCGTCTGGGAGTTCCGCCCGATACTAATAACGAAAGAGATATTTTAACTTCCGTAATTTCGGGAAACGACCTATTTACCAATGATCTGCAAACCGATCCGAACGAGAGAACGGATATAATTTCATTTGCCTACCGCGATCTTAGTTTCAACGGCAGCAACGCAATTGATCTGGAACGCGCCGTATCCGGCTCTGCGCCCGACATTGCCAAAGTTAGAACAATCAACGTGGAGGCGAGAAACGCCAATAATTTCGATTTGTTTTTAATTGAATCGCCGATTTCACAAATAGCTGTTATTGCAACAAGGGTTGTCAACGGACGAAATATCGAGTTTGCACCGAACGATCCGCTGGGTTTAAATCAGCCGTTTAATGGAATCGGAGAAAACAGAAGTTTGCTAAGAGGCTGTGCCGAAAATGAAACGGATAACTGCACAAACTATACGAAAGCGACGCTTAAAAGAATCACTTGGGTCAGTTATAGAGTAAAACAAGACGGAACGCTGGTCAGGGTGCGCTACGGCAACAACGCCGGAGAATCGGCGGCTGAACAAATCCGCGAGCAGCCGTTGGCATATAACGTCAAGGCTCTGCAATTTAAATATGTTCTCAGCAATGGAACAGTAACCGATGATCCGATTGCAGGAGTTGACGGTATCAGAGGAACGAATGACGACAATCCGGGAAACTGTAATTTAATCAGGCAGATCAGTATTTCAATTACGATTCAGTCAACCGAACTTGATGAACAAACAAAACTTCCGCAGGAAATAAAATTACAGTCCACATTCAGCGCGAGAAATTTAGGATACGACGAAGGTTAAGCGAGAGGTTGAAACTTATGCACTTGGAAAACATTTTTTTTCAGACTGATAAAAGCTGCACTTTGAAGCACGATGCGGCACGAAATCGGGATCAGCGCGGTTCGGCGATCATCATCGCTTTGCTGATTATGATTTTACTAATGGGTTTTGTTGCTTTGGCAATTACCCGAACGACCAACGAAACGATTGCGGCAAGCAACGATGCGGCTGAAACGCGGACATTTGAAGCCGCGCACGCCAGCCTCGAAATTATGACGCAGAATTTCGATAAAATTTTTGATGACAAATTAAATCCCGAACCGAGCGATATAACCCGCATCAAAGGTCAGCATCCGACCGATAATCAGACTCCTTCCGTTTTCTCTAAATACTCGTTCAATCAAGACATTCAACAAGTTAAAACTTCGGAAATCGTTACAATGACGGGTTCGGATTATCAGGGTTTGAGTTCGATCCGCGACGAATGGCAGATTGATTCGGCGGCAAGAGAAAACTCGTCCGGTGTGGAGGTCGCTCTCAGACGCAGATTCTTTAATAACCGGATACCGATCTTCCAATTCGGCATTTTTTACGACGACGATCTTGAATTTCACCCCGGTCCGCGTTTTGACTTTGGCGGCAGAGTTCACTCGAATGACAATTTGTTTCTTTCGGCAAGCACCGGATTATATTTTACATCAAAAGTAACATCCGTCGGCGAGGTATTTACCAATGTTACGCGCAACGGTTCGGATGCAGCTTCTAAGGGCGAAAATGTTTTTATCAAAAATGCGTCGGGCAATAACGTCCAGTTGACGAGAGGTATGGGCAGCGTTTTAACCGATCCGGTAAACGGTTCGCCCGTTCCGATGTCGTCCGATCAACCGACCGTTTATGCAAATGCCGGTTGGGGCAGCAATCAGGAGTTTTTTCAAGGCAACTTAAAGACGCACGCCGACCAACTGAATCTGCCGATCCGTATCTCCAACCGCCGAAGCGGTCAGACCGTTGATTACATTGAACTGATCAGACGCGGCAGAAATATGGGCGATTTATACAGCGACGAAACCGGAACACTTGTTCCGGTTACGAATACTACGGCTGACAATAATATAACCAGCAATGAGAGATACTATAATAAAGCCGGTTTGCGGGTTTCACTTGCCGACGACAAAGCCAAACTTCCCGGCTGCGCTTCCGGCACGGGAACGAACGCCGTAACCACCGATTGCGGCATTCTTCTTAACGGTCATCCTAACGGGCAGACGGTAAATCCGGGTTCTCAGCCTCGCGGCTATAAACCGCGGGCAATGAGGGGCAGTCCTTATCAGGCAACGGAAATTAACGGCGAAAGATTTCTAATCGGCAGCCGGCAGATGTGGATAAAGGTCGAGATGATCGGCAAGAATCCGGCGACGAATATTTTTGAAACAAAAGATATTACGCAGGATTTTCTGAGTCTCGGCGTGACCGATGCGCCGCCTCTGGTGTTTGGTATGGGAAATAACGATACGCGCTCGGTAATAAAACTGCAAAGATTTGCCATCAAAGGCGAAAGTATGCCCGAAATTTCAACCGACGATGCGCGGTATATTACATCAACCGGAACTTTTTTCTCTGATATTTACAATGTCGTAGTGGCACAAATAAACATACCTTATTCTATAAACGACGTAGTTTCGAGCGATTTGCCTCACTCGCGCGATCTTGGCTCTTCCGCTAAAATTGCGCCGTTTCCGATAAATATGTTTGATACGCGCGAAGGTTTATACTTTGAAGGCACAGGCACATTCAATCCGACGAGCAGCAGTAATTATGATAAAAAAGTTCCGTGGGCGGGCGTAATGAGTATGGTTGATATTGATATTGCCAATCTCAAAAGATTTTTCGACGGCGATTTTGACAATCAATTTCCGACGGATACGCCGTATGCTTCCGAATTGGGAAGATCACTACGAGCCTCCGACGTTCCGAGTGCGAACGGCTGGGTCTTTTATGTTTCAGACCGGCGCGGCGATTATGATTTTGACGGCGAATACGATATGGAAGATATTTACGGTAATAATGACAACACATTACAACCGGGCGAAGATATAAATCAAAACGGCAGAATGGATTCCGATACGATCAACGAAGCACCGCAGTATAGGGGAACTAATTCGGCTGAAGTTGCTTCAAGAGCCGCAGTTTTCGAGCATAAATTCTACCGTCGCGGAGTTCGTCTGATCAACGGCGAACAACTGCCGGGAAGATATGATGCGGCAAATGCCTCGAATACGAAGGGTTTTACTTTTGCTTCGGAAAACGGCGTTTACGTTCAAGGCAATTATAACGCAAATAGTATAACCTCCGTCGGCGAGCCGACTCCGGCAACCGATTACAGACCGCTTGACACCGCAGATCACATTCCGGCTTCGATAGCCGCCGATGCCGTAACCATTTTGTCGAACAACTGGAGCGACGCTAAAAGTTTTCGCTATCCGTTTACTTTAAACAGCAGAGTAGCAACAGAAACTTATGTCAGATTTGCGATGCTCGCCGGCGATACAAGGTCAAGCGCAAACGGTTCTCCAAATCAAGGCGGCAGCGATCCGAGACTTTCCGGCGGCGTTCATAATTTCAAGCGTTTTCTTGAAAAATGGAGCAGCGTGCGTCTGAATTACGCCGGATCGCTGATTAACTTATTCAATTCTCACAATAACAACGGGTCTTTCAAATGTTGTTCGACTGTCTATAGTCCGCCGACTCGCAACTGGGTTTTTGACACATCGTTTCTTGATCCGAACCGCCTGCCGCCCGGAACTCCTTTCTTCCAAACCATTCAATTGACAGGTTTTGAAAGATTAGATTAATTTGTTTTTAAACTTAAAAGTCTTTGTCCGTCTGAGAAACTTTCTGCCCGATGTTTTTTCAGACGGATTTTTTTCGTTGATAAATCAGAACTTTGCATTTAATTAAGCGTAAGATTTTATGAAATACAATAAACTTGATGTAAACTTAGAATTATCTGAGCTATGATGAGAGAACTTTCCTTAATAAATTGCCGGCTTGATAATCGCTATGATGTTTATGCGCGTCTGGGACGCGGCAGCTACGCCGAGATTTACGTCGCTTACGACACGCTCGCTTCGCCGCAGTCGCAGCATAAAAAGGTTGTTATTAAGGCTCTCAACGTCTTTTTGCAGAACGATCTGGATTTAGACCTCGAACGAACTCTGGTTGAAAATTTTCAGAATGAAGCGATTGCGCTTGATCGCGTGCGGCATCCGAACGTCATTTCCAGACTCGGACACGGCACGGCGAAGGATTTAAACGGCACGGTTTTTCATTATCTGGTTTTGGAATATATGTCCGGCGGCGATTTGGCAAAACTTTGCCGCAAAAAGGATTTGAGTTTTTCCAAAGCACTTTTTTATCTCGAACAGGTTTGCGCCGGACTCGCCCACGCGCACAAAAAAGAAATTATTCACCGCGATATAAAGCCGCAGAACCTTTTGCTTTCCGAAGATTTGGAAACGGTAAAAATCGCCGATTTCGGCGTGGCGCGAATTGCTCAGACCGACGCGCCGATCACCAGAGTCGGCACAAATATCTACGCGCCGCCCGAACACAGCCCGATGCTTGCCGGACAAACCGGACTGCTCAATTTCAGCGAACTGACACCGGCGGCGGACATTTATTCGCTGGCAAAATCAACTTACGTTTTAACAACCTGCGAATCGCCCAGATATTTCGCCAATCAGCCGATAACCGAACTTCCCTTCGCCGCGCGGCACGAACCTTGGGCGGAAAAATTGGTCGAAGTTCTAAATAAAGCGACGCAGACCGATTCGCGCCGGCGTTTTCAGACGGTCAACGAATTCTGGCAGGAACTGGCAAAACTTAAAATGTTGATTCCGGCAAGCGACGCGGAAACGATTCCCGTTCTGCACGAAAAAATCGTTCATCAAACTCCGCAGCCGCACGTTTCAAAAGGCTATTCGCCGCTTGCACCACTGAAACCGAAATTTAACACTTCGCGGGATTTCAAATTAAAAAATATACTGACCGCAGCCAATCAACCGGCTTCCGTTACCGATTTGCACATTGAACAACAGAATGCGGTAAATCAAACGCCGGTTTCAAACGTCAAGATCGAACCGCAGATCAACAGTTTTGAAAATCACGAAGAATTGCAGGAAGCAAAATCTGAAACTACAAAAAAGTTTTTGCGGCGCACGGCGGTTTTTTCCGTGTTATTCTTTTTATTAATCGGCGCACTTTTCGCCACGCAGTTTTATATGCGAAACGGCGGGATTCTGCCCGGTTTTTCGACGTTCGGCAATTATCAGATCGGAGTTGCCAATACTGATGTATATTTGCGTCCCGAACCGACCACGAATAACGATCCGCTTGGAATCGTTACGAAAAATTCCCGCGTTCGAGTCGTCACATCTCAGGACGATTGGTATAAAATCGAAATTATCGAACACGGTCGTTCGCTTTCCGATCAGCAAAATGCCGATCTCGGCTGGGCTTACGGAAAATATATAGATATTCAGGAACAATAATTTTCAGGAGAAATGTGTGAGCGTTTTAGAAAAAGTCAGAAGTTGGATTGACGGCGATTCGGCGGAACTCGTTTTGGAAGAAGCCGCCCGCAATGCTCAGGTCAAACCGCGCAGCAAATCGGAAGAATTTATCGTTAAAATCGCCCGCGCCGTCGAAGAAGTAATGCAGGAAGAAATGGTCCCTCTGCCGCAGGGAACGACGATCATCCCGACGGAATACATCGTTTTTTTGAGCAGCGGGGACGATCAGGATTGGCAGGGTGTCAAGCGTAAAGGACTCGAACAGGGTTTGTATCACATACTCGCCGAACGCGCCCGCGAAATTGCCGGACAGAAAAAACTCGAAACAAAATCGTTTGTCATAGAGCTTCGCGTTGACGGAACTTTGAGCGAGGGCGAAATTCGCGTCCAGCACAGTTGGGATGATGATTCGAGCAATAAAACCAGCGTTTTATCGCGCCCGAAAGGATTTGAAAAATTCCGTCGGGAAAATCAGAATCCGCCTGCCGATCAGAATCCGCCCGCCAGACAGAATTTGCCAACGCCGGATTTTTCGGGTAATCAGACTCTGATTCCGGCGCAGAAAAATCCGAATTTGCCGACTGCGCCTGATTTCACGCAACTTGAACAGCCGCAATTTACAAAAATGCAAAATGCGGACATCGAAGAAGTTACGCACGTTCAGACAAAACACAAGGAACTTTACCGCCTCGAAATCTGGCACAACGGAACTCGGCAGAATGTTTTCCCGATTTATCAAACCGAAATTAAGATCGGACGCGGTTCGCGCTCGCAGCCGGTTGACATAGTTTTATCCGGCGATGCGGAAATTTCGCGCCTTCACGCAAAACTTTTGTTCAACCAAATGCACGGAACTTTCGCTTTTATCAACGAAGGCAGAAATCCCGCAATCGTCAACAACGCCGAACTTCCAATCGGTCAGCCCGTCCAAATCTCGCCCGGAATCCCAATTTATATTTGCAGTTATTTAATCAGAATCCAACCGATGTAAGCAGATGAGTAAAAGTAATCAAGTATAATGCAGAAGCCTGCTGCGCTTGTAAGGGCGCAAAGAACACACTTACGCGCGTGCGTGTTTCTGCATTCGGATTATCTTTGAAAACATATTACGACCTGCTTAGAGAGGTTTAATACCAAGTTGCGTGAAAAAAAGGAAAGGCGGAAACCCGACAGTAATGGAGGGTGCTGTTTTTAATATCAACTTTTAAGTTTTCAAACAGCACCCTTGTTGACACGCGGGTTTCCGCCTTTATTCACGCAACTTGGTATAAGATTGAATGTAAGGTTAAGCGATTTTTCTTAGGTTCGATAAATTTATCAATTTTTTTATCGTGACATAATGCCGAATGCCTAATTATCAATTACCAATTAGGCATTCGGCATTGATAATTGATAATTATGTCACTATAAAAAATCTAAAATACCTTACATCAATTCTTAATTCGCTCTAGTTTATCAATTTTGTAAGAAAAAAAGGGCGTTTGAAAAATTAATTTTTCAAACGCCCTTTTTATTATTCAAACAGCAAATTTATCTGACCTTTAATGTCGGATCGCCGAGCAGAACCCACGACAAACGAACGTCGCGTCCGCCGCTGATAGCGGTTTTCGCGTCTTTTATCAAATCGCCCAGACGATTCATATTTCCGTTTCCGAGTTGATCGTAAAACCTCGCCGCCATAATTTCCTGTATATCCGGCGTGGTCAACCCCGTCGAAGCCCAAGTCGAAACTGCTCCGCCATTATTATAATTTAAGAGAACTTCGCCCAGACTATCCGAAGCGGGATCAAAAAAGTATCCGTTTAAGCAAGTCAGCATTGTAAAAATCGAAAGATTATCTTTATTGGTCAACTGCGGAACGTCGGGTTTGTAGAAGAATCCGCTTGAAGCCCAGTCGGATTGATTTCCGTGTCCCGAATAATTTACGATAAATCTTCCCTCGTTCATTTTATCAATTAAAGAAGCCTTCGCGTTTTGATCTGCTCTGTTGACAAAGACGCTCGGAATGGTTGAAGGCAGTTGATTGCTCAGACGTTTGCTCAATCCGGCAAAATCGTAACCGTCCGGCAAATCGCTGGCGAATAACGCTCCTCTCGAACGAGTCAAGCCGATGTTTTGCTCGAATTTTGAAACTTTAGCCAGTGCCTGAGTAATCATTTGAGCATTTTGCGCCGGAATTCGTCCGATGGCAACTTCGGCTAATCCGTCATTGTTAAAATCAGCCATCGCCTCGTCGCTTCCGGTTTCCAGATAAATTGTGTCCACCATCTTGATCGGAATAAAATTCTGGAAAGGTTTGCCCAGATGATTTTTCGGATCAAAGGTCGAATCGCCGATCAGAAGCGCGTATTTCGGCGCAGTCTGCCAATTGCCGTCGGCGAATTGCAGAAAACTTCTGATTGCCAGAGAATTTACCACACCAAAGTTAAATTCATCAAAAACGTCCTGAACGTCGAAAACCTCAACCTTCATATTGTCGGCGATTCTGTAATCCGCCCATTGATTTGCCTGCGTCAGCCACGCTCCGTAAGAAATGATAACCAAATCCGCATTGTGCGCGGCGTTTGATAAATTTGATGATTTGTTTTCAATGATCGAATCGGCTTTCAAAAGTCCTTCATTCGTAACGGCGAATAACAGACGACTGCGATTTGCCGGAACGGTTACACCGAAATTGCCATTTGTCTGTTCGCCTTTGAGATTTGAATACAAAGCGGGCGAATCGGGGTAGGAAATATCGAAAACTCTTATATCAGACGACGTAAAACCCTTTAACTGCGCGGCTCTGTAATTGTTCGTATAAAAGGAGAGGCTGTTCTGAGTCGCCAGATAATCGCGCCCGTAGTTTAATGATAATGAATCGAACAAACTTATATCGCTCGTGCCGCCGGTTGAAGTAAGTTTCAGATTGTTGCCGCCTTCTCTTAAAAGCGACGTAGGAATCTGAAATTTTTTGGACATTAAGGTAGTAAATCCTCCGGTTAAATTTCCGATGTCCGTTCCGTTCAAATTAACTTTAACATTATGCGCGGTTGATGTAAGTCCCTGAACGCTTATGTCAATAGTTGCAAAATCCTTCTCAAAATCAACGCCGGTCAAATTAAAATTAATTTTTCCGTTGTCTGCCGTGCCGTCAATAAAACTTCCGAAGAAATTCGTGTAATCTCCGTTTAAAGGTTTTGCGGTGTAAACGGCGCGTTCCTCTTTTGAAAATGTCTGATTGTAGCTTCTCGACAAAACATTAACCCGCAGCTGCCTGTAAGTTTTGTTTGCGATTCGTTTGCCCGGCTGATCTCCGACGACCAAAAAATAAATCTGCGTATCCGATTCGAGCGTGTTTATTCCTTTGCCGTAAAATTCTATATAATCGCCGTTCGGTTCGACAATAAATGCCTGCTCGACTCCGTTGACATAAAGCTGCCAGTTTGCCGTCGGCTGAGTCGTGTCAAAACCGCCGGTTTGCAGTTCCGCCCGCGTAACTCTGTAAAAGCCTTCGCGTTTCACGCCGATCTTTACGCCCGGCTGCGCGGCAACCCATCTTTGCTTGTTAAAATCCGCCGCCTGCGTGTTTTCGCCGATGTCTTCTTCGAGTTCTTTCGACCAAGTGATTTTCTCGTTCGTAAAAGTATTATTTCTTTTGTAAAGTGCCGGATTCAGACTTTCAACCGTCGAATCCGAATAAGAAATAAATTGCGGAAAAATATATTCCGATCTTGTCCGCCCGTTTTTCGTGCTGACGGTTTCAATGTAATATGTCGAGTTCAGGTCGCCGTTTTCGTCAAAATACGAATAATTCCCGCTTGCAGATTCGGAATCTGCGGTTTTCAGATACCCGCCGCCGACGAGAAATTCGTTGACCGGAATTTTTTGATTGCCGACTATTTTATAAATAAAAAAACCGACGTTATTGATTTCCGTCGTCTGCCATTTTATCAAAACTCCTTTTCCTTCCGAAAAAGCCTGTGTTTCGCCGAAAACCACCGAGTCTGTTTTGGAAACTCTGTTCCGATCAAAATTTAATCTGTCCTTTAAGGTGCGCTGCGCCGAAACGACAAAAACTGCGGATAACAAAAGCGAGATTGTCGCAAATAGAAATAAAACTTTTTTCATAGTCTTGAAACTCCGGTATTAAGAAAATTATGTTTATAAATGATAAAAATTTAAGTTAATTCGATAATTTGCTGGGAAATTAAAATGTAATTCTATACTTTTTCCCCGATTAAAACAAGCATTTTTCGGTCAAACGGGAACGAATTTGTCCAAAAACAAATAAAAATAATTTACAGTTTTGCAAATTAAGATTATATTGTATAAAAAACCAATCTGATAAATTTCAAATTATGATGATGAAAATACTAAAAAGGTTCTTTGTTCTTTTTGCATATATATCTTTTGTTCTGCTTTTTATTCCGAACAGTTCAAAAAACTTTGCGGCGACGACTGATCCGGTGCGCGGAAAAAGCGCAATGGTCGCTTCGCAGCACGAACTGGCTTCAAAAATCGGCGTTGAAATAATGAAAAAAGGCGGCAATGCGGTTGACGCGGCAATTGCCGTCGCGTTCGCGCTCGCCGTCGTTTACCCGGAAGCGGGAAACATCGGCGGCGGCGGATTTATGGTCATCCGGCTCGCCGACGGAACGACGACGACGATTGATTACCGCGAAATGGCTCCGGCAAAAGCGACGAGAGATATTTTTCTAAACGAAAACGGCGAAGTGATTCGCGGCGAAGGCGGTTCGGTTATCGGCTATCGCGCGTCGGGAGTTCCCGGAACGCCCGCCGGAATGGAGATGGCTTTTAAGAAATACGGCTCGAAAAAAGTTTCGTGGCAGGAAATCATCGAGCCTTCCCGAAAACTCGCGCAAAACGGTTATGTTTTATCATTCCGGCTGGCGAATTTGTTTAAAGATTACCAAAACAGTTTGGGAAAATACGAAGACAGCAAAAGAATTTTCTTAAACGACGGTAAATTTTACGAAGAAGGCGATTTGTTGATTCAGAAGGATTTGGCGGCGACGCTCGAAAGAATCCAGAAAAACGGCGCGAAGGGTTTTTACGAAGGCGAAACCGCGCGTTTGATCGCCGCCGATATGAAGAAAAACGACGGTTTGATCACCATCGAAGATTTGAAAAATTACGTTGCCAAAGAACGCGAACCGATTCGCGGAACGTATCGCGGCAACGAAATAATCTCGATGCCGCCGCCGTCTTCGGGCGGAATTGTTTTGATTCAGGTTTTGAATATGCTCGAAAAATACGACATCAAAAAAATGGAGTATAATTCGGCGGCAAAATATCACATTTTAACCGAAGCAATGCGCCGCGCATTCGCAGACCGCGCCGAATTTATGGGCGATCCCGATTACGCGGACGTTCCGGCAATGAAACTGATTGATAAAAATTACGCTCTCGACAGAGGAAAATCAATAAATTCCGCAAAAGCCTCGAAAAGTTCCGAAATCGGTTTCGGCGATCCTTACGGCAAAGAATCAATGGATACGACGCATTTTACGGTTGTTGACAAAGACGGAAGCGTTGTTTCAAACACTTATACGATCAACAATTTATACGGCTCGGCGGTTACGGCGAAAGGCACGGGCGTTCTGCTCAACGACGAAATGGACGATTTTTCCGCGCAGCCCGGAAAAGCGAATATGTTCGGCTTGATTCAGGGCGAGCGAAATTCCGTCCAGCCGAAAAAACGTCCGCTTTCTTCGATGACTCCGACGATTGTTTTGCGAAAAGACGGTTCGCTCTGGTTTGCCGTCGGCGCACGCGGCGGACCGCGAATTATCACGGCTGTTCTGAATTCCGTAATCAATATGATTGACCACGAAATGGACATTCAGCAGGCGATTGATTTTCCGCGCATTCATCATCAATGGTTTCCCGATCAGATTCTTTACGAACCTTACGGAATATCGCCGGACACAAAGGCTATTCTGGAAAGTTACGGACACAAATTCACGGACAATCCGGGCAACATCGCTTCGATGACCGGAATCGCAATCGATGAAAAAACAGGAGTCCGTCTTGGCGCAATTGATTCGAGAAGCGACGGCGCGGCAATCGGATATTGAAGGGAAAAGGGAAAAGGTGAAAGGTAAAGGGTGAAAGGTGCTGTGTTTATTAAGAAGCTGTTTGGTAATTGTAACGCCGGCTTCCAGCCGGCAGTCTTGGCGGCTTCCAGCCGGCAGTCTTGGCGGCTTCCAGCCGCCAAATTCATCTGTTTTTTTCTGAATGTTCGAGTAAATAACGCTCGAATTGGCGGCTGGAAGCCGCCAAGACTGCCGGCAAGATGCCGGCGTTACGTTTTTTCTGAGTTTCCAAACAGCTTCTAAGCATTCGCACAAAAATAAAGATGCTTACACAACTAAAATATACCTAATTTTGTTGATCTGCTTATTGAATTTCGGCGAAATAAGTTAGAATAAATTAAATAATTTTATCAAGACATTTTTCAAAGAAAAGGGAGAAAAATCCAATGAAATATCGAAATTTATTAATGCTGATTTTAATTACGACTGTTGTTTTAACAATCGCCTGCGAACAAGGCGCGGTTGATAATAACGTCGTGAATTCAAATGAAACAAATGTGAATTCGGAAAATATGAACGCTCCGAATGCAAACATCAATGCGTCTGATTCGAGTGCGCTCGATAATGTGAGTTCGGCGATTGAAGCGGACGAACCGGAAGTTTATCAGGCAAATGTTACATTAAAATTGGAAACTGCCGGAGAAAATGCTTTGAAATTTCCGCCGATTCAGGCAAAAGTCGCACGCAATGGTGCAGACCGCCGGATGGAATTTTCTCTGCCGAACAACCAGAAATTAATTTATCTGGACATCGGCGGCAAACAATTCGTAATTTCGCCCGCCCGCAAGGAATACGCCGAATTAAACCGCGAATCTACCGGAATTGAAGTGCGAAGTCTGATGCTTCCGTCGCAAATCGTCAATCAGGTCAAAAATCTGAAAGGCGTGGAAAAAATCGGCGAAGAAAAATTCAACGGACGCGACGTTATCAAATACCGTTACGGAGCGTCGGCGGAAACCGGAACGAAAGCGGGCGAAGTTGATACGGAATCTTTTATATTGGTTGACAAGGAAACGAATCTGCCGCTTCGTTCGGAAACAAACGCCGCCGCGCAGGGAAAAACCGTGCAGGGCGTAAAAGGCGCGAAAATCGTTACGGAAATGAGCGACATCAAAACGGATGTTGACAAATCATTATTCGCCGAACCGACGGATTACAAAAAGGTCGCTCCCGAACAAATCAAAAGTCAAATTGATATGCTGTTTAACGTGGCAAAAGGCGTTATCCAACAAATTATGCAAAGCGCACAAAATCAGACTGCTCCGGCAAATACGAATTAGCATAAATGTATCGGCGGCGGTTGGTCGGCGATACGTTTTCCAAACGATTTTTCTAAATGTAAGGTCTTTATCAATTGCCGCAATTTTCAAGGAAAACCAGAAATGAGTAAAATTTTAACCTTTATAATCGGCGCGATTCTCGGTTTAATCATCGGCGGACTGCTCGTTTTTTACATTTTCGGCGGCGTGCCGCGTGCTGCAAAAGTTCCCGGCGAACTGATTCAGCCGCCAAATCCCGACGGAACTCCCGACGCAACCGCAACCGTTGTTTTGGATCAGAGATTTTTTAACGAAGTTTTGGAAACGATTTTTCAGGATATGAACAAACCTTCGTTTCAACTTGGTTTTTCTGATTACGAAAACCCGAACGATAAATTCAAAGCCGAATATGCGTCTTTCGCATTGATGCGGCAAAACGGCGGATGCGCCAGAGAGATTTTCCTAAAACCCGAAGGAAGCGGCGTAAAAACGAGCGTGCGGCTCGACGAAGGTAAAATAAATGTTCCGCTTGCCTTTAACGGAACTTACAGCATTGCCGGACAATGTTTGACCTTTTCCGGTTGGGCGCAGACAAATCTCGCGCTTCGTTTTGATAAATCACAGCAGACCGTTTTCGGACAAATCGAAATCAGCACCGTAAATCTCGACGGAATTTCGCCGATTTTCACGAGTTTGGTCACTCCCGTAATTCAATCAACTCTGAATCAAAAAGTAAATCCGGTGACGATTTTGCGCGGCGAACAAATCGCTCTGAATCTGCCGATTGCGGCGACCAACGGCAATCTCAAAGCAAATGTCAGCGATGTCCGCGCCGATATAAAAGATAACGCTCTGAAGTTATTCGTAACTTATGATTTTGCGGGAACTAAAAGCCTTCAATAAAATTTGCGGTTTGGTAAAAGAAAAAATTAATCGAAAATTCGCCGCTATTTCTTAAATTTATGATCGGCAAAATCTCTGGAATCGCGCCAGTTTCCGGCATCCGGCGGATGATATGAAGCCGGACGTTTGAAACTTTTCGACGGTAAATCTTCTTCCTTTTGTTTTTTGTTAAGCAATTTTTGCGAGGCTCTTAAAATTTTTCGTTCTAAAATCTCGTCTTCTCCGGCTTCAAAAGCGGCGGCATAAAGAAGACGCAAAATTCCGCCCCAAAACAGAAATAAAGCCGTCAGAGCAACTACAATTTCGGGCAGTATAAAATAAGAAGACAACATTCCGAGAAGCGGCACGAGAATCATTCCGCCGAGAATCATTTTGCCGCCTTGCTTTAAACCTTTGCGCCGGGTTGAGATTTCCTGATTTTGCGCTTCAAAATACTGTTGCGGGAAAACTCCGCCGCTTGCCAGCAAATCGTTGACATTCGTGAGCAAGAATCCGCAGCGCGAACAAAATCTCGAATCTCCCAACGCCTGCCGTTCTCCGCATCTCGGACAAAACATCATTTTACAATCTCCTTGAAAAAAAGTCCTTATTTTTCCTTGCTTAAAAGTTTCGTAGTTCCTTCGGTAACGCTTCCCGGCTGGACGAGTTCTCCGGTGTCCGGCGCACGCCAGTTGTTTGCCGGAGCAGCATATTCCCGCGCCGCTTGAGTTTGCTGCGGCGGCAAAGCGGCATTTTGCGGTGCGCTCTGAAAATTACGCTGCGGTTGAACATTTGCCGCTTGCAGAAAATTTTCGTTTGCCGCCCATTTCGGTTCGTTTTTTAAAAATAAAAATGAGGAAACGATGCACAACAGACTGCCCATACTTCCGGCAACAGCTAAAAGTCCCAAAAGTTCTTCGGGTGCGCCTAAAACTCCAAGAATCGGAAGCAACAGCATTACAAATACGATAAACCAAACTGCACTAAATTTCAGTCCGTTATTTCTAGTCAATAATTTATTTTTCTGATTTATTTCAGCAATTTGCGGCAGAGTTCCGCCGTTTGCGACAATTTCCGTTACCAAACCAAGCGGCAACCCGCAGCGCGAGCAGAACCGCAAATCTCCCGAATTTTTTTCCTGACCACAACGCGGACAATACATAATGATTTCTCCTCGGTAATTTTAATCGGAGTTATTATATAACAATAAATAAAGCAGTTAAAATCCTGTAAGTTTCCGATAATAATTGTTCGGATGAATTTGACTACAACTTTCCAAACGAATCCGCCGAACCGAAAGTTCACTCTGCGGTATATTTTTTTTCGGAGAACAATTTGCAGACCGCAACGGCTCTTCCTTGAAAATTTTCTGCTTTTGCAATCGTTTCGATCAACAAATGAAAAATTACGGTCAGATTTTCCGGCGCGGGAATTTCTTTCAGCAAATCTTCGTCCGATTTGAAAAACCTGAAACCTCTGCGGCGCGTTTGTTCGACCTCGCCGAGATATTCCAGAATTTTTTCATTTGTCGAGAGCGTTTCCGGCAAAGTCCATTCAAACGGATCGTCCCATAATTGCGCGGTGATTCCGCCGAATGTCTGCTCGACAACTCCCGCGCTTCGCAGAATATTTTCGCCGCACGAATCGGACGGAAAAAGCGGATTTTTTTCCGCAATTTGCCAAAACAATTTGTCGTTCGGAATCGAATTAATGATGTTTACGGAGCGTTTGTGCAGATTTTGAAACTGCAAATCCAAGATATTTAATAACTTTTTCATAAGCACACACAAAAACAAATGTAGCTAAAAATGGGAGTGTAAGCATCCTTGCTTGCACAAGTGCGACTTAGCACTTGAATAAAGTTTATCATCTGAAAGGTCAGCGTCGGTTAGTTTGCCAAAAGACGGCAAACTTGCAAGCAAGGATGCTTACACTCCTAACTTATACTTAATTTTGTTGACCTGCTTAATAAAAAAAAACGGGCAACAAGATTTTAACTTGCCGCCCGCTTTTTGTCATTGAATAAATTTTTACTCGTCTTTGAATTTTCTGCCGTCTTCCATCAAAACGAGTCCGTAATTTTTTCCGTTGTAATTTACGCCGTTTTGAATTTTTCCTTTAACGCCGAGTTGTGCGCCTTTTGACGGCACGCTTTTTCTCGTCATCACCCAGATCGAACCCGTTCCGTCGTCTATTTTATAAATGCCGCCGCTTTCATTTATCAGCGGAATCGAAACGCCGTAACTCGTCTGAACCGTTCCCGCAACCGCAACTTCTTTGTCGTAAAATTTCGACGGATTACTTTCGATGTCGGCAATGCTCGTCCGCTTCGGACAAGCCGTTAAAAACAGACCGAACATTAAAACTAAACTTAACAATATCGTTTTTTTCATTTTATTCGTTGATTCTCCTAATTTTCAGTTTGAAACTTCGGGAGAGCCGCATCCGTCTATAAAGATTCGGTTTGCGGCTAAAAGTTTGCCATTATTATCAAATTTTGAGATGCTTAACAATATTCTTTTTAATTCATACGGCAAAACCCGAATAAAATGGCGACGGCAACCGGCAAACTTGCACAAGAGAAATTCTCTTTTACATCGAGCATCAAGGCGGACGTTTGGCATCAAAAATCGAGCGCGGAAGCGTTTGAATGGTGGTATTTCGACGCTTTGAGCGACGACGGGCGCGATGCCGTCGTGATTATTTTTCTCGACAATTTCATTTTTTCGCCGCGCTATAATCATCAAAACCGCAATTCAAATAAAGATTGGAAAGTTCACAATCGGGCGATTGATAAACTCGCCGAATGGAGCTTCGGGATTAAAAGCGGCGACGATAATGATATTTCGATAATGCCGAACGGCGTTGAACAACAGAAATTTCCCGCGCTCGCGTTTATTTATTACCGCGACGGAAAGCCTGTTTACCGCGCGATCAACGAATTTCCCGCCGACAGTTTTTCGGCAAGCGAGCAAACGCCTTCGTGTATAATCGGCGACAATTCTTTCCGTTTTGAATCCGCGCCTTACGGTTCGGGTTATCTTTTATCAATCAATGCTCTACTTCGCAAAAACTGTAAACTCGAAGCGCATTTTGAATGGCTTTCGGTGGAGAGCGATTTTCTGCCGAATAAACCCGTCAATCTTGAAAATTCGCACAGTTGGAATTTAGCCGTTGCCCGCGCCGATGTTACGGGACAAATAAATGTTTCGAGCGAAGAAGGAACGGCTCTCGACGTGGTGAATTTTCGCGGAACGGGTTATCACGACCACAATATAGACAATCGCTGGCTGCCCGAAACCGTTTCCGATTGGCAATGGGGACGCGCTCATTTTCCCGACGCGACGGCGATTTTTTACCGCTATAAAGAAACAGACGAATCGGCGGAAGTAACAAAATTTTTTACAATCCAAAACGGCACTCTGCGCGACGGAAATGCAGTTTATGAAGAGCAGAATTTTAAGCGCGATAAATTCGGTATCAAATATCCAACGCGGCTGACATTTACGAGTGAAAACGACGTAAAATTAGAGGTAAAACAAACCGATCTGATTGATTCGAGTTTCTTTTATCTGCGCTTTCTGAGCGAAATGACGCTGATTCTGCCTGACGAAGAGCCTCGAAAAATTGTCGGAATAAGCGAATATCTCCAACCGAAAGTTCTTAAATACCGCTGGCTCGATTGGCTCGTAAATATGCGAATCGGGCGCAAAGGCAAAGGTTCATTTTTGCCCTAAACAAACGGAACCACGTCTATCTTTGCGGCAATGAGCGCGGAAGCGCGAAAATAAACTTGATAAACTTTTAGGTTTGAAAGAAAATTTTACAAACTATTAAGCAGGTTAGAAAATGTTTTTAAATTTAATCGGTAACTTTTATTTCAATCTTTAATCCAACAAAATAATGGAGAATTGGTAAGTAATCGAAAGATAAATTCTCAATTCTCAACTCTCAATTTTCAATTATGCGTGTGAGTTTTCTTGATTCAAATCATTGTCCCTGATTACTTTTACACATTGCTTATCAATTCTCAAACGCTTAGGCGTTTGCTGCCGGCAAGATGCGCGGCGTTCCGTTTATAAACAATTTTTACTTTTTGCTATAATAATTCCGTGCAGGAAAATCCCGAAATCAAAGAAGAAAATATCAATCGTTATTCGTGTCCGAACTGCGGCGCGGACAGAGTTTTTGATCCGAAAATCGGCAAATTAGCGTGTCCGTATTGCGGTTATCAAGAAGAAATTCAGACCGATTCCGGCGAAATCGCCGAACGGGATTTTCAGAAATTTCTGCGTCCCGAAAATCAAAGATTGCAGCCGCTTGCCGTTGATGCAATGCAGGTTTCGTGCGACAGTTGCGGCGCGACGGTCACGTTTATTCCGCCCGAAACGGCGCGACAATGCGATTTTTGCGCGGCGAAAATCGTCGCGCAGCCGAAATCCGCCGATCCTCTGGTCGCGCCCGAAGGAGTTTTGCCGTTTGCCGTGACAAATCAAGCGGCTTCCGCCTCGCTTTCCGTTTGGATCAGTTCGCGCTGGTTTGCTCCGAACGATCTGAAAAAATTTGCCGAAAAAGACAAAATAAACAGCATTTATCTGCCGTTTTGGACTTATGATGCCGATTCTTCGACCAGATATTCGGGCAAGCGCGGCGAAGATTATCAGGAACGAAGTTACTACAAAGACTCGGAAGGAAAAAGACGTGAAACATCCGTTACAAAAACACGCTGGTTTTCCGCTTCGGGCAGAGTTTCGAGATTTTTTGACGACGTTCACATTCCCGCTTCCGTTTCCGTTCTGCCCGATTATATCGGCAGACTCGATTGGAATTTTCAGGAACTGGTCGCTTACGAACCGGCATTTCTCGCCGGACACAAAGCGCAGACTTATCAGGTAACGCTCGAAGAAGGTTTTGAAAAGTTCAAAGCAATCGCCGACGGAATTATCCGCAATGATGTCCGGCACGACATCGGCGGCGACCGTCAGCAGATTGATTCGCTGACGACAAATTTTTCAAACGTAACTTTCAAGCACGTTCTGCTTCCCGTCTATGCGGGCGCGTATCGTTTTAACGGTAAAATTTACCAGATTTTAGTCAACGGCAAAACCGGCGAAGTGATGGGCGAAAGACCTTACAGCAAACTAAAAATCGGCTGTCTGGTCGTTTCGATAATTTTTTTAATAATAATTGTTTTGCTCATATATTCTACTGCACGCTAAAAAGTCAGCAGCGTCGTGCGTGAGCCGATGCGTTCACACTAACTGCGACGAACGCATCGGCTTACGCCGACGCTGCTGACAAGAGTTACAACTTTGATTGACCGATTACGATAAATTTTTTCTTAACAACGAACAACAAACAAAAATATGAATCCTTGGCACGATATTTCTTACGGCAAAGACGCGCCCGAAGTCGTAAGTTCAATTATTGAAATAAGTAAGGGCAGCAAAGGTAAATTTGAACTCGACAAAGAAAGCGGCTTGATTCGGCTTGACCGCGTTCTCTATTCGTCGGTTCATTATCCGGCAAATTACGGTTTTATTCCGCAAACTTACTGCGACGATAACGATCCGCTTGACATTTTGGTTTTCGCTTCCATCGAAATCCCGAAAATGTGTCTGATTGACGCAAAAGTTATCGGCGTGATGCGGATGATTGATTCGGGCGAGATTGACGATAAAATCATCGCCGTCGCCGCCAACGATATTTCCGTCAGCTACCGCAACGACATCAGCGAACTGCCCACGCATACGACGCTGGAAATGCAGACTTTTTTTGAAGATTACAAAATACTGGAAGAAAAAGAAGTCTTGGTCGAAGAATTTTACGGGCGCGAAAAGGCTTTTGAGATTATCAACGAAGCCATCGAACTTTATAAAAAAACTTTCGGCGGTAAATAATTTTTTGTAAAATGCCGCTTAACTATTCCGCAAAAATGTTTCTCAACAGGCTTAAATGTTGATATTGTGCAGGTTATAATTTTTTATAGGTTCATATAATTTATTTTTATGGATTGCATAAAAAAAACCTTGCATTTTGGTAGTGGTTTTGTGATAGAATGTATCTACAAAACAAAAAGGGAGGGTTATTTTTATGAATTGTTGGCACTGTAACAATAAACTCGTTCTTGATTTTCAAGGGGCGGAGTATGAAAGAATTTATCATTGCGAGAATTGCGATTCGTGGTATGAAATGCGAAAAGATAAAGTCAGATTGAACGCGGCAGTTCCGGTCAGGTTTTTTGAATTGGAAAACAAACCGCAATATTCGATGAACGCGGCACTTTAGAATTTTTATCTGAATACTGTAAAAAAAAATTAAGCCCGAATATAAAAATGTTCGGGCTTAATTTTTTTGTTATTTACTGCTCTTCCAGCAATTCACGAAGAACATACTGCAAAATTCCGCCGTGTTTGTAATACTCGATTTCAATCGGCGTATCAATTCTCAAAGTCAGATGCGCCGTTATTTCTTCACCGTTCTCGCGCGTGATTTTCATCGTTACATTCTGACGCGGCGTAACAGTCGTTTCTTCCAAACCGACAATATCGTAAGTTTCCGTTCCGTCCAGATTGAAATATTCCGCCGATTCGCCTTCCTTGAATTGAAGCGGCAAAACGCCCATTCCGATTAAATTTGAACGATGGATTCTCTCGTAAGACGCGGCGATCACGGCTTTAACGCCCATTAGAAGAGTTCCCTTCGCCGCCCAATCGCGCGAACTTCCCGTGCCGTATTCCGCGCCCGCCAAAATTATCAGAGGCGTGTTTTCCTCTTTATATTTCATCGCGGCATCGTAAATCGTCATTTCTTCGCCCGTCGGCTGAAATTTTGTAAAGCCGCCTTCTTTCGGCGAAACCATCAGATTTTTAACGCGCACATTGGCAAAAGTTCCACGCAGCATCACGCGGTCATTTCCGCGGCGCGAGCCGTAAGAGTTGAAATCCTTAGGCGCGACTCCGTGTTCCTGCAAATACAAACCCGCCGGAGAACTCGGCTTGATCGCGCCCGCCGGAGAAATATGATCCGTCGTTACAGAACCGCCGAAAACGGCTAACGCCCGCGCACCTTTGATGTCGGAAAATTCGCCGACTTCCATTGAAAAACCCTCAAAATACGGCGGGTCTTGAATATACGTCGAATCTTCGTCCCATTCGTAAACCTTGCCGACGGTTGACGGAATATCGTTCCACATCGGATTTTTCTCCGCAAAATCAGAATAAAGTTTCTTAAAAGTTTCGGGATCAAACGCATCCTTCATCACTTCTTTTACTTCATCAAGACTCGCCCAAATATCCTTCAAATAAACGTCGTTTCCGTCTTTGTCCTGTGTCAGAGGCTCTTTTGAAATGTCTTTGGTAACATTTCCGGCAAGCGCAAACGCGACGACAAGCGGCGGCGACATCAGGAAATTCGCTTTGATATTCTGGTGAACACGCGCTTCAAAATTTCTGTTGCCCGAAAGAACGGAAGCCGCGATCAGATCGTTTTCGACAATCGCTTCTTCAATCGCTTGGTCTAACGGACCCGAATTTCCGATGCAGTTATGAACGGCAAATGTTCCGGCGATAAATGCGTGTGTTTCAGCAACCGATAGATCAAAAACCTTTCGCCGTCCGGCAGATTTGCGGTCAATTATTTTCAAGGCGAAGGTCGGAAGCGCGAGCGTTTCCTTTTCGGCGCAGTAACGCTTGGCGGTATTTTCGCCGCGTTCTTCAAGCGGCGCAAACCAATCGCGCACGCCGATTTGTCGGAACAACTCAACGGGCGACGGAAAACCGCACGAATCACGATGAAAAGGCTGGAATTTGCGGGCATTTAATTTCGGCAGTCTGGAAAATCTATCGTGTCCTTCCAAGAGCGAATAATGCGGAAAGACTGCCGTTTCGGTTTGCAAAAGTTCCGAAGCCGCCAACTTGCGGGCTTGAGAAAATGACAAAGCCGGCGATGTTTGACGCTTTTCTTCCAAGCGATTCGACATCCATAAACGCTGCCGGTTGATTTCGCTGACCGTTCGCCAGTAAACCGCCGCCGCGCTTGACCGCATCATTTTATCAATGCAGTAACGAAAACCGATTATCTCGACAAATGAAAGTCCGTCGGCTAATTGCAGGCGAACTTCAATGCGCGGAGAACCGTCTGCGGCTTTCGCATAAGAAGATTCTGAACGGCGCGTCGGATATTCATAAATTCTCGCGCCTTGCGTATTTACGCCGCATTTTTTCAGCAGAATAAGTGTTTGATTCATCATTTCGCGCAAATCGGCAGCGTTTTCCGGTTTTGCGCTCTGCGAAAAAGCCGGATGTGTCAAAACTGCGTCTTCTTCGCGTTTTCCCTGCCGATGCAGAACAGGCGACCAACCGTCCGCGCCGAACATTCCGCCGAGAAATTCGCGCACGACTGACGACGGGCAATTTTCATTCAGCACAAAATCAGGCAGTTTCGCAGGCTGCTCAATTCGCCGCCCGACGCGCACGCCGTCCAACGCGATAATCGCCGCCGTCAATTCTTTCGGCAAAACAATTGTCCACTTGCGCTCGTCATATCTATTGGCTTTCGGACGTTTTCCCATTATCAGTTCGATGTCATTCAGAACAACTTCGCGGTCAATCGCCTGACCGACATTCATCCGACCTTGCTTCCCGATGCTGATCGAACCGTCATTTAATAAATGACCGACGATTCGCGCAAATGCTAAAGTTTTCGAGCGTTCGTGCAAATTGTCCATACTAAACGACATCCCGCCTGCTTGCAGTTCGTAACCGATCTCGTCAACTTCCGGCTCGTCAAGCGGAGATTCCAAGCCGACAACTACGCGGTCTTCGCCCAAAACTAATTGGTCGGCGCGAACCCAAGTTCCGTTTTCCAGTAAAATTTTATGGTCGGGCGTGCAAACCAATTCGCGCCCGTCCTGCAAAATCAAAGTCACACAATCGCGCGTTCCTTGATTCATTCGTTCAACTTGTTTTGATAAAGTTAGTTTTCCGTCTTCATTCGGCGCGAAAATTGTCGCGCCGCCGGATTCGGCAAATTTTTCGATTTTGCGAGATGTTCCGTCGGCTTGCAAAACGGGCGTTCCTTCGGCGATGCAGGTTGTGCATCCGTAGCCGACAAGATCAAAACCGATTTCGTCCAGATAACTCTGCAAACCCGTTTTTTCCAAATAATCCGTGACGACGCGCGAACCGGGCGCGAGACTCGTTTTAACAAAAGGCGGAACTTTCAAACCTTTTTCGACGGCTTTTTTCGCCACGAGTCCGGCGGCGATCATTACGCTCGGATTCGATGTGTTTGTGCAGGAAGTTATCGCGGCGATCATTACGTCGCCGCTGCCGACATCGGTTGCAATCGGCTCTTTTTCGTCGTAGCTTGGGTCTTCCACGCGGTCGGGTGTCGGACGGTTATTAATCATCTCGGTTTCCGTCCAAGTGTTTGTATTTTCCCTGTTCGTATTATTGTCCAAAACCGGAAGCGGAATGCTCGCCGAATTTTGTTCTCCGCCTCCGACGGCAACCCCGAATTTGTGCGCTCCGACTGTTACGCCGTAGCGTTTTTCCAAATCTTCCCGTGTTTTGCCGAAACCGCCTTCGGCAAGCGGCAAAACGAAAATTTCTTCAAACTTTTCCTTAAATTCATCCAGATTTATTCTGTCCTGCGGGCGTTTCGGACCGGCGACGGCGGGAACAACTGTTGACAAATCGAGTTCGATAACATTCGTATAATCAACATCGCCCGCATTCGGAATGCCGAGCATATTCTGCGCTTCGTAATAATTGCGAATCGTCGCCACCTGCTCGTCGCTTCTGCCCGTCATTTTGAAATATTCGAGCGTTTTTTCATCCGTCGGGAAAAATCCCATCGTCGCGCCGTATTCAGGTGCCATATTTGCAATCGTCGCCCTGTCCGTCGCGCTCAACGCCTGCGCTCCGTCGCCGTGAAACTCGACAAATTTTCCGACGACCTTTGCTTCGCGCAAAACTTCCGTTACGCGCAAAACCAAATCCGTCGCCGTCGCGCCTTCGGGCAGAGTTCCCGTCAAATTCATACCGATCACATCCGGCGTTAAAATATAAACCGGCTGACCGAGCATTCCGGCTTCGGCTTCGATTCCGCCGACTCCCCAACCGACAATTCCCAAACCGTTTATCATCGTCGTATGCGAATCCGTGCCGACCAAAGTATCGGGATAATAAACGCCGTCCTTTTCAAAAACTCCCTTCGCCAGATATTCAAGATTTACCTGATGCACAATTCCGATTCCGGGCGGAATTACCTTAAAACCGTTAAACGCCTGCGTTCCCCATTTCAAAAATCTGTAACGCTGTTCGTTGCGCTTAAATTCCATAGCCATATTGCGCTGATATGCCGAATCCGTTCCCGCGTAATCAACCTGAACGGAATGGTCAATCACCAAATCAACCGGAACGAGAGGCTCGATAACGCCGGGGTCTTTGCCCAGACGCTCAACCGCCGAGCGCATCGCCGCCAGATCAACAAGCAGCGGAACGCCCGTAAAATCCTGCAAAATAACGCGGGCGACGACAAACGGCACTTCTTCATTGCGGTCTGCATTCGCGCTCCAGTTCGCCAGCAGTTTTACGTCGTCTTCATTTATCTTTTTCCCGCCGTCAAAATTCCGCAAAACCGATTCAAGCACAATGCGAATCGAGATCGGCAAACAGGAAATCGTTGCAATTCCTTCTTTTTCAAGCTGCGGCAATGAATAAAATGCGCCGTCCGAACCGTTTCCGGTCTTAAATGTTTGTCTTGCGTTAAATAGATTATGTTTCATAGATGTTCCCTTTTTTTCTCAGAATGTGTTGTAAATCTTTCTTAAATCTTATGGGCAAATCGGCAAAAACTCAAGCAATTCAACATTTTATTAAAAGATTTCATTCACAATAATCTTTTATAAATCAAACTTATAACTTAAACGCTCATTTGTAAACGTAATTTCTTAATACAGATATTTCTTTTCAATTTCGCTGAATATTCAACTTTGTTATTTTCAAACTTTTAAATTTTCTCCAATAAAGCTATATTCAAATCTTGCATTTCCTCCCGTTTTACGTTTTCAATTTTGGAATTTATTTGAACGGTAAATTTGATGAGATTAGGAAAAATATCTTTACAAAATCGTATAAAAAACTTTAAGCGCATACCGTCGCGTCTGCGGAAAAGTTTTTCGACGAGCCGTTTTTACATATATCTGGCGGTTTTAGGACCCGGACTTATCGCCGCCAATTCGGGCAATGACGCAAGCGGAATTGCGACGTATTCAACCGTCGGCGCGGCTTACGGCTACACGCTTTTGTGGACTTTTATTCCGATGCTCGTCGGTTTGATAATCGTGCAGGAAATGTGCGTGCGGATGGGCGTTGTAACGGGGCAGGGTTTGGCTGATCTGATCCGCGAACAGTTCGGCGTGCGCTGGACGGTTTTGATTATGACCGCGCTTTTTATCGCAAATTCGGGCGTGGTCATTTCCGAATTTGTCGGCATCGCGCAGGCTTCGGAACTTTTCGGCATTTCGCGCTACGTCAGCGTTCCGGTAACGGCGATTTTGATTTGGTGGCTGGTCGTCAAAGGCACGCAAAAAAGGGTTGAACAGATTTTTTTGCTGATTTCGCTTGTGTTTTTCGGCTACATTATTTCCGCATTTATGGTCAAGCCGGATTGGGGCGAGATCGCTGCGGAGGTTGTTTCGCCGAGTTTCAAGTTTGAAACGGGTTATTTGTTTACAATGATCGCGCTTATCGGAACGACGATCACGCCGTTTATGCAGTTTTATGTTCAGTCTTCGACGGTTGAAAACGGTATGGACGACGAGGATTTGCCGCTTGCCCGCGCCGATGTGTTTATCGGGATGACGTTTGCCGTTGTGGTAGCAATTTTTATAGTTATCTGCACCGCCGCGACTTTGAACAAACAAGGCATTACAAACGTAGATTCCGCCGCAACAGCCGCCGCCGCGCTCACGCCGTTTGCCGGAGAATACGCGAAATATCTGTTCGGAATCGGACTTTTCGGCGCGTCAATGCTGGCGATGGGCGTTTTGCCGCTGGCTACGGCGTATTCGATCAGCGAGGCTCTGGGCTTTGAAAAAGGACTTTCTCATTCGTTCCGCGAAGCACCGATCTTTCTCGGCATTTTCACTTTTTTAATTCTGTTCGGCTCAATCGTCGCGCTCATTCCGGGCATTCCGCAAATCGAACTTCTTCTGATGACGCAGTTTATTAACGGACTTTTGCTGCCGTTCACGCTCGTCGCCATTGTTCTGCTTTCGAGCAACTCGGAAATTATGGGCGAATATAAAAACAATCTTGTTTATAAAGTTTTAGCGTGGTCAATTGCGATAATCGTTTCGATCTTGTCCGTGAGTTTGCTGATTATAACTTTTATTAATTGAGCAAAACAGGCGGAAACCCGACAGTTATGGAGGGTGCTTTCAACAAAAAAGTCTGTCAATGGTTTAGTTTGAACTTAGTAATAGTGTTTGAAATCTCCGTTACAATTAACATTCCAGAGTTCTAACAGCACCCTCTATAACTGTCGGGTTTCTGCCTTTCTTGTTACTGTCGCATTTTCCGCCTTTGCAAATAAAAATCGCGCCCCGGATTAAATTCGGAGCGCGATTTTTAATCTTTACTCAATTGATTTTTAATAAATCGTAAAATCGTATTGAATCTGAATTCTAACGGTTTGCGGAACGCCGTTTTTGAGCTGCGGTTCAAATTGAATTCGTCGCGCCGCCGCGATTGCTTTTTCGGTCAAACCGTAAGGCAGGCGATTGATCGGCGAAATGCTGCCGACAGAACCATTTGCGTTAAGCGTTACGCGCAAGGAAACAACTCCCGTGATATTTTTCTCACGCGCCTCGTCCGTATAATCGGCTCGCGGTTTTGCTGTGATGCGGAATTTTTGCGAAGGTCCGGCTGGTTCGGGTTTCTTTTCTACGGCAACTGTTCTATCTCTGCCGCTTCCCGGTCCCGTTCCTGAACCCGTTCCCGTTCCTGTTCCGCTTCCGCTTCCCGAACCTGTTCCGCTGCCTTCGCCCGTTCCGAGTCCGCTTCCGACTCCCGTTCCTCTGCCGCGTCCGATTCCGCCGCCCGAACCGGGTCCGTTGGAAAGATCATCGGACAGCGAATCGGGTAAACCGTAACGCTCTTCGGTTGTTTTGCGCTTGATTTTTCCCTGTGTTGAAACTTCAACCGGCAATGTCGGATTGCTTATTTTCGGAATCGTCACCGAAGGCGGAAATGTCGGTTTGTCGGTTTGCGTCGGCAATTGTCCTTTTGAAGCGGGTTTTGTTTCGTTTTTCCCGCCGCCGCCGCCGCCGCCGCCTTTGTCCTCATCAGGAATCGGCGGTTTTTCTTCAACCTGCATCGGAACTTCGTCAATCAGCGTGGCAAGCATAGTGCCGTCCGTGCCGATTGCGCCGACCAACGCATCATAATTAAACAGCGAGTAAATAAGCGAACCGAAAGCGACGGACAAAACGATTGCCATTGTTCCGAGCAGCAAACCGTAACGCTGTTTGCCGTTCTGCTCCTCAATAACCGTTACATTAAAGGCTTTATCCGGGTTATTCGCAGCTTTGGCAAAATTGTTGTCAACCGCGGAAAATGCTTTTCTGCCGTTGCCGTTTCCCGATTTGGGAACGTAAACAGCACTTGCCGCAAGCGGTGCGGTTTCAACTTCCGGTTCAAATTCTTCTTCTTCTTCGATAACTTCGCCGCTTGATTTTGCTTCGATTGTTTCTTTGCTCAAATTCGTTTCAACGGTTTCGTTTGACAAATCGGTTGTTGTCGCCGCAGTTACGTTTTTTTCCGCAGTTGTCGAAACTTTCGCCGGCTCAATTTCTAAAATATCGTCCGTTTTCGCGTCTTCAATTTCAAGAAAATTCTGATCTAAAATCTCGTCGCCGAAATTTTCCGGTAACGCCGAACCTGCCGCCGCAGCAGCATCGTTTTCCAAATCAACCGCTTCCGTTTTTTCCGTATTCGGCAAATCTTCACCGACAGGTTTCATCTCAAAAGCCGTCAATTGATTAGCACAATTCGGACAAAACGAAAACTTTTCGGCAAAACTTTCTTCGCAATCGGGACAATATTTAACAATTTTTTCCATCTCTCTAGCCTCTCAAACTTTTTCTTTTTAGGATTACAGGTTAGAAGTTCTAAAAACTTTTTCAATTATAAACCAACTTTACTTCTTTTGTTAAGTCTTTTCAGGTTTTTGAAGTTTAGCTTAACTTTGCTTTTACATACTTATTGATGCTCTATTCGTTTGACGCGATGCCTGACGACCTCTAAAATTTTACATTAATTTAATTTTCTCCTTTTAAACTGAACGTATATTATTTTCCGGCTGACAACTAAAAACACTTTTGTTTGCAACTAAGTAAATTATATTATCAACGATTATTTACAATATAATGATTAAAATTAAACGCTTCAAAAAATTTACGATTTTGCTTTTATTTTTGTTCTCCGCCGTTAATACGAATTTGGCGCAGACTGAAAATTTTCCTTCGCCGCGCGAAGAAAAACTTTTGAACGGCTTGAAATTATTAGTTTGGAATCAGCCGAACAACGCCGGTAAAGTAACCGTAAAACTACGCATTCACAGCGGCGCGGTTTTCGACCAGCAAGGCAAAGAAGGCACGATGGCTCTGCTCGGCGAAATACTTTTTCCAAACGATGCGATTTACGAATATTTCCGCGAAGACTTAAACGGCAATCTCGAAATTGAATCCAATTACGATTTTATACAGATAAACGCAACGGGCGACGCGGATAAATTTTTAGACATTCTCCAGACAATCGCCACGGCAATTTCCAGACCGGATATTACAAAGGAAACTACGGCGGCGGTAATCGCCAAACAAAAGGAAAAAATAAAAAACCTGCAAAACGATCCGAAATATCTGGCAGACCGCGCCGTTGCCGAAAGAATTTACGAAAATTTTCCTTACGGCAGAGCAAAAATCGGCACGGAAGAATCGTTGAGCAAAATTGATTTCGCCGATCTGATCTTCGCCAAACAGAGATTTTTAACTTCCGACAACGCCACGCTCGCCATCGTCGGAAACGTCAAACCCGATTTTGCATACCGCGCAACGCGCCGTTATTTCGGCGGTTGGGTAAAAGCGGACGAGAAAATTCCCGCGTCGTTTCGGCGACCTTCCGAACCGGAAACAAAGTTCGTTATACTGTCTTCGCCAATCGCAAATTCGAGCGAACTGCGTTTTGCCGTTAGAAATTCAGCCAGAGGCGACAAAGATTTTTACGCGTCGGCGATTTTGGCGAAAATTCTGGAAAACCGCTTCAAAACGCAGCCTTCGGGAAATGTTTCGGTTGTCAATCAATCGAACCTCTTGCCGAGCTATCTGCTGATAAAATTTTCCGATTGGAATGCGAAAATGATTCAACAAAACGGCGATCAGATCAATTTGCCCGGCAATACCGAAACGATGTTTGCCGAAACGATCAAAAAACCCGTAACCGATGCCGAATTTCAAAAAGCCAAACAAATAAATTTCGCCGAAAATCTGGACGAATACGCTGATCGCTGGCTTGATCTAAATACTTACAAGTTAATTTCGATTGAAGACGAACTGAAAAAGTATAAAAATCTAACTTTGAAAGACGTGCAGAATGTGGCGGACGACTGGAAAAAGCAGCCCGTCGCCAAAGTTCTGCTTTTAAATACAAGCGAATCCCAAGACATTCCCGAACCGCCGAAACGGATTGATAATGAATAAAACCGCATCAAACGAAAAACTCGGCAAAGAGCAGATTCACGCCGAAAACGTCCGCGAGATGTTCGCCAAAATCGCCGGAAAATATGATTTTCTGAATCATTTTCTTTCGGCAAACATTGATAAAAAATGGCGCAAAGCGGTTGCCGATAAACTTCAAGCCGTTTTGCAGAACAAAGACGCGCTCGTTTTGGATGTCGCCTGCGGAACGGGCGATCTGGCAATCGAACTGCAAAAATCGGGACAAGCGACAATTTTCGGCACGGATTTTTGCCGCCCGATGCTCGACATCGCAAACAAAAAAAATTCCGAAAACCGCCTTTCAATTCCATACGCGGAAGCCGACGGAATGAATCTTTCATTTGCCGACGAAACCTTCGACGCGGTGACAATCGCCTTCGGTTTGCGGAATTTTTCCAATTGGCAGAAAGGCTTAAATGAATTTCGCAGAATTTTGAAAAAAGGCGGAAAACTCGCCGTTTTGGAATTTTCAACCCCGACAGTTCCGGGCTTCGAGAAACTTTTCGGGTTTTATTTTTCCCATATTCTGCCCAGAATCGGCGGCGCAATCAGCGGTTCGCGCGGAGCTTACGAATACCTGCCCGATTCGGTTTCAAAGTTTCCCGACCAAAAAAACCTTGCCCGAATGATTGTTGAAACAGGCTTCGCGGATGTCGAATTCAAAAATCTGACTTACGGAATCGCCGCCATTCACATCGGCTCGAAAAATTAAACTTAAAAATCAAAATGCCCGAAGTTGTAAACCGACAAAGAAAAATTAAATTAAACCTCGATTTTTTCGATTCATTCGCGGAAAAATGTCTTTCCAAAATCCGCGAAGCCGAAGACAGAGATTTTTCCGTTGCCTTCGTTTCCGACAAAAAGATGCGCGAATTAAATAAAAATTTTCGCGGTAAAAATTCTACAACGGATGTTTTATCGTTCCCGTTTGCAGCCGACGAATTTGAAACGGATTTCGACAATCTCGGCGACATCATAATCTCCGCCGAACAAGCCGAAAAACAAGCCCGCGAAAACGGCTTGAATTTTGAAACGGAAATAAAACAACTTATTCTGCACGGCATTCTGCATCTTTGCGGCTACGACCACGAAACCGACGACGGCGAAATGAACCGGCGCGAATTGTATCTGCGCGAAGAACTCGGAATCTAAGAAGCTGTTTGGAAACTCAAAAAAAAACGTAACGCCGGCATCTTGCCGGCTGTCTTGGTGGCTTCCAGCCGCCAATTCGAGCGTTATTTACTCGAACATTCGGAAAAACCAGATAAATTTGGCGGCAAGATGCCGCCAAGACTGCCGGCTGGAAGCCTGCGATACAATTACCAAACAGCTTCTAAAGATTTTATAAACTTCAAGTTAGCTTCAAGAGAATTTCAGCCACAGATCAACACGGATAAACTCAGATTTTTAAGACTTATTTAACAGAGATAAAGAAGATGAAAGGGATTTTTTAAGATATAAGGTAGAATTTTTTTGTTTTTTACTTATCCATTTTATCCTTTTCATCCCTGTTAAATTTTCTTCTCTATTTGTCTGATTACTTGCCTTTTCAAATTTCAAACCGCGTTTTCCTGTGATAAATTATTTCAATGACCGAAACGAAAAAACAAGTCGAGCCGTGCATAATGGTAATTTTCGGCGCAACCGGAGATTTGACCAAACGCAAACTTTTTCCCGCGCTTTATAATCTCGCCAAAGATAATTTTCTGCCCGACAATTTTGCCATCGTCGGAGTCGGCAGACAGGAAATCACGAGTGCGGAATTCCGCAAACAGATTCTCGCCGATCTGGTTAAATTTATACCAAACGAAGCGGACAAAAAAGTTATCGAATGGTTTCGGGAACGAACGCATTACACGGGCGGTGATTTTGCTCACAAAAAAACTTTCAAGGATTTGCAGAAACTTTTGAAAGAAATTTCCAAAGAAAACGATGCTCCGCAAAATTATTTCTTTTACTTGGCGACTCCGCCGAAATTATTTGCGCCCGTAACGGAAAGCGTCGAGGAAATCGGTTTGACCAAACAGACGAACGGCTGGCGGCGTTTTATTTACGAAAAACCGTTCGGGCGCGATCTGGAATCGGCGAAAGAACTCAATTCAAAACTGCTCAAAATTCTCGACGAAGAACAGATTTACAGAATTGATCATTATCTCGGCAAGGAAACGGTGCAGAATATTCTTGTTTTCCGTTTCGGCAACAGCATTTTCGAGCCGATTTGGAACAGAAATTATGTTGACCACGTTCAAATTACCGTTGCCGAATCGCTTGGCGTGGAAAAGCGCGGCGGTTATTACGATTCGGCGGGCGCGTTGCGCGATATGATTCCGAATCATATTTTTCAACTGATAACCTTAACCGCGATGGAGCCGCCCGTTTCGTTTGAAGCCGACGCGGTGAGAGATGAACAAACCAAGATTTTGCAGGCGATTCAGCCGTTTTCGCCCGAAGAAGTTTTGCAGGAAACCGTGCGCGGGCAATACGCGGCGGGCGAAATCGGCGGCGAACAGGTCGTCGCTTATCGGCAGGAAGAAGCGATTCCCGACGATTCAAACACCGAAACTTACGCGGCTATGAAACTTTCGATTGACAACTGGCGTTGGGGCGGCGTTCCGTTTTACGTCCGCACGGGCAAGCGTCTGCCCAGAAAACATACGATGATCGTCATCCAATTCAAACGCGCCCCGTTCGTTTTGTTCCGCGATACGCCGATTGAAAAACTGACTACAAACCGCATCGTTCTGCACATACAGCCCGACGAAGGAATTACGCTTCATTTCGGCGCGAAAGTTCCCGGTCCGATTGTCAATATGGGCGCGGTTGATATGGAATTCGATTACGAAGAACATTTCGGCGACACGGTTTCGACGGGTTACGAACGGCTTCTTTATGATTGTATGATCGGCGACGCGACGCTTTTCCAACGCGCCGATATGGTCGAAGCTAGTTGGCGCATCGTCACGCCGATTCTCGACGTTTGGGCGGCAATTCCAGCGCGTGATTTTCCGAATTACGAAGCCGGAAACTGGAGTTTTACCGAAGCCGACAACTTGCTCGGAATTCACGGCAGAAGCTGGAAAAATGATATTCCATAACGGAACGCCGTCCATCTTGGCGGCAATGAGCGCGTGAGCGCGAAAATAAACGCGGCAAACTTTAAAGTTAAATCCGCGCGTTCAAGTTGACTAACTTTTTTCAAACGCTCAGGCGTTTGCTGCCGCCAAGATGGACGTGGTTCCAAAATTTTATGCCTAAAATAAAAATTTTCGATTCAAAAACCGAATTAAACCGATTTGCCGCCGAAAAATTTGTCGAAATCAGCAATTCGGCGATTTCCGAAAGCGGACGTTTTACCGTCGCGCTTTCCGGCGGTTCGACTCCGAAAGGCTTATACGGGCTTCTTTCAAGCGAAGAATTTACGGGCAAAATTGACTGGACAAAAGTTTATTTTTTCTTCGGCGACGAAAGAAATGTGCCGCACGATTCGGACGAGAGCAATTTCAAAATGGCTCGTGAAAATTTGTTAGATCGTTTGCAAATTTCGGAAAAGCAGATTTTCGCGTGGCAGACAAATTTAAATAATCCCGAAAAAATCGCGGAAAATTATAATAAAACTATAAAAAAATTCTTTGATTTGGGTGAAAATAAGTTTCCGCGTTTTGATTTGATTTTGCTCGGAATCGGCGACGACGGACACACGGCTTCGCTTTTTCCCGAAACGGAGGCGTTAGATGAAAAAGATAAAATCGCCGTTGAAAATCGGGTTGAAAAGTTTGATTCATTTCGCTTAACTTTCACGTTTCCAACAATTAATAACGCCCGAAATGTGATATTTTTGGTCGCGGGAGATAAAAAGGCGGAAACTGTTCGGAAAATTTTGCGCGATGAAAACGATTCGGAAAAACTTCCCGCGCAGAATATTGAATTAAAAGACGGTGAACTTTTTTGGCTGCTTGACGCAGAAGCGGCGAAGTTTTATTAAATCACGAAGGATTATTTGATTAAAAACCGTTTAGAGCGAATTAAGAATTGATGTCAGATTCGTAATCTTTGTATTTTAGATTTTTTTATCGCGCGATAATTATCAATGCCTAATTGGTAATTGATAATCAGTAGATCACGAAAACAAAAAGGTTAAGCGACATAGGCGGAAACAAGGGCAGTTATGGAGGGTGCTGATCGAACGGAAGAATGTTGGGTTTCAAAATATCTGTTTAAAATGCCGTTTTATAAATAAACTTCTCGACTTATAAACAGCACCCTCCATAACTGTCGGGTTTCTGCCTGTTTGGAAACTATTTTTGTTTTGATGTTTTCGTGATCTACTGATAATTGATATTATACCGAACCTATTTACTGGTAAGCCGTATTAGGCATTATGTCAGGAAAAAATTCAGTAAATTTATCGAACGCCGGTAAACCGTTTAACCTTACATCTAATCTTAAATCGCTTTGGGGAAAATCGGCAATTTTTCGCAACAAAAATCCTTCGTGCTTCTTCGCAGTTTAATTTTTTCTGTTTACTATTTTTCAAATACCAATTAAAATCAGAGAAATATGGAAATTGAAATAGCAATTGCCGTTTTTACGTTGATTTTATTAACGCTTCTCGCATCGGTAGATATGGCGTTTTCGCAACTGAGCGATGTCAGTCTGCGCCGGCTTTTTACCGAATCCGAAGAAACGAAAAAGCCGCGTTCGGTTGAATTTCTGCACGAAATTTTGGAAAATCGCCCGCGTTTTCGTTTCGCGCTTTCGTCCGCCATACAGATTTTGTTGATAGTTTTCTCGGTTCTCGTCGTTTTGATCGTTTACAACTTCACCGCACAACCGCGTGAAATGCTCGCTTATTCTCTGCTCATCGGTTTATCGTTTTCGGTTATTTTCCGTCAGATTATTCCGCGTTTTCTGACTTGGAAAAATCCCGAAGGAAAACTGATGGCACTTATTCCGCTTGTGCGTCCGCTTTATAATATTCTGCCGTTTATCGCCGATCCGTTCGAGCCTTCGTTTCGCGGCAAGGAAAGCAGTAAACTCGAAAACAGTCTGCTGCAGGAAATTCACGAATCGAAACTCGACGAAAATAACGCCGAAGACATACAGGCACTCATCGAAATCGGCGAAGCGGAAGGAATTTTAGAAGAAAATCAACGCGAACTGATCGAAACGATGGTCGCATTCAACGAAACGAAAGCGGGCGAAATTATGACACCGCGCCCGGAAATCGTCGCTTTGCCGCTTGATTCAAGCGTTAAAGACGCGCGTGATCTGATAATCGAAGAAAAATTTTCACGCATTCCCGTTTATCGTGAAAAAATTGATAATATTGTCGGCGTGATCTATGTCCGCGATTTGCTGAACGCTTGGGCGGAAGGAAACGAGGACAAAAAAATCGGAACATTTATGCGCCCGCCGTTTTTTGTTCCCGAAACGAAATCCGCTTCCGATTTATTAAATACTTTGCAGACGAACCATAACCAAATCGCCATAATCATTGACGAATACGGCGGAGTCGCGGGACTCGTCACGGTTGAAGACATTATCGAAGAAATCGTCGGCGAGATCGAGGACGAAGATTTGGACGAAGAGATCGTCGAAATTATCGAAGGCGACGCGGGTTATTACGACATTCTCGGTTCAACCGAAATTGACAATATCGAAAGGCTTTTCGACATCGAGATCGAAGACGAAGACTTTACGACGCTCGCCGGAATGGTTATCAACGAAGCCGGATATGTGCCGAAAACGGGCGAAAAATTAACGCTTCGCGGGCTTGAAGTGGAAATCTTACAAGCCGACGAAAAGAAAATAAATCTTTTGCGGCTTCATAAATTAACTACGGAAGAAGAAATTATCCAAGAAATTTCGGCTTAGACGACAGATAAATTCATTTTTGATATATTTAACAGATATTTCTTTTAGTTTTTGGTCTTTGATTTTTGGTCTTTGCAAATTGCTTTTAAGTTTTATTTTACTCTAAAGCAAAACTCAAAAGCCGAAAACCAAAGACCGAAAGCCAAAAACCTATTTTTAATAAGGAGCAAATCAAATGGCAATCAGATTAGGCGACGACGCGCCGGATTTTACGGCGGAAACAACGGAAGGCGAGATAAATTTTCACGAATGGCTCGGCGGCGATTGGGCGGTTTTATTTTCGCATCCGAAAGATTACACGCCCGTCTGCACAACCGAACTCGGAATGGCGGCGCGTTTGAAGCCCGAATTTGATAAGCGCGAGGTGAAAATTATCGGCTTGAGCGTTGATCCGCTTGCGTCGCACAAAGGCTGGTCAAAAGATATCGAAGAAACGCAGGGCGCAAAAGTGAATTTTCCGATGATCGCCGACGCGGACAGAAAAGTTGCCGATCTTTACGGAATGATTCACCCGAACGCCGACGACACTTTCACCGTGCGCTCGGTTTTTATTATTGATCCCGATAAAAAAGTAAAATTAACTTTAACTTATCCGGCAAGCACGGGCAGAAATTTCGACGAGATTCTGCGCGTGATTGATTCGCTGCAATTGACAGCAAATCACAGCGTCGCCACGCCCGCGAACTGGAAAAACGGCGACGACTGCATAATTTCGCCGTCCGTTTCAGACGAAGAAGCGAAGGAAAAATTTCCCGCCGGATTCAAGACAATTAAGCCATATTTGCGCGTTACACCGCAGCCGAATAAAAGTTCAGAGTAATGGCTTTAGCCGTGAAAACCGTCGTTACTCGAAAACTTTATTTGAAACTCGGAACATAAATCTTTGCGGCGTATTTCACGGCTAAGCCGTTACTCTGAACTGAGCAAAAGGAAAATTTTATGAAAATTCTAAGCCCGATAATTCACGGTTATCTCGATTTTTTAACGGTTATAATCTTCGCCGTCGCGCCGACGGTTTTCGGTTTTGACGGTTTGCCCGCTTATATTTCCTACGCTTTAGCCGCCGTTCATCTGCTTTTGACTCTGGTGACGAATTTTCCGAAAGGCGTAATTCAACTCGTGCCGTTTTCGGTTCACGGCGCAATTGAAATCGTTGTTGCGTTCACGTTGATAATTTTGCCTTTCATTTTGGGCTTTATGCCGACGGCGCGGAATTTCTTCGTCGGAATCGGCGTTGTTATCTTCGTCGTTTGGCTGATTTCCAATTATAAAAAGACGATTACGGCGGACGTTTAGCAACGTAACCACGTCCATCTTGGCGGCAATGAGCGCGACGGCGCGAAAATTCAGGCGGCGGACTCTAAAGTAAAAATCAAGCATCTGAGTTAACCAACTTTTCTCAAACGCTCAGGCGTTTGATGCCGCCAAGATGGACGGCGTTCCAAAATTATGACTTTCGAAATAATCGAAAAACAGCTTAACAACTTAATTTGCGAATCTTGCGGCGAAGAATTTTCGTGCGGGGCGAAAATTGGAAAATGCTGGTGTTTTGAAGTTGATTTGAAAAGCGAAACTTTAACGAAATTGCGCGAAGATTTTAATAATTGCCTGTGCGAAAAATGTCTGATGAGCCGCGAGTCCGGTTGTTAAACAAAAAAATGCCGATTGCAGATTCATTAGCGCGAAAGCAACCTTTGATTCCCGTTATTTCGTCTATAAACGTATGAAGTCCCAAAAGTTATTTTATACTTTCGCGTTCATCCTCGCCTTATTTTTCCCTGTAATCAGCCAAACTTCCGACGCGGAAAATTTAATTGAAGAAGCTAAAAAAAACGCGATTGCAACGGCGCAGCGGCATTATATCGAGTTCGCTTCCGATTGGAAACGCTCGGCAATCAAGCCGAACGGGAAAACTTTCTCGCAGACGTTTGAATTGATCTGCTCGAATAAGCATTGCGAACACATCAAAATCGAGGAAAACGGCAAAAAATTTTCCGCCAAAAAAATCAGAAAAAACCGCCGCCAAGCCTCAAAAAGATTAATTGCAACCGAATCGGTCAGCTTAAATCAAACCGATAAAACAAACCGGCAATACGGCTATTCATTTGCCGCCGCCACCGTTTTTAATAAAAAAATCGGTTCTATTTTCAGCCCGTTTCTGTATCTGAAAATTTGCAAAACTGAATTTCTCGAAAATTCGCAAATCGAAAACCGCCCGACTGTAAAAGTTCGCAGCTATGCTTGCGACATAAACGACGAAGCCGGGAAACAAGCCATTTTATATATGCCGCAAACCGAAGCCGTGATCTGGATTGATGAAGCCGATAAAACAATCGTCAAATTTGAAGTTTTCGACAAACCCGATGCGGAAACTTTGGTAAATTTCGACGCGCCTCTGATAACCGCAGAAACCGTAAAAGTTTCCGAAGGCTTTTGGTTTTGGAAAAAAGTAAAAATAAATGCAATCGGAAACGAGAGATTTTTTCCCGATAGTTACGGAAATTGGCAGATTGATTTTTTCAATTATAAGAAGTTTAATGTTGATATAGAAAAAGTTGAAATTGGTAAAAAGTCGAATTAATTTATAATGAAAAACTTTCTTAAAGTTAAACCTGAAAAATGGAAAAAAGAAAGAGAAATCGGTCAAATTTCCTTTATTATTCAGAGAGCCGTGATTTTTTCTCTTTTTATAATCCCTTTGCAGTTATTGGTAAATTTTATTTTAATCTCAAAAGATGAAAATCTACGCATTGCTTATATAATATTTAGTTCGGTTATTTTAAGTTTTACGTTGAGTATTTATGAGTGGATCGGCTTGGAATTTAGTTATCGAAAATCCATTAATGACAAAAAATTAAAATAATATGTATTTACAGCGAATTATTCTTACATTTACGGCTATTTTAGTTTTTCAAAATTCTTGCTTTGCACAGATTTTTGATTTATCAAATTTTCTCAAAGAAACCGAAATTGTTGCGGAAGAAACAACTTCTCAAGCGTTATTTGAATTTGCTTTTGATTTTAAAAAGACTACAAAAAAAGATGGAAAAGAAAGCGTCAGCAAATATGAATCGGTTTGTGCGGAAAAACATTGCGAATATGTTTTAATAGAAAAGGACGGCAGAAAAGTTTCGGAAAAAGAAATTGCACAAGACCGCCAAAAAGCCGCCGCGAGATTGGAAAAATCTGAAAATTATTCCAAATCCGACTTTAATTTGAGAAGAAAATTTATTGTTCCGTTTGATTTTATAGTATTTGACGAATCGGGAATTGCGAAGATCATCCGCAAAAATCCTTATTTTAAT
Organism: Pyrinomonadaceae bacterium; assembly: GCA_965214585.1. Taxonomy (GTDB): domain Bacteria; phylum Acidobacteriota; class Blastocatellia; order Pyrinomonadales; family Pyrinomonadaceae; genus JAHCHG01. The sequence continues at coordinate 3,126,581 of OZ243957.1, read as the reverse complement.
CCGAATTATTATTTGAAAAATTGTAAAATAGATTTTGTTGAAAAAGATTTGGTCGAAAATCGCCAAACGGTAAAAGTCAGCGCGACAAATTGTATTGTTGAGCGCAATGACGGCAAGAAAAATAAAAGTTCTATCCGACCGAAAACCGAAGCGTTAATTTGGGTTGACGAGAAAGACAAAGCCGTAATCAAACTGGAAATTTACGGCGAAAGCGAATTGAGCAATGCTGATAAGAGTTCTGTGCCGATTGTGATTTTGGAAACCGTCCGCGTTCCCGAAGGCTTTTGGTTTTGGAAAACTATCACGGTAAATACTGACAACAAAACTATTTTTAATAAACTTTCCGGCGATTGGATAACTGAATTTTATAATTACAAAAAGTTTACTGTTGATGTAAAGGCGGAAGTTGATAATGAGTAAGTAATAACAAAATTGTAAGATGATTTTGAGAAATTATTTATGCAACAATTGTTTAATTGGCTTTGAATTAAACAAATTTACTTAATAACTTTGTGAAATTTATATGAAACAAGTGCCAAAGAAGCAATTTTTCATCCTTTGGGAAAAGTTGAGAAGTAAAGGTAAATGGACTTTCCTTATCGGTTACATAAGCATAAATGTAATTTTCACAGCAATTTTGATTTACCTAATAAATTATTTCTTCGACTCAAAATTAAAATATTTACCGTATAGCGTAATTTCCGGCATTGTATGTGGAATATATTTTTGGTATTTGGGAGAAGCAAAATACAGAGAATACTTAATTAAAAACAGGTCGGATGAAATTTCAATTAAATTATGACAAAAAAGAAAAGCAAATTTTTAAGCGGCAAGCGCATTGATCCGACTCCGATTTCTAAAAAAACAAATTTGGCGGATTTGGTTGACGAATCGTTTATGGCGTATAACGCGGCGCGTCTGCGCGAGGCTTGTCGGCTTTTTACGAATAAGATGCTGACGGACGATACGACGATTGGCGTAACTTTGACGGGCGCGTTGACTCCGGCGGGGCTTGGGATTTCGGCGATTATTCCGCTTATCAAAGCGGGTTTTATTGATTGGATAATCTCAACGGGCGCGAATCTTTATCACGATACGCATTTTGGCATCGGTTTGGATTTGCATCAGGGAAATACGCAGATTTCCGATGTCGTTTTGCGCGAAGAAGAAGTCGTCAGGATTTACGATATTTTCTTTGATTATTCGGTTCTGCTTGATACCGATTCGTTTTTCCGCCGCTTGATCGAAGGCGAAGAATTTCAACGCACGATGTCGAGCGCGGAATTTCATTATTTGGCGGGAAAATACGTCAGGGAAAGAGAAAAGAAAATCGGCATCAAGGAAAAATCGCTGCTTGGAGTCGCTTACGAATACGGTGTTCCGATCTACACATCTTCGCCGGGCGATTCGTCAATCGGTATGAACATTGCCGCGAAGGAATTGCAGGGCGGAAAACTTGTTTTGAATCCGAATTTGGATGTCAACGAAACCGCCGCAATCGTTTTGGCGGCAAAACGCGGAGTTGTTCATTCGGGCAAAAAGACGAAAAAAGGCGGAAAGTCGGCGATTTTTATTTTAGGCGGCGGAAGTCCGAAAAACTTCGCCTTGCAAACCGAACCGCAGATTCAGGAAGTTCTCGGAATTGACGAAAAAGGACACGATTATTTTTTGCAAATCACGGACGCGCGTCCCGACACGGGCGGTTTATGTGTTGCGGAAGGAACTTTTATTGACACGCCGCGGGATTTGAGCGTTTATCCGAAAGGCATTCCGATTGAAGAATTGGTTGGAAAATCAGGATTTTACGTTTATTCTTATTGCCACGAAAAGAAAAAAATCGTTTTGTCGGAAGTCGAAAAGGTTTGGAAAACGGGCGAAAAAGAAGTTTATCGGCTTCGTTACGGTTGGTGGAGCGGGCAGCGAAAAGATAAATGGATGGAAGACGAAATTCTTGCTACGCCCGAACATCAGATTATGCTTTACGACGGTTCATATAAGCCTTTGGAACAATTAGTCGAAGGCAAAAGTTTGAAAGCGTTTGATTCTTGTGAAAATATATTTCCAAGTGCTTACATCGCTGAAAGCGACAAATCGGGTAGCGTCGGGAGAATCCCGACGACACGAAATTTAACCGTTCCGTCCCTGAAAGGGACGAATAATGCTCGAAGATATTCGTCCCTTTCAGGGACGGAAACCATTTCCGAACCTCGCGTCGGGTTGCACCCGACGCTATTAAATTTGTCCGCTTCACGGACAAATAATAACAACAATAATCACAAAGTTATTTCAATCGAACCGACGGGAATCATCGTTCCGGTTTATGATATGACCGTCAAAAAAACTCATAATTTTGTCGCAAACGGAATCGTCGTTCACAATTCGGGCGCAACGCCGGGAGAGGCGGTGAGTTGGGGAAAAGTTGATCCCGACAAACTTCCCGATGCGGTTGTCTGCTATGTTGATTCGACAATCGCTCTGCCGATAATTACGGCTTACGCGCTTGCCAGACACGAAAAGCGCGAGCCGAAAAGACTTTATGACAGGCGCGGGGAATTTATGAATCTGCTCAAGAAGGAATACGAAAAATCTGAAAGACGTTGATTGTAAATAGAAATTGGTAAATGGTAAATCGTTAATTATGCGAGCAGTTTACAATTAACGATTTACCATTTACCATTTACAAAAAAATGAAACTACAAGCCGAACTAAACAACGAAAAACACGAGATCGAAATAGAGCGCGACGGCGAAAAGGTTTTTGCGCGAATTGATGAGCGCGAGTATAAACTTGACGCATCGGAAGTTGAGCCGAATGTTTATCTTTTGAAAAATGAAAATCAAATTTACGAGATTTTCGTTTCGCCGAATGAGAAACAAGGCGAGCCGTTGAAGGTTAAAACGGGAAATGATGAATTTGAGATAAATTTGTTTGACCCGAAGCGTCTGCGCGGTTCGGGCGGTTCGGATGCCGATGCGGACGGAATTGCGGAGATAAAAACAGCGATGCCCGGAAAACTCGTGCGCGTTTTGGTCGAAGCGGGCGCGGAAATAAAATCGGGCGAAGGTGTTTTGGTCGTCGAAGCGATGAAGATGCAGAACGAGATGAAATCTCCGAAAGACGGCGTTGTAAAAGAAATTCGATTTGACGAAGGCGCGACGGTTAATGCCGGAGATGTTTTGGCTGTGATCGAATAAATCAATTTGCAAACTTCCCTTTTTTCTTAAATACAAAAAATAATTTAAAGAATTTGTCTTCTTTTCGCGCTTTTTTACGCATTATATATTAGGTGCGGTTAATTTAAATTTGCGATTTTGAAAAAACGCGGTTTGCTTATAAAATTCAATTAAATCAATTATCAGATAGTAAAGAATCCGAAAATTATGGATAAATATTGTCAAAATTGTAATCAGGCAAATCCTGCGGATGCGGCGTTTTGCCGTAATTGTTCTGCGCCGTTGACTCCGAATCAATTCGGCAGTCAGCAAGGAAGTCAACAGCAATTCGATCAATCATCCGGCGGCGCGTCTTCCGAAGGCGCGAGTCAGCGGGCGATAATTTCGCTTGTTCTGGCAATTGCCGGATTGATTTGCTGCGGTCCGTTTACGGGAATTCCGGCGGCGATTTTAGGCTGGATGGAAGTCGGCGCGATAAAGCGCGGCGAGTCTTCGCAAAGCGGAATGACGCTGGCGCAAATCGGTTTGTGGGGCGGAATCGCCGTCACGATTCTGCATTCTCTAATCGGAATAGGTTATTTTATTTTGATGCTCGGTGCTGCCGCGACATCCGACCCTTATGGTTATTAAGTAAAAAAGTGTTCGGGCGGGTATATGATTTCAAGTTTTATGATATGCGAAAGAAACTTAAAATATAATTGATATTTGAGAATTGATAATTGATAATTTTTAATTTTAAATCGTTCAACACTCGGCTTATTTATCAATTATCATCTATCAACTATCAATTATCAGTAGTTCACGAAATTCACAGGCAGAAACCCGACAGTAATGGAGGGTGCTGATTGAATGGAAGAATGTTGGGATTTCAAAAATCTATTAAAAATGCTGTTTATAGATAAACTTTTCGATTTACAAACAGCACCCTCCATTACTGTCGGGTTTCTGCCTCTTTTGAAACAAAAAGACTATTATTTGATATTTTCGTGATCTACTGATTATATTTTATGGTTAAATCGTTCAATAAACTTTACTAAATAAACCTTTATAATTTGTTTAATTGATGGCTGAACAACCGAAAAATTCTGTGGTTTGCAAAAACGGACACCGGCAAAGCGGAAGCGGTTCTAAGTTCTGCAACTACTGCGGAACGCCGATGAATGCGGCGCAGGCGCGATCAAATCAGAATCAGCCGGGCGCGAATCAGCGAACTAATTTATCAAATCAAAATGTTCAGCCGCCGAGCAATCAAAATCAACCGCCGCCAAGCAGCAGAAATATTCAAACTCCACCGCCGAATCCGCAGCAACCGCATCCTCCGAACCAGAATTACAGACAACAACAGCAATTCGTTCAACAACAGCCACAGCAACCGCAATTTCAGCCGCCGACTAATATACAAACATTGACTTGCCGCACTTGCGGCGGGAACGGGCAGGGACTCGATGCGAAAAAAATTATCTGTGATGAATGCAGTTGGTTAAGACCTCTGATGTCGGGTTATCGGATTGATCCGGCGGCTTTTGCGTGGGCGGCTGATGCGAAGGCGATGGCGGCACTTAGGGCAATCACGCCGCTCGATATGGCGGCGAAAAAGGTTTCGGAAATGGTCGGTAGGCGTTGGATCGAATCAACATTTAACGGCATTCTGCTTGGCGAAAAACAGTTGCCGCACGTTTACGCGCAGGCGGTCAAAGCGGCGCGGATTATCGGAATGACGAATATGCCGGACGTTTATATTTCCGGCGAGAGGGCTTGGGATTGTCTGACGTTCGGGACGGAAAAGGATTCGTTTATCGTCGTCGGTTCGGCACTTGCGGGAAATTTTCAAGGCGCGGATATGTTTTTTCTGCTCGCCAGAGAAATGGGACACTGCCACGCCGGACACGCGCTTTGGAAAAGCGTGATTCGATTTTTGGTCGGCGAACAGAGCGACGCGAAGGGTTTTATGGCGGGCGGCATTATGAACGCGATAAAAAGTCCGCTCGCGCTCGTTTCCGGCGCAATTGAAGTTCCGCTGCTGGCTTGGGCGCGACAGGCGGAGATTACGGCTGATCGCGCCGGGCTTTTGTGCATCGGCAATGAGGAAATAGCTCGTCGCGTTCTTATTTCTTGGTCTTTGAAGTCTTCGTTTTTGTTCAGACAAATAAATATCGAAGAATGGCTCAGACAGCAGGCGGAAGACGAAGACGACGGTTATTCAAAACTTTCGGAATTGACGACGAGTTCGACTCCGTATCTCAACCGCCGTCTGAATTTGCTGAACGAATACGCGAAAAGCGCGGAATTTCACAATTGGCGTAATGCGATTGTTGACGCGATTCGGCGAGCCGCTCCGAAACCAGCCGCCGAACCGAAACAATTGGCAAAATCGAATGAAACAAAAAAATCCGCAAAGTTTTTAGCGGTAAAATGCTCGAACTGTCAAACGCCGATGCGCGTTCCGCTAAAGGCTCTGGAAGGCAAAAAAGAACTGCCCGTAAAATGTCCGAACCGGAAATGCGGGAAAATAATCAAATTAAAAAAATCGGTCAAAACCGTAGAAAATGACAGGTCTGCTCCCAAACCCAATAAAATAGAGGAGAATATGAATTATGGCGATTAAGGACGAAACAATGACAACCGCCTTTGACGACGACGGAAACGAATATATTTCCGAAATGGAAGCGACGATAACGGGAACGGAAGCGGACGGAACGGAATTTGTCGCCGAAGTTACGACCACCGCCGACGCGGACGATCCGACGGACGTTGAAAGCGAAATGACGATAACCGAAACCGCGCCCGACGGAACGGAAACGGTTACGGAAGTTGTGGTAAACGAAGACGGCGCGTTTATCGTCGAGGAAGATTCGATGTTTGAAAACGCCGTCGAAGCGATTTTCGGCGTTGAGATCGAAGACGAAATGACGCAAATTCTGGATGCGGACGGAAATCCCGTCGGCGAATATGCCGAAAGTCTGGAAGCCGATGCCGATTTTGAAGATTATTCGGAAGTTTACGTCGCCGGATCGGATAACGCGCCGGTCAGCGTGGAATTTAATCTCGGCGATGAAGAATTCGGTCAAACGGCGGAAACTTTCGATTCTCCCGACACGCTCGCTTCAAGCGAACCGTTTGCGCCGACGATGGAAACTATTGAGCCGACATTTACGGAAACATATCAAAATACGACATTCGATCCTTATTCCGAAAATGTCGAGATTGACGACACGGATTTTTCAGCTGCAGCGGAAACTTTTGATGTTGAAAATGAAAATTACGAAGTAAATGCCGCCCACGAAGAAGCAAATCAACAGGCGTTAGAACAGGAAGCGCACGCGCAATCAGCGACGGAAGCACAGCAAGCCGCTGATGATTTTGTTGCCGCAGGCGATTACGCCGCCGCTTCACAAGCCAGAGAAGTCGCCGAAAATGAAGCGTGGGAAGCGGGCGACGATTCGATGCTTGGTGCTTACGACGCGCAGGATTTTGCAAACGCCGCCGACAAACAGGAACTCGCGGCAGAATACGAACAACAGCAGGCGGAACACGCCCAAGCGGGCGATTATGAAGCGGCGCGTGAAGATGCCGCAAACGCCGCGTATGCGACAAGCGATGCCGATTGGCACGCGGGCGGCGACGATCACACAGGACAAGCCGATAAAGAATTTGACAATATGAGCAACGCCGTTTGGCACGAAGAACGCGCCGACGACCAACTTGAAAACGCCGCGTGGCACGCCGAACAAGGAAACGCCGATGCCGCCGAAACCGCTCTCGACAACGCCGCTTGGGAGCAGGCGACGGCTGACGAATTCGGCGACAGAGGCGAACACGGCGCAACAGGCGCGGACTTTGATCCGTCTTCGGTGGTCGAAACCGGCGGTTCTTACGAATCAACTTTCGACGACAATATGGCGGACATTGACACGGGCTTCGATTCGGGAATGGATGCAGGATTTGATTCCGGTTTGGATGCCGGTTTTGATGATATGTCGGTTGATACCGGTTTCGATTCGGGAGTTGATACGAGTATTGATTCAGGATTTGATTCGGGAATGGACGACGTTTAATAAATAGTTATAATTGAAACAGCAGACGCGGAGAAAATTTTCTGCGCCTGCTGTTTATTATTATGAAAGACAATAACAAATCTGCAAATCTCGTTTCGCTTGATAAATTACGAATTCTGCTCTGGGATATTGACGGAACGCTGATGCGTTCAACAATTCGCGGAAATTTCAAAAGATATTTTAACGTAACGATGAACGAAATTTTCGGAAGCCAGGGAACGCTCGACGAAATAACGCCTTCGGGAATGACCGACACGCAGATAATTTACGAAGCATTAAAGGCGGACGGCTTTCAGCCCGAACAGATTTTTGAACGAAAAAACGAACTTTTGAAAGTCTTCGAAATGCAGATGACAAAAGTTATCGAAGCGGACGACGATCCTTATCACAAATTTGCCGGCGCGGACGAGATTTTAGACAAAACCGATAAAAATCCGCTTTTTGTCAATTCGCTTCTGACCGGAAATTTGTCTGTCGCCGCCAAGATCAAATTATCGAAAGTCGGTTTGTGGCATTATTTTGAAAATTCGCCGAACGCATTCGGCGAAATCTCGCACAAACGGGAAGATTTGGCGATTGAAGCCGGTAAACTTTTTAATGAAACTTATAATTACAAATTTGCTCCGGCGCAGTTTATCGTCATCGGCGATACGCCAAATGACGTTGCGTGCGCCCGCGCTTTCGGGGCGAAAATCATCAGCGTCGCCACCGGAAGAAATCATCCGGCTGAGGAACTGGCAAAACTCGAACCCGATTTTGTCTTGGAAAATCTGGAAGACACGGAAAGACTTTTAAATATTTTGGAAAATTTGTAGCCGATTGGTTTTTAGCTTTTGTTTGATTTATTAATTTAACTTTTGCCGATTTCATAGCGGTTTATGAATAAATATCAGCAGCGTCGGCGTGAGCCGATTGGTCAATGTTTGTTCGCACAAAACGCATCGGCTCACGCCGACGCTACTGACCCTACAATCAATCTTAAATTGCTTTAGTAAATACGGATATTAAAAAGAATATTCCAGTTAATTTATCAAAACCGAACAAAGATCAAAGACCCAAAGCCAAAAATCAATTTAAAAAATTTATAAATGCGCCGCGCAGTATTTGCAAAAAACCGCGTCTTCGTCGTGTCCTTCTGCCGCGCACGCCGGACAGTTTTGAGTCGAGATCGGTTTTCCTGCTCTGGAAAGTTCGACGGTGACGATTCCGGTCGGGACGGCGATAATTCCGTAGCCGAGAATCATTACAATTGACGCGAAAAATTGTCCGAGCGCGGTTTTCGGCGACAGATCGCCGTAACCAACCGTCGTTAAAGTGACAATCGCCCAATAAATGCTCGTCGGAATGTCTTTGAAGCCGTTTTCCTCACCTTCGATCACGTAGATCAACGAACCGACGACCGTAACGAGCGTGAGAACAGCCATTATGAAAACGCCTATCTTTCTCGCGCTCGCCTTGAGCGCGGTGGTCAAAGTTCGCGCTTCGCTGACGTATTCGGTCAGTTTGAAAACGCGGAAAATCCGCAAAAGCCGCAGTATGCGAACGGTCAAAAGATAGCGCACGCCCGGAGAAATAAGACTCGCATAAGTCGGAACAATCGAGAGAAGGTCTATAATCCCGAAAAAACTCAGCGCGTAACGCCACGGACGGCGAACGCTGACAAGGCGCAAAATATATTCTATCGAAAAAAGAATCGTAAAAAACCATTCGGCGGCGTATAAAAACTCACCGAATTGCCTTTGATAACGACTCACGCTGTCGAGAATCACGACGATAACGCTTAAAACAATCGCACAGATTAAAACAACATCAAACGCTCTTCCCGCGGCGGTATCCGCCTCGAAAATTATTTCGTGCAGTTTGCGCCGCCATTTAGCCTTTGGTAGTTCTTCGATTTTCGGATCCATTAAATTATTTTATGAAACTCGTTTACGTTCTGTGAAATCTCCGTTCGATGTCTTTCATCGAGAGGCGCAAAATTACGGGTCGTCCGTGCGGACAAGTGGTCGGCGACGAGGTTTTCAAGAGATTATCAATCATCCAGCGCATTTTCTCGTCGGTCAGTTTCATATTGATCTTGACGGCGGCTTTGCAGGCGAGCGACGCGGCAATGTTGTCGCGGATCGTATCTTTGGCGTTACCGCGTTTGTCGCTTTCGATTGTTTCCAGAATTTCGGCAAACAGATTCCGCACTTCCGACGGCGGCAAGTCAGTCGGAACGCTCTTGATGGCGATTGTTCTGCCCGAAAGACGCATCGTGCCGAAACCGCAGTTTTCCAAATCTTCGCGGATCGAATCGAAAACGACGGCTTGCGCGGGCGTTAGATCAATCGTTTCGGGCAGCAGCAGATTTTGCGATTCGATCTTTCGCTCCTGTTCTTTGCGCTTGTATTTGTCAAACAAAATCCTCTCGTGCGCGACGTGCTGATCTATCAAAAGCATTCCTTCGCTGTCAACGGCGATGATAAAACTTTCGTGCAATTGCCCGATTGGTCTGATTTTTCCTGCTCTTAAATTTTCAACGTCAATCGCCTGCGGAATTTTTCCGGCGGAATCAAACGGCGGCAAAACATTTTCATTCGATGAATTTTTTAATTCACCAAAATTATCCGATTCATTTGATTCGTCGCTCTTTTCGATACTTTTTGATCGGATCAATTCCGAATTTGAAAAATTTTCACCTTTGAATCCATCTTTCAACTCCCGATTTTGCGCCGCATTTTCAAACTCTCCCGACGAAATCTGAATTTCAAATTCTTGCTCCCGAACAAATAAATTATCGCTCTTTTCCTTTGGCAAATTCAATTCATTGGTTTTTTCAGGTTCGGTATTTTTTTCTTCTGCGACCGCAAAATTAATTTCATTTTGCCGATTTTGCTCAAATTCTTTTTTATTTATTTGATCGTTTTCAACATCGCTTTTCGCCGAATAATCCGCCCTATCGGATTTATTCGATAACAGATTTTCAGTTTGAGCAACTTCCCTGTTTTCAATAATTCCGGCACTTTGCAGAGAATTGCGAATCGCTTCCGCAACCGATTCTTTGACGGCTTGCGAACGACGGAAACGAACTTCGGTTTTTGCCGGATGAACATTGACATCAATTTCCGAATGCGGAATATCGAGAAACAAAATCGCCACCGGATAAACTCCGTGCGGCAAAACCGAACGGAAACCTTCGAGCAGACCGCCGGTTACGATCTTGTCTTTGACATACCGCCCGTTGATAAAAAAATACTGTGCATCTCTGGTCGTGCGGCGTTCGCGCGGCGCGGAAACAAAACCCGTTATTTCAGCGACGTATTCCCTGCCGCCCGAAACCGGAAGAAGACTTTCGATCATCGTCGCGCCGAAAATCTGATACGCCCGTTCGCGCAGATTCTTGGCGGGAGTCAGACGCAGTTTCTCACGTCCGTTGCTCGTCAATGTAAACGCCGTTTCAAAATTTGCCAAAGCGTAATGAGTTATCACGCTCGTAATGTGAAAAATTTCCGTCGCCTCCGAGCGCATAAATTTTCGCCGCGCCGGAGTGTTGAAAAATAAATCTCTGACGGAAATCGTCGTGCCGACGGAACGCCCGATCTCCCGCACGTCCTTTAATTTTCCGCCTTCGATCAAAACTCTCGTCGCGGCTGTTTCATCGGCAGTTTTCGTAATAAGTTCGACTTTGGCAACCGAAGCAATCGAAGCCAACGCTTCGCCGCGAAAACCGAGCGTTTTAATTTCCCCTAAATCCTTTAATTCCTTGATTTTAGAAGTCGCGTGGCGTTCAAAAGCCAAAATCGCATCGTCCCTGACCATTCCTTCGCCGTCGTCTTCGACGCGCATCAAGCGTCTTCCGCCAAGTTCGATTTCCACCGAAATTCTTTTCGCGCCCGCGTCAAGCGCGTTTTCGAGCAATTCCTTAATCACCGAAGCCGGACGCTCGACCACTTCGCCGGCGGCGATCTGATTTGCAAGATTGTCTGGCAAAATCTTGATTTTGTTCATAAATGTTTGTTAGTTGTTAGTCGTTAGTTGATTGTTGTTTAAGAAAAAAACTGCTTTTTATCAAAGCAATCGGCAGTTACCAACGAACGACGAACAACTTTCAATTCTAAAACTGGCAGTGCTAAAACTTTACAATCTGATGACCTTTTTCATCAAAATCAATTATTTGATAAATCCAGTCAATAAAATTCAAATTGTAGAGATTCAAAAAGTTTATCACGTTTAAGGCGCGTTCCTGTAAATTTTCGCGCGGCAGAATTTCTTCAAAAAGCTGTCTGATTCGCCGTTCGATCACTTTATTTTTAAGCGTTTCGGCTTTGTGATATTTTTTTCTAAGGGCGTTTAAATGCCACAAAATCTTTTCGCGTTTGTTTGCCAGATTTGCCGATAAAGTCGGCTCTGACCGAACCAAATCTTTGTCTAAAATTGAAAGTTGTTTGTTAATGTTTTCCTCAACTTCCGCAAAGGTTTCCGCCGTCGCTTTATTCAGATATTCTTCGACGATCCGGCTTAAAACTTTGTCTTTTCCCGCAAACAATTCGGTAAATTCAATCGCGTATTTGTTCATCGTCCGCCGGTGTTTTCCCGGAATTATCGTTAAACTCGCGCGGTGGCGAATCGGAGTTATCGGGCGGTTCAGCGTTTCATAAATCACTTCATTTTGTGCAAAATAAGCGATTTCCGCCGCGCCGCCGAAATACGCAATCGTCGGAAATAAATAATCCTGAACGACGGGACGAAGCAGAGCGTTCGGGCTTAATCTCTGCGGATTTTTTTCGGCAATTTCGAGCAGTTCCGCCTTTGAAAATTTTTCAGCCGATTCACGAATTTTTATATTTTTCTCCGCATCGAATCTCAAAGACTGCCTTTCACCGTTCGGGTTTTGGTAAAAAAATAAATGCGAATTTTTTTCGACCAAAACCTGTGAATGATAACCTTTTTTTTGGAGATTTTCGCTTCTTTCAACGAGTTTTTTGACGATTTCTTCCGATTTTTCAACTGCCTGAAAAAAAATCGGGGCGCATAATTTTTTCAGATTTTCATTTAGCGGAGAAACTAGAATCAAACCGTAAGGCTCAAACAATTTGCCGATAAACTTTGCAAACGCCGAACCGTAATTTTCGTTTTTGTTGTAGGAATTTTCGAGAATTTCTTTTATATTTTCGGAAAATTCCGTGCGCGGCATTTTTGCAAACAAATCGTCAATAATTTTTTGAACGGTTTCGTCAAAATTTATAAAACCGACGGGATTATTTTCCCGATAATTTTCCGGCTCGTTTGAAAATTGCTTTACGAAACCGTTTTTGTTTATCACCGAAAACTTTTTCACCTCGTCAAAATCGTGGTCTTCTTCGGCAATCCAAAAAACGGGAACGGCTTTGATCTTTTGTTTTTTCAATTGTTCGCTGAATTTCACGGCGGTCAGAGCTTTGTAAATCGAATAAAGTTCACCCGAAAATAGACCGGCTTGCTGTCCGGTTAAAACGGCGACGCAATCTTTTTGTTTTAATAATTCTATATTGTCAAACGTCGCTTTGCCCGCCTCGTGAATCCGGTTTGTTTCTGCCAAAATACTGCAAAGTTCCACACGGTTCGTTTTATAATTTTCTAAAACCTTTTTAGCAAATTCCGCCGAATTAGCATATTTTTCCGGGTAAAATTCGTCGGTTGTTTCCGCATCATTTTGAAAATCCAGAAAAAGTTCGGTCTGATTCGGAATTTTATCAAATCGAATCGTCGTGATATTTGCAGATTTTTTTATTGAAACACCCGCCGGATTTTGGTTCATCGTTTGATTATAATATAAATTCTCCAAAACTTAATCGAACCCGATGATAAATTTTAAAACAGAAAAACGGCGACATCGAAATTTGCCGCCGTTTTTCTTTTTTTTCGCAATGATTTAAGTTCCCTTCGTGATTCTCGGACGGGTTATTGCGTCCTTGGGTTTTTCTTCCGTTTGCGTTTTTTCTTCTTTGGCTATTTGTTTTCTTTCGATAATATAAACGCCCGACGAATGTGAACCGGCGATAATGCGGTTCGGGTCGTTCGGATCGAACTGCATTGACCAGACTCTGTGGCTCGGAAGTTTCAAATCTCTGGAATCAATTCGATCCCAATTCCAGCCCGCATCGCTCGAATAGAAAACACCGCCGTCCGCCTGCAAAGCACTGGAGATAAAAATCTCGTCCGAATTGTTCGGATTAATCAAGATGCTCGTATAATTTCCGAGAGGAAGATTTCCGCCGCGGCGCGTCCAGCTTTTTCCGCCGTCCCGACTCAGATAAAATGTCTGCGATGTGCCGACATAGATGTTATCGGGATTTTGCGGATCAACGGTTATCGAACTGATCGGCGCGTATTGCGGAGGAGCATTATTGCCGCCGATTTTCTTCCAACTTGCGCCGTTATCGTGCGAAACGATTACGCCGGAAGTCGCAGTTCCGACCCAGATCGTTCCCGGTTGATTCGGCGACGCGTGGATGACAAAAACATTATCGTTTATTCCTTCGCCGAATTCGACTTTTTCCCAGCCTTTCAAAACGTCGTAACTTCGATACAAACCGTTGTCCGTGCCGGCGAAAATGCCGTTGCTGCCGTCTTCCGTGTAAGACAAAACTTTGACTTTTTCTTCCAGAGCCTTGATCAGTCCCGGAGTTTCCGGTTCGGGTGTCGGTGTCGCTTTCGCCCGTCTTCTGGAACGGCTGCGGCTGGTTCTCGGCGGTTTGGGCGCGGTCAATTGCGACCACGTTTCCCCGTAATCCATCGAGCGAAACATTCCGACGTTTGAACCCATATACAGAATATTCGGAGAAACTCTGTCTTGAATCATCGAATAGGGCGAAACGCGGTTGACATCCAGACTTTTCGCTTGATTCCAAGTTTTTCCGCCGTCATCGCTCAAAAATACGAAGCCGCCGCCGGTTGCCGTGTTTTGCGTCGTCGCGTAAAAACGATTCGGCTTTTGAATATCGGCAGTAACCGTATATGTCAGACGGCTCGTAAAATTATCGTTGGTCGGTTTGAAACTTTGTCCGCCGTCGTAGGAAACGAGAACTCCGTAATTATTCGTTCCGAGAAAAACTCTGTTCGGCAATTCGGGATGAACGGCAATCGAGTTGATTTCCAAATCTCTCTGCGTGGTCATTTTCCACGATTTACCGCCGTTGGTTGACATCCAGAAACCTTCGGTTGTTCCGGCGTAAATCGTTCCCGGAACTGTCGGATGCTGAACAATATCTCTCGTGCGGCGCGACTGCGAAGGAATTCCGTTGATCTTCGTCCATTTTTCGCCGTTGTTGTTCGATTCGTAAATTCCGCTGCAAGCCGAAGCGATAATATGATCCGGGTCGCGCGGATTGATCGTAATGGCGAAAACGTCGGAATCGTCAATCATACCGTTTTTAATCAATCGCCAGCTTTTTCCGCTGTCGGTTGATTTATAAGCACGCCACCAAGTTCCGGCGAAAATCGTGTTGTCGTCGCGCGGATCAATTGCCATCGAATCAATATTGATCGGCATCGTGCCGGACGAAATCTTTTTCCAGTTGTCGCCTTTGTCGTTTGAAACCCACACGCCGTTGATCGTGCCGACCATCAGAATATTCGGGTTTTTCAACGATTGAGTCATCGAATGAATCGAGGCGTTTTCCAAATCTTTAGACTGCTTCCAAGTTTCGCCGCCGTCAGTTGATTTGTAAAAACCGCCCGCCTGTTTGTGGCGGTGACCGGAAGTATATAAAATTTGGGAATCCTGAGAATCAACCATCAACTGATCTAAAACGAGCAGAGGACTGTTGAAATTAACCAATAAACGCCACGTCAAACCGCCGTCCGACGATGTGTGAATCTGCCCGTCGAGAGTGCTGACATACAGACGGTTTTTATCTTTCGGATCAATGGTTATAACGCGCACATCGCCGCCGGAAGGTCCGACGGTTTCCCAACTGCTGAATGACACGGGATCAAATTTTTTATTGCCGCCCGCAAAAATCGTTAATGACAATAAACTTATCAAAAACAAAAATGCGAAAACAAAATTCAGATTCAGGCTGAGTGGTTTATTAATCTTATAATTCATATTTTCTTCTCTTTTATCAATTTATCAGGATTAGGTTTTGAACTTGCTGTAAATAGCGGGACTAACCGCTTTTTATGATGACGTAACTACCCGTTTTGTTTGCACACAAAAGGGTATTGAAAGATTTTTAATTGGGTTTGAAAAGAGGTGTCGGTTTCTGCCAATCGAAACTCTTCTGATTCTACACAATTTTGAGCTTTTTTCAAAGCTGTATTTTTACAATTTTGATAACCGCCGAATTTATAAGGTTTTTTAAAATGTGAAAGCGGACGCGAAAGTTATCGCGTCCGCTTTCGGAATGTTCACATCCGGTTAGAGATGTAAAGCGTAATGATTAATTATCCGAGTCATCGCCGTCCGGTGTCGGTGCTTCAGCACCAGCCGGAACGATCCAGAATACCGTTTCAACGCCGTTACCTCTGTTTCCGCCATTAACAATGACGACACGGCTTCGGTCATAATTTCTAAAGGCAAGAGCCTTATCAATCTGACGTTCACGACTTCTGATTTGCGCCGGAGTTCCGTAGTTAATGATGTAGCCGGTAGCGTTCGGATTGTTATTAAGCGTGATATACAAGTTATCAACACGCGCTTTAACATCGTTATCTACCAATCTGGCAAACTCATCAATTACATACGATTCAGGAATACCAGCTACTACACCCGTTCCGAATGCTTCGACATCACAATTACAATTGTCGTCGGTTGTTACCGTAACTTTTGCTCTAACTGTAGTGTCTGTCAATCCTTCGGTTGAAACCGTGATTGTCGGAGTTCCTTGTCCGCTGATGATTTCACCGTTATCTACTTCCCATTCATAAGAAGGAGTTCCGGTTGCACCAATTGCATTAGCGGTAAAGATCATATTTTGACCGGAGTTTGTTGTTCCAGACGGTTCACTAATCGTAACCGACGGGCAAACACAATCAACCGGAATAACTTCACAATTTGCACATTCTTCAACGGTAATCGTTTCGGTTTTTGTTTCACCACAAACGCCGCAGCCGTCATTAACGCCTGCCGTGATCGTGTATGTTCCCGGACTAACACCGTCTAAATCCCATTCTACATTTGCGCCCGAACCGACGATACGTCCGCCTGAAACCGTGTAGTTATAGGTTAAAACATCGCCTTCAGGGTCAAATGCCGTTGTGGTAACGGTGGTCATTCGGCTGTCGCCGCAAGTTATGCCTTCCGCCGCTTGCTGTCCTTCGGGACAACCCAGCGTGATTCTGTTGTTGCCAAGGGCTAAAGCCGTAACATTTGCAAATTGATTCTCAATTGCGGATTGTCGTCCGTTACGTCTTCCGATGGTAGCTTGGAAAATATAACCGTGCGGATCGTTCGACTCTTGAAAGCCCGGAGGCAGTCCTGAGAAGGTATTGTTGATCGCAGTATTACGTCCGCTGACTAATACGTTATTGGTCGTATCCTGATCGTCAAAAATATCACGATCCTGCTGATTAAAGTGATAGCGGTAAGCCGCGCCTAAACTGAAATAGCGTGTCGGGAAAACTCTGACACCGGCTAAACCGTCAAGCGGGCTGTTTTCAAATGCGTTCGGTGTTCTTCCGCCGACATACTGCGTCGAACGGAATTCGAGCATCGGTTGGAAAAACCTGTTAACCGGAAAGTCAACGCCGATCCCGGCAAGAAGTTCATCCGGGCGATCAAGCAAAGTAACGTCTCCGCCGTTAGCCAGTTCAGCTTTAATGCTGCTGTTATAAATGTAGCCGATATTAGCCGAAACATTAAGATAATCTCTCAGACGCGCATCGGCAAAACCGACAAGACCGAAATCTCCGCGTCCCTGACCGCCGAGACCGAAGCCGCCGCCGCCCGGACTTGCACCGCGTTGAAGCTGATTAAAGCCGCTTGCGCTGTCCGCATCGTCGGCATAAAAACGATAAAAAGGAATAATACCAACGCCAACCGGATTATTCGGTCCGGTAAATCTGATCTTACCGCCGACTGTAAACGTGTTAAATGCAGATTCGCCGTAAGTTCTGTTGATAAACGGCGCGTCCGGCAAATAAGTCGGCTGTGTCGTAAATACGCTCGGAGCAGTTCCGACTGCAACGCCCGCCGCATTTCTCAGCGGAACGGTTTGCAGAACAATGCCCGGCAGAATACTTCCGTAAATCGAACCTAAGCCGGGAAAATTATCAGCACCGTCGTTTCCTGCAACCGGCTGTCCGATCAAAGCAAAGCCGCGCGTGAATCCGAAAACCGTTCCCGCGTTAAACGGGCGGTTAAATCCGAAAGTTCCGGCATCGCCGCCGAAAAACGGAAAACCGATAAACGGCTGCGTTCCCTGCGGTCTGAAAACGGCGCGATTCGGGAATTGATTTCCCGCGCCGCCGTTCGGCGACAATACGATTGCCCCACCGCTGGTTAAACGTCCGTTTATATTCAGTTGCGAATTCGGTAAATAAAAAGAAGAAAGGTTTCTGGGCGAATTGACTTTAACCGCGCGATAAGCGTCTGTATTAAAGAACAATTCTACGTTGTCGCTGAGTCCCACTTGAAAACTAAGCGGAATTTCAGTCAGATCAACATTTCCCGGATCGCGGTCATAATTACTGTATGCCGCGCTAAAGGTAAATTCACCTTTCCTTAAAGTTTGTCCATCATAAATTGTAAAAAGACCAGTCGGACCGCCAACAGGACCACCAGTACCAACAGTTGGTGCTATGTTCCGGTTGTCATCCGCCGTTCTCAAAGTTTGAGCTGACGTTGTTATTGTCAATGCCAGCAACATTGTAAGCGTATATATAAACGCTGTTTTAGCGAGTTTCATCACATTCCTCCGCCGAAAAAATATTTATTAAGAATTTTAAATTTAAATTGTAGCTTAAAGTAAAGCAAAAAATCATCTACAATTTCCGTTAAGCTACTCAATTATTGCATATACCAAAAAACTTTTAAACATAAAAAAACAAAAAGTTTTCAGTATAACTCAAAGAATTTCATATATTTGGCTGCTTTATATAAGGGAGAATCGGTTTAAGCCTTTGAAAAACTTTAACCGTTCAACAACAACCTCGTAAAACATTACTTTATATTTTAAGGAAAATCAAGTGTTTATAATGAATTATAAAAAAATTTACCCGGTTTTTTTCTAAGCATAGATGCCGCGCATCTTCGTATCGTAAGCCACGCGGTCAATGGCAAGCATATATGCGGCGGTTCTGGTATCAACATTATGCAGTTCGGCAAGCTGGCTCAATTCGTTAAAACTTGCCACCATTTTATCCTCCAAACGCTGATTTACTTCATCTTCGCGCCAAAAATAACCCATCCGATCCTGCACCCATTCAAAATAGGAAACCGTTACGCCGCCCGCGTTTGCCAAAATATCGGGAATTACGAAAACGCCTTTTTCGTGCAGAATTTTGTCGGCAGCCGGCGTAGTCGGACCGTTCGCGCCTTCGGCTAAAATTTTGCATTTTATATTTTCCGCGTTTTCCGAAGTGATCTGATTTTCCGTCGCACACGGCGCAAGCACGTCGCATTCGAGTTCGAGCAGTTCTTCATTATTAATGTAATCGGCTTCTTTGTAGCCTTCTAAAGTTTTCGTAAATTCCATATATTCCAGAACTTCCGGTATATTCAAACCGTCCGAGTTGTGGATTCCGCCGAACATATCGGAAATCGCCGTAACTTTATAACCCTCTTCATACATTAATTTCGCGCCGAGTCCGCCGACATTTCCCGCGCCCTGCACGACAACCGTTGTATCTTCGGGAGTCAGATCAAATTTTTTGATCGCCTCGTTGACCGTAAATAAAAGCCCGCGTCCCGTCGCTTCCCTTCTGCCGAGCGAGCCGCCGAGCGCGACGGGTTTTCCCGTTACAATCGCGTTGACCGTATGTCTGGCGTGCATCGAATATGTGTCCATAATCCACGCCATCGTCTGCTCGTTCGTGTTCATATCCGGCGCGGGAACATCTCTGTCGGGACCGATAAAATCCATCAGTTCCGATGTATAACGCCGTGTCAGACGCTCCAGTTCGCCGATTGACATCTGAATCGGATCGCAGATTATTCCGCCTTTTCCGCCGCCGAACGGCACGTTGACAACCGCGCATTTCCAAGTCATCCAAGCCGCGAGTGCCTTGACTTCATCCAAACTGACATCGGGCGCGTAACGAATTCCGCCCTTCGCCGGACCGCGTGCAAAATTGTGCTGAACGCGATAGCCTTCAAACACCTGAATATGCCCGGTGTCCATTCTGACCGGAATATAAACCTTAATTTCTCTGGTCGGAACGCGCATCACCGCGTATAAATCATCATCTAAATTCAACAATTGTGCGGCGCGGTCAAAGCGTTCGCTCATCGCTTCAAAAGGATTCTGCTCGACAGTTCCCTTAAAACGCCTCATTTCGTCTGCCATCGGATTTGCCATTCTTTTTTAGTTTCGCTCCTGTTTGATTTTTACAAATTGGTCTTTGGTTTTTGGTTTTTGGTTTTTTATTTGGAATCGGTCAGTCATAAGTTGAAATTTCTGTCAGTAGCGTCGGCGTGAGCCGATGCGCTCGCCGCCAGTTGCAGCTGCGCATCGGCTCACGCCGACGCTACTGACTTTTTTTTGCAAAGTTCCAAGATCAAAGATCAAAGACCTACTTCAATACCTCATTCATCGCGCCGCTTCTGAAACCGTGTAAATCGAGCGTCACATATTTAAAGCCGAGTTTGCGAAATTTCTCTGCCAATTCGTTTGTCATCTCCAACCTTAAAACTTTTTCCATTTCAGCGGGCGAAATTTCGAGCCGCACGATTTCTTCGTGAACTCTGACGCGAAATTCTCTGAAACCATAGAAACGCAGAATTTCCTCGCCGCGCTCGACTTTTGAAAGCCTCTCAATCGTTACCGGAACGCCGTAGGCGATTCTCGAAGAAAGACACGGACTCGAAGGTTTGTCCCAAGTCGGCAGATTTTGTTTTTTGCTCAGTTGTCTGATTTCGTCTTTGCTCAAATTCGTTTCGATCAGCGGGCTTCGCACATTTTTCTCGTCTGCCGCAAGTCTTCCCGGACGATAATCGCCGACATCATCCTTATTTGAGCCGTCCAAAACATATTCGATATTCAGTTCGTCGGCTTTTTTTGCAAGTTTTGCGTAAAGTTCGGTTTTGCAATGATAACAGCGGTTTGTCGGATTCGATTTGTAATCGGGGTTTTCCAATTCGTCTGTGGAAAGCGTCTGAAAATTGAACTTAAAATCCGCCGCGATCTTTTCCGCCGTTTCGCGCTGGACGTTTGAAACGCTCGGCGAAATTCCGGTGATGCAAACGGCATTTTCGCCCAATTCCTGCGTGGCGACGAGTGCCAGATAAGAACTGTCAACGCCGCCCGAAAAGGCGACCAACACTTTTTTCATCTTTCGCATCAAAATTCGCAAATTCAGTTCCTTTGTTTCGGCTGAATCGAAAATGTCGGCTGTTTCGTTTTTTAAGGATTTTGCCATTGAAAATGTCGGCTTGAAAAATTTTACGCGAAAGAAAAGTTTCAACTTGTCTGCGAATTGAAAATTTTAACTTGTAGCGGCGGCTTTCGCAAATGATTGCTGAATTATTTTTTGAAAATACAAAAGTTAAATTCCTGTCGGCAATGCCGAGCGTGAACCGATAGGCTCTTCGTAACTGCATTACGCATCAATTCACGCGTTCAAAGACATTTTTGCAAAAAAAATTTGTAATAAATTCATTTCAAATGATAAGATTCAAAGGTCAATATCTTTAATTTTTTTGTTTTACAAACATCAACGATGCGCTTTATTTTTCGTTTTTATCGTCAGGTTTTTATCGTTATCTTTGCCGCAATTCTGGCTCTGCTGCCTCTTTCTGCGGCTTTTGCTCAGACGGAAGACGATAATTCAGCCGATCCGGTTTTGATTTTCTATAAAGGACAAGACGCGCACGAAAAAGGCGATCTGGAAAACGCCGTCAAACTTTACCGTCAGGCAATCGAACTCGCGCCCGAATTTCCCGAAGCCGAATATCAACTCGGCATCGCGTATCTTTCCCAAAATAAAAACGACGAAGCCGAAAAATCCTTTCGCCGTGCGCTGGAGATAAAAAACGACTGGTCGCTGGCGATGACGAGTCTGGGCGCGTTGCTGGTCAACGAAAATAAATTTGCCGAAGCCGAAAAACTTTTAACCAAAGCCGCCGACGCGGACGAAAATAATTTTCTGGCTTTTTCCGCTTTAACCGATTTGCGTCTGAAAACCGATTCAAAACCGGAAGTTTTGCGCGAACTTCTGACAAGAATAAAAAATCTCACGGCAAAAGCCAATCCGACGGCGGAAATCTGGACTTCGCGGGCGGCGATTGAAAGACGGCTCGGCGAAAACGATGTCGCCAAACAAAGCCTCAGACGCGCTCTGGAAATCAAACCGAACGATAAATTCGCTCTCGCCGAACGCGCCGAAATCGCTCTGTCGGAAGCCGATTATAAAAGCGCACAAGCCGATATTGACCGTTTAAATCAAATTAATCCGAAACCGGACGCGGCGAAAATTTTGCAGGCGAGAATTTACGCCGCCGGCGGAAAACAGAGCGAAGCGGTTAAAATTTTAGACACGATCTCCGCGCCCGATAAAAATGCGGTTACACTGCGAAATCTGCTTGCTGCCGCAAGTTCCGAAAATGCGAAAGATTTGGAAAAACAGCTTGAAAAAGATCAAAAAAACGTCGCAATTTTAAGCCGTCTGTGCAATCTTCTGCGAATAGAAAATCCGGCAAAGGCTTTGGCTTACTGCCGCAGCGCGTCCGAACTCGAACCGAACAATATCAGTCACGCCGTCGGTTACGGCGCGGCACTCGTTCAAGCCGGAAATTATGCGGATGCCGCAAATCTGCTCGGAAAATTAACCGAAATCGCGCCCGATAATTACACCGCGCACGCCAATTTAGCAACCGCGCTTTTCCAATCGAATCGTTTTGAAGAAGCGAAAAAAGAATTTTTGTGGCTTTCCGAAAAACAGCCCGATCTGCCGATCACATATTATTTTCTGGCGATCTCGCACGATAAACTGGAAGAATTTCTCGATGCGATGGCAAATTATCAAAAGTTTCTGCGGCTGGCGGATGCGGAAAAAAATAAACTGGAAATAGAAAAAGTAAATCTGCGGCTGCCGACTTTGGACAGACAAATCAAACAGGGAAAAGGGAGGAAAAAATGATAAAAAAGAATTTTCTAAAAGCGGGAAATAATTCGGCGGTAAAAATGAATTACAATATTGATATGAGATATATTTTTATTTTCGTTTTCGTCTTCGCTTTGGCGGGAAATTTTACAATTAACGCGCAAGACAGGGAACTTCCTTCTGATGCCGTTCCGCCGCCTTTGAAAATCATTTCCAAATCGGAGCAAAACCAATTAAAAGCCGAGCCGAAAGTAAAAAAACGCACGAAAATTTCGCTCGAATTGATGGATTTGCGCCTTGAAAACGCCGAAAAATTTGCCGAAAACAAACAATACAAGGAAATGTTCAACGAACTCGGCAGTTTTCACGCACTTGTTGACAATACTCTGGAGTATTTAGAGCGAAAAGACGCGGGCAGCCGAAAAATTCTGAACAATTATAAGCGTCTGGAAATCGGTCTGCGAAAATTTCTGCCGAAAATAGAACTGATTCGCCGCGATTTGCCGCTTAAATATGAATACTACGTCAGAGGTCTGGCGAAAAAAGTCCGCGATGCCAGATCGAGAGCCGTCGAACCGATGTTTGATGATTCGGTCATTTCAAACAATTAAAATCGGCTCTTTAACAATTAGTGGTGGAAAAAATTTTCAGTCATTGTTCCTGTCGCCAACGGCGACCAACATTATAACCTAGCGAGAATCGCTAGGTCAGATGAATCAATAATGCCGTCGCTGAAGGCGACGAACAAATTATGTAGAAAATTGCTGCTCACTTTCAGCGAGCGATTACGAGAAAATTCAATAAAACTTAAACACTAATTGTCAAACAATTAAAATTTATGAAATTCAGAAATTCTTTTTTAATTTTACTCATTGCATTTTTTGCCGTTTCCGTCTTTTTCCAGACTTCCGCCAACGCACAAAGGCGCGATCATCTGACCGATGAAGAAGTCGAATTGATACGGAATTATCAGGAAATTGATAAACGTATGGAAATTTATCTAAAGGCGATTGACCGCCGCTTTATCGTTTTGAATAAAACGGAAGCGGCAAATAATAAGCAAATCGGAAAAGATTCCGACAAATGGGGCGAACTTCCGAAAGGCTCGCGCACGGAACTTTATTCGGACATCAGCAAAATTCTTGACGAAACGATCAGCAAAATTGACGACATCGCCGCGCACGATATGGAAAATAAACTTCTGCCAAACGCCGTCCACACGCTCGCCGACGGCTGCCGGGAACGCTTACCGCAAATCAAAATGTTCCTCGATTCCGCCGAAAATCCCGCCCAACGCGGCACAATGCTCAACTCAATCGAATTCTGCAACCAAATAATCGAAGCCTCAAATAAAATCGCCAAACCTGAAAAGGGTAAAGGTGAAAGGGTAAAGGTGAAAGGTGAAAGGTAAAAGGTAAAAGGTAAAAGAAGAAGAAAGTTTTTCTATCTTGAAAATGTTTTTAGTATTTTCCACCCATAATTTTAAACTTTTCAATCCCATTTTCACCTTTTACCCTTTACCTTTACCCTTTACCTTTTACCTTTTCACCCATTCTTGACGCTCGAACCTTGCGAATGTTAATTTTTTCTTTACACTTTTAAATATAAAATTATGGCAACGGAAAATTTGAAGAAAACGCCGCTTAATGAAGTTCATCGGGAACTCGGCGGGAAAATGGTTGATTTCGGCGGATGGGAAATGCCCGTGCAGTATCCGGCGGGAGTTTTAACGGAACATCTTAGAACGCGCGAAGTTGCGGGGCTTTTCGACGTTTCGCATATGGGCGAATTTTTTGTCGAAGGCGAAGATGCGATAGAATTTGTCAATCGTTTGACGACGAACGACGTGACGAAACTCGTTGACGGACAGGCGCAGTATTCGGCTTTAACACGCGAAGACGGCACGGTTGTTGACGATCTGCTCGTTTACAGATTTATGCCGGAAAAACTTCTGCTCGTCGTCAACGCCTCAACAACCGATAAAGATTGGGATTGGATAACTTCGCACACGAAAGACGAGCGGATAACTTTGACTAATGTTTCGGAAGATTACTGCCAAATCGCCGTGCAGGGTCCGAAAGCCGTTGAGATCGCGCAGAAATTGACCGATGTGAATTTGGAAAATATCAAATATTATCATTTTACAGTCGGCGAATTTGACAATATTCACGGCGCGATAATTTCGCGGACAGGATACACGGGCGAAGACGGTTTCGAGATTTACGCAAACGCGGAACACGCCGAAAAGATTTGGAACAGCCTTTTAAGAGAAGGAAACTACGGCTTTGACAACGGAATTCTGCCGTGCGGTTTGGCGGCGCGAAACACGCTTCGCCTTGAATCTGCAATGTCGCTTTACGGACACGAAATCAGCGACGAAATCACGCCGCTCGAAGCAAATCTCGGTTGGATCTGCAAATTAAAAACAGATTTTATCGGGCGCGACGCGCTTGCAAAATTAAAAGAACAAGGCTTGGATCGCAAACTCGTCGGCTTTGAAATGACCGAACCGGGAATCGCCCGCGACGGTTACAACGTAATTTTAGACGGCGAAAAATTGGGTTATGTAACGTCTGGAAGTCCCGCGCCGTATTTGAAAAAAAATATCGGCTTGGCTTTCGTTCCGGCGGAGTTTGCAAACGTCGGGCAAGAGATTAAAATTGAAGTCAGAGGAAAAGAATTGTCCGCGAAAATCGTGCCGACACCGTTTTATAAGCGCGATAAATAATTTTTGTAAATGGAAAATTCACTCGTTTTTGAACAACCGCAAAAAAATTGTCCAAAGTGTGCGGGAAATATGGCAAAAGGTTTTATCGCCGATTATACCTACGGCTCATCGGACAGCACGATTGTGCAAAATGTCTGGGTTGAAGGCGAATTTAAATCGAATTGGGCGGGGGCAAAAGTTAAAAACCACAAAAAATATTTGATGACAACTTTTCGCTGCATAAATTGCGGCTTTTTGGAGTCGTATGCGACAGAGGAAAAATAATAAAAAGAAACAATAATTATGGCAAACAACATACCTGAAAATTTACATTACACAAAAGATCACGAATGGGTGAAGGTTGACGGCGACATCGCCACAATCGGGATTACGGACTACGCACAGCATTCCCTTGGCGATGTCGTTTACGTCGAACTTCCGGGCGAAGGCGACACATTTGACGCGCACGAAGCGTTCGGTTCTGTCGAATCGGTCAAAGCAGTTTCGGAAATTTTTTCGCCAATCGGCGGCGAAGTCACCGAAGCGAACAACGATCTGAACGACACGCCCGAATCGGTAAATTCCGATCCTTACGGACAAGCGTGGATGATAAAAGTAAAAATGAGCAACCCGAACGAAGCCGACGCGCTTTTGTCGCCCGAAGAATACGAAGAATACTTGGAAGAAAGCGAGTAAAAGGATTGTTCATTGTTGATTGTGAATTGTTGATTGTTTTTCGATTGTTCACGATTCGCTTTTCTTTTAACAATGAACAATCAACGATGAACAAATTCTATGAGATATATACCGAATTCGCCCCAAGAGCGCGATGAAATGTTGAAAATTGTCGGGCTTTCGACGGCTGAACAGCTTTTTGATTCAATTCCGAAAGACGTGCAGTTGAATCGAAAATTGGATGTTACCGAACCGCTTGCCGAAATTGAAGTTATCGCGGAAATGGAACGGCTGGCGGCGAAGAATACGGCGGCATCAAAGCCTTCGTTTTTGGGCGCGGGCGCGTATTCGCATTATTCGCCGACGATTGTTGACCATTTGATTCAACGCTCGGAGTTTTTTACGTCTTACACGCCGTATCAGCCGGAAATTACGCAGGGAACGCTGCAATACATTTTCGAGTTTCAAACTCTTGTCTGCCAACTGACCGGAATGGACGTGGCAAACGCTTCGATGTATGACGGCTCGACGGCGATGGCGGAAGCGTTTTTGATGGCGCAGAGAGTTACGCGGCGCGATAAGGTCGTGATCGCAAACACCGTTCATCCCGAATATCTGGAAGTCGCCAAAACTTACACGCAGCACGGCGGTTTGACGGTTGAAATACTAGGTTTTAATAACGAAACAGGACGAATTTTATCCGAAGATTTATCAAAATTGGACGATAAAACCGCCGCCCTTGTCGTGCAGTCGCCGAATTTTTTCGGCTGTATCGAAGATTTGCAGCCGCTCGCTGACAAAGCTCATTCCGTCGGCGCACTTTTAATTGTCGTCGTAACCGAAGCGATCTCGTTCGGTCTGCTGAAATCTCCCGGCGCGTGCGGCGCGGATATTGTCGTCGCCGAAGGTCAGAGTTTCGGAATCCCGCTCGGCTTCGGCGGACCTTACGTCGGACTTTTCGCCTGCAAAGAAAAATACGTCCGCCAGATGCCCGGCAGACTTGCCGGAGTCGCCTACGACAAAAACGGAAATCGCGGCTTCGTCTTAACTTTAGCCACGCGCGAACAGCACATCAGACGCGACAAAGCCACGTCGAACATCTGCACGAATCAAGGCTTGATCGCGCTTGCCGCGACGATTTATATGGAAACTTTCGGCAAAAAAGGCTTGCAGGAAGTCGCAATGCAAAACGCCCAAAAAGCCGCTTACGCCGCCAAGAAAATTTCGGAAATATCGGGCTTTTCCCTTGCCTATTCCGCGCCGAAATTCAACGAATTCGTCGTCCGCGCTTCCGTTGATGCCAACGAACTTTTAGAAAAATTGCGGCTCGAAAAAAACATCATCGGCGGTCTGCCGCTTTCTTGGTATTACAAAGACAATCCGAACGATTTTCTCGTCTGCGCGACGGAAATGAACACGAAAGAACAGATTGATAATTTGGCTGCGGGTTTGAAAAGCGTTGTATAATAATTTTGAGGTGAAATAATGGCGAAAACTTTGACATTTGAAATTCCCGAAAATGAATATTATTTATTGAAATCTTTTATGGAAGAATGCTCGGCGGAGATAAAAAAATCTTTAGAGATTATGAAAAAAGACAAAGCTGAAATTGACACGCTTGATAAAGAGATCAAATCAATAAAAGAAGAAACCGCGCATTCGAAGCAAAAAAGCGACGAGATTTTAAATAAATTACTAAAAGAGCATTCAATTTTTATAAGAAATGTTTAAACAAATTTACGAATACACGCGAGATATTCTTACGATCAGCCGAGAAGTTCAGGAAAATAAATCTGATATAAAAGATGCGAAAACTGAAATTCGTGAACTGAGAAAGGAAAATAAAATATTGCGGGATAATTTTTCAGATTTGTTGTTGATCGTTCAGAAGTTGAGTTTCGATATTCAACAAGTAACTGAACGCGAAAAATCCGAACGTGAAAAGATTATTTTGCAGCTTGAAAACGAGATTTTGAAATTTGAACGACGTTTGCCGGAAGGAAAAGATTCGGAAAAATAGAAAATGAGCATAACAAAAATCACACGACATACGACGCAAAATGAAAAGTTGAATTTTGACCTTTCGCATCGTGTGATTTTTGGAAACTGTCGTGAAATTTTACCGAATCTGGACAAAAAAGTTGATCTGACATTTCTTGATCCGCCGTTTAATCAGCAGAAAAGTTATTCTTCCTGCGCCGATGATTTGCCCGAAACCGAGTATTGGGAAAATATGCGCGAAGTTTGCGGAAAAGTTTTTGATTTAACAAATAAAGGCGGCGCGGTTTACTTTATGCAGCGCGAGAAAAATTCGGAAAACGTCTTACAAATTTTGCGCGAAACGGGTTGGACTTTTCAGAATTTGATAATTTGGAAAAAAATGACTTCTGCCGTGCCTTCGACTCTGCGTTACGGCAAAGCGTTTCAAATTATTGCTTTTGCGACGAAAGGCAAGCGCCCGAGAGTGTTTAACCGTTTGCGAATTGATCCGCCGCTGCTTCAAAATCAAAAACGGGAACGGGAAAACGGCATTTTTGTAACGGATGTTTGGAACGACATACGGGAATTGACAAGCGGATATTTCGCCGGCGACGAAGCGTTCAGAAACGCGAACGGAACTCGTTTTCACCGGCAGCAATCGCCGCTCGCACTACTTTTGCGAATTATCTTAACGTCCAGCAAAATCGGCGACACGATTCTCGACCCTTTTGCCGGAACGGGAACTTGCGCGATTGTCGCAAAACAACTTAAAAGAAATTCAGTCAGCATCGAAATTGACAAAACAAATACCGAATTTATTGAAACTCGTTTGGCGGAAAACAGGCGCGAAGACAATATAGAAAAATTCTACAAAGATTATAAATGCACGAATAATTTAGAAAAAATCTGGAAAAGTAAGAATTCCATTGAGCAGAAACCGAATAAGCAAACTACTCGAACATTATTTGCAGTTTAATAAATATGTCGCTAAATCAAGGACAAATCTACGAAAGAAAAATTCAGCAAATACTTCGCACCCGCAATCTTTTGCCGAATAATTTAGAAGGTAATGATGCCGGATTTATTCAGAGAGGAATTTCCTATTTTGTTGAAATAAAAAATAAAAACGCGCCCGATTTCGGACAAAAAGGTTTGATTTGGAGTAAATCTACAAAAACGTGGAACTGGCGGGAAACAGATGTTGTCACGGGACTTTATGACGGTTTCGGAGTAAAAAATTATATTGACAGAAATTTTGTTCCCAGAAGACACTCGATAGAGCCGAAAGAGAAAATTTCCGAGCAGGACAAAAAATTCGACCAGCAAAATTTTGAAAAAAGCGGCATTACGCTGCCGAATATTAATTTATTATATGAATTTTACGCGAGAAAAAGATGTTTTTATATTCAAATCGAGGGAAAAGGTTTGTTTTATTTAAAGCAGGATGCGGCGAGTTTAGGCGTGCCGCGGTTTAATCCATTGTTGACTTTACGGCTTCGCGCTAAAACGCATCATTCTCTTCCGATTCACGCTTACAGTTTTTTTGCGGTAATTCAAGCTAAAACAAATAATCTGACTTCTTCACCTTTTGATCTTGAAGAAAAAGTCGGGAAATTTCCGGCAATTGTTAAATGAATTTTTATTGTTAATTTTATGAGCATAACAAAAGTTACACAGCACCCGACGCAAAATGAAGAATTGATTTTTGACCGCTCGCAGACAGGGCGAATCGGTTATTGTCTGCCGAAACTGGACGTTGAAGAAACGGACATTGACGAAATTATTCCGCCGGAACTCAGGCGCGACGATGACCTCGATGGCGTGCCGGAAGTTTCGGAAGTTGACGTGATTCGGCATTTTACCAGAATGTCTTCGTGGAATTATTCGATTGATCTGGGAATGTATCCGCTCGGTTCTTGCACGATGAAATACAATTCGCGGCTGAATGAAAAGGTCGCCCGAATTGCCGGATTTGCCAATCTTCATCCGCTCGCGCCGGAGCAGGAAGCGCAGGGCGCGTTGGAATTGATGTATCGGCTGCAAGAAGATTTGGCTGAAATTACGGGACTTCCGGGCGTTTCTTTGCAGCCAGCCGCCGGAGCGCACGGCGAAATGACCGGCGTGATGATTATTCGTGCGTTTCTTGACAAACGCGACGGCGAAAAATCGAAAGAAAGGCGCGTGATGCTTATTCCCGATTCGGCACACGGCACGAATCCCGCATCCGCCGCGCTTGCCGGATTTAAGGTCAAAACCGTCAGATCAACTGCCGAAGGAATGACCGATATGGAGCATTTGCGGCAGCTTTGCGGCGAAGGCGGAATTGCGGGTTTGATGTTGACGAACCCGAACACGGTCGGAATTTTCGAGAAAAATATTAAGGAAATCTGCGACACGATTCACGACGCGGGCGGCTTGGTTTATATGGACGGCGCGAATATGAACGCGCTGGTCGGCATCGCGCGTCCGGGTGATATGGGCGTTGACGTGATTCATCTGAATCTGCACAAAACTTTTTCCACACCGCACGGCGGCGGCGGTCCGGGCTGCGGACCTTGCTGCTGCACCGAAGAATTAAAACCGTTTCTGCCGATTCCGCGCATTGAAAAAAACGCCGGCAATTTCAAACTTTCCTTCGATCATCCCGAATCAATCGGGCGCGTCAAAGCCTTTTACGGCAACTTCGGAATGATGGTTCGCGCACTCGCCTACATTCAGACGCACGGCGACACGGGGTTAAAAGAAGCGACCGAAGCGGCGGTTTTAAATGCGCGTTATCTTTCGCATCATCTGAAAGCGGATTTTGACAAACCTTTTGCAGCCGATCCGATGCACGAAGTTATCTTTTCGCATAAAAAGCAGTCGAAAAAAGGCGTTCACACGCTTGATATTGCAAAGCGTCTGATTGATTACGGTTTTCATCCGATGACAATTTATTTTCCGCTGATTGTTGACGGCGCAATGCTCATCGAACCGACGGAATCAGTCGGCAGACAGGATTTGGACGCATTTATTGACGCGATGAAAAGCATCAACGAAGAAGCGCAAACCGATCCGCAACTTGTCATAGACGCGCCGCATTCAACGAGAATCGGACGATTAGACGAAGCAACGGCGGCACGAAAACCCGTTTTGCGCTGGAAACCGAATATGGATTCTTTGACCAAAACGGCATAGTTTTGCCGATATTTTTGATAAGATATTTCGCATCTTAACAATTATGAAACTCGAAAAAGAACCGATAGAGATTGATTTTCTAATTAAATCCGAACCTTGGAGTGAAAAAGATTTAGCTGATTTCAGAGAGTTAATGCGGGATATTAAACGTAAAGATAAAAGCAGAAAATCTACGACTGTAAAAAAATCCGTTTCTAAAAATCAACCTCATAAAGTTACCTAGAGCGAATTAAGAATTTATAGAAGGTTCACAATCAGCATATTTTAGATGTTTTTATCGTGACATAATTATCAATGCCTAATGCCTAATGCTTAATTAGAGCAGTTTATGAAAGGAATAAATTGTCAGTAGCGTCGGCGTGAGCCGATGCTTTTGGTGCAGACAAACATTGACCAATCGGCTCACGCCGACGCTACTAACCCTATAATCAATCTAAATCCACTCTAAACTCAATTAAAAAGAAGAAGAACCCGTTTTGCGCTGGAAACCCGATATGGATTCTTTGAGCAAAACGGCGTGAAATCAAGTAATGGAAAAAATATTTGATCTGCACATCGAAAAACTTTCCAAAGGATTTTATTTAGTTATGTCCGACGGCATTCAAGGTTTGGTCGCGCAAGGTCGCACTATTTCGGAAACTTTGAAAATCGTCCGCAATGTTGCGAAAAAAATTATCAAGGTGCAAGTAGAAAACATCGAAAGTTTAATGATTAACAATTTATTATTCAAGCAATATCAGCAAATCTTCCCATTCCTTGTATAAATTCTTTACCTTCTTGTCGGTTTTCTGATAATCTTCATTTAATTTTTGAAATTCTATGTGATTTGCAACAATTTCCGTCCGGCTCATTTTCGTTGAAATTTCCGACAATTCTTTCTCCAACTGCGGAATTTCCTTTTCAATCGAATTTATGCGGTTTTCGATTTTTTGAAGTTCGTTTTTGGAAAGTCTGCCCTCTGTTTTCGGTTTATTTTCTTCAACCTTTGGTTTTTCCTTTGTTATCTGCAAATTTCCGTTTTCCGATTCCTGTTTGAGTTTCCAACGGTGAAATTCGGAATAATTGCCGTTAAACAACTCGAATTCGCCGTCGCCTTCAAACGAGAAAATCTGCGTTGCAACTCTGTCCAGAAAAAATCTGTCGTGGCTGACGGTTAAAATCGTTCCGGGATAGGAAGCGAGCGCGTTTTCCAAGGCTTCGCGCGAAGGAATGTCCAGATGATTTGTCGGTTCGTCCAAAACCAAAACATTGACGTTTGAGTAAATCAATTTAGCAAGCGCGAGTCTTCCCTTTTCGCCGCCGGACAGATCGCCAACCGTTTTGAAAACGTCTTCGCCGAAAAAGAGAAACAGAGCGAGAAACGAGCGCAATTCGCCGGTTGTTGCCGACGGAGCAACGGAACGCAGTTCTTCAATAATTGAAAAGCGTTCATTTAAGCCTTCAAGCTGCTGAGAATAATAACCGATATTCGTTTTCGATCCCCAATTTATTTTTCCTTCGATTTCCCGCTGCTTGCCGAGAACCGTCTTTAAAAAAGTCGTTTTGCCCGTGCCGTTTCCGCCGATAATTCCGACACATTCTCCTAAATGTAAAGTAAAATTAATGTCTTCGGCTAAAATATTTTCATCGTAGCCAATTGCCAAATCTTCGAGCATCAGAACATTTGCGCCCGCGCGTTCGACATTTTTTATCTGAAATTTTCCGCTTGATTGATCCGGCGCAACCGCTTCGACGCGCTCCATTTTTTCGAGCATCGTGCGGCGCGATTTCGCCTGTTTTGTTTTTTGTCCGGCGAGATTTTTGCGGATAAATTCCTGAGTTTTGTTGATATAAGCCTGCTGATTTTCAAATTCTCTCTGTTGCTGTTCGCGTCTGAGTTCCCTTTCGACTAAAAATTTTGAATAATTTCCGGTGTAAGAAACAGCTTTTCCGTTTTCGATCTCGAATATTTTTTGGCAGGTTTTATCTAAAAAATATCTGTCGTGGCTGATGACGACGTAAGAATTTTCGTAAGTTACGAGAAAATCTTCAAGCCATTCTACCGCATTTACGTCCAGATGATTTGTCGGTTCATCGAGCAGTAAAATGTCCGGGTTTGAAAGCAGAAGGCGCACCAAACCGAGCCTGTTTTTTTGCCCGCCCGACAAATTTTCCGTTTTCAAATCCCATAATTCCTTGTCAAAACCGATGCCGAGCAGAATCGCTTCGGCTTTTGCAGCGAATGTAAAACCGTCGCGCGTTTCAAATTCGGTTTGCAGTTCGGCGTATTGTTCCAGAATTTCCGGACCCGCATCAAACGCCATTTTTGCTTCGAGCCGCCGCATTTCGGCTTCGATGTCGTGGAGTTCTTTGAAAGCGGAAAGCGCGGCGGTGTGAACCGTTTCGTTTTCTTCAAAGTCAACGTGCTGTGCGAGCAAACCGATTTTTAAATCTTTCGCCTTTAAGACATTTCCCGCGTCCGGCGATTCTTCTCCGGTAATAAGCCGAAAAACAGTAGTTTTTCCCGCGCCGTTGCGTCCGACCAACCCGACTTTTTCAAGCGGATTAATCTGCATTGAAAGTCCGCGCAAAATTTCGTTTCCACTGTATGATTTGTAAACTTCCGATAATCTGAAAAGCATTTTTTTCTAAATATTGAATTGAAAAAGGCGGTCTAAGCCGCCTCAAAATCGAGATTTTTTTCAAATACCAAACGAATTATTTTTCGTCCTTTTCTTCAGTTTCCTTTTTTTCAACGGATGCTGCATTGGTATTTGCGTTAGTATTTACCGCGTTGGTTTCAGTCTTAGCCGCCGCATTCGTGTTGGCGTTGGCAGCCGCCGTCGGCTGAACTGCTCCGGCGGGACGCGCTCCGCTTAGTTCATTCGGATTACTGACAACTTTTTCCGCCAGATAATTTTCGATCTTGGCTTCGTTCATCGCAATCGTCTGGTAAGAAGCCGCCAGAAGTTGTTTGCGTGCTTTGACCAGTTTATCGGCTATATCCTGACGAACGCCCGGACTTTCCAGAGTCTGCTCTTCTTCCTTATCGTTGCGCTCAAGCATTTTGAAAAAATAAATTTTCCCGAAAAGATTCAAGCCGGGCGTAATTCCGCCGTTGCCGAATTTTTCGTCCATAAATGCCGTGGCAAGCTGCGGCGAAAAGTTCTGCTGCAACTGCTCTTCGCTGAAAAATCCGATTTCGCCGCCTTGAAATTTGCTCTGATCTTCGCTGTATTCTCTGGCAAGCGTGGCGAAATTTTCCGGCGTTAGCTTTTGCTGAACTTCGTTGGCTCTGGCTGTCGCTTCTTCCACATTTTTTGTCGGATCGCCTTCGCCGGAATTTGCCGGATCAATGACAATCGCCGCCAGACGAACGCCGCGCTTTTTCGTGTAATAATCTTTATTTCCTTCAAAATAACCCTGAATTTCGTTTTCTTTGGGCGGTTCGATTTTTCCGGTAATTTTTTCCAGAAGTTTCTGAATCGCCAAACCTTTTTTCAGAGATTCGCGGGCAGTTGCCTCCGTCTGTCCCGCGCCTTTTAACTGCTTATCAAATTCTTCGGCGGACATTCCGCTTTCGGTTCTGGCTTTGTTATATTCGGCGTTAATCTCTTCATCAGTCGGAACTGTTTCTTCTTTGACAGCCTTCTGATACATAACTTCCTGCTGAATCAAACTGTCCAAAACCTGCAAGCGGGCTTGCGCCAACTCAAGCGGCGCAAATTTGCTTTCCTGCCCGTTCGACTGCTGCTTGATCGCCCGTTCGACTTCTTCGAGTTTGATTTCCTCGCCATTTACAATGGCGGCTGTTTCGTTGGAAGCCGGATTGCCATCGGTTGTTGCGGTTGAATCAATTGTCGAACAACCGGCAAAGGAAAACGTAAAAATTGCTAAAAAAGCAATTGTAATAAATCTTAAATTAGTATTCTGCACTACGGCTTTTAATTTTCTGACTTTAACAAATTTCATCATAGCTTGATTAATTTCAAAATTTTTGTTATAAATTTAGTTTTTGAGTTTGACGACAAACTTTTTATCAGACAAACTTTTTTTATACCTCGTATAAATAATTCTGGAGGCAATTATAATTATGGCAAAACGATGCGACATCTGCGGAAAAGGTCCGCAATTCGGAAACAATGTTTCACACGCTAACAATCGGACTCGTCGCCGCTTTAATCCGAATCTTCAATCAATTCGCGTTCAACGTCCGAACGGCGGAAATATGCGAAAGAAGGTTTGCACCCGTTGTATAAAATCGGGAAAAATCACAAAAGCGGCTTAAACTTATTAGATTTACAATTTTCAATAATGGTTGCCAATCGCCCGAAATTACGGGCGATTGGCTTTTCTTTTATTCGATTACCGCGATACATTCGATCTCGACCCGCGCATCTTTCGGAAGCCGCGCCGCCTGCACCGTCGCCCGCGCCGGTTTGTTTTCGCTGAAAAATTTCGCGTAAACTTCGTTCATTTCCCCGAAATCGTTCATATCCGCAAGAAAAACCGTCGTTTTCACGACATTCTTTAAGCTGCTTTCCGCCGCTTCCAGAACCTTTTCCAAGTTTTTAAGAACCTGTTCGGTTTGCTCCGCGACATTATCGCTGACAAATTCACCCGTCGCCGGATCAATCGGAATCTGACCGGAACAAAATACAAAGTTTCCCGTTTTCACCGCTTGCGAATATGGTCCGATTGCGCCGGGCGCGTTTTCCGTTGAAATGATTTTTTTCACAACTCGCTTACTTCCTTTTCCGTTTATTTCAGACAAAAGGCGAATATTAACAGATAAAGGTGAAAAAGGAAAGTTTGGATTAAATGGATTAAAACTAATAATTCATTCTTTCAACGGCGATGACTCCCGAAACCTGTTCGACGGAACTGACGACTTTATCCAGATGTTTTTTATCGTGAACTTCTACCGTAATTTCGATCAGTCCTCTGTCGTCATTTGAAACTTGCGCCTGTGCGCCGCGAATTCCGGTTTTGATGTCGGCGATGGCATTGGTAATTCCGGCGAGAATTCCGTTTCTGTTTTCGGTTGTCGCCAGAAGTCTGACCGATTGGACTACATTTTGTTCATTTTTCGCCCATTCTACTTCGACAATACGATCTTTATTGACCATCAATTGTTTGACGTTTTTACAACGCTTGTTGTGAACGACAATTCCCTTGCCGAGTGAAATATAGCCGATTATGTCTTCGCCGAGAATCGGATTGCAGCAGCGGGCGCGGGTTGTCAAAAGATTGTCAACGCCTCTGACGACAATCGCATCTTCGCCGAGTCCGATAAATTTTTTGACGGCTTTAACGCCCGTCTGTATTTTTGTCGCCTTTTGTTTTTCGGGATCGCGCTCGGCGAATTTTTCCGCGCCGAGATATTTGCCCAGAACATTTCTCGGCAGAGTTTTCCCGTAACCGATTGATGCGAGCAAATCTGCGGGTCTGCCAAGCCCGTATTCATTGGCGATTCTTAATAATTCCTGTTCGTCGCCCAAAACTTTTTTGGCGGAAAGACGAAATTTTGACGCTTCTTTTTCCAATAATTTGCGCCCGATCTCGATTGAATCTCTTCTTTGCTGTTGAGCGATCTGATGCCGTATGCGGTTTCTCGCCTTTGAAGTTACGACGTGATTCAGCCAATCTCTCGAAGGTTTCGAGTTTTGCGTCGTCAGAATCTCTACCGAATCGCCGTTTTGCAGTTCGGTTCTAAGCGGAACGATGCGCCCGTTGATTTTCGCGCCCGTGCAGGTATCGCCGACTTCCGAATGAATCGCGTAAGCAAAATCAATCGGCGTTGCTCCGCGCGGCAATTGTATGACTTTTCCCATCGGCGTAAAAGCGTAAACATCTTTCGGATACAAATCGAGTTTGAGCGATTCGATAAAATCTTCCGAATCTTCCGTTTCGTTTGTATTTTCGACCAATGGAAGCAGAAGTTTTTCAACCGTTTTGCGAAGTTCGTCGAGTTTCTGATCCTCCTCGCTTTCACCCAGATTTTTCTCTTTGTATTTCCAATGCGCCGCCACGCCTTCTTCGGCGATGTGGTGCATTTCCTCGGTTCTGATCTGAACTTCAAAAGACTGTCCGCCCTTGCCGATAACCGACGTATGCAAGGATTGATACAGATTATCGCGCGGAATTGCGATCCAATCCTTAAACCTTTCGGGAACGGGAGTCCAGATGTCGTGAATGACGCTCAAAGTTAAATAACAGTATTTTTTATTGTTCGGCGTGATAATTCTGGCGGCAATAAGATCGTAAACCTGTTCGATTGTCAGCTTGCGTTTTTTGAGTTTTTTCCAAAGCGAAAACAGACGTTTGACGCGGCTCTGTATTTCAACAAACGGAACTTCGTTTTCTACGAGTTTTTCGATTATCGTTTCCTTGATTCTTTCGAGCGCGGCTTCTAGTTCGGGACGACGCGCTTCTACTTCTCTGGAAAGTTTTTCGTATTCAAGCGGATGCAGATTTTGAAAAGCGAGGTCTTCGAGTTCGCCGCGCACTTTTCCCATTCCAAGACGGTGTGCAATCGGCGCGTAAATATCTAAAGTTTCCTGCGAAATGCGAACTCGTTTTTCCGGTTTTAAAAACTGCATCGTCCGCATATTGTGCAGCCGGTCGGCAAGTTTTATCAAAACTACGCGAACATCAGTAATCATCGCCAGAACCATTTTGCGGACGTTCTCAGCCTGCTGTTTTTCTTTGGAAAGATTGCTGATATGAGCGATTTTCGTCAAGCCGTCAACCAGATAAGTTATTTCTTCGCCGAAATATTCTCCGATTGTGTCAAGATCAACCAAAGTATCTTCGACAATATCGTGCAGAAGTCCCGTCGAAACGCTTTTCTCATCGAGGCGCATTTCCGCCAGAATATCCGCAACCGCCAGAGGATGAACAAGATACGGCTCGCCGGACGCGCGTTTTTGTCCGCGATGATGCAAGGCTGAAAACAGATAAGCCCGCCGGATTAATTCCACATCGGAATTCGGGCGGTTATCTCTGACCTTCTCGATTATATCTTCAATCCTAATCATCTGAATTTTCCGGTTAATTCATCTATACAAATAAAATCTGATAAAAAAAGGCGATACTCAATTTTAATATAACTGAGTATCGCCTTTCAAAACCTGTGTTTGTTGAAGACTATTTTTTGTTTGCCGCTTCTTCTTCGGCTTTCTTTTTAGCTTCCGCTTCTTCTTCGGCTTTTCTCTTAGCTTCCGCCAACTGAGTAAATTTCTCTTTGGCTTCGTTAGCCTGATTTTTCAGTTGTTCTTTTGCTTCATCGTTATCTTCCATTTCGGCAATTCTCATTTTCTGAACCAAAAGACTGGCTTTATAAGACCAAGCCGAATCGCTGTTCGGATCGAGTTCTACCGCTTTATTGGCATACTCCAAGCCTTGCTCGGTGCATTTTTTCAGTTGATTAAATGTTTCTTCGCTTTCGGGTTTGATGAACTTATATTCGGCAACTCCGTCTTTTTCGACGGTTTGTTTGACGGGTTCGACATCCGAAATATCGTTTGCACAAGTGTTCTCCCGCGCCGCCAGCGAAGTCAGAGCCTCCGCCCGCTGTGTCGGCGGAACGCTTTCGTTCTGCGTCCGGTCGGTAATCCATTTTCGCCACTCGTCATCTCTTCCGAGATTTTCGAGCAGATTGGCAACCGCTTTGAAGGCACTCTGATCGTTCGGCTCCATAGTCAAATATTTTTTATATTCGTTTATGGCGTTTTCGGCTAACTGTTTTTTCGAGCGATCACCGATGTATTCGGAATGAAGCGTTCTGGCTAAAAACACCTGAGCCGTTCTTCCTTCGAGCGAACTGCCGTCCGGGTCGCGTGCAATCGCCGTGCGAAAATTTTCTTGGGCTTGTGCAAAGTTTCTGGATTTATAAGCATTTGCGCCGTCAACCAAGTTTTTGCGGGCTATAATTCTATTGTAATAGCTGCAATTTGCTCCGATTAATGCTGTTAAAGTAATCAGTATTAATATCCCTGCGCGAGATAATTTCATTTTTAGACTCCATTTATCCAGTAAAGGCAACGAAAACTTACGGTTAAAGTTCAGTTTAAGCCGCCTTTTACTTGAATTTATTCAGATAAATCATCAATCTGCAACCCGATGGGCTGCGCTCCGGCTAATTTTACCGCGTCAATTACATCAACTACTTTTCCGTATTTTGTCGAACGCGGAGATTTGACGAAAAGCGTTTTTTCAATTTCGTTTGTTCCTTCACGAAAAACGCCGTTTTGGGTGCGTTCTTTGAAAATAGCCTCCAGTTTTGTAACCAACTCGCTCGTATCGGCGATAGTTCCGGCAGGTTCATTGTTTAATGTTACGTTATCATCCTTTGTAACCGCCACAACCAAACTTAAAGGATTCGGTTTAACAACCGTCTGTTCCTCCGGTTTCGGTTCAGCCGGAACTTGTGCTTCAAACCGATGCGGTTTCATCGGTGTAATAATCATAAAGATAATTAAAAGCACCAATAAAACGTCAATCAAAGGTGTTACGTTAATATTCGGTGTTGCTCCTTTCGAGCCGCCTGATGACATACCCATAATTATTTATTCTCCCAAAGCCCTTAAAACTGCGAGTTTCGGGCTTTAATTTTCGGCTGCGCCTTCTCCTTCTCCCTTCTTCTTATCGGCAACCAAACCAATCTTGTCTATATCCTGCTTACGAATCGTATCAATCGCTTCGACCACTCTGCCGTATTCGACATCTACTCCGCTTTTTATATAGACAATTCTTTTATCGGGACTTTTATCCTTCATCAAATTCTGGATTTTTTCCCCAAGCGCATCAAGCGGATAAGGGTCTTTGCCTATATAAAAATTGTTGTTGTCAGGAATTGCGATCACCACCGAAGTGTCTTTCGTAATGTCCATATCTTCATCGGGACTAACCATATCTCTCGGCAGATTAACAGACACACCTTGTTGAAGGAGAGGTGTTACGATCATAAAAATAATCAATAACACCAACATAACATCAACCATCGGGGTTACATTAATATCCGAGTTATATTCCTCGCCACCACCAATTGCCATTCCCATAATTAAACTCTCCCTTCTTAAAAATCAAGAAATCAGTAATTAACTGTTCAATTGCTTCGTGCGCTGTTTGATAAAGTAGTCAACCAATTCCGAAGCCGAATTTTCCATTTCAACGCCGAAACTCGTAACTTTATTCGTAAAGTAATTAAACAGCCAAACAGCCGGAACAGCCACCGCGATACCGAATGCCGTTGCCACCAACGCTTCCGCGATAGCCGCGCCAACCGCACCGATTCCCGCGTTTTCAGCCGATGCCAAAGCGACGAAAGCACCGATAATACCAACCACCGTTCCGAACAAGCCCACAAACGGAGCAGTCGAACCGACGGTTGCAAGTCCGGCAAGACCGCGTTTTAATTCGGCGGTTTTCACGGCAATCGCGCGATCTAAAGCGCGTTTTGACGCTTCCATTTCGTCGGCGGAAATATCCGAATTACCCTGATGCGCGGCAAATTCTTTCAAACCCGAAGAAACGACCATCGCCAGATGCGAATCTTTATGCTTGTCGCTGATGTTGATGGCTTCATCAATGTTGCTGTTCTTGAGTGCCTGTGCAACTTTCGGAGCATATTGACGCGATTGCTGCTTGGCTTTGTTATACGTCAGCCAACGCTCGATACCGACGGCAATCATATAAATAGATTGCAGCAAAAGGATGATAATAACCGCCCATCCCGGAATTGTTAAACTTTTGGCAATATCATAAATACCGAAAGAGATTTTTGTGCCGCCTTCGGCAGTTAGTAATAAAACACCCAAAAAGCTAAGTAAAAATGTCATTGTTTTTCCTCCTAAAGAAATCGAAAAATTTTTATTTATTGCAGATTGATTTGGCGGCAGAACACATATTTTTTTGCGAAATGTCTGTTCTGCCGACCTAAATATCGTTATTGGAAATTATATGTAATCACGCCGGAAACTTTCACAGGCTGACCGGAAAGTTCCGTCGGTCTGAATTTCGCGCGTCTGGCGGCTTGTTCAGCCGGACCGCGAAGAAGCGGATGTCCGCTGCTGGCGTTTGCCGATACGACGTTTCCACTTTCGTCAATCAAAATCTGAACGCTGACCTGACCGTTGGCGCGAACGGCTTTAGCCGCGGCGGGAACTGTCGGCTGCGGCAGACTTATCGCCTTACCGTTGACCACTCCGCCCGAAATCGTTTTCGGCGCAGGCTTAGGCGTTGGTGTCGGCTTAGGCGGCGCGGGCGGCGGTTCTTCAATGTCGGGCGGATCGGGTTTGGTTGTTTCCGTCGGTCCGATAGTTCTCGAACCGCCGCCGCTGTTGCCGCCGGTAGCTCTGGTCGGTCCCGAAGGCGCACCCGCCGCATTTGAATCAATGTTGCCGATTTTCGTAACCGCGCCGATTCGACGTTCGGCTACATTGGATTTCTCGGTGCTGACTTTTTCAACCTTTGTCGGAGATTCCATAATATTGGCGATGATCTCTCTCCGCACGTCAACATTTTGCTTGTTATCCTGCTGAATTTGTTTTGCCGGCTGCTGCTCCGGTTCGGGCGGCGGCGGCGGCTCACTTTCGGGAACAGGCACGGGCGCAACCAGAGTCGAAAGCTCCAGATCGCTGCCTCCCATTCCAAAATCCTTTGCAAACAGGCTATACATCCAAGCACTTATCAAAATGGAAACCATTATAACGAAGATAGTCAGAAAAAATCCGCTTCTTCTGGAATTTTCTTTAACCGTGCTTCTCGATTCTACTAATTGATCTAACATATTTTTTTCTCCCTTATCCGGTGCCAGTATCAGGTCTTAGGGTAAACTAAAATCGGAACTATAAGTTTTAAACTAATCCCTTTAGTCTAAACCATATAATTATGATCTCTACTCAAAACTGTTACTGATTTTTCTCGTTTAAATTTGTTTACCATTCAAAGTGCGGAATAAATGGACTTTTGCCGGTGTTACATACAAAAGTTCCACAAATTCCGTTTTAAACTTACATCAAAACGAAAAAACGCAGATACAAATATTTAATTGACCAGCAACGATTTGAAGTCTAAAACGTAACTGTCAGAAAGTCAAGAAAAATTTGTATTTTTTTTATGATTTTCAAAAAAATATAGATTTTTTGTAAAACTAATTGAAATAGATTCTATGATTTAGCTATTTTAACGAAAAGCACCGAATTCGGCAAGCTAGTTTCTCGCAATTGGACGGCGTTTGACCGAACTGCGAGCCGCCGAAGCAAGTTTCTGCTTTTTCTCAACCGACGTTTCCCGAATTTTCGCTTCGCCGAGTTTGCTCTGCCACCAAATGGCAATCGGACTTGCAATGGCAATTGTCGAATAAGTTCCGGTAATCGCGCCGACGAACAGAGCAAGGGAAAATCCGCGCAAAACTTCCCCGCCGAATAAAACCAGAGCTAAAACCGTTAAAAAGACCAAACCGTTAGTAACGATAGTTCGGGACATCGTTTGATTAATCGAATCGTTGGTCAGTTCGTAAATCGGCTGTTTACGGCGCAGCTGTAAATTTTCACGAATCCGGTCAAAAATAACGATTGAGTCGTTTACGGAAAACCCGACCAGCGTTAAAAGTGCCGCTAAAACGGTCAGACTGATTTCCCATTGAAACATCGTAAAGAAAGCCAGCGTAACTAAAACGTCGTGAAAAACGGCGATCACCGCGCCCGCTGCATACGTCCAATCGTAGCGGTAAGCGATGAAAAGCAAAATTCCGCCCATTCCGAGAAGCGTAGCGAGAATCGCCTGATTTCTCAACTGCTCACCCGCGACGGGTCCGACGGAATCCGTGCCGACAATTTTATAAGTCGCGTTCGCGTCCTGCTCAAGACTCGTAGCCGCCGCCGCTTCCTTGCCGAATGAGTCCAAAGCCGCTTTGACGAGAATTCTGCCCGGATCAACCTGCGTTTCCATTTCGTTCCCTGTTTCGGGATTCGCTTGTGCATTGGTATTAGCCTGAGCGTTCGTGTTCGCTTCGATATTACCCGTAATTTGTTTGGATTTTGCCGAATATTCCTGAACAACTTTTTGCTGAGTCGGAGTCAATTGCACATTATCGCCCGCGATCAGCGGAACTTTAATTAAATATTCGTCCGTTTTATCCAGAGAAGCCTGAATTACGGCTTCATTCAGATCAACGGCTTGCAGAGCCTGCCGGATTTGATCGTCAGACGGTTTCTGCCCTTTGAATTTCGCGGTGATTACAGTTCCGCCCTGAAAGTCAACGCCGAGATTAAAAGCCTCCGTTCCGCCCGGCACGGCTTGTCTGACGACGGCGGAAGTCAAACCCGCCAGTAGAACAAAAATGGAAACGGCAATCAAGGGTTTGCGAATGCCCATCCAATCCACATTTATATTGCTAAATAAATCAAACATATTTTATTAAACAGGTCTTTGGTTTTTGATTTTTGGTCTTTGTAAATTTTATTTTTGGATTCGACACATTTTTTTCAGTAAATCGAAGACCAAAGCCCAAAAACCAAAGACCTTTTAGTTATAATTAAACACTTAGAGTTTTCTTATCAGGATTGCGTTCGAGCAGCCACAGAAAGATCGTTTTGGACACATAAACCGCCGAGAACAGATTGATTATAAGTCCGAGCGTCAGCGTTACGGCAAAACCGCGAATCGGACCCGAACCGAATAAATACAGAATTGCGGCGGCGATAATCGTCGTAATGTGCGTGTCAATAATCGTCAGAAACGCGCGGTCAAATCCTAATTCGATTGATTTTCTGATCGTTTTGCCGTCCTTTATCTCCTCGCGCATACGCTCGAAAATAAGCACGTTCGAGTCAACCGCCATACCGATTCCCAAAATCAGACCGGCAATTCCGGGCAAGGTCAGAGTCGAATCGAGAACGATCAAAGCGGCAAGCGTCAGAAGCATATTCAGACACAAAGCGATAACCGCGTTGATTCCCGCGCCGCGATAATAAAAGAGCATAAACAAAATAACGAAAACCAAACCGCCGATTGACGCTTGCACGCCCGCGCGAATCGAGTCCGCGCCGAGCGAAGGTCCGACGGTTCTCTCTTCCTGATATTCGATTTTTGCCGGCAATGCTCCCGATTTCAGCGTCAGAGCCAAATCTTCGCCGCTTTCTTTGGTAAATTTCCCGTCAATTTGCCCTTGATCGAAAATCTGCGATTTGATAAACGCGACGGATTTGACTTCGCCGTTCAAGACAACCGCCATATAATTGTTAATATTTTTTCCCGTCCAATCCCCGAATTTCTGCGCTCCCGCCGGTTTTAAGGCAAACGAAATCTGATAATCGTTAATATTTCCCGTTTGCGAAACCGCCGAAGCGTCGCGCAGTTCGTCGCCCTGAATGATTGCGGGTTTTTCCAAAATCACGAATCTGGTCGGTGCTTCCGGCTGATTTTGATTTTGTTCGGCATTGGTCG
The DNA here is from genome assembly GCA_965214585.1 of Pyrinomonadaceae bacterium. GTDB lineage: Bacteria > Acidobacteriota > Blastocatellia > Pyrinomonadales > Pyrinomonadaceae > JAHCHG01. Next base: position 3,082,158 of record OZ243957.1, on the reverse strand, counting down.
GCTCGTCGCGCTCGGCATATGGCAAAACCAATCTGTCCGCCGGAACTGTTCCGCCAAGCGACTGAATCGCTTCTTCTTTTGTCGTAAAAGTTTGGACGGGCGAAGGATTCGGCGGCGTAACAACTTTCATCAAAGCCAGTTCCGAAGTTTCACCGATAAGTTTTTTAACGCGCTCAGGATCGTCAACGCCCGGCATCTGCAATAAAATCTGTCCCGAACCGCTTGCGCCGTGTGTCTGCAAAGTCGGCTCTTTTACGCCGAATTTATTAATGCGGGTTTCAATAATCTGCATCGCCTGTTCCGCCGCCTGCTCTTTCAAACGGCTCTGCGCCAAAACGGGCAGCGTCCAGACAATCGAATTTCCATCCGTCGTCTGATTCCAACCGCCGTTTGCAAAATCAACTTTTTTATTGACGGCTTCGATGATCTGCTCGTTTTTCGACGTATCGGCAACATTTAAAACAACTCTGTAATTCCCGTTTTCGGCGGTAAACGAACCGTCCGTAACGGGCAAATTCGCTTCTTTCGCGGCATTAACGGCGGCTTGCTCGTTGGCTTCGGTGAGTTTCTGGAGATATTCGTCGGTTTTCACCCTCATCACCAGATGCGAACCGCCTTTTAAATCCAGTCCGAGATTGATATTTTCGGCGACGTTCTGCTTGATTCCCGTCCAAGTAAAATCCTTCGCCGAAATAGAACCGCGCGGACCGATCACCAAATAAATCCCGAACAGCGTAACCGCTATCACAATAATCGTTCTAATCCACAAATTGCTGTTTTTCATTTTTTTACTAAATCAATAAGACAAAAACGAATTTTATCTTTTTATTATTGCTATTATTTTTGCAAAAACCTTCAAATTAAACGGCAGATATTTTCTTCACTTCTTCATTTCTCACCTTTCACTTCTCATTTCTCACTTCTCTTCCTCCGCCCGTTTTCCGACGACGGCACTGCGGGCGATCTCGATATTCGATTTGTCGCCGCTGCGAATGATAAAACTCGTGTCGCGCACTTCGATAATTTTGCCGATCAAACCGCCGTTGGTGACGATCTCTTCGCCGATCTTCAAGGCGTGGATCATTTCCTGCAATTCCTTCTGCTGCCGACGCTGCGGCATTATCACGAGAAAATAAAAAATGCCGCCCATTATCAAAAGCGGAATCAGCATCGAAGAAAAGATACTGCCGCCGCCTTGAAAAAATAAAATAAAAATATTCATTGAATTTTCGCTGAAAAGAAAAAAGTAAATGATAACACTTGGATAGATTTTATCAAACCTCTGTTGCCTTTATTTCCGCTTCGCTGCAAGATTTTTTTGCCCGCGAATAACAGAAGAAATTTAACAGGGATGAAGGAGATAAACGGGATGGAAAACAAATTAAAACTTATAAATTCAAAATTCATAAACCGACTCTTCAGATTTTCATCCCATTTATCCCCTTCATCCCTGTTAAATATTTCTCTTCTTATTTGCGTTTATTCGCGGGCAATTTCTTTATCTTTATTTTCGCTCTACACCTCGCCCGCATTAATTTTCTCCAAAAATTCCTGACGGAATTTGCCGAACTCGCCAAGTTTGATAGATTGCCTAACTTGCCGCATCGTGTCAAGGAAGAACGCGAGATTATGATGCGAAATCAAAATCGCCGCCAGCATTTCCTTCGCTTGATAAAGATGTCGAATATACGCCCGCGAATATCTGCGGCAAACCGAACACGGACAATTTTCGTTTAGCGGCGCGTCGTCGTCGGCAAATCTCGCGTTTCTGATATTAATTTTTCCGAACGAAGTAAAAACTCCGCCCGTCCGCCCGTTTCTCGTCGGCATCACGCAATCGAACATATCAACTCCGCGAAAAACCGCTTCGACCAAATCTTCCGGCGTTCCGACTCCCATCAAATATCTGGGCGCATCCGCCGGCATTTTCGGCGCGAGATATTCGATCACGTCATACATTACCGATTTTTCCTCGCCGACGCTCAAACCGCCAATCGCGTAACCGTCAAAACCGATCTTAACCGTTCTTTCCAAACTTTCCTTTCTCAAATCCAAATGCCCCGCGCCTTGAATTATGCCGAATAGAGATTGTTTTCCGCTTAAATTTTCGGTTTCTAAAAATCCCGTATCCATTTTCGCGTTTTGCAATTCATCAAATCTATTTTTCGAGCGCAAAGCCCAACGCGCCGTCATTTCCAGACTTTTGCGCGTCTTGTCAATTCCCGCGTCGCCCGGCGGACATTCATCAAAAACCATCACGATTTCCGAACCTAACGCCGCTTGAATTTCCATCGAAACTTCCGGCGACAGAAACATTTTCGTTCCGTCAATGTGCGAGCGAAATTCAACTCCTTCTTCGGTCAACTTTCGCAGATCGGTCAGCGAAAAAACCTGAAAACCGCCCGAATCGGTCAAAAGCGAACGATTCCAAGTAGAAAATTTGTGCAGACCGCCGAGTTTTCTGATAATTTCCACGCCCGGACGCAGCCACAAATGATACGTATTTCCCAAAATTATTCTGGCATCGAGTTCTTCTTCGAGCCATTCAAACCGCACACCTTTAACCGTCGCCTGCGTTCCGACGGGCATAAAAACGGGCGTTTCGATTGTCGAACGCCTCGTTCTCAAAATTCCCGCCCGCGCTTCGCCTTCCTTGGCGATGATTTCCCAATGGATTGGTTTATTCATTTCTGTTGGAACGCCGTCATCTTGACGGCAATGAGCGCGTGAGCGCGAAAATATTTCAGGCGAACTTTGAATTTAAGCTGAAAAACATAAGTTGGTATGCTATTTTCAAATGCTGTCGCATTTGCTGCCGTCAAGATGACGGCGTTCCAATTTTTCTTCCCAACAAACTCCAAATCTGCGCCGCGCCGATGGCAGTTTCGGAAACGATCTTCCCGTTTTCATCAACTAAAATCGCCGAAGGAGTTCCGTTCATTCCTAAATTTTCGGCGAGTTCCTTTTCTTCATCAAGCAAAATCGGCGATTCCAAATCTAAAATTTCGTGTTCTTTTGAATCTCCGCTCGACAGCAAAATCAAATTCGGCTCATCCGCGCCTTTTCGTCTGTCCCAATCACGCAAATCTTCGATCATATTTACGCAAAACGGGCATTTCATACTCCAGAACGCGACGACCGTTTTTCGTCCGCGCAAATCTTTTGACGAAATCGTTTTTCCGCCGATGTCTTCAAGCGAAAAATCGGGAATAATTTCGTTCAGTTTTCCCGTATTTCCGTTCGCAATAAAAATCGGTTCGGATGCAATTTTTTCCGCTTTGAGTTTTTCAAACAAAGCGCGAATCGCCGCGTCGCCAACCGCCGGACGGCTTCCGATCGTTCCGTCGGAATTTATCAGCAACGCCGTCGGAGTCCAGAGCGCGTTAAATTGTTTCGCAATTTCATTTTCCTTCTGCAAAAGAATTTCCTTGACCGAATCGCCCGCGAATTTCTTTACATTTTCCTCCGCACTTCCGCCGCTGATAAAAACAAAATTCAGCTTTTCCGCCCAATTCCTTCTGCCATTTTTCGATTTCCGGCAAAAGCGACGCGCACGGCACACACCCGACACCGACGAAAAACATTAAAATCGGTTTGCCCTGTGCCAGAAGATGCTCGAAATGAACATTTTTTCCGTAAACATTAACTAACTCAAAATCCGGCGCGGGCGCACCGATCGGCAAACCGTCTTCGGGACTCGAAACGTCTTCGCGCTCGACAATTCCGCTGCCTTCGTGCGATAAAACTTCCAAAAGTTCGATTCGCCGCATAATCTGCGTCTGCTGTTGGGAAATCTGCTTGAGAAAATAAACTACCACCGCCAGAAAACCGATTATTATTAAGCCGAAAACCAACTGCATAAAATTAAAACCCGAATTATTGACGGACGAATCAAAAACGCCGATTCCCTGATTTTCGCGCCCTTGAATAATTAAAATCAGCGCGGGAATTACAAAAACCGCATTTCTGAGCAAAGTTTTTCTGCTCACGGGCGCGGAATGAATCTGCCCGAAACAATGACAATCAGGCGCATTTCCCAAACGCATCTGATTGAGCATTCCGCCGATAAAAATTATCAACAGCAAAACCGCACCGATTGCGCCGAACCAAGAAGTTTCCGCAAACAAAAGCAAAACCGCAACCGAAATTTCCACCAGCGGAAGCAAAACCGCCGCCGCTTTCGCCAAAACTTCCGGCACGCCGAAATTTCTAACAGCCTTTTCCGAGCCTTCCAGATCGTAAAGTTTCCCGATTCCCGCCAAGCCGAAAATCGCCGCGAGAATCAATCTGATAATTAACAAAAAAATTTCCATTTGTGAACTTGTAAATGGTAAATGGTAAATAGTTAATTGAATCTCTCAACAATAAAACAATTTACAATTATCTGTTTACCATTTACAAATTTCTTATTCAGTTTTCGTTAAAACCCCGAACTCGTAGCCGATCTCTTCAATCCCATTTTTGTCTAAAATCTCGCCTTCCAAAGCGCGTTCTTTCAAATGAAAGATCAGAGCCGTATCGTCAACTTTCTGCTTAAAATCAAGCCGCTGTTTTTTAACCGGAAAATCTAAAACTTCCGACATAATTTCCGCCGTCGCATCGTGTCCGACGGCGGAAATTATCTCTTTATCTTCGTCTTTAAATTTATGAACCATTTTTTTCGCCTCAACGTCGGTCAAAAATTCAAACTCGAATTTCCCGTAACTTGTCAAAATACTGGCATTAAACAAAATCAGCCGCTTCATAATTTTTGCACCTTTCACCTTTTCCCTTTTCCCTTTTACCCTTTACCTTTCCCCTTCTTGCTTTTATGCCTTTCCTTAATTCGCAAAGGCGTGGCGAAAAACTCGAATTCGTCGCGCAGACGGTTTTCGATGTAGCGCAAGTAAGAAAAATGCAGCCCCGCTTTGCTGCCCGTTCCGCCGGAAGTGAACAAAATGAACATTGGCGGGCGAAGTCCGGCTTGCGTAATATATTGGATGTGAAGCCGCGCTCTGCCGCCTTTGCCGGGCGCGATTCCGCCGCCGCCGCGCGGTTGATTGACGGTTTTCTCGAAAAAAGTGTTGAGTTTTGATGTTGAAATTCGTTTGTTTCTCGCTTCATTCGCTTTTTCGACCAATGGCAAAATGCGGCTGACGCGCTGACCGCTTAAAGCCGAAATTGTCACGACGGGCGACCAATCGAGAAATTTTAATTTATCGCGCAGATTTCGTTCAAATTCAAACGCCGTCGCCGTATCTTTATCTTCGATCAAATCCCATTTATTAACGGCGATTATCAAACTGCATCCCGAATCGAGCGCGTAACCGGCGATGCTCGCGTCCAGATTCGCCACGCCTTCCGAAGCGTCAATGACAAGAATCGCAACGTCGGCGCGTTCCAGAGATTTTCGCGCCATTATGACCGAGAGTTTTTCCGCCATTTCCGTCGTTTTCCCTTTGCGCCTGATTCCGGCGGTGTCAATCAACAGAAATTTCTGCCCGTCCACCGTCAACTCCGTATCAATCGCATCTCTGGTCGTTCCCGCAATCGGCGAAACGATGACTCTTTCTTCGCCCAAAATTTTGTTCAGAATCGAAGATTTTCCGACGTTCGGGCGACCGATTATCGCAAGTTTTATCGTTTCCGATTCTTCTTCCGCTTCTTCTTCGGAAAACTCCAAAACCTCGAAAACTTCGTCCAAAAGATCGCCGACGTTGCTGCCGTGTTCGGCTGAAACGGGAACGAGTTCAAAACCGAATTGGTGAAATTCGCCCGCTTCTTCCTCGACCTTTTTCGATTCCGCTTTGTTCGCCGCTATGAAAACGGGCTTTCCGACGTTTCGCAGATAAACCGAAATTTCTTCATCAAGCGGCGTAATTCCGGCTCGCGCGTCAACAACCCAGATTATCGCCTGCGCCTGCTCAATCGCGTTTCCCGCCTGCTTAAAGATATTCGCCGGAATTATCGCCTCGTCGTCCGGCACGATTCCGCCCGTATCTATTAACTCAAAACTTTTCGCCCGCCAATCAACCGTGCCGTAAATTCTGTCGCGCGTAATTCCCGGCTCGTCGCCGACAATTGACTTGCGCGATTCCGTCAAACGATTAAAAAGCGTAGATTTCCCGACATTCGGGCGACCGATAATTGCAACCAGAGGTAAATTCATAATTTTATGCGGCGATTTTTTCGATAATATTTTCCATTTCAACGGGCAGATAAATTTTCAAAAAATATTCCGCCGAATAAATCGCCTTTTCGCCCGTTTCGTCCGTAACTTCAACCAAATCTTCGCCGATAAAAACGCCGTTGTAGATTTTTCGCTGCTGCAAAAGTTCTTCGTTATCAGTTTTTATACAAACGATTAAACCTTTTGTTTGCGGCAAATCCGATTTCTTTTCCTCGACTAAGCCGCGAAACATTCCGCGTTTTCCTTTTGAAAAATCATATTCCTTTTTCATAATCTTCTCTTTCACTTTTCGTAGGTTTTCTCGCGCTGATTATTCTTATAATTTTTCATCAAAAGTATGTGAAATTATCAACAAACGCCCCGCCAAAGATTGCCCGATTTTAATGAATCTTCTTTCATTAAAAGAATGCTCGTTGTCAACTATCGTAACCGTAAAATCATCTTCAAAAACCGTTTCCGCTTCTTCAAATGAAACACGATGCTTTTTGAGATTACTTTTAGCTTTGTTTCTGTTTCATTCAAATTTCACCTTTTTTATAATATCAGAGAATCAAATAAATTTGCGTTAGAGCGAGTAAATCGCAATCGAGAGGTAAATTCATAACTTATAGTATTAAACTTTTTAAGTCAGTATTTATCAAGTCCGCCAAATTTATCTTTTTATGAAAGCGGCATTTGTGTTAAAGTTACAAAAAATTTTAGGAGGAAAATATTTCTATGTCCAAATTTTCAAAGTTTTTCTTATTAACTGTAATATCAATTGCTTTTATTTTCTCAGCTTGCACCGATCTTAATACGGGAACGAGTTCGGAAGTTTCCGAAAATAAAACGGCGGACGAACAAATCGAAAACCCGAAAAATGCCGAAAACGAAACGGCTTCCGCCAGCGGAATGAATGAAGCGACGGGGCTTTGCGTGAACGAATATTATCCGATTTATACGGACAAAAACCGCGAATATAAAATTACGGGCGACGATCCGGCGACATATATTTTGAGCCAGAATAAAAATGAAGGCGACAGTTTTACCGAAAAACGAAAGTTTACAAACGGAACGGCGGCAGACACCGAACTTTTGATAAATTGGAAATGCACCCAAGAAGGTTTGCGAAACGCCGAATACAACAGCGGAGCGAATTTTTCGGGCGGAAATTTTAAGATGGAAACCGTCGAAAGTTCAGGCGTAACCATTCCGAACGAATGGGAAGTCGGGAAAAAATGGACAAGTTCATATAAAGTCAACGCAAGATTAAACGTCGGAAAAATGTCGGGCGGTGCGAAAGGAACGATCACGATAAATAACGAAATCACATCGCTCGACGATAAAATCCAAACTCCCGACGGCGAATTTGAAGCCGCCAAAGTCGTTTCGGATATGAATATGAATTTAAGCGGCAGAAAGATGAAGATGACAATGACAAACTGGTATGCGCGAGATGTCGGACTCGTCAAACAAAAAGCCGACACGCCTTTCAGCAAATCTTCGGTTGGTCTGGAATACGTCGGCGAAGCAAAATAATCGTCATATCCAAGTTTTGCGGGCGAGAGAGCAACTCTTCCTAACTTGCAAATTTGATAAACTTGCGCTTTTTTACTTTATCTTGAATAAATCATTACGATTAACTGCTCAAGAATAAAAAAATTACAGGTCTGGAAGGGTTGCTCTGCGCCCGCTTTTATCAGCTATTTATTTTGCCTTCAAAAATTCAAATGTGATAAACACATTTAAAACTCTTTCAGCAACTTCGTGGCGAATTTTAGCGGCTTTCATCCGCAGTTCGCCGCTTTTTTCAATCGGAATCGTAAACGCCAGCTTGTCGGCTTTGAGAATCTCGATCGGATTGATTCTCTTATCAATCGAACTCTGCACAAGGCGCGTCACAAAACTGCTTCCGACTCCGCCCGTTCCGCTTAACTGCACATTCAAAACCCTCGCGCGTCCGACCAATCTTTGATTCTGCGCGTCAAATGCAACGTCAATCGTCGTTTCCGCGTAACCCGAAAAATCAACGCACCCGATCAAAGGCGGATTATAAGAACCCGCAAACGCAATCGGCGCGTAAATTTTCCCGTTTCTAAAACGAACCGCCGTTTTAACGCCGTCAACGTGGCGTTTCAAACGAATTGTTTCATCGCAAACTGGTTTTCGGTCTTTGGTTTTCGGTCTTTGGTTTTCCTTCAAATTTACCTTTTGATATACAAACGCCGCCGACTTTGGACTTTGGACTTCGGACTTGGGACTGCTCGTTGCGAGTGGAAAACTCGGCTCTTTCAAGTTCGTAAAAATCGCGTCGAGCAGCGCGTCGAAAAATTGTTCGTTCAGCGAAATCTGCACGTCAGCCTTTTGCGCGTTGGCGACGGATGCAAATAACAAAAGGGCGAAAATCAAATGTGTAAATTTTTTCATAATTTTAATAAGGCGGAAACCCGACAGTTATGGAGGGTGCTGTTTAACCAGCGTGAATTCGACATAAGAGATGCGAACTTAAAAAGAAGGAAATTTGCTTACGAAACACACGAAATTTACGAAAAAAAGAATAAAATAATAAAAGTTTTTTCTTATTTTAGTTTATTTCGTGTGTTTCGTGGGCAGAAAATTTCATCTCGAACTGACGTTAATTAAAAAGTTGATTATCTTCAAAAAATCTGTCAAAAAAGTTAGTTATTTGTAAAACTTCTCAATTCGCTGGCAGCACCCTCCATAACTGTCGGGTTTCCGCCTTCTTTTTCTGATGTTCGATTCCTTTTCAGAGATGTTTTTTATATAATTTCAGCGAACATTGAAATAAATACATCGAAATTTTACATTTAATATTTGGAGCAAAAATTATGAAAGAATACAAAAAACCGACAGACGAAGAACTGCGCGAAAAACTTACGCCGATGCAGTATAAAGTTACGCAGCACGACGCAACCGAACCGGCGTTTCAAAACGAATTTTGGGATCACAAAGAAGAAGGTCTTTACGTTGACATCGTTTCGGGCGAACCGCTTTTCAGTTCAAAGGAAAAGTTCGATTCGCATTGCGGCTGGGCGAGTTTCGACAAACCGCTTGAAGCTGAAAACTTCGTCGAAAAATCCGACACGAAATTCGGAATGCGCCGCACGGAAATTCGTTCAAAAAACGCCGATTCGCATCTCGGTCACGTTTTCAACGACGGTCCGACAGAAACGGGTTTGCGATATTGTATGAACTCGGCGGCGATGCGTTTTATTCCCGTTGATAAACTCGAAGAAGAAGGCTACGGCGAATATCTGGATTTGTTTGGGAAGTAGTGAATTTTTGGGGGAATTTTTAACCACATAGATACATAGAAAACATAGGTTTTTTTTACGCCTTTTGCCAAATATTTTTATGAAATTCGGCAACTTCTTATCCAAAAAAATTTTCTTCTCTATGTTTTCTATGTGCCTATGTGGTTAAAAAATTTCTTCCCTTTTATTCATTCCCAAAAAAATCTTCGGGCAAAGCCTCGCCGTAAGTTCGCTCGTAAAGCTGCCGCTTAAATTCCCTTTCGGTCAGGTTTTTCGGAAGCGAAGCGATGACGGTGTTTCGCGCCGCCGCAAACATTGCCGAAGCAAATTTGGCGCGTTCCTGCGGAGTTTTTTTCATCCACAAATCGTTTTGCATTTCCTCGATCTCACGAGTCGTATCCTTCAACATAATTTTCCCCGATCATTGCCAGACATTCATTCAACAAACCTTCGATTCCCAACTTCTCCGCCCAAGTTCCGACGTAATCTTCATTATAACCGTTCCGCAAAATGCTCGCCACATCGCGCATCTGCATTTCCGAACGGGTGTTTTTCGCCCAATTCAACTTCGACAAGATCAAACCTTCCTTGCCGATTATCCAGACATCAAAATCTCCCGCATAATTGACGCGCCTGCGGTTTGCAAAAACTTCCTTTTGAAATTTGCTGTCTTTGCGAACAACACAATCTATCTTGATAACGGTCTGCTGATTCAGCATATTAAACATCGTCTTTCTCGAAACCGCATCCCGAACACGATCTTTTGAAATATAATAATCTTCTTCAAACTCCTCGATAAACCCCGCAATATCTTCCCGCGAAATTTCAACAACAATATCAATATCCACCGTAGTTCGCGGAACGGCATAATGCGCCAAAGCCATCGAACCCGTCAGCATATATTCAACGTCCAACTTTTCCAAACGGCTCGAAAAATCTTTCAAAACATCATTTTGTTCCTCAAGTTTTATCATAAACTGCTCCCGAAAATATCGTAAAAGTTCATTTAATCCAAAAAACATTAGAGTTTCGGAACGCCGGCATCTTGCCGGCAACCGACGCAGAATGCGTTGGAGCAAAGTTTAGAATCTTTAAAGTTTCAATATAATCTTTAAAGTTCGCCGCCTTTTTTTTGTGCTGTCGCACTCATTGCCGCCAAGATGGACGGCGTTCCATCGTAAAAAACATTTTATTTTTTCGACTTTGAATAAATCCTGCGGAAAATATTCAACGCCAATCGCAAATCCGTATAATTTACCTTACCTTTGAAAAAAAAACTTATCAATATTTCTTCAGATACTCGAAACATTGCCTAAAAACCTCATCCATTTCACGAGTATTTTTATATATCTTTTCACGGTCTTTAGAAGAAAGTTGATATAGCATAACTGAAATTCTCTTAATTTCACCCTTGATACGCTGTTTGAAATTATCGGAAAAATTATTACTTTCAAAGCCCTGTAAACCATATTTAAAGGCTTTCTTAACATCAATTGCAACTCTTTCCCAATCTTCAAATTCTAATAATACATCAATACGATTTGCAATAACTTTAATAAAATTAGGTAAATCTTGTAGTTTCCCCTGTCGTATAGTATTTTCCCAGAGAATTATAGCCTTATTGTAAATTTCAACTGCTTCATACAAACCTTCAAGACTTTCAAGATTTTCAAGAGCAACTCCTTTATTCACATAAACCGATGCCAAACCGTATAATAAATCAGACCGTCCTTGTTCATTAACAAGTTTTTCGTAAATCTCAATTGCTTTATTGTAATCAGCAATTGATTCATCGGATTTTCTCAAACTTTGAAGAGCATTACCTTTATTTATATATGAATTCGCCAAATCATTAGCAAGTTCTTCCCGTCCATCTTCAAACATTGGCTTTTGAATCCCAATTGCTTTATCGTAAACAATTATTGCTTCACCAAATAGGTTTAGATTATCTAGAGCAACTCCTTTGCTCATATAAGCCTTTGCTAATTCGTTCTTTAGATTTTTACGTCCTGTATTAATTAAAGACTTCATAATTTCAATAGCTCTATCCAATTCAGTAATCGCTTCCTTCCATCTGCCAAGATTGATTAATGCGTTGCCTTTATTTGTATAAGTTATTGCTAAATCATTAGCTGATTCATTTTGTCTAATTGCGTATAAAGGTTTTAAAATCTCAATTGCTTTATCATATTCAACAATCGCTTCATTTGATTTGTGAGTATTATTTAGAGCAATACCTTTAAGCGTATAAGTCGCTGTTAATTCTTTAATTATGTCTTTATTTCCTACATGGTATAACGGCTCTAAAATTTTAATAGCATTATCATATTCAATAATTGCTTCTTTCAGTTCGCCAAGATTATTAAGTGCTATTCCTAAATTTATATAATTGTTAGCTTTCAACTGAGGTTTGCTAAAATTTCCAAGATTTAATCGGCATCTTTTAATGATCTCTCTCATATAACCCAAGCTATTTAGTTTTTCAATTATTTTATTGAAAATAACAACGACAATATCGTTCAATCCCGCTTCGATAAAATGGTCAATCGCATTGAAATACGGCTCAAAGTCTTTCTGTGTATAACATTCCGCAATCGGTTGGCGGATTGAATTGTAAAATTCGGCGGCTTTCAGATGGAGTTCTTTGCGGGTTAAGGCTTCGTCTTCTCTGTCGGGTTGTTTGGAAACGGCTTCTTTTGCTTGCGGCAGGAGTTCGTAAAGATTCGGTTGGATTCCTTTGATCAAACTGTTGCCGATCAGGATGCTGAAAAGCGTTTCGTCGTCAATTTGGTCTTTGAGAATCGTTTCCAACGCGGGATATTCGACTGCCTGCGGGAAAATGGATAGAGCCTTCAAGATCAGCCGTTCAGCCGCGCTCGATTTTTCATACTGCAAACCGATCAGAGACATCGAACCTTCTTTGGCATCGTGTTCGCGGAATTTGGCAAACAGCGTTTCGTCTTCCAAAACCTTCGCCAGCGTCGTGCTTTCTTTGCGGTAACTTTTTTCAAAATATCCGACCAGAGCGACCAACGCTTGCGGAACAAACGGAAAATACAACCGTTCCAATTTCGCTAAATCTTCCTTTGTAATTTCAGCCAAACCGCAATCAATAAGATTTTCTTTTAACCGCTTTCCTTCTTCCTGAAAAAATTCAAGCGCATCTTTTTCGGGCAGGATTCCCATTTCTATTTTTTCAATATTCGCTCTTGCTTCAAATTCGGGAACTTTTTGCGAAGTCAGCAAAAACCCGATGCCTTCAAATTGCAGCGATTTTTCAAAAAACGCCCGCAAATGCGGCTCGGTGATAGTCTGATTTTCCAGAACGGTTTCAAAATTATCAAAAACCATCCAGACATTTCCCAACGCTTTCAATTCGCCGATAATGTCGCCGATAATTTCGTGCGGAATTTCTTCGGGTTTGTCCCTTCTGTTTTCGATAAAATTTTCGTAGCGGCGGAGAAATGCGTCTTGATCTTTGCCCAAACGCTCGTCGGCTTTTCTGCACACTTCGCGGAAACTGCCTTCGCCTTCACGACACAAAAACACCAAAACCGCATCGAGCTTTTCGCCGAGAGTTTTCCCGTTCGGAGAGATTTTGTGCAGAATTTCCATCAACAGCGAAGTTTTGCCGTAACCGCTGATTCCTTCGATGACGATTATCTTTTTGCTTCGTTCGGTCAGCCATTTTTCCAGATTTGCTTTTTCGGTTTCGCGGTTGACGAATAAAGTTTTTTCTATCAAAGAGCCGACCAATTCGGGCAGATCATTTTGCGTAATTTTGACGTTGGCAAACATCATTTGCAGAAACTGCATTATTTCCCGCTGTCCCGCGCCAAGCACGGTCAACATCAGATTTTGAAACTTATTGGCGAGAACTTCATTATGCGACAACGCCTTTTGAAATTCATTCGACGTTTGCGTAAACCAACGATTTTCGATTTCAAAGCCGATAGATTTTGAAGGTTCGCCGACGTTTGCTTTTAATTCATTAAGCATATCTGCGGTAAGTTTTTTCTCGACATTTTTCGCCCAAATCCGATCATTTTCATCTTTCGGATTAACCAAATAACGATATGTTATCGTTTCTCCGTCGGGCAAATAATCGCTGTCCTGATTGAGCCGTTCTATTTGATTTTTGAGATATTGATTCGCTTTTTCAAGCCATTGTCCTTCATCTTCCGCAAAAACACTTTTCGGAGTGTCGCCGAGAAAACCGCCGACAAGGTTGTGTTGAACGGCGAGATTACTGCGCCCCGTTTGCGTAGTTTTTCGGCTGTCGCAAATATTCTGCATCGCCGTAAGCCCCGCGCGACGAAAGGCTTTGGCGAGTTCGTGATTTTCGGCGGGAGTTTGAGTTTTAATTTTATCGGCGACCTTGCCAATCAATTGACAGATTTTGCGATCACTCTGACCGCCGACATAACCTTCTCCTACTTTCTGTGCAATAAAAAGTGCAGATGCGGCAAATGCAGATTCAAAAATCATTTTGGTTTTCTCCTAAAGTGAAAATATTTTTGAAAATTGTGCGTTTATCTTAAACCGAAATATGTTATTTGCAAAACGATTACAAGCCGCTTCTCACAATGTCGTGTAAGCGAAGCAAACCTTTACAAATTCCGTTTTCGTCAACGACGGGCAGAACGGAGATTTGGCGCGGGCGGTTTTCCATAAGTTTCAGCGCGTCGAAAGCGAGCATTTCGGGCGCGGCGACGGTTGGTTTTGCAGTCATCATTTGTTCGGCTGTAAGATTTTCGAGATTTGCGGGCGGCGTTTTTTCGATTGTGCGGCGCAGATCGCCGTCGGTGATAATTCCGATCAGATTTTTGTTTTCGTCAACGACATTGACCGCGCCGAGCGTGTATTTTGAAAGGGCTTTGACGACTTCGAGCCAATCGGCATCGAGGGAAATATTCGGGCTGTCGTGCATAAGATTTTCAACTTTTAACGTCAGGCGTTTGCCCAAACGTCCCGCCGGATGATTGGCGGCGAAATCTTTTGCGGTCAGGTTTTTTGCTTCCATCAAAGTCATTGCGAGCGCGTCGCCGATGGAAAGGGCGACGGTTGTTGAGGTTGTCGGCGCGAGATTCAGCGGGCAGGCTTCTTTGTCAACGGATGAGTCTAAAACAACGTCGGATTGTCTTGCCAAAGTCGAATTCGTGTTACCGACAATCGAGATGATTTTTATTTTGCGGTTTTTTATTGTCGGAAGAAGTGCGAGAATTTCGTCCGTTTCGCCTGAATTGCTCAAAGCGATGACGACATCGCCATTAATTATTACGCCCAAACTTCCGTGCAGCGCGTCCGACGGGTGAACGAAAACGGCGACTGTTCCCGTCGAAGTCAAGGTTTGCGCGATCTTCTGCGCGATGATTCCCGATTTGCCAACGCCCAAAACGATAATTTTGCTATTGCAGCAAGACAAAATTTCGAGCGCGGCTTCAACCGATTTTTTGTTTAGACGATTTGCCGCAAGTTCGATTGCGTCGGCTTCTACGCGCAATATTTCGACGACTTTTTCAAAGTTTTTGCTCACAGTTTAGTAATTTTGCGGTTTGATTTGCGGTTTGGCAAGCTGCCTTTGAACACGGCAGAGAAAAATTTAACAGGGATGAAGAAGATAAATGAGATAAAAAGCAAATTTTTGATTTTACGTCTGCTTCCAAATTCTAAAAAAATCCCCTGTTTATCACCTTCATCCCTGTTAAATTTTTCTTTTATTCGGTTTTCTTTTTATCTTTCGGCTCAAGCGGCTTTCGGCGGAGATTTATGATCCACAAAATTATGACGGCGATGTTTAAAAATGTCACAATCGGATAATCTCTCTCATTTACAATAGTATCAACGTCTAAAAAAACTATGACAAGCGCAAGCGCAACCGTTACGCCATTTAAAATATCGAAGCGTTTTTGGATATACATCAGCCTGACGACCATCAGGAAAATGAAAATTGACAGAATCAGAGAAAAATATGCCATCAGCTTAAAGTTACCGGAAAACTTTAAGCCGATGCAAGTCTTATAAATCTATAATTTTTCCGCGACGGTTAATTTACTCAACTCTAACAAAATCCGTTCCCGTTCTGCCGAAAGTTTCGGGATGATACATCTCGTGTGCTTTCGCAGGCGGAACGACGAATTGTCCGGGCGTTGTTGCTCTGGCAACGTAGGAATAATTATAAACTCCGCCCCAAACTAAAGAACTGAATGCTTCGGCGCGTTCGTCGCGGAAGTTTTGGTGTTCAAACCAATGCCGCCGCCAGTAGTAATAACCTTTTCCGAACGAGCGGCTGCCGTAAGTGATTGTCGGCGTGTCGCCGCCTGTGTCCGTCGGGATTTCTTCGGTGACGGCTAATTCGGGATTGAGAATTTCCAAACCTGCGGGAAGCGGATCAACAAGCGCGACGTGCGTGCGACGCGCTTGCGCGACCATTGTTAAACGCACGCGGACTCTCGCACCGGCTTTTATTGTCCAACGTCCGTCAGCTTCCTGTTTCACGTCGTCGGCGTTGTCAACGGCTTCGTAAGAACGCAAAACCGTAAAGCCGTAATCGGCGGGTTTTAGATTCAGATTGCGCGGCGCGTATTTCATACCGATTCGATAATAAAGCCGTCCCGCGCCTTGTTTGTCGAATAAAAGATTTGCCGTTCCGCCTTGGTTTATCAGATAATTCATCGGAATTTCCAACAAATTTGAATCAACCGAGCGTCCGACGAATTTTTGTTCGCCCGCATAGACATCTCCGAGCCAGACGCGGTTGACGAAATCGGGCGTAACTTTCTCGAACGCCTGAAAATACTTGTCGAGTGCAAGCAAAATAAAGACGTTTTCCTGCGTGTTGCTCCAGCGTCCTTTTGTTCTGTGGTCTAAAAGTCCGCGAACTAATTTCGGAATAAGGTCGGCAGCGTTTGCACCCTCCATAACTGTCGGGTTTCCGCCTTTCTTTATCAACGCTTCCAATAAAACGCCGTCGGCGCGGCGGTTGGAATACATAATTAGCCACGCCGCGTCGCCGTAATCGGTGTTAAACTGTGCGGTTGCGGCGGTTTCCGTTGTGCGATTCAATAAAAAGCGCGTGATTTGTTCGATTTCGGTTTGTGAATTTTTATCGTCAGCCAAAACCGACATAATCCAGCCCAACGCTTCAAACGGCATTTTTTCAATCGTCGCCTCAGCCAATAATTTCTTGGCTTTCGGCGCGTCGTTGTCGCCCATCAAATTCCTGACATACAAGGCGTAAGCCGAAATTGTCCAGCGAACTTGCGGCGATGCTTTATACCATTCGTTATCAAAATGCTGTTCGACATTTTTCAAATACGGCTTCACTTTGTTTAATTTCCTGCGGCACGTCGTAGCCTTTTTGTTTTGCCAAAATCAGCGCGTGCGCCGTGTGAACGGTGACGAACGGATATTTGTAACGCTCGCCGTCCTTTTTCCACAAACCGAAATAACCGTTCGGATTCTGGCGCGATTGCAGAATTTTCACGTCCTTTGCGAAACGCGCTTTTAGTTCGGCTTCCGAAGGCATTTCGTCGGCTTTAAAAGCCTTCAAGACATCTTGCAAAGCGGCAATCGAGATCATTCTTGACGCGACCTGCTCGGTGCATTCAAACGGATAAGTTTGCAGATAAATAAAAGCGTCGGTCAATTCCTGCAGCTGCGTCGAAGAAGTCGTAATTTCCAAGCCGCCGAATTGCGGAAAAACGTCGCCCGGAGTTTGAACGGGTTGGACAATCGCCCCGTTTTCGTCCGTCGTTCCGTAAGTCGCAAACGCTTCCGTCGTCGCGGGAGTCCAAACGGGTAGTTCGATTTCCGCCGCGTCGGAAAATTTGCCCGAAGTTACGGCGAATTGGAAACGCGCCGTCCCTGCGCTGTCGGCTGAAACGGGAAAACGAACTTCGGCGCGGTCATTTGCCGCAATCGTAACGCGCCGCCCGCCGCCGTTCGTCAAATTCGCATTCGTCGCGCGAACCGCAACATTAACGGTCATCGGCTCGTCCGTCTGATTCTGCACAACGACGGGAAGTTCAACCTTATCGCCGAAGTTCATAAAACGCGGCGCGGACGGGCGAACCATCAAAGGCTGTCGTGCCGTAATATTCGACTCGCCTTTGCCGAATTTTTTGTTCGTATCAACCGCCACCGCCATCACGCGATAACGAGTCAAATTGTCGGGCAATTTCACATCAACCGTCGCTTTTCCGCTTGAATTCGTTTTCACATTCGGCGCAAAAACGGCGAGCGCGTTGAAATTTTCGCGCAAGTTTATTTGCTCTTGGTTCAGTTGTCCTGTTCTATAATTTGTAACTTCCTGTCCATCAATAATATAATTATTTTCTGAGGATGATGCGCCATCAATTGCAAAACCTGCTGATTTAGCAGCACGAGATTGCATAGGTAATGATTGAATACGCGCATCGGTTACATCCATTGATCCGCTCGCGGTTGCGTTTCCAGAACCTTGTCCTTCACCAATTGCAATATCGTCAATATTTCCCAACAAAATATCTTTCCGCAAATGATAATCGCGCACGCCTTCGCCGCGATTTGTGTAAAAAACGTCGAGCGGATCGGCGAGTTGATAATTCGTCAAAGCCAAAACGCTTTCGTCCACGACGATCACCGCAACTTCCGTATTTGCGGCAGGTTCGCCGCTTTTATCGGTAACGGAAACGTCAATTTTCGTTGTTCCGCCCGGCTCTAAAGTTTTGTCCAGAGGTTCGGCTGAAACTTCCAGTTCGCGCGAAGCCGTTGAAATCGGCAGATTGATGCTGCCGCTCGCAAACGCGGGACGCTTCGCCAGTTCTTTGACCGTTTCGCCCTTGTCGTCGGTTCGCATCGCCGCGCCGACCAGATCAACTTGCGCGTGGATGTTCGGCAGATATGCTTCTTCGAGCGGAATTTTCAAAACGATTGACGAATCCTTCATTGAAAAACGCTCGGTTTTAACAATTCCGTCGCGGCGCAAAGTCAAAACGCCTTCCGCCGGAGCAAACGGCGAAATTACGAGAATTTCCGCCACATCGCCCGCTTTATAATCCTTTTGATTCGGAATAACATTCGCTTCTTCCTGCTCGACATTGCGATTCGGAACGGTTTTTCCGCCCGGAATCCAAATTGTCAGTTCGCTCTCGTTCAAACGCTCGCGGTCATCCATAACCCGCGCCGAAATCGTATAACGCCCGCCTTCTTTGGCGACAAAGGCGCATTCAACCGCTTCTTTGGCTGATTTTACATTGCAAGTCTGCTCGTCAATAATTTTCTCTATCCAACTTCCCTTTTCAAATCTCCAATCCTTCAAAACCGCCTTAACCGTAACATCGCGTCCCGCAATAATATTGCCGTCAATGTCGGAAACAATTGTTTCGATCTTGATATTTTCGCCTTTGTTGACAAAAGTTCTGGGCGATTTTATGCCGACATACAAATCCGACGGATGAACGAGCAGAGATGTCGAAGCCGACCAAGTTTGCCTGTTGACATCCTGAATTGCCGACGAAGCCACGACGTTATAAGGTCGCGGCGGTTTGACCGACTCGAAATCAATTTTCAAAATATGCTTTCCGCTTGCGTCTGTAACGCCTTTGAAATTCTTAACCGTTCCGCCGCCGCCTCTGTAATTGTTGTAAGAACGCCACCACGGAATCCAAGTTCCAAACGTATAATCGCCCAAATTCGGCGGCGTATAACTCGTCGGCGTGGCGCGAACCGTCCAATTTACGTCGGCATTTGCAAGTCCGCCGCCCGCGTAATATTTCGCTTCGGTTGAAACCTTCGCCGATTCGCCGACAAAATACGGTGCTTGGGTTTCATTCGCCGCCGTAACTTCAAATTCGGGACGGCGAAATTCCTGAATCTGAAATGCGTGTTGATGAGTATTTCCGCCGAGTTTGCTGTTCGTCGTAAGCTGCACTCTCGAATAACCGAGATTCGCGTTGTCGGGCAGTTTGAATTTAAAATCAAACGCCCCGAAAGCGTTCAGATTCGCCGCGCCTTTCGCAATCTCGTTGTTGCGCGAATCAAAAACTCTATAACTCAAACCGTTTGCATTGTCGCCGAGCGCATTGATGTCGCCCAATTCGCCCGACTCGAAAACTCTGATGTAACCCTTGACCGAAACTTCTTCCTTAGGGCGATACATTTTGCGATCATCGAAAACAAACCAACGCAAACTGTTGAATTCACCTTTTTTATACCAACTTCCGCTGTTCTGACTGTAATAATACTGCGTATTTTCCGGCAAAAACGCGACATCATTTCCGCGTCTGGCGATCAACATATTCTGCTTTTTCGCCTGCTCATCCGGCAGCGGAAGCCGCAAAATCCCATTTGCGCCCGTCTGATTCGACTGCGCCATCTCAATCGTTTCCGTCGCAACCGCTTCGCCATTGGCATCAAACGACTGAATCTCATTCGCCTGACCGCTTCCCCAACTCGTCAACCAATTCCACCAACTCGAAACCGTATTCTGACTTTGGACTTTGGACTTTGGACTCTGGACTGTCTTCCCGTTCGGATAGATCGTTAAATCAACATTGGCAAGCGGTTTGCCCGTCTTCAAATCCGTTGCAAAACCGACGAGTTCTTGATTGTCAACAAACGCATCAAGCCCGATTTGCGTCGCCTGCGCCCAGACTAAAATTCTCGTGTTGTCATTTTTATCTCTTTTAATTGTCGGCTCGATGTCCAAAATCACATTGCCGAATCCGCCATTCAAGGCTTTCGCCAGATCAATTCTCGTTTCGACCATTTCATCCGGTTTCGTTTCTATCGAAATTTTTTGATTAAAAACCAACTGCCCCGGAATTCCTTGGCGTTTTTCGCCGTCGTCGTAATTTCTGTAACGAATAAACTCTGCAAACTGATACCAATCCTGCGGCTGAACTTTATACAATTTCACATTAACTGCATTTTGATTCGTCGAATAAACCGAATAGACGGGCTTCGCCGACGGATCAAGCACGACAAAATTTCCGCCCTGCGAATACAAATTCGCGGGCGCACGTCCGACCTTTATCGTCGCTGTCGCCGGTTCTTGCAAATTCTGCCCGAAATTATCTTTGAGCGAATCGCTGACCGTGATTTTATAAGTCGTATTTCCCTTTTTATAACCTTGA
This sequence comes from Pyrinomonadaceae bacterium, assembly GCA_965214585.1. GTDB lineage: Bacteria > Acidobacteriota > Blastocatellia > Pyrinomonadales > Pyrinomonadaceae > JAHCHG01. Next base: position 3,061,618 of record OZ243957.1, on the reverse strand, counting down.
AAAATAACATTATTGCCGCTCGGATAAATGTTCAGATTCTCGACGGCAGGCTCGATTTTGACAATTTCCTTAGAAAAACTCTGCGCGTCAATCGGATTTGTAAACCGAAAATACCAATTTTCAAACGGCGAACATTCCTTATTGTTTCGATAACCGCAATTCGCTTCGACGAATTTCATCGCGCCGTATGTGTTAAACGAAAAACTCTGAGCTTCCGTCGTCGTCAAAGGTCCTTCGGCGGACGGCGTTCCCTTTTGAATTACAACCGAAATCGGCGCGTCGGCGGGCAGCGCGTTTTCCGTCGAACCGTCCGAATTTACTGCGCGAAACGCCAGCCAGCGATTCGGCTGAGTTTCTTTAATGTAATAAGAAAATTTTTGCGCTTCTTCTTCCGTCGCCAGACGAATCGGAATTCTTTTCTTGCCCGAAGTTACCGCAATCGTTTTGATAACTTCGTTCGGATTTATCGCTTGGTCAAACGAAACGAACATCAGCGCGTCGCGCGTCGTCGTCTGATTCGCGGGAATTGTCTGCAAAACCTTCGGCGGCGGAGTCGTAAACGTCCACGAAACATCCTTGCTTAAAACTTGCCCCGTCGCCGCTTTCGTTCCCGACGGAATTCTCACGTTAAATTTCGTCGCCATCGGAAAACGCTTCGTCGTATCGAACATCAAAGTTTTCGTCCCCAACCAACGCCATTTACCTTCAACCTGCGGCGAAATCTCGACGGGCGCAAACTGTGCCGCTTCCTCCTGCGAAGTCACCGCGACCATCGGTTGCGAAAAAGTAATTGACAGATCGGGCGCAAGAGCAACCTCGCCTTCGGGCGAATACCTGACAACTTCCAGAGTTTTGCTCGGATTCGCATTCGGCTGTTCGCGCATTTCGTCCGACGGAAATTTAACGGGGATCATTTTCCCAGTCTTCGGCGGCGGCAAAGTTCCCGCGCGTTTGGCAAAATCCTTTTTGTCGTCATCGTCGGTTTTTATTTCGGGCAAACGCCTCAAAAGCGTAGAAGTTTCGCCTTCGGCTAAATTCTCAGCGTTCGCGGGCAATCGTTTTTCCCTAGTTTCCGCGCCTTCTTCGCCTTCGCTCAGGCGAAATGTCAATCCGTCGGGAACATCTTTCGTATCCATCGCATTTTTCATATTCTGCGCCTTCGCTTCCATCACCAATTGAAAACCGACGGGCGATAATAAACTAAAATAAACCGCAAAAATCAACAATAAAGAAATCGTCTTTTTCATAACTTAAAAATTTTCCCTTAACTACCGTGTTTGAGAGCGCGACTCACGGAAAGGTTGTTTTCGCGCCCGTATTTTATCGTAAAATCTTTTCTCAAACCACTTTGCCTAAAATCAAAAACCGTTTATTGAACGCGAAAGGTTTTGGAAACTTGCAAAGTTATTGCTGCAAAATAAAGAAGGATCGAGAATTCATCTCGATCCTTCTTTTCAAATTTTCTAAGAAGTTGTTTGGTAATTGTAACGCTGGTTTCCAGACGGCTGTCGTGTTGGCAAGATGCTAACACGACAGCCGGCACGCTCAGAAAACAAGCTGAATTTCTCTGAACTTCGATTTAAATTAAAATTTTGCATTATTTGATTTATAAATTGCGTTGAAGTTCTGAGAATTTGAGAGTATTTTCTGAGCGTTTCGCTCAGAGTGGCGGCTGGAAGCCACCACGACAGCCAGCAGGATGCTGGCGTTACGTTCTCAAACAGTTTCTAAATCTTTTAAACAAAAACGCCGTAAAGGTCTAAAACTTCGATGCTTACGAGTTTATTCTGCGCGTCGTAATTAAAAATTAAGCCTTTTTCCATATCGTCTTCGCTGTAAGTTGATTCGGTTTCGGAAAATTTTACAAGCAGCAAATCCGCATCTGTTTGATAATTTATGCGTAAATAATTTCTCGGAATTTTAACGCGCTCGTCAACCAAATCCAGCCATTCTGTCACCTTATTTTCTATTTGTCCGATTGCCATATTATTGTGTTTTTATTGAATTTACTTTTTATGTAAGCCGAAATTATAAAACCGTCATCTTGACTTATCTCTCTGTAGATAACGTGAAGCCATTGTCTGCGTCCGACGTTTAGCAGCGCAACTTTTGAGCCGCGATAACCGCGCAAAATAATTTCGGGATTTTCAATCGTTTCAAGAACATCGTTATAAAATCGGTTCATATACGGATGTTCCGATAAAATATGTTCATACCAACGCTCATCTGTTAAGCGAATCGGCACATTATCCTTTGATTTTACAATATCCAGAATCATAAATCTACGATTTTATCGCGTTCAAATATTTTCCAAAACAATCAAAGCCGTTTCGCCGCCGCCCTGCGCGACGTTGACAAGCGATTGCGCCGAAAGTCTGACGAGTCCGCCTTCGACCTTGCCGCGAAATAAGAACGGATCGAAATCGATCAGCAATTCGGTTTTTGTAATTTCATCGGTTTCATAAGTGAGCATCGTAACTTTTTTAACCGGAACGCGCTCTTGCACAACAAATGATTGCAGCAAAGCGGTTTCCAGAGCGTTTTCCCAATCCTCTTGCGAAGTTTCCCAACCGAAAATTATTCCGCTGCCGCCGTAATCGTCGTTCGGTTTTAACAAAAATTTATCTTTATCACCGCGCAGAAGTTCGAGCAGATCAACTTGTTCGCCGTTAAAATCCGTTTTCATTTCCCGAACGCGCCGCGTCCAAGGAATATGTTTTCTGATAATTTCAAGCTGCTCATTTGTGAATAAATCCGCAAATCTTTCGTCGCTTAAAATTGCAAAACTCGCTTTTTTGTGCGGAATTTTCGTGCGGAACGAATTCGCCATAAAAATATTGCCGTCTTTATAAGCCCGAATCAACGCGCCTTCGTCGTCAAATTCGTCTAAATATTCGTGAATAATCACGCGCTTATAGAAGATGTCAATCTCGAAATCGCCCGCGCTTAGAATTTTGCCGTCGTATTCGAGTTCGTGCGGATCGAGAATTTTCGATCTATGTCCTTTCGATTCAAAATACCCGCGCAAAACTTCAAATTCCGAAGCCGTCGCCACGCCTTTCCAATCAACAATGGCGATGTTCGGTTTTTCCTTTTCGCCGCCGAAATCCCGATAATCGGCGATAAGTGCGGCAAGCAATTTTTCGTGCGGTTTCGGTCGCCAATGCTCGTTTTTCGCTAAAAATTCCGCGACTTCCGGTATCATTTCCAGAACTTTTTCGATCTGCATCTGGTCAATAATTCCGGCGGGCGTTTCGGCGTTGTATTCCAAAAATTTGAAATCTTCCTCGTGTAGAAATGTGTCCAGACGGCTCGAATTGCAAATATTTCTGTAACCCGGATCAATTCGCGCCAGTCTTTCTTCCCTCTCGGTCAAATCCAGTTCGCGCAAAATCTCGTCGTTCTCAAAAGCGGCATAAGTCAAACGCTCGAATGCGTCGGCTAAAACTTCCGCCGCGCGTTTTATTTCCTCATATTTTTCGCCCGTGAAAAAATGCGGACGCAAAAAAGGGCAGAATGGTCGTCCGTCTTCTAAGATTCCGAGTTCGCGTTGAGCATCGTTTAATTTCTGAAAAAGTTCCGCATCGTTTTGATGATTTTCAAAAATTTCTTCTTCAAGCCGCGTAATCTTTCTTTCGAGTTTTTTGTTCATAAGTTTATAATGTAAAATAATTTCATCTTAAATGCGAAATTCGGCTTATCTTTAATAAGTGAAACGAAATTTTTTATTCTTTAAAATTTCATTATTAAAAGAAGCGATTTTCCTGTTATACTAAAAAGGTATTTTGCAACTTTGGCGAAAACTTCATCGTAAACAAGTTGTATTTGAAACGCTTTTTATACAAAATATTTTAGGAGCAGATAATAAAAATGGGATTGTGGGCAAGAATTAAACGTCTTTTTCGCGCCGGAACGGGTGCGGCTTTGGATAAAGTGGAAAACCCGGAAATGGTTTTGCAGCAAACCATCCGCGATATGCGTGATCGTGTGCCTGATCTGAATAATTCGGTGGCGCAGGTGATGGCAACCGAGCGGCTTTTATCTAAAAACAGAGAAGACCTCGAAACAAAGGTCGTTGATCTGGATTCAAAGATCAAAGCGTCCGTCAAAATGGGACGCGACGACATCGCCACCGCTTATATCGGTCAATTGCAGCAGGCGAAACTCGATCTGGAAAAAACTTCTCATCAACTCGAATACGCCGAAAATGCTTCAAAACAGGCACTCAAAGCCAGAGATAATTATGTTTTGAATATGAAAAAGCGTTCGGCGGAAGCGATGCAGCTTATCAGCGCGTCAAAACAGGCGAAATTGCAGGAACAGCTTGCTCAGACAATGGAATCTTTCGACATCGGCGACGACGCTTCGACGTTTAACGAAATGAGCGAGAAGATCAATCGCCGCGTTGCCGCCGCCGAAGCGAAATTGCAGCTTGGCACGTCTTCGATTGACAACCAGATGCACGACATCGAGCGCGAAGCGATGGATATACAGCTTCAAGACCAACTGCTTGCTTATAAACAGGATATGGGTTTATTGGGCGAAGGTTCGGACAATAACAGCAAGCAGATTACCGACGGCGGCGAAGATGAAAATTTTGACGATAACGACGCAAATTCTCCGGCTGTTTAGAAACAACCGGAACAAATGAAAATTTAAGCCCGACTTTTAGCAACTAAAATCTAAGAATTTGAATCAGAAAATAAACGCTTGCGGGCAGAATCGCCGGTCAAATAAAATAAGCACATATAATTTTCTATGGCAGATATAGCAAAATACCAACAACAAATTGATAAATTTAATTCCTCTTATGCCAAAGAAGCAATTAAAGAGCCGGTTAATTTCTGGGGTTTAGCCGGATTCGCGGTTGCGGCGGCTTATACGCAGAGCATTATTCCGCTGCTTATCGCTCTTTTGTGCGAAGTTGCGTATTTGTTTATCGTTCCGAATCTGCCGACGTATCGGCAGCTTGTCAATCAGCGGGAAAGAGAAAGACTTCGCGCCCGGCACATTGCCGCCCGCAAAAAAATGATTCATTCTTTCAGCCAGCGCGAACGCGATGCCGTCGAATATCTCGAATGGCAGAAAAATAAAATTCAGGAAGACTATATGAAGGTTGCCGGTGCGCGGCAGCTGCCGACCAATTTGCAGGCACTTGACCGCCGCTGGGAAGATTTTGTTGATCTGCTCGACATTTACCGCCGCCGAAAACGCCATCTCAAATCAATTAACCGGCAGGCGGTTCAAAACCAACTGGCGCAGGCTTTTCGCATTGCCGAATCAACCGAAGATGCGAAAACAAAACGGGTTCACCAAACAAACGTCGAAATTCTCAAACGCCGTCTGGCTTCTTTTGACGAATTGGAAAAAAGCGTCAAACTCGTCGAAGGTCAACTTCAGTCAATCGAAAACTTTTTCGGTTATTTAAACGACGAAATTATGTCCATCTCGACACCGGAGAAATTTTCTCTGCTCGATTTTGAACAGCTTTCCGATTCAATTGCAATGACCAGACAAATGCTCGACGCAACATCCGATTCGGTTGGTGCTTTGGACGCTTATAATCGTGAAATGGGCAATTACGAATTGCTGCCCGATTCAAATTCCCGGTAAATGCAGCCGGAAAAATTTAATCAAGGAACGAGCTTAAAATCTCGTTCCTTTTTAATTTCCAACGGCTTGCACAAGAATAAATTCTCATTTATAGTCTTATGTTTCGGATGTTTCCGAAAACTTGGTCATTAAACTATCAAACAAAAATTTAATATAAAGGAACTTTAAAAATTATGAAGAAAGTAGGTATTTTGGTCGGGCGCGAAGTTACGTTTCCCGAAGCGATTATCAAAAGTATAAACGAAAAGGGCGAAGGCAAAGTTACCGCCGAAATGGTCGAATTCGGCGGAATTCGTATGGACGAAACAAAGAAATACGACGTAATTATTGACCGTATTTCGCACGAAATTCCATATTACCGCGCAACTCTCAAGCGGATGGCACTCGAAGGAACGTATATTATCAACAATCCTTTCTGGTGGTCGGCGGACGACAAATTTTTCAATTTCTGTCTGGCAAGCAAACTCGGCGTGGCGATTCCGAAAACGGTTTTACTGCCGCAGCAAAATTATATCCCGGACGTAACAAGCGAATCGCTTAGAAATCTCGAATTTCCTCTCGATTGGCAAGGCATTGTCGAATATGTCGGTTTTCCGGCGTTTCTGAAACCCTTTGACGGCGGCGGCTGGAAAAATGTTTCAAAAATTCATTCGCTCGAACAACTTTGGTATGAATATAATCAAACCGGAACGCTTTGTATGACTTTGCAGGAAGGCATCGAATTCGATCAATTCGTGCGCTGTTACTGCGTCGGCAAAGAGAAGGTTCTGATTATGCCGTATGATCCGACGAAAAATTATCTTTCCGGCGAGCAGTATGTTCCGAACCCGAATTATTTAACGGCGGAACTTGCCGAACGAGTCGAAAAAGACGTAAAAACGATTTGCAACGCGCTCGGTTACGATCTGAACACGGTTGAATTTGCCATCAAAGACGGCATTCCGTATGCGATTGATTTTATGAATCCCGCGCCCGATGCCGAACTCGCATCAGTCGGCGAATACAATCACCGATGGATTATTGATAATCTGACCGATTTTATTTTGAAAAAATTGGAAGAAGGATTTGAAACGCCCGAATATCGCTGGAACGAAATGCTCGGCTTGCCGAAACCGGCAAAAAAGAAACCGGCGAAAAAGGCAAAAACCGCTAAAACCGCCAAAGCTAAAACGACAAAAGCGGCGAAAACGACAAAAGCCGCAAAAACGACGACGGCGAAAACGTCTAAAACTAAAAAGACGGCTGATAAAAAATCTGCGGCATCTGAATAATCAAAAGAAAATTAGTAGTTACGCAGTTGAATTGTTTATTAGTGAAAACAAAGCGAATAATGTTTTGCAGAAACCCGCACGAAGTAAGGGTGTCAAACGTAATGCACCCTTACTTCGTGCGGGTTTCTGCAATGTTCGGTTTTTCAACTGCGTAACTACTATGTCATAAAAGTATTGCTGATAAGAATTTTTTATGACACTATCGGAAAATTAGTCACGAAATAATACGAAGGTAAATACCTTTTTCTTTCCTTAGAAACTGTTTAATAATCAAAAAAAATAATTTGAATTTAACTCTCAAATGAGGCGAAAGTTTGACGCGCACCCATACAGAATTTCTCGACACATCCTTATCATCCGAGTTTATCCGGCTTGTTTATGGCTGAAATTTTTTCTATTCTGATTTTAAGTCATATATTTTGCATTGATTTTATGTCCGCCGTTACAATCGAAAATCTGACGAAGATTTATCCGCCGATGTTTCCGCGTTTGAAGAGATTTTTTCGCCTCAAAATCAAACCTGAAGTCGAAGCGTTGCGCGACGTTTCGTTTGAAATTCAGAACGGCGAAATTTTCGGTTTGATCGGGAAAAACGGCGCGGGAAAAACGACTCTGACGAAAATTATCGCCACCCTCGTTCAGCCGACAAGCGGAAAAGTTTCGGTTAAAAATTTCGATTCGGTAGAAAATGAGGTAAAAGTGCGCTCGCTCGTCGGCTTGGCGACTGCCGAAGAACGCTCGTTTTACTGGCGTTTGACCGCCGAACAAAACTTAATGTTTTTCGCACGCCTTTACGGAATGAAGGACAAAACAGCAAAAAAAAGAATCGCCGAACTCTTTGAACAACTTGATTTAAATGAATTGGCGACGCGCCGTTTTTCCGAACTTTCAACCGGAAACAAGCAGCGTCTGGCAGTCGCCCGCGCACTTCTTGCAAAGCCGCCGATCTTGCTTTTAGACGAACCGACGCGCTCGCTCGATCCGCTTGCCGCCGCGAAAATGCGCGGAATGATCCATTCGCTCGACGATGTTTCCGTGCTTTTGACTTCGCATAATTTGTCCGAGATCGAAGAACTCTGCGGGCGCGTGGCAATTATCGCAAACGGTTCGATTCGCCGAGTTGATACCACGGAAAATCTGCGCCGTTCGCATAAACAGACGCAAAAAGTGAAGATAAAATTGAAAAACGATCTGAACGAAACTTTTCAGACATTAAATAATCTGCGCGATTTGAAAATCGAAAAAACGCCCGATCACATCACGATTTCTTTTTCGCGCGAAGCCGAAGATGAAACTTTAGGCGAAACAATCGCTTTTTTGTCGGAAAATAAACAAAAAATTCTCGATGTGGAAACTGAAAAAGCCACGCTTTTGGACGTTTTGGAAAGTTACGAATGATTTACACAAAACCGAAAATTTCTCCGTTCGGCGAAAACGCTCTGCTCGTCAGTTTTGGCGATGAGATTTCCGTCGAACTGAACGAAAAAGTTTTAAGTTTTGCCGATTCAATCGGGAAAAATTCATTTGCGGGATTCGTCGAAACTGTTTCGGCATACAATTCGTGCGCGGTTTTTTACGAAGTTTTTGAAGTTCGCAAAAATTTCGGCGATTTTTTAAGCGCGTTTGAAACGGTCAAAAAAATCGCGGAAAAGATTTTGCAGAATTTGGAATCAACTGAAAAATTAAATCGTCAAATTATCGAAATTCCAGTCAATTTCGACGCGGAACACGCGCTCGATCTGGAATTTGTCGCTGAAATTAATAATTTGTCGAAAAACGAAGTAATAGAGATTTTTACAAATCGAATTTATCGCGTTTTTATGCTCGGTTTTCTGCCCGGCTTTGCTTATATGGGCGAACTGGACGAAAAAATCGCCGTGCCGAGAAGAGAAAATCCGCGCACGCGCGTTCCGCAAGGCAGCGTCGGAATTGCCGGACGGCAAACCGGAATTTATCCGTTCGCATCTCCCGGCGGCTGGCAGATTATCGGCAAAACGGACATCGAACTCTTCTCGCCGAATTTCAAAAAATCCGCGTTTTTGCAGGCGGGCGATTCGGTAAAATTTATTTCGGTTTGATTTTTTATGAGCATTGTCATCGAAAAAAGCGGAATTTTGGACACATTCCAAGACCTCGGCAGAAACGGTTTTCGCAAATTCGGCGTGAATCCGAACGGCGCGATGGACAAAATTGCCGTCCGCTTAATAAATATTCTGCTGGGCAATGATGAAAATGAAACTGTTCTGGAAATGCACTTTCCCGCGCCCGTCTTAAAATTCACAGACAATGCGATTATCGCCTTTGGCGGCGCAGATTTCGGCGCACGAATTGACGGCAAAATAATTGAAAACTGGAAACCGCATCTTGTCAAAAAGAATTCGATTCTCAAATTCACCGAAAAAAACTTTGGCAATCGCCTTTATTTATCAATCAAAAACGGCTTTGAAATTGATGAACAATTCGGCAGCGGAAGCACGAATCTGCTTGCCGAATTCGGCGGTTTTCGCGGCAGAAGTCTGAAAAAAAATGACGAAATAAAATTCCGCACAGAAGTTTCCCAAGCAGAATGTTTTGCAAAAAAGATTTCCCGGACTTTGATTCCAAATTACAAAAAAAATCCGACGATTAGAATTACCGCCGGCGCGGAATTTGATTTGATAACGGGTTTGAGCGAAGAAATTCTGCTCAAAGAAACTTTTACAATCGAGAACAGTTCCAACCGGATGGGTTTTCGTCTGCGCGGAAAACCGCTGTATCTGCTCGACGAATTTAATATGATTTCTTCGCCCGTTGATTTCGGCACGATTCAACTTCCGCCTGACAATCAGCTCATAATTTTAATGGCTGACCATCAGACAATCGGCGGTTATCCGCGAATTGCCGACGTTTTTTCGCTCGATCTGCCCGTTCTCGCTCAACTCGGCGCGAACGACCAAATTAATTTTGAACTGCTCGATCACGAAACAGCCGAAAATTCGGTTTATCAATTTAGAAAAGACTTACAGTTTCTAAAACTCGGTTGTAAATTTCAGATGAAAACTTAGGAACGTGCAAAAAATAACTTCTGATACGGTTTAATTTGTTAAGTATTATTCTGTTAATTTACGGTTAAGGATTTTTAAGTTTTTTATCGTGACATAATTATTAATGCCGAATGCCCAATTAATAATTCGGCGTTATGACGCGGAAACGAAACCGATTATTCATCGAAAAGAATAAAATAATTTGTTATCAATATCTTTTATGATGTCTAAATTATTCATATTTGCTAAAATCAAAATATGTTCAGACGAGTTTATTTGGATAATTCCGCCACAACGCCGATTGATAAAAAAGTCGTCGAAGCGATGCTGCCTTTTTTGACGGACAAATTCGGCAACGCTTCGAGCATACATTTTTTCGGTCAGGAAGCCCGCGGCGCGATTGATAAAGCGCGTCATCAAGCTGCCGAATTAATAAACGCCAAACAAAATCAGATTGTTTTCACTTCGGGCGGAACGGAAAGCAATAATCTGGCGATTCGCGGATTTTGCGAAGCGAACGACCATTACGGCAGACATATTATCACGTCCGAAATCGAGCATCCGGCAATTAAAAATGTTTGCGAAATTCTGGAAAAACGCGATTTTGAAATCACATATCTGCCGATTTATGAAAACGGAATAATCAAAATCGAGGATTTGAGAAACGCCGTCCGGGAAGACACGATTTTAGTTTCGATTATGACCGGAAACAACGAGATCGGAACGCTTCAACCCGTCGGCGAAATCGGCAAATTTGTCCGCGAACTGCGTGAAACCGGACGGAAAATCAGGTTTCATACGGATGCCGTGCAAGCCGTCGGGAAAATTCCGGTTGATGTCGAAGAGATCGGTTGTGATCTGTTGTCAATTTCAGGACACAAGATCAACGCGCCCAAAGGAATCGGTGCGTTGTTTGTCCGGCGCGGAGTTCGTCTGCAATCGCAAAATCTCGGCGGTCATCAGGAACGCGAACGGCGCGGCGGAACTGAAAATGTGCCGCAAATCGTCGCTCTCGGCAAGGCTTGCGAAATTGCCCGCGAAAATTTAGCGGAAAATTACAAACATCTGAAAAACCTGCGCGACACTTTTGAAAAATCGGTTTTGGAAAAAATCTCCGAAACGAAAATTAACGGAGATATGGAAAAGCGTCTGCCGCATATTTCAAACATTTCATTCGGATTTGTCGAAGGCGAAGGACTTTTGATAAATCTGGATTTGCAGGGAATCGCGGTTTCCACCGGCTCGGCTTGTTCGTCCGGGAGTTTAGAACCTTCGCCCGTAATTCTCGCTTTGGGTGAAAAAGAAGAATTAGCCCGCGGCGCGGTGCGGTTCAGTTTCGGCAGATTTAATACGATGGAAGAGGTTGAGTATGTTCTGAATACTTTACCAAAAGCCGTCGAAAATTTGCGGAAACTCTCGCCGCAATATGATTCGGCGTTTGCTTGAATTGCCAATCCGAAAGAAAAACAGCCTGTTGATTTCTCAACAAGGCTGCTTTTTTATTGCGGGATATGTTCAGTCCGGGGTGCGCTTGAATACTTTTCCGTTTCGTCGTTCTCTTTCTTAGTCGCTCAGAAGCATTCCCGTCGTGTCGCTCAAAAGCAGTCCCGATTTGTCGCTCAGAAGCAATCCCTGACGGCAGGTTTGTCTGTTTGAATCGCTGAGCAGCAATCCGTCCGAAAGAAGCAATCCCGCTTTGTCGCTCAAAAGCATTCCGGTTACGCCCGCTGCTAAGATGCCTGTCAATGTTCTGAAATTGAAGCTGCCGAAGTTGAATGTTCTGGTTTTGACACATTGATTGCTTGTTCCGGCTGAATCGCTTAAAAGCAGTCCTGCGTTGGCGTTAAAAGTTCCGAGTGTTAAGACAGCGACTAATGCGATTGCGGTTGCGATATTTTTTAAGTTTTTCATTTTTTTTGATCTCCTCTAAGTTTTTTTTAGTTTTTAGTTTATTTAGAAGTTGTTAGCTTCGACTTGCAGATAGATAATACAAACGGCGTGCCAAAGCGGAGGAGAGATAAAGCGGAAAGCGTAAACGATTGGAACGAGGGAAGATAGCGGCACAAGAGAGCAGTCGGACGAAGGAGAAGACAGAAAAGGCGGAAGTGGATACTAAGGTAACAGAAAGAGCGAGGCGGAGAGGTAAGAGGCAAAAGAAAGAACAAGTTAGAGAGGATGGATAGCAGATATACAATTTTCAGATGGTTAGTTAGTATCCAATGAACATACTTTTTTATCAATATTACTTAAAATTTTACAGCAGTAATGTTGGAAATGATCGCCAATTTACCTTTTCGATTTTTAGATTTAGAATCAAATATATGATCGTAGTTCTTAATACCGCCCCGAACGAAGAGGAAGCAATATCATTGGCAAAAAAGATTTTAGAAGCAAAACTTGCCGCTTGCGTTCAGATTTTGCCGCAGATTAAATCTTTTTACGTCTGGAAAAATAAATTACAGCAAGATGCGGAATTTCTGCTTTTAATAAAGACATTAGAAGAAAAATTTGCCGAACTCGAAAAATTTATACGCGCCAATCACAGTTACGATGTGCCGGAAATCGTCGCGCTTTCGGCGAAAGAGGTTTCGGAAAGTTACCTGAATTGGGCGACGGATACTTTAAAATAGAGATTATCGGAAATAAACCACAAAGGCACACGAAGAAAACACGAAGTTTTTTAAGTTTTTTTTAATTTCATCGGTTTTTATTTCCTTCTTTTCCTTCGTGAAATCTTCGTGTGCCTTCGTTGCCGTATTATATAATCCGCACAATCATTCGGAAGCTGTAATAAAAGGCGCAATCGGAAATATTTTCTGGACGATATTTTTTATCATTTTAGGCGGCGGAATGCTTTTCTTGGGAATAGTAACGATGATTCTCGAATTTTCTTTTTATTATTCGATGCTCCGATAGGTTTGTATTTTTTCTTTATAAGCTGTTTGAAAATTCGTAACGCTCATCTTCCAGCAGCCACGACAGCCGGCAAGATGCCGGCGATACAGTTTCCAAACAGCTTCTTGGTCAAAAGCGGGCTTTTTCTGTTAATCTATTGCCATTATGGGAAATGAAAGACGCGAGAAATTTGAAACTTCTTCGGGCATCGAACTACCGAATGAATTTAATCCTGAGAATACGGAAAATATTAATTATGCGAAAGATTTGGGCAAGCCGGGCGAATTTCCATATACGCGCGGAGCTTACGAATCAATGTATCGCGGGCGTTTTTGGACGATGCGGCAATACGCCGGATTTGCGACCGCCGAAGAATCGAACGAGCGTTACAAATATCTGCTCGCGCACGGAACGACGGGTTTGAGCGTCGCGTTCGATCTGCCGACACAGATCGGTCTGGATTCGGACGATTCTCTGGCGGCGGGCGAAGTCGGCAAAGTCGGCGTAGCGATTGATTCTCTGGACGATATGCTCACGCTTTTTGACGGAATTCCGCTCGATAAAGTTTCGACTTCGATGACGATCAACGCGACGGCTTCGACGCTTTTATGTCTTTATTTAGCCGTTGCAAAAAAGCAGAATGTTCCTTTCGACAAAGTAAACGGCACGATTCAGAACGACATTTTAAAGGAATACATCGCACGCGGAACATATATTTTTCCGCCGAAACCTTCGATGCGTTTGATTACCGACACATTCGCTTTTTGCGCGGAAAACGTGCCGAAATGGAACACGATCTCGATTTCCGGCTATCACATCCGCGAAGCCGGCTCGACGGCGGCGCAGGAATTAGCTTTCACCTTGGCGGACGGCATCGCGTATGTCGAAGCCGCTTTGAGCGTCGGCTTAAAAGTTGACGATTTTGCTCCGCGTCTCTCGTTTTTCTTTAACGCGCATAATAATTTATTGGAAGAAATAGCCAAATTCCGCGCCGCGCGTCGTCTTTGGGCGCGAATTATGAAAGAGCGTTTCGGCGCGAAAAACGAAAAATCAAAGACCTTGCGTTTTCACACGCAAACCGCCGGTTCGACATTGACGGCGCAGCAGCCGGAAGTAAATGTCGTGCGAACAACAATTCAGGCACTCGCCGCAATTCTCGGCGGAACACAATCTCTGCACACGAATTCGATGGACGAAGCGTTGAGTCTGCCAACCGAATCGGCGGCGCGAATCGCTTTGCGAACGCAGCAGGTTATCGCTCACGAGTCGGGCGTTGCCGACACGGTTGACGCTTTGGGCGGAAGCTACGCAATCGAATCTTTGACAAATTCTTTAGAAGAAAAAGCCGTAAAATACATCGAAAAAATTGACGAGATGGGCGGAATGCTTCGCGCCATCGAAACGGGCTATGTCCAGCGCGAAATTCAGGAAGCCGCTTACGAATACCAACGTGCGCTCGAAAAAGAAACGGAAATCGTCGTCGGCGTAAACAAATTTCAGATCGAAGAAAACGAAACGATTCCGATTCTAAAAGTTGACGAAGCAATCGAACGCGGACAGATCGAAAGATTGCAAGCAGTTCGCGCAAAACGCGACCGGGAAAAAGCCGAAAATTCTTTAGCAAAACTCGAAGAAGCCGCAAGAGGCGACGAAAACACTCTGCCGCGAATTTTAGACTGCGTGGAAAATTATGTAACCGTCGGCGAAATCTCGAATCGCCTGCGAAAAGTCTGGGGCGAATACCGCGAAGCCGTTACTGTGTAAAAATTGAGTTTAGTTGGTATTTAGAATATGATTGCTTTGAGGAAAAGTTATGAATCTAACTACTAAAGAAATTTCAAACTCTCAAATTCCGCTCGGACAAGTCGGTAATTTAATATCGTCGTCGAAAGTTTTCACTAAGCAATTTCTTACTAAAATTGCCGAAAAGAAAAAGCCTTTTTGCACTATTTCCTTTTCGGGCTTTGATAATATTTTCAGATTTGAAATTATTGAGATTATCTACGATCACTTCTCGGATGAAATCATTTTTAAACTTGAAGCTGAAAACATTTTTTTTATTCAATTGAAAATGAACGGATATTGGGAATTTGACGAGGAGCAAAAATTTCAATTTGATGATATTGATTGGTCTTTTGAGGAAATAAATCACAGCCCGACATCTGCATTTTTGATTGAAACTCTTAAAGCAATTTTTTGTTTATCTGACGTAATTAAAGTTACGTTTTCCAGTATTGATTATTGGTTTAAAGTTTCGGTTTCAGCATCACTCGACAATATCAGCAAAATTCTGCAAATCAGACAGATCGCTTATAAATTGATGATTATCGAAAGAGCCTTTGATATTTCTTTACCTTTTCCGCGAAGAATTTTAACAAGCAAAGAAGTTGAAGATATTTCCTTTTGTTATCTCACAATTATTGATAGAGAGTTTGAATGGGCGGTTGAATCTTATACTTTTTTCCCGTTTGCAACTGAAGAAAATCTAAACCTTTTACCCTCTGATAACACTCCTTGTCAATTAACTTTGCCAATATTAAATGGAACTAAAGTAATTTTTGATAATATGATAAATTTGGGAAATTTTTTAATGGAATTTGAAAATGCTCTCATCAAAAATTATGAAGAAGCGAAAGAAAATTTAGCCAAACTCAACGGTCAACCTGTCAAAATGAACATCAAATCTTTAGATGGAAAAGTTAAATATATAGCCTTGAATGCTCCTCAATTGCCTAAAAATCCTTGGAATAAAAAAATTCAAAAGCTGATTGAACTGGATGAAAAGTTTAATTCCTTATTTTTGGAAAAATATTTCAATCTTGCCGCTTCGACTTTGGAAGGTTTGTCCGCAAAACAAAAGAAAGCAATCACGGAACGCCCGAAATTGAGTATTAAAGGCTTTGACTAAAATCGTATGTCCGTAATCGAAGTTACATTTGAAACGCCGCTTGCTTTCGATACGAGCGTTTTTACGCATTTGAGAAATAATCAGCCTTATGTTTTAAAAAAACTTTCCGAATACTTTATTAACACTAAAAGAATTCCCGCTTTGCCGGCGATGACGATTTTTGAATCGAAATGGGGAATCGAGAGAGAATTTTCAAACAACAAAATCACAATTGAAAAATACGAAAAATATGTTGCGAGAATTAACGTTTTAATTTCTCAGCACCAAATTTTACCGTTTGACCAAAATGCCGCTGAAATTGCGTCATTTATATACGCCCGTTTGAGCAAGTCCGACCAAAATAAGCATTGGGAAGATTTGTTTGTTATTGCAACCGCTTTAGCACATAATCACGGCTTGATAACGCAGAATGTCAGAGATGCAAAACATCTTGCCGGATATTTACCAAATAATTTGAATTTAAGATTAGCGATTTGGAAACCTTAAATGACCAACACCAAAAATTTTTGGAATCATCTTATCTCGACGCTCTGGTTCGTGCCGTCTTTGCTCGTCGTCTGCGGGGCTTTACTGGCGTTTTTATTTATCGGAGTTGATTATACGATTGGCGAAAAGTTCGGTTATCATCCGAGATTTTTCGGGATTCAGCCAGCCGGAGCGCGTGATCTGCTTGCCGTTATTGCGACTTCGACGCTGACGATTGCCGTTACAGCTTTTTCGATCACGATTGTCGCCTTGACTTTGGCTTCGACGCAGTATTCGCCGCGCATTTTGCGGAATTTTATGCGCGATATGAGCAATCAGATCGTGCTTGGAATTCTGGTCGGAATCTTCGCTTACTGCATCGTCGTTTTGCGGACGATTCAGGAAGACGTGGATAAAAATAATGGTTTTGTGCCGTCGTTTGCAGTTTTTTTCGGGATTATTTTGGGTTTTGCCGCCGTCGGAAGTCTGATCTATTTTATACATCACGTCGCCACTTCGATTCAGGCGACAAGCATTATTTCCTCAATCGCCAGAGAAACAATAAACGAAATCAAGGAACACTTCCCTTCCGACGAAGATTCGCAGAAATTGGACGAGCAGACATTAACGCTTTTGACGAGTGAGAATTATTTTGAAATAACCGCCGCCAAAACCGGCTATGTGCAGAATGTTGACGCGCAGGAGCTTATAAAAACAGCCGAAAAACACGATTTGATTATCAAGCTGACAAAAAGCATCGGACAATTTACCATCGAAGGAATGCCGATTCTCGATGTTTACGCAAGCCGAAAAGATTTTGTTTTGAGCGAAAAACTCGCCAATCATTTTCGCAAGCATTACGAAATAGACGATTACCGAACCGTCGAGGGCGACGTTGCTTTCGGTTTGCGGCAGATCGTTGACATCGCGCTCAAGGCTCTTTCGCCCGCCGTCAACGACACGACGACGGGCGTTATCTGCGTTGATTATCTGACCGCCGTGATGGTCAGCCTCGCAAAACGCCCGTCGTGTCCGTCTTATCATTTTTCGGGCGGCAAACTTCGCCTGATTATGCAGCAGCAGAAGTTTGAGGATTTTTTCGATCTCGCCTTCGACCAGATCAGACAAAACGCCGGCGGCAACGTCGCAATCATTTTGCGCCAACTCAATTCCTTAGACGTTCTGAGCAAAATCATCACCGATTATCCAAAGGAAATCGAACCGCACGAACGGCACGAATTACTAGAAACGCAGGCGAAACTTTTAAACGAACTAGCTGAACAAACCATCAAAACCCAAGTTGATCTGCAAGCGATTAAAATTTTCTACAACCGTGTGCAAAAATCTCTGGCGGAAAGAATAGATAATAAACTCGGAAATCGGTTATAATAAAGGTTCACGGATAATCATATGGAAATGCGGAACGGAAATTTTTAGAAGCAATTTAATAGTTAAAGGAGAAATTTATGACACCGACGTTTGAAATAGTATTAAATCAGGCGCAAAGTCTGACGGCGGTTGAACGCGAAAAATTGATTGAATCATTAAAACAGACGGTTCAGGAAAGCCAATCAAAAAAAAGGCGCGAGAAAATTCGTGAATTTCGCGGAAAATTCAAGCATATTCTGCCAAGCACGAAGGAATTTTTAGCCGATAAACAAAAGGAATTGGAGTTGGAAAATAAATAATGGATTTTCTCGTATTCGATGCTTGTTCGCTGATTGCTCTTGCCGACGATGAAGTTGGCGCGGATGTGATTGAAAATTATCTGGCTGATGAAAATAACATTTGTTATGTTCATTCGATGAACTTGTGCGAAGTTTATTATCACGCACGGCGAAAAGGAACGGAAAAAGAAGCTAAAGAATTTATTACGGAACTTTTGGACATCGGTTTTATCGAACGAAATGACTTGGACATTCAGTTTTGGCAGGAAGTCGGAAACTTAAAAGCCATTCATAAAAAGGTTTCTCTGGCTGATTGCTGCGCCGTCGCTTTAGCAAAAAAGTTGAACGCAACATTGATAACAAGCGATCATCACGAAATGGAAACTTTGGCTCAACAGGGAGTTTGTAGAATATCATTCTTTAGATAAAAAATAATGAAAAAAGTTGGATTTATCAGCCTCGGATGCCCGAAAAAGTTATAAATACTTATGAGAATTTGGCAAGTGGTAATTGATACGAGCGTGATTATATCGGCAATTCGTTCAAAACGCGGCGCATCATATCGGCTTTTGCTTACTTTAGTTCAAAATCCGCGTTGGCAATTAAATCTTTCTACCGCTTTACTGCTTGAATATGAAGAAAAGCTGAGTGAACAAGCACCGAATTTTGGTTACACGAGTGGAGATATTGAAAATTTTCTGAACTTTTTGTGTTCGACAGCCAACGAACCGCCGATTTATTTTCGCTGGCGACCTTTTTTGAAAGATGCCGACGACGAAATGATTTTGGATTTGGCAATCGCGGCAAACGCCGATTACATCGTAACTTATAATTTGCGTGATTTTCGGAATGTAGAGCGTTTTAATGTTAAAGCGATAACGCCTTTTGAATTTTTGCAGATTTTGGGAGAAATAAAATGACGACGATAGAAACAAAAATCCCCGATTCGATTTTGCGTCAGGCAAAATCATTTGCGGAAAGTGAAAATTTGTCTTTAGAAGAAGTTATCAATCTCTGTTTAGCGCATTCGCTCGGAACTTGGACGGCGAAAAGTATCATTTCCGAACGAGGAAAAAGCGGAAGTCGTGAGAAATTTTTAGAGTTTATGTCAAAAGTGCCTGATGTCGAACCGGAAGAACAAGACCGCTTAAATTAGCATATTATGAAACAAGTTGGATTTGTCAGCCTCGGATGCCCGAAAAATCTCGTTGACAGCGAGGTTATGATGGGACAGTTAAAAGCCGCCGGCTACGAAATTACAAATAACGCGGACGAAGCGGAAACGCTCGTCGTCAACACTTGCGGGTTTATCGAATCGGCAAAAGCCGAATCTATCGAAGCGATTTTGGAAGCGACGAGCGCGAAAGAAAACGGCAAGGCAAAAAGAGTTGTCGTGGCGGGTTGTTTGGTCGAAAGATACCGCGATGAATTGATCGAGGAACTGCCCGAAGTTGACGCATTTATCGGCACGAATGAACTCGGCAGAATTTTGGAAGCGGCGGACGAGAAGGTTGATTTTAAGGAATTGCCGTTAAACTCGATTGGCAACAAAACGGCGACTTATCTTTATGACTTCGACACGCCGCGTTTTCGCGCGACGGATTCGCATACGGCGTTTATCAAAATCGCCGAAGGCTGCGACAGACCTTGCGCGTTCTGCTCGATTCCTTCGATGCGCGGTTCGTTTCGCTCGCGCCGTTTCGGTTCGATATTAAAGGAAGCCGAAGATTTGGCGAAGCAGGGCGTAAAAGAAATCGTCTTGATCGCGCAGGATTCATCGCGTTTCGGCGAAGATTTGGGCGAAGTGAACGCGCTTAGTAAGCTGATTCGTGCGCTTGGCGAAATTGAAAAATTAGAATGGATTCGCGTGATGTATGCTTATCCGACGCACATTTCCGACGAATTTTTACAGGCGATTGCCGAAACCGAAAAAGCCGTAAAATATCTCGATATGCCTTTGCAGCACGCCTCGCGCAGCGTCTTAAAACTGATGAAACGCGGCGGAAATCGGCAAAGTTTGGAAAAACTAATAAGGCGAGTGCGCGAAAAAGTTCCCGGAATCACGATTCGCACGACATTTATCACGGGTTTTCCCGGCGAAACGGAAGAAGATTTTGAAGAATTACTCGCTTTCGTAAAAAACTGCAAATTCGATAATGTCGGCGTTTTCACATATTCCGACGAAGAAGGCACGCCCGCCTTCGATCTGCCGAACAAAGTTGACGGTAAAATCGCCGAACAAAGACGCAGCTGTTTGATGAAAGAGCAGGCGAAAATCTCGAAACAAAACAACAGATCAAAGATCGGCAAAACATTTAAGGTAATGTTTGAAGGCATTTCCGCTGAATCCGAACTTTTATGGCAAGGACGCTTGGAAGGACAAGCGCAGGAAATTGACGGACACATTTTAATCAACGACGCGCCCGAAGATTTTCTGCCGATTGCGGGAAAGATCGTCAACGTCAAAATTACCGAAGCGCACGATTACGATTTGGTCGGAGAAATTATTTAAAAATGCCTGCGAAAGATTTTTATCACGACACAGTAATAACTGCACTAATCAAAGATGGTTGGTAAATTACTCACGATCCATATCCGTTTAAGTTGGGACAGAAGGATTTATTTATAGATTTGGGAGCAGAAAAAGTTATTGCGGCGGAGAAAGGAAATGATAAAATAGCGGTTGAGATTAAAAGTTTTGTCGGACGCTCGATAATTAATGATGCCGAAAATGCTTTAGGGCAATACTTGATTTATCAGAAACTTTTGGCGAAAAAAGAATCGGACAGAGTTCTTTATATGGCGATTGATTTTGAAACTTTGACTGATTCTTTTACCGATGAATTAAGAGAACTTCTGACCGATGATTTCGAGGTTAGATTGTTGGTTTTTGATAAAACAAGTGAGGAGATTGTGGAATGGAAAAGTTAGAAAAATATCGAAATTACATTGAAGATATTATCAATTGGCGAGTCGGAATCGGCTATCCCAATTATGAAGATTTGCGAATGATTCCCATCTTTGACCGCACGAGAGATAATTATTTATTGATAGTTTACGGCTGGGAAAACAAAAAACGAAACCATTACGCCTTAATTCACGTTGAAATTCGCAATGGTAAATTCTGGATTTTGTATGACGGCTTAGAGGACGGCGTAGCAACGTATTTATTGGAAAAAGGCGTTCCAAAATCGGATATTGTCTTGGCTTTTTATTCGCCCGAAAAACGTAAATTAACGGAATTTGCCGCTGCATGAAAATTTCCGCTCTTATTTTGTTATAAAACCCGAATTTGTTTATATTTAAGCCGATTAATTAATACAGTTGCGGCGAGCGCGTCGGCTTACTTCGGACGCTACTGACAAGAGTTGCAACTTCTGACCGACCGATTACTCAAGTTTATTTGTGGAGTTTGCCGTTTAATTCCGACGCTAATAATATTATCGAAAGCAAGTTGAGAAAAAATAACTCTATTTTAGAACCGAACAAAAAGCGAGCGAAAATATCAAAGAGATAATCGAAAAAATTTCATATTACGACGGAATTTTTCCGAAGGAAGATTTGCAGTTTTTTATTGACAACAAAGAAGAAAGCACACCGTTTCTGCTTGATGCGATTCGGAATTCGGAAGATGTTTTGGAGAAACTGCTGCGCGGCGAAGATTATTTATGGAAGACACCGAACCGTCTTTTTGCCGATGAAGGATTTTGAAGTTAATCAAAGTCCGGCTTGGAACAGCCACTATGACGGAACATTTCAACGTGAAACGGCGAAAGTCGGGATACAACGAAACTTGCCCGTGCGGAAGTGGCAGAAAGTATAAAAAATGTTGTCTGAACTAGCTTTTCATTATGATTTAACCGGCAAAATCGTTTAGAATCAAACGGAAATGTCGAATTACGATAAAATTACGGAAATTTCCGCCCGGATTGAAGAAAAAAATCTAAGCGAAAAAAAAGTTAAACAAAAAACTTTTCTCGATTACGTCGCGCTTTTTTTCGCAACTTTCGGAGTCGGTTATCTGCCGCTCGCGCCCGGAACTTTCGGTTCGATTGTCGGAGTTTTGATCTATTTGTCGGTTTCTCTGTTTGAAGCACATTCGGGAATAATTTTGTCGGATAAAAATTGGAGTTTTGAGCAAATCTCGGCTTTGTTTTCCGCCGCGAATTTGTTTGCTCTTACGCTTTTTTGCTTGCTCGGAATTTGGGCTTCAAACCGCGCTGTTTTGATTTTCGGCGATAAAGACCCGCAAAAAGTTGTGGTTGACGAAGTTTTAGGGCAGTTGATCGTTTTTCTGTTTATTCCGTTCGGTTTGAGTTGGCATTTTGTATTGGCGGGATTCTTGCTTTTCCGGCTGTTCGATATTTGGAAACCGTATCCGATTGATTCTCTGCAAAATCTGCCGGCGGGAATCGGAGTTTGCGCCGATGATTTTGTCGCGGGAATTTACGGCGGAATTTGTCTTTCGATCATCTATGCGGTTTATTTAATTTTTTAATCAGAGCAGGCAGCGGCAGCGAATGTGTTTATTTGATTTTTTAATCAGAACCGTGAGCCGGCAGCGAATGGGTTATGCCGCATATTTATAAGATCAGCAAATTACCAAGTC
The DNA here is from genome assembly GCA_965214585.1 of Pyrinomonadaceae bacterium. Classification (GTDB taxonomy): domain Bacteria; phylum Acidobacteriota; class Blastocatellia; order Pyrinomonadales; family Pyrinomonadaceae; genus JAHCHG01. The sequence continues at coordinate 3,039,167 of OZ243957.1, read as the reverse complement.
GCTATCGCTCCCTGTTCTGATTTGTTTAACTAAACCAGCCTTTTCGCCAAAAATAAATCAACAAACCGAGAGCCACAACGCCCATTAAACCCAGAGCTATGTAATAACCGTAAGGCGATTGAAGTTCGGGCATATTTTGAAAATTCATTCCGTAAATTCCGGCGATCAAAGAAAGCGGCAGCATTATGGCGGAAAAAATCGTCAGAACTTTCATTACGTCGTTGGTTTTGTTTGCCGTAACGGAAAAATATATGTCGAAAAGACTGCCGACAAGTTCGCGGTAGCTTTCCGCCAAATCGGAAATACGCAAAAGATGATCGTGAACGTCGCGGTAAAACGGCAGTATGTTTTCGGGAATCTGCGGAAATTCGCCGTGCGATATTCTGTAAAGAACATCGAGTTGGCGCGACGAAATGCGTTTCAGACGGGCGACGCTTCTACGCAAGTCCATAATTTCTTCGAGCATTTCGTTGTCGGTTTCCTTCAAGAAAACGCGGTCTTCAAGTTCGTTAATAACCACGTCAAAATCATCCACGATCGGCATATACATATCTACGATCTGGTCGAGAATCTGGTGCAGAACGTAAGCCGCGCCGCGCCGAAAAATTCGCGGACTGATTTTGATCTGCCGTTTTACATTTTCAATGCTGCGAAAATCTTCGTTTCGATAAGTTACGACAAAATTATTTCCGAGATAGCCGTCGAGTTCTTTTGTCACGAAATTCGCCGTGTTCGTTTCAGATTTTATGCCGTGAACGATGAAAAATAAATAATCGGGAAATTCCTCGACCTTCGGCTGATTGCGCTCTTCGCGGCAGTCTTCAACGGTTAAATGATGAAATTTGAAAATTTTCAGCAAAACTTCTTCCGCAAATTTTAAATCTTCGGCATTTTTTACAAGGAAATCCAGCCACACGACGTTATTTTCATCAGCCAGAAGCGCGGGCAAATCTTCTGCCGCAAAATCGGTTTCAATCTTTGCGCCGTTTTGTTTATATACGAAAATTTCCATTCGACACCTTTGTAAATTTTATAAATCTATGAATAATTTCTCTTTAGACCTTTTGAAATATTATTTGAAGATTCGCAGAAAGCAAAACACGATAAACAATTAAATGAGCAATATAAAAATTTTGATCGCCGACGATGTAAACGAAGATAAACTCGCACCGCTTGTGAACGCGGGATTTGAAGTTGTCAAGAAGACGAAACTTCCCGCCGAAGAATTGACCGAAGAAATGAAAAACGCGGACGGCGTGATCGTCAGAAGCGCGACGCAGATAACGGCGGATTTGATGGACACATCGGAAAAACTGAAAGTTATCGGCAGAGCAGGAGTCGGCGTTGACAACATTGACGTAAAAGCGGCGACAAAACGCGGAATCGTCGTAATGAACGCGCCCGACGGAAACACGATCACAACCGCCGAACACACGATTGCGCTGCTCGTTTCGATGGCGCGAAATGTGCCGCAGGCGCACTCCAAACTTCAAAACGGCGTTTGGGACAAAAAAAGTTTCGTCGGTGTGGAATTGAACGGCAAGATTTTAGGAATTGTCGGTTTGGGTAGAATCGGCAGGCACGTGGCGAATATCGCAAAGGGTTTCGGGATGAAAATTTTCGCCTTCGATCCGTTTGTTTCAAAAGAACAGGCGTTGGAATCGGGAATCGAAGTCGGCAGTTTGGACGAAGTTTTGTCAAAGGCTGATTTTATTACGATTCACACGCCCGTTACAGACGAAACGCGCGGAATTATCGGCGCGGATGCTTTTTCAAAAATGAAAGACGGCGTGCGAATCATCAATTGCGCTCGCGGCGGCTTAGTGGATGAAGACGCTCTGCTCGACGCGATTGAAAAGGGAAAAGTTGCGGGCGCGGCACTCGATGTTTTTTCAAATGAGCCGCTTGCAGCCGATTCGCCTTTGCTCGAAAACGATAAGATTATTACGACTCCGCATCTCGGCGCGTCAACCACCGAAGCGCAGGAAGGCGTGGCGTTGACTGTCGCCGAGCAGATGCGCGATTATCTGACTTCGGGCGAACTTCGCAATGCGGTAAACGCGCCGAGTCTGGCGGCAAAGGAACTCGAAGCGTTGCAGGCGTATATTGATCTGGCGGAAAAATTGGGGCGTTTTCAAGCGCAGATTATGAATGAAGACCCGATAAATGCAATTGAAATCGAATACGCGGGCGAACTCGCCGAACGCGATGCCGCGCCGGTGACACGCGCATTTTTAGCCGGACTTTTGCGCGACGTTTCCGCTCGCGTCAACGTCGTCAACGCTTTGCACATCGCCGAAGAACGCGGAATAAACGTGACGACGAGCTATAAACAAACGGGAAAAACCGCAAACGCCGATATAAAAACAAAAGTTTCAAGCGCGAATGCCGCGCAAACTGCTTCGGGAATGGTCTTTGCCAACGGCGAAGGACGAATTACGCAAATCGGCGATTTTTCAATCGAAGCCGTTCCGAAAGGTTTTATGTTGATTACGAAAAACAAAGACGTTCCCGGCGTAATCGGAAAACTCGGCACGATTCTCGGCGAAAATGAAGTAAATATCAGCCGTTTTTATTTGGGGCGCGAAGCAAAAGGCGGCGAAGCATTAGCGGTTATCGAGATTGATTCGGAATTAAATGATGAAGTTTTAAATGAGTTGAAAAATATCGAATCCGTTAATGTCGTGCGGCAGATTAAATTGTAGTTTACGGAACGCCGTCCATCTTGGCGGCAACAAACGCGAAAGCGTTTGAAAAAGATTAATAAGTTTAAAATATTATTTTTCACTTTAAATTTAGCCGCTCATTTTTTCGCGCTACGCGCTCATTGCCGCCAAGATGGACGGCGTTCCAAAGAGCGATTATTCTTTACTTTCTAAACTCTCTAACCAATTTTCAATTTCAGACGCTTCTTCTTTTGACAATTTCTTTTCGCCGAATCTGACCAGATTATATTTTTCCGTAATTTTTACCGCTTCGGGCATATCAAGCGCAAAGGCAAATTCCAAAGGCGTTTGATGCGCGGGGCGCGTGTAGCCGTTTTTCTCCAAAACTTTTTGCATTCGATTGTAAAATTCGATTATCGTTTGGTTATTTTTAGCTTTGAACCAATCGAAGATTCTTTGCCAGATAGTTAAGTTTTTGATTTTTCGATATAGCCAAATCAAACAAAAAACGCTCAAAATTGCGGCAATTAAATATCCGAGCGCATAAGCGACGGCGATTGCGCTTGCCTGCAAACCTCTGTCGCCGCGAACTTCCGCCCACCATTCCGAAATTCGATACTGCATTTCGGTCAGCCAGACGGATAATTTAAATTGATATTCGCTGAAACTGCTTTTTAGCGAGCGCACGAGAGATTTTTGTTCTTGGTCGTCGTAGCTGACGAAATATTGTATCCAGAATGTTTCGAGTGCTTCGAGATATTGTTTGAATCTGCCGACGATTCCGACTGCTCCGTTTTCGGAAAATTGTCCTGCAAGAGGCGTTGGGTCAAACGGAATCCAAGCGTTTTCTTCGGGAAAATAAACTTCCACCCAAGAATGCGCGTCGCTCTGGCGAATGACGAAAACGCCCGCCGTTTCGTTGTATTCGCCTTGCTGAAAACCGTTGACAACTCGCGTGGCGATGCCCTGCGTGCGAAGCATAATCGCCATCGCCGTCGCAAAATATTCACAATGACCTTCGCGCACTCGGAAAAGAAAATCTGCCAAAGGCTCTTCGCCGCCCGCCTTCATTTCGAGCGAATAACCGAAGTCATTTTGCAGATAACTTTCGATCAGTTTTGCTTTATCAAAACGATTTTTCGCTTTATCGGAAACTTGCCGGGCTAATTCTGAAATTCGCGGATCGAGTTTTCGCGGCAATTGCAAATAATTTTTAAATTGAGCAGAATAATCTTTATCGTCTGATTTTAATTGGCTCGCGTCGGGAAGCGTTCTGTCGGAATGAACTTTGTAACTCGCCCGATCAAAGCCGTTTCTTTGAAAACTCAGAGAATTTTCCGCATCCTTTTTTAAAACTTCAAAGTTTCCCTGAATCGCAATCGGACGCTGCAAGGAAAACAAAACGGGCGTGTCAATAGGTTCGAGATAGACGGTCTGAACGGTAATATTTCCCGTGCGCGACGGATAATCTATGAGAAAAAAATCCCTCTCGCCTTTGACGAAAGGCTGTTCGGAAGCGGGTTTTGATTTGCTCCAAATTTTATTATCAAAAGTGTCGAGCGCGACTCCGCGCCATTTTAAAGGGCTTGAATTTTCGCCCAAATTTCCTTCGAGCCGCGCACGCATCACGATTTCATTGTTTTGCATAAGCCGCCCGATCGAGCCAAGACTGACCGAATCGGAAAAGCCTGTCATATTCGTCAAATTGCTCGGATTGCTGCCTTGCCCCGCGCCGCTGACTCTCGGAAATGCGAAAAACAGAGGCGTTGCAATGGCGATAATGATAAAAAGTAAAATTACTGCGGTTACGGGAAATTTTGAAAATGGGATATTGAATTTTAATTTCGGCGGCTGATTTTTTAGAATTTTTACCCGTTTACTTTCTTCAATAAAATTTGATGTTTTTCTAATCTCAAAAATAATTATCGCGCAGATTGTAAACAGCAAATAAAAAATCAGAGAAAGCAGATAAAGCGGGCTGATGCTCATACCAGCCGCCAGCAGAACTTCAAAAAACGACATCAAATACAGAAATATCCAATCTCTATCGGATTTTCTTTGCAACAGTTTGATCGCCGCGAGAATTAAGATCATTCGGGCAAGTATCCCCGCAACGACGGTTTCGCCGCTTCCGAAACCGAAAATTTTATATTTCCAGTCGAGATAAAAAACGGGAATAACAAGAAATATTGAAATTGTGCCGATCTTTTCCGATATTTGCCAACGCGAATCTTCAATAAACCAAGCACCGAAAAATACGGAAATGAAAATAAGTGAAGAAATCGCACTTATGCCGCCCGCGACAGCCAACGAGAAAAATCCGCAAAAAACCACCGCGTAGGACACGAGCAGGAAAAGTAGATTTAGATTTTTTGATTTGGTAAACACTCTGTTTTAGATTAAATGCTGCGGTAATATGATGCAAGGATTTTTTGCGGTAACTTTAAAATAGCAAAAGCCCGTTCAAAATATAAACAAGTTTTTAGAAACTCAAGTGCGAGTTTGACATAAGAGAAAAATCATGCTATTTTTAACTTCGTTAGAACGAACTAAAATAAAATCTATCTCAAGGAAAAAACTTAGAATATGAAAAAATTATATTTCTTCGCAATCGGTTTTTGTTTTTGTGCATTGGTATTTGGCACATTAACTTGGAAACTAAACACTTCTTCTGGAAACACTAACACAGAAGAATATCATCAAAAGATTAGAAAAGGATTGGTGGAATTAAACCTGCCAACAAGTAATCACACGCCCGCGATAAATGCTGTTCCCCAGCGTATTTCAAATTTTATTCACTACCGTTCTGGTGTTCAGATTAGCGGGGCTAACAGAAATATCTTGCGATCTGCAGAGCGGAATGCATGGAATGATTCGAAAAGGGTAGATGCGGCTACTCTTGCTCAAATCCTTACCGACATCACAATAGAGAGAATCCCTACGACGAGCGATTCGGAAATCACCGAGATAACAGATTCATTGCGCGGATTTGATGCTCCCGGTCTGCCGAAAGGTTTTCAAAAGAGTCGCAATATGGTCAAATTTCGCGCAAGCGCAGTAAATCGGATGCCCGCCGATGAGTTTAATTCAGAATTAACAAAGATTCGAAATGACGGAGTTCCAGACATAATTACTAAAAATCTGATTTATGTTTCATTAGTGAGTGAGGTAAACCGGCGTGTCAATACCATAAGACAAGCTGACCCCGATTTTTTCGGGGGAACGCAATCGCGCATGACACCGGCACAAGCGTTACTTGTTGCTTATGCGGTTATTGCAGATGATCCACTAGTTAGTCAAGCTGATTTAGAACAACAAATGCAACGCATGCAACAGGTGAGTTCACGGGCTAGCCAAACCGATTTTCCAAGTCCGAATGGACATAAGGCATACGGCGATAACGGTTATCTCTATAGTTCCCCGACAGGCATTCTCTTTAATGATGCATCTGTTGAACGGCTAATAACGCTTATTCAGGAAAGGGGGAATTAAGAGGTTATGAAAAATCTTTATATCTCGATATTTCTTGCGTCAATCATAGCAATCACTTCTTGTGAAGGCGGAGGCGGAGGTCCAGCCCCAGTTTCAGGTTGTACTCCTGTTTCTATATTTATTCCTGCAGGTGAAGCCTATAGTGTCAATGGTCCAGATGGCACAATAAGTGGAATAGCTCCAGAAGGTGGTATAACAGTCAATGGATGTGTACCAACGCAATAAATCTTTTTGTTGCAGTAATTTAATCTAGAAAACGCTCGAATAACTAAAAGTTACCGAGCGTTTTCGCTTTACAAAGTAAATAGTGCATAAACTCATAAGTTTAGAATTTTATGCTTTAAACGCAAAAATGACCCACTCATTTGAAATGGGTCATTTTTAAAAATTTAAATCCGGCGACTTCCTACTTTCCCACACGGGAAACCGTGCAGTATCATTGGCTCTAGCAGGCTTAACTTCCGTGTTCGAGATGGGAACGGGTGTGACCCTGCCGACAAAATCACCGG